>CAVXWN010000016.1:0-72206 GCA_963765485.1 uncultured Acidobacteriota bacterium | reverse complement strand
GGGTATTGCATGCGCGTTGAATCTCCATGAGCTTACGTGTATACTGTGCATTTATTGGCGCTGATTTTCGGTTAAGGTACGTGCGCGAGCAGTTGCCGACCCATCCTGTCCCCGCACCTGTTTAACCCGACCGCCATACGGCGGCGTAGTGGGCAAAGCCAGCTTCAGCTACCAACGCGAGTGAGTTGGGCAATTGGGTACCAGCCGCGATGAGGCTGGAGAAAGGTCACAAGTCAAATGAAAGCAGCAGTTTTTTACGGGCCGCGAGATGTGCGGATCGAGGATGTTCCGAAGCCCACGGCTGGAACGGGCGAGGTTGTTTTGCGGGTCCTCCGCTGTTCCGTGTGCGGGACGGACAAGCGCATTTACACCCATGGGCAGAAGAACGTGGTGCCGCCGGCGATTACCGGGCATGAGATTGTCGGAACTGTTCACGAGATCGGTTCAGGTGTGGGAGGTGGGCTCCACATCGGCCAAAAAGTTGTCGTCGCCACGGTCGTGGGCTGCGGAAAGTGCATTTACTGCAAACGCAAGCAATACAACCTCTGTGACTCATTCACAGCGCTGGGCTACGATTATGCAGGGGGATTCGCGGAGTATGTCAAGATTCCTGCCCGCGGCGGTGGCGCAAGGCAATGTGATCCCAATTCCGAATTCCATGTCCGTGGAGCGCGCGGCGCTGATCGAACCGCTTTCCTGCGTCCTGAACGGCCAGGAGTACTTGTCCCCTCAGCCGGCAGATCGTGGCGTGATCTTCGGAGCCGGGCCCATTGGCCTGATGCACGCCAGCATCCTGAAGGCGCGAGGTTGCGACCCGGTGATCGTGGCGGACGTGTCGCAGGAACGTTTGGATTATGTTCGCGACTTTGGGGTCGGTCTGCCCGTGAATACGTCCGGCGGGGACGCTGTCAATAAGATTATGGAGGCAGGCGGGGGAGAGAAATTTGATGTGGCCATAGTCGCCTGTTCCGTGAAAGCGGCCCAGGCTGATGCGCTGAAGCTGGTCCGCAAGAAGGCGCGAGTTTCATTCTTTGCCGGCGTGCCCAAGGACGACCCGGTTCTGGGCATCGACACCAATCTGATTCATTACAACGAGATTTCCGTCTTTGGCTGCTTTGCTTCCAACCTCCAGCACTACCACCAGGCCCTGGAAATGGTCTCCCGCGACGACTTGCCCTGGGATCGCTTCCTCACCCACAGGTTTAAATTGCAAGACATGGTCAAAGCCTATGCCGTGGTCGAGGCGGGACAAGGAATCAAGGCCGTCATCGACTGCGAATAGCAACCACCACGATGGATAAAGAATCTCTGGCGCAATTGATTGCAATCTCTCGCGCGGTCGGCGCTAATCCGGACTACGTCCAGGCGGGCGGCGGCAACACCTCGGTGAAATCTCAGGACGGGCGGACGATGGCCATCAAGGCCAGCGGTACGCCACTGACCGCGATGAGCGAGTCAGCCGGCTGGGTGGAAGTGGATACGGCTGGAGTCCTGAGCATCTTCGACCGGAAGGACCTTGCCACGCTGGAGACGAATGCCCGCGAAGCGCGTGTGCTGCAACATCTGTCCTCCGCAGTCATTCGGCGGCAGCGGGCGGCCCTCCGTCGAGACGGCGCTCCACGCCATGCTCGGCAGGGTGGTCATCCACACCCACCCCGTGGCGGCCAACGCCCTGAATTGCGGGCCTGGGTTGAAGGCCCTGGGGGAGATTACACCCGCAGGAGAACTCCCGCCGCTCTGGGTGCCCTACACCGATCCCGGCTGGCGCCTCGCGATGACCATCAAATCCGCTGCTGAGGCTTACGAAAAGAAACACGGCCATCCTCCGGTTGTCATTTTCATGGAGAACCACGGCCTTCTCGTCTCGGCTCCTGAGGCGCAGGCATGCCTGGCGCTGCATAATGAATGGGTGGCGCGTTGCGAGCGGTACTTCCTGCCGAAAGCGCCGCCGGTGCGCGCACCCTCCGGCTCTGGATTCTGCGGCCTTACGCAAGGCCATGGTCTCGCTGCGCCGCGCTTGGCGCGAGGCGCGAGGAGGCGCTCCTTTCGCCCGCTTGACGAATGATACGGAGTTGGCCGGCTGTGGCGTGTGACGAGAGGGCGGAGACGTTGGCCGGTGGCTCACTGACGCCCGACCATATTGTCTACACCGGCTCCCACGCGGTGCTGGGCGATTCACTCGACGATTTGGCCGCGAAGCTGAAACCGGCATTGAGCGAGAAGGCTCCACCCAGGGTGGCCATAGTCAGAAATGTGGGGACCTTCCTGGTCGCTGAAAATGCTACCAAGCTTGATGCGGCGGAGGTGCTGGGCGTGGCCGCCGCCAAGATCACGCGTTTGGCGGCGGGGCGAGGCGGCGCGCATAACTTGAGTCCAGCTTGCGCAGAATTCATTATCAACTGGGAGGCGGAACACTACCGTTCGGCTTTGTTCGGCGCTGCTGCCGCTCCGCTTGCCCGGAAGGTCGCTCTGGTGACAGGTGCAGCGTCCGGTTTAGGCTGCGGGATCGCCCAGGGTCTCGTCGAAGCGGGAGCCGCGGTGGCCTTCTGCGACGTTGACGATAAAGGCGCAGCAGAGGCGGCAGCCACGTCGGCGGACCCCTCGCGCGCACTCCCGGTGCACATGGACGTCACCGACGAAGGTGCTGTAGCAGCAGGGTTCGACAGGCTTTTGCGGCATTGGGGAGGATTGGACGTCATCGTTTGCGCGGCGGGGATCGCGCCGCCCTACGAGCTGGTGGACATGCCGGTGGATAAGTGGCGGCTGGCGCTGGAGATCAATCTCACCGGCTATTTCCTGGTGGCGCGAGAGGCGGCTCGCATCATGCGCGCCCAGGGTGACGGTGGCGCCATGGTCATGCTCTCTTCGAAAAGCGGCTTGGACGCTTCCAGGGCCAACTCTGCTTACAATGCTACGAAAGCGGGCGAGCTCCACCTGATGCGGGGCTGGGCGCTCGAGCTGGGTGCGGATGGCATCCGCGTCAACGGCCTCGCCCCAGGGAATGTCTTCGAAGGGTCGAAGATCTGGAACCCTGAGTACATCAAGACTGCTGCCCACAAGAGGGGGATCAAGCCCGAAGAGGTTATCCCCTACTATGTTTCGCTGACCGCCCTGAAGCGCGATATCAAGCGCTCAGACGTTGCTGCTGCCGTCGTCTTCCTCTGTTCTGACGCGGCGCGCTGCATCACCGGCCAGACACTGGTGGTGGACAGCGGACAGGTTATGGTTCGATGAGCAGCTCACTGTTGCCCGGCATGGGTAAACTCGACATGCAGCTTTACCAGGGAGGGCTCGAGCAGCGCTTGGGCGCTCTCCGCGAGCTGTGCGCCCAGCTCGGCCCCAGACCGCACCGTGGAACCAACTGCCACATTCACACCAGCGAGTCGTTCAGCGTTTTTCGCTCGCCGACGGAAGCGGTTTGGCAGGCCGCCCGGGAGGGTCTGGCGGTCCTGGGGATTAACGACCACTACACGATTGCGGGTCACGAGGAATTCCGCCGCGCCTGCGAGATTGCGGGCATTGCGGCGGCATTTTCTCTCGAGGCCGTGGCCATGGATCGTGCCGCCCTGGCGGAGGGCTTGCTGCTGAATGACCCCGACAACCCGGGCCGTGTGTATCTGTGCGGCAAAGGCGTGACCAAGGTCCCGCCTGATTCCTCGGCCGAAATGCATAATCTGGCGCGCATGCGGGCGGCCCTGGATCGCCGGAATCGCGAGATGACCGAAAAGGTCGCCGCCCTCTTCAAGGCTCGCCTGAATGCTGATGGCCCGACATGGGAGGCGGTTCATGGGTTGACGCCGCGAGGCAATGCTACAGAACGGCATGTGGCCTGGGCAACGCTCGCTCGGCTGCGCGAGTGGTCAGCCGCGCAGGGAATATCCCTGTCTGAGGCTATTGCGAAGTGTTGTGGCTCGGCTCCGCGGGCGGGGGCTGACGATGCCGCACTGCAAATCTTCCTCCGCAGCAAGCTCCTCAAGGCTGGCGCCCCTTGCTTCGTACGCGAGTCCGAGGAGGCTTTTGTCTCCGTTGAGGAGTTGCGCAGGATTTTCCTGGCCTTCGGATCCATCCCAACTTACCCGGTCCTCGGAAATCCGGTTACCTCCGGCGAGCGCGACATCGAGGCTCTCCTCAACCGATTAGAGGCGACGGGGTTCCACGCTATCGAGGTCATCCCGCACCGCAATACGCGCGAGCGCCTGTCTGAAATTGTCTCGACCGCACGGCGCCGCTGGTGGCCAGTCTTCAATGGTACCGAGCATAATACGCCGGAGGCTCGGCCCCTCCTCGACCCTTTCGCCCTCGACCCGGAATTCGAACCGTGGTTTCGCGAAAGCACGGCGGTGCTCCTCGGCCACCAGCGGCTGGTCGCGCTGGGGCAGGGGGGGTACGTCGACCTCGAAGGGAGACCCACGATTGTCGACCCCCGTGCCAGGTTCGAGCACTTCAGTCGAGCGGGACGGTAGACCTGGAGATGTCAGGAGTCAGAAGCCAGAATGCCCGGTTCTCGACTTACCCGCCCTGACATCGGTATGGGTGGTGCATACCCTTCTGTATTCTGGCTCCTGACTTCTGTCTTCGGTTGCGCGCAAACCGATTGCAATTTAGCCCGTGTTGGCAGAAGATAGCAAATTTGGCTTAATAAACTAATTTCCAACCTAAGAGGCGGAGGAGAGACAAGTGACAAAGAAAGAGATTTCAATCGCAGAACCGAAAGGGAAGTTGGGTGTTCTTACAGTCGGAATGGGGGCGGTCGCGACCACCATGATCGCCGGAGTGGAAGCAGTTCGAAGAAAGATTTCGCTTCCTATAGGTTCGCTTACACAAATGGGTACCATACGCCTCGGAAAACGCACGGACAAGCGGATTCCCAAGATCAAAGATTTCGTACCGTTGGCTAAGCTTGAGGATATGGTGTTTGGCGGCTGGGACCTTTTTACTGACAGTGCCTACGAAGCGGCCCTTAAAGCCGGGGTCCTTGAAAAAGCTCACGTCGACCAGTTGAAAGATTTTCTCGGAGAGTTGCGGCCGATGCCAGCCGCGTTTGAGCAAAAGTGGGTGAAGAACCTTCACCCGAACAACGTCAAGACCAGCAAGACAAAAATGGATCTTGCCGAGCAAGTCATGAAAGACATTCAGCGGTTTAAGAAGGAGTCAGGCGCTGACCGCCTGGTGATGATCTGGTGCGGATCGACGGAAGTCTATTCGCAGGCGCATCCCGTTCATGACACGCTCGAGAGCTTTGAAGCCGGGCTAAAGTCAAACAGCCCGGACATTTCTCCCAGTATGATCTATGCCTACGCTGCCTTAAAGCTGGGGGTCCCGCACGCCAACGGCGCGCCGCATATCACCGTGGACATTCCCGCGCTCACCAGCCTCGCGGTCGAGAAGAAGGTTCCCGTCTGCGGTAAAGACTTTAAGTCAGGTCAGACCTTCATGAAAACCCTCCTGGCACCCGGCATCAAGACAAGGCTTCTGGGATTGAAGGGTTGGTTTTCAACCAACATTCTGGGTAACCGCGATGGCGAAGTGCTGGACGATCCCGAAGCTTTCCGCAGCAAGGAAGAAAGCAAGCTCTCGGTGCTCGAGTACATCATCCAGCCTGATCTCTACCCCGAGCTTTATAAGGGCTACTTCCACAAGGTGAGAATCGAGTACTACCCACCACGGGGCGACAATAAGGAGAGCTGGGATAACCTCGACATCTTCGGTTGGCTGGGCTATCCGATGCAGATTAAGGTGAATTGCCTCTTCCGGGATTCGATCCTGGCCGCTCCCATGGCGCTGGACCTCGTCGTCTTCCTGGACCTCGCTCAACGCTGCCCGGACCTGGCGAAAATGGGAATCCAGGAGTGGCTGTCGTTTTACTTCAAGAGCCCTATGTGTGCAGCCAGCGTTTACCCCGAGCACGACATCTTCATTCAACTTATGAAGCTCAAGAACACTCTCCGCCACCTGCGAGGTGAAGAGCTGATCACTCACTTGGGATTGGAGTACTACGACTAGTCCTTCGGCAGCAGGCAGTAAGCAGAACCCGCCCACTCTGCAACGCAGCAGCCTGCTGCCACTTCTCATCAGGCCAACTTGGTGGCCGCGCATCGGAGCGCAGTACTTGAAGAGTTGAGGCAGGAGCAAGGTGGCAGGAAGAACAGATGCCACGGGCCTCGCAGAGGCGAAGCGACAGGTTGGTGCAGTCTTCTGCAGTTTGGACATCTAGCAGGGTGCGCCAGTGTCATTCCGAGCGAAGCGAGGAATCCCGCTCTGGATGTTTCTTGGCCTCACTTCCGGCCTCGTCGCTTTGAGTTCCGTTCCACTGCAGAGCAGAGCGAGATTCTTCGCTTCGCTCGGGATGACACCTTGAAGGAACTTTGAGTCCCGCCTTCTGCTTACTGCCTACTGGTTCAGAGAAGGACAGGCACCAAATGACCCAATCGATTCCTGTTGATATGCGCGCCCTGGTTCTGGATGGGGTGGGTTTCGCTCACCTGCAAGTGAAGCGAGTACCGACTCCGCGTCCGGGCCCGCGTCAAATGCTGGCCAGAGTAGATGCTGCGGGAATCTGTACGTCGCTCATCAAGCTGGTTGAGCAAGGTCCGGACCACAATCAGTTGTATGGCTGGGACATCGAGCGCTTTCCACTGATTCTCGGAGACGAGGGCTCCGTGACGCTCGTCGAAGTCGGGCAGGAACTGCAAGATCGCTACCATTCCGGTGAGCGATATGTCATTCAACCTGCAGTCTATCACCCTCCCATCAACCACCCGGAGCGATACCGCGACGGCGGCCGAGGTGTCGCCAAGGTCGCTCTCGGTTATACGCTGCCGGGACACCTCGCGGAATATGTACTCGTCACGGAAGAGGCTGTGGCAGCGGGATGTCTTCTCCCGATCCGAGACGCGTCGTTCCCTTTCGCCCATGCGGCCATGAGCGAGCCTTTGTCCTGCTGCGTCTCGGCTCAAGACCACCATGTGCACTTGGTGCAGGAGACACCACTGGGGCCGCGCGAAGTCGTAAAAGGGCTCAAGCCCGGAGGCGTAACCGTGGTGATCGGCGCGGGAGCTATGGGCCGGATGCACGTGGACTTGGCGCTGAGCTACAGACCTCGCGCAGTGGTGGTTGCTGACCTTGTTGAAGCGCGGTTGGAGCTTGTGAGGGTTCTCTTCGGGCCGCGGGCGCAGAAGGCTGGCGTTGAACTTCAGGTCGTCAACCCGGGAACAACCGACTTGAACAAGCTGGTGAACCAGCTCACGAATTATCGCGGGGCCGATGATGTGATTGTGGCCGTAGGCTCAAAGAAGGCCATCGAGAGCGCGCAGAGCCTGGTCGGGCAGGGCGGCTGTCCTGGACTTGTTTGGCGGCTTAAAGAAAGGCGAAGATGTCATCGGCCTTGACACCGGAATCGTCCATTACAAGGAAACCAACGTCACCGGGTCGAGTGGCGGTTCCCCTTGGGACATCGCCCGAACCCTGGAGTTGATGAATGCCAGGCGAGATTGACGCCGGCTGCCATATCACTCGAATTGGCGACCTGGAGCACGCCATCGAATTCCTGAGAATGGTAATGGCTCAGGAAATCGACGGCAAAGCCGTGGTCTACCCTCACCGGCGCGCCGTCGAAATCAGGGCGGTGAAATCCTGGAGCTGCCCAGGATGAGGCAGACTACTTGAAGCAGTGACAAGTGACGAGCAGAAGTCGGAAGCAGTCGAAAAGTCGAGAGTCGAGGGGTTAAGAACTGCAGTGAGGAGTGACGAGCAGAGGTCACCAGGCAGAAGTCAGGAGTCAGAACCAGTCGAGAAGTCACTAGTCAAGGGTCGAGGAGTTATGAATTCTCGACTCTCGACTCTCGACTCTCGACTGCCCCGGAATAGCCCCAGTCCCCAGCCCCTAGCCCCCAGCCCCTTCCGCCGGCGCACCTTCGTTGGGTTCGGCTTCGGCGCCATCCAGGCCGGGCTTTTTCTTTATGAAGCCTTCCGGTCCGATAGTTTCGGCCGGTCTGGTGGTTGCGGAAGTGGTGCCGGATGTCGTGAATGCGGTGCGCGAAGCCGGAGGTCGTTTCTTCGCGAACATCGCGCACTCGGACCGCATGGAGATCGCGGAGGTTGGGCCTTTGGAAATCGAGGACCCGGGCTCGGAGTCTGACCGGCGCCGCCTGGTGGAAGCGGTCGCGGAAGCGGAGGAAATCGCCACCGCGGTGCCCAGCGTGCAATTCTACACTTCGCCAAGCCCCGGCAGCATTCATCGCATCCTGGCCGAGGGGCTGCGACGCAAAGTAGCCGCGCAGGGGCCGCCGGCAATCGTTTACGCGGCTGAAAACCATAACCATGCGGCGGAGATCCTGGAAGCAAGCGTTTTCGAGGAGATTCCTGAAGACGAGACGAGAGCGTGTGCGCTCTCGGGTCCGATTCTTGAACACCGTGATCGGAAAAATGAGTGGGGTGGTCTCCGACGCGGACGAAATCAGATTGCAGAGACTGGCCACCATAACCCCTGGCGGGCAGCGAGCTTTTCTTGTCGAATCGTTTAACCGAATCCTGATTTCCAAAATTCGATTTGCGGGCGCCGTTGACGCCCCGCCTTTTCAACGAGGCATAAAGGTTTTTGAAGAGAAGGATGACTTGTTGCCTTTCGAAGAAGCCAAGCTCTACGGCCACAACGCCACGCATGCCCTGGCTGCGTACGTCGGCGCGATACGGGGCGTCGAACGTATTGCTGATCTCAGCAAATACCCTGATATCATCGTTTTCCTGCGTGCCGCGTTCATTCAAGAATCCGGAGAAGCGTTGGTGCGCAAGCACGCAGGAAAGGATCCGCTCTTCACTCACGAAGGCTATCGGGAATACGCTGACGACCTGCTTGCCCGGATGTTTAATCCCTTCCTTCACGACAGCGTGGAAAGGGTTGGGCGCGACCCGCAGCGAAAACTCGAGTGGGACGACCGTTTGGTGGGAACCCTGCGCGTGGCGCTAGAGCAGGGCATCAAGCCATCACGTTATGCCATCGGTACAGCAGCCGCACTGGCCGTCCTGGATCGCAATACCCTAGAAACAAATATGCCGCTGGCCACATGGCTCGACTCGCTGTGGAAACTGCCTCCCCAGACAAGCAGGAAAAGGAGAAGGTCCTCGACCTGATCGAAGAAGGCCGCCATCGACTTCGCCGATGGCGCGCCTCGGGGTTTCAAAACCTGGAGGACTTATTCTCGGGGGAGAGTTGAGCCGGCTTCAGTTCTGCTGGCTGGTGCAGAAGGGTGTCATTCCGAGCGCAGCGAGGAATCTCGCCCTGCTTCGGGGGGATCGTAGAAGAAAGATCGGGGCAAGATTCCTCGCTGCGCTCGGAATGACAGGGCTGCCGTGAAGATTCTGGGGAGGGGTGAGGCGAGTTGATTTGGCATTATCTTATCGAAGGCCCATGGATCGTGTTTTGCGTGTACTGGGCTGTGGGCGCGCTGAAGACAAGCAGGACTGTCAGTCAGGAATCCCTCGCGTCGCGTTCCGGCTTCGTTCTTCTGGAAGTCTCGGGCTTTGTTTCGCTCTTCAGCGGCGTCGCGGCGATCGGCGTTCTCGGTCATTACATTTTCCACCGGACGTACGCGCTTGCCGTTGCGGGCGTCGCACTCACCTGGGTCGGCATTGCTATCGCTCTGTGGGCCCGCTGGCATCTGGGACAGTATTGGAGCGCCAGAATCACTCTCAAAGAGGATCACGAACTCATCCGCACCGGACCCTACGCTCATTTCCGGCATCCCATTTATTCCGGAATCGATCTGGCCGCGGTCGCCGGAGCTTTGGCCATTGACAAATGGCGATGCGTCGCGGGAGTCGGCTTGATCGTCCTGGGCTATTGGATGAGGGCGAGGAAAGAAGAATCCGTGCTGGCCGCGCAATTCGGAGAAGCCTTCAAAGAGCACTGCCGGCACACCGGTTTCCTGATTCCGAGGTTTTAGTAAACGGAGTTACCGTCTATCTTCCTCCCACGCCTCCAGCGACCCTTGAAGGACGGCTTGAACGAAATAGGTCACTACAGTAAACACCAAGCCGGCCAGCATCACCGGACCAGCGGCAAAAGGCAGCATCGAGAGGCAGAGCGCAGTCGCGCAAACACAACCGACCACGTGAGCCACGTCCGGCAAGATTTCGTGCCAAACTGAGACTGACTCGCGACGAAGTCTTTTCGCCAAGGAGGCGCGAAACGCCGCACTCAGAGGGGGTGCGGAAATCGCGGCGCTCAGTTGGAGATCCAGCATGAATTGGGTTTCAGAGAAGCTCCAGCAGGCCTTGCAGCCTGCTATGTGAGCGTCCAGATCGGGTGTGTTTGCACCCGGCCGGGTCTCCGCAAGAGACTCCAGAATCTGTTCCTGTGCTTCTCGACAATCCATGGGTCTACTCCTTGATCATTGCGGCAAGAGCCAGGCGCGCGCGATGCAAATGGCTCTTGACGGTACCTTCGGGCAAATCCAACATCCGTGCCACTTCTTCAACACTTTTGTCTTGCAGGTAGAATAATGTGACCACGTCTCGTTGCACTTCGGGCAGCCGTTCGAGACATCGCTCCAATTCGATTCTATTTAATGCATCACTGCCCCCCATCGCCTCGGCTGCTAGCGGTTCTCTGATCGAATCGAATGGAAGCGTTTTCCGGCGGGCCTCGGAGCGGAGTGCCGATAGGCATGTGTTTCTGGCGATCGTGTAGAGCCACGTGGAGGGGGCGGCGCGGCCGTCGTACGAGGGTAGGACCTGCCAGAGCTTCAGGAATATGTCCTGCGTGACCTCTTCGGCTCTGCCCCGGTCCCTCAAAAACATGAAAGCCATTCGAAACACCTTCACCTCGTAAAGATCCAGAAGACGTTCGAACGCTTGGCGACGCCAATGCTTTTGCAGCAGGGATTGAACGTCTTCATCCATTCCAGACTTTTGTACTCCCGGCGTGCCGCGACGGTTGCACAAAGAGAAAGATTTTGCCGAATACTGCTTCCGTGCAACCGCCGTGGGTGCATCCGAGTATAAATGAGTGAAAGGAGGATGAACAAATGGAAGTCGCGATTGTAATGGTGGCGGTGATTGGTTATCTGGCGTTTCGCCAATGGTTGCAACAAGGCCGAAGAACGATGATTCACCGCGAACGGTTGGCCGCAATTGAAAAGGGCGTGGATTTGCCTCCGCTTGAACAAGAGGTCCGGCGAAGCATCTGGAATGTCCAACGGCTGCTACTGCTGGCTGGTCTCGTCTGGGTGTCGCTGGGGGTTGCAACTTTTGTAACGTTAAGGGCACTACTCGCTAACCCCACACCGGCCACGCAAGGCATTCCTCAAGGGCTGCAATGGATCGGCTTGGCGCCAGTCTGCATCGGTTTGTCCCATCTGATCGTTTACCTGACCGGAAAGAGAAAAGAGAACTAGATCGTCATCAAAACGGCAGATGACAACAGAGGAAACATGAAATATGGGGCCAGGATCATCGCCTTCTCTTTAGTCACAGGCGGTCTATTTGGCATTCTTGACTCGCTTTCGATGGGTCTCCACTTCGCTCAGCAGCACCAGAACCTGAGGTCGAGGGTGTGCAAACCGCGTGGAGATATCACACGTCCTGGCTCTTAAGCCTTCGGCACTGTCTCAAGTCATGAGGATGGTCGACCGAATTGGGATATCCAACGAGGCGCTGCAACGGAAGGGTTGCGCTCGCCGGTGAACTCACGCCTTACCCTCCTGGAAGATCACCGCCAAAAGCGGCTGTTCCCGGTACCCATCGCAAAGATGGCTCTGCGGGCCGCACTTACGACCCAATATCAAAGAACCACGCGCAATAACGGCATCAAAATCTATAAACCGCGTTATAATCCGAAACATGGCAGAACTCGTTACAACCTTACCGGCCCCCCTCAAGGCATGGGAAGATGGGACGATTCGGGTCGGGTCCTCGCGTGTGCTCCTTGATTTGGTGGTCCACCATTTCAAACAAGGCGCCACGGCGGAGCAAATCCAGCACAGCTTCCCCTCAGTCACTCTCCGCGACATTTACGGTGCGATCTTCTACTATCTTGAGCACACCGAAGAAGTCGAAACGTATCTCGCGAACCAAGAGACACAGGCCGAAGAGATCGAGCAAACCCTCCGCAACACTCAAGGCTCCACGTGCGTCCAGAAACGGCTAGAAGAGCGGCGCGCCCGCATATTCAAGTGAGCCCCCTTCCTGCATGTTGAAGCTCCTCATTGACGAGAACCTGGACCAACGCATCTTGCGCGGCCTGCGACTGCGCGTTCCCGACTTGTTGTATACCCTCGTCCAGGAAACCGCTTTGGCGGGAGGACGGGATGCCGCGCTGCTCCAATGGGCAGCGGAGAACCGGCGCGTGCTTGTAACCCACGATCGAAAGACGATGCTCAAGGCCGTGTACCAGAGAATGCATTCCGGGCAGCAAACTGCCGGATTGGTCATCGTGAGGAAGGAGCTGCCTCTGATCAGGGCAATCGAGGATCTGGTATTGCTGCTGGAGTGCTGTACGGACATAGACCTTGAAAATCAGGTCGTGTTCATTCCCCTCTAATCTGAGTCTGTGACGCAGACCTGTTCCGAACTTCGTCGCGGCGGGCGGCGCTTCGCGTTTACTCATCGGCTCAATGGACGCCAGCACACCGGGGATGTGGCCTGCTACCTTGGTCGTTTGGCGATGGTGTGGATGGGTTCGCCGAGCAACACGTCCGCAGCCTCCATCCATGCTTCGGCGAGGGTGGGGTGGGAGTGGATGGTCTGGGCGAGTTCGGTGGCGGTGAGCTCGGCACGAATGGCGGTGGTAGCCTCGGCGATGAGGTCGGTGGCTTGAACGCCGATTACCTGCGCGCCCAGCAACTGGCCAGTCTTGGCATCCGCGACCCACTTCACGAAGCCGCTCGGGTGGCCGATGGCTAGGGCCTTTCCCAGCGCGCCGAAATTGAATTTGCCGGTCTTGACTTCCCGGCCCTTTTGCTGGGCTTCCTGCTCCGTTAGCCCGACCGCCCCGACTTCCGGCGAGGTGAAGATGCAATAGGGGATGCACGTCTCATTCTTGCGCAAATGCCGCGTGCAGGCGTTCTCTGCCGCCACGAGGCCCTGCGACGTGGCCGCGTGGGCCAACTGTGGACCTCCCGTAACGTCACCAATGGCGTAGATCGTGGCCACCTGGGTTCTGGCGTGTTCATCAACCTCGATGAATCCCTGCTGGTTTGTCGTCAGCCCGGCGTTCTCGAGCTGTAGTTCTTGTGTCACCGGCTTGCGCCCTAACGCGGCGAGCAGCACATCCGCCTCGACTTCTTCTCCGCCGGCGGTTCCGCGTACCGCTTGCTCGTCCGCTGTGATGTTCTCGAGACTCACTCCGGTAAGGATACGAATGCCTAAATTCTTCTCCATTTGGCGGCGCAGCTCGCGCCTGACGTCGGCGTCCAAAAGCGCCACGATATCCTCAAGGATCTCGACGATGGTGACCTGAACGCCCAATTGGGCGAGCATGCAGGCAAATTCGCAGCCGATCACCCCGCCGCCCAGGACCAAGGCTCGTGCTGGGGCGGATTTCAGGTCCAGGAACCCGCGGCTTTCCACCACCCGCTCATGCCGCGGCAGGAATTTGGGCATGGAGGACGTCGCACCGGTGGCGATGATGGTCTTTTCGGCTCCGAGGACTGTGCTTCCCAACTTTGAATTCACCACAATTCGCTTGCGGCTCTCGAACGACGCGGTCCCCTCAAACACTTTTACGCCATTTGCCGCGAGCAATTGCTTTACGCCGGTGCGCAGGGTGCGGACCACTTGATCCTTGTGCTCAGCCATGGCGGCGTAATCGAAAGAAGCTTTTTCGAGCTGAAGACCCAAGCCCCGCGAGGACCTCATCTGCGCGTAAAGGTCGGAAGTGTGGATAAATGCCTTGGAGGGGATACAGCCCCAGTTCAGGCAGGTGCCGCCCAAGTACTCGCGCTCCACCAGGGCCACGGAAGCTCCAAGTTGAGCAGCTCGAATGGCGGCCGGGTACCCACCCGGCCCCGCGCCGATTACCACTACGCCAAACGTTTCCACAGTGATATCTCCTCCAGTTTTTGTTTTATTGCGTTCGCGAATCTAGCGGCAGTAGCGCCATCGATGAGACGGTGATCGGATGACAACGTCATCCTCATAATGTCCCGGACAACGATCTGGCCGTCCTTGACTACCGGCTGCTTGAGTGTGCTCGACACCGCCAGGATTGCGCTTTCACCGGGATTGATAATTGCCGTGAAGTTCTCAATATCCAGCATGCCCATGTTGGAGATGGTAAAGGTGCTTCCTCCCATTTCGTCGGGCGTGAGTTTTCCGGCGCGCGCCTTGGCGACCAACTCGGAGGCGCAATCGCGCAGTTCCGCCAGGCTTAAGTCGCCTGCGTCCCGGAGCACCGGCACCACCAGACCTTGCTCGAGGTTCACTGCCAGGCCCAGGTGCACCTTGCTGTGCCATCGAACGTTCTTGCCGTCTGTGGTGCTGTTCACGATGGGGAACTCAACTAAACTCAGCGCCACGGCTTTCGAAATGAAGTCGGTCACCGTATACGATTCGCCTTGGGCTTTCAGCTCTGACCGGAGATTGACAAGCTCAGTCATATCCACCGCGACGGTCACAAAGAAATGTGGTGCAGTCGTAAAACTGTCGGTCAGGCGCGCCGCGATCACCTGGCGCATTCTGCTCATGGGTTGTGGCTTTTCAGCGATGGCTCTCTGAACCGCCGCCACGGTGATGCGCTGGGGCGCGTTGGCCCCATCAAGTGTGAGGACGTCGATGTTTTCCTTGGCCGCGAGTCTCTTCGCCGCCGGTGTGATGCGGAGTTGGTTGTAACCCTTGGTCTGGAGATAATTCTTTACGTCGCGCTCCACGATCCTGCCGCAGGGGCCCGTGCCGGCGATCGGGGAGGGGTTGATGGCGGACTCCCTGGCAAGCTTGGCGGCGCGCGGACTGATTCGGAACACTTCCGGGGCCGGTCCGCGTAGGAGTAACCCTTGTGGCTGCCCCTGGGCGGTCACAAGGGCCGCCGTAAGAGCCGCAGACCCTGGGAGGCGGGTCTGCGTTACCTGGCGCGGTTCGGGCATTCCCCTGGCGGGTGACGGCGCGGGTGGCCGTGGGGCTTCTCTTGAAACGCTGGGCGGCTCTGGCTTTCGTGCCTCGGGTGTTGGGGCCGTCGCTTCCGGAATTGCCTCTCCAGGATCACCCACAAAACCGACTGTGGTGTTAATGGGGACGGTTGTTCCTTCCTGGACCAGGACTTTTAGCAGTGTCCCTTCAAAGAAACTCTCCACTTCGAGTACGGCTTTGTCCGTCTCGATCTCAAAGAGGATGTCACCTTTGGCGACGGCGTCTCCCACCCGCTTCCGCCAACGGACAAGCGTGCCCACTTCCTCAGATTGCCCCAACTTGGGCATGGTGATCGCTCGAACCATGATCGTGATCCCTTCTACCCCGGATTTCTCACCACGTTCTACCGTTTCGAATCGGGCGACCGGAAGGGCGGGGTTTTAACCTCGCCACAAAGCCCTCACCCACCACTTCGTAGTCCCCCCTCTCCCGCTTGCGGGAGAGGGGCAAAGGGGTGAGGGCAGCGCCGGTAACGGCGGGGTTAAAACCCAGCCCTTCCCAATTTGTAGTGAAACCCTCCTGCTACAAAATAGCCTTCGCGGCCTCGAAGATGTCATTGGCATTAGGAAGGAAAGCGGCTTCGAGGACGTGCGATTGCGGGGCAATCCCGTCCTTGGCGCCCACTCGCACGATGGGAGCGTCGAGATAATCGAAGACGTTCTCCTGAATCGTGGCAACGATTTCGCCCATGAAACTGCCAATTGTTACGGACTGGCTGACAACCACGCAGCGTCCCGTCTTCTGCACGGATGCGAGTATCGTCTCCCTGTCGAGCGGGATAAGGCTGCGAATGTCCACCACCTCGGCGCTCACACCCAATTCCGCCTTCAGTCTTTCGGCGGCCTTGAGGGCGTCAGGGACCGCCGGCCCCCAGCCCACGATGGTGACGTCGGTGCCCACGCGCTTGACGTCCCCGGCGCCCAGTGGAACCAGATAGTCTTCCTCCGGCACTACGCCTTTGACCCCATACAGGAGCTGAGATTCAAGGAACAATACTGGATTATTGTCGCGAATGGCCGATTTCATCATGCCCTTGGCATCGTAAGGAGTGGCCGGATACACCACATACATGCCCGGAATATTCGCCACACTCGATTCGAGGGTTTGTGAGTGCTGGCCGCCGTATCCTTTGCCGCCCCCCACCGAAGCGCGTATGACCAGTGGGACTTCAACCTGCGCGCCCGACATGTAATGCCACTTGGCCGCCTGGTTGCAAACCTGATCGCCGGCCATCAGCAGAAAGTCCATATACATAAGTTCGGCAACCGGCCGCAGGCCGATCATGGCTGCACCCACCGCCGTCCCGCAAATCGCCGCTTCGGAGATAGGAGTGTTGAAGACCCGCTCGCGGCCAAAAGTTTCAAGCAGGCCCTTGCTGAGCTTGAACGCTCCTCCGTATTCCGCCACATCTTCTCCATAAAAGATGACGCGCGAATCTCGTTTCATCTCCTCGATAAGGGCTTCCTTGATCGCATCACGATAGGTAATCTCGCCATTGGCCCTTTTGATCGGGGTGGGCGCCTCGATGACCTTAACTTTTTGGTATTCGGGCGGGACCACCCCGGCGCTGGTGTCCGTGTACATATACTTGATGACGTCTTTGGGATCGGGGTCGGCAGCCGTTGCGGCGCGTTTGGCGGCGCGCGCATTGCGCTCGCGAACCCTTGCCTCCACCGCGGCCACGCCCGCTTCGTCGAGGACGCCACACTCCTGGAGTTGCCTCGCGAAGGTCGTGATGGCGTCAACCGCCTTCCAGGCCGCCTCTTCTTCTCGTGTCCGGTACTCGTTGCGTGGGTCGCTCAGCGAGTGGCCGTAATAGCGGTAGGTATTCACATCCAGGAAAACCGGGCCTTTTCCATTGCGGCACATTTCGGTGGCGCGCAGCATGGCGTCGCGAACGGCCAGGACGTCCATGCCGTTCACAACCTCGGCGTGCATGTTGCAGTCGGAAAAGCCCGCCGCCCGCCGGGCCAGGTGCGCCACGCCCATCACTTCGTTGTCGGCGCGGCCCGTCATGCCATAGTGGTTGTTGAGCACGAAAAAGACGATGGGCACGCCGAAGCGGTGATCGCCGGCGAGTTCGTTGGTGAACTGGACTTGCGCGGCAAAATTCAGAGACTCGAGCACCACGCCGTTCGCGTAGGCCCCGTCGCCCGCGAAACAGCAGACCACGGCTCCGTTGCGCAAATACCGGCTTCCCACCGCCGCCCCAGTCGCGATCGGCACGCTGCCGCCTACGATAGCGTTTGCTCCCAGGTGGCCGACGGTGAAGTCGGCAATGTGCATGCTGCCGCCGCGCCCTTTGCAGTACCCGTCGTCCTTCCCGAAGAGTTCTGCAAGCGTTCGATAGACGTGCTCCTCGAGTGCATCCTCGAGAAGTTCCGCGTGGGAGGCCGCTTTCGAGTCAGGGACGCGCTTCCGAAGCAGCTCGTCATTCATGGCCCGGATGGCCTGACAGCCCCGCGCCAGGCTGTCGCCATGGCCACGGTGCGTGCTGGTGATGTAGTCCTTCAAATTCAAGGCGCTGCACGCTCCCACGGAAGCGCCTTCCTGGCCAATCGAGACATGCGTCGGCCCCCGGTAATTGAAATCTCGGATGGGCTCGTAGGCGCCGGACCGAAGCTTCACGATCATTTCTTCCATCTCGCGGATCATCAGCATGTCTTCGAGGAGAGCGATGGCTGTCCTCGCTTCAATCCGGCCCGCATCGAGTTCAGTTCGCAAATTTCCTTGGAACCGGTAGCCTTGGATCTTGCCGCAATCCATTTCGAATGGCCTGAAATCAGGCCTTAAATCGCTCAGGTAAGCTACGCTCATTTTTGTAGTGCCCAATGCGTCCTCCTACTAGGGGTTAGGGATTAGGGATTAAGGGCGGTCCTTTCCCCTAATCCCTAATCCCTAATCCCTCTTACGTCCGCACAACCTCAACGCCGTTCTTGCGAAGTTGACTGGCAAACTTACGGTCGACTTGTTTGTCCGTTATCAGGACTTGAACTTTTCCAAGTTGCCCAGCACAAGCGAAGGAGACCTTGCCTACCTTGCTATGGTCAGCCAAGAGAAAAACCTGCCGGGCATGCTCCATGACGAGTTCTTTGGTGTAGGCTTCGCTCGGATCGGTGGTCGTAAGCCCTTCTTCGAGACTCAGCCCGATCGTTCCCATGAAGGCTTTATCTACGTGGACTTCGTCCAGGGTAAGGCGAGTGAGCGGACCAACCAGGGTCTGGCTGAGGCGGCGGAAGTCGCCACCGATCAATATCACCCGCGGTCCTTGGGCTGCCAGTTCAATTGCGGCGCGCAGGGAATTGGTCACCACGGTGAGGTTCGAGCGCTCGCGCACCAACCGCGCCAACTCCAGGACAGTGCTCCCGCCGTCGAGAAATATCGTATCGTTCGGCTTGATAAACTTGAGAGCTGCCTGAGCGATGCGTTGCTTTTCCCTGGCCGCAATTGAAGTCTTGTCGTCGAAAAGAGGCTCTTCCAGCCGGCTTTCGGTGCCCACAGCCCCGCCGTGAACCCGCCGCACCTCGCCCAGGCTCTCCAGTTGGGCCAAATCGCGGCGCACTGTGGCGGAAGAGACCTTGAGCTCGCGGGATAGCTCCTCGACACTAACTACGTGGTCTATTCTCAGGATTTGTCGCAGCCGCTCGATGCGTTTCGGGGCGAGTTCTCTTGGCTTGCCGGATTTCATCTTGTCAACGTGAAAACCGTTCCTAGTCTCCCGAGTCGGAAGTTCGTTGAAAAAGTCTCCCTCATCCGGAAGGGTTTTTGGCAGCCCCGGCTGGGGCGAAATACTGTAGCCCAGGGCGAAAGCCCTGGGGAAAATGGCCCCTACCCCCTTTTCAACCTCCTCCCCTCGCCTGGCGGGGGGAGGAGGTTGGGGGGGGGCCAAACTCAGGACCCACGGCTGTCGCCATGGGCTAAACTATGCCGCCCGCTCCGCGGGCTTACTTCCTTAGCGAACTTCTGACTCAGGACTCTAGCGCTCCTGTCGCGCATGGGGGGCGAAGCATCTCTGCAACTCGTCCCGGTCGAGCACCATGTTCACTTCTGATTGATTATACGACAACCGTGCTCGAAATCAATCAAATTCTTTCGCCCCGCTTCGGATGCCTCGGAGGGCAATTTCGTAAAGTGGGAGACGAATGGGATACCATGTGAGTCGCGAGCGGACACCTAGGCAGTCAAGTGAAATGGCGCGGCTGCTGGCCACAACCAAGACCTGACTCTCTGTGCCCTCAGTGCCTCGCAACCCTTAACACAGAGAGCACTGAGGATCTCAGCGGACTCTGTGTTTAAGCTCTTCTGCCCACTGAGGACACGGAGTTACTACCCACACTGGGAGTGATTCTTGCTTAGTATCATCTTTTTCATGCGAGAACAATGTGCGCCATGGGAGTTGATAAACTACAATGAAATTCGCGCTGACTGGATGCAATGCGCACACTGCGAGCGCGGGCAGAGCATTCACACAACGACGCGAGGGGGACCACTATGGAACTGATTTTCGCATCAGCGACCGAGCAAGCCAAGGCTATCCGCGAAAAGCAAATTTCGTCGGAAGAGTTGGTACGAGCTTGTCTCGAGCGGATTGGTGAGGTTAACCCAAAGCTGAACGCCGTCGTACAACTTTCCGCTGAAAGTGCGCTGGAACAAGCCCGCGAGGCTGACAGGGCTCTTGCCCATGGGGAAATCAGAGGGCCGTTACACGGCGTTCCGTTTACCTTGAAGGACGCGATCGAAACTGAGGGAGTGATCTCGACGGGAGGAACCCTGGGACGCGCCTCCTATGTACCCAGGGAGGACGCCACGGTGGTGAAGCGACTGCGCGCAGCCGGGGGCGTTCTGCTCGGCAAGACGAACTGCCCCGAATTCGGCTGGGCCTGGGAAAGTGACAATCTTATTTATGGCCGGACGAATAACCCTTATGACCTGACGCTTTCGCCCGGGGGAAGCAGCGGCGGTGAATCCGCCATCATCGCCGCAGGGGGATCGCCGTTCGGCTTGGGGAGCGACGCGGGTGGGAGCGTGCGATTTCCCGCCCATTGCGCCGGCATTACAGCTATCAAGCCGACTTCCGGACGCGTTCCGCGCACCGGTCACTTCCCTGGTCCCGGCGGACTGCTCGACGCGCTTTGGCAGATTGGCCCTCTGGCGCGATTCGTAGAAGACCTCAGCACGGTGCTGCCCATCATCGCCGGGGTTGATTGGCGCGACCCAGCCATCGTCCCGATGTTCTTGGGAGACGCGACAAAAGTTGAACTCGGTGCACTGCGCGTGGCGTTTCACACCGGCAACGGAATCGAAACACCCACACGTGAAACCGTCCAAGCCGTAAAGAACGCAGTAAAAGCGCTCGAAGCAAGCGTGGCAGCCATCGAGGAAGCTCGCCCGCGCGACATCGAACAAACCTACGAGATCTATCTCGGACTGTTCACCGCCGACGGTGGTGCGGGGCTCGAAGAACTGCTCAAGGTGGCCGGAACGAAAAAGGTTCATCCCCTCACGCAGTGCGTCCTGGACCTCCAGCGTTCCCAAGCGGAGCCGGTGGCTGCATTCGGCATTTTGATGGGTCAATGGGACGCGTTTCGCTGCTCCCTCCTTTCCTTCATGGAGAAATTCGACGTTATCTTGTGCCCCGTTTGCTCGTTTCCCGGCATGGTCCATGGCTCGACCTACGACCGCCTCTCGGCTTTTAGCTACACGATGACCTATAACTTGACGGGCTGGCCCGCGGCAGTCGTTCGGGCCGGGACTTCTCCGGAAAACCTGCCGATCGGCGTGCAGATTGTGGCACGTCCTTGGCGCGAGGACGTTGTGTTGGCCGTAGCCGCGAAAATTCAGGAGGCTTTAGGTGGTTATCAGAGGCCGCCGCTCTGACCTGCCGGGGGAATCGCTCCCCTTCTGGGCGGAAGAGGTTGTTCGGGACGGACGTGCGGCGGAAAGGCGAAGCCTTTCCGCACAGCAAGCGGCGGAGCCGCAGGTCATCACCGCCCGGATTGAGCGTAATTTGGACAAGCCTGGGTCAGGGGGTGGTGAGCGCGGGATCCAGCGCGCAAGCTAACCGCCCCCTTGCCCCCCTCCTTAACCAAGGAGGGGAGTTGCCTAGGGCGTTTTCATGCATCGTGGTGAGCCGCAGGCTACCGCTGAATCCTTCCCGAGCCGCTGCCGCTCAAAAGCGCCGTGACCTCGTCCCGGGTGACTTGGTTGAAGTCGCCGTGGACGGAGTGCTTCAGGCACGAGGCCGCAGCCGCAAATTCCACGACGTCTTGCCCGGTCATGCCGGAGAGCAGGCCGTAGATCAGCCCACCCGAGAAAGAGTCGCCGGCGCCAACGCGGTCTACGATCCAGATTCGATACTCGCGGCTCAGGAAGCACTGTTCGCCATCGGATAGAAGGCACGACCATACATTCTCCGACGCGGAGAGGCTTTGGCGTAGCGTCGTGGCTACATACTTGAATGCAAAACGCCGATGGAGTTCTGCTGCCACATCCTTGTACCGTTCTGCATCGAGGTTGCCCTTCGCAACATCCACACCCTTGGGAGCTACCCCCAGCACGATGGCAGAATCCTCCTCGTTGCCAATCAGCACGTCAACGTGCTGCATCAGGTTCGTCATGACCTGACGCGCTTTTTCCGGGGCCCACAGCTTGCGGCGGTAGTTCAGGTCGCAGCTCACTGTTAATCCGCAACGCTTGGCCGCAACGCACGCCTCCGTAGTAGTTGCCGCCATGCTGTCGCTCAACGCCGGCGCGGTGCCGGACCAGTGAAACCACTGCTTACCGCTGAAGACCTTCTCCCAGTCGACCATGCAGGGCTTCAGCTCGGTGATCGAACTGCCGCCACGGTCGTAGATGACCTTAGAGGGCCGCTGTGACGCGCCGGTCTCCAGGTAGAAGGTTCCGAGTCGTTTCCCAGCTCGCAAGACGAAGTCCGTATTCACTCCATACTGTCGAAGGTAGTTGACGCACGCCTGCCCGACCTCTGTGTTCGGCACTACGGAAACGACGTAGGCATCCATCCCGTAGTTGGCGAGGGAGACCGCCGCGTTGGCTTCGGCTCCTGTATAGCCGACCTCGAACTCCCGCGCCTGCACGAAGCGCTCGTAGCGTTTGGTGGCCAAGCGCATCAGCAGCTCGCCAAAAAACACCGCCTTCTTGCCTTCTGCCATGGTCTTCGCTCCTACCTTGCCCGTGCGCCTTTCACCAGCGCCACGAAGTCCCGCGCGTTTTGAGTGATCGTCGCGTAATCTCGTGCCACAATCAGCGGTTTGCCTACCAGTTCGCCCCCGACGCCGATGGCGCAGGCCCCCGCCTTGATAAACTGCGGCGCGGTCTCGCGGTTGACCGCGCCGGTGGGCATGATCTCGATCTGCGGGAATGGGCCCTTCAGGTCCTTGAAGAATTGTGGCCCGCCGACCCCGGCCGGGAAGATCTTCACCACATCCGCGCCGCCCTCCCAGGCGTCGAGCACTTCGCCGGGTGTCATAGCGCCAGGCATGACCGCGGTCCCATAACGCTTGCACACGGCGACGACGTCGGGACGGAAGACGGGCGAAACGACGTAGGCGGCTCCGGCCAGAATTGCCAGGCGCGCGGTCTCGCCGTCCAGCACTGTGCCCACCCCGATCCACACCCCCAGATCCTCGAGTGTGTTCACCGCTTTCTCGATCACTCCTAGCGCATCGGGGACTGTCATGGTGATCTCGATGTGCTTCACGCCGCCGGCGTTTAAGGCGCGGCCCACATCGATGAGGTCCGAGGGGTTGTCCGCTCGGATTACGGCGACAACCCCGATTTCTTTCAAGCTCTTCACTACCTCCTGCTTGTCCGGCATGCTTCCGTCTCCTTCATCCCAAAATAGTTTGCGCTCAGCGGCGCCCAGATCCAGCGCCCAATCAACCTGTGGCCCGCGGGAGATTAGCGAGCCACGTCGAGGGGCCATGTTTGCTCGGCGGCGAACCCTCCATCCACGTAGAGCACATGGCCCGTAACGAAATTGCTGGCAGCGCTGGCCGGGAAAATCGCCGCGCCGATCAAGTCCTGCGGTTCACCAAACCGCCGGGCCGGAGTGCGCTCCTGGATCCAGTCGAGCATCTGCGAGTTATTCCATAACTTGGCGGTCATATCGCTACGAATGAACCCTGGCGCGATCGCATTGACCTGCACATTTGACATGAACGATCCTGCCTTGCACTGAAAACAATCCGCCCATCATTTAGACGCCTTGAAATCGTCCTCAAATTTCAAACAGGAGCGAGTTGGACCCGGAGGATCGAGAGGAGTAGACGAGCCGGCAACAAGATGGGGAAGGGAAGTCTTGCGCCTCAGCAGCTCAAAAGCGGCTTCAGCTAATGAAACCGAAACACCAGCCCTGTTGAAACGCGGATATTATCCTGCCGCATGTTCACAAAATTAGTCATCAGGTAATCGCCCTGGACCAGGCGGAATGCTACATGGTCGTTTATCGCGATGTCTATCTCACCGCCCAATGCCAAGCCAAAATGGGTGTCCGGTTTGGAGATTCCGTCAAAGCCTGCGCTCCCCCGGACCGCCCCGAACAAAGCGTGAGCAGATGGCGTAATCACCTTACTCTTTCGATAGGAAAAGCGAGGTCCATACATGATGGATTGCGTGTTGACGTTAAGACCGGCGCGGGTTCCATAATGAGTGCTGAAATCGAGGACGCCACCCACCCATTTGTTCAAGTTCTCGGCTGCAGAGACATGGAATCCGTTCAGATTGAAGTTCGAATCGTTCAGGTCAGCCGCAAGAAATGAATAACCGCCGAAAACCTCAAACCTGGGCGTCTGCTGGGCTGCCGCAGCGACACTGAAGAACAAAACCACCGCGAGCAAAGAACCAACCTTCTGCATCATCACTTCCTCCATGTGTAGGTGACTCTCCGCCAGCCTCTCTTTGCATCGATTGGCGGTGCGCCTGTTCTTCTGAAATGCCGTTCCGCTTCTCCCAAGCTGGAAGCTGCTAATCCAGTTCCCGGGACGCAGACTCTCACTGCACCGTCAGGCTTGCGGTAACGCTGTGCGTGACGGGACCCGATGTTCCGCTCAGCGTAAGCGTATAACTACCCTGCGGTGTTCCGGGGGCGACGTCAACCTGACTTCCACCGCCGCCGCCGCAGGCCGCCCAGAGCAGCACCAGACCCGTGACTAGCGCGAGGCGCAACAGGACTCGGCGCCGGCGCGCCATGGCTTGGCTCGCCAAGAGGCTCAGGAGGAGCAGCAGCCACAAGAACCATGGGGGCCTGACTCGCGTAACGAGGCGGGGCCAGTTCAGGTTCGGCCCCGACCCAGGCGGCGCGAGAGAACGCTGGCCGGTGGTAACGGTAACGGTGGCCGTCACAGCATCGGTCCCGTTCGGCTGGACCGAGGTGGGCGACACTGAGCAGGTTGCATTCCGTGGTGCACCGATGCAGCCCAGCATAACCTTGCCGTTGAATCCAAAGTGGGGCGTCACGGTAAAAGTGTAAGCGGAGGAGTTTCCGGCGATGACGGTTGTCGAAGCTGGGGTGACGGAGATGGCGAAGTCCGCTCCGCTGCCCCCTAGGCTCACCACTTGTGGGCTGCCCGGCGCGTTGTCCGTAATGATCAGCGAACCGGTTCTGCTGCCCGCCGCCGTGGGTGTAAAAGTGACGCTGATGGTGCAGCTCGCTCCCACCGCCAAACTTGCTCCGCAAGTGTTGAGTTGCGCAAAGTCGCCGGTCACTGCAATGCTTGCGATTATTAAAGGAGCCGTGCCCGTATTGCTCATCGTGATGGATTGCGGCGCGCTCGTGGTTCCCACGGCCTGGCTGGAGATTGTCAGGCTCGCGACCGACAAGCTGACAACGGGAGCTGGCAGGCCGGTTCCGGCCAGTACGATTATTTGCGGGCTGTCAGGAGCGTTGTCAGCGATGTTCACTGAACCGTACCGATTTCCGGGTACAGTGGGGGTGAACGTCACATTAATGACGCAGCTTGCCCCTGCCGCGAGGCTGGCAGGACAGTTGTTGGTCTGCCCGAAGTCGCCGGTCGTTGTGACATTGGTGAATTCCAGAACAGCCTTGCCCACGTTCGTCAGTGTAACCAATTGCGCGACCGATGTGCTCCCCACGGACTGGCCGGAAAAAGTCAAATTCGTGGGCGACAAGGCCACAACCGGAGCTAGAACTCCCGTACCGTTCAGCGGGAGAGTGTGAGGGCTTCCCGGAGCGTTGTCCGTGACTGTGACCGCGCCAGCGCGTGGGCCTGATGCGGTGGGGGTGAAAGTGACAGCAATGGTACAGCTTGCTCCACTCCCCAGACTCGGTCCACAACTGTTGCCTTGTGCGAAGTCACCGCTGGCTATGATGTTGGTGATATTCAGCACCGCACCCCCGGTGTTTGTCAGGACTACATTCTGAGGCAAGCTGGTGGTGTTGACGTTCTGATTGGCAAAGGTCAGACTAGCCGGCAGGAACGCCACTGCCGGGGCCGAAGACCCGTTGCCAGCCAGCAGAATTATCTGAGGCGAGTTGGTCGCGCTGTCACTGATGGTGACAGAACCGTAGCGGTTGCCGGTGGCCGTTGGCGTAAAGGTAACGTTGATGGTGCAGGAGTTCGCCGCCGCGACGGTCGCCCCACAGTTGTTGAGCTGGGCGAAGTCCCCACTGGCGCCCACGCTGGAGATGTTTAAGGCGGCGCTGCCGGTGTTGGTCAGCGTGACTGTCTGCGCGGCGCTGGTGGTCCCAAGCTGGGTGTTCGTGAACGTAAGTGTCGTGGGCGAGAGAGTGACCGAGCCGCCGGCGGCGGGAATCCCAGTCCCACTCAACAGAACAGTTTGCGGGCTGTTTGCAGCGTTGTCCGTGATGGTCACGGACCCATAGCGGCCGCCGGTGGCTGTCGGGATGAACGTGATGGTAATGGTGCAGCCAGTTCCGCTGGCGACACTGGAGCCACAAGTATTGGTCTCGGCAAAGTCGCCGCTGACTGCGACGTTGGTGATATTCAAAGCCGAGCCACCGAGGTTCGTCAAGATCACCGACTGTGGGGTGCCGCTTGTACTTACTACCTGCGGAGGAAAGCTAAGATTGGTGGGCGCGAGGCTGACGGCGGGCCCGGCAACTCCGGTCCCCGTCAGCAGTGCCACCTGAGGGCTGCCCGGGGCGTTATCGATGATGGTCAGAGCGCCCAAGCTCGGTCCCGGCGCCGTGGGAGTAAACGTGACGTTGATCACGCAGTTGGTGGTAGGCTGGAGCGGCGCAATGGTGCAATCGTTCGTCTGGGAGTAAGCGCCGCTGGCGTTAATAGCCGTAATCGTCAACGCCGTTGTTCCGTCGTTAGTGACCGTGACGGGTTGGGAGCTGCTCGCTACGCCAACTTGCTGATTTCCAAAGTCAAGGTTGGAGGCCGAGAGGCCGACCGAAGAGGTGCTGCCGGTCAGAGCGATGAAATGCGGACTGCCGGGGGCGCTGTCAATAATCTTGACCGATGCTTTTCGAATTCCCGCCGCTGTGGGAGTGAAGGTCACAGTGATCGTACACTGAGCACGCGCGATCAGCGAAGAGGGACAATTGTTGGTTTCGGCAAAGTCTCCGGCATTGGTTCCCGTTATGCTAATTCCGGAGATGGTCTGCGTGTTATCACCGTTGGTGAGCGTGACGGTTTGCGGCTGGCTCCTGGTGCCGAGGCTCTGAGTTGGGAACACGAGGCCGGCCGGATTGAGAGCAATTCCCTCCAGAATGCTGACCTTGGAGATGAAGGCATCACAACTGCCGCTCGTAGCGGCCTGGAGCGAGTTGGCCAGGGGAAAGTCTACCGAACACGTTTGGCCGGCGATGTAGGCAGAAGCAGGATTACCGGAGTCCACGGCGATGCCGTTTCCAGTATCGGTGTTGCTGCCACCCAAATAAGTCGAGAAGACCAAGGCAGAACCGGCGGGATTCAACTCGGTGACAAAAGCGTCGGCATTGCCGCCGCCGTAGGTAGTTTGGAAGACGGCGCCGGAGATCGGGAAGTCAGTAGAAACCGTGGAGCCCGTCACGTAGGCATCGCCACTCGAGTCCAGGGCAATGCCGTTGGCGGAATCCGCTAGACTGCCGCCCAGATAAGTAAAGTAGACTAGAGCGGGCGTGCCGCTGAGGGCGAATTTTGCCACGAAAGCATCGCCCTCGCACGCGAGGAGCGAGTCCAACGTGCAGTTCGCTTGATAAGCGCTGGTCGGGATAGTGAACCCGAGGGTGCCCGCCTTGGAGGTTGTAACCCCGGCGATGTAAGCGTTTCCGCTCGCGTCCACGGCCACGCCATTGCCCTGGTCAAGCCCGCTGCCCCCAAAATAGGATGAGTAAAGCAGGGAGGCAGTTCCCGTCGCATTCGTGTTGACTTTGGTCAAAAATGCATCCCCGGCTCCCGCATAGGCAGGCTTCAGTGCGCCGCCAGCCGTCGGAAAATTCGTCGAGTAGGTTATGCCGGTGACGTAGGCATTGGCGCTGCCATCAACCGCAACACCGTATCCCACGTCTTCGTCGCCGCCGCCAATGTAACTCGAATAGAGGATTTCGGAGCCCGAGGCGTCGATCTTAACGATAAAAGCGTCCGTGCCGACGCCGCCAAACGAAGTGCCACTGTTACCCTGCGTAGTTTCGAAGCCGTTAAGAGTGGGGAAGAGCGGGGGAGGAGTTTCGGGCGGTACGAGCGGAGTCGTTTCCTGTATGTTAGGGCCGACCTCGCCGGTCACATAGGCGTTCTCAGCACCGTCCACGGCGATGGCACGGCATGTAACGTCTTCGTAGTATCCGAGAATCCCGGAGTAAATCAGTGCGGACCCCGCGACATTCAGCTTCGTGATGAAACCGTTGTAGACAGAGAAACCTTGCGGGTTCCAACTGGCGCCGCATTGCCCGTCGCCGCCGCACAGAGTGTTAAAAACGTTCGGCGTCACCGGGAACTTTGGACAATCCGTTGTGCCGGTTACGTACGCCTCGCCTAAGGAGTCCACGGTGATACCGTAACCTATGGTAACCGAGCAACCTAAGTAGGTAGAATAAAGAAGCGCAGAGCCGTCGGGGCTGATCTTCGATACGAATGCAACCTCCCCCCCAACGACGTGGGGAAAAGCGAGTTGACGGTGGGAAAGTCAGTGGAGAAAGTCTCCCCAGTGATAAACGCTGAGTCATCCGGGGCCACGGCAATAGCGTTGGCGCCGTCAATATTGCTTCCGCCGAGGTATGTGGAGTACGCCAAGGTCGGGTCAATAATGAGCGACCGGCCCGGATCGTGCTTACCTACCTTAAATTCCACATTCCTTCTGCCCTTTATCAAGTACCGGGCGGCAACCACCTGTTTAGCGCCGTCAGGTGCTGCCTGGTAAGCGATCGGCCTCTGGAACGAGACTTCGCCGCCCCTGACGGTCGCGATCAAGTTACCCTGCGAGTCGATTCTCAATCGGTCCGCCCCCTGAAATGCAAGCCGGATGGCGCGCGGGTCGGCCCCGGGCGCGACGACGAAATCATATTCGAGTTGGCGCTGGGTGCCGTAATAAACAAGATCGATTCCCGGATAAACTCCGTGCTCCGCCACTTTACGATAGTTTGGAACGTTGCTGCGCCAGTTGGCAGGATCGTTGCCGATAAGATAGTTGCTCTTGCCCGGCAACTCGTCGGAACCCACCATGTCGGCCGCAACGTTGCTGCCCCGCAAGTGCATTCGCAGCACGGCCGGCGCCGCGAATTTGCCACCTTCAGACGCGGGCTGGGGGCCCTTGGCGTTCCGCTCCGGCTTCTGAGTCCGCCCCTTTTGCAGGGCGAGCACGGCCTCGTTAGGTGTCAGGAAGAGGGAATATCCCTTACCATGCGAAAGGAAGCGCACGCGGCTATCAGTCTGTCCCTGATTGGCTTCAAACCCGAGAGGCAGCTTGCCGTAAGCTCCGGCGGCACGTGACTGCTCCGCACGAGAGGGCCGCTGGTTCGCAAGCGTTCGGTTGGCCTGCCGTGAGTCTTCTCCCGAGCCGTTGATTGGGGCGCCTTCTTGCCTCGACGGTAGTAAGAGGGCGGCTGCGAGGAAGCACAAAATGACGAAACTCGCATTCCCTAGTTTGAAGGATCTCGAAGGCCATGGTCCAACTCGCATAATACTCTCCAGCGTCTTAGGCTCAGATGGGCTCACCGCTCGGGTCGAGCAGGCAGGAGTCAAAGACGGTGACGTCATTCCCGTTCGGGTGCTCTGGCCAGATATCTTGAAGCGATGCCTCGTTTGTAACCCGTTGACAGCCACCTTCATTCACATCCTGGTCACATCCAGCACTACCGAGCAAGACTGCCTCAGCTATCCCAGCCAGACCTCACCGCGCCTGTTTAGTTCCCGCCGCACGAACTCTACATGTCCGCCAAGTGAATCAGGAAACGTGTTGAACATGGTCACTCGTCTCCTCAACAGCGTCTGTGGTGCTCGGCGACCTCGCTTCATGTCGCTCGATCAGTAACTGGTCACCCACCTCGGTCCGGCTCCTGAAGATGCTATGAGCCGGAAGTTCAATCACGCTCTCCGCCCGGAAGTTAGGTCGTGTCAGCGAGAATGGACGGACGACTTCGCGTAAACCCACTACCTTGAAATCCTTGTCGATCAGCACAACATCAATCGGGAAAAGCATGCCGAAAGTGTGAATCGAGTTCGCCGGGACAATCCACGCCCCTCCGTCGGACCTAAGATTTTTCTTGCCCAGCAGGCCAATCAGCCGGTCCAGAACGGTGTCGGCAACCTTGACACGCAAGCCAAGAAAACTCTCCTTCGTCTTGTTGTAGACAAAGACCTCACGGTGGTTGCGAGGCATGACTGTCCTTTCCCGCGCGGGCGTGCGCCGTGAATAGCTTATCCCATTCATCGGGCCCTTCCCCGCGCTATCGAGGGGCCCGTTTCCTCATTCGGTAGATCAGAATCACAAGCACGATAACGGCGAGAATTCCTGAAACTACTCTGATTAACGTGACGCTATTCATTATTCACCCCTTGCATAGATTTGGCGCGCTTACATCCCCTCACCCGACGACATGTGCGATATTTCTCATGATTGCGATGATGGCCGGCGCAACTGTTACGACAAAAATATCGGGAAAGATGAAAAATACCAGCGGTATTACGAGCTTTATGGTGGTCTTGGCGGCCAACTCTTCCGCCCGCTGCCGGCGTTGAGTGCGCAATGCATCGGAGAAGGTGCCTAAAGCTTTGGAAATGGGCGTTCCAAAACGGTCCGTCTGCACTAGCATCGCCACGAAAGAGCGAGCACTTTCGACGGCGGCCCGATCCGCGAAAGCCTTCCAGGCGTCGATTCGCCGCGCACCAGCTCGCTGCTCAAAGTTAATCTGCAAAAACTCCTGACTTAATTCCCGGTGACTGATTTCCAGTTCATGACCCACGCGCACCATGGCCTGGTCCATGCCCAGACCGGCTTCCATGCAAATCGACAACAAGTCCAAAGCATCAGGGAGGCTCAGCCTGATCCGTTCTCTCCGCTTGTTGATAGCGTGCGAGAGCCAAAAGTCCGGGGCAAAGAGTCCCACGACGATGGCGACGATGAAATAGAAGAAGATGTTCTCGGTGACCAAGATTGCCACAGCCAAGCCTGCCAGCGCGGGCAAAGCCAACCTTGTAATTAGAAAAACATCCACATGAACCGGCTTACGGTATCCGGCGAGCATCAAGCGACGGACAAGGACAGGGCTCGGCTTCCCACCTAGCAGGCTTCGAAAGCGGCCGAAGGGCTTTGCCAGCCGCTCCAGCAATGCGGCTGAACCTCCCGATGCTAAACTGCCTTCTTCCAATCCGGTCCGGGCTTGCCGCACCACCTCATCCAAGCGCGCGCTCGCGGGCGAGGGGCGCAGGGTCAGCAGGACAAAAACGAAGATACCGACGAACAGGCCCGTTCCGACAACCAGTAGTGCAGTTTCCATAAGCTAGACTCTGATGTCGATAATCTTTCGGATAACGAGAATGCCGATCACCATTAGAATGAGCCCGGCATAGACCAAGTGGATGCCCAGCGGGTCGGTGAGCAGGGTCTTCTCGTAGCCGGGGTTGACCAGGCTGATCAAGCCGAATACGATAAAGGGCAAGGCGCAGAGCACCCAGCCGGTGGCCCGGCCCTGGGCTGTGTAGACCCGGAGTTGGCCGCGCAGGCGTATTCGTTCCCGCATCACAACTGCCGTCTTGTCGAGGACCTCGGCGAGGTTTCCGCCCGTTTCCTTTTGGAGAACAACCGCAGTGGCCAAGAAGCGCACATCATCGAGCGGGATCCGCTGCACGAGGTTCAGCATGGCTTCCCGCAAGGGAAGTCCCAGCGCCTGTTCCTCATAAACAGTGCGGAACTCGGAGGCCACCGGCTCGGCCACCTCCTGGCCAACCATCTCCAGCACGGCGCTGACGGCGTGACCTACGCGCAAGGCTCTGGCCATTAGGTCGATGGCCTCGGGAAGTAAATTACTAAACTTTCTAAACCGGGACTCCCTCTGCAAATACAGATACGCGTAAGGCGCAACGCCCAGGCCAACTCCCACGCAGACGGACAATGCCGGGCTCGCCCAGAACGACACGAGCCACCCGCCACCCAGCGCCGCCAACAGCGAACCGAAAAGAAGATAAGCCACTTCCCACTTCTTCCCTGCCTGCCTGATCAAATGGAAGAGCGCGAAGGATCCCGGCATTCGTCTGACGAGATCGTTCAGCCACTGGCTTGCGCTGAGCCTCTCCTGTTTGAGGATGGTGCTGCCGTCAGCGGTTACCGAGAAGTATCTATCGATGCCCGCCATGTGGCGCTGGATGTCTGTCTCCGCGCGGGTGGGCTTCAGAAAATACAGCACCACCACGAAGGTTGAGACCAAGAGCAGACCGAACAGAAGCACAGCAGGCATATCAAAATCCTTGGCGTCAAACATCCATTGAGTGCTCAAACATACTCGCCGGAACAGCGATACCAGACGCCGTGAGTTTCTCAGCGAATTTGGGTCGTATGCCCGTGGAGGTGAAGGTGCCCAGCACACGCCCTTGGGGCGAGATTCCTCGCTTCTCGAAGACAAAAATATCCTGCATGCTGACGATGTCTTCTTCCATGCCGGTGATCTCGGTCAGATGCGTCACGCGCCGGGTGCCATCGCTGAAGCGTGCAACCTGGACGACAATGGTGATGGCAGAAGCAATCTGTTGCCGGATGGCCTTTTCGGGAAGGTTCAGATTGGCCATGAGAGCCATCGTCTCCACGCGCGCAATGGCGTCCCTGGGGCTGTTGGCGTGGACCGTGGTGAGCGACCCGTCGTGACCGGTGTTCATCGCCTGCAGCATGTCCAGCGCTTCTTCGCCGCGCACTTCGCCCACGATGATTCGGTCCGGGCGCATTCGCAGGCTGTTGATCACTAACTGCCGCTGCCTGATGGCGCCCTGGCCTTCGAGGTTGGGAGGCCGGCACTCCAGTCGGACCACATGCCTCTGCTTCAACTGCAGTTCCGCCGAGTCTTCTATGGTCACGATTCTTTCCTTGTCGGAGATGTAGCCGGACAGCACGTTCAGCAGGGTTGTTTTTCCAGCCCCGGTACCACCAGAGACGATGATGCTGAGGCGCGCCTTCACCGCTCCCCTCAAGAGTTGGAGTATGGGGGGTGTGAGTGTGAAGTTCGCCAACAGGTCGTCGGCCGTGATCGGAACCAGGCCAAAACGGCGAATCGAGAGATGAGGGCCGTCAATAGCCAGAGGAGGGATGATCACGTTAACGCGGGAACCGTCCGCCAGGCGAGCGTCAACCATGGGTGACGACTCGTCAACCCGCCTTCCCACCGCAGACACAATCTTGTCAATGATGTGCATCAGGTGCGCTTCGTCCTTGAACATCACGTTTGTGGGTTCCAGGACCCCTGCGCGCTCGACGTACACGTGATTGTAAGCGTTCACCAGGACGTCGTTGATGCTCGGATCTTGAAGGAGCGGTTCGAGAGGTCCCAAGCCAAACACCTCGTCCAGCACTTCGCGAGAAAGTCTCTCCCTTTCGGAAGCGCTCATAGGGGGGGTCTTGATTTCGGCGACGAGATCCTGAATGACGGCAAATACCTGGCTACGGACCCGTGCGTCCGGCAGGGTCACAACCTTCTGAAGGTCTACCTTGTTCAGCAGGTCCCGATGGACGGAGGACTTCAGCTCCTGATAAGCTTTGAAGTTCTGTCCCGCCGTTCTTCTCCCCTCCTCGGCGCGGACGGCACTCGGAATGTTTAGGGAAGTTATCGTCGGATTCATTTCGCTCATACGCCACCCCTAAAGAAATCGCCGGCCTCACTGGCTCCAGAATCCCAGCAGCCCGCCCTTCTTCTTGACGGCCGCACCCGGCTTGCTACCGATGAGGCTGGCCCACTGTAGGAGGCTCTGCGACACCTCGGATTTGCTGGTCTCGTCGACGGGGTCGCCTTTGTTGATCGCCGCGACGACTTGGGAGTAATGATTTGGGACCTTCCAGAAGAGGTTTGCACGAATCGCCTTCTCGATCTGAGCATTCGTGATAGGGCTGCGTTTGAGGTGGCGGTTGAGGACAACGCGGATTCGCTCCTCCAAATGCTGCACCCGGCTCAGGTAATCCAGGTATCGCGCCGCGTTACGTATGGCTGGCACCTCAGCCACGGTGATGAGATAGACCTGATCGGAGCACCTGATCACTTCAAGGTTGGTTTCACCGCAACCCGGAGGTAGGTCGAGCAGAATGAATTCGTAGCGGAGCCGCAGGAATTCCAAAGTTTGCCCCAATGCGTCCAGCGAGACGTTCTTTATCGGGTCGCTAGCTTCTGGCGCAGGGAGCAAGTCCAGTCCGCTCGAGTGGTGTATCAGGAAACTCTCGAGAAGCTCACTGTCCAGCCGATGGGTATTGTCGAGAAGCTCAAAAAAGTGGTAGCGATGCTTTGTCTGCCCGAGATAGAGCGCGGCGTCTCCGCCGTCGGGGTGAAGGTCGACCAACAGCGTCTTCCGCGAGTAGGTCTTGGCCAGCAGAGCGCCCAAGTGGGTTGCCAACGAGGTAACTCCGCATCCTCCTTTGGTGCCCGTGAAGGCCAAGACTTGAGCGCTGTACTGTTCCCTTCGGTCGCGCCTTTGCCCACTGACCCGTGCTACAGCATTCAAGAGGTTATCGCGGTCGAGCGGCTTAATGATGTACTCGCTGCAGCCGCAACGCATCGCCTGAATAATTAGATCAGGCTGGACATTGGAGGAAACGGCAAAGACGGCCGTGTCGGCAAGGCTGGCGTGAATTCGCTCGACCGCCGCCGTGGCCCCCCGGCGGTCCTGGTCGAAATCGATCAGACAGATGTCTGGCGCGGTCTCTCCCATCCATTGGAGAATCGGCTCTTGGCCTCCCGGACTGTAATCGTCCAATTGTTCCCTGAGGTGAAGCCCGGGAACGGACTCGACGAATTGCCTCAGCAGGTCATGCGAGTCACTATCGAGGCAAATACTCACCAGGGAAATCGCTTCTCCCGAGGAGGCGCCTTCGCTCGTGATCATTGCGGGATCTTTTCGGTTATTCATCATCAATGATTCTGTTTCGGTGTCGACGGCGGTGACGGGTTCTGGAGTTCTTGATACCCGGGCAGGCCTTTGTCGTACTTTGGTTTATCCAAATACGGCACCGCCGGCGCGGGCACGGATATCTTCTGGATTGCACCCTGCGTGGGGTCAACGATATGCGGAGTTACCAGAACCATCAACTCGCTTCGGGTCCGTTGATCGGACTTGGAACGGAAAAGCTGGCCCAGGATCGGCACATCTCCGATGCCCGGCATTTTGCTGAGCAGAGTCGTCACCCTCTGGTCCAGCAATCCGGCAATGCCAAAGGACTGCCCGTCTTTCAGTTCAATATCGGTTTCGGCTCGGCGTGTTGAGAGGGCGGGAACAGTGAAGCCCGATATGGTAAGGGCATTGCTGTAGTCAAGGGCGCTGACCTCCGGCGAAACGTGGATACGAACTACGCCATTCTCTTTGACGTTGGCCGTGAATTCCAGCTTTACCCCGAAGGGACGGAACTGGATGGTCACAGCGCCTATGGTCGTCCCGCCCTGCAGCACCGGGTATGGAAACTCGCCTCCAGCCAGGAAGCTCGCCTTCTGTCCGTCAAGCGCCAAGAGATTCGGTTCCGCCAGGATTTCCAAGATGTTCTTGCTTTGGAGGTCCTGGAGCGTCGCTCCCAAATTAAGGTCAGGACGGTAGAGGAAGATATTGAGGAGGTTTGTGATGCCGAACCCCGCGGTTGTTGTTGAGCTGCCGGGCGGATTGAGCTGGAGGGCGGAGCCTCCTATGCCGCTGATCGGGCCGAACTGCGCCGTGGAGGTCGCGCCGATTGTGTTGCCCCCGCCGTTGCTGATCAGGTTGAAGCCGAACTGGGTCAGCTTCGTGCGGTCAATCTCGGCGATCTTAACCTCGAGCAGTATCTGGCGCGCATGGACTTCAGTCCGACCGAGTGAGTCGACGATATCTTTAGAGTACACCGTCGCCATCTTCACCAAGGCGTCCTCAGCTCCCTTGTCCGGCACCGCGCCAGAAAGAATCACCCGGCTCCCATCTGCCTGCGCCTGGATCGCCGAATTCGGAAAGGCGTCCTCAATCGCCGTTCGCAGGCCGGAGACGTCGAGGTCCACGATGACGTCCAGCATCTGGGACTGACCTGATTCATCCCAAAGAATCAGGCTGCTGTAGCCTGCCGCCTTCCCCTCCACCACCACCTGGGTGGGAGAAGTCGTCACGATTTCAATTGCCGCAGGATTGCTCGCCAGGACGCGCTGCAGCCGTGTCGGCACGTTGATCACCACCGACTTGTCGACCAGAACGTGGAGTGTCTGGCCTCCCGGCGAGCGGGTTTGGGCTTGACTTGCGCCCTGTATTCTCACGCTAGGAAGTATGACCAAACAAGCCAAACATGATATGGAGAAGAATTTTGAGATGCTCATTTTGTTCCGCACTCTCGCTGCTCAGTTCAGAACTTCTGCACGCTTCGCTCTTTACCTTGAATTACTTCTACGATATAGGCCTGAGGCAGCGTGGGCGGAGGCGGAGGCGCCATCCGCCGTACCTTTGTTTGGATTTTCGGTGCAACAACATGAGCCGGGTAAGGGCCCAACTGGTCCAGTCGCGTCGGATTGAGTTCAGTTTTTTTCTGATCGACACCGTTACGCAACACGAACTGAATAGTCCCCTGGCCGCTGGTGAGCAGCAGTTTCTGCGAATCCTCGGGACTCAGCAACAGCGTAACGACGTTCACCGCTTGAGGCTTGCCTTGGGGGTCAGGCTCAATTGTCTGGCCTGCCGTCAAGACTTCGACGTCCTGCAACAGAGTTTGGGTAATAGCACCTGAACTCCCCGGGGGCGTGAAGGTGGCCAGCACATCCACGTGGGAGCCCGGGAACAAGAATCCGGCAACACCCACGATCTCGTTGGAGCGAACGGCTGTCGCGCGCATCCCGGGAGGGATCTTTACTGAGAGGCCGATTCCCGATCCCGCGACGGCGAGATCGCGCTCCAGCACTGGTTCTCTGGCGCCCAATGGATAAATCAGGGGACGGCCCACCACACCCTCGACCTTGGAGAAAGAGCCCGGCAACGGCGTGTCGGCGGGCCAGTCAATCAACTGAAGGTCCTCGGGCGTCAAGGCAACCCCTATCGGCACATCTTTGGACGTGGCGACCAGTTGAGTCAATTTGGGCCGGGCGCCGGTCCGTCGCAAGTGCCTGTAGATCGGAAAAGTGATGATGCTTGCCAATACAGCGGCTACCAAAGCAGCCACAAGAACACGCTTGACCGTAAATCACCTCCCGAAAAACGTATTGCCGAGGCAGTACAAAGTTCCCATTGCAACTGCGAGCCCATACGGGATGCGCAAAGCCCCCGCCTCCTGAATATTCAATGTGGGATGAGGCTGGATTCCTGAAGTCAAGTGGTGCCGGCCTAGCTCCAGCACGTTGAGCAGGGTCATGCGGACTCGCCGATGAAAGACCATGTAGCCGACAGCCAAAATCCCGCCGGCAATGGCCGATGCGATCAACACCACCACCGTTTGAGTCCCCCCGGCCCAGCTTCCCACAGCCGCCATCAGCTTGACGTCGCCGCCCCCCATGCCTCCCAGCAGGAAAAGCACATAAAATATCCCCCCTGCCGCCAGCAGACCGATCAAACCGCTCTTGAGTCCTGCCCATCCCCACGCAGACCGGACTGCAAGCCCCGCCAAAAGGCTTCCATACGTCAGCCAGTTGGGGATGCGTGCACCACGAACGTCGTTGATCCCTCCGGCTAAAGCACAAACGACAGCGCCAATCAAGAGGTATCTTTCCACCCTACCACCCCTGCACTTCAAGCTCCGTCTGCGGCTTCGGGAGGGGCAAACTGGCAAAGACAGTGGACCTCACGATACGTACTGGCCCAATTTGATGCCGACTTCGCAGAACGCACTGTTGACGTAGCTTGCCAAGCTACTCATTCCAGCGGCTGCCGAAAAAGCCACCAAGGCGATGATCAAAACGTACTCCACCAGCCCCTGGCCGGCCTCGTTTCGGTGAAAGCGCCTCACGGAATCCACTAAGTCTATCTTCATCGGTTTCCTCCCCTGTTTGCCGGCCTCGATGTTCCGCCGTGTTTACACTACGAATGCGAGAGGTTGGCCGTTCTCATCCCCTGGCGGATTAGTCCTCCAAGCCTTGGGACCCTGATCGCGGCCATTCTTATGAAATGGAACGCCTAAGACACGCAAACTTCCTGTCCCCGGTCTCGTTCCGTGGCCTTTCACCGTTGCTGGCTTGTCCGGCCATGCTCCTGCAAGCGAACGCGACCGGTGAACCCTTCTCCACCGGTCGCGTCAGCGCTTAGGATATGTACTGGCCCAATTTGATGCCGACTTTGCAGAACGCACTGTTCAGGTAGCTTGCCAAGGTACTCATTCCAGCCGCCGCCGCGAAAGCCACCAAGGCGATGATCAACACGTACTCCACCAGACCCTGGCCTGCCTCATCCTTGTGAAATGCCAAAAGCCGTTTACTCATTATTCTCCTCCTCCTGTTGTTGCAACCCTGTTCACTGCCGCCCCGGCGAGTCAAGCGAGCTTGCCCGGCGACCAGCGCGAATGTATCGTCAGCAAATGGGATTCCAAAGTGCGTAGAAGCCGGAACTGCGCCCAGCCCCCTGACAATAAGTGCAATAAATTGAGGCGCGAGCGCAGGGGAACCCAAAAGCTTGCAGGCGCACTGCTCGGCCTTAAGGAGATCAGCGCCGGCTGGTTGTAAACTGAGGATACAGAGGCAGCGGCAAATGTGAATACCTTTGTTAACAGTTAGCGTCCTGTAGATGGCTTCCACAGGAGGCGACACACAAATCAAATCCGACGGGGGCGGCTGGGTACGACCCGAAATCGCCTTTGTCGCACTTTGGCATCCGGCGTGCGCCAATTGACCGTTTGCGATGCGTGGCCCTCCTCTCGGTGCTCGGCTCCGACAGAAAAGGGCGATCAAAGTAACCCAGTTTAGCAGAATGCTGAAAACGTCTGGCAAAGTTGTCATCCCATGCGAAGCTCTGGGCGGGACCGTCCAGGGCGACGCGGATGGCCCTGCCTCTGGCCCTGCTGAGGCCCTGGTAGTGCCATCGGAAGGCCTTGTGGCCACGCTCCAGCGAAGGCTGCGGACAGCGTTCTCATTCCCTGTCATGCTGATGGCGTGGGTGGTCCTGGTAGTGATACGGTTGGCGGAGCGAAATCTGCCTGACGTTGACCTCTGGTGGCACCTGCGCAATGCCCAATACTTGCTCACCCGGCATCGACTGCCCAACTTCGACACCTATTCCTTTACCGTGGCAGGCCATCCCTGGATGAATCCCGAGTGGCTGGGGGAGATTCCCTACTATCTGGCCTGGCATACGTTCGGGCTCGAGGGAATTGAAATTCTCATGCTCCTGCTGCTCGAATTCATCTTCATTGGTGTTCTCTATCTTTGCTACCAGAGGAGCAGGCATATCAAAGCCTCGGTGCTGGCTTGTTGGGTTGCGATGTTTTTGGGTACCATTAACTTCGGCCCTCGAACGGTCCTGTTCGGCTACGTCTACCTGATGATTCTCCTGATTGTCCTGGAGCGCTTCCGCCAAGGTGAGAAGGCTCCTTTGTGGCTGCTCCCGCCGTTGTTCTGCCTGTGGATCAATACTCACGGCTCGTGGTGTGTGGGCGTGGCGGTCTTGGGCATCTTCGTCGCGTCGGGGTTTGTCGAAGGCAAGTGGGGACTAATTACGGCAAGCCGCTGGCAGCCCCGGCAATCACGTCAACTGCTGGCATCGCTCGGGGCTTCCTGCGCCGCGCTGTTCGTAAACCCTTACGGGTACCGCCTGGTGCTTTACCCCCTCGATTTTGCCGTCCGCATGTCTCTTCCCGTCGCGTCCGTTGAGGAATGGGTCTCGGTGGATTTTCATACCCTCCGAGGGAAAGTGGTGTTAGTCCTTCTGGTGGGATTGTTCTGTTCCGCACTGGCCGCCCGACGCGAGTGGAGATTCTCCGATCTGGTTCTAATGCTATTTGCACTTTCCTCCGGCCTCACCCACGAACGCCTCCTATTTCTTGCTGGCATCATCGTTGCGCCGGTCGTCGCGGAACTTCTACAAGGGGTGCCTCCCTATCGCCCGGAGATTGACAAGCGGTGGCTGAATGCGGCGATTATCTGCGGCATCCTGGCCTTTGTAGTGTACCGATTCCCGACACCTGCTCAGCTTGAGCAGCAGGTGGCCGAACAGTACCCGGCGGAGATCCTGCCCTACCTCAAGTCCCACGAGCCCTCTGGAAACACGCTCAACTATTATCCTTGGGGCGGCTATCTCGGCTGGAAGGACCCGCAATTCAAAGTATTTGTGGATAGCCGCGTAGATATTTTTGAGTACGCGGGGGTTTTCAAGGACTACATCGATCTGGTGGGATTTAACGATCCGCTGCGTATCCTCGATGAATACCGGATCCGTTATGTTCTTTTCCCGCTCCACTCCCCACTTAGCTACCTGCTCGAACGCAGCCCGAATTGGAAGCTGGTATTCAAGGGGCGAGTGAGCGCTTTGCTCGAGAGGGTAGGGCCAATGCCTTCGGGCCCGGTGAAGAGCGCGGAAACAAGCCCACGACCGCGGGCATGGTAGGAGCCGTCAGCGAATATCTCAGGAGGCGACTCGCGAGATGACTCAGGGGTCTCCAATATCAGAGGGGAACACAAGTCTCGCACGCGAGCCCACTTCGCGCGAAATCCGCATTGCTACTGCCCTTACTGCGGCGTTGCTTTTCGGGAGGCTGATTCTCCCGGCGGTCACTCCGGAAGTTACTGACTTTCGGGCCCATTACGCGGCTGGGTTCATCGTCCGTGAGGGTAAGGAATCGTCTTGCAGGGAGCGCAGCGGGTCCTGCAAGGTGAGCTGCCTTACCGGGATTTCTTCACCTTTTTCACACCCGGCTCCTACTACTGGCTGGCCTTGCTTTTCAGGCTATTGGGAAGTTCCATTTTAGTGGGGCGCAGCGTGCTGATGGTTGAAGGGGGGGCTCTTCTCGGTCCTAACTTATTTGCTGGCGCGCCGCGCCTGCTCACGCTGGAGTGCCCTGCTTGCCGCTTACTTTGTTACCCTCGCCTGCATGCCGTGTCGATTTTTGGTTCTGCACAACTCGGACAATACCTTGTGGGCATATCCAGGCCTCTATTGTGCCCTGCGGTTCCTGGATCCGCTGCGCCTGGCACGGGGCAGGCAGGGTGGCGTTTTGGATGCGCTTACGTCTCCTACAAAGAGGGCTACCGGATGTCGACAGGCGTCGGTGAGTGTTGCGGTGCTGGTTTGCGCCCCCTCCCTGCCAAGGCATAACCAAGCACCGCTGGGGCCACGAGGTACATCGCAGCGACGACCGCGTACATGAAACGCGGAGGGTGCGACATGGTGACGAACCCTAAGATGGCAGCGAGATTCATGATCGTATAGACCAGGACGGCACGTTGTGGAACGTACCCCAGGTTTCTCGCGTATTCACCGAACAAAAGCGTGACAGGAACAACCAACAGCGATTCATCAGAAATCCACCCGTGAGCCGCAGTCAGTAACGATGCAACGACCACGACTGGCATCTGTTCCGGCCAGCTCCAACGTGACTTGTATTTCTGCCAATAGAAGCCGAACCAACCTAGACCGATTATCGGGGGGAGCCATTGGAGGCATGCTAGGTCTCTTAAGGCGAATAAGCCGACTCCGAGTCGCAATACTGCGCCTGTTCCGGAAGGTAGTCTGGCATACAGGCCGGACATCATTGCTACGTATTGCTGAAAGATGCTGGGGTTCACGGCGAGCGCAACGGAAGCAAGCAGCGCAACAATCGCCGCAGCACTCACTGGAGCTTTCCATTCGCGGCGCTGCCAAGCAAGCAGTAAAATGGCGAGCAGAACCAAGTAGGTAAGTTGAGGCTTGATCGCTAAGAGGCTCAAGAATATTCCCGCGAGGAACGGCTTTCGTTTCTCATATCGGAGGAAGCCGGCCAAGCCAAGCAGAGGAAAAACCGAGCCTCTGGGTAAGCCTCAGGCATAGCACCACTGGGGCAAAACTGAAAACAAAAAGGCTCCTGGTGAGTTGGCTGTCCGAGACCCTCGGCACAACCGCATCGCTGGAATATAGGTCCAATAATATGCGCGATGAGCAAACGAGCGTTATGATTGACAGGCAGGTCCATACCCACCAGGCAAAAACATAGGACCTCAAGAACGCCAACGGAGCAACGAGTGGCAGCGTCCATGGTGGGTTGAGCATTACCCACGGCATTGCGTCACGCGGCCAACCTAATTGGTGTTCAATAGCCGCCGTAGCCGCCACTGAGTAGGGATTGTTGCCTGCCATAAACAAATGTGCAGCTGTCCAATACGCGAAAAAGTCGCGAAGCGGTTTGAAAAGCGCAATCAAGTAAAGAAAACCTGCGAAACCGAGCACTAGCGGTACTCTCTTCATTTTTTCCTCTTTTGGGTTACGGGACAAATATCATGATGCCCCTCTCCCGTACCACGCACAGCAGCGCGACCGCCTAGTCGACTGTTGGATTCACGTTTGAGGTAGGAAAGTAGTTCCTCTTTCGACACGTGTCATTTGCGAAGGCTTGCCAACCGGAATCTCCGTTATGTACCTCCGGGCCGACCTCCATCATACGCCAGCTCGCAGTTCAATGGAATTAGGGTCGGGTTTGCACTGCCAGATGCTTCCCTGGGCCACGGAACTGGCCATTCGCGCCTCTTGCGAGAACCCCAAAGACCACAAGGGTCCCTCTTTCGACCCGTATTTGCCACACCTTAACCTCCCATGCCCCCCTTTTGTCGCTGGAATCCAGTCGTTCGGCAGCTCGTCTGCTCCGCTGGCAGGGGCAGCGAAGCCATCCGGCGCGCCATGCTTCCATAGACTCGCCGCGTGAGATGGCTCTCAGCCAGTAGGAGCCAACAATACCGTGCGTGCTTAATCGGCCGGTCGCCGGTGCTGACCAATCGTTGTTGCAGACTCGTCAACGAACAGTGGCCTACCCCCAGCGGCAGCACCAACCGCCGCCGCGTGTTTCCCAAGCTGTAAGCGAGCACGCTCGGCCACAACCGCACCTCGTTCGACCGAAAGGGGTGGCAACTCAGCCGCGTTATGTTTGCTGCCTGCTTGGCTTCCTCGATCCACTGCTCGGCCGTGACGCACTTGTTGTAGATCCCCACCACCGCTCGCCTCGGAGGTTCGAGGTTGATCACAACGAACCCCATGCAAGGAAACAGTTCGTCCAGATGGAACTCTACCTTCGGCGGCACTCGTCGCGCCGTCTTCCAACTGCCTGCCCGGTATAGGAAACTCTTGTACCGCTTCCCAATACGCTTGGCATTCGTAGCGGCACTGGTGGTGGCGCTCATTACGGGATTCCACTTGTACGTCTACGACCTGATCCTGCTTCTCCCGGCCATCCTTCTGGCGGTTGGCTCCTGGCAGTGGTCGCGGAAAACCCGCCGGCGAACGGTTCTTAGTACCTCGATCGCGCCACTCTACTTGCCTGCGGTTTATCTGCTTCTGGGTCATTGGAACAGGCTGTGCCTGCTCTGGCTTCCGCTATTCGCCTTTGCCCTGGCCTTCTGGGTGCTCCTGGGATTACGGCACGGAACCGGCGCGCAAGGTTTTTGACCCGACGGTCATCCGCAGGGTTTGGCGATTTCGGCCAAGCTGGGTAGCGAAGCTAATTTCGTTGGATTACGCCGATGAAAGCAATGTATTCTAGAGCCTCGCGCGCTGTCCGCCGACCGAGCGGAACGCTGGGTAGTGTCGTGATTTCGACTGTAGGGGCGCCCTGGCCGGGGCTGGCCCCGGCCCTACATGCCAAATTAGGACACTGTCGAGCGCTGTCGTGTGGCCTGTTGATACTTCGATGAGTTGTCTCCCGGCAAAGCATATTCCCGCTCAGATCCCGGCTCCCCGGGGAGCTTCGGGTGGCGATTTACAATCGACAACTATCCCCGAGAAGTCGTGGTATGAATGGTGTATTTCACTCCTGATACTTTTCTGCTCCATTGCTTACCTGCGGCTCTTTTACGACTGCGCCATCGTCAATGGTGACGAGGGAATCATATTGCAAGGGGCTCAACGCATCCTGCAAGGTGAGCTGCCTTACCGGGATTTCTTCACCTTCCTTACGCCCGGATCCTACTACTGGCTGGCCTTATTTTTCAGAGTATTCGGGAGCTCCATTTTAGTGGGGCGAAGTGTGGTGGTGGTTGAGGGGGCGCTTCTCTCGGCCCTAACTTACTTGCTGGCGCGCCGTGTGTGCTTCCGCTGGAGCGCCATGCTTGCCGCTTATCTTGTAACCTTGACTTGCGTGCCTTATCGGTTTTTTGTTCTGCACAACTGGGACAGCACCTTGTGGGCTTGTCTGGCGCTCTACTGCGCCGTGCGGTTCCTGGAACGGCCACGGCCAGGCTGGGCGCTGGCCACAGGCTCGTTCGCCTCCCTAACGTGTCTATTCGAGCAGTCAAAGGGCGCGGGGCTGGTTCTGGGGCTGAGTGCCGGCTTCTTGATTCTGGCGTGGACTTCTCGCCATGCAGGGGAAGGGCGGGGCTTTAGCCCCGCCGACTCAGAACATGCCCAACTTCCCTCTTGGGTCGCGGCCCTCGCAGCTTGCGGCTGCAAGCTGCGAGGGCCGCGGGACAGGCATTACGCGAAACGGCCCCTCGGCGGGGCTAAAGCCCCGCCCTTCCCCTGGCCCGATAAGGAAAGCTCGCGTGCTGGAAAATCCGACCTAGCGTGCACAAGCGGCCAAATCAGATGGAACTGCCGACATATGGCAGCCTTGTTGGGCGGGTTTTCGGGGCCGCTTCTGTTCACGCTTATCTACTTTGGATTGAAGCACTGGCTTGCCTCAATTGCTGCAAGACTGGTTCTGGTCCTTCCACCATTACTCAGCCATCAACAGAACACCTTTTGGCTTTGTCGAGCTAGATCCTGCCGATCGAGATACCCTTTATGCGGGCACGCCGCTCTCGTTTCTGCTCACATTGCTGATAACCGGTCCGTGGTACGTCGTTCCAGTTCTGCCGGGCATGGCCTGCTTTTGTCTGGTGTACTGGGTCGGCAGGGCCTGGGGAGGCGCAGCCGCGCCCATGAGGGTGGACTACTATGTCCTGACTTCAGCGACGCTGGCCGGCCTGCTGGCCTCCACGCTGGCCACCGGACGAGCGGACTTCGTCCACCTGATGTACCTGGGGCCTTTGTTCTTCTTGGTGCTGGCCTGGATGGTCGAGGCGCGGGATATCCCTTCATCCCTGCTCCGCGCCTCGAAGCCGGTGCTGGTCCTTTTCCTGTTTATGACCTTTACCAGTTTCGGCATGGGACTGCTTTGGCCACGCCTCAACTCGCGCCAAAGGGTCGAAACGCGAAGAGGCACGCTAAGAACGAATCGGCCGGACGAACTCCTCGAATACGTTCAGGCCCACGTTTCCGCCGGGGAGAGTATGCTCATCTACCCGTACTTGCCCTTATACTATTACCTCACGGATACCCATAGCCCAAGCCGCTACGAGTATATGATGCCGGGCTTTCACAGCCCTCAACAGTTTCAGGAACTCCTTGGCGAGTTGGCTACGAACCGCACTCGGGTGATCATCTTCCTGCCTTCTTTTCGGGAAAAGATAATTACAGGGTTCCCCTCCGCCACGCCCGAAATTCTGGCAGCCCGGGACCCGTTGGAAAGTTACATCGCCACGCATTATCGGGCGTGCGCCAGTTTGACGTCGCAGAACACTTGGCGTTTTGCCTTCATGATCCGAAAAGATCTGCCTTGCCCCGGTAGTCGCTCTTCGGCCAGGTAGTGCAAGCGCGGAATCGGCACCCCGGCCCAAACGAAGTTCCACGTCGCCGCGGAAGAAGCCGGATTCCCGCTTTGCCGGGAATGGCCGGGACCTACTCACCCCGGATTTCCGATTTGAGTCTCGCCTATTAAACTGGCTTGACGACGCCGCGCTAGTAACATTTAGCACCACTCTATTCGCAGGATAGAGATCATTTGGGCTTCGGCCTTACCATGTCAAAACCTGGAGAAGGTTGCTGTAATCATCGGTCCACAAGCGGACGGCAGGGCGATGCGCTTCTTTCGAATTGCTTTGCTTCGAACTTGAGAGGGAGCCGAGAAACTTGCCATTCTGGGAAAGGAGTCCCCAAAAGCTCTCGTTGACCACGTTTCCGTCTCCGCTCGTGTGAATCAAGATGTACTTAAGCCCAAAGTGTTCGGCAATTCCCATGAGGACAGGGTTCAAGTCAACGTAGTGATTACTGATGTGGATGGCAAGCACACCATTGGGCTTTCGAATCTCGTTCAAATAAACCCGAAAGGCTTCCTGTGTAAGCAGGTGGACGGGAATCGCATCGCCGGTGAAAGCGTCGACTGCCAGCAAATCGAATTGCTGGGGTTCTTTCCGGCGCAGTTCATCTTCCATCGAGAGGCGCGCGTCGCCCTCGATTACGTCGAGCTTTGCGGGGCAGTTCCGCACGTAAGTGAAGTAGGCTGTGTCGCGTGCTATGCGCACGACTTCAGGATTGATCTCGTAGAAGCGAACATAATCTCCTGCTTTAGCGTAAGCAGCCAACGTGCCCACCCCCAGGCCGACGATGCCGATCCGAAGGCTCCGATCGCCCGCCGATCCAGCGACGGCCTCGTGGAGGTGAAGCAAGGCCACCCCCACGCCGCTCGTCGTCCCATAGTAGCCGGTGGGTAGACCGCGTTTGGCCTGTGAGCAAAACTGAAACCCATGGGTTACGCGACCGTGAATGAGCTCGTACGCTCGCCAGTCGGGTTGGTCGGCGTTCTGCTCACGTACGGTGAGCACGCCGTAGAAGTTACGTACTACCAGAATTGAGCCCTGTGCCTGGCTGCGCGCGATGAAGAAAAAAACTGCGCCGAGGACAAGTAAGGCAGTGCCGCAGTACAGCGGAACTGCTCGCGCTCGAATAGCGTCAAAACCTGTTTGACTCTTGCGAGCCAGCAAGATGGCCGCGACTAAGACTGCCACGAAGGGAGTCAAGTCGGAGAGCCCCGTCTTGTGCGGTGAGGCCAACGCGGTGCATGCCGGTAAGAACGCTGCGCCGATGGCCAGACTGGCCATTCCGAACCTGCTGCAGTAGAGCCAGGAACCCTTGTCCCGCATGAGGATGATAAACATGAGCAGCGCTGATCCCCACAATCCAAGCTGATATTCCCAAAAAGATCTGAAAAGGTGAGGCGCGATCAGTGCTACGAAGATCCCTCCGAGGGCGCCGCCGAGGGCCACGATAAGGTAAAAGGAAGTGAGAAAACATGGACCCGGTTTCGACCGATACAGTTCTCCGTGGCACACCATGCAAGCCGTAAACAAGCTCAAGGAATACGCTGCCACTTGAATCACAATGCTGCCAGACGCGCCTCCCTTGAGTACATAACAAGCCGCATACAGGGCCAGTCCAAACGCCAAGTGGAAAGCGCCGCGCGAATACCAATCTGGTTTTTCGAAGCAGATTACGAAAGAGAGCAGATACAGGCTGAGCGGAAGAATCCAGAGGAGGGGAACGACCGCAATGTCTTGACAGATCTGGTTCGTCGAGGCGAGAAACATGATCGAGCCACACGCCGTCAGGCTTAGCCAGAGCGTGTAGCTCCCCAGGCCGGGCTTGTTTTGCTCAGCAAAACCTCCTCTGCTGGCTTTGCCATTGCCGTCGGGCAGGGATGATATGCCCTCCCAGGTTTTATTCCGTCCGGCTTGCAGGGCGCAATACCCACATCCTATCGCGTAGCCCAGGAACCCCAGTGACCAGAGACGTGCCTGCATCTTCAGCGTCAACCATGGTTCCACTAGAAACGGATAGCTCAAGAGCGCAAGGAACGAGCCCAGATTCGACACAGCGTAAAGTCGGTAAGGAGTTTCGCGTGGTTGGGTGCGCGCGAACCAAGCCTGGAGGAGCGGCCCCGTCGTCGAGAGAACGAAGTAGGGCAGCCCGACACTCACAGCCAGAAGCACGATTAAGCTCCAGGTGGTCTGCTCAGCTCCTTGCGGCTTCCATCCCCCGTCCGGCGTGAGGGGTGAAGGCCATGCAAATGCCAGGCAAACCAGCAGGACCAGTGAGGCGAGCAGAAGGGAAAAATGCAAAGCACTCTGCAATCGGGGCCTAAACCAATTGGCAAGGCCGTGCGCATACGCATAACCAGCCAGAAGCAGCATTTGAAAGAAAAACATGCACGTGGTCCAGACGGCAGGCGCGCCACCAAACCAAGGCAAGAAGTACTTAGCCAGCAGGAGTTGCACCGCAAAGAGTAGAAAAGCACCGAGGAATATCGTCAGCCTGTATTGCGTCGGAGGGTTCGTCGTTTTCGAAACCATAGCGGACTGTATCCTAGGGCTCATAGACATTGCTGCAACCACAATCTCTTCCCATAATGACATATTCTGGTCAGGCTAGGGCCTTTCGGAAAACTTTGCATGCACTCCTGACTGCCCTCATTAGGATGCTGGGGTTTCAGCGTGTGCGTATTTCATTGGCCCTACGTCCGGGCAATCGCGCGGAAATCTGTCGGACAGGAGGAGCGGTGTCCGTGGGCCCCACTGATGAAGGTCCCCGGCAGTATGATACATTTCGAATTTAAAGGCAAAATACGCCCTCGAACTCCGCCCGATCGGATGCGCTACGGCAAGCTGATCCTGCGGATGTACTGGGACGCCGGGAATGAGCACTCAGGCAGGGACGAAGAGGTGAGAATCCGAAGTGTCTTCACCCCGCCCAAGGGGGGACCACGTTATTCTTCAAGGACAGGCTTGCGCATTCGGCACCATGTATAGAAAACGCCAGCCGTTGGGGGAATGTAAGACGGCGCAGGCGCGGTAGTGCCGCAGGAGCCAGTTTCCGATGAGGTCATCGGCGATGAACTGCAAGGGCGTATGCGGCCAGGAAGTGGCTATTTTCTCGTTAAAGTTCAACTCGAAAACGACCTCCCGAGGGGGTCTCGAGGCGAGCTGATTCAAGACCTCGTGGACCTGAGTCACGGTGTGGAATCCCGGCATCAGGTACTCATGTCGAACCGGGCTGAAGGTTCCCGTCAGGTAATAGTAAAGCGGTAGGTAAGGATAGACGAAGATGCTCTCGCCAGGCGCCACACGTGCCTGGATGTACGCGATCACGGTGTCGGGCTGCGGCGTTTGTCATGGCGCCGCGCCGCGTTTCTATTCTGTAGGGGGCATCCATGGTCCTCACGAGCAGCGCCAGCCCAAATGCCGCGAAAGAAACGAGCAGCAGATAACTCAGGACTGGCTTCGCGGCTCTGAACATGGCGAGGTGAACATCTCTGCCGTCCATGATCCAAGCCAGGACCAGAAGGAGCAGAGGCGACAGGTACATAAAGTGCACGATGTCGGCCCTGACGATAATCACTGAAACCAACAGACCTGAGATCACCGAGCAGACTACGACGTAATAGTTACCGCCATCTACGCTGGGCCTTTGCTTCCGCCGCAGCCTACACCCGTAGACCAGAAACCCAAGCGCAACCAAAGGCAGCACCGGCATGATGAAACAGGGACCGAGCACGAGCAGCGAAATGAATCTCTGTCCCCAGTCGGCTTGAAACAGGAGGGTCGCGCGGGTCGAGTCAGACCAATTCTGATAACCGTAAGGGACCTGATTAACTCTCGAGTAATGGTAGATTGGCCAAAGGCAGTCGGTCACCATCGGGGATAGTCCGTGCCGGATGGTGAAGTATATCAGCGCTACTGCGATCGGCCAGGCCACGCCGGCTGCCAACGCGAGCCACTGCCCTCGACGGAGTACGATCCTGCCGCGACCCATCAAGGCGATCAGGGCATAGGCAAGGGCCAGTCCCAGTATGAGCCCCGCTCCCTTGGACTGCTCGCAGAGAAGGGTAAGTGCGCTGAAGCAACCCAACCCGAATGTCCAACCCCAGTGCCCCGATTCCAGCGTTCGCAAGGCGAAGTAGAGCGCCAGACAAGCCCACAAGGTGCTGTCCCAATTGTGCGAGACCAACACCCGGTAGGGAATTGAAATAGCTGCGGCCAAAACGGCGGCGCAAAGGGCGCTCCAGCGGGAGCAGACGCGTCGCGCCATGAGATAGGTCAGGGCGGAAAACAGGCTGCCGTAAACGGCTAGCGCCGTCCGGCGCCACCAGCATGGAACTGCCGAAGACCCTGAAGAGGAGGGCCACAAGGTAGTAAGAACCCGGAGTGAAGAAGGAGAAGAAATCGCGGTAGAGTACCTCGCCTTGCAGGATGCGCTGGGCGCCCTGGAGGATGATGCCCTCGTCGGGGTCCATGGTCGTGTAGCGCCGGAACAAAAGGAGGTAGGCAAAGGAGAGCAGCGCGATCGCCGCCACAATCTCGCGCTCTTGAGACGACCCCTCGGGCCGGAAGAATCCGGTCGAAGCTCCGTTCGGGGTTTCCTCAATCGGATTAGCCGCGCACTCGCGCCCGGAAAGCTGGTGGGGCGCGCTGCTCGAAGCTGAGGGAGAGCCTTGGGGGGATGTCGCAGTATCAGGTGTGCTCATCCGAATTTTCAAAGGATAAGTCGGACAGGCTTGCGTGCCGTAGCGCTGCCTATGACTCGAAGGGTCCGCGAACCTCCTTCATGCAAACTACGCGAGGCGCGGTTAGGTTCCTAAAAACCTCGTCACGTAGTTGTGCCAACGCCGAGCGCCCGCTTTCGCCGGAACCGTCAACCATTGGAAGGTCCAACGTTGCTCTTCCCTCCAAGTGCCGGCCTGATACCAGACTTGCTGCAGCCTGTGCCAATAACCGAGACGAGTTTCAGTACCCGTCGCGTCCTCCGGCAAGCCTGGCGTAATAATCTTGAATTCCGGCGGGGGATTCAGCGGTAAGGGATCCCCGAAACCATATTTCGTCTGGATGACGGTCACAACGCAGTACCAGTACGCCCTCGCCACCTTTTCTTCCGCCGCCCGCTTCTCGGGCGGCCACGAGGCGGGCGCAGCACGGAATCCAGTGGGCATATCGGCACTCAGCCGAAACGTGGGTCGGGTGGAAGCGTAACCCAAGAGTACGAGCAACAGCAGAGCTACCACCACTTTATCAATCGTTCGATTGGTAAGTTTTCCGTCTCGCATTCTGCCTTCACCGTCCCCCAACCAGCCCTTTCGCCACCCGGGGGACCGGGCGGCATACTAGTGTAGTGTCCAGGAAATAACTGGACAACGCTCCCTCTCGTAGCGCCGGCATCCTGCCGGCAGATGCCGCCGAGACGGCGGCGCTACATTGTCCACTCAATTAGTCGACACTACACTAGCTCAAACTCGGCCCAAAGATCAACGTCACGCGAATCGCGGGAGTGTCCCACTTTGACTGTAGGGCCGTCTCCCCTCCGCCTGGCCCGGGCAAGCCAGGGCCCCGCACAACAGCCTAGTGTAGTGTCCAGGAAATGCCTGGACAATTGTGCTGGCCGTAGCATCGGCATCCTGCCGGCAAATGCCGCCAAGATGGCGGCGCTACGATGTCCGGCCAATTACCGGACACTACACTAGAGTTTTTTTTCAGCACCCTGTTGGAGGGCGCTCCACGCGAGAAGTCACGGCCGGGCTGGGCTAGCTGCGGCGCCCGTCGCCGGCTCGCCCACCCTTTCCAGCAGGACGCTTACTTGATTCTTTGTAACCACCTTCCATCCACGGTCGTGCTCCAGCGCGTAAGTAAGAGGTTGATCCGGCGGGAATAGCACATCGTGGATTTGGTATTTGTCCAGGATAGATTCGGGTTTCTTGAGTGCCATCAGGTCCAGGTAATCCTGGAGGACGCCAGAGTATTCGAACATGTCGACCCGGCTATCGATGAATACCTTCAAATTCCTGTCATTCCAGCCCAAGTAGCCACCCCACAGGAAGTCATTAAGCATCGGGCCAGTCGGCGCGTGGCTCCGCAGAAAGGGGAGCAGGTCCACCGGGTAGTGCTGCGCCACGGAGTGCTCCAGAGCGGGTGTCGTGGGGTAATAACGAACCATGCCAACGACCATCACACCCATGAACAGCGCATTGAGCAAGGGTTTGTCGATCTCCGGGCGGTAGGGCGGGAGGAAATCCAACGTTTTCGCCAGAAGAGGAACCGCTATGATGCCCAAGAGAAAGAGGAAACGGATGTAAGTAAGGCCGCTGTACAGAGCAAAAAGCAACAAGCCCAACTGCGCCAGCTTCCAGCGCTGATCGCGCAACAGAGCCGATAGCAGTAGCCCGATGAGAAGCACTAAAACAATCTTGCCCCGGACGTCGTGGAAGTCCACCGACACCCACTCGACGACGTGGGCGACTGCCACCTTTTGACGGAAGGCGAGGTCAAAGGGGTAAAGGACGAGGCGATAGCCGAAAGGATTCACAAAAAGCGCCGCCACACTCGCGGGGCCAATAACCATCAGCTTGCGCAACTGTGAAGGCGTCCAGCGTTCTGCCTCTAACCGTCCCCATCGCCCTTCCACCATGCCCGCTGCCACAACAATGCCAATCACAATCAGACCCAGCGACCACGAACCGTGAGTGTTAATCCAAAGGCAAAACAAGGGCGGAATTAGCCAGAGGGATGTGCCCTCTTGGCGGCGGAAGCGCTCGAGAATAATCAGCAGCGCGGTCAGGTAGGCATAACCGAAAAGAATCGTGCGTGGCCCAAAATTGACCGTGCCAAGAAACGCTGCCAAGCAACACGCGACGGCCGATGCTTTGATGTTGCCGCTGTACCGCCAGCCGAGGTACAGCAAGCCAAGGAAAATGCATTCGAGAAGTGCTATCGAGAAAGATTTGATGCCCAACACTCCCCAGGCGCGCCATGCAAGATAGTATGGAATCTCCGCCAGCCATTCGTGGTTGATCCAAGGGTGGCCGGCAACCGTGAAGGAGTAAAGGTCCTGCCGTGGAAGCTGGTGGTGGGTGAGCAAATATTGCGCGTTGCGCAAATGCCACCAAATGTCTGGGTCATCCAGGCCCGTACGTGCTAAAGCGAACACGACAGTGCTGAGGAGCAGGATGAGCATGGCCGGGAACGAGAATACTGTACGCAGCCAACGCAGTCCGGCCCGAACCAGCAGAGCCTCGCTAGTTGGACCGTGGAGGACGTGCGGCGACACTTCTCTCCCGCCGACCTCGAAGGCGGGAGGCGTTTCCCGGGCCTCAGGTGGCGCCTGTGGATCCATAGCCGTTCTACTTTCCAGCAGCGGGCAACTCCGGTGCCAAATCGCGAACTGTTTGACTAAGGCTGCGCAAAACGCAAGGGTTTGGTGGGATCGGCCATTTAACGTGCGCTTTGAAGCGGATATCGAGGCCAGGCCGATGTGCGCGGATAATCGCCGGCGTGTGGGAATCGCATAACCCTACCGGAAGCGGTTTGTATCTGGTAACACAGGAAGCTACGAGACCGTTGCCGATAGGTAACAGTGTAGTCCACCTGTGAGATTGTGTACTACAGCGATGCGACTTAGCCCGACAATCGCGATTGATTTTGTGAAAAAGGGGCTATAAACACGCTCACCCTCGCGGGATGTGTGGTATAGAGAATTTGCGAGAATTCTTAGACCCACACCGGGAGGGTGAACGATGCAGTCGAGCTTACCTGAACTGATTCTGCCCATCAAGCTGGAAAAGAGCGCAGAACGTCTGACGAGTTTGGGCGGGCTGATGGTGTTGGAGGAGATGGCGCAAGCACTGAAAGTGTGGAAGCGCGTGGACGAGCAGTTGGCGGTTCCGGGCTCGGGGCGAGGGTATCGGCCCAGCGAATTTGTGCAGCCGCTGGTGTGGATGCTGCACGCCGGCGGGCGGCGGCTGGAAGACCTGCGGGAGTTGCGGGCCGAGCAAGAGGTGTTGGAGAACTTGGGGCTGCGAGCGGTGCCGGATGCAGGTACCGTAGGGGACTGGTTGCGGCGACAAGGCAAGGACGGGGTAGCGGGTTTGGAGCGGGTGAACCAGGAGTTGATCCAGGGTGCGCTGGAGCCGGAAGGCGAGGAGTTGACTCTGGACGTCGATGCCACCGAGATTGAGGCGGAGAAGCGGGAGGCGCAGTGGACGTATCACCACGCGCGGGGGTACATGCCGCTGGTGGGCTACGTGAACGGCATCTGCGTGGGGCAGGAATTTCGAGATGGCAACGTGAGCCCGGGGACGGGGATTTTACCTTTCGCGCAGAAGTGTGAGGCGGTGTTGCCGGCAGGGAAGCGGATCTATTTTCGCAGCGACAGCGCGGCCTACCAGGCGGACGTGATCAACCACTACAGCCAGCCGGGGCGCACTTTCACCATTACGGCGGACTTGGACGCAGCGGTGAAACGCGAAATCCAGAACCTGCCGGCGAGCGCGTGGCGACCCTACCAGACGGCCGAGGGACTGGGGACGGATCGGGAAATCGCCGAGACTGTGCACACGATGAACGAGACGAAGCAGGCGTTCCGGCTGATCGTGCTGCGCTGGCTCAATCCGCAGCCCAGCTTGTTTGAATCGGAGCGGCACTGCTATCACGCCGTGGCTTCGAATCGGGAGGAGAGCGCGGCGGAGGTTATCTGGAAACACAACGGGCGGGGGCAGAGCGAGAACTGGCACAAGGAACTGAAGCTGGACATGGGAATGGAGCAGATGCCGTGTGGGCAACGGGCGGCCAACGCCCTGTACTTTGCCATTGGCGTACTGGCCTACAATCTGGCGCAGTTGCTCAAGCGGCGTGTGCTGCCGGAATCGTATCGCACCGCGACGGTGGCCACGCTACGCTGGAAAGTGTATCGGCTGGCGGGCAAGTTGGTGCGCCACGCGCGGGGACTGATCCTGCAGATCAAAGCGGATACGGAAAAGTGGCTGCTGCTGCAAGCCGCGCGCCTGCGCTGCGCGCAACTGCGGACCTGAAACGGAGGAGCGCGATGAAAAAAAGAGAATGCAAGAGGCAAAAGGGGGCGGGAGTGTCGTCAGCGGAGAGCCTCAAACCACCTTGATCCTCCCCGAGCCGCTGAAACCTCTACCGAACCGGGCCGCGAACCCGGCTGAGTAGGTTTTGGGGCGCGCCCGTCGACGCTTCCAACCGCCGACACGCCCATTCCATCGTTCAACCGCGATTCTTGGGCCTTAGCACGATGCTTGACAACGACAGTCGCGATGAGCTACAAACTTGGGGGGATTTCTCGCGACTTACCAACGGCCTTTGTGGGCACGATTGAGTGGCGATAAGTCCCTAGTACGTGCGAGCTATTCCTTCCTCAATCAGCCCCGCAGAAAATCAGCTTGGTTGGATTTAGCGATCCGATAGGTATTGAAGCAATTCAACCGCTCCTTGCAATCATCTGCGTCAGACGGCCGGGCTGAAAGGAACTCTGGAAACAAAGTGAGGACGGCTCAGGAGTTGGACATTAGCCGCTGTTACCTGCACCGGTTGCTGAACCAGCTTAACATCACGGAGGAGACCGAGGGAGAGAGAAGAAGAAAGCGTGCCGGGCGCGAATGCCACGGTGGCTGTCTGAGTGGAGCGAGCGACTAATGAGGTTACGCTTACCACGGAGACAATATTCAACCCGTGACTTGACAATGGCTTCCTCAATGAGGTAGAAGAGACTAGGGGGGGGTTCGACCCGTAAACAGGTTTCCGGCACGGCTGAGGAACAAGAAGTTCCGCTGGTAGTCACGTGCCATTTTTTTAGTCAGGCTGGTAGCGACCCGGAGTGGCTGGATTTAGCTGTCGGGGGAGTGCGGAAGCAATCCGCCGCCGCTCACGATTGTCTCCATCAGACGCCCTGTCTGAAAGGCATGATGTCCGTAAACTCGCAGAATTGCCAAAAGCGCATACTCCTGGTTGATCCGGACGAGGCATTCGGCCGGATTCTTAAGGACGTTTTGGGAACCGATTTCGAGCTCCGGCAGGTGTCGAGCGCGGAGGCGGGAATTGCCCTGTTGGAAAACGATGGCAAGGACGTGGATATGATCCTGTTGAATCTGGATCACACGGGTTCCCGTCCGCTCCCCGGTCAAGACTCGCGCGCGCTGCTGGAGATTTCCGCCGAGCGAGACTTCGCTCCGCCAGTGATAGCCTACGGCAGCGACGAACGCCGGGAGATCGCTGCGGACGCCATTTGGCACGGCGCCTTCGACTTTTTCGCCCAGCCGCTCGACGTGCTGGAGTTGAAAGTAGCTTTGGAGCGGGCGTATCGCCGAGTCATGCTGGTGCGCGAGCTGGCGGCGGTGCGAGAGTTGGTTCCTTTCACGCACGTTGAAGGGCTGCTGGGCAACAGCAAGTCGATGGAGCGAGTGAACGAAACGATTCGCAAGGTTGCCGGTGTTACCACCACGGTGCTGGTGACGGGCGAGAGCGGCACGGGGAAAGAGGTTGCGGCTCGCGCCATCCATCATCTCAGTCCCAGGGCTGCCAAACCTTTCGTTGCTTTCTCGCCCTCGGCGCTGGCGGAGTCGCTGATCGAAGACGAGCTTTTCGGACACGAAAAAGGGGCGTTTACAGGGGCCGTGCAGAGTCGGCGGGGGCGTTTCGAGGAAGCTGGTGGGGGCACGATTTTTCTGGACGAGATTGGCGATCTGGCGCTGCCCCTGCAAGCCAAGCTGCTGCGGGTATTGCAGGAGCGCAAGCTGGAACGGCTGGGCTCGAACGTTGCCGTGCCGGTCGATGTACGGCTGATTTGCGCCACGAACCGGGACCTGGAAAGGATGGTGCAGGAGGGCCGTTTCCGGCAGGACTTGTATTTCCGGATTTCGGTGGTGAGGATCCACATGCCCCCGTTGCGTGAGAGGGCGGATGATATTCCGATATTGGCGGAATATTTCCTGCGGATGTTTGTCAAGGCTCACGGGAAACACCCCTGCAGCCTGACGCTGGGTTATCTGAGCGCGCTGGCAGGTCACAACTGGCCGGGGAACGTGCGCGAGTTGCAGAACGTCATCGAGCGCGGCCTGGTACTGTCAAACGGCAGCCGTTCGCTTGGCATCGAGGATCTGCCTCCGGAGCTGAGGGGCTTGACGACATGGGATGAGATGAAAGAAGGTTCTTTCCACAGCGCGATTCAGAATTTCAAGCGGGAGTTGGTGCGGGCGGCGCTTCGAAGGAACTCCGGAAACAAAGTGAGGACGGCTCAGGAGTTGGACATTAGCCGCTGCTACCTGCACCGGCTGCTGAACCAGCTTAACATCACAGAGGAGACCGGAGCAGAGGGAGAAGAAGAGAACGTGCCGGGTGCGAATGCCACTGTCGCTGCTTGAGCGGGCCGAGGGACTAATGAGGTCACGGCCATGATAAGGCGAAGGGTTTGATTCACGGTGTGCAGTTGTGACGGAATGCCCAAAAGACGGAGCACAACATGCAGCTTATAAAGCTTAGAGTCACGCCACCGGGAGTGGGCGCCGAAACTCGGTCCCCGGGTAAGCGTGCCCGCGCCCGCCTTGGCGCCAGCGACCAGGGAGGCCAGGCGCTGGTTGAGTTCGCCCTGGTTGTGCCGCTTCTGCTAATGGTCCTGACGGGAATATTCATTACCGCAATCGCCTTCACCAATTATATCGAGCTGACGAATGCCGTGGCCATCGGCGCGAAGGCCTTGGCGATTAGTCGAGGTGATGCTGCGATACCGAACCCCTGCAGTAACGCTACCGGACTGATTGCCAGCGCCGCGCCACTCCTCAGCCCGTCGAACATAGCCGTCACGATTGTGCTTACACCAATCGGCGGGACGGGCACACCGTACGGGTCTTCGTGCACTCAGGCGAATCTGTCGACCGGTCAACTCGCTACGGTGACGGCCCTTTATCCTTGCAACCTCTTGTTTTATGATTTCATCGGGCCCAATTGTAAGCTGGAGGCACAGGTGACGGAGTTTATCCAATGAAAAAGAACCTCGTATCTTTAGTACTCCGAGCACACAAGGAGCAAAGGTCTGTCCGCGCACGCCTTCTCACTAGCGACGTGGAAGGGCAGGCGCTGCTTGAGTTCGCTCTGCTCCTGCCGCTTCTGCTGATGGTCGTGACGGGAATATACGCCTTCGGCCTCGCCTTCAACCAGTATCTGCAGTTGACGGAGGCCACAAGCGTCGGCGCCGAGCTTCTTGGCTTCAGCCGAGGGCAAACTGCAGACCCGTGCTACACGGCTGCGTATGCGATTCAAAATAGCGCGCCACTCCTCGATCCGACGAAGATATCTTACACGTTTGTCCTGAATGGTAACTCGTATGGCCCTTATTCCGGGCTCGTGGTGGCCGCATCCGGTTCCGCGCCCGCATCGTCGTTGTGCCCTACCAGTAGTAATGCGGGGGCGACGCTGGCACCAGGTGTACCAGCCACGGTCACGGTCACTTATCCTTGCAACCTCACGGTTTACCTGTTCTCGCAATCCACTTTCAACATGGGAGTGGCGGTGACGGAGATTATCCAATGAGCCAAAACATCAAATGTGTTGTACTGCGAGCGCACGAGGACGAAAGCGGGCAGACGATCGCTCTGGTGGCGTTCACGCTGATCGTGCTTATGGGATTTATCGGTCTGGTGATCGACATGGGCCGTGTCTACTATAGTTATCGCTTGCTCAAGACCTCCACCGAGGCGGCGGCGTTAGCGGGAGCCCAAGCCCTGCCGAATAGCGCATTAGCACAAAGCCAAGCGAAGTTGTACAGCGCCGTCTCCGGCAACAAGAACGCCTATCCCAATCTGCCCGGCGTTCAGATGCCGTCCCTCCCTACGGTGTCATGCCTGTCGAGCGTAGGATTGTCGTGTCTCGATTCCACCGGCGCTGTCGTTAGTAGCGGCGGCGCCAACGCCCTGCAGGTAACGCAGACAGTAAGCGTGCCGATGACCTTCCTCGCATTGGTTGGCGCCCAGCCGATTACGCTCACGGCAACTGCAACCGCCACCATGAAAGGCGCATCGCGCGCGCCATACAACGTGGCGGTCGTTATTGATTCGACGGATTCGATGAACAATCGCGACTCGGACCCACTCAACGCGATGTGCACGGGTCACCCAAAAGAGTACTGCGCGACGCTAGGCGTGGCATACCTACTGGGCCAGACAGGCCTTGACCCATGTGGCTGGGGCCAGACGTGCGGCGGCAGCCAATCATCCGCCGTGGACGAGGTTAGCTTGTTTACGTTCCCGGCAGTGTCAACCGCAACGGTTTCGAAAGACTACTCTTCGACTTGCAGTGGCTCTCCCACCGCAGAGCCATACCCGCTACCCGCGCTGCCCGCGAGCGGCGCATCGGCGCCCTTCACCACCACTCTCACGGACACCGTCGGCACAAGTACGGTGCCGGTAACCTACCAGGTCGTGGGTTTCTCCGACAACTACCGCACTTCCGACGGCAGCAGCACATTGAACACCGGGTCGCAGCTCGTGGCAGCCACCGGCAACCTGGTCGAGAATAGTAACGGGACTGCTACTTACACGCAAGGTTGTATGCAAGTCACCGGCGGCGAGGGGACGTACTATCCCGCCGCGATCTATAGTGCGGCAGAATGGCTCCTGAATAACCAGGCCACGCGCGGTTCGACGAACGGTCTGCCGACCACACAAAATGCCCTCATCATGCTCGGCGATGGCGACGCGCCTGGCGCCACCCAGAAGTTCGGGTCGACCGTCGGTACCGGTACGACCTACCCGTCCTCCAAGAATCAGTGCCAGCAGGCAGTTGCCGCGGCGCAGTGGGCGCAGAGCGAGGGAATCACCATTTACTCGGTCGCTTACGACGCCAGCACCTCCGGATGTTCGACAGACGTGTCTCCTTACAACAACCCGTGCTACACGATGCAGCAGTTAGCCCGCCTGGGTAGCAGTACCAATAGTGTCCAGACGAAAGCCGCCAGCTCGCTGTTCTTCACGAGCAACAGCAGTTGCGTAGAACCCAGCGGCGGCAACGATGTTATGAGCCTGAATTCGATCTTCACGGCCATCGCCAATAATTTGTCGCTCGCACGCTTGGTCCCCAACAACACGAAGTAGCGCGTATTTATCTCCGCATCATGCCGTAGAGGCCGCCTCGATCCGGCCTTTTGCTGTTTATGCCATGCCGGCCTGCCGCAGCGTGCGATTCCCCTTGGCTAAGGAGGAGGTTGTTGTGGACGTACGTCCGACGGAAAGGCGAAAGAGGACACTGCCACCTCGACACTCAGCTTGCTCGCGCCTCACCTGTTCATGTATAGTGCTCCAGTGCATGGCCGGCAAGCTGCCCGCAGAGCGGGAGAAAGCGGCATCACGGCGCAGGGGGCCGCAGTGCAAAGTGCTTTACTTGGATTCCCCGCTCGCGCGGCATGTTGACAGGGGTGAGTTAGGGCCAGCTTATGAGGCGCTACTGCTGAAGGGTTCAGGGTGCTGAAGTATGCAGTCGCTTTTTGGGGATGATCGAGCACGGCGTGTCGTCCTCTCTAACGCCACGCAGAGGCCACCGTTTGTGCTCGGCTACTCGAATCTGAGCCGTGGCTCCTGGCCGGGCCGTGGCCTTCTCTATTCCTCTCTGATTCATGAAGTCGCCATATTCGGGCTGCTATTCTATCCGGCGACTCAGCCGCTGCCTCAGCGCGCCCGCCTTCTTGAAGTGGCGCGGATCATAAACCTCAGCCAACCAAAGGAGTTGATCTACCTGCCGCCGCTGGGCGGTGGCCACGAGGGAAACGGCCAACCCGGCGGCGCGCCGGCCGTTCCACGCAAACGGTCGCCAACAGCCGGCGCCGCCAGCCGCAAAGGCTTCAGCTATCCCGGGCCGCAAGTGATTGTCTCTAATCCTCCTAAGCCGACCAACCGCATACAAACCGTCCTTCAGCCCGGGCTGGTGAATCCACCGTCGTTGAGGGTGCCCATCGCCCTGCCAAACGTCGTCCAGATGGCGGAGGCCGGCCCTGCCCCGATCGTCGAACCCTTGAGAGCGCCCCCGCCCGTCGCGGCCGAGGCGCAACCCAGCCCTCCGCCCCCGGTCCAGCCCCAGGCGGAAGCGCCCGTTCCCGTTTTGCCGGTACTGCCAAAAATTGAGCCGCCGGCGACAGCGCCGGCTGAGCCGCCGAAGTTGGAACTGCCGGCGGTCACGGTTACTCCGCAGAATCCTTCTCTTGTCGCTCAGGCAAAGCCTCCAGAGCCCGAAGCGAAGCCCGTTGAGAAGCCGGTCGAGCCCCCGGCGCCGCCGCAACTCGCGCCGGCTCCCATCCACGGCACGGATCAAGCGAATCTTTTGACGTTGAGCCCTATGCCTGCGCCGCCAGCACAGTCGGTACAGCTTCCCGCGGGCGAGGCGCATGGGCAGTTTGCCATCTCCCCCGAACCGAACACAGAGTCTGCGAAGTCGGGTCCCGGCTCGCAGGTCGAGAAACCTGGCTTATCAGCCATCGGGGTTGGGAAACAAGCTGGCGCGTCCGCAGGGAATGTGGCCGCCGCGGGTGGTTCCGCGACGGGCAGCGGTGTTGGCAGCGGATCCGGGAAGGCTGGCGGAGGTGGCGCGGGCGCTGGGGAAGGGAAAGGTTCTGGGGAAGGTAAGGGCTCCAGCGAGGGTGGCAAGGGCGCCACGGAACGGAAAGGCTCTGGGGAAGGTAAGGGCTCCGGCAAGAGCGGCAATGGCGCTGGGAGCGGGCACGGCTCTGGAATTGGGGTCGGAGGAGGTTCAGAGCCTGGCTCCGGCAGCGGCACGGGAGTGGGCGTTGGCACGGGCACAGGCACGGGCACCGGACCGGGTACGGGCGCGTTTCCAGGCATTACCATTCAGGGTGGCAGTATGAGCGGCGGAGAGTCAAAGCCCGGCCCGCAGAGCGGAACTCCTGTGGCTCCGCAGACCTCGTATGCCTTGACTATCGTCGCCACCGGCTCGAGCGGGGGCGGGCTGCCCGATTTGGGCGTTTTCTTCGATGAGCAGGTCTACACCGTCTACCTCAATATGAAACAGACGAGTGACGATCCGGCTCCTTCCTGGGTACTCCAGTATGCCGCGCTGCACAACGCCGCCGCTCAGGCGCGCGCGGACGACAAGGCAGGTCAGAACCAGCAAGGGCTTGTGCCTCCATTCCCGGTCGCCAAGGAAGCCCCGCAATTGCCCGTCGAGCTTGTCTCCAGGTATCAGCACAGGATGGTGATTGTCTACGCGATCATCAACACAGAAGGGAAGTTCGAGCGAATGCATGTGATGCGGACCCCTAATACCGGGCTCAACCAGCCCCTGCTCGAAGCGTTAGGTAAGTGGGTTTTCCGGCCGGCTGAACTCAATGGAGAGGCGGTCTCTCTGAAAGCCCTGCTCGGTGTTCCCTTGTCGCTTCCCGAATAAATGATTGACCCCGAGATTCGCAGCGGGCAACCCTCAACCCGGAAATCCGACTTCATGTCTCTTGACACACCGGTGACGATAGGCTAGTTTTGTATACGCCGCGTTCTGGAGTGCGGCAGCTTGCTGCCGCTTTCCTTCGCCGGAAGCTGGCTTCCGGCAGCGCCTTGAGCGTGTCGACACACAGAACGGCAGCCCGCCGCGGCGGGCCGCACTCCAAAGAAGAAGGAATCTTTTTTGAGGGAACGAAGCGGGAATGTATATGATATCTGTCTAGAGGATTTTAATCCGAAGCAAGAAAGGAAGGGCCATGGGCAACGACAAAGCACTGCGGCAACACGTTCTTGATCTGCTCAACGGCGGTAACGCTCATGTAGATTTCGACTCAGCGTTCAAGGATCTCCCAGCCAAACTGCGCGGCAAAAGACCTAAGGGCGCCGGGCATTCCGCTTGGGAAGTTCTCGAGCACCTGCGCATCGCCCAGTGGGATATCCTGGAGTTCTCCCGCAACCCCAAACACAAGTCACCGGAGTTCCCGGCAGGCTATTGGCCCCGCACGCAGGGGCCGGCCGACGAGACTGCCTGGGATAAGAGCATCCGGTCCTTCCGCAAAGATCTTAAGGCGATGTGCGAGCTTGTGGCCGACGAATCGACCGATCTGTTCGCCAAGATTCCGCACGGGGATGGTCAAACCATCCTGCGAGAGGCTCTGCTCGCTGCCGATCACAACGCCTACCACTTGGGTGAGGTCGTGCTCCTCCGCCGCCTTCTCGGCGCTTGGCACTAGCGTCCGAGAAAACAGGCGGTCTGATTGCGGCCCGCATTCGACGGCCAAACGAGCAGGATTGGCTAGCGGAGCCTCTCACTCCAGGCACTCAACCTTCGACGAACGACTTTAGCCTGGACAGTGCTTGATCCCACTGCCGAGAGACGAAATCGAGGTATTTGTTGATTTCTTCAATCGGCTCCGGATCGAATTCAAACAGGCTCTCGCGGCCCGCGCGGACGCTGCGCACTATTTTCGCCCTCTCCAAGACCCGAAGATGCTTGGTGATGGCCTGCCGGGTAAGCTTCGAACCCCTGGCGAGCTGAGAGATCGAACGCGGCGCACCGCCGCAGAGCTTCGCGACCAGCGCTAGCCGCGTCTCGTCGCCGAGCGCAGCAAAGACGGTTGCATGAGCCTGCTGTCCGGCGATCCTGCGGCTACGGCCTTTGCGCGACATGACTCTCAATATTCTTCATTTGTTCCGTCCAGCCGCCGTCGTTCATGCGAAATGCTTCGTCGCGGCGGTCGCTGGGGATCTTGTCGAAACCGGACTCAGTGAGGAGAAGCAGTGTGCCGCTCGCAGTCTTCTCCAGCCTGAATTCGACGAGGGTGGGCGTCTCCTTCGAGTAATCGCTCTTGGGATCGATGCCATAGGGGTGCCAGGTGAAGGAGAAGAGCCGTTCAGGCTCCATTTTTTGCACCACCGCCTCCCATATCAGGTGCTCGTATCCAGGGTAGGTAATATGACCACGCGAGGTCTGGCCCGGCACGAAGGGCCCATCCAGTTCCACGCGAAACCACGTGCCGAACTCACGGTGGTCCGTCAGCGCCCGCCAGACTCGCGAAACCGGCGCCTTGAGTTCAATCCGCTTCTCAATACGATTCTCCATGTTTATGCAACCTCCAGGTTGCATATTAACATAGCCTGAAAGAAGAGGCAACTTATTGTTGAGTGGTGGTTGTTTTCTTAGACTGGCATCCCTTACGGCCTGCCGGGCATTCACGCGAAAGCAGGAATTCCGCTGATTTGCTGAGTTTTGCGGAGTGGATTCGCTTGCGCGGGAATGACTCCGGGTTCGAAGCACATGCACGTATCAACTGGTCCACGTTTTCTTATTTGACTTATAACGAAGGAAAGATGATAAAGGTGCCCGTCAAAATAACGTCCGCTGAACACAGAAATCTCGGAGTTTCATGAGGCGGCCAGGGAGGTGTTCGATGCGCTCAGATAACGGCCGAGAGGGGAGAGCAGTAATTGTATTTGCCTTAGTCATCTTCATGCTGCCGCTGGCGGCGTCAGGGCAGTCTGTCAGCGGACCTGCCGTCCCCTTGAAATTGCGCTGTGAGTACCTGGCCGATCCGGTAGGCATCGATGTTCGGCAGGCGCGGTTCTCCTGGATACTGGAGCAGGCTGAGCGTGGAGGGCTTCAATCCGCCTACCAGGTTCTGGTGGCTTCAAGCGCGGAGTTGCTGAATCAGCAAAAGGGTGACCAATGGGACAGTGGGAAGGTCGAGTCTGATCAGTCCGCTCAGGTTGTGTACGCTGGTACGCCTCTGGGAAGCGGACGGACTTATTACTGGAAGGTGCGCTACTGGAACAAAGAAGGCCGCGTCAGTCCCTACAGCCTTCCGGGGCGGTTTGAGGTGGGGTTGCTGAGCCGGGAGGAATGGAAGGGGCAATGGATTGGCGGGGGCAACGAACTGCGGAAAGAGTTCCGGCTTCCCCGCGGAGTCCTGCGGGGGCGAGTCTACGTGACCGCTCTGGGCTACTATGAGCTTTGGATTAACGGAAAACGGATCGGGAACAATGTTTTGGACCCTGCCTGGACCATTTATCCGAAGCGAGTTCTCTACACCACCTACGACGTGACCTCCACACTGGAGCAGGGACCGAACGCGATAGGCGTCATGCTGGGCAGTGGCTGGGCGACGCAGCGCGCGTACCGTAAGCCGTATTACGACGCCCCGGCGCTCTTGCTCCAGATGAACCTCGAGCTCGAAGGGGGAGGCCGTTTCAACCTTAGCACAGACGGGTCCTGGAAGGCCATCCAAGGGCCGATTCTGAGCGACAGTGTTTACGACGGTGAGATTTACGACGCGCGGCGCGAGACGCCCGGTTGGGGCCGCGCCGGTCTTGACGACTCGGCATGGAAAGACGCCCAGGTAGTGGCGGGGTCTCAGGGCATTCTTTCGGCTCAGATGATGCCGCCGATTCGAGTTGTGGATGAGTTGGTGCCGCAAATAATGACGAATCCCGCGCCAGGCGTTTATGTTTACGACCTGGGACAGAACATAAGCGGTTGGGCACGGATTGAATTGAACGGCGCTCGAGGCGCCCGCGTGCAGATGCGGTTCGCAGAGTTAGTCTACCCCGATGGCATGATCAACCGGGCTAATCTGCGGACCGCAAAGGCGCGAGACGTGTATATCCTGCGGGGAGGGGGACCGGAAGTTTACCAGGCGCGCTTCACTTACCACGGTTTCCGCTATGTGGAGGTGACCGGCTATCCCGGCACGCCGGGCTTGGATTCGCTGCGAGGGGAAGTGGTGCACACGGCGGTAGGTTCGGTGGGCAGTTTCGTGGCGTCCACGCAGTTATTGGACCAGATCCAGCGGCTCATTCACTGGTCCCAACTCACCAATCTCCAGAGTATTCCCACCGACTGCGCCCAGCGGGATGAACGCCAGGGTTGGCTGGGGGATGCGCAGTTGACTGCGGAAGAGGCCATGATGAACTTTGACATGGCTGCCTTCTACACCAATTTCATTCGCGACATTCGCGACGCGCAGGATGCGCAAGGCGCGATACCCGAGACTGTTCCTTACAAGTATGGCTACTTTCCCGGTGACCTGGGCTGGGAGTCCGCATATCCGCTGCTTTGCTGGTACATGTGGGAGCAGTACGGAGACCGGCGGATCCTGGAAGAAAACTACGCGGGATTAAAGAAGTACATCGAGTTTGCCCGCAGCATGGCCGTTAACGATGTACTGCGTTTTCACGTTTCGGGAGACTGGGCTTTAGTGTATACCTCCGGGGATTACGAGGGGGACGCGTGGTACTACGACGATGTCCTGACTTTCTCAAAGATTGCTCAGGTTGTAGGAAACTCGACCGATGCCTCGGCGTATGGTCAACTGGTGGCCCGGGTCAAGGATGCGCTCAATCGGACATACCTTAACCCGGAGACCGGGCAGTACGCCAATGGGACTCAAACCGCCAACGCCACAGCTCTGTTTCTCGATTTACCTCCTCCGAGCCAACGAGGGCGGGTAGCTGACAATCTCGTAAACAATATCATCTACTACAACAATACTCACGTGGCGACAGGCTTCGTCGGTGTCAGGTTCCTGATGCCCGCGCTCACCTTGATTGGCCGGGCTGATTTGGGCTACGACTTAGCAACCCAGACGACCTTTCCGAGCTGGGGTTACATGGTTTCCCAGGGGGCCACGACTTTGTGGGAGTCTCTGGGAAAACAAAAGCGGACCCTCGATGAATTCGCATAATCATGCAATGCTGGGGAGCATCGGGGCCTGGTTTTACCAGACTCTGGCAGGAATCAATCTCGCTCCGGACGGGGCAGGCTACCGGCACATTCGGATTGAACCTCATCCGGAGGAGGATCTCAATTGGGCCAGTGGTACTATCGAGACGATTCGCGGCACCGTTTCCTCCACCTGGAGTCATTCGCCGGGAGTGATTCATCTCGACGTCATCATACCGGTGGGCGCGGATGCGACGGTCCTAGTGCCCAAAGAAACAGAGATGACGGCAGTCGAGGTCCGGGAAGGCGGCCGCTTGGTGTGGCAAGATGGACATTACGTTGCCGGCGATCCAGGCGTTTCCGAAGCGCGCCAGACGGAGGAAGGCATTGCCTTTGGTGTTGCGTCCGGCAGCTATTCGTTCGTGCTCACGGGAGGTTAACCCGCTTTCAGATTCGACAGGTACACGGGCGGAGTTGTTGACCGCCGAATTTTCAGTCAGGAGAGCACATGAGCGTACAATGGCCAGTATCTGCGCTCTGTTGGTTGCGATATTCGTGATTTCACGTGGAGGCGCCGCTTAACCTCGCGTGAAACGTGGCAAACCGTGCTGGCATCCAGCCGGCCCGATTCGTGATTTTCGGACGAAGCACAATACGCGCCTTGTGTATAGTTTGACGGAGACTCGGTTGATCACCCAAGAATCGGAAGGGAATAACTATGCCTCAGCAACAGTTAACTGAGCCGTTGTCACCGGAGCAACGGGAGGAGTTCCGCAGGCTGTTCGAAAAAAGGCTCGAGAAGGTCAAAGCCAAGACCGCAGACGTATTCGCCTTCCGAGAAGTAGACTTTCCCCCTTTCATCGTGAACAGCGCGCTGTACTGGGTCTTCGGTCTTGACCCGGACATCTTTCCGGACGCCTACTTCGATGATCCGGCGGTGATGACGAACTTTCAGGAACGAACCTACTACGATCAGATCAAGGAAATCGACGACGATTTCGTGCCGTACTTAATGCCGTGGTTTGGAACGGTAGTGGTGGCGTCGGCGTTTGGGTGCCAGGTTGAGTTTCCGCCTAAGCAAGACCCCGCAGTGAATCCCCGGTACTACCCCGTACAAACGCCGCAGGACGTGAGAAAACTCGCGATTCCGAATCCATCGAGAGACGGGCTCATGCCGAAAGTGCTCGAGTTCCTCGGCTATATGAAGCAGAAGAGTTTCCTGCCCGTGGGGATTACCGACTTCCAAGGACCGCTAACCACAGCCAACCAGCTCATGGGCTACGATCGATTAATCTACCTCATGTACGACGCGCCGGAGGTGATGCACGAACTGATGGACAAGATCACGGAAGCGCTGATCCTTTGGGTGAAGCGGCAGAAGCAAGTCATCGGCGAGCCGCTTAACGAGTGCATTTCCGACCAGCAAGTCTACATCGGGAGACATGCGGGGGTGTGGTTCTCGGATGACGACGCGGTGCTGATGTCGCCCGGCAGTTATAAAGAATTCGTCGTCCCTTACAACTCGCGCATCCTGAAGGCTTTTGGAGGAGGCTGCCTGCATTACTGTGGCAACGCCACGCACCAGGCGGAAAACTTTCTTAACACCGAGGGTTTATTGGCCATCAACAGTTACACCCTCTACGACCTTCGGGCCTTCCATGAGCTGAAATCGAAGCTTGAGGGCCGCCTCGTTCTGTTTGCCTGCGACTTTACTCCGGCGGATTACGAAGCGTATTTCTGCGAGCTGCTGGAGGGGATGTCTTATCGGGGTTTGGTGATCGATTCGCAATACTCGCCGGTGGTGGGATTACTGAAAGGCGGCAAGTACCACGCCGTCCGCCGGGATTTGGACAGTGGGCGCCGGGCCGTCTACGATTCTCTTCGCCGTTTTGGCAACAACGTGACGACGAAGATAAGGTGACGATCCGGGCAGGCGGAGAACCTCGCGCGCAGGGAAGGCCGGCAAGAACTCGGCAAATCGCTGCATAACCTATCCGCGGGCTGACCTCTTCAACGAATTTGTGACTCAGGAGACTAGCCCAGGTGTCCCGAATTCTTGACAGTGCGCGTCAAGGCCGATAAAATTGAAAGTGGAGTACAGTAGGCTCTAATCGTTTGAGGCCTTTTGAGTTAGGTTCAAAATGAGGGATCTTGGCGAGCTTCCAAGACGCGACCGCGACATCCTGGTTGCCATTGTGCGCCAATTCATTGAAACCGGCGCCGCTGTCGGCTCCAAGACTGTGGCGGAGAAGCTGCTGGAAACCCTGAGTTCTGCGACCATCCGGAGCGTGATGGCAAGCTTGGAATCCCTGGGGTACCTGTCCCAGCCGCACATTTCCGCCGGCCGTGTCCCGACTGACAAGGCCTATCGCTATTACGTTGACCGCACGGTGAGTTCCTCCCGGCTGGCTCCGGCAACCGAGGAATACATCCACGAGAGCCTGCTGGCTGAAAGCGGCGCTCTGGAGCAGATGATGTCCAGCGCCTCGCGGATTCTTTCCGAGGTTTCGCACAACGTGGGACTGGCCCTGGCGCCAGCGCTCGAGGAAAAGGTGCTGGAGCACATCAAGTTCGTGCTGCTCCCGGACCGGCGCATCCTGGTGGTGATCGTCTCCAAGCCGGATTTGGTGGAAAGCAAGGTCATTCGCTTGGACGAGGATTTCTCGCAGAAAGAGCTCGACCGGACTGCGGATTTCTTGAACGCCGAATTCCGGGGCTGGTCGATGGGCACCATTCGCCTTGAAGTCTTCAAGCGCATGGAAGAAGAAAAAATCCTTGCCGACCGCTTGCTCAAGAATGTGGCCACGCTTTTCATGTGGAGCGCGCTGATTAGTGAAGAACCCGGCTCCTTGTTCGTGGATGGCAGGGCGAAAATTCTCGACCACGTGGAGTTCGACAATATCCGCAAGATCAAGGAGCTGCTCGAGACCTTCGAAGAAAAGGCCAAGCTGGTGAGGATTTTGAGCGCCTGCCTGACCACGCGGGAGCCTGGAGTCCGAATCCTGATTGGCCGCGAGAATTCTGAAAGTTGGATGTATGATTGCACCCTCATTGTCGCGCCGCTGCACTACCGGGATCGCGTCGTAGGAGCACTGGGCGTCGTGGGTCCGACGCGGATGGAGTACGACCGAGCGATCAGCACGGTGGACTACATCGCCCACCTATGCAGCAGGCTCCTCAGCTCCAATTGAATGGCAGGAACGGGGCTCTCAGGAATTGAATCATTGATTCAGTGAGTCATTGACTCATTGAAGGAATCGTAGCGCGGATCCGGCCCTCCGCACCTGCCGCTCTTCAAAAGCGCAGAGTAGGCAGCAAGGGGAACCGGTAGGCGGTAGACAGTGGGTAGGGACAAACCTCCATCCCCACCCGCCACCCGCTACCTACCACTTGCTGACAAAGGGTATACAATCTTAAGGTCATGGAGAACGAAAGAGAACAGCTTGCTACGCCCCCGCCTGAAGGCGCCGGGCAAACCGATGCAACGGATCTGAAGGAGAATGCTGTGCTTGAAAGCGAAGGCACAGCCGTAAGCCAGACAGCCGCGACAAGCATTGAAGCTTGGGCGGCGTACGAAAAGCTGAAAGAAGAGAAGGCGGAGCTTTATGAGCGATTGCTGCGCAAGCAGGCGGAGCTGGAGAATTTTAGCAAGCGCGCTCAGCGAGAAAAGGAAGAATTTCGCCAGCACGCCACGGAGGGCTTGATCCGGTCCCTGTTGCCGGTGCTGGATGGGTTCGAGCGAGCCTTGAGACAGCGCGCCCCTGCAGTCCCTGAGTCCTTTTACCAGGGAATGGAATTGATCCACCGGCAGTTGTGCGACGTTCTGGGACGGGCGGGTCTGGAGGCGATAGAAACAACCGGCCAGTTGTTTGACCCGCATTACCATCAGGCCGTCGAGACGGTCGAGGACGCGGCTCGGCGCGACCAAGAGATCGCGGAAGAATTGCAACGGGGTTATAAGCTGAAGCACCGCCTGCTTCGTCCCGCAATCGTAAAAGTGGCCGTTAAGCCAAAGGCCGAGGGTCCCAACCTAGAAATAACGGCGTGAGCAGACTGACCGCGGTGCGCGCCGTGTTCTCAATATTCAGTGGGTTGAGTGTTGAATAACAAGCGAGACTATTACGAAGTTCTGGGTGTTGAGCGCAACGCCTCCGAACAGGAACTGAAAAGCGCCTATCGCAAACTTGCGCTGGAGCACCATCCGGACCGCAACCCCGACAACAAAGAGGAATCGGAGGAAAAATTCAAGGAAATCACCGAAGCCTACGGCGTGCTCGCGGACTCACAAAAGCGGGCCGCCTACGATCGATTTGGGCACAGCGGCGTGAGCACCACAGGCGGCTGGAACCCCGACTTCACCTCGACGATTTTCTCGGACTTCGAAGATCTCTTTGGGGACTTCTTCGGTTTCGGCGGTTTTGGCCGAGGGCCCCCGCCAGCGCGCACGCAGCTTCACGCGGCGCCGACCTGCGGTACGATCTGGAGATTTCTCTCGAAGAGGCTGCGCAAGGTCTTGAAACAAAGATAAAGATTCCCCGCTGGGAAACCTGCAGTGGTTGCCACGGCACCGGGGCGAAGAGAGGCAGCGAACCGATCACCTGTCCGGCGTGCGGTGGGCGAGGCCAGATTCGACATCAACAGGGCTTTTTCACTGTTGCGCGCACCTGCCCGCAATGCCAAGGAATGGGTCAGGTGATACGAGAGGCATGCCCAGCTTGCGTGGGTAAGGGACGGGTACAGCAGGAAAAAGTTCTGAGCCTCAAGATTCCGGCGGGCGTTGAAGAGGGAACGCGGCTGCGCGTGAGCGGAGAAGGTGAAGCGGGCGAGCGGGGGCGCCGCCGGCGACCTGTATGTTGTGTTGCGAGTCCGCGAGCATCCCTATTTTGATCGCCAGGGCAACGACCTTTACTGCACCATTCCCATCTCCATCACGCAGGCGATTCTCGGCGCGGAGATCAAGATCCCCAGCACTCAGGGGCCAGGAAAGGCTCAGAATCCCCGAGGGAACTCAGAATGGATCGGTGTTCCGCCTGAGAGGCTATGGGATGCCCAGTGTGGACGGGCGAAGGGAAGGGGATTTGTACGTGTCGGTTCATGTGGTGACCCCAACCCGGCTCTCGCGGGAGCAGCGAAGACTGTTCGAAATGCTGAACTCAGCAGTGCGAGTGGAAAATAAACCCCTGGAGCGCCGCGCCTCCGAAAAGGTCAAAGATGCCTCCCGGTAGACCGGGAAAAACAGGTGACAGGCGCCAGGTTTCAGTTTTCTGGGGGTAATCTGAGCTCATGAGTTGCTTTTTCTTCTCCCTCGATAATTCTCGCCGGACCTAAGCTCGCGGACTGTGAGGTCCTTTCGTAGTTCCCCAGCCAGCAGCCAAAGACCGTCCAGAGAATTTTTGCTCCAGCGCGCACGCTGCCGGAGATGGTTCCGGAAACCTTGGACTTCCCCAGTCGGCGCCGGTAGTATTTCACCGGCGCCTCAGTCACGCGGAGTTTGAGACGTGCGGCCTTAGCTTGCATCTCCACGGTCCAGCCGAAGTTGCGGTCCCGGAGGTTCATCCGATCAAGCGCCGTTCGTCGGAGAATCCGCATGGGACCAAGGTCGGTGAATGTGACATGCCAGATCTTGCGGATCAGCAGAGTGGTCAGCCAATTCCCGAAGCGTTGCAGGGGAGTCAAGGAGCCAGGTTCGCTACGCCCGAGGACGCGCGAGCCAATCACCATGTCCCATTCGCAGTCTTCGAACAAGCGAACAAGCTGGGCGAGGTCAGTGGGATCATCTGAAAGGTCCGCGTCCATGAAGGCAACGGCGTAAACTTCAGGTGCGAGGTGCGCCAGCCCTGCGAGGCAGGCTTGCCCATAACCCCGCCGCGGCTCCCGAATTACCTGCGCGCCACCCGCTTGTGCAACTTCATAGGTTCCGTCATTGCTGCCATTGTCCACGACGATGACCTGCAAAAAGAGCCCGCTCGGCAGCCGTTGCAGAACCAAGCCGATCGACTCGGCTTCATTAAGTGCGGGGATGATAAGGGCGTACACGGCTGGGATTCTACCAAAAAATCAGGGGCTAGGGCATTTTGGATTTTAGATTTTGGAT
>CAVXWN010000015.1:0-70109 GCA_963765485.1 uncultured Acidobacteriota bacterium | reverse complement strand
TGGCCATGATTGCCGAGAAGCACATGACTGCGCACGCTCTGGAGATGGCGAACAAGCTCTTGCAGAGCGAGCCGATTGATCCGGCGCTGAGCTCGTTACTGCGCGAGCCAGGGGCTCGATTTGATGGCGGATTCCGCCACCTGGGCCGACGACCTCCGAAGTTCGCGGCCGGAAGCGAGTCCGTGGCACTACATTGACATCCCCCGCGACGCGCCCCGCAGCGCCCTGGCGGAATCCTGCCCGGCCTCCACCGGCTGCGTGACCAGCGCCCTCGAGCATCAGATCGAGTTGCTCCGCAGCGACGGCGACCGACGCCCGGGTGCGAGCCGACGCCCTGCGTTTTATCATCCATTTTGTGGGTGACCTTCACCAGCCTCTGCACTGCGTTTCCAACAACGACTATGGGAGGCAATTGCGTCCCCATCAATTTCTTTGGCAATCGCCCCGGTGGAGAAAAACCCGCAGTATGAATCCTACGCGCCCAATCTGCATGGCATTTGGGATTCCGGAATCATCCAGCGATTGAAAGGAACGGAAACCGTGGCGCAGTGGGCGGCCGCGCTGGATCAACAGTTCAGCTCGCACGCGGGCGGCTGGGAGAAACAGGGCATCAACGTGGAAAACTGGGCTTGGGAAGGCCACGAGTTGGCCGATTCGGTGGTTTACGCCAAACTGCCGGTGGCGATCCCCGTGGAAAAGCCCGTGCCGGTGAAGGGGTGCGGTGATGACGACCACGTCTCCACGCGCATGCTGAAACTCCACGAGCAGGTGTCGCAGCCGTACGTGGACGCCGTAGCGCCCAACCATCAACGAGCAGATCGCCAAGGCAGGAGTCCGGCTGGCGATGGTTCTGAACCAGATTTGGCCGTAACCGGGTGCGGAAAATCCTTCCGACCTGCCATCCTGCGCCCGGATGTGCAGTATGTAATCGCTTATGCCCCGCCGCGCCCCAACTCGCCAGAAGGCTTGCCCCCTTGACCTGAAGGCTGATTTCCGATAGCGTTGCAGGTTTGTGAGATCATGGCGAAACCTCGTGTAGCTCTCTTTATCACCTGCCTTGCTGACCAGTTTTTCCCCCAAGTCGGCGAATGCGTGGTGAAAATCCTCCGGCGGTTGGACGTGGAAGTCACGTTCAACCCGGCGCAGACGTGTTGCGGCCAGCCGGCGTTCAACACCGGCTATCGCGACGAGGCGCGCAGTGTTGCCCGGAAAGTCCTGGACCTTTTCGATGACGCCGATTATGTGGTGGCGCCGTCGGGCTCCTGCACCGCGATGGTGCGGGTTTTCTATCCTGAACTCTTCCAGGACGACCCGGCGCTCCTGCGCAAGTCCCAGGACCTGCAAAAGCGCTTTTTTGAATTCTCGGAATTCCTGGTCAAGGTATTGAAGGTGGAAGATCTGGGCGCGCGCTTTCCCCACCGGGTGACCTATCACGATTCCTGCCACCTGTTGCGCGAACTCGGTGTGGATGAAGCGCCGCGCAAACTGCTGCGCAAAGTGCAGGGCATTGATTTGGTGGAGATGAACGATTACAAGCTTTGCTGCGGGTTTGGGGGCACGTTTTCGGTGAAGTTTCCGGAGGTCTCCGTGCCCATGGGGCAGGACAAGATTCGCGCCGCCACCGAGACCGGCGCCGAATACCTGGTGGCCGCGGACGGCGGCTGCTTGATGCATCTGGCCGGCCTGATCCATCGTCAGGGATTGCCGCTAAAGACGATGCATCTGGCGGAGGTTTTGGCGCAGGGGAAAGAATAGGTGTCAGGTGCCAGGTGTCAGGTGTCAGGGCTGAAAAGCAGGCCCTCCAGCACCTGCGCAACAAGCGCCTAGACCCCTGACAACCTGGCATCTGACACCTGGTACCTGCTTATGTCTGACACCGGCGTTCACAGTAACGAGATTCACAAAAGTCGGGGCCGAAACCATCGCCAATGCCGCGCTTGGCGGAGGCCTACCGCTCCTCCACCCTGCGCTTGTTCACGCACCGGTTGACAGGCGATCGCCGAGGTCCCGGGCTTTGAGCGCCTCCGCGACGCGGGACGCGAGGTGAAGCGCCACACCATCGAGAACCTCGATTACTACCTCGCCCAGTTTGCCGACAACGTGGAACGCAACGGCGGCAAGATGCACTGGGCCTCCACGGCCGCCGAGGTTTGCAGGATTGTGGTGGATATCGTGCAGCAATCGGCGGCGCGGGAAGTGGTGAAAGCCAAGAGCATGGTGGGCGAGGAAGTGGAGTTGAACCACGCGCTCGAGGCGGCGGGAATTCGCGCCATTGAGACCGATTTGGGCGAATTCATCATTCAGTTGGCAGGTGAGCGGCCCGCGCACATCGTGGCCCCCGCCATTCACAAGACCCGCGAGGATGTGTCCGAGCTGTTTGTGGAGCACATTAAAGCCGAGCGCACGGTGGTTCCCGAGGAACTCACCGCCATCGCCCGCCGGGCGTTACGCGAAATGTTCCAGAAAGCCGGCGTGGGAGTGAGCGGCGCGAACTTCGCCGTGGCCGAAACGGGAACCGTGGTCACGGTTGAGAACGAAGGGAACATCCGCATGTGCACCACCGTTCCGCGGGTGCACATCGCGTTGATCGGAATCGAAAAGCTTATTCCCCGGCTCGCCGACCTGGGAATTTTTCTGAGATTGCTCGGCCGCTCCGGCACGGGCCAAAAGCTCACCACCTACACTTCGCTCCTCACCGGGCCGCGCCGCGAGGGTGAAGACGGTCCCGAGGAAATGCACGTGGTGATGGTGGACAATGGCCGCACCAAGTCGCTGGCCGACCCCAAGATGCGCGAGATGCTTTACTGCATTCGCTGCGGGGCGTGCCTGAACACCTGTCCGGTTTATCGCAAGATTGGCGGGCACGCCTACGGGTGGGTTTATAGCGGCCCCATCGGCGCGCTGGTCACGCCGGAATTCGTGGGCATCGGCCAAGCGCGGGAATTGCCCTTCGCCTCCTCGCTGTGCGGAGCCTGCCGGGAAGTTTGCCCGGTGAAAATCAATATTCCCGACCTCCTCCTGCACTTGCGCAGCGAGGCGCAGGAACATGCGCCCAAACACTCGGAGTCGCTGCTTTCCGAGCGGCTCATGTTCCGCCTGTGGGCCTGGGGAATGCGCCATCCCGTCCCTGTATGCGCTGGGCAGCCGGTTCGCTCGCTGGGGGCAAGTCCTGCTGGCGCGCCAGGGTTGGATTCGCAAAATTCCGGCGTACCCTGCTTCCCAATGGACCAAGGAGCGCGACTTCCCCGCGCTGGCGCCGCAAACCTTTCGCGACCGGTGGAAGAAGCTCTAGATGCCGGGGAATGACGAAACTCGAAATTCGAAACTCGAAATCCGAAATCGGAAACTCGAAAATCGTGGGTTAGTGTTGCGTGCGGAAAATGCGTTTACCGTAGCGGCATGACGTAGAGGCGGCTTTACGCCGCCATGGCGAGGTAAACTCGCCGCTACGTCAGCATGTGCCGGGCTAAAGCCCGGCGCTACAACAAAATCGTGCACATCAGAAAAGTAAATGTAATTACAAAAGGCAACACAAGACACCGAATTTCGAGTTTCGAGTTTCGAGTTTCGAATTTCGAATTTCGAGTTTCGACTCTGAGATCTTGGACATCGATGGGAGCTAACCATGAAACTGGTAACCTATGAATCCGCAAGACAATCCCGCCTGGGGGTGGTGCAAGGCGATTTCGTGGTGGATGTGGCCGCGGCCTATGGCGTGATTGCCAAAGGGCGGATCGCCGACGCCAAGGTGGCCGCGGCTAAGGTGTAATAAATGTTGTTGATTTCCCGGAAACGGGCCTGCCTCCAATCCAGCTTCCGCCCCTTGTAAGCAAAATTCGCTTTGACGTCGACGTTCAGGATCACCTTGATCCCGTTGCGGTGCAACTCCGTAACCGTCTGGTCCGCGACCGGATCAACCCGCATCTTCCCTTTCTCACGCTCCACGTAGTTCCACGTCAACAGCCCGTTGTCCGCTCCCATCCGGACGTATTTCAGGCCCAGATCGTATTGGGCAGGCCCGAATAGAAAATTCTGGGTCAGCCGGTCATGCTCCATGAGGGACGAGGTCGAGGATACCGCCACCCCGGCGCCGCGCGATAACAGCGCCACGTTCTGACCCGCCGAATCCCATACCTCCACCTCCCCGATCGAAAAAGCGTAGCCGACGCACTTATCCAACCGGCGCTTGAAGTTGCGGCCAGCGATCAAGATCTGCTTGGCGCGCCGCGGTTCGAACTCGATCACCGTGGCAGCTTTTCTGCCCGGAATCACTCTGGGCTCATTGACATTCAGCTCGGTCGGCCTCATCTCGATCACCGCCGGCCCGGAGTCATTGCCGGAGAAGCTGTTGTTCTCGTAGACCGTTTCCCAACGCCACCCGTCGCGGCTCACCTGGATGCTCAGTTCGTTGGGCAGCGCCCTGCCCGCCCATTTATGGTAATCCTGGAGGTCCGTCAACTGGCCCTCCTCCCACAACTTCGCGCCCGCAAAGTTCTGGCTGCACACCAAGACCACCGCTTTCACCGTGGTCTCCACAGGCAAATCGATGCGAATCCATTCCGGACCGGCATCAGGGATTTGGCTTCCGTAACTGCTCCACGCCGTATCCGGATCACCGTCGATCAGGTGAATCGGCAACATGGGCTGGCTATCATTCCACATTGTTCTTGGACCCGGCTCAGCGATCGTGCTTCCAAACGGATTGCGCTTGATCTCCCAGGACTTCTTCGGCTTGATTTTAGTTTTGGGGTTGGCATTGCCCTCCTGCATCACCACTCCCGTGTACACATCCGGGCTGACGCCGTAAATGAACGCGATGTTCCCCAAGGAGTACACAGGAACCCCGTCACTATAGGCCTCGATGGTGGCATAGTCTTGGAAGTTGGGAGCGTTCGAAACTGGAATGCTCGATCCCGCTGGCGGCGCTTGCTTGGCGCTCCCTCGAGGTGCGATGGTCGCAGCCAGCGTTCCTGCCGCTCCAGTCTCCAGAAAGTGACGTCGAGTGACTTTGCCCCTCACTTGTAACCCTCCGGTATAAAGAAGTTTGTTTGACCAGATCCAGCGTGATTAGAGTAAGCCTGGTCCCTGACCGTCGGGGACCAACGCGACAAAAACCAAACTCTACCACTACCTTCCCTCGAGCTCATCAGCCAAAGGCGAGGCATCGTACAGCCCACGCAACGCCTCGATGATGGCCCCACTGTGGACAGCCACGGCGCGGTTGTTCACCTCGTAGTACACGTAGTCGCCGATCAGGCTTTCAATGTTCCCATCGAAAATCAACCCCACCAGCTCGCCTTGCTTGTTGACGACCGGGGAGCCTGAGTTTCCCCCGATGATGTCGCAGGTGCTGACAAAATCCAGGGGCCCGGCGAGGTCCAGGCGGGTGCGGCGCTCGAGGTAGCGTGCCGGGAGATCATAAGGGGGCTTGAGGCCAAAGCTATAGGCCCGGTCGAAAAGGCCGTAAAAGGTCGTCATGGGAGGCGCTTGAGTCCCATTCATCGGGTAACCCTTGACCGCGCCATAGGCGAGCCTCAGAGTGAAAGTTGCGTCGGGATAGAGTGACTTCCCGTAAACTGCGAATCGGGCCTGGCCGATCTTTTCCCCCGCAGGAGTCTCCACACTTTCCACATTGTCCTCGAAGGCCTTGATCCTCCGGCGATCGAAGGGATCGATCGTGCGAGCCAACACCATCATGGGATCGCTGGATGCCCGGACGGCCGCTTCGCCTCCGTCCACCAGCGACTTGCGAACGGCGGGGTCCGCCAGCTTGCTCCCCTCGACAGCCTCCTTTGCCACTTCAGCGGGGGTGTGGACGCCTAACACGGCTTTCAGCAAGGGATCCTCGGCGCCCAATTCTTCGAGGCAAACTTGCAGCGCTCCTTCTAACATTGCCGCTTCATACCCGGGATAAATCGGCGCTGGCGAAAAGAGACGAAAACGAAGTGAATCAAGCTGGGAATCGTGAAATCCCTCGAGCCTCTCTCCGTCGGGCTTCTTAACTTCCGCCGCATACTGCACGATAGTGAGCGCGATTTCCAGCAAGCGGGACCCCCGGACCGAATAGAGCCGATATGTTTTCAGCATCTGTCGATGCTTCATCTCAGCTTGGGCAATGGCATCCCAGGCTCCGCCATAAGCCTTTTCCCACTCCCGTTTGCTTGCCACCAGAGCGCGAAAGTCGGCCTCGTTCTTCTGCATTTTCGACATCAAAGTCTTGTCGGCCAAGCCCTGGGCTTGGCCTTTATACACCTTCAAAGAATTCTCCGTGAAAAAGATGATGCGCGCCGCTTGCCGGGCTTCTTCAGGTCCCTGGGCGGCATAACGCCTCGCAGTTTCCACTCGCCGGTTCAGGACCTTAAGAATCAGGGGCAGGTCGTAGTCCCGTTCGGTTTCGATCTGAGTCATGGTTTGGAGGCGCGATGTGGAGCCTGGGTGCCCTGAAACGAAGACCAATTCGCCATCACCAGCGCCTTTCACATTCCATTTCAGATAATGATTGTTTTCTACAGGTTTTCCATTTTCGTACACACGAAACAGAGCGAAGTCAATATCGTAACGGGGGTAGGTGAAGTTGTCGGGATCTCCTCCAAAGAAGGCGATCTGTTGTTCGGGGGCAAAAACCAGGCGCATGTCCGTGTATTTCTTGTATTGGTAAAGCCAGTATTCACCGCCCTGATAAAGGGAAATCACATCCGAGCGCAAGCCGGTTCTTCCCAAGCTCTCCTTCTCAATTCTTGCCATTTCCGCTTTTCGAGCCTTCAAGGCGGCTTCGTCGGTCATCCCCGGCTTGACGGCGCTGCGGACACGCGGAGTGACGTCTTCCATTGCGACCAGGACGTTCACTTCCAGGTCAGGGCACTTCAGTTCATCCGCCTCAGCCCGCGCATAGAACCCATCCTTGACGTAGTCTTTCGCGGGAGAAGAAACCTTTTGCAGTTGGGTAAGCGCCACGTGGTGGTTGGTGAGCACGAGTCCGCGCGGGCTCACGAAAGAGCCGGAGCCGCCGTCGTTAAAACGCACGCTGGAGAGGCGCAGGTGGTCAAGCCACTCGCGCGTGGGCTGGAACCCGTAGCGTTCCTTGAGCTGCTTGAGCGGGGGGTTATCAAAAGTCCACATGCCCTCATCCGCCAGGGAAACGGATATACCGATTACTGCCCAAACAGCGAGAGTGAGCAGAATCCAAACCCTTCGTTGCCTGATGCCTCTGATCATTTGTACCTCTCGTCTTCAAAAGAGTGCCGTGCCGGCCGGGAACTCAATTCCGAATCCCGAGACGCCGCAAGTATGCACGCTTCAACATCCCGAGACAAGTATGCAGCGTTCTCACGACGCTCCACCCTTCGGAGTCGCCGATGGGGAAGGCGGGTTTTAAAACCCCGCCCTCGCCATTCGTGCTGAGACATTCCGGCTAAAGGAGAGTTAAAAGGGCTGACTTGGCCTAGCTTTCTTGCTGCCGGCGGTGCTCGGCCACAATAGTGACCTGGATATCGTGGGCTAATCGGACGACCCGCTCCACCAGACCACGGCCAAAAATCACCGGCCACATCTTCTGCTGGGGGCGTGCAAGGAAGATCTGTGTGACTTGCTGGAGACGGGCGAAGTCGGTTAAAGTCCGGGCCACATCTTCGCCCTGCAAAACCCGGGTCTCGATGTGCAAGTTGCGGGCAAATGTCATGTGCTTTTCCACGGTCTCGCGTGGCCCTGCCGGAATATTATGCAGGCTGCCGTCCCGGAGGACGCACACCGCGAAACACTCCGCCTTCAAGTAATCAGCCACGCGCCTGCCGCGGCGGATCAGCGCCGCTGAAGAAGGGTCTTCTGTGACGAGAATGAGGATTCGGTCGGACGCCCGCGACCTCCGCGATGAAAGCGCGTCATGGTCTCCACCTTCAAGCTGACTAGCGTTGGTTTCCTCCTGCACCGACTGTCGGACGTCAACCTCATGGGCGGTCTGGCGTATCGCTAACTCGCGCAAGGCGACAAGAGTCGACTCCTTAAAGAAATTCTCCATCGCCTGCTGCGCCTTTTCGGGCGCGTAGACGACGCCGCGCATCAGCCGGTTGAGCAACGCCCCAGGAGGCAAGTCGACCATGACCACCTCGTCGGCTTGCTTAACCACCCAATCCGGGATGGTTTCGCGCACGCGGATACCCGTGAACTGCCAGACCTGGTCGTTGAGGCTCTCGAGGTGTTGCACGTTCATGGTCGTCAACACGTCAATGCCGGCGTCGAGCAGGATCTGGATGTCTTCCCAGCGTTTGGATCGCTGTGAACCAGGGATATTCGTGTGCGCAAACTCGTCGATGACGCAGACTTGGGGCCGGCGGCGGAGTATGGCTTCGACATCCGTTTCGCCGAACACGGCGCCCCGGTACTCGACCTTGCGGCGGGGAATGAATTCCAGGCCGTTGGCTTTATTAATGGTGTCCATACGCCCGTGCGGCTCGAAATAGCCAACTACGAGGTCCACACCCTCATTCTTCAACTTCTGGGCTTCGTCCAGCATCTGATAAGTCTTGCCGACGCCCGCGGCGTAACCCAGGAAGATCTTAAGAGTGCCTCTACGGAAGGACTCGGACATGCGCGCTTTCCTATACGGGGAACAATCTGACGTCGATGTTATCCGCCGCCCGGATGAGGCGTTCCACAGGCCTGCCAAAGATGCGATCCCACCAATTATTGATCGCTCTGTTCGCCAAGAAGATCTGAGTAATGCCATGCGCCCGCGCAAACTGCATGATGGCGTGGGTTGGATCCTCGCCATCCAGTGCTTCGATGCGCGCGCTGGCAGCTCGCGCCTGCGACAAGTTTCTCTCCAGGACAGTCTTTTCTTCTGGCGTGATGTCTGGCCGGATAATGTACGCGACAAACAACTCTCCATGAAATCGGCCGGCGTTGCGCCTTCCGCTGGCGATCATCTCGGCAGCGTCAGCGTAAGGGGAAACATAGACGAGAATGCGCTCATGGGTACCCCAAGGCTGCTCGATGCCATGTCGCGCCAAGTAAGCCTCAAGCTGATAGTCGACTACATCGGCAGCAAGCAGGAGAGCAATCTCCCGTAGTTCAGAAAGCTGTTGCGGCAGGCTGGCCGCAGCCCGAGTCTCACCGGCAGTCAGAAGGCTGGCGTCGCGCTGTAGGCAAAAATCGGGTGGCGCATCCACAATCTCGATTTCGTCGGCATTGCGCAAGAAGCTTTCTGGAACGGTCTCGGTCACATGCTTGCCCGTGATCCTTTCCGCCTCCTCCGACCGTTCCTCGATGTGCTGGAGATTCACTGAGGTAATAACCGAGATGCCCGTCGAAAGCAAGTGCTCGACGTCCTGCCAGCGCTTGGGGTGCGAGCTGCCGGGTGGGTTGTCATAAGCGAGACCATCAACGACGCAGACTTGGGGGTGGCGACGCAGGATGGCCTGCACGTCCATCGTGGGAACGCCACTGATTGTGCGGAGAAGAATGACCGGCATTGTGTGCAGCAGGGCTTCGACTTCGGCTGAGACCTTCGATTGGATCGCGCCCACTACAACGTCCTCTCCTCGTTTTCGCCGCCGGCGCGCCTCGTCCAGCATACGGAATGATTTACCAACGCCTCCGGCGTATCCGAGAAAGACCTTGAGTCGTCCGCGCCGCTGGTATTGCTCCTCCGCCTGAAGCTTGCGCAGCAATTGCTCGGGGTCTGGACGGCGATCGGTCGGCATGTTCCTCAAAAGGGGAAAGGTTTACCAGCTTGCATGATCCATTATCGGCGAGAAGGGCGCAAAAAAAAAGCCTTTAGCTAGGCCGTCAACCCCGAGAATCCCCCACCAGTGGTAATTCTTTTTAGAAGCTGACCTTTACCGATATCTTCGACTGGACACGGGAAGGCAGAGATCGGAAAAACAGCGCTCTTCCTTGGCGGTTTGCTTGCTCGACTATAGTAGTTGGGACTTGATTTGGCAATGACCTCTCAAATGGAGTCGGCGCCGAGTAGCGGGGTGTTATAATGCCGGTGCATGACCGGCAAACGCCAAGGGTCGATCCATTTGTTCCGCTTCGCTGGGATTGATTTGTTCTTGCATTGGTCCTGGTTTCTGGTCGCGGCGTATGAAATCAGCAACCGAGCGAGAAGCTATTCCTCTCTCGCCTGGAACGTGCTGGAGTATCTGGCGCTCTTTCTCATTGTGATGCTGCATGAGTATGGCCACGCGCTGGCCTGCCGGCAGGTTGGAGGAACGGCGAATCAGATCCTGCTCTGGCCTCTGGGTGGGGTGGCGTATGTGAACCCGCCCCAGCGGCCAGGCGCCACGCTGTGGAGCATCGCGGCGGGGCCGCTGGTGAACGTGGCGCTCCTTGTCATCGTGTCCCCGCTGGGGATAATGTTGGACCGCTCGCTGGGGTGGGCAAAGTCAGCGCCCGATGCCCACGCGTTCTTGCGGGCGCTCGTGTTCATTAACCTGGGCTTGCTGATCTTCAATCTGTTGCCCGTCTATCCGCTGGATGGCGGCCAGATTCTTCGTTCCTTGCTCTGGTTCGTGGTAGGACGTGCCCGCAGCTTGATGGCGGCCGTCGTAGTTGGTTTCGTCGGCGTGGCGGGGCTCCTTTCTCTCGCCGCGTGGATGCGATCCGCCTGGCTTGGCGTTCTGGCCGTATTTATCCTCATGAGTTGCTGGAGCGGACTGCGGCAAGCGCAAGCCCTGTATCGTTTGGCCAAGTTGCCGCGTCATGAAGGGTTTGCCTGTCCGTCGTGCAAAGCCGCGCCGCCGGTGGGAAAGTTTTGGAGGTGTGGCCGCTGTGAAAACACCTTTGACGCCTTCGAGACACGAGGCCTCTGCCCGAACTGCGGAGCACAGCCTGCGGTGACGGCTTGCCCGGACTGTCGCGCCCAGAATCCCTTGAGCGATTGGGTTATTCCTGCCCCGGTGCATGTTTAATGGCTAAAGCGTAAAGGCTAAAGGATAAGGGGTGAAGGATGAAGGTTAGACGATAAAGGCTGGAGAATCAGACGCTGAATGGTGCCTTCAGTTACCCTTTGCCCTTCACTCCTTTACACGTGGAAACTGCTGGTCCAGCTTGAGATTCAGTTCTAGGACATTGACCCGGGGCTCACCCAGGAAACCCAAGTCCGGACCTTTCGTTTCTTGGGCGATAAGTTGGTCCACCTGTTCAAGACCGATACCCCGTGCTTTTGCCACCCTTGCGGCCTGCGCTTCTGCCGAAGCGGGGCTGATGTCAGGGTCGAGCCCGCTGGCCGAAGCGGTGAGCAGGTCCGCTGGAATTGGCTGAGTGTAGTCAGGGTTTTCCTTGCGGAACTGCTCCAAGGAGGCCTTTACACGGTCGATCAGCTTCTGGTTAGTGGGGCCGTAATCGGAGCCGCCCGACGCAGTCGCGTCGTACCCATCATTACCTGCCGCCGAAGGACGCGGGTGGATATACTCGGGCTTCGTGAAGTTCTGGCCAATGAGGGCCGACCCAATCTCCTGTCCACCCACTTTCAACATGCTTCCGTTTGCCTGCCAATGAAAAAGAAGTTGGCAGAGGGCAGTCACGACACCGGGGTAAATCAGCCCCGTGAGCACCGTCAGGATCAGCATGAAGCGAAAAGCTGGGGCGATTTGGTGACGCATAAGAACTCCTTAGGCCAAGTGCAACAATCCGAGCAGCCGATCGATCAGCCAGATAAAGGGAAAGGGCGCAATGAAGCCGCCCAATCCGTAAATCCAGAGGTTGCGGCGCAACATCGCTGCGGCGCTTTGTGGTCTGTATTTCACTCCCCGCAAAGCCAGCGGCACGAGGGCGACTATGATCAAGGCGTTGAAGATCACCGCCGCCAGCACGGCGCTGTGTGGGGTGCGGAGGTGCATGATGTTGAGCTTCGCCAGGGCCGGATACGTCGTCATGAACATGGCGGGAATAATCGCAAAGTATTTCGAGACGTCGTTGAGAATGGAAAAAGTGGTCAACGCGCCGCGAGTGATCAGCAGTTGTTTGCCAATGGCAACCACCTCGATAAGCTTGGTGGGGTTGCTGTCGAGGTCCACCATGTTTCCGGCTTCTTTGGCCGCCATGGTACCGGTGTTCATGGCTACGCCGACGTCGGCCTGGGCGAGCGCCGGGGCGTCGTTGGTGCCGTCTCCGGTCATGGCCACCATGCGCCCGCCAGACTGTTCTTTGCGGATGTACTTGAGCTTGTCCTCGGGCGTCGCCTGGGCAAGAAAATCGTCCACACCAGCCTCGGCAGCAATTGCCGCGGCGGTCAGTGGGTTGTCGCCGGTGATCATCACGGACCGGATGCCCATGGCGCGGAGTTGGGCAAGGCGGCTCTTCATTCCCCCTTTAACGATGTCCTTGAGGTTTACGACTCCCAGCATGCGCGCGCCATCTGCCACCGCGAGAGGTGTGCCTCCGGCGCGGGAGATGCGGTCGGAGATGCTCATGAAGTCGCTGGGCGGCTGGCCCCCCTGTTCTTTGACAAAATTCAGGATGGCGTCGGTGGCGCCTTTCCGCAACAAGCGCCCATCCAGATTCACTCCACTCATACGCGTATACGCAGAGAAGGGGATGAAATGCGCCTCCGGCGCGGCCACTTCTCTGCCGCGCAACTGGAACTTCTGCTTCGCCAGCACGGTGATGGAACGTCCTTCCGGCGTTTCGTCCGCCAGGCTCGACAACTGCGCGGCGTCCGCGAGCTCGGCTTCCGTCACTCCTTTGACCGGAATGAATTCCACCGCCTGCCGGTTGCCGAGAGTAATGGTCCCCGTCTTGTCCAGTAAGAGCGTATCGACATCGCCCGAGGCTTCGACCGCTTTTCCGCTCATGGCCAGGACGTTGTGCTGCATGACGCGGTCCATGCCCGCGATCCCGATGGCGGAGAGAAGGCCGCCGATGGTTGTCGGGATCAGGCACACCAACAGGGAAACCAACACCGCCACGGTTGGCACCGTCCCCGCCCCGGCGGAGGCGACGCTGTAGATCGCAAATGGTTGGAGGGTCGCCACGGCAAACAAAAAGATGAGGGTCATCCCTGCAATCAGAATGTTCAGCGCGATCTCGTTGGGAGTCTTCTGCCGCTCGGCCCCCTCGACGAGCGCGATCATCCGATCCAGAAAGGTCTCACCCGGGTTGGAAGTAATTTTGATTTTGATCTGGTCCGAAAGAACTTTGGTCCCACCGGTGACAGCGCTGCGATCGCCACCCGACTCACGAATCACCGGGGCGCTTTCGCCCGTGATCACCGATTCATCGACGGTGGCGATGCCCTCGATCACTTCACCGTCCCCGGGGATTATGTCTCCCACTTCACACAAGACCACGTCTCCAGCGCGCAGCTTCGAAGACGGCACAGTTTCCACCCCGGCTTTGCCAAGAATTCGCTTAGCGATCGCTTCGGACCTCGTCTTGCGCAACGTGTCGGCTTGCGCCTTGCCGCGGGCTTCCGCCATGGCTTCGGCAAAGTTGGCGAAGAGAACGGTGAACCAAAGCCACAAATCGATTTGCAGCTCGAATCCCAAACTTCGCGCTCCGATCAAGACGTCGCGAGCCAGAAAAATCCCAGTCAGCGCCGCGCCAACCTCCACCACAAAGATCACCGGGTTCTTCAGCAACGTGACCGGATTCAGCTTGACGAACGAGTCCTTCAGGGCACGCCCCACCAGCTCATGATCGAACAAGGGTCGCGCGCGGACAAGCTTCTTCGGAATCAGTTCCGTCAGATCGTCAATCAGCGGAGGCGTTACGGTGAAATTCCCCGGCGTTACCATGGGTTAGCTCCAGATAGAAAGCATTAGCGAGGAAAACAGTTTTCCCTGGTGCATGAGATAATGCTCGACCAGCGGACCGAGGGACAGCGCGGGGAAGAATGTCAAGGCCCCAATGACGATGACGGTCCCTACCAAAAGCCCTACGAAAAGCACGCCATGAGTTGGAAATGTACCGCTTGAAGAAGGCACTCGCTTCTTCGCCACCAAACTCCCGGCGATAGCCAGAACCGGAATAATGAATGCGAAACGTCCAAGCACCATAGCCAAGCCCAAGGTGAGGTTGTACCAGGGAGTATTGGGATTGAGCCCGGCAAAAGCGCTGCCATTGTTCTCCGGAGTGCTCGAGTAGGCGTACAACAGCTCACTGAAACCGTGGGGACCGGAGTTCGTAAGATTGGCGACGGCCGGTCCAGGCGGATTCCAGTAGCCATTCTTGGCGAAGGGAGCGACAGTGCTAACCGCAGTGAACACGAGTATCACAAAGGCCGTGGCAATGACAGCCAGCATGGCCATCTTGACTTCCTTCTGCTGAATCTTCTTTCCCAGATACTCCGGCGTCCTCCCCACCATGAGCCCCGCAATGAAGACCCCCACAATGGCGTACAGCAGCATGCCGTACAAGCCTGAGCCGACCCCTCCGAAAATGACCTCGTCAGTTTCTATGTTGAACAGCGGAACGAGGCCGCCTAGGGGAGTCAGGCTGTCATGAACGTTGTTGATGGCGCCGCAGCTTGCGTCGGTAGTGACAGTCGCGAACAATGCCGAGGCGGGGATGCCGAAGCGTGTTTCCTTCCCTTCCATGTTGCCGCCGGACTGCTTACCGGTATATTCGGTTTCAATGCCGAGCTTCGCGAGGATGGGATTGCCCGCCTGTTCGTAGTGGTAACAAACGAGAACACCCGCGAGAAACATCACCGCCATGGCGGCAAAGAGAGCCCAGCCTTGCCTGGTGTCGCCGACCATCCGGCCGAAAGTATAGGTCAGTCCGGCCGGCACCATGAAAATCAGGAGCACCTCGAGGAGGTCGGTGAAGGGCGTCGGGTTCTCGAAGGGGTGAGAGGAGTTGGCGTTGAAGAATCCACCGCCATTGGTTCCCAGCATCTTGATGACTTCTTGAGAGGCAACGGGACCCTGCGGAATTGTCTGGGTAGCTCCCTCCAGAGTCTTGACAGTCGCGTAGGGATGAAAGTTCTGGATCGCTCCCTGCGAGCAAAAGATCAACGCCGCGACGAAAGCAATCGGCAGCAAGACATAAACTGTCGAGCGAGTAAGATCAACCCAGAAGTTGCCGATACTGTTTGCCTCCTGCCGGGCAAAACCACGTATCAACGCTATGGCAACGGAAATACCAACCGCCGCGGAAACGAAATTTTGCACGGCCAGAGCAGCCATCTGAACGAAATAACTGAACGCCATCTCGCCGCTGTAAGCTTGCCAATTCGTGTTGGTGAGAAAGCTTATTGCCGTGTTGAAAGCCAGATCCGGCGTGATCGGCGTAGCTCCTGAAGGCGCAGCCTTGGTCCCGAAGTGCATGGGGTTCAAGGGAAGGATGCCCTGTAATCGCTGGATCACATAAACGAATAGAAAACTCGCGACGCTGAAAGCGATTACCGATGCAGCGTATTGGGTCCAGCGTTGTTCGCTATCCTCGCGCACACCCGCCAGACGATAGATGAGGCGCTCCACCGGCCGCAGCAGCGGATGGAGAAAGGTCCGCTGGCCTTGAAATACCCTGGCCATGAACGCGCCTAGGGGCTTGGTGATGACGAGGACCAGAACGAAGTAGACGCCGATGTGCAAGATTCCAAGCGCTGTCATGTTTATTCCTCATTGCTCAAAAGCGTTCCGGACGTAGCAAGGCGTAAACGAGATAAAAGAACAGAAAAAGTGCTGTCACTCCTGAAATAACATAGTCCACGGCGTTCCTCCCTCTTAAAGCCGGTCACAGCCCTCAGCCGAGGCCCAACAGGCGGCGAAAAACAATAAGCCGATAATTACGTAAACTAAATCCAACATGGCCGTTTACCTCGATGCCGCGAAGATCACATGATGTCCATTTTTCTTTAGCACTCGTGCCAGTTTCCGCCCCGCAGACCACCAGCGTTTTTTGCCGCCAAGAATCACAATCGAGCCGGGCTTCAGTATCAGGTGCAGAGTCCGGCGTTTGTCGCGGCACAGATATGTATGGGCAGCAATATCCGTCGGAACTTTGGAAGCCAAGGCCCGGAGATCCTCTTCAAGAAATTCTACAGGAACAGCCGGCCGTGTCAAGGGAAGTGCATACGGCACCTCATACAGCATGAGAAGCCGGAGGCGTGCATCAAGCTCTTCGCCTAAGCGATCGGCCATCCGGAGAGCGGCGAGGGTTCCCGAATGGTCAGTGAAAATGACGAAGATTTCGAGCTCCAGGCGCCCATCGGTCACATCGGAAATATTCGGCACTGCCTCCTGCCGGTAGAGCCGCGTCCCTAACCCAACTTCCACGATCAGGCTGCTATTCATGTGTGCCTCGCTTATGTAGCGTGCCCGAACAACCATAAGAAAGGCATAAGGATTTGCCAAGGATTTCATTAATCGACTTCTGATAATATGACTCGAGCTGAGGAATCGTTCTGCGTTGGACGATCGAGGCTGTTCTGAATCCACAGTCAATGACGGGGTGCGTTCGATGAACCCGCCGACTGCCGAAAAACTGCGAGAGCTCTTGTCCCAAGGCCGCTCCCAGCACGCGGTGGCACTGCTGCAACGTCTCGAGCCCGCGGATGCTGCAGATGTGCTCATGAGCATCCCCTTCGAAGAACAGCAGATCCTATTTCGCGCGTTGCCCGTTGATTTTGCTGCCGCGCTGGTTAGCCGTTTTCCCTATTACCACTCATACGTCCTGCTCCACTCCCGCCCGGCAAAAGAACTGCGCGCCATCATCGATAAGACCAGCCCTGACGAGCGTCATCAGTTCTTTGACGAGTTACCGGAGGAAGCTTGGCAGCACTTGATGGACGAACTCTCGGAAGAGCAACCCGCCGAAGCAGGACGGGAAGAATTGGGAGCAGCTATTGCGGCGCCCCCTTCGGCGGTGAAACCTATCATCAAGGCTCTGCAAATTGAGAAGAGTTTTCTGCAGCCGGACGGCAGGGAGATTCAGGTCATTGCTCCTATCGACTTGTCTGTGGAGCCCGACTCCATCGTCGCACTTCTCGGCCCTTCCGGGTGTGGCAAATCCACGCTTTTGCGAATCCTCACCGGACTCACACCTCCCTCCGGCGGCAAAATCCTTTGGCATGATGAACCGCTGAGTGAGTGCCGGCCAAACGTCGCCATAGTATTCCAAAGCTTCGCGCTGTTTCCCTGGCTCACGGTGCTGGATAACGTTGAGGTTCCCCTCCTGGCGCGCGGTATGGCACACTTCGAGCGACATCATCGGGCGCTCCGAACCCTTGATAAAGTAGGGTTAAAGGGTTTTGAGACTGCCTACCCCAAAGAACTCTCCGGAGGCATGAAGCAGCGCGTAGGATTCGCACGCGCGCTGGCGGTGGAGCCGGAAATTCTCTTCATGGACGAACCCTTCTCGGCACTTGACGTCCTAACGGCGGAGAATCTGCGCGGCGAACTGATGGAGCTTGTGGCTCGGAAAGAAGATCCCGACCCGAAGCATTTTCATGGTTACTCACAACATCGAGGAGGCAGTTCTGCTCGCAGACCGGATAATCGTCCTGGGGCGTAACCCGGCCAGAATCCGTGCGGATTTTCGCGTTCCGCTTACGACAGCCGAGGGAACACACTTCCGCCGAGTTCCTCGTCTATGTGGACTACATTTACAAACTGATGACGCAGCCGCAGCTCGAAGCCCCGCCGCCATCAGCCGCGGAGCGACCCGCGAGAGCGCCCTACCAGATGCTGCCCCATGCCAGGCCCGGCGGAGTCGCGGGATTGCTCGAAATACTTGATGACCGCGGCGGCAAAGAGGACCTGTACCATTTGGCGGAAGAGCTGCTGATGGATGTCGGAGACTTGCTGCCGATCGTCGAGGCGGCGACGCTGCTTGCCTTCGCCAGATCCGATAAGGGCGATGTTGAGATTACCCCAACGGGAAAGGCGTTTGCCGAAGCCGACATTTCCACGCGGAAGGCTCTGTTCCGCGAAGCCGCACTTGCCAATGTCACGCTGCTTCAGCAGATTGACAATGGCCTGAGGACTAAGTCAGACCAGACCATGCCACTTGAGTTCTTCCGTGACCTCTTGGAAGAGCACTTCTCCGAGGATGAGGCCCAAAGGCAGATCGAGACCGTCCTGAATTGGGGCCGGTATGGCGAGATTTTCGCCTACGATTCCGAAAGCGACAGACTCCTGTCGCATCAAAGCACTAGCTCAGTAGATTCTGCCGAAGACGTTCTGCATCACTGATGGCGCCGCGAACTGAAAAAGCCTCGTCTGCACCTCCTCCGTGGGGAGTCTTTCCTGCCACTGTCCCACCTTTTCTGAGAGACCTGCCGATCATCCTTGCGGGGCTGGCGATCTTCTATGGCTTGCTCACATTCAGTCGCTACGGGATTGGCCCCGTCAATACCCAGCCTGAAATTCAACTCCATCCCGGAGCATTGCCAAAATATGCCGCGTTCTCGCTGGTTCGCATTGCCGTTGCCTACGTTCTCAGCCTAGCCTTCACCTTGGCCTATGGATATATTGCCGCCTACAACAGCGAAAGCGGAACGATTCATGATTCCGCTGCTGGACACCTTGCAGTCCATCCCTGTTCTCAGCTTCCTCCCCGGCGTGATGGTCTCGATGGTTGCCTTGTTCCCGACCCGGCAATTGGGTGTGGAACTGGGGTGCATCGTCCTGATCCTCACCGGGCAGGTCTGGAACATGACCTTCAGCTTTTACTCATCGCTCAAGAGCATTCCAAATGAGATGCGCGAAGCGGCGAAAGTATACCGTCTGAGTTGGTGGCAGAGGTTCGTGCAAATGGAACTGCCTTACGCAGCCATCGGACTGGTTTGGAATTCCATGATGTCGGTGGCCGGCGCCTGGTTCTTTCTGATGGCCTGCGAGATGTTTGTCCTGGGAAATCGCGACCTTCGTCTTCCCGGCCTCGGTTCCTACCTCCAAACCGCCGCCAATGCCGGAGACACTCGAGCGATTATCTGGGGACTGGCCGCCATGGTGGCGGTTATCGTGCTGATTGACCAGATCATCTGGCGTCCCATCATCGCTTGGGCTGAGAAGTTCAAATTCGAGCAGGTCGAAGCTGCGGTGACGCCGCGCTCACCCGTTCTCGATCTGCTGCGCCGTTCGAAGATCCTTCCCCTTGCCGCACGCATGTCCGTCTTACCTCTGCGTGAGGCCTTGAGTCTGCATTTTGCCAGAGCCCAGGCATCCCCTTCCCAGGTTCATTTGGGGCGCAGGGCTGGGAAAATGGATACTATACACGCTGCTGGTGGCCAGCCTCCTTGGCGTTACCTACGCGGTCGGGAAGATGGGTGGCATGCTCGCCGCGCTCTCTCGACCGGAAATACGAGAAATCCTGTGGGGAGCCGGAGCGACATTCCTTCGGGTCGAGGCCACTCTCTTGCTGGCGGCGTGCTGGACGGTCCCGGTCGGGCTTTATATAGGGCTAAGGCCGAAGCTCTCCGCCATCGCCCAACCGATCGCTCAAATTGCAGCGTCCGTACCCGCCACGGCTCTGTTTCCCATCGTTCTGCTCGTGCTGATCCGCCTCGGCGGCGGACTGGGCATTGGCTCGATAGTTCTATTGCTGCTGGGCACGCAGTGGTACATCCTGTTCAATGTTATCGCAGGCGCCAGCGCCATCCCGACAGACCTTGAAGGAAGTGTGCGGCGTGTTCCGCCTGGGCAGCCTGGAGCGCTGGCGAAAATTGCTTTTGCCCGGAATCTTCCCCTACTTGATAACCGGGTTGGTCACCGCGTCCGGCGGAGCATGGAACGCCAGCATCGTGGCGGAGTACTTCCATTTCCGAGGGCAAACGTTCTCAACCACCGGACTCGGCGCGGTCATCAGTCGCGCGACCGACAGTGGCAACTTCCGCCTGCTCCTCGCGGCGACCATGTTCTTGGCGGCAGTGGTTGTTATCATCAACCGGCTTGTCTGGCGACGGCTGTACGCGCTCGCCTCGACAAGATTCAGGCTCGAAGGCTGAACTGCCTCCATAACCTACTTCCTGAAATCAGCATTCTTTCGATCGACTTCTTGCTCTTCACTATGTCCCGGAGTTTGTGTGGCCTCATGCGGCTTCCGGCTGTCTCCCCGTTGGGGCAGTGGGTGGACCGCGACCGCCCGGCAGAAGAACTGTGATTAGTCCCTTAATCAAATCCTTAGCTCTTCTTCATGACTTCTTCATGCCCCATCGTGCATGTTGAATTGTAGAGATCGGAGGCACAGCACCCATATATGTCGGGTGAATTTTACAGGAGGCTACTTTTAATATGGGCATACGTACTCTAGCGAAACTTGCCGTGGCGATGATGTTCGTGCCTCTCGCCCACGGCGCGTCCGGGTTTGGGGACATTTACGGCGTTGTTCGAAATTCCGGGGGTCTGCTGTTGCCAGGAGCAGAAGTTATTGTTCACAGCGTGAATGAGAACATCGATCGAACCACCTTGAGCGGAAAGGATGGTTGCTTCCTGGTTGGAAGTCTCAAGCCAGGAGAATATCAATTGAGGGTAATTAAAGAAGGGTACGAAAGTTCGAAAGCCGCGACGGTGGAAGTGGCTGAACAGCAGAGCGTGTCCTTGGATATGACTCTCGCATTACCGAACGCTTCCAAGGCGTCGGGTCACCCGGCCCTGCCTACAGCACCGGCGCCGGCGAGTGCGAACTCGAGCAGCAGCACGGTGGTTCCGGGTTCACAGGCGCAATCGGAGACTGCGAACGCGGACGACGCACCGCTTACCGAGCGGGAAAAAAGACTGCTCGATCGCATTGACCGATTGGAGCAACGTCTGTCGGCGATTGAAGCCAGGCAAGCTAAAGAAGCCGGACCTGTGCCCGCGCCGGCTCAGATTGTGGCAGCTTCCCCAGACAAGGGACCCAACCAAACTGACGCTCCGACACAGTCAGCGCTGTCCCTCCCGGACAAGGGAACCAACCAGACTGTCGCCACGACTCGGCCCGTGCCAGCATCACCTGACAAGGAGGCTACCAAGGCTGGCGCCCTAGCTCAGCCCGTACTGGTAGCTTCACTGGGAGGGGCGGCAGGCTTAAAGCCGGCGGTGCTTCCAGCCGTGCCCAACACGGAGGCAGCGGCTGTCCCCCAGAAACCAGCCAAGATCGCACCCTTCTCTGACGCGGACTGGACCTGGCTCAACGGCAACCCCCGCACGAAGGATATATATTGGGACTCGAAATTCTTTACACCAGAAATCAGAGCTGACGTTACGTATACCTATGACTTTAACCATCCCACGGACCATTCGATGGGTGGGTCGAGCGAGATTTTTCGCTCAAACGAAGTCCAGGTGGAGCAGCTCGGCGTCGGCGGTGACTTCCACTACGACAACGTTCGTGCCCGATTGATGACCCAGTTTGGCATGTATGCAGAGACCACACCCCGGAATGACGCCAGCCCCGGAAACGGCCAATGGGATCTCGACACGGCTTACCGCTACGTCTCAGAAGCGTACGGCGGGTACCATTTCAACGTGCTTCACGGGATCAACGTCGACGCCGGAATCTTCATGTCGTACATTGGCCTTTTCAGCTACTACAACTTCGATAACTGGGCTTACCAACCCTCGTACGTTTCTTCGAACACGCCTTGGTTTTTCAACGGTGTGCGAATACAGATTTTCCCGACCGCACATGTGAAGATTGAGCCGTGGTTCATCAACGGATGGCAGTCGTACGCCTCAGCCAACCATCGGCCGGGTCTCGGAGGGCAGATTAAGTGGACCCCGAAGCCCTGGTTGAACATCATCTCCAACAATTACGGTCTGGGCCACGACGACCTGTTCATCCCCAACCGCAGCCGCATCCATACCGACAACAGCATCGAAGTCAAGTATTACGATAGACCCCGGAAGGCGCTCGACAAGATGGCGTTCTCCCTGACTGGCGACATGGGTTGTGAATTCGGCGGCGGCGTGAGTTGCCACGGCGACACGAAGGGCGGTCCCAAGCAGAGCTTCTTGGGCTACATGTTCTACAACCGCCTCTGGTTCAAAAAGGACCTCTACGGATTGACGGTTGGCGGCGGACGAATCAACAACCCAGGACGCTATCTGGTGCTGCTCCCGCCCATCAATGGAGAGGGCGCAATTTCAGCGGCAACCAATTCGCCCTACTTCACCGAAAATCCGGGCGACCCGTTCAAGGCCTGGGATAGTTCGATCACTTTTGATTGGATGCCCAAGCAGTACATCACTTTCCGCTGGGAGTTTACACATCGCCACGCGAGTGTGCCGTACTGGTCTGGTGCGGGGGGGATTACCCCTCCGGGTGGCAATAACGGCTTTCCCACCGAATACGCCTGTATGAACGGCAGCCCGTCCTTGACCATCGCGGGCTGCGGCGGAATCGCCGACACTTGGTTCCCGGATCTTCGCAAAACTGAGAACCTCATCGACATGGACATACTGGTCAAATTCTAGTTCTGAACGGCCTGCTTAGCTCCTGACTCCTGACTCCGTCTCTTCTTCCTGGTTGCCCTGCCCATCGTTTCGCGTTCCAGCGCAGGCGGTGATGCGGCGAACGCCTTCGCCCAGGCCAAACAGACGGTGCAGGCCCAGCAAGCGCAGCCCGCAACCTCGGCCGGGAAAGAGCAGGCTTGCCCCCATCGTTCGTCCGGCCTCCTGCGCACACTCAAGTGGCGCGTACATCGCCAGCAGTTTCGGAAACCGGTGATGGACTGCTGCGACGGCAGGCAATAGTCAGGCTTCCTGCGGGCTTTCAGCGGTTGCTCTCCTAACCCTTCCTATTTTCGCATTCCCAATAAGCGCTTGACTTTTTTTGTTTCTTATGGTATTGCTACCATAAGATGATTGACGAACACGAACCTCGCGGCCCTCAAGCTGCGCGTCTCCGGCAACGTAAATTTGAACTGGTGCGCCGTTTCCAGCTTCCCGACGATCTACTGCCCGGCTCACTTTCCCTCTCCCATCTCCGCTGCGGCAAGCCCACCTGCCATTGTGCCAAGGACCCGCGGGGGCATCCCGCCTGGTCCCTCACCTTCATGGTACGCGGCAAGAAGCATGTGCAGCACATTCCCAGCGACTGGGTCGAGGACGTCCGCCGCCGGGTCGAGGCCGGACGGGAACTCCAAGCGGCGGTGCGGGAGGTCTTGGCCGCCAACGCCCAACTCCTGGTGCTGGCGCGTCAGCAAAGGCGCAAGCCGCGGTGAAAGGGCCGACGCCGCGTCGCCTCAAGAAGTACGTCTCGAAGTGTCTGCGCTTGCAGCCCTACTTGCGAGCGCCCGGCGATGGGCGCAGGGCGGGTCGCATTCCGGCCCCGGCTTTGCTGTGGGCCTTGCTCCTGGGGAGGCTGCTGCGGCGTGCGGCTTTCCTGGCCATTGAAAGCTTGGTCGGCGCTCGGGCGCGCGCCCTGGAAGTTTCCCGGAGCTTCAGCGATGATGCCCTCGGTTATTTCACCGAACGGCTCGACCCGGCCGTCACTCGTCAGGCGGCGGTCACTGCTGTCCATCAGGCCAAGCGCCACAAAGCCTTCGACGACTGCCGTTTCATCGGACTGGCTTTGGACGGGACCGGCGCGGGCCGATCGCAGGAAAATCTTTGCGATCTGTGCCGTCCCCACCGCAACCAGAAAAGGGAGATCCTCGGCTTCCATCATAAGTTGGTCATGAGCAGTGTGGTGGGAACCGGCCTAACCTTACCCTTGGATATCGAACCCTACGGCCCTGGGGATAGCGAGTACCGTGCCGGGCGGCGACTTCTCCGCCGCACCGCCCGCAACCTGGGCCGACGCTTTGCCGATTATGTGGTGGTCGACGGGAACTTCGCCAAGGCCCCCTTCCTGCACGACGCCGGGGATTTAGGACTGTTCGTCGTCGCCCGCTTGAAAAACAATCTCCCCGAATTGTTGGCGGCTGCCCAGAAAAGATTTCTCCACCAAGCTCCCCATCACGTCTTCCGTCACGGCAAGGATCGAGTCGAAATCTGGGATGCCGACGACTTCGACCCTTGGGAAACCCTGCGCTGGGAAACGGTGCGGGTGGTTCGCTACCGTCAGTACCATCCCAACGGCGAAATCTGTGAGGCCTACTGGTTCACCAACTTCCCCCGCCAGTGGGTCAGCAGTCGCGCCCTCTTCCGCATGGCCAAGAGCCGCTGGGAGATCGAGAACGAAGGCTTTAACGATGCCAAGAACCGCTACGGCTTCGAACATATCTGCCATCATGAACAAAATAGCCTGCTGTTGGTCTGGCTTTTGACCTGCTTGGCCCTGACCATCGAACGGCTCTACCGCATTCGGTACCTCCACCGTGGTACCCACCCCATCCTGGAAGCCGCTCTTCTCTGTCAACGCCTCTGGCTTAGCTTGTCGCGCCCCGTCCCTGACGATACCAGTTAGGTGTTTCTCCCCTCCCGCTGGCCCCCCAAACAACCGAACTCCGCCTGGGCACCTGCGCCCCACGGCGAAGTGCTCTCGAAAATGCCACCAGTTCTGCACCGCCCCACTGCAAGCGTCGAAACCGCGCTGATTCCGCCTCCCGTACGCTGCTGCTCACGAGCTTTGCGAAACTGCTGGTACATCGCTTGGAAGGTGTGAAAAAACCTCAGAAGAGCGCAAACTGTTTCACGCAGAGAGTATCTGCGAAGGGTTTGCTGACGAGAGGGCGCAGCCCGTTTTGGAACGTTAATCGAAAGAAAGCATGGGTCGCGGCTGTTTGAAACCGTCAGGGCTCTGACCTGCGGGGAGAAGACATGCGAAAAGAAGCGAAGAGAAGACAAGCGAAAAGAAGACTGTTGCATGACAAGGAGAGTCACAGTAAAATAGCACTCGTTCAGGGTTAAAAAGGAAATTTCAGTCGAACGGGGCCCGCGTCTCCCTTATCGCTCAGGATTGCTCAAGATTCAGGAGTCGGAGCAATTCTAAGTCGCGGCTTCTGAAGGCATTGCGAACGGCACACTTTTTGCCTTTCCAAGGCTGCGCTTCTGAGCGGGAGATATTGAGGCGCACCGAAACAGTCTTAAGGGGGCACGATGCCGAAGATCACGACGAAAGACGGTACAGAAATCTACTACAAGGACTGGGGGAAGGGACAACCGGTGGTCTTCAGCCACGGCTGGCCTTTGAGCGCCGATGCCTGGGAAGACCAAATGATCTTTCTGGCCGACCGTGGTTATCGCTGCATCGCCCACGATCGCCGCGGGCACAGCCGCTCCAGCCAGCCTTGGATGGGCAATGAAATGAACACCTACGCAGATGATCTCGCTGCGCTGGTCCAGACGCTCGAGTTGAAGGGTGCGATTCATGTCGGCCACTCCACCGGCGGAGGAGAGGTCGCCCGCTACATCGGCCGCCACGGCACAAAACGGGTCGCCAAGGCTGTGCTGATCGGCGCAGTGACACCCCTGATGTTGAAGACCGCGGCCAACCCAGGTGGAACACCCATTGAGGCATTTGACCAGCTTCGGGCATCGGTCCTGGCCGATCGGTCGCAGTTATGGAAGGACCTCAGCGCGCCTTTTTATGGGGCCAACCGCCCTGGCGCGAAGGTCTCGCAAGGTTTGCGCGATTCTTTTTGGCTGCAAGGGATGCTTGCCGGGCACAAAGCAGTTTTCGACTGTATTAAAGCTTTTTCGGAAACCGACTTCACGGAAGACCTCAAGAAGTTCGATGTGCCGACCTTGGTCCTCCATGGCGATGACGATCAGATTGTGCCTATCGGTGCCTCTGCCATGCTCTCGTCGAAACTGATCAAGGACGCAATCTTGAAAGTCGTTCCTGGGGCCCCGCACGGCATGTGCTCGACTCACAAAGACCAGATTAATAGGGAATTGCTCACGTTCTTCGAGCGAAGTAAGAGTGCGGCGGCTTAGCACGAGATAACTCATTCAACTCCTGCGGTCACGTTGGATCACTTTCCAATGGAGAAGTACGAATTGATGCGCGCACGAGCTAAAGGCCATTGCCTGGACGCGAGTGCAAAGATTGATCTGATCGTCTAAGTGCAAAGGAGGAACATGTCACATCACCTCGACTCACCAATCGCCCGGCAAGACATCCGCCTCGACATTACCGACCTCTACGTGTTCCGCGGTGAAACAGGCACCGCGTTTGTCATCAATGTGTGTCACTCCATTTTCGGCCTCGTTCCTGCGCCCGGGTACCATCCGGAAGGAATGTACGAATTCAAAGTAGATCTCAACGGTGATGCGGTCGAAGATACCACCTACCGTGTTACGTTTAACGAGCGTGACCAGCACGGAAAGCAAAGTTACGTAGTACGGTGCCTTCGGGGAGCAGATGCGGTCGATCCACAGGCAGCCGGTACTGTGGTCGCGAAGGGAGAAACGGGCGAGATCGTTCGCACACCAGCGGGGCTGCGTGTCTGGGCCGGCAGGGCTGGTGACCCATTTTGGATTGAGCCCGATGTGCTACACGCCGTTGGCCACGCGTTCCAGGACGGCAAGTCCGTCGACCTGTCCGGATGGGATCCAAGTCGCGCGAAGAACCTGTTTGCCGGCCACACGGTGTATTCGATCGTGCTGGAGGTGCCAGATGAGGAGTTGCTTGCCGGTGCAGGCGACAAGCGTCGAATTGGCGTGTGGGCTGTCGCAACACTTGCCACCGATGCAGGGGGATGGCGTTCGATCAATCGCGTAGGCCTTCCGATGATCCATCCGCTGTTCACCCAGTACAACGAAAATCTCGGCAATCGTCTCAACGCCGGACGCCCGGCCGATGACTTCGCGACTTACGGAGCGGCCGTCACCAAGGCAATCGCCGGCGTCGTTTCCGCGAATGGAGCTGCCCAAGACCCTCGGGCATATGGGGAGAAAGTCGCTCACCGGTTCTTTCCCAACATCCTCCCTTACGAGGTCGGCACACCGGCCGTGTTCGGGTTCGCCGAGTGGAACGGTCGCTCCCTCATAGACAACGCGCCAGATGTCATGTTCTCCATAGCGGCGAACACGCCCGTTCGCCTCGGAATTGGCAAGGATTCGGTCACCTCGAAGCCGTCGACGACTTTCCCGTACGTTCCTGCTGTCACCGCATCAGCCACGCCGGCGATGTGAACTCAGATGCTGAAGTATAAGAGCCACGATACGAAGGCATAATTGCGCCGTGGCTGGCGCGTCGCTAATATTCAGGCTATGCCTATTCGGGGCAGACGGAAATTGGTTGCGATTATTGATGATCGGCGTTCTCTGCTGACGCCAATAAGACTGCCCGCCTCTTTCGGCGGCGTCACTCAGTGAGTGGTTTCCACAACGGGGAAGACATCCCCCACGCGGAATACGCGAGATGAGCTATGGTGAGCGGAACGAGGACTCCAACGAAGTCAATTCCCAGGACCTGCGCCAGCCGTTGTGACGCCGCTCCTGGAGCCAGCGGCTCAAGGACGGCTAAGGCGGCCGCACCCACGAGCACCCATCGTGTGGGCCGGGAAGTCTTCTGGTCCGTTAACACAATTCCCGCGTACAGGATCGGCCAGAGCAAGGTCACGAACGCGGCCCGCCCCACATTGGGCTGGATGATCAGGAGCGAGCAAAAAAAGATGGAGTGTGCGGCGCCGTCATTGGCACAACGGTAAATCCAAACCAACGCCAACAGGCCCAAAACGATCGCGAGCATGAGCCAGAATTGCCGGACTTCCCAGGGGGGCAACGAAAAGAGGTTCACGTGCCGGTAGTTTTGGTCAGGAAGCCCGGAGTAGTCCATCCGGGTGAAATACCTGAGCATGACGCCACGCAAGGATTGGCTGACGTACCACCGGTCGCCAAGCTGGGCATTGATTTGCTTTTCCTGGAGGAACCACTGCTTCAGCAAGTGAAACAGGTTGTTCCAACCGAGCCAGACGCCCGGCAAGACAGTAAAGACTCCCGCTGCCGCTAACGATTGAACGCCGATACGCCAGCGTCCACGTCCACGCGCCGCCAGGAAAGGCAGGATAAACCCCGGCCAGACTTCGATGGCCGTCGCGAGGCCGAGCAAGAGGCTGGTGACGAAGGGATGCTCATCACAAAGTAATAGGGCAAAGCACACCATTTCGACGAGAAACAACTGTACGTTCCCTACCTGAAGTTCATAAAGCAAATACGGCAGAAGCAGAAGTGCGGAAATCCCCAGAGCGGGGCCCAAACGTGCGGGCGAATATCGATGATACCAGACCCAAAGCAACGGCCCCAGGAGCAGGATCTCCAGCCCGACCCATATTCCTTGGGCAACACTCAGCGAAAGAGATGCGAACGGCCGGAAGAGGCACAGAAACAGGGGTGGGTAGCGGTAAATCATCGGCCATCCGAATTCCTGGTTGGGACCGTACATGGGGCCTGACAAAAGAAAGTAACTTCTGGCGGCCGCGTGATAAGCGTGCAGATCCATCGCCTTGGAGGACCGCAGCGCGCAGACCGCGCCAGCGGCGAGAGCGAACAGGAACGACAAGGTGATTGTCCGACGCATCGGAGACCTCTTGTTGTTTTTTCCTACCTGAACGTCATGCCGACGCGGAAGGCTAAGTTTTCTCATGTTCCACCCCCTAGTTTGTTCTCGTCCAGAGCTAGGCGCTTCGTGGTGCGGGGGTCCCGCTCGCGCCCGTGCGGGAGCGAGAAGCTCCCGCGACAGCGGGCGGGACGCCCGCGCCACTTCGACGAGAAACCATCAGCTTCCAGCTCTCTGCTTTTCGGCCTTCTGCTTTTCGCACACACGTACCCCCGGTCGGCGTAGCCGCAACTCTGGCTACGAACGAAAGGTCATGGCACCCGAGGATGATGCTGAAGCTTGTTAGCTCGCGGGCGGCTCAGGAAGTGCCGCAGAAGAATCAGAACCAGACCGACAGAACCCAGCAGGGTCACTCCGGTCCAGAAATACATTGGAAGGTTCGGTGTCAGGTAGCTGCCCGGTCCAACACCGGGCAGCCCCCGAGTGGCCATCAGAAAGTCGCTGAGGTCGCGAGTCTGGCTCCGGTCGCCGTTCAGCATGGCGCGTTGGAGAATGTACCAGTAGGGACGGTAGGTTAGATAAATGGTGGCGGAGGAGAGCAGCAGACCCATGGTGCTGGTCAAGGCAACTATGGTCGCCACGGGCGTCGAGCGCGGCGCATCGGCCCGCCCGCCACGGCGGCGGCCGGCGATCAGCATCGCTAGGGCGACCACCGTCAACCCAGTGAAGATGACCATCATCAAGCTCGAAACCTGAAGCACGGCGGCGTTGCGCCTGGCGACATACTCGCCGAAGACCCACTGCTCGCCCAAACTCGCGCGACCTCCCGCTGCGGCGTTCCGACCGGACACACCTTGCCCGGCAGCTCCCGGTCGAATTCGAGTTCCGCCGCTACACACGGGACGCATGGACTCCTCGAATCTTCCGGCGAGGTAAGCGAAAAGTGCGGCCTCGTTAGCGTTCCCTCCCTTCTCGGAGAGTTTCTGGAGTCGCTTGTAGGCTCCAATCTGAAGGCTCAACCCAAGGTTGTACTCGGCGTCCGTTCTTCCCTGGGATTCGATGGTTTGGCCGAAGCGCGCCACGCTCCAGTATTTTTCGACCGCTCCTCGAGGGTCGCCTTTAACCTCGAGATCCTGGCCGAATTGGAGAATGGATTTTGCGAAGCGCTGAGAATCACTCGAGGCGAAACTGGGCAGGCCCCATTCCTCGCCCGACAACAACTCATCGGGGTCGTTGAAGCCGTACCGGCGCGCCACCCTCGTGTCGAGTTCTCTCAGACGGAGGAGATAATCGTCCAACGTAGGAGACGCGTAAGCGGCTGCCATCGCCCTTTGCCAAGCCGAATCGTTCTCGAGTTGGTCTTGAAAGTCCTTCGGCGGTAGTTTGGAAGCCCTGTTGGCGTGATCGATGTCAATCGACTCCGCGCTGATTAGGTGAGAAAGCGCGTTCTTTGGATCCCGGCACTCGAGCCTCGGAACCCACTGGCGGATCTCGGCAAGTTCGGGATGACGCACTGCCACGACTGCGTATGCCCAAATGAAATTAGGGTCGAGTTGGATGGCCTCCTCAGCCAATCGCGCGCTCTCGTTCGCATCCGAGAGTCTGGCCGCTGCGAAGACCAGCCCCTCAGGGTCATGCTGCGCCTCCGCCCGCTTGGAGAGAGTATGGAGCTCCAACTGGCCGTCCGGCTCCGTCACCCGGAATACCGCGTGCCATCCCGTGAAAGAAACACGGATTCCCTGCCGGAAGGGTGGGGCAGCGAAAAACAGCAGCGCTGCCAGAATGAATCCTGCGGCGGCGACCAGTGCCGCCTTCCGTAAGGAGACATTCTTAGCGAAAAGCTCATCGCCGGGCGGGAGGCCTTGGCGTCGGCCCGGGATCAAGAGGGATACCAGGGCGTGTTTCGCCATCACGCCCGCACCTCCGAGCGCCCACATCACCGCCGCCCAACGCCCCTCCACGTGGCGCAGTTCCCCAAGCATCGCTTGGCCCCACTCGCGCGTGTCCGGCGGCGCGAGGCGAATCGCGGATTCCAGGAGCACTGTCGCAGCGTGACGGAGAGGCGTTTCCAGCATCACTCTCACCCTCTGCTTAAGGCGGGCTGCCGAACCAGCCAGCGCGAGCGTGCCTCGGCCAATTGGGTCCGGGCCAGTTCCAATCCATTCGGCGTCAGGCGGTACGTGTGCCGCGGCGGTACGCCGTCCTGCGTCGTCACCCAGCGAGCTTCCAGCAACCTGTACTTTTCCAGGCGCATGAGAATGGGGTAGAGCGTCCCGGACTTTAGCCCAGTTTCACGACTGAGCCTCGTAACCGTAACGCCAGTGGGTGGGGCGCTCGACGAAGCGTTGCAGCACGCGCAGAGTCTCACGAGATAAGCGTGGAGTCTTCATAGCTCGAACTCTATATATATAGAGTTAACTTGTCAAGCTCTTTTCTAAGCTTTTCTTGACCTTGTCTTGACTGTGGTTAGTTGGATGTACAGGGCAGCTTATGGTCGCGTATCGCAATCAGCTCCGGCACCACCCCATCCCCCTAGAAGGAGGATCCGAAATTCCCCACTCTAGTCGAGGAGGGGAAAGGGGGTGGTTGGATGGCGTCAGTTGTTGGGGAGGATTGATATTTCACTCGTGCCTTAACCAACCAATATAACGACAGGTCGGAACCGCATCGTTAAAGCTCAATTGTTTTTGCCAGATTGTCCGGGACGCTGCGGTGACTCCCTGGTGGCGAACTACGCAGGATCAGTCAAAACTGCCGAAGTTATAACCCACATAGATGACGCCCTGGAGCAAGCTGTCCCTGCCAAACTGTTGAGTGAAACCGTCTACGTGGCGATACTCGAATTGCGGGCGGAGGAAAATGTGCTGCGTAAGGTAAATTTGAACGCCAACGCCAGCGTTCTGCTCGAAGTGGTTCGCGCCTCCTACTGGCGACGTATAACCGCTACAAACGGCGATCCCAACGCATTGGTTCTGAAAGATGGAGAAACCGGTGTGGGCGCCTCCGATTCCGCCCTCGAGTCTCAAGGCAAAGTGCTTGTTGTTGATCGGCACGTAGAGGCCATTGAAGTTGTAGAATTCCTGACGATATTGGAGCGGACCGTAATTGCCCTTGGTCGGTTCAAAGTCGAATCCCCCACCGATCCCAAAGTGTTTGCTGAGCATTCCATCGCCTTCAAAGCCCATGAAGAAGCGGCCGAGGGAGGGATTTGGCTGGCAGGTGGGATCAGAGGGTGAGGGGGTGCAAGAGGAAAAAGCGTTGACCGAGGAAGCGTTTTCGATGCCTAGGCCATTCGACGAATCCTGAACGCCTCCGAAACCTAGCGCGAAATTGTACGGGCCCTGCGCGCGCGCCACGGGGACCGCGCAAATTAATAAGAGAGGAAGGTACCGGTAAGCTTGTCTCACGTTAGAATCCTCCTGCTTTCTTTGTGTGTTCCCGCTGCGGGCCACACTTCGGACCCGGCGGCTATTTCCCGTCACAATCACCGGGGGTTTGTCAGTTTCTAGCCCCTAGCTTACACAAGCTATGACGCTGTGCGGGCAGGAGAAGGTTGCATAAAAACAGCGGTGGCCATCCACGAAGCCGGTCGTGGCCACCGTAAGTGAACAGCCTCAAACATCATATTTGTGCCAAATCCAGCCGATGGTTGCGTTGGATTTGATCCCGCCACTCATTGATCACCTTTGCCTGCTCCGCGTAGTCTGGCCACTTTGCTACAGCGGCACGCATTTCCTCGACGATGGCCTCGGCACGACCGCGTTTCATCAGGGCGCTTCTGGCGCAAGCACGGAAGTCGGCCAGCGTGAACCCGTCACGCTTGCCATTCATGGTCATCTGATGCGTTGCGGTCCAGTCGCCGGATGGATTGTAACTGTAAGTGACGTCGAAAGCGGGTGCGAGTGACCACTGTCCGGTCTTGTCCATCAGGAAGGCGATGTTCTTGACGTGATCGTCCTGGTTGCGCGCAATGATGCGGTTTCGGCCCCAAAGCCGGCACAAACTCCAGCGCACCCATGCCGCGCGTCCCAACGTAGCAAAGTCGTTCCACCGCGTCGAAACTGTCAGGTGTCCGGCCCTGCGTCGCCAACCATGCATCAATCAACGTGCTGCCAAATCTGTCCGGCAACGAATCGGCCAGCAAACCGGGCAAGCCATGAAATGTGTTTTGGGGCAAATCTGGAAAAACATACACCCGATCACCCAGTGGCATTGTTATTGGCGAAACTTCAATCCCGCTCTGCGCGAATGCCGGGTCATACTGAAACGCCGCGAACCGTCCTCCGTCTTCTAACGAGACCGCTCCAATGGTTCGGCCCCACAGTTTAACCTGGGCCAGCGTCATTGTTCATTTCCCCATTGCCATTTCTTAGCTAAAGGCTTGACCGCCTTGGTTACGGATGCGCGCTGACGCTTCCTGCCGCGCAGCTTCAGTTGTGCGATCGGGCTGGGCACCGGTTCCGGGATGAGCATATCGAATTGCTCGATCACGCCGAGCACGCGGCATACGCGGATGAAGCCCGACAACTGCGTTGCCACCGCTCCTGATTCCAACCGCTCCACTGTGCGCTTCGAGACCCCAGCCTGTTCCGCCAGTCGTGCCTGCGTCAAGTTTCGATCCAACCGGATTCTGGCCAGCCGTCCACCCAGTTCAGCGAGAACCGCTTCATCTGTGACCTGTTTGGTGATTTTCATAACACGTCTTTTATGGCGAATTAAATAGCAAAAGTCAATCAAATCGTCACGAAAGACGAATATGTCTAGAACTGAAAGCCGCAACACTACCGCTCAATTGTTTTTGTCAGATTGTCCAGGACGCTGCGGTCAATCTCGTACCCGAGTCCGGGCCTGGTGGGCGCGGGCACGTAGCCTTCTTTATCGATGCGGATCTGATCCTTGAAATAAGGGCGGTCAGTACTGCCTTGGGGTTGCGTCATTTCGAACCAGATGTTGTTGGGCATGGCAAGCTCGCAATGGAAATGGACGGCATGATCCAGGGCGGTGCCCCAATTATGGGGTTGGCATTCCATGCCGAAGCATTCCGCCAAGCGGGCGACCTTCATACCGCCGGTGATCCCGCCAATATTGTCGACGATGAATCGCACCACATCGCAGGCGCCCCGGCGTATGTAATCGGGGAAATCGTATGGCGAGAAGATGAATTCGCCGATGGTGATGGGCAAGTCCAGAGCCTGAGCCAATTGCGCGAGACCGTCGATGTCGCTCGTCGGTATCGGGTCCTCGTAGGAAACATAGTTCAGTTGGTCCAGTACACGGCCCACCTTTATGGCTTCGTCTCGCGTGTAACCGCCCACGCGGTCGAATAGAAGCGTAAAACCGTCCCCAGCGTAGTTCCGCACGGCCTTCGCCACCTCTATATCGAGCCTGTAATCCACTGCGTTGCCGGCCAGCCAGGGTGGATGGATCTTGTAGGCCGTGAATCCATCCCCCTTGGCGTGCTGGAGATCGGCGACGAAATCGTCCGCCGTCTTGAGATGCTGAGAACTTGCGTATGCCCTTACGCGGTCCCGGTACGCGCCCAGGAGCCGATACACCGGGAGATCGACAGCCTTGCCGAGTATGTCCCATGCACAGTTGTTGATCGCGGATGCATAAGAAAGCTGCCCCACATTCGATCTATACTGGTTTGTGAATTCAGAAAAGTCGAGCACGCTCTTGCCCGGCAAAACACGTTTCGCGTATTCGAGCCATCCGAGATTACTCCAGTTGGGGTGGAAATACCGGGTGGCAAGCGTGTAGTTGCCTTCAATCCCGTTGTTGGTCACCACCGAGGCGATCTGTTCGTTGGACTTCAGGACATATACTTTGACTTCCTTGATAATGAGATCAGCCGACTTGATTCCTGCCGCTTGAACGGCCGCGCAAACCGGTCCGAGCGGAGCAAGCGCTGCGACGGCCGCACCCGCGCCGCCGACCCCAAGAAAATGACGACGTGATATGCTCTGTCCCGGCATCCGCTCTCCTCTCAGCAAATGGCTCCCCTCCTCCGCTGAGGAGGGGTCAGGGGTGGTGGGTACAAGACCCAACGCGAAGGCCAACCACCCCCTTGCCCCCTCCTTAACCAAGGAGGGGACTTACCTGGAGCATTTTCGGCATCCTCTCACTTGTCAATCCTTGTCGTAATCCTATCCAGCACGTCGCGATCGATCTCGTACCCCAGTCCCGGCTTCGTGGGCGCGTACACGTATCCATCGGGAGCGATACGAATGCGGTCCTTTACGTACACGCGGTCACTGGAGCCCTGGGGAACCGTCATCTCGAACCAGCGGTTGTTCGGCATGGCGAGTTCACAGTGGAAATGTACTGCGTGGTCAAACGTATCTCCCCAGTTGTGCGGCTGGCATTGCATGCTAAATGTCTCTGCCAGTTGCGCCACTTTCATCCCGCTGCTAATGCCGCCGATGTTGTCCACGACGAACCGCACCTCATCGAGCGCTCCCCGCCGAATGTATTCGCCGTAGTAGTAAATCGAAGCAAGAAATTCGCCGATTACGACCGGCACGTCGAGCGCCTGGCAAAGTTCCACAAGCCCATCTATATCCTTTGTGGGGATCGGATCTTCAAAGGAGACGTAGTGCAGTTCGTCCAGCAGGCGGCCGACAGCCATGGCTTCCTCCCGCGTGTAGACGCCGACTGGGTCCATCAACAAGAAGAAGTCGTCGCCTGCGGCCTTCCGGACTGCCTTGGCAACCTCCATGTCCAGCTTGTAATTATGCTTGTATTCGCCGTTGCTGCCCGGCTCCCACGGAGGGTGAATCTTATAAGCCTTGAAGCCTTGGGCCTTGCACTGCTGAACCTCCGTAACAAACTCTTCCAAGGTGCTATGGTGTTGGGTACTGGCGTACGCCAACACCCGATTCCGGTAGGCCCCGAGGATCTGGTAAATCGGAAGCCCCACCGCCTTCCCAAGAATGTCCCATAAGCAGATGTCAATCGCCGACGCGTAGGAAGATTGCCCCATCCTGCGCTGGGTCGGGGCCCACTGCGAAGTTAGGGCGGGAAGATCAAGAACGCTCTTGCCCGGCAGGACACCCTTGGCATATTCCAGCCATCCCAAATTGCTCCAGTTGGGGTGCCAGTACCGCTCGGCCAGTGGATAATTGCCCTCAATCCCGCTATTCGTGACAATCGCAGCTATGTGGTTATGGCCGTCGTTCGCGACTCCTCCGGCTTTCGCGGGGTCCACCACATAGACTTCGACTTCCTTGATCGTGAGGTCCGGCAGATCTCCCCGCCTGATCCCCACGGCCTGGGCGGCGGTGCCGGCGGGGTCAGCCAAAACTAGCGCTCCGACGCCTGCCATCGCACTGAGGCCGGAAGCGCCGAAGAAATCACGGCGCGAGACGATACTGCTTGGCATACGCTCTCCTCTTTCCGTATGGACCCCGTCATTCCGATCCGTCAGCCGACGGAAGGGAATCTCGCCCTGAGGACCGCTTCACTCCGGGCCGGTCGACCACGTAATTCCAATCCTTGGGCCGCAAGGGTAGTGCAAATCCTCCCCCCGCAATTTGTAGGGGGACGGCTTGCCGTCCCCTGGCCGCCGTTCGTTGTCGACTCCGGTCGACTATGCCTTTAGGTAAGGCTTCAAATAATCCAGAGTTTCTCGAAGCGCTCTCTTGCCGTCCTCATCCAGATACACTTCAGCCTGATCGCCCCCCGCGGCCACTTTGGCGGCCGAAGAAAAACCCGGCGCCTCCTGCGTGCGAAGGCTATACGTCTTGAAGACCCCGCGCAGGTACAGAATATATTTCACCGATTCGGGGCCATGGCTCAGCATTTCGGTGAGAATGAGCAGAGTCCTCGCGTGCATCGCCATGGCTTCGTCGTGCTTGCCCTCGTGCCAGAGGTCCCACGTTTGCGCGTAAAGGTCAGCAAACGGAGCTGCCGTCATGCTCCCGGAGAACCCTCGCCGCATCTCATCGATCAAGTCACGCCCGTGGCTGCCTGAAAATATCTTGAGGTGGTCCGAGCTTCTCTGCCGGAGCGGTCCGATGCTCATCAAAGGATTCCCCGCTTCGTCCTTGACGCAGCGAAACGTGGGGATGGCCTTGTACATTTCAATAAGCAAGTCTACGCTCATGTTCCCCACAGCTTGCACCACCAGCGGAAGGTCGGTCGCGCCGCCAACCGCTTTGTAGTACTCCAGATTGGTCTTCGCATCAGTGTTTTCGGAGAGGGGAAGCGAAATGATGGCGTCGGCGCCCACTCTTTCCGCGTGTTTCGCATACTTAATCGCGCCGGCCACGTCCTTACTCTGCACCCCTATTACGATGGCCGGCCGCAGTTTCTTCCCGGTTGCGGCAATGGCCTCGCTTCCTTCCAGGCGCTCCGCCTCAGTCAGAGTCATCCATTCGCTCGCCATCTGCGGCCAGACGAACCCGTGCACCCCGCCTCGGTCGATGAACCGCACTTCTTCCGCCAAGACGTCCAGGTCCAACTTGTTCGATTCGGTGAACGGCGTCTGCGCCACAGGGAAGATTCCGCGCAACGGTTTCGCGCCGGGTCTTTCCGTTCCAAGCACCTTCCCACCATGCGCTGCCAAGCCGAGCGCACCCACTCCCAACAACTTCAGGAATGCTCGCCTGTCCCACTCTTCGAGCGGTTTTCTCGTCCCCACGGGTGTGTCCTCCTTCGTCATCTGTCCGAATGGGGGCATGATACACATTCCGATTGCAGAACTGCAATATACTTCTGTCGCGTCGAAAGCAAGCATTGCCCAGGCGGCGATCGACGAACTCACTGCCGCTCATCGCGAGTTGCTCCGTCAGTCCGCCCAGTGACCCTTTACCCTTCCCTTCCTGAAGTACTCGCTGCTCCCGCTTGTTCTTCTGTTCTGACTCCTAGCCTCTGAATTCCTCCTTCTGAAATCTCCAATTTGCCGGACGGCTTCGGGCGCTTGACCCGGACGATGAGAACCGCTAGGCTCGGTCCGGTGCATTGAGACAGGAAGCGAGCTATGAACCGGAAATCCTGGGAAACGAGGAAGAGCGAACCATGTCAACCAGAAATTCTAAGCGCATTAACGACGGACCGGCGCCTTTGGATCGCAGGGCCTTTCTGAAACTCAGCGCCATCAGCACGGCTCTGCCACTCGCCCCGGCGTCGGGGGCTGAGGGGGACAGCCGCGCCTCATTGCAGCCGAGCGAGCAATCTAATGCGGCCGGGACCGAGTTGCTTCCCTCCGTTCCCAAGCTTGCGGATCTCGCGAGCGACCGGCTCGTTCACCATTTCCGCGACCAATTCAACCCCCCGCTGGCCCAAAACGAATGGGGCTGTCTTCAGGCTGCGAAGTCCGTCTCGGGAATCACCGCCATCAGCTTTCCGCCATTTGGCTGCTGCGGTGTTCCACAGATCCCCTTCAGTCCAGGCAACTTAGTGACCTGTGAAATCTTTCTGAACGGACAGATCTTGACCTCCTATCCCGCTCCCGCCGGAGAAGTTGCCTTCACTTGGTATCCCCACCGCATTGTTCGGGAGACCGTAGTTCAGCGAATCCGATTCACGACGCAGACCTTCCTACCCTCCAGAGAGCGCGCCGCCGCTGAATCGATCTTAGTGAAAAACGAGAGCCAGGAGCGGCGCAAAATTTCACTGGGCTTTGATTTGCGGGCTGGCGTGACAGTGAAACGCGAAAAACCGTGGTTTGCAGACTCCTCGGCGGAGGCAAACAACAAACTCACGCCCAGCGACTCCCACGGTTGCGTGATCTTCGAGGCCCAGAACAGCCGGGCGGTCTCCCTACAGGGCGTCTCGCCTCGCCCCGCCCGCATCGAGCAAGGGCGTATGCTGGTGCACGAATTCTCTCTGAATCCGGGAGAAACGCGGAGTTTTCACTACCTCAACCTCATTGGGGAAAACAAAGACGCGACCCTGGACGCCTACGATCGACAGCTAGCCAACTTCGACCAATTGCTCAGCGAGAATGAACAACGATTCGCCGGAATCCTCCGGCAAGCTTTCACGCCCGGGAACTCGGAATTCTCGGGACACCTCCCGGAACTCATCACCCGCAACCGGGAGCTTTGGAAGCTCTACTATGTAGGTTTCAGCAATCTTCTTATCAACCGAAGAGTTCCAGAAGACTCCGTCTATGGTCCGACTTACATCACTGTCCCACACTTCTGCCCTACCCTGAGCTTCGTCTGGGACGCCATGTTGACGTCGCTCAGCCTCTCACTGCTCGATCCCCAGGCGTTACGGCGGCTGATCGAGAACTGGTTCATCCAGGACATGCACGCGCATTTGGCAACGGATTATCTGACGGGCCAGGGAGTAGGGCCCTGGTACGGCGTTAATGACATGGGCATCTTGCGCTGCGCGCACGATTACCTGCGCGTGACCGGAGACTTCGCTTGGCTCGACAAAACCATCGAGGGAAAAACGGCGCTCGAGCACTTGGTGGACCATGCCTTGTACTGGAAAAAGCTCGACAAGCTCGGTCACGGACTCGCCGACTACGGCAACGCCGACAACCTGCTGGAGGTCGTCAGCACATGGATCCACGAAGTCCCGGCGATGAACGCGGGCAACGTCTACGGGATGCGGCTCGTTGCCTCGCTGCTCGAACGGCGTGGAGACGCGCGGGCTGCTCAGTTGCGGTCGGAGGCAACGGAACTCGCGGCTCGAGTCAACCGTTTACTTTATGTGGAGAGTAAAGGCTGGTGGCAATGCGGCCAGCCCAACGGCACGTTCAACGAGGTTCGGCACTGCTACGACCTGCTCACCGTGCTCGACACCATGTTCGCCGACCTGAGCGAGAAACAGAAGAAGGAGATGAGCCACTTCTTCTGGAGCGAACTGCACACACCTCTGTGGATGCACGCCCTCTCCCCCAGCGATGTTGACGCCACCTGGAACGTCCGCGCCGACCACAGTTGGCTGGGAGCTTATACGGCATGGCCCTCGATGACCGCCAAGGGCCTTTACAGGATCGATCATCCTGCAAAGGTGGCGGCATGGGTAAAAGGCCTGGCAAAATCCGCCAATCAGGGCCCGTTTGGGCAGGCTCATATTGTGGAAACCGTTTTCCCGCCTGAGAATGGAGGGGCGCTCAAGTGCCCCCTGGAGCAACCCTACGGGAACGACTGGTGTGAGGTGTCAGGTGGCAGCTTCACCGACCTGGTGATTGACTCGATTTTCGGCGCCGATTTGACGCTCCATGACGGCATCCGGGTGAGATCACGGCTGGCGGATTTCGACCCTGCAGCCAAGCTCCTGAACGTCCATTACCAAGGGGAAAGCTATACAATCTCCAGCGCCGGTGCGCACAAAGCATAAGGCTGTTTTTTGATCCTCGTGCGATAATTTCTCACAGGAGGCGTGGCCGAGGTTCAAGAGCTGGAATTAGACACCTGGGAGCCTGCGCAAAGACAACTTCAGGGCCGGGGGCAGATGGTGTGATCGCAGCCGAGCTGTATTTCATGGCGCTGCACGCGCCGTGAAGCGACGAGTCCGCTTGACGACTCACGCTTGGGGGCGACGATTTTGGAGGAGCCAAGGTTCCGCAGGCCTCGAATGGGCCGCAGGTTTTAACCGGCGGCTAGCAAGGGCCGGAATTCCAATCTGTTTCATAAACTTAATTGGCGCACGGAAGGGAGAGTGAAATGGCTGGGCAGAACTTTTCCATCTTGATCCTCGCGGCGGGCAAGGCCACGCGTTTCAAGTCCGAGCATTCGAAGATGCTGCATCAGTTGGCGGGCCGGCCTCTGGGTGAATACATCGTGCAGGCCGCGCTGGCAGCGGGACCCGACCGGCTCTACATGTTGATCGGACGCGAGCGTGAAGAGGTGCGGAAAGCGTTTGAACGGCCCGGACTCACTTTCATCGAGCAGGACAATCAACTGGGAACAGGCCATGCCGTGATGGTCGCACGTCCCGAGCTCGAGAAGTGCACCAGCGCAACGGTGTTAGTGCTGGTCGCCGATGCTCCCCTGCTCCGGTCCGAAACGCTACGCAAATTGATGGAAGCCCACCTGCAAACGCGCGCGGCTTGCACCATTCTTACCACACACGTCAAGAATCCCACAGGCTACGGGCGTATCGTTCGCGCCGGCAGCCGCGTGCGCGCCATTGTGGAAGAGAAAGTCGCGAAGCCGGCCCAGAAGAAAATTGGCGAAGTCAGCTCAGGCATACTTTGCTTCTCACGTGCGCACCTGCTGAAGCATCTCGACGAACTCTCGGCGGAGAACGCCCAGAAGGAATACCTGCTGACGGACCTCATCGAAATTTTCAACCGGCGTCGCCTGAAGGTGACCGCGTTCCCCGTAACTGATGCGCGGGAGGTGCTGGGCGTGAACGACCGCGTCGAACTGGCGCAGATCGAAAAGCTGCTACGGCTGCGCAAGGCAGAGAGGCTCATGCGCGATGGCGTGACCGTGGTGAACCCCGAGGCCACCTACATCGACCCGGACGTAGAGGTGGGCCAGGACTCGGTCATCGAGCCGGGTGCGAGCCTGTTAGGCCGGACGCGCCTGGGCAGCGCCTGTCACATTCAAAGCTACTGCACCATCACCGACTCATCGCTCGGCGACGGCGTCACCGTGCGGCCCTGCTCGGTGATCTCCAACTCCGGGATCGCTCCCGGGGCCACCATCGGCCCCTTTGCGCACCTGCGGGATGGCGCGGTGATCGAGGAAAACGCGCGCATCGGTAATTTTGTGGAGGTGAAGAAATCGCGCGTAGGCCGCGGCACCAAGGCGCTTCACTTGACTTACCTCGGTGACGCCACCTTAGGCGAGAAGGCTAACATCGGCGCAGGGACGGTCACGTGCAATTACGACGGAGTGAATAAGAACCCCACCTTCATCGAAGATGGTGTCTTCATCGGAAGCGGCAACATGCTCGTGGCGCCGGTGCGGATCGGCAAAGGGTCGTATACGGCTGCGGGTTCGACCATCACCGAGGATGTGCCGCCCGATTCGCTCGCCGTCGCGCGCAGCCCTCAGATCACAAAACTGGGATGGGTGAAGGAACGCGGCCAGGCGAAAGCTCTGGGGGAAAAACGGCAAAAGCATAAGGAGCCGCTGCCGTAGGCCGTTGGGTGGCGCATACATTGATTTCTATGTATGCGCCCCTTGGCCATGTGAGGTAGACTGCGCCGATGCCGCGCCTGCAGCCGGCAGAGTCTCTGCCGTTGAGACTCTGCGGTTCTTCGGATTTGCGTGGCAGCGCGAAGGCGATGTCCAACGCGCCTTGTATGAGCAAGAAGTGGATGTCTATTATGTAAAGAGCAAGGTAGCGCAGAGGTGGGCGCATTTTGCCCTCCTCTGCGGCTCTTCCTGAGTCAACAGCCGCGGAGGAACGAAAAGTACGCGTACCTCTGCGCTACCGACTTCGAAACCCTGGCCTAAACGTCGCAAGTCGAGTTGCAGAAGTTCTCGATCTCCCCGATTTCACCCGAACTAAGACGAAAATCCCCGGCGCCGATGATACCCGACACCTGTGCTGGACGGCGAACGCCAACAATGGCGGCAGTCACGGCGGGGTGCCGCAACGTCCACGCGATTGCTACTTCACCGGGAGTCCGGTCATGTCGTTGGCCAATCGAACGCAGCAAGTCAACAAGTTGAAGATTGCGAGATAGCTTCGGCTCCTGAAAGTCCGGGACCCGGTGGCGCCAATCGTTCTCCGGGAGAGCGGCGGCCCGCTCACGAGTCATCGCACCGCTAAGCAGCCCTGACCTCATGGGAGAATAAACAATCACTCCGATATTCTGCTCAGCGCAGCAGGGCAGGAGTTCCTTCTCAGCATCGCGTGCCAGGATGGAATAGGGCGGCTGAAGTGAGGTTATCGGAGCTATGGCCTGGACACGCTTCATTTGGCTGACATCGAAGTTCGATACCCCAAGGTAACGAACCTTCCCTTCTTCCTTGAGCTTGGCGAGCGTCGTCCAGCCCTCTTCGATGTCCTCATCCGGCTGTGGCCGATGGACTTGGTATAGGTCGATGACCTCAACCTTGAGCCTTCTCAAGCTTGCCTCACACTCGCGCCGGAGAGATTCGGCTTTGAGACTGCCGGCGATTTCACCGCGCTCATTCCAGACACGCTCACACTTGGTGAAAATATAAGGCCTGTGCGAGACACTCTCTAAGGCGCGCCCGACCACCTCCTCCGAGTGCCCCAAGCCATAGACCGCGGCCGTGTCAATCCAATTTATGCCTGATTCGAGAGCTTTGTGGATGGCCGCTACAGACTCGTTATCATCCTGCGGTCCCCAGCTAAACTGGTACCCCGCTCCGCCTATAGCCCAGGCGCCCACTCCCAGCCGAGTAACAAAAAGATCACTATTCCCTAACCGTCGCTTTTCCATGTGAACTCTCCTCCACTTGCTTTCCCCAACCGCTTAGGCGCCCTTATCCCCTCTCTCTGATCAGGAGGAAGTACTCGTCCCTGGATATGCGGGCGGTCTTCAGGTTGTTCCTAATGATGGAGACAGGAACCTCTTTGTAAGTGGGAATGACGATGGGCCTGAGAATCCCGGCCTTGACATAGGAGCGGTGACTGCCTTCCTGCCGCGCGAACCGGAACCCCGCCGACAGAAAAACCTTTTCGAGGTCTTGCCAGTAAACCGGCGTTATTCGGGGCATATTCAGGCGGGAACCGCGGTCGAGTGCTTTTCAGTCGCTACCCAAGAGGGGCCGATCCATTCTCCGCCTTGTTGTTCATACCCAGCTTCGCAGAGAATCTCTTCGAGAGAGCCCTCGTCCGCAGCCGTCACGAGAAAGAGGTGTACGGCCTCGTCGAGCGCCCGACGAGCTTCCTCCGGCGTTCGCCCGCTGCTCATGACATCAAGCGGCATGGCGTGGGCGACAAACTGCTCGCCTTCGCTCCAGATCTGAACCGTGTACTCAATGTTCATCCTTTTTATCATATCACCGAAGAATTGGCCACGCCACTGGACCGTTTCGGGTCCGCGGTTCTTCTTGCACGTCGGGTGGCGCATCTATACATTGATTCGGATGTACGAGCCGTTTCCAAGGGTCGCCGACATGAAGAGTCCGACGCCGCAGATCGGTGCCACCCCGGGATCGCCGCTACAACACCAGACTGACCCACTACCTCCGGAGCTCCAATCTTGCCGTCTGACTTCTAGCTTCTGACTTCTGCTTTCTACTTGTGCCACTCCGCCCCAAGGTAGACGGAAAGCGCGATCCACAGCTTCTCCGGGCCGGACAGGCGCACTCGATCGCCAAACACGTTGTAACGCCGCTCTTGAAGGCGCTCCAGGATGTGCCAGTAAATCGCTGCCATGATTTCCGCAGCGATCATGGAGCGGCGGTCCTGCGCCGCAAGGAACCGCCGGGCCGTACTAAAGTAATGACGGGCGCGATCACTCTCGAGCTGCATGAGCTCAACGAAACGGTCGTCGTAAACTCCTGACAGCAGCTCGCCGGGACGCACACCAAATTGGTCCAGGTCCTCCCGGGGAAGATAAATGCGGCCGCGTTGCGCGTCGCTTCCGACATCGCGCAGGATGTTGACAAGTTGCATGCCTTTGCCGAGATTCACAGCGTAATCGCGTGTCTGGGGATTCGCGTAACCAAATATTTCAATGGATATCAGTCCGATCGTGGAAGCGACGCGATAAGAGTAAAGAGAAAGGTCGGCGAACGTCTCGTAGCGTGCGCCATTCAGATCCATCTCCAGACCCAGGATGAGATCTTCGAAGGGCTGACGTGGGATATTGAATTCCCGAATGCTCTCGGAAAGGGCGGCCAGTTCCGGCTCTTGCAAAGCCGCAGGCTGCTCAGTGTAACAAGCGTCGAGCGCTTTGCGGTAACGAGCGATCTGGCGGCCGGCTTCATCCGGCGCCAGCCCGCTGTCCGCAATGTCATCGCCTCGCCGGGCGAAAGCGTAAACGGCCTCGATGGCGCGCCGCTTTTCGCGCGGGAGAAACAGAAAGGCATAGTAAAAATTCGTGAGGCGTGGCGTGGCGAAGCGGAATTCCTTCACTGAAACGCTCATGGCTGGCTCGCGATGATGCAAGCGTCATCGCGCTCTGCCAACGGGAAGGCGTAGCGGGCGCGGAAATAGAGACGCACAAAGTCCAGCTTGCCCAGGGATGGTCTGCGCACGAAAACGTCATAGCCCACAGACTCAATTTTGCGAAGCACGGTCATGCCGCCGAGCCAGGTGAGGCGAAGCTGGACGCGCAAATTAGGCACGACTCTCTCCACTAGCGCCCTGCCTTGATCGAACATTTGGCGGGTGCGGGCTATTTCGAACTTTAGCAATTCACGCCAGCCGTCGTCCACGTGTCCGGCGCGCAGGTCGTCGAGTGTGTAGTTGAAGCCTCGGAGATCTTCCAGGGGCAGGTAAATCCGGTCGCGCTCAAGGTCCCGGGCGACGTCCTGCCAGAAGTTGGTGAGCTGAAGAGCCGTGCAGATGCAGTCCGAGAGGGCAAAGAGCTCCGGATCGCGATGGCCGAACAGTTCGAGAACCAGCCGCCCAACAGGATTGGCGGAGCAGGCGCAATAGGCAAGCAAGGAGGGGAAGTCCGGATGACGATTCACGCTGACGTCGGATTCAAAGGCGCGCAGCAAGCGCTCAAAATTCTCCTGGGAAAGGATGAATCGCCGCACGGAGTCGTGAAGGGCCAAGAAAACCGGATGCTGGACTCTGCCGGAGTAGCATTCACGGAGCATCTCATGCCATTCCGCGAGTTTTTCAAGCCTGCCCTCAACTCCAGGCTCATCGGCAAGATCGTCAGCGTACCGGGCGAAAGCATAGATGGCTGCGAGCGCATCACGCTTTTCGCGTGGAACAAGGTACGAAGCAACCGGGAAGTTCTCATGATGACAGCGCGCCAAGCGCCGGCACTCTGCATACGCAGCCCGAACTTTGGGGTCGGAATAATACATGCCCGATTTGGCTTGCCGCCTACTTCGTTTCAGTCTTGCGTCGCCGGAGGAAAGTCGGCGTATCGAGGTCATCTTCGGGGATTTCCGTGCCCATCTCCGGCGGCGCCTGTTCCAAGGGGAGCTTCTCCTTCTTTGCAAGCGCCGACCTGACGCTTTGCTGCGCGGTGCGGATCGCAAACGAGGGACCGGTCATCGGCTTGATGCCCATACTCTCGGATTTGATCCCGGTGGCAATGACCGTGACTTTAACCGCATCACCCATGGACTCATCATGAACGGCGCCGAAAATGATGTTCGCATTCTCCGCCGCCGCCTTGTGTACAATGCTGGAGGCCTCGTGGACTTCGTAGAGGGTGAGCTTGCTGGATCCGGTGATATTCAGCAGGATGCCCTGGGCGCCCGCAATGCTGGCATCTTCGAGCAGCGGGCTGGCCATGGCGCGATTCGCGGCTTCGACGGCCCGGTTCTCGCCCTCCGCAACGGCGGTTCCCATGACCGCGTAGCCCATACCCTCCATAATCGTCTTGATGTCAGCAAAATCGCGGTTAATTATCCCGGTAATAGTAATAATATCGGAAATGCTCTGAACGCCCTGGCAAAGGATATCGTCGGCAATTCTGAAAGCCTCGAAGAAGCTGGTCCCTTTATCCACAAACTGCATCAACCGTTCGTTGGGGATGCAGATGACGGTATCGACGCTCTGGCTCAGCTCCGCAAGTCCCTGTTCGGCCTGCATCATGCGCCGCTTGCCCTCGAAGGCGAAGGGCTTGGTCACTACCGCTACGGTGAGGGCGTGAAGTTCCCGAGCCAGGCTGGCCACAATAGGCGCGCCACCGGTTCCGGTTCCCCCTCCAAGCCCGGCGGTGACGAACACCATGTCGGCGCCTTCGAGCGCGTCGATGACCTTATCCGTGTCTTCGAGTGCCGCCCGCCGGCCGATTTCAGGGTTAGCGCCCGCTCCCAGTCCTTTGGTAAGCTTGGCGCCCAGTTGGATTTTCACCGGCGCGTTTGAGGCATGGAGGGCCTGCGCGTCAGTATTGGCGACAAGGAAGTCCACGCCCGTCACACCGGCCGCCATCATGCGGTTCACGGCATTCCCGCCGCCCCCACCCACCCCGATGACCTTGATTTTGGCGCCCTCGCGAAGCTGATCGGAAAAGTCCACCCGAAGGCTGTCGTTGGTATCTTCAATGTCCATCTTCACTCCTTAGCCCGGATTTCTCACCACGCTCTGCCGTATTGAGTCGGGCGGGCGGTAGGGCGGGTCTTAAGCACTGATCACGTAGCCTCACCCTTGCCTCGCAAAGCTCGCCATAGTTTGGCCATAAGCCCCGCTTCCTGCGAGTCCCGAAGCAAGCGGCGACGATTGCCGTAGACAACCAGGCCAAGCAGAGTTGCGTACTCCGGCCCGGCAAGGTTCTCGCCCATGTTTACGAGCGTCTTGCAACTGCCCAGGCGCACGGGTAGGCCTAGAGTTTGCTCCGCGAGCGGCGCCAAACCGCCTTGCTTGGCCCCGCCCCCAACCAAAACCACTCCTGCGCCCAGTTGCTTAAGATGGCCCGAGCGTTCCAACTCAGCCTCGATCAATTCCAGCAGTTCGAGGGTGCGAGGCTGAATGATGTCGCTCAGCATTGAGCAGTTCACCATCCTCGCTGGACGCTCCCCGACACCCGGAACCTCCAGGATGGCGTCGCCGTTGCCATCGGGCTCGCGCTCACTCCAAGATCTCTTGGCTCTCTCAGCTTCAGGAATCGTGGTGCGCAGGCCTACTGCGATGTCGTTCGTAAAATGTTCGCCACCCACCGGGATGGAAGCGGTGTGCTGGACGGTGCCCTGCGAGTATACGATCATATCCGTCGACCCGCCCCCAATGTCCACGAGAGCCACACCTAATTCGCGCTCGTCGGCTGTGAGACACGCAGCCGCGGAAGCGTAGGGTTCGTAGACGGTGTCGAGAACCTTGATCCCCGCCAGATTCGCCGCAGTAACCACGTTTCTCAAGGCCGCAGATGACCCGGTAATCAAATGCACGTTCGCTTCAAGCCGCGCACCGCTCATCCCCACCGGGTTATGGATCCCCTCCTGGGAGTCCAGCACATACTCCTGCGGTTCCGGGTACACAATTTCACGCTCCTGCGGCAGGGTGACACCGCGGGCCACCTGCAGGACTTTCAGAATATCGTCATGCGTGACAGCCCTGGTGGCGCCTGGCGTCTTTGCCAACGCCACCGCGCCGCGGGAGTTCACACCTTTAATGTGCGTACCCCCTACCCCCACATAGGCCGAATCGATTGAAATTCCGGCGGCCGTTTCAGCAGCTTCCACCGCCTTTTTGAGGGCCAGCACACTGAGATCGAGATTGACAATGACGCTCTTCCGCCAACCTTTCGATTCCGCCACGCCGAAGCCTGCCACCCGGAGTTTTCCGGTCTCCCCCAGTTGACACACCAGTGCGCACGTTTTGGTACTCCCTAAATCCAAGCCAACAATAAAGCGGTCTTTGCGTGCCAATGGTCCCTATTCCTTTAAGGTTCGTGATGAATCAACGTCTCCCGGCGGCTGGACCGGGCTGGGAGCCTGCGGGTTAACAACTACCTGATTGCGATAACGCAAGTCCACAGAGTCAAGCGGCGCGTTCGACCTGCGCAGTTCGGGGAGCAACGCCAGAAAGGTGTGAAAGTGCTCCAGAAAATTCTCATGTCCAAAGTGGACCTGCAAGGTCTCACGGCCTTGGACGAGCAGCGCTTTAACATCATCGGCGTCCGCAAGGCTCGCTTCAGAAATAATCCACCCGGAGTGGGAGATCTCCTCTCCCAGTTGTCGAATGAAGTCCTGATAGAGCGCGACCCGAGCCCGGCGCTCGTCCAAATTCGCGACAGCATCGAGGCCCGTGATGACTGGGAAGTCGAAGGAGGCGTTCTCCGGCCTGTCCAGCAGAACTCCATCGCCATCCACCAGGCTCACGTGACCGCCCGCATTGGTGAACGCCACCGGAGTCCGCTCAAACACATGCACCACCAGGCGGTTGGGAAGGATCCGCATCAAGGCTGCATCACGAACCCAGGCAAGCGATTTCGCCTGCTTCCGCTTGGCCTGGAGAGAAAGGCGAAAAACATTCGAGCCAGGACCGCTGCCGGCGTGCAGAGGCAATCCCAGCGCATTGGCAACCTCCTCGCGGGAAACAAACTGATTTCCCGTCACCTGCACATCGTCAGCGGAGTGCAGTTCAAATCGGGCCGATGACAGGGCGAAGTTTCTCAGGGAATAGCTCGCGATTCCAATTAACGCCACGGCGGCTGCCAAGAAAGGCGCCCAACGCAAACGCAACAAGTCCCGGTGGCGCCGAACCGCCACCGCCCTTTGTCGTCGAAGGTAGGGGGACTCCTCCTCTGCGTCTAACTGCTCGGGCAACAGCATCTTCTCTTCTTCTGTCATCTGTCTATCCATTCGGCCGACCGATCCCTCGAAAATCATCCCCTGCCAGCCCCTTCCGGACTGAGCTGGACCCCAGCTTACGCGGGGGTAAGGACAATGATGATCTTCTTCTCCTCGGGTGGGCCGCCGGCCCAGGGACACTCAATACCAGTTGCTTTCACCGACAATGACCTCAGCTTTGAACCGCCCCCAATCGAGACGAGCGCCCCTGGATCGCTTCGGCTAAGGCGCCGCCGATCTTCCACACGTTCCCGGCGCCGACAGTCAGAAGCAAGTCACCAGGTCGCAAATCCCGCATGAGCTCCTGAATGACAGTCTGCTCCGAAGGTGCATATTCGGCACGGTCGAAACCTAATTCGGCCATACGCTCCACTAGCCGCTGGGACGTGACGCCCGGGATAGGCTTCTCGCTGGCTGGGTAAATGTCCAGCACGTAGACCCGATCCGCAGCCTGAAAGGAATGCGCAAAGTCATCCATCAGAAACTGGGTGCGCGTATAACGATGAGGTTGGAAGACTGCGATGATCCGTTTGGCGCCCAATAGTCGGGCTGCTTCGAGTGTGGCGCGGATCTCCGTGGGATGATGCCCGTAGTCATCCACTATCGTTATGCCCTCGAATTCACCTCTGATCTGGAATCGGCGGTCGGCGCCTTGGAAGCGATCCAGGCCCTGGCGGATTTCCGCTTGGTCCAGGTCAAGCTCCAAACCTACAGCTACAGCGGCCAAGGCGTTCTGCACGTTGTGCCGTCCTGGAACATGGATGGTAAAACTCCCCAGATGCTCGCCTCTCGCCTCCACATCGAAAGATGAGCCTCGCGGCTGGAGCCGGATCGAACTGCCCCGCACATCGGCGCCGGAATCGAGGCCATAAGTGACCACGCGACGCCGAAGTTGCGAGAAAAGTCGCCTGGATCGCTCTCCCCAGGGCTCGTCAGTACAGGCCACGACCGCGCCATAGAACGGGACCTTGTTCACGAAAGCGAGGAATGCGGAAGATATTTCGTCCAGGTCACGGTAATGGTCCAGGTGTTCACGGTCGATATTCGTAACCACCGCGATCGAGGGCAAGAGGTAGAGGAATGAGCGGTCACTTTCGTCGGCCTCGACCACCATCACTTCGCCTTTGCCAAGTCGGGCGCTGGAGGCGAAAACGTCCAACCGCCCGCCAATAACCGCTGTCGGATCAAGCCCGGCTTGCGTCAGCATCACAGCAATCATCGAGGTGACCGTCGTTTTGCCATGAGACTCCCGCCACCGCTACGCAGAATTTGAAGCGCATCAACTCGGCCAGCATTTCGGCCCGGGGGATGACGGGAATTTGCCTACGTTGCGCCTCCCGAACTTCTTGATTGTCAGGTGGAACCGCAGAAGAAACTACAACGACCTCGGCATGGCGGAGATTGCCCGCAGCGTGGCCTTCGAAAACTCGCGCCCCGAGCTTTGACAGCCGATCCGTAACGGGCGTTTCCTTGAGGTCAGACCCTGAAACCGTGAATCCCAAATTGAGCAAAACTTCGGCGATGCCACTCATGCCGATGCCGCCGATGCCCACGAAGTGTATTCTCCGAATCTTGCCGAGCATGCGTGAGTTGTCAGTCCCCCGTTTCGATGCCGTGTTGTGGCGGCGTAAAGCCGCCTCTCCATCAATGCTTCGCAGCCATTTCCTCGGCCAAGTCAGCGATCTGCTCCGCAGCGTCTGGGCGCGCGAGGCTCTTCGCGGCCTGCTCCATCTGAATCAGCCTCACAGGTGCGCTGAGCATCTCAAGGATTGCCCCCATCAGTCGCTCAGGCGTCAGCTCAGCCTGAAGCAGCACTCGGGCTGCACCGGCCCGTTCCAAAGACCGGGCATTTGCCAATTGGTGCTGGTCCGCGGCAGCCGGAAACGGTACCAGGAGCGCAGCTTTCCCTGCCGCGGCCAATTCAGCGACCACAGTCGCTCCGGCCCGCGAAATCACCAGGTCAGCCTGCGCCAACGCCCCTGGCATGTCCTCGACAAAGGCATGGACCTCCGCACTTACACCGCGGTCCAGAAAGGCCTCATGCACTGCATTATAGTCTCTTTCCCCAGTCTGGTGGACAACCCTGAGTCGCCCCGCTTCGCGCTTCAAAAGCGAAGCACTTTGGATCATCACTTCGTTGAGGGCTTTCGATCCCTGACTTCCACCGACGATCAAAATCGTGAAGGGCACCTCGTGTCTCTTGGGCGGGATGGCGTGGAACGCCGCCCGGACCGGAAGCCCAGTGACGTGAGCCTTCTCTCCGTAGAACCGCGCTGCCTGTTCGAACGCGACTGCGGCCAATCGAACAACAGGGGCGAGCGCACGATTTGTAAATCCAGGCAGGGCGTTGGGCTCAATGAGCAGAGTCGGAATATCCTGGAGGGCGGCTTCCAGCATCACGGGGCCTGCCAGATACCCGCCGACGCCGACTACCACCTGGGGCTGAAAATCGCGCAACACTATAGCCGCTTCCACTGCCGTCCGGGGGAGCACCACCAAGTTTCGTATCCCACGAAACCCACCCACACCCTTCAGCCCCGCAGCCTTAATTGTTCGCAGGGAAAAACCGGCCGCGGGTATTAAACGGGCTTCGAGCGGCCTCTGCGTGCCGAGAAACTCGATAAGGTATTTCATTCCGGAGGACTCAGCCAGCGCTCCGCGAGCACGCAGCTCTTCCGCCACGGCAAGCGCCGGAAAGATGTGACCTCCCGTCCCGCCTCCGACCATCAGAAATCGCATAGAACACTCGGACCGTTCAAAACCCGTCGGGAAGCCAAGCGCCGGGCCGGACGATCCCAGACTGCATTCCTCATCTTGAGTCTCCACGGCCTTGACGACCAACCCCATGAACCTCCGACCTATCCCGCGTCCTGTGAAATGTTGAGAAGGATGCCCACGGCAGACAACGTGGAGAGAATCGACGACCCCCCGTAGCTTATCAACGGCAACGGTATGCCCTTGGTAGGAAGCAGGCCGAGCACCACGCTCATGTTCACCAGAGCCTGTCCCACTACCATGACCGTCAGGCCAATGGCCAACAACCTCCCGAACTCGCAACTGCACCGGGCGCTTGCCCGCCACCCTCTCCAGAGAATCACCCCAAAAGCTATGACAATCGCTGTCGTGCCGATGAAGCCGAACTCCTCACCCACAACTGCAAAAATGAAGTCAGTCTGGGGCTCTGGAAGAAAGAAGAGCTTTTGTTTCCCCTCCATCAACCCCACTCCGTTAATGCCGCCGGAGCCGACTGCAATGAATGACTGAATGATCTGAAACCCTTTTCCAAGCGGGTCCGCGTAAGGGTTCAGGAAGGCCAGCACGCGGTTGTGGCGGTAGGTGGAATGGAAGACTAGCCAGTAAACCAGGGGAACGGCCCCCAGAGCTACCGTAGCAAAATACTTCAGCCGAAGCCCTGCTGCAAACAGCATTGCCGCGACGATCATGGCCATGGCCAGCGCGGTTCCGAAGTCCGGCTCCGCCACCACCAGCGCCACACTCGCTCCGGCAATCAGACCGACAGGAAGCAGTGTATGCTTTACGCTGTTCACCGCACTCTGCCGCTGCTCAAGGAAATAGGCAAGGAATACGACCAGGACAATCTTGGAAAGCTCGGAAGGCTGCAAGCTGGCAGCTCCCAGATGTAGCCAGCGGCGAGTGTTGTGGCTGCGATCTGCAAACAAGACCAGGACTAATAGCATCAACTGGAAGCCCACCGCCGGGAAAACCACGAGAGGACTGGCGAGGCGACGGTAGTCCAGGTGCATCATTATGACCATGGCCACGAGACCGGCCCCGGTCCAGGCTAACTGACGGACCAGAAAATAATCGCTCTTGCCGAACTTCACGCTCGCCGTCACTGCCGAGGCGCTGAAAACCATGAGGGCTCCGAAGAGCGCCAATGCCACTACGACGCCGAACAGAATTTTGTCGGATTGAAGTCGCCGTGCCATGCTTTATCACTTTAGTTCGGGTAATCGGAGCTGACGTGCCGGTTCGGGAGCCGGCGACTCCGGCCCGCTCCCAGACTCGATCGACGGACGGTGTTCCGAAGCGTCGGATTGATCTTTGGAGGCGTCTTTAGCGAAATCGCAGCCCGCTGATGCTCGCGCCTCGTACGGCATCTGGGCGTCATCAGTCACGTCAGGCGTAAGTGGCGCCGGGAGTTGACTCGTTCCGGCTTCATCAGAGTAGTGTTGTGCGAGCTCGATGTCCCCAGCGGGAAATTCTTGCGCACCAATTTCGAAATCGTAGGTCAGCTCATGAGGCTGAACTTCTGTTTGCGGCTTCGTTTCGCCTCTTACTCCCGGATCAGGAGCCGGAATGAGATCGGTTTTCTCGACTTCTTGTGAAACTGTCTCGGAAGGCAGTCCGGGACTCCCTTCCGGCGCCTCTTTGGTTGACCCAGCGGGTGATTCAGTCTTCCATTTCCATTCATCCGATCCTGATTCAATTTCTTCCGCCAGCCGTTCCACGAGTTCCTTGAAAACGCGGCCGCGATGCTCATAGTCATGGAACTGATCAAAGCTCGAACAAGCCGGCGCCAGGAGCACGACATCACCGGGACGGGCACGTTGGAATGCTTTCCTTACCGCGCTTTCGAGGTTGCCCGAGCCCACCAATTCCGCGGCGCCCGCAAGTTCCTGAGCGATGCGATCTGCCGCCGCACCGATGAGCAGGACCTCGCGGACCCTGTCCTTCAACAGAGGCCGCAGAGGCGCGTAGGGAGCCCCCTTGTCCTTTCCGCCCAAAATGAGATGGACGCCACGCTGGAATGCCTCCAACGACTTTAGTGTGGCATCCACGCTGGTGGCTTTGGAATTGTTGTAAAACGCCACCCCGTGAATCTCTCGGATGTACTCAAGGCGGTGCTCGACGCCCTTGAATTCGCGCACTGCTCCGCGTACGGCGTCGAAGTCCGCCCCGAGCACGCAGGCAGCAGCCGCAGCGGCCAAAACATCTTCCAGATTGAAGTCCCCCCGTAGGCGCACCTCCCGTGTCTCCAGAAGAACTCGCTCCAGATGCCCCATGCGGTACACGATATTCCCGTTTGAAACAAAGAGACCGCGTGGAATTTGCTGAGACCTGCTGAAGAACACCTTTTGGCTTGCCAACGAGGGGCCGAGGCTGCACACCCAAGGGTCGTCGGCATTGAGGATGGCGTAGTCCCCCGCCCGCTGGTTGCGGAAGATCTGCCTCTTTGCCTGGGCATACACCTCAAAGGAGGGGTGGCGGTCGAGGTGGTTCGGTGATATGTTCAGCAAAACAGCCACGTGGGGATGAAAATCCTGGATCGCTTCCAACTGAAAACTGCTCAATTCAGCGACAATGATCGAACCCGTAGCGACCCGATCCACTGCCAGGCTGAGAGGAACACCAATATTCCCCCCCACAAAAGTCGGGAAGCCGGATGCCTCGAGCATTTTGCCCAGAAGAGTCGTAGTGGTGGTCTTGCCGTTCGAGCCGGTCACGCCCACAATCGGATCGCTCAAGTACCAGCCCGCAACTTCAATCTCCGGGACAACGGGAATGCCTCGCGCGCGCGCCGCCTGAAGTTGAGGCAAATCCCACGGCACGCCGGGGCTGACTACCACGAGATCGTGAGCGAGAAAAGTTTCGAGACGTTGTGACCCAAGATCGAGCCCAATCTTCTGTGCCAGAAGCTCCGGCAGGAGGTTGGCCACTGCGGCAGGAGGCTTGGCATCGGTCACCACCACCACCGCCCCGTGCCGTCTCAGGCAAAGAGCTGCTGCGTGCCCGCTCCTTGCCAAGCCGACAACCAGCACGCGCTTCCCGCGCACATCGATCATGCGATCCCCCTGTGGCGCGACCGGCCATTCTTGCGGAAGTGCGAGTCGAGGACCTCGGAGATGAACTCCGAAAGTGACCTCCTTGCCTGCCGTGCCAGCCGCCGGGCAAGCACCAGCGTTTCCCGGTTAAGCGTCAAGCTTACGCGCCTCGGGTGGCGAAATGATTTCGGTCTTCCCATAATAGTTATCGCGCATTTTATGCGCAAAAATCTTGAACGTCAAACATTCTTACATTGGCATGCGAAACATTTCCATGGTCCGTGGTCAGTAGTGCGTTGTCCGTAGCAAATGTAAATTGGAACAAGGTACGCCATCACAAGTTCTGTCGTGCTTCGGCGCAAGATCGCCTTGCCCATGGTGCCGCGACTGACAACGGACCACTGACAGCTCTATCTCAGCTTTAACGTGGACAGCGCCAAGAGTGCAAAAACCAGCCCGGCGATCCAGAAGCGCGCGATGATCTTAGACTCCTTCCACCCCTCCAATTCAAAGTGGTGATGAATCGGCGCCATCCTGAACACCCGCTTTCCCCTAAGTTTGAACGAGCCCACCTGGATAATCACCGAAATTGCCTCGATCACGAAGATGCCGCCAATAAACGGTAACAGGAGTTCCTGTTTTATGAGCACGGCAACCGCTGCGATCGCGCCGCCCAGAGCCAGCGAACCGACGTCACCCATGAAAATCTCTGCCGGAAAAGCGTTGTACCAGAGGAAGCCGAGGCTGGCCCCTACCATCGATCCGCAAAAGATCGTCAACTCACCGACGCGCGGCAGGTGTTGCAAGTCCAGATACTCGGAAAGAACTGCATGGCCGGTGACGTAAGTCAGGACCGTCAATGCCGAGGCGGCGATGATGACACAACCAATGGCCAACCCATCGAGTCCGTCGGTGAGGTTGACTGCGTTCGAGCAACCCACGAGAATCAGGATTACAAAGAGCAGGAATGGCAAAAAGGCGAAAGGGTAAGTCCATGGGTGGGAAAGAAAACCGTGAATCAAGAAATCCGGCCGAAAGCGCTTGAAGAAGGGAAACGTCAGAGTTGTCGAGTAAAGACCGCGCGCGGAAAAGAAGATCAGTACAACACCAAAAATGAAGCTGACCAGAATCTGGAGCAACAACTTGGTTCGGCCGGTCAGGCCCAGATTCTTCTGTTGCTGAACCTTTTGATAATCGTCCCAAAATCCAATCCCTGCAAAAGCCGCCGAGACCCCCAAAACGAGCCAGACAAAAACATTGTGGAGGTCCGACCAGAGGAGGGTCGGAACGAAAATACAAAGATTAATAAGCACGCCACCCATGGTCGGAGTACCCGCCTTCGACTGGTGGGACTGCGGCCCATCTTCTCGGACGTACTGGCCGATCTGAAACTCCTTGAGCACCCGCACAAGCCAGGGACCCAGCGTCAAGGAGAGCAGCAGCGCGGTCAAGCTCGCGTAAGCCGTTCGGAAAGTGATGTAACGGAAGAGATTGAGGATGTGAAAGCGTGTGTGGAATTCGAGGTAGAGGTAATAAAACATATGTTTGCACTCAGGGAACGGGCTCCGATTCCACTTTTGACGCCGTTCCAACGGTTGCCGCTGGTTTACACCGAAGCATCTCAATCACCGTTTCCAAGTGCACTCCACGCGACCCTTTCACCAAAAGTACGTCTCCAGGTTCCAGAAGAGACCGGCAGAATATTCCTGCCGACCGGGAGTCCGGGAAGAAGCGGGTTTGCTCGGGCGGCAAACCTGCGGCCACCGCGCCAGCAACGAAAGCACTCGCATTGCCCTGCACCGCGACAAGCCACGAAACACTGTTCTCCGCGCACTTGCGGCCGACCTCTTTATGCAACTCCGGGGACTGCGGCCCCAATTCGAGCATTTCGCCGGCTACAACGATCCGCCGGCGCGCGCCCGGCCATGTTCGAAGCGTTTCGAGCATGCATTCCATGGCGCGAGGGTTGGAGTTATAGCAATCGTTGATGACCGTCACTGGCCCGGGAGCGTAAGTATTTCCTCTCTTTGATGTAAAGTCTGGAGTTCCGCAAGGGCACTGCGCATTTCACCGGCAGGTACATCGAAAAGGGACGCCACCGCAATAGCGGCCAGCGCGTTCTGCACGTTGTGGCGCCCCGGTAAGGGTAACAGAAACTCGGCGTCCAGGTTCGGTCCAATGAGTCGAAATTCGCTTCCGATTCCCTCTCCCGGCTCGACGTGCAGCGCTTGGAAGTCCGCACCGTGCCCAAACCCAAACGTGACGACCTGCCCCTCAAATCCTTCGGCAAAGCCTCTGCACGCGGTGGTCGTCATAGTTTAGAACGGCGGTCGGGGGTCCTCCGCGCGAAGAGAGGTTTTCGATGAGTTCCCGCTTCGCTTTGGCGATTGACTCGACAGAATCGAAGAACTCCAAGTGAGCAGGAGCAACGTTCGTCACCACGCCGGTTTCCGGTTCAGCCATCATAGCCAGATGCGCAATCTCCCCCGCGGCGGACATGGCCAGTTCCACCACTGCAATCTCGTGCTCCGGTTCGAGTCCCAGCAGGGTCAAGGGCAGGCCGTAGTGGTTATTCAGATTTCCGGCAGACTTGTGAACGTGATACCGCCGGCCCAGCAGAGCGGCGATCATCTCCTTGGTAGTGCTCTTTCCCGTGCTGCCTGTTACGCCTACAACCGGACGTCCCCACCCGCGGCGCACGCACCGCGCCAGATGCTGAAGCGCCTCAAGGGTGTTCGGCACTGCAAGAAGAGTTGGCGTGAGCGCTGGCGGCGCTTGGTCGAAAAAAGCATGCTCTACGACAGCGCCCGCAGCACCACGCTCAAATGCCTGAGCAATGAATTCATGTCCGTCGAATCGAGGCCCACGAATTGCGAAGAATAGTTGCCCTAGCCCGATTGACCGCGAGTCAATTGAATATCCGGCCACCACCCGTTCCGGCATCCCGCACCGGGTATTCAGCAGTGTCGCTATGCCACCCAAGCTTAGTTCCATGAGTTCTTAAGGCCCAAGGCAGTTCTGCCCTGTCGAAGTAAATGACGCTTCCGCCGCAGGCTCTATGTCATTCCAAGCGTAGCGAGGAATCTCGCTCTGACTCCTTCCTCTACAGAGTCCAAGGAGAGATCCCTCGCTTCGCCAGGAATGACAGCGTCCATATTTTCAGGCGCCTGGGCGATAGCCCATTTCACGCAATATACGCCGGGCAACTTCACGATCGTCGAAAGGAATCGTCCGGTCCTTCAGAATCTGGTAAGTCTCATGCCCCTTTCCGGCCAGAACTACCACATCCCCTTCGCGCGCTTCCTCAAGCGCCTTTCGGATTGCAATTTCGCGGTCCACTTCGGCCCAACAAGGTTTCCCGGTTTTCTGCAAGCCCACCAGCGCGTCGCTCATGATAAGCAGCGGGTCTTCACCTCGCGGATTATCCGAAGTAAGCACCGCGAGATCGCTCAATGCACCGGCAGCTTCGCCCATCAACGGCCGCTTGGCGCGGTCGCGTTCCCCGCCGCAGCCAAAAACCACAATCAGCCTATGGCGCGTGAGTTCGCGTGCAGTACTCAGGACGTTGCGCAAAGCGTCATCCGTGTGCGCGTAATCCACGATCACCAGGAAAGGCTGACCTTCGTCGATTCTTTCGAAGCGGCCGGGGACCGCTTTCAAATCCTTAAGCCCTTTTTCGATCTTTTCCAGCGGGATGCCATAGGCGATGGAGGCTGCGGTCGCTGCCAGGATGTTCTGCCAGGTTGGCCCGACCTACGAGCGATGAGGCAAGCTGCACCTTTCCTGCCGGGGTTACCAACGTGCCCTCCAGGCCATTGTGGCGGTGGTCGAGATGCTTCGGCTTGACCTGGGCGTCAGAGTTCATGCCGTATGTCAACCGATGAGGGCACGGCACGTCCAGAAGTTTCCTGCCCCAAGGGTCATCCACGTTAATGACCGCCCATTGCGGGGGAGGTGTTCCAAGCCCCTCGAAGAGACGACGCTTTGCTTCGAAAGTAATGCTCGAAGTCCTTGTGGTAATCGAGGTGGTCGCGGGTCAAATTAGTGAAAACAGCGACAGAATATGGGAAGCCCCAGACACGTTCTTGCGCCAGGGCGTGCGAAGAGACCTCCATCACCACACCGGTGCCTCCTGCATCGACTGTCTGGGCGAAGTAGGACCACAAATCAAGCGACTCCGGGGTCGTATTGAGGGCCGGCAGGGCGCGGTCACCGACGCGGTACTCAATGGTCCCGAAGAGGCCCGCGCGTATTCCAGCCGCACGAAAAATACTATCCACCAAGAAGGCGGTCGTAGTCTTTCCGTTCGTCCCGGTGATTCCTATTAGCTTCAGGTGTAAATCAGGCAAGCCGAAGAAAACCCGCCCGGCGGTAGAGAGCGCCCGGCGAATCTTGGGGACCCGCACCCATCGTGAGGCGAGACCAGCGGGCGGTTCCTGCTCGCTGACGACCGCCACAGCTCCCCGCTCGAGAGCTTGAGGGATAAACTTATGCCCGTCCGCTTTCTCGCCTCGAATGGCAAAGAAAAGGGCTCCCTCCCGAATTCGACGCGAATCATAAGCGAGGGAGGTGATTTCGCCGCCGACTTCCGAGCCAATTTCGACACCGTCCAGTCCTCGGAGCAACTCGTTGGGTTTCATTTCTCACTCGAATTATATCACTGCAGGAATTTGGAAATGTGTGGGCAACGCTGCCTCCCTGCCCCGACCCATCTTCGCTCCGCACGGCGCCACTTATGTCGTCTGCTCCCAATCTTCGTTTCCGTTTTGCCGGAATTCCCAGGGGGCGCCGCTCACCTCGACAGCGTAACCACCAGCCGCGTTCCCAGCGGCACCTGCGCATGTGGAGGGGGACTCTGCTCGACGGCTACTCCACTGCCAATCAGGGCAAGTTCCAGACCAAGCTTCTGACACTGTTGAGCGACACTGCGCGCCGCTAAGCCTGAGAAGTCCGGAACAGTCACTACCGGACCGTTATCTACAACAACTGTACTGGGCATCGTAGCTGCCTCCTGCTCGCGGTCCGTTGAAACGTGTGTCCGGTCAATCCGAGAGAAGGAAGCTGGTTGAACGGTGGAAGCGGCAGCCTGAGGGTGCTCGGAGGTTTTAGGAAGGTGTCCCACAGGGCCCCCGAGTCTCCGGCCCGGAATCCCTGCGGGAGTTGAGGAAGCAACCTGAGGCAACCGGGATGGGATGTCTTGCGGAACGTTTAAATAAGCCAGAGTCTGCTCTGCAATCTCCTTGCACACGGGGGCTGCCACTTCCGCCCCGTAAATTGCTCCCACCGGTGAGTCGATGGCCACCAGAATGGTTGCCGCCGGTTTCCCTGCGGGAGCGAATCCAACATACGAAGCTACGTAGTGCGACTTTGAATAGGCGCCGGAAGGATCGATTTTCTGCGCTGTGCCGGTCTTGCCGGCGGATGTGTACTCCGCCAGCCGTGCGGCCTTTCCTGTTCCTTGCTCCACCACCGTGGCCAGAATCTGCTTCATAACGTTCGCCGTGCGCTCACTCACCACACGGTGACCTGGAACAGGAGCCATCGGGTCGTGTGCCTGGCCGAGAAAGAGGTCGTGAACTATGCGCGGCTCGAACAGCACACCACCGTTGGCGATCGCCGAGTAAGCCGTGATCAGTTGAATCGGAGTCACCCCAACTTCTTGCCCCATGGAGATGGCGCCAATCGAAATCCCTGACCAACGGCTGGGAGGCTTGAGTAGCCCCCGCTCCTCTCCTGGCAGTTCGACCTCAGTCTTTTCGCCAAAACCGAAGATGCGGATATACTTGTAAAGCCGCTGCGCACCCAAGCGCAGCCCCAGCTTAATTGCCCCTACGTCGCTGGATTTCGCCACAACATCCGTCACTGACAAGTCACCGAATTTCTTGTGGTCATGTATGGTATGCCCAGCCAGAACGATGCTCCCATACTGGCAGTTGATGATTTCGTTCGGGTCCGTAAGCTTCTCTTCCAAGGCGGCGGAGACGGTCACGAGTTTGAACGTGGAGCCCGGTTCATAGACCCAGGACAGGCCGTGGTTCTGCAATGCTTCCGGTGAGCTCTTTGCATAGGTATTAGGGTCGTAAGTGGGTTGGCTGGCCACGGCCAGGATTTCGCCCGTGTTTGGATTTTGGACGATAGCCACTCCGCCGGCGGCTTTCCATTTCTCCACGCCCCCCGCCAACGCCTTTTCCGCAATGTACTGGATCTTCTCATCCAGTGTTAGGACAACGCTCTTACCGGGCTTCCCCGGCCGTTCGGTCGATTGGAACGACTGGCCTCGCGCGTCCGTCCCCAGAAGCAGGCGTCCTGGCAGGCCCCGGATGATGCTATCCATGCCGTACTCGAGGCCACCGAGCCCTTTATCATCCAGACCGACGTAACCCACGACATGGGCTGCCAAATCACCTTTGGGGTAGAACCGCTTAGTCTCTCGCTGGAAGTAGATTCCCTTCAGGTTAAGGTCGCGGGTGCGGTTTGCTTCTTGGGACGTCACCTTCCTCTTCACCCAGCAAAATGAACGGGAGTTGGTGAACCGGCCCAGAAGGTCGTTCGCATCCAGCCCCAGCACAGGGGCCAGTAAGTCAGCAACCATTTTTGGATCGGGAATTTCGCTGGGTACCGCGAAGACGGAATCTACCGCCAAGGTCATGGCCAGCGGGTTCATCTGGCGGTCTAAGATTTCGCCGCGCCTGGGCGCGACTTCAATCGTGTGCTGCTGCTGATGCTGGGCCCGCGCCAGCAGATCGCCGTAATCGATGATCTGCAGGTAGTAAAGCTGGCCGACCAAGGCAACCATCCAGAGAAAAAGAATGCCACCCAGCACCAGGCTCCGCTTCACTGCACGGGACCCGTCGGTTTCCGCCCGCCGTGCCTGAGTCTTGCGGGGCACCATGAGACTATGGCTCGCCAGGATTATTTTCGCCCACTGCTGAGAAATTGCGCGCAAACTCCGTGCTCTCCGGCTCTTGCGGTGACGACGGCGCGGCCCCGCCCCACTGGATCACCTGTCTGGGGTTGGGCGAGATCATGCCGAGATCCCTCCGCGCCAGCGTGTCGATCCTTTGTGGATCCGCCAGCGAGGCCCGTTCCAACGTTAACCGGTGCTCCCATTCCTCCAGCGCTGCGCGCTGCGTCTTGAGCTGTTCAATCTCGTAACCGGCCCGCACGCACTGCAAATGCTGCCACGACAACAGCAAGACGGAAAGAAAAACCAGAATGCCCAATCCCAGCAGACTGAAACATTCACGACGCTTCGCCGGGTCGACCTCCCGCACCAAGCGTGAGTTGTCAACGTTCTTGACAAAGAAGATTTCCGGAATCCGCGCCCGGCCCGCCGCCGGTGGGTTTATCGGGCGCCGCATTGGTTTCGGTAAAGTAACTGCCGCCGTCGCCATATTTCTCGGTCGAGAAGCCCGCTACCAGGGGCCTGCGGAACTTAAGCCCAATGCCGCACCTCTGGACGTGATTCCCGGTCTCTCCTTTCTGGTGCCAACCCTTTTCTCCTGCCCTTACTCTTTTGTTGTGCAGCTTTCTTCCCGGCGCGCTGCATTCAACCGCCGATCCTTTCCGCCGCGCGCAGCTTTGCGCTGCGCGAACGCGGGTTGCCTCGCACTTCCTCTTCGCTCGGTCGCACGACTTTGCGCGTCAGTACTCGCGCCCGGTGCTCATGCTGCCAGGACTGAAAGGCTCGCTTTACCATGCGGTCTTCGAGCGAATGAAAACTCACGATCACCACACGGCCGCCCGGCTTCAGCACTCCCAATGCCTTCGCGAGCAGCGACTGCAAGTTTTCGAGTTCCTGATTCACCGCCAGCCGCAGCGCCTGGAAGGTGCGCGTTGCGGGATGAATGTGGCGGAGGGCCGCCCGGAGGGGATCGCTCGCGTCACCACCTGCGCCAGTTCGGTGGTTAATCGATACGGACGGCCCTTCACAATAGCACGCGCAATCCTGCGCGAGTGGCGCTCTTCCCCCAACTCAAAAATCAAATCCGCCAACTGCTGCTCGTTCATCTGGTTCACAAGGTCTGCTGCCGTGGCGCCCGTGGCCGGGTCCATGCGCATGTCGAGCGGCCCTGGCGTGCTGAAACTGAACCCTCTGGAAGCATCCTCAACCTGCAGGGAACTCATGCCCAGGTCGGCCAGCAAACCGTCGGCAGGCGGAAGCCCGCTCGCGGCGTGCAGCGCGTCAATCTGGGCAAAATTCCCGTGCATGGCAATTAACTTCTCCCCAAAACTCTTCAGCCGTTGCCCGGCGGCAGCCAGCGCCGCCGGGTCCCGGTCTGCGCCTAACAGCTTCCCACTCGCAAGCCGCCGGAGAATTTCCGCGGCATGCCCACCTGCCCCCAGGGTCGCGTCAATGTAGAATCCGTCAGGCCGTACATTCAGAAACTCGATGGCCTCTCGCAACAGGACCGGGACGTGCGTTCGCCGCGGTTCGTCATTTGGGTTCCACGTTTCGTTTCCATCGATCGCATCGTGGGTCACGTCGCACCGGCCCGCTGCCCCTCACTGCCAATCCGAATCTTAAATTGCAGATTCGATATTTCACACTGCTATATGCCTAAATCACTCAACATCTTCTGGTCTTCTTCTGTGAACGGCTCCCGCTCAAGGTGCTCGAGGTAGCGTTGGTCATTCCAGACGTCGAGATACTTCAGGTAGCCGAGTACGGCGACCTCGCCGTGCATGGCCGCCGATTCGCGCAATACCGAGGGAATCAGAATCCTTCCCTGGCTGTCAGTGCGTCCCATCTGGCCGAAGTAGTTGGTCCGGTCGAGGAACTTCTTCACGGACTTGTTCATCGAAGGCTGAGCCTTCAGCTTCTCCTCGATCGTCCGCCATTCCGGAAACGGGTAGATGCGCACGAACTGGCCATCTAGGCTAGTCACGTAGAAATCCGCACCGTAGTTTTCGTCCAGGTATACCTTGAAGGCAGACGGGATCTTCAGCCGACCTTTGCCGTCAACCGTCGCTGGGTAGTTGCCGCGAAGCATGCCGACTCCACGAAGGTCTCTTCAACTTGCCTAAAACACACCTTGAAGAACACTTTTGACCACCTGATACCACTTTGCTCCACCAGAATATAAAGTCCACCCATCGCCTTGTCAAGTGTTTTTTTGGTGTTTTTTGGTGCTTTTGGCTTTTTCTGCTGGTGCCTTTCGGGCTTGTTCAGCTTCGGCTGTCAGGCGCGCTAGCCAAGGACCGAGGTGGGTACGATTCAGGGTAGTCTTGCCGCTAGGATTGCAGACGCGACAGTGGCGGTTGCGCCCTCGGGCATATTCGAGTAACCGCCGAGGTACTTTCCCTTGCGGAAAAAGCAGACCCCGCCCAGGTACTTGTCCTCCAACTGCAGGGCTTCGTCCGCAACCTGCGCAGTCTGGGCAGTCGGGTAGCGTTGGCGGAGTTTGGTCATGACGGCCGCAGCGGACTGGGAAGATGTTTCCAACACCAGAAAAGCCTTCCCGTGATCATATTGCGCTACGTAGCCGCGTCTGAGCAGACGGACGCCGAGGACGCTTTCCGGAATCATGCGAACACTCACCAGCTTTTCCGGCAGAAACCAAGCGAGCGCGATCGGAGGTGTGCTCCGCCCCTCCAGGTTCTTCTCCATGGCGGCAACAAAGGCGCTTAACGCGGGAGTGTGGTCGATATCGGGAGCGGCGGAGATCTCGACGTAGTAATTCCCCTTCGTGAAGGTGCCACGGCGAGGCAGGAGCTGTCCTCCCATGCCGATCTTCTCGATAGGATGGCCGGGGTCGCGGTTGCCACTGAAAATGCCGTAGGCGGCGTCGGCGTCAACCATTTCTGAGATGTCGATCACGAGGGTACTTTCACCGGACCTGCACGTTACCCCTTGCATTTGGGTGAATCCGTAAGCCAGATAGCTTTCCGCATTGCCGTCCATGTATTCGTAAAGGTTGTCGGCAGTGAAGTGACGCAATGGCCCTTCTTGTCGCCAACCGGGGACAAGCGAGCAATCGGCTGCCTCCGCAGCCCGCACATGCGGTGCGACAACCACGGCGCAGACGAGCGGCAAAAATGCGAAGCGAAGAGTACCCACAGAAATTTTCATGGTCGAACCCAAAAGACTATTTTTGCAGCAAAGGCGTGGAGGCGCGGAAACGACAGGGGGAAAAAATAGAAAGACACAACGGATAGACCGAGCTGCCGGCTTTCACGTTCCATCTTTCCTGTTTTCTATTCCACCTCTGCGTCCCGCGCCTCGGCGGCTGGATGAGTCTTGGTATTAGCTCAAATTCTCTACGCAAACATCTGCTGTGCGCGAGTGAGGCGCTGTCGAACCTTCACGTTAAAACGGCACTTCACTGTACACGTCGGGCAGTCGCCACAGCGTACGGAGGCCACTTCCGCCGGCAATCGCTTGAAGTGGTCGCGGCCCAATTCGAACTGGCCATAACCGTCGGCATACATCGCGTAGCGGAGCACGTCCGCCACGGGCAGGCCCTTAACGCAATGGCCGTCGCACCCCCCGCACATGCGGCAATAGAGCGGCGAGATGAAGTCCAATTGCCGGGCCAGGAGCCGTTCTTGAGAGGGCGAGTAAGGCTCTGTCATCGCCTTCAGGTTCTCGTCGAGTTGATCCATGTCGGTCATGCCCGGAATCGTAGTGTGCACGAAAGTGTCCTTCAGCACCCACTTGAGCGCCGCCAGCATGGCGCCTTGGCGCTTCAGCTTGGCGCCATTCGGATCATCCGCCTTCATTCGGCGGAACCCGCCCGCCATCACCTTCATGGCCACCACACCCAAGCCCGCCGCGTTCGCCTGCGCCAGGGCATCCGCAACGGCTTTTTCCATGGTGAAGTTGAAAGCCGCCAGCACCACATCCGTCGCACCCTTCTTCAACAGGAAAGGAACCATGTCCTTGGCGTTGTGGGTGCTCACCCCAGCAAAACGAATCTTGCCTTGCTGCCGGGCGATCTGCTGCGCCTCGAAAAGTTCGTCCGGCAAATCACTGGGGCTGTTCTTCTCGTGCAGATACCAAATGTCCAGGTGGTCGGTCCCCAGCTCGCTAAGCGACGTGTCAAGCTCTTGCAGCGCACTTTGCTTAGTGGCGCCATCGGTTTTACTGGAAAGATAAATATTCTGCCGCTTGCCTTTAAGGGCTGCGCCCACCAGCCGTTCGTTGTTCCCATGCTGGTACCCGCGGGAGGTGTCAAAATAATTGATGCCGATGTCCGCCGCGCGCTCAATCACGCTAGCGTCGGAAGTAACCATGCATCCAAAACCCACGCTGGTCACTTTGAAACCCGTTTTCCCCAACACGCGATAGCTAAGGCCCTTGGTGGAGTGCGGTTCCGCCTGCGCCCAGCCGCTCGGAGCAGAGGCAAAACCCGCCAAGGAGGTAAGGAGCCCTGCGGATAAGAAGTCCCGACGATTAGACATTGTGTCTATCCCCCTCATATAAGCATTGCCGACGACTACCGTGACCGTCGAACGGTGCTATCATAAGCTGTGTGGAGGTGTTGGTCCAGTGCTTTTCTCACGCCGCAATTTCTTGCAAGCCAGCGGAACCTGCCTTCTCTTTTCACGTGCCCGCCAACTGAGTTCGCAGGCCCCGCCCGCCCTTCCCATCGCGCCGGTAGTTAAGGAATTCCCCGGCATTTCGCAAGTCTCCGTCGTGAAGGGTGACGACCGCCGCAAGAACGTTTGCGCTGCGCTGGCTGCCATCGATGACCAGATCCTGCCGAGGTTGCGGAAGAAAAAGTACGTCGTCATCAAACCGAACGTCGTGAACACTGTGCTTCAGCTCGCGTCCACATGTGCCGACGCGAGCTGAAGCACAGTGTTCACGACGTTCGGTTTGATGACGACGTACTTTTTCTGCCGCAACCTCGGCAGGATCTGGTCATCGATGGCAGCCAGCGCAGCGCAAACGTTCTTGCGGCGGTCGTCACCCTTCACGACGGAGACTTGCGAAATGCCGGGGAATTCCTTAACTACCGGCGCGATGGGAAGGGCGGGCGGGGCCTGCGAACTCAGTTGGCGGGCACGTGAAAAGAGAAGGCAGGTTCCGCTGGCTTGCAAGAAATTGCGGCGTGAGAAAAGCACTGGACCAACACCTCCACACAGCTTATGATAGCACCGTTCGACGGTCACGGTAGTCGTCGGCAATGCTTATATGAGGGGGATAAACACAATGTCTAATCGTCGGGACTTCTTATCCGCAGGGCTCCTTACCTCCTTGGCGGGTTTTGCCTCTGCTCCGAGCGGCTGGGCGCAGGCGGAACCGCACTCCACCAAGGGCCTTAGCTATCGCGTGTTGGGGAAAACGGGTTTCAAAGTGACCAGCGTGGGTTTTGGATGCATGGTTACTTCCGACGCTAGCGTGATTGAGCGCGCGGCGGACATCGGCATCAATTATTTTGACACCTCCCGCGGGTACCAGCATGGGAATAATGAACGGCTGGTGGGCGCAGCTCTTAAAGGCAAGCGGCAGAATATCTATCTTTCCAGTAAAACCGATGGCGCCACTAAGCAAAGTGCGCTGCAAGAGCTTGACACGTCGCTTAGCGAGCTGGGGACCGACCACCTGGACATTTGGTATCTGCACCAGAAGGACAGCCCCAGTGCTTTGGTGGACGAACTTTTTGAGGCGCAACAGATCGCCCGGCAACAAGGCAAGATTCGCTTTGCTGGGGTGAGCACTCACAAAGCCAAGGACATGGTTCCTTTGCTGTTGAAAAAGGGTGCGACGGATGTGGTGCTGGCGGCTTTCAACTTCACCATGGAAAAAGACGTTGCGGATGCCCTGGCGCAGGCGAACGCGGCGGGCTTGGGTGTGGTAGCCATGAAGGTGATGGCGGGCGGGTTCCGCCGAATGAAGGCGGATGATCCGAATGGCGCCAAGCTGAAGCGCCAAGGCGCCATGCTGGCGGCGCTCAAGTGGGTGCTGAAGGACACTTTCGTGCACACTACGATTCCGGGCATGACCGACATGGATCAACTCGACGAGAACCTGAAGGCGATGACAGAGCCTTACTCGCCCTCTCAAGAACGGCTCCTGGCCCGGCAATTGGACTTCATCTCGCCGCTCTATTGCCGCATGTGCGGGGGGTGCGACGGCCATTGCGTTAAGGGCCTGCCCGTGGCGGACGTGCTCCGCTACGCGATGTATGCCGACGGTTATGGCCAGTTCGAATTGGGCCGCGACCACTTCAAGCGATTGCCGGCGGAAGTGGCCTCCGTACGCTGTGGCGACTGCCCGACGTGTACAGTGAAGTGCCGTTTTAACGTGAAGGTTCGACAGCGCCTCACTCGCGCACAGCAGATGTTTGCGTAGAGAATTTGAGCTAATACCAAGACTCATCCAGCCGCCGAGGCGCGGGACGCAGAGGTGGAATAGAAAACAGGAAAGATGGAACGTGAAAGCCGGCAGCTCGGTCTATCCGTTGTGTCTTTCTATTTTTTCCCCCTGTCGTTTCCGCGCCTCCACGCCTTTGCTGCAAAAATAGTCTTTTGGGTTCGACCATGAAAATTTCTGTGGGTACTCTTCGCTTCGCATTTTTGCCGCTCGTCTGCGCCGTGGTTGTCGCACCGCATGTGCGGGCTGCGGAGGCAGCCGATTGCTCGCTTGTCCCCGGTTGGCGACAAGAAGGGCCATTGCGTCACTTCACTGCCGACAACCTTTACGAATACATGGACGGCAATGCGGAAAGCTATCTGGCTTACGGATTCACCCAAATGCAAGGGGTAACGTGCAGGTCCGGTGAAAGTACCCTCGTGATCGACATCTCAGAAATGGTTGACGCCGACGCCGCCTACGGCATTTTCAGTGGCAACCACGACCCCGGCCATCCTATCGAGAAGATCGGCATGGGAGGACAGCTCCTGCCTCGCCGTGGCACCTTCACGAAGGGGAATTACTACGTCGAGATCTCCGCCGCTCCCGATATCGACCACACTCCCGCGTTAAGCGCCTTTGTTGCCGCCATGGAGAAGAACCTGGAGGGGCGGAGCACACCTCCGATCGCGCTCGCTTGGTTTCTGCCGGAAAAGCTGGTGAGTGTTCGCATGATTCCGGAAAGCGTCCTCGGCGTCCGTCTGCTCAGACGCGGCTACGTAGCGCAAATGATCACGGGAAGGCTTTTCTGGTGTTGGAAACATCTTCCCAGTCCGCTGCGGCCGTCATGACCAAACTCCGCCAACGCTACCCGACTGCCCAGACTGCGCAGGTTGCGGACGAAGCCCTGCAGTTGGAGGACAAGTACCTGGGCGGGGTCTGCTTTTTCCGCAAGGGAAAGTACCTCGGCGGTTACTCGAATATGCCCGAGGGCGCAACCGCCACTGTCGCGTCTGCAATCCTAGCGGCAAGACTACCCTGAATCGTACCCACCTCGGTCCTTGGCTAGCGCGCCTGACAGCCGAAGCTGAACAAGCCCGAAGGCACCAGCAGAAAAAGCCAAAAGCACCAAAAAACACCAAAAAAACACTTGACAAGGCGATGGGTGGACTTTATATTCTGGTGGAGCAAAGTGGTATCAGGTGGTCAAAAGTGTTCTTCAAGGTGTGTTTTAGGCAAGTTGAAGAGACCTTCGTGGAGTCGGCATGCTTCGCGGCAACTACCCAGCGACGGTTGACGGCAAAGGTCGGCTGGATCCCGTCTGCCTTCAAGGTATACCTGGACGAAAACTACGGTGCGGATTTCTACGTGACTAGCCTAGATGGCCAGTTCGTGCGCATCTACCCGTTTCCGGAATGGCGGACGATCGAGGAGAAGCTGAAGGCTCAGCCTTCGATGAACAAGTCCGTGAAGAAGTTCCTCGACCGGACGACCTACTTCGGCCAGATGGGACGCACTGACAGCCAGGGAAGGATTCTGATTCCCTCGGTATTGCGCGAATCGGCGGCCGATGCACGGCGAGGTCGCCGTACTCGGCTACCTGAAGATTCGACGTCTGGAATGACCAACGCTACCTCGAGGACCCTGAGCGGGAGCCGTCCACAGAAGAAGACCAGAGATGTTGAGTGATTTAGGCATATAGCAGTGTGAAATATCGAATCTGCAATTTAAGATTCGGATTGGCAGTGAGGGGCAGCGGGCCGGTGCGACGTGACCCACGATGCGATCGACGGAAACGAAACGTGGAACCCAAATGACGAGCCGCGGCGAATGACGTCCCGGTCCTGTTGCGAGAGGCCATCGAGTTTCTGAATGTACGGCCTGACGGATTCTACATTGAAATGACCCTGGGGGCAGGTGGGCATGCCCAGGAAATTAAGCGGGCCGCTTGCGAGTGGGAAGCTGTTAGGCGTCAGACCGGGACCCGGCGGCGCTGGCTGCCGCCGGGCAACAGCTGAATTTTTTATACCTTAATTGTTTTCCATGCACGGGAATTTTGCCCAGATTGGACGCGCTGCACGCAGCAAGCGGGCTTCCGCCTGCCGACGGCTTGCTGGCCGACCTGGGCATGAGTCCCTACAGCTTGAGATACTTCCAGAGGGTTTAGTTTTAACACGCCAGGACCGCTGGACATGCGCATGGACCCGGCCACCCGCACAGCGGCAGACCTTGTGACGGGATGAACGAGCGGGAGTTGGCGGATTTAATTTTTGAGTTGGGGGAAGAACGCCACTCGCGCAGGATTGCGCGTGCTATTGTGAAGGGCCGTCCGTATCAATTAGCCACCGAACTGGCGCAGGTGGTGACGCGAAAACGAGATCCAGCGATACC
>CAVXWN010000014.1:0-157235 GCA_963765485.1 uncultured Acidobacteriota bacterium | reverse complement strand
GGCTGATGAGCTGCCGCACACTCGATTCGCGCTCCGGCGTGCCCAGCTTTCCGTGAAAGTACTTCGAAGCCACGATGTTGGTGGCGGTCTGTGACCAGTCGCTCGGCACTTCCACATTCCGCTGCTCGAAGATCACCAGCCCCTTCTCGTTCTGAATGGACGCCGTCCGCAACTCCCAATCGACCTCGTCGAGTGGCTGGATGCCGGGCTTGGTGAAAAAGCGATTCAGACTAATGCCACGTTTGGCGGCGCCTTCCGTTGTCGAAGTCGATAATTTTGCCGTCATAGCGGCGGCATCCCTCTCCGCCATAGTGGGCCTCCTCAGGTAGGAACTGGCGCTTACTCCTTGAATCGCAGTGAGTCGTGATCCCGGTGAGCATCACGATAACCTGGTGTGGCGTCCCAGCTTCTTTACAACAACCACCCCCTACCTGTGCTTACCAAGGAAAGGAGGGGAGCCAGACCAGCAGCTCCCCTCCTCATTCAGGAGGCGGCTAAGAGGTTGAGAGCGTAGGCGGCCTGTAAATGCTTAAGTTGGACACCACGCTCGCTCCTCTGGCCGCGCCCTCTACGAAGACGACGACCCCCACACTCGACTTGCAGGAATCTAAATCAACACGTCAGGTTTGTCAAGCGCAAAAACACAACATATAGTGGTTTTGTGCCAAATACATTCAAAATGTTGTGGAAAACGTATCAAGACAATGGTTTGACGTCGTGGCATCTTGCTAAAGATGGTCCCTTCGCAGGCCCATGCCTCCTCCTGGTTTGGACCACGAGGATTGGTTGCCCGGTATCACCGAGCAATGAACCCCGAAATCGGGGGGTTGTAAAGATAATCCAGGGTTGGCGCGAACTCGGTCCTGCAAGACGCAACGAGGCGGAAAGACAAGTTTAGCTCGGGAGGGGCGCCCTCAGATTAGATTTGCCGAGAGCGCGGACGAGTTGGCCTTCGACTGTCTCTTTCGAGGTGCCGCGTGCAACGGCAATCTCGTCGACCAGAAGTTGCCATGCCCGGTCCATCATCTTTTTCTCACGGAACGAAAGGGGTTTGGCCTGATTAAGGATAATGAGAGCCTTTAAGACCTCGGCAACTTGTTGAAGCGACCCACTCCGCATCTTCTCGGAATTTTGCTTGAATCGCCCCTTCCAGTCCTGCGGAGCGTTACTCTGCCCCTTCTGCAAGTAATCGACGATGGTGCTTATCTCGCTGGTCCTGGTCACCCGGCGCAGCCCTACGTTGACCACGCTGCTCGAAGGGATGATCACTCGCATGCTGCCGGATGCGAGCCGCAGCAGATAAAACATTTCGGGCTGACCAGTCAAGTTTCGACTGGAAATCTGTTCGACAACACCTACACCTTGATTGGGATAGACAACCTTATCGCCTATCTGAAACTGCATAAGTTTCCTCGGTGAAGATAAAGATGCGGTAACCCACGGTCTCAGACTAACTCTGAAGCGGCTCAAAGTCAACCGGGCCCCTGGCCCCAAGAATCGCGGTTGAACGATGGAATGGGCGTGTCGGCGGTTGGAAGCGTCGACGGGCGCGCCCCAAAACCTACTCAGCCGGGTTCGCGGCCCGGTTCGGTAGAGGTTTCAGCGGCTCGGGGAGGATCAAGGTGGTTTGAGGCTCTCCGCTGACGACACTCCCGCCCCCTTTTGCCTCTTGCATTCTCTTTTTTTCATCGCGCTCCTCCGTTTCAGGTCCGCAGTTGCGCGCAGCGCAGGCGCGCGGCTTGCAGCAGCAGCCACTTTTCCGTATCCGCTTTGATCTGCAGGATCAGTCCCCGCGCGTGGCGCACCAACTTGCCCGCCAGCCGATACACTTTCCAGCGTAGCGTGGCCACCGTCGCGGTGCGATACGATTCCGGCAGCACACGCCGCTTGAGCAACTGCGCCAGATTGTAGGCCAGTACGCCAATGGCAAAGTACAGGGCGTTGGCCGCCCGTTGCCCACACGGCATCTGCTCCATTCCCATGTCCAGCTTCAGTTCCTTGTGCCAGTTCTCGCTCTGCCCCCGCCCGTTGTGTTTCCAGATAACCTCCGCCGCGCTCTCCTCCCGATTCGAAGCCACGGCGTGATAGCAGTGCCGCTCCGATTCAAACAAGCTGGGCTGCGGATTGAGCCAGCGCAGCACGATCAGCCGGAACGCCTGCTTCGTCTCGTTCATCGTGTGCACAGTCTCGGCGATTTCCCGATCCGTCCCCAGTCCCTCGGCCGTCTGGTAGGGTCGCCACGCGCTCGCCGGCAGGTTCTGGATTTCGCGTTTCACCGCTGCGTCCAAGTCCGCCGTAATGGTGAAAGTGCGCCCCGGCTGGCTGTAGTGGTTGATCACGTCCGCCTGGTAGGCCGCGCTGTCGCTGCGAAAATAGATCCGCTTCCCTGCCGGCAACACCGCCTCACACTTCTGCGCGAAAGGTAAAATCCCCGTCCCCGGGCTCACGTTGCCATCTCGAAATTCCTGCCCCACGCAGATGCCGTTCACGTAGCCCACCAGCGGCATGTACCCCCGCGCGTGGTGATACGTCCACTGCGCCTCCCGCTTCTCCGCCTCAATCTCGGTGGCATCGACGTCCAGAGTCAACTCCTCGCCTTCCGGCTCCAGCGCACCCTGGATCAACTCCTGGTTCACCCGCTCCAAACCCGCTACCCCGTCCTTGCCTTGTCGCCGCAACCAGTCCCCTACGGTACCTGCATCCGGCACCGCTCGCAGCCCCAAGTTCTCCAACACCTCTTGCTCAGCCCGCAACTCCCGCAGGTCTTCCAGCCGCCGCCCGCCGGCGTGCAGCATCCACACCAGCGGCTGCACAAATTCGCTGGGCCGATACCCTCGCCCCGAGCCCGGAACCGCCAACTGCTCGTCCACGCGCTTCCACACTTTCAGTGCTTGCGCCATCTCCTCCAACACCATCAGCCCGCCCAAACTCGTCAGACGTTCTGCGCTCTTTTCCAGCTTGATGGGCAGAATCAGTTCAGGTAAGCTCGACTGCATCGTTCACCCTCCCGGTGTGGGTCTAAGAATTCTCGCAAATTCTCTATACCACACATCCCGCGAGGGTGAGCGTGTTTATAGCCCCTTTTTCACAAAATCAATCGCGATTGTCGGGCTGGCATTCACGCGAGGAATGGCCATGGTCGAGCTTTAGGTTCTGCTACCCTAACGATTCATCGCTCTTACGCATGGACTGGCTGGTTTGAGTTCAGTGTAGTCCACCAAACGCAGAGCTACGCTCCGCGCCAGCCCCGATTCCTAGCTGGTTCCAGCCTACTAGCGATGTGGTCCGGCGTTCACTTGGGCGGGACAGTCGGCGCCGACGCCCTTCAATGATTGCAGGTGACGCCTCTATTTCTTCGCTTCCAACGCTGACAAGGAAACGGTCCTCGTTGCCTTGCTGAACATCAGTTCGACCGTCACCCGGTCAGGTGCCATTGGACTCCCGATTGTTGCCCTCTTCGGGCGTCATGCATTGACGGCTGGTTCCCGAGGGCCACCGCTTGGCTTCCATACAGCCTATTCGTGACCGCCGTGCTGGCGCAGCAATTCCGCCATTTCCTTGTGACCGTTAGCCGTTGCAACGTGCAAAGGCGTAAAGCCGTCGTTGTCCTCGGCATTGACTTCTGCCCCGTGGGCCAGCAGCAATTCCGCCACGTCCTGGTGGTCATTCCACGCCGCCGCGTGCAAAGGCGTCCCGCCGTAGTCGTCCTTGGCATTGACCTTGGTCTTGCTGTCCAGCAGCAATTCCGCCACGTCCTTGCTGCCAGTACGCCCCGCCACGTGCAGAGGCATCTCACCTTGGTTGTTCTTGGCATTGACATCGGCCCCGTTGGCCAGCAGCAATTCCACCACATCCTTCTGACCGCTAACCACCGCATAGTGCAAAGGCGTCCAGCCGAAGGCATCTTTGCTGAAAACCAAGTCAGGATTGTCCTTGAGCAGCGCTTGGACTTTTGCCAACTCGCCATCCCGAGCCGCGTCATGCAGAGAGTCCAGGTTATTCATAGTTGCTCCGATTGGCTCGCTCCCGAGGGCCATTGCTAGGCTTCCATGAAGTTTATCCAGAATTACCTCGCAATCGCACATTCGGGCAACCGCCAAGAAATCCGACGCCAGTATATACCGGTTTGCTATAGTTGGACCCCGAGGTAGAATCCCACGCAAATGCCCACACCCAATGCTGGCATGACGGTCCACGCCGCGAGCACGTACCTCCCGAAGCCGGAGGCAGAGCGGGACGGCATCGGGCTGTGCCTGTCGGGCGGCAGCCCCCATGCTGTGTTCTTCCATCTCGGAGCGCTGAACGCTCGCTGCCCAGGTCAAAGAAGAAGCCCTTGATGCCGGCGGAGCCGCAGGTCATCGCCGCCCGGATTGAGCGTAATTTGGACAAGCCCGAGGCAAACTCGCCGCTACTGGCGCGTGCGAACAGTGAAAATGCGAAGTAGAAAGCATTGTATACTGGGACTGAGGGAGCCGGGGCTGAGTCCGTATGTTAGAGAGATTCCTAATCGTTAGCGCCGTCGGGTTGATCTTTATTGCCAGCCAGATATTCTGGGTTCGGCAAATCCGCAAGTGGGGAACGTCGCTAATCCCGGGCGCCGCATGGCGCCGTCGCCTTAGCATCGCGGGCTTGGTGTTCTATCTTCTGTTGCTTTTCTATAACTTCCTAGGCGGCGAACGAAGCGCCGGAGCAACACATCTCACCTTACGCGCCGCTCTGCTCGAGGCGCCGTTCGGCTGGTGGGTTATTTGCTCCCTAATGGGCTTTCTAATCGCGATCCCTTTGCGGCTGGCGGACCGGGTTGCCCGCGCCGCCCGTTGGGTCCTCCACCGACTCGTACCAGCCGGTGGCGTTGTGCCGCCAAACCCTGTCTCACTCGCGCGCCGTCGTTTCCTTGAGAGGACGGCCCTGGCGATGACCACAGCCCCGTTCGTTGCGGGCGCTTATGGGATGTTCTATGAGCGTCTCAACCTCGAAATCTCTCATCGGCGCATCAAGATCCCCCGCCTCCCCAGCGCCTTCCAAGGTTTCCGGATCGCCCAGCTTTCGGATGTCCACATCGGTCCGTTCATGACCGCCGAAGAGATTCGACGCTACGCCGACATCGCCAACGGGCTTAAGCCAGAGCTGGTCGTGCTCACGGGCGACTTTGTCACCTGGGACCCCTCCACCCAATCCGCCGTGGTTGATGCGCTGGCGGGGCTCAAAGCGCCGCTCGGCGTTTACGGCTGTCTGGGGAATCATGAGATGTGGGCCGAAGTGGAGCATTCCATCACTCGCCTTTTCGCGCAGCCGAGGTATTCGGATCCTACGCGGCGAGCGGGCTTTCGTGAAGTCCGGGGGTGATGTCATCAACCTGATCGGGGTGGACTACCAGACGCGCTCCCGCTATGGGACCACGGGGCCAGCGCTTGGTTCGGGAGTACCTTGAGGGTGTGGACCGCCTGATGGCGTCCGGCACGGCTAACATTCTGCTCAGCCACAACCCCAACACCTTCGACCGCGCGGCTGAGCTGGGGATTGACCTCAGCCTTGCCGGACACACCCACGGTGGTCAGGTGACGCTCGAGTTCGTCCATCGTGACCTCTCTCCTAGCCGCCTCATTACTCCGTACGTCACGGGATGGTTTCAGAAACCAGGCGGCCAGCTTTACGTCAACCGGGGCATCGGAACCATCGGTGTTCCCATCCGGCTCGGAGCCCCACCCGAAATTACCGTCTACGAATTGGTCCGCTCGTAGGAAAACTGCCTATTGAGCGCCGCCAAGGCGGACCAAGCCACTGCCAATGGCGGGAACACCGAGTCCTTGAAAAACCCTCCAATTTTGCCTGGAACATCGCCTAACGATCTTTCGTAATTCCATCCATGGGCGTGCGTTGGGCGTTCCGCGCTGCGTTGACTCACCCCTGGTTGACAGCTATGATGGGGCCGCTACCAGAACCTGCTCGTGATTGTCCAAGTCGCTTGATCTTCGCTCCTGCGGGCCTGCCTTTACCGACTCGCCGGATGACGTGCGCCATCGCTGATCGACTTGAACACAGCGCCTGAACGTGCTGGAGGAAATAAGATGGATAAGGCAATGACACGGCTTTCTCTTTTGCTCGTGGTTATCTCGCTTTTGCCGGTGGCCGGCTGCAATACGCAGGATTGGCATGCCGGGCCGGCGCAAACGGAATCGCATACAGTCAAGCTGGGAGATGCCAAGTCAGTGCAAGTTGAGATCGAGATGCCGGGAGGTGAGTTGGATGTCGGCGATGGCGCAAGGGAACTTCTCGAGGCTGACTTCTCATACGGCAGCCTTTCATCAAAACCCCAGGTGGAATACAACGTGAGCGGAGGTCGGGGCCGCCTCATGATCCGGCAGCCGGGCTCAGCTCACGGTCGCGGAAGTGGTCACAACAAGTGGGATTTACACCTGAGCAACAAAGTTCCACTGGAATTGAAAGTGAAGCAGGGCGCGGGCCGCGTCAATCTCACCCTGGCAGGACTGTCACTCACCAGAGTGGATTTTGACTTAGGGGCGGGGGAGGTCAATGTGGATTTGACGGGTGATTGGAAGAGTGATCTCACCGCCAACCTTAATGGCGGCGCAGGCAAAGCCACGATCCGGCTGCCCCGTGACGTTGGCGTGCGAGCCACCGCGCACGGCGGCATCGGCTCAATCAACGCCCACGATCTGAAAAAAGATGGTGACGCCTATGTCAACGACGCCTACGGAAAGTCGCCGGTCACGCTTAGGGTGAATGTCGAAGGCGGCGTTGGTGAAATCAACTTGGAACTCGGCGGCGCCCCGCCGTCCGTCTGAAGAACTGCCGTCCGGTGGGCAGCACGGGCGTCCGGAGCTGTGAAACGATTCGCGAGCCCTGACTTTAGCACTGAGATTTAGGATCACGACGCGAAGTCATGAAGGTCGCTGACCCGGTATACAAAATGACGATTGATTCCCAAAAGGCTGCTGCCGCCAGCGAACACAAAGAACAGACGATATATTTCTGCGCCAAGGGCTGCAAAACGAAGTTCGACAAGGACCCGGGGAAGTACTTTGGAGAATACGGGGCCATGGCGCCCCCGAACGGTCAACGGGTGGGCGACGAACCAGTGGATCCCCCTCGGGGGAGGTAGATATGACATTCGGGACCCTTCAGAGCCTCGACGTAGTACTGATCTATAGCCTCAAGCACGTCCTCCGAGAAACTCGCGTTCGGCCTTTGAGTCACGGGAGCATAAGTTTGGATGGCCCCATACTTTTTCTCGGCGATCTGCTTGACGAGCTCGTTATCGCTCCCTTTCCCAAGTTTCGCGGCCACGGCGACACCAAACGGATTGATAATATGCGGTTTTCCAGCGTCGTAACACAGGAGTAAGCTCTCACATATGACGGGTCCCTGTTGCTCGGCCAGGAATGACGCCTCCTTTTCAAATACCTGCTGCCGCTCCGGCAAATGCGGAAGCATCTTTGGTACATTGACGCCCCACGGGTAAGACGTGAAGACCACACACGAATAAAGCAAGACGGGCACCAGGAACCTCCACCGGCCGCCTTTCCCTAAACTGGCGATTGGAGCTTTCCACAATAAATCCAGGCAAGCACTCATAACTATCGACATGGCAAACAGGTTGTCGAAATACTCATTGAAGGCAGTCCCAGCGCCTCCTGCAAAAACCAAGCCAATCAGGAGCGACGAGAAAAAATAGAAGGAGATCACCCGCGCCTGCCGGTTTTGAAGCTGCCAGATCGACCAAAAAGCAGAGACGGCGAAGGGCAGTCCCAGGGGCGAATAAAATGAAAAGATCGAATTGCGAAGTTGGGCAAATGAGTAAGGTCTTGCAGCCAACATCGCAGAAATGAAGGATGGACCGGCAACCAACATGTTGACTGCGATCGCCAACGCCAAAAACAGGACGCCGAAGAGAATGTATCGAACCGCTTTGCGGAAAGAGGTAGCGAAAAGGTCGGCGAGCACCGCAACCGGAGTTGGGAGGAGATTGTGCTTAATGGTGCCTCCCACGATAAAAAGAGATGTGATCCCAGCGATCCGCATAGTGCTCGGAGGAGCCAGCAAATAGAGCCACAAGCCAAGAAGGAAAAATGGATGGGCGAGCATCTGCGGATCGTCCATCCCCACGTAGTTTGGCATTCGTGCGCAAAAGAGGCCGAGAGAAAACGCGGCTCCAAAAGCCGCCGGCCCCCAACTGCCGGTCAGTTCCTTGACGATGAGTCCTACCAGAACGCACGAGACGAGCAACATGACGATAGAAATCAAACGGCCCGTAAGAAGGTAATCCCCGGTAAAATGCGATACGAATCCAACCAGGTAAAACGAAAGGAATGGATAATTGACAGGGGTCGAGGTGTGTGTCGCAGGGTACAAAGCGCGATGCTGCATCGCGGCCTGGGTAACGTAAACGTTCCACCCTTCGTTGTAGTTGATTTCAAAACGGTAGAAAGCTCGGACCAGCGGAAAGTACAAGGTCGCGAGAGAGAAGGCGAAGAGGATCGCCAACGTAATCCACACCGACGCTTCGGCTATCGAGAATGTTCCCCTCTGGGACAGGGCCTCTGTCCTGTCAGGCGGGCGATCCGTATTGGGAATCACGCCTGAGCTTCTGTGCTTTCGGCTACGTCCCATGTGCCTTCACCCCGAGTTTGTGATTCCAAATTTTTTCTTCCGCCAACTGCTGCCGGAGCCGCCCTCGGGCTTCATGCTCGGATGGCCACGGTGGATCGGAAGTCTCGATTGCGACTCTAAGGTCCTCGTGCATTAAACCGGGTATTCCGTTTTCATTTCCAGCCTTGGGGATTATACAACCGACCACTTTGACTTACGATCACAGCGGTTTTTTCCGCCATTCATAGCGTGGAAGGGGCAGTTGAACCAAAGCACGTGATTGTCCCCGCCTCGAGCTCGCTTCCCGAGTACGCTTCTGAATGGATTTTACCAGCTACTGTGTTAAACTTTGCCAGCTATGATTTCTATCGTGCTTCCCGCTTACAACGAAGCCCGGAGCATTCAGGAAGTCCTGCGCCGGGCCTCCGAAGCCTTGCGGAACACTGGCGAAGAGTACGAACTCATTGTGGTGGACGACTCGAGCCCGGACGGCACTGCCGACTTGGCTGAGAGCTTGGCAAGCGAGGTTTGCGTGCGCGTTTTGCGGCGGCCGGGACGGCAGGGCCTCGCGACCGCCGTGGTGGACGGTTGGAGCATCGCCAGGGGAGACGTGCTGGGGGTGATGGATGCTGATCTCCAGCATCCGCCCGAAGTTCTGACGCGCCTGGTGAGCGCGCTACGCAACCAGAGCGTGGAGGTGGCGATTGCTACCCGTTCCGGTCCGGGCGGGGGCTCTGCCGCTGATTGGCGCTGGATACGGCGGCTAACCTCATGGGCGGCGAGGCACATGGCGGCGTGCGTACTTCCCCGCACGCTGGCCGAGGTCAGCGACCCCATGTCGGGGATGTTTCTGGTCCGCGCCCGGGCGCTCCAGGGATTGCGGCTTGAACCCACGGGTTATAAAATTCTGCTCGAGGTGCTAGGCAAGGCTCGTTACCGGGAAGTGGTGGAAGTTCCTTTCGTGTTCCAGGCCCGAACCCTGGGAAGCTCGAAGCTGGGCCTGCGGGAGTCCGCGCAATACCTGGCGCATCTGGCGCGGTTAGCCCACTCCACCGGCCAACTGCGGAGTTGGATGCGATACGCGGCGGTGGGCTTCAGCGGTGCGGTAGTGAACGTCGGTGGAATGGTATTTCTGGCCGAGCGGCGCGCCTGGCCGGTGGGGTGGGCGCTGGCGGTCTCGATACCGCTCGCCCTGTTGAACAACTTCTTCTGGAACTGGCTGTTCACTTTCCGTACTTCGCAAGCCCCCAGCGCGGAACCTCGGGCCGGAGTCCCCACCCGGTTGGTCCATTACGGGAAGGTCTGCACTACTGGCGTCGCACTTAATGCATCGCTAACGCTTTTGCTGAATTGGCGGGGAGTGCCGCTTCCCCTGGCCTCCGCCGCCGGAGTGACGCTGGGGGGCGTTTGGAACCTCTTTTTCAACGTGCCGGCGATCTGGCGGAGTTGGGATTCGCCCGCTCCCCGCCGCCAGGGTCCGGTGTGGGACGGCTGCGGCAACCGCAGGTTAGTTTCGACCGGGCACACTTCCTCGACGCGCCGAAAGGGTGCGCTGGACGGCATTCCATGATAGGTCGGCGCGACGAGATTCGAAACTGCAATGATAGGGAGGTGTGTAGTTGGCACTTCTGAAGTGGGCGATACTCGCTGTAGCGGTCCTGCCTTTCATCTACTACCTGGCAGCCACGTTCTGCGCTTGGGACTTTTTTGGGGGGGACGCGAGCGAAGGGTGGACTTCGCGCCCCCGGTCAGCGTCCTGAAGCCCCTGAAGGGTTCGGAGCGTGAGGCTTACGAAAACCTGGCCAGTTTCTGCCGGCAGGATTACCCGGAATACGAAATCCTTTTTGCAGTTGACGACGAGCGTGACCCCGCCATTGCCATCGTTGAGAAGCTCATCCGCGATTTTCCCCGCGTGCCGATCCGGCTCTTGGTAGGCTTGGCGATCCCTGGCCCGAACAACAAAGTGGCCAAGCTTTGCGGCCTGCTGCCCGAGGCACGGCACGAAATGCTGGTCGTGAGCGACAGCGATATTCGCGTGAAGCCCGACTACTTGCGCTGCGTCGTCTCACCCTTTCGCGACCCCTCGGTGGGAGCCGTCACCTGTTTGTACCGGGGAATGACGGAACCCAACCTCTGGTCCGAACTCGAGGACCTGAACTTGGCCTCGGGTTTCCAGATCACCACGCTCGTGGCGCGAAAGCTCGGACGGATGACTTTTGCCTTCGGCGCGACCCTGGCGCTCACCCGAGCCTCGTCTGGCCGAGGTTGGCGGTTTTGAAGCCTTGGCCGACTGCGCTGACGACGACCACGAACTGGGCAGGCGCATTGCCGCTCGTGGCTACCGTGTGGAGCTGGCGCCCTGTGCGGTTCAGACGTTTTGCGCTTCGGGCACGGCACGCGAGTTCTTTTTGCACCACTTGCGGTGGGGTGTGGTCAGCCGCCATGGCCGACCCTGGGGATATGCAGGACTGCTGTTTACGCAGGGCCTGCCCTGGTCGCTTGCGGCGGCCGCAGTAGCGCAATCGCGTGTCGCGGCCATAGGCTATGTGGGCACTTACCTGGTAACTCGCCTGGCCATGGCTTTCACTTTTGGCGCGTACGGAATGAAAGACCCGCTGCTGCGCAGAAGATGGTGGCTCATCCCCTTGCGCGACGCCATGGGATTCTTCATCTGGGTGGGCTCACTCTGTTCGAATCGTATTTCCTGGCGGGAGTCGGAATTCTATGTCCGGCGTGGCCGCCTGATCCCAGTAACCCTACCAGCGGAGACGGACCCGAGCAGCCTTGAGGATTGCCCCGAAAGGGCAGCTCTGCCGGCCGCAACAAATCCGGACTGAAGAAGCAACGCCGAGCTCATCGAAAGGGCGACAAGGCGAGCGGCGATGTCCCAATTTGACTGTAGGGCCGGCTCCCGCCATGCGGAGCGGTCTGGCCGGGGCAGACCCCGGCTCCACACCCGAAATGTTAGGACAAGGCGAACAGGACTGCTCCGAGGAACAATGCTTAGTGAGGCCGGCGCATGAATGAGCACTTCGCGTCCGGACCAACCAAGCCGGCGGTAACGGTCATAATTCCCACCTTCAACCGCGCCTCGGTGGTTGTCCGGGCAATTCGAAGCGTCCTAGGCCAGACCTGCCAGGATTGGGAACTCATCGTGGTCGACGACTGCTCGACTGACGGGACTGAGCAGTCGGTGAGCGGGTTTTCAGATCATCGGATCTCTTACATCCGTCACGACCGAAACCGGCGCGCGGGCGCGGCGCGAAACACCGGCATTCGCCACGCCCAAGGAGAGTATGTCGCATTTCTGGATTCGGATGATGAATGGCTGCCAGAGAAGCTCCAATATGAGCTGGAGGTCCTTCGGAACTCTGACCCTGAGGTCGGCCTTGTTTACACGGGTAAGATGATCTTGGACGAGAGTGGCAGTGTCCTGGCCGTTCGTATGCCCACAAAATCCGGATGGGTATACGATGCGCTGCTGGATTGGGACTTCATCGGGTCATGCTCACGGGTAACTGTAAGAAGGGAAGTTCTGGACAGAGTCGGAGGGTTTGATGAAACGTTTGTAAACTGCCAGGACTATGACCTCTGGCTGAGAGTGGCGAGAGCCTCCAAAATAGCTTGTGTTCCCTACTGTCTGGTCAAGCGATACTTGGTATCGGATCGGATGACAGCGAGCCTGCGGAACATCTGTGAGGCCTGGGAGCGAGTCTTAAACAAGTATCGCGGCGAGATGAAGCCTCGCACATTAGCAAGACACTATTCTCGCATCGCCATTTTGCTTTTCAACTACGATCCTTCCAGGGCGCGCGCACGGGCTTATGAAGCACTCCGGCTTCGCCGGCCCAGCCCATGCTCGTCACTGCTCTGGCGGCTTCTATTCTCGGGAGGGATTGCTATCGCTGGCTGTTCAGGAAGGTGGCGACGTGGCGCAGCAAACTCTTCTTAGGCCGAGCGAGGATATAGAACCTCGCGTCAGCTCACGTACTCCGCTTGGCAGTCATATCTCCATCAGGGTGGAATACCGCACGCTGCCGGCTGCGCAACTCCATCATGTTTCTGGCCACAGTTGGCCCAAGGCGAGAGAGGACCCACCCGAGTACAATCCTGAGGTCCAGGCCATATCTGGCGCCGTTCGACAGGGACTCACGGGCTTTCGCCAATTCCCCCTTCTGAAGATACACACCTGCCAACCCGCCGTGGATTGATCGCAGGTGCTTGCGGATCGACTTCCGGATATCAGACTCTAATTCCCCAGCCAGGCTCAGTTGCTTTTCCACTCGGTACTGCTCCATGAACCAAAACTCCCGCAAATCCCAGTTTTTAGCTCCGCTTGTCAGTCTCAGCTCGCTGGGCGATCGGTCAATCAAAACCATGGGCATGCCCAGGTAACAGAATTTGGATATGAGCGCCGCGCGAAAAAGGAAGTCGCGGTCCTCACTAAGACGCAGAAAGGGATCGAACCCGCCCACGCTGCGCGCCACGTCCGCTCGGACAATTGTGGTCTGACACCATACCCAATTGTGGTTTACCGTCAGTCGAACCGGATCGCCAATCATCCCCAGCAGTTCGTGGCCCCGATGTCCAAAATATTGGAATACAGTGGTCTTCCGATACGGGTTGTTCATGAACCAGGCGTCTGTAAAGCAGAGGCCGCATTGATACTTGTATTTCTCGAGCGCGCGGAACTGCCATTCCAATTTCTGAGGAAGCCAGAGATCGTCCGAATTCTGGAACGCGACCCAATCGCCCGATGCCCGCGCCAGGCCATTGTTATAAGCCACACTTTGCCCCTGATTGGGCTGATAAAAGTATTTGATTTTTTTCCCGCCTTTAGGTCGCTCACTTATGTAGGACTGAATGGCCTCTGCACTCTCGTCCGTAGAGCCGTCGTCCACCACAATGATTTCGTGAACGGGATACGTCTGCGCCAGGACGCTGTCAATGCAGTGCGGGAGCTGGCAAGCGCGGTTATAAGTCGGAATGATCACTGACACAGGCTCGTGCTGGGTCATTCCAGACCCCTCCCGGAACTGCGCGGCATTTGCGCTACAACGAATTCCTGTTCAGAGGGCATCACTTCTTCCTTATCCTGCTTCCACCAATAAGATTGGCAAGCCTCGCCAGCCTGTCCTTGCGAATGCCGAGCCGATGGAAAACTGGCAACGTGGGCCTCACGAGCGCGACCCACCAGCGCACAAGGGCCCGCTTGCTCGGGGCGAACAAGTGGGCGGCATTCCACTCGATCCCCTCGAGAGTGAGCTTATGAGTAGCATCGTGGACGGTATACGTCCTCTTTGCCCCGATTAGTTTTCGATTCCTCATCGCCTCTTCACCAAGCTTAACCCCAGCCTTGCCCTTGGGATGGTGAGAGTAGTCATGATTCTGGTGAATGATCGAGACGACAGCAGACGCATCCACGACAGGCGCCTTCGACGCCCGGGCATTCCAAATAAGCCAATTGTCCCACCAAGTCCGTCCAACGGCGAGATCGGGAATCGAACGGTATAGGCCACGAGTGAAAACAAAATAGTCGATCGCACTCGGCGCACTCACCTTTCCTTTCTCGAGAACCAAGCGTCGTAGCCGTGCTTCGCACTCCGCTGAATCGAAGTCCTGCAGCTCATCGAGATCGAGCTTAGTCCTTCGGCCGACCATCAGGAAGCGGTCGCGCCACGAGGCTACTCGCTCTACGGCCTTCATAAAGTCGCTCAACAATAGAATATCTGCGTTTACGTAGCATAAGGTGCTGCACGTTGCCAAGTCTTGTGCCTTTTCGAACAAGTCATTCAGCAAGGGAGTCCCGTACTCACTACGGCGCACGTCGGGGATGTGACGGAGCCCGAGCTGCCGGGCAATTTCGGCGGTCCCGTCCTCATTGCCGAACAGAATGACCTCCGGTCTGGGAGAAAGTCGAGTCCAGCTCGTTATCGCGTTTCGCTGGATCACTTCGAAGTGCCCTTGGAAGGCTTTCGGTAATGCAAAAACAGTAATCACTGCAATAGCCTCTTCTGCTGCAAGAGCTTGCTAGTGTGAGTTCCTTTGACCCCCTGACCTCATCAAACACCTGCAGCTTCGTTCTTGGCTTCTTGTGCCATTTGCGCCGCACTTGCCAGTGGCACACCGATCCCAAGCGGACGGTACCGTGTCCGTGCTCCAAACCTGGCGGGGTCAAGGAGCCGCCAGCAATCCACCACTATCGTGGGATCGTGTACGATGTAACTCTCGTCGATATCTTTGAATTCCCCGTCTCGCGTGGTGACCACGCACAGGTCGGAGTGAGCGACGCAGTCCCGAACCGACTTGGCGTAATCGATCCTGTCGCCGAAGATGGCCCTGGCGTTTTCCATTGCCAAACGATCGTAAGCGGTGACCCGAACACCGTGACGTAGAAGTTCATGGATGAGGTTTATAGCCGGTGACCCTTCGATCGCATTCGTGTTTGGCTTGAAGGCCAGACCCAAAACGGAAACCGCCTTCATAGGCGAGGTTTGGATTTCTGTTATGATCAGATCTGCCAAGTGCCGGTCCTGGGCGCGATTGACCGCTTCGACGGCTTCGATTAACACGGGTTCCAAGCCGTAGCGCTTTGCCACGGTCGAGTACGCCTTGGTGTCCCGGGGGAAACAGGTTCCGCCGAAAGCCAAGCCTCCCTGCAAATAGTACGGCCCGATTCGACGGTCCGCGCCGATCGCTTTCGTAATGGCATCCACGTTGGCACCTGGAATGCGCTCGCAGAGGTTGGCCAGTGCGTTAGCGAAGCTGATTTTGAGCATGACGTAGCAATTCAGGCTCACTTTGAAGATCTCGGCGTCGATCAAAGACATTTGAAACATTGGGGGATTGTTTTCGCACAGTTTGCGGTACACCGCCTTTGCCAATCGGCCTGCGGCGGCGTTGCTGCAACCGATTGCCACGAGATCCGGCCTGAGAAAATCTCGGATGACCGACCCGAGGGCTACCAGTTCGGGACTGTAACAGAGCCCGAATCCTTCGTTGAGCTTTCGGCCCGTGGCGGTCTCCAGGAGCGGAATGACTTCGCCCTCCATTGAGCCGGGCATGACCGTGCTGTTGATGACAAAGAGGTGGTAGGCCTTACTGGACATTCTTAGAGAATGGCCCAATGGTTCCAGGGCACTCAGCACGTATCGGTTCGAGAATCGTCCATCATCAGTGCTCGGCGTAGGAACCGTGATGTAGGAAACGTCTGTTTGTTCAATAGCCTCGGTATGGCTCAAGGTCGCCCTGAGCCGCTTGCCGCCAAATTCAGCCAGCAATTCGGGCAAGCCCGGCTCGCAAACCATTGTGCGCCCTTGATTCAGCGCGGTCACGACCTCCGGCAATACATCAACGCCTAAAACGTCGATGCCGCGTTTCGCGAAGCTCGCGGCCAAGCACAAACCCAGTTTCCCAATTCCGATTACCGATATTGCGCGGTTTTCCATTCCAGACCACCCTTCACCGTTGATTGTACTTTGACAGGGAGCCAGATCGAAATCCATGTTATCTCTCGGGCCCCATCGATGATACCGATCGTCAACTCCCTTCCGATTCTGCGGGAACAGCGTCACCCGCCAACAGAACTACGTCTTCTTCAGACAAAGGAAACCGGGCGACCTTTCGGTATAGGGCTCGATAAGCCTTCGCCGTGCGTTCCCAGGTGAACATACGAATCCGTCTGCTTCCTCGCATTCGCAGTTCGGCGCGCAGATCTTCGTCCCGCGAGATTCGCGCCAGGCTGGCGGCGATACTATCGACGGAATGGGGATCGAAGGTCAACACCGCATCGCCGCCATATTCCCGCAATGGAGGAATTTCCGAGCAAATCACGGGGACGCCTTCCTGCAAGCCCTCGACCACAGGAAAGCCGCCCCCCTCAAAGAGGCTGGGGAAAACGAGGAGCTGTGCCAAGTGATAGAGAGCACGCAACTCGGCAGAACTGACGTAGCCAAGGAAGAACACCTGTTTGCGAAGTTTCAGCTCCCTAATCCGCCGTTCGATGCAAGGCCAATGGTCGTTCTTTACTCCGGTACACACCAGGTTCAGACAAACCCGGTAGCGATCGCGGAGGAGGCTAAACGCTTCAAGCAGCCGAACGTGGTTCTTGTGGGGCCACGTCTGCGCCGGGTAGAAGGCAAACCTTTCCGGCAATCCGAACTTGTGCCGTATCTTCAGCAGATCTTCATTCCGGACCTCATCGTAAAACACCGTGGGTGACCCCCACTTAACTACGAAAATCTTGTGTGAGTCGAGGCCGTATTGTTTTACAAGATCCTCCTTGACGGCGTGGGACTCCGACGCGACGGCCTGCGCATGGTCGCAAGCTGCGCGATACACCGTTTCGCGCCACCTAATCACTGCTGAGGAATAGAACTGGGGGAAATGCAGGTGCTTTAAGTCATGGGGATTATAAATGGCTGGCAGACGGCAACGCGTGAATTGTTGAAACGGGAAATGGATAACATCTCCGCCCAACGACTCGAGGAACCCGTTAGATTCAGGCACCACCGGATCGTGCCCCCCGGAGCCATGCGATAGGAGGCGGCGGGTCGCGTGCCACAGCTTGTCGGCTGGAGGAAGAAGCGGCCCAAGCAACTGCTTGGCGCGGTCCAGGCGCCCTAGTTTTCGCTGGGGAGCAGCCACGATTCTCTGGTTTGGTCCGACGTGAGGTTTCACCCAGTCTGGATATTGAGGATGGGTGATTAGGATGTACTGCTCGTCATTGTCAGTTAGGCATCCCAGAGCATGGACCAATCCTGCCAGAAACTGCTCGACGCCCCCTGACCCCCCGCCCGGAACGAGTTGAGCGTTGATTAAGACTTTGAGCGACTTGGTCATAAGGTAAGACGACAGCCTCAAAACTGTGGTCGCGGAATAGCCATCCGGCATTGCGACGCAACTTGCGGAAAAACGGCATCCTCAGGACTACGTCCCCAATTATCCTCACGCTTGCCGCTGCACTTCGTTGTTGAATCCGCCATCTCCATTTTGCCCTGCCGGCCACCCGCCAGTATAACCCCGACCGACGGCACGGGCTGCCCGCGGCTTCATCATCGCTGCTAACACCCGGCTTGCAAACATCCCAGGAAAGGTGACAGCTTTGAAACCCTCGGCCAAGTTAGCGCAAGAAGGAGCGCTTCAGCATCATGCCGGCGATCTTGCCGAGACTCTTGTCGGCCAGGGGCAGGACTGCGGCGGTGGCATTAATGCTTCATTGCCACGATGCGTTTGAGCGAGTCCTCAATTGTGTCCATCATGCGCTGGAAGCGAAACCTCGTCTCTACCGCGCGCCTCGCGTTCTTCCGAAGTGTCTCGAAGAGTTCAGTGTCATCAAGCAGGCTTTTGATTTGACTCGCGCAACCCCATGCGTCTTCTTTTGGAAAAACCAGCGCATTCACCCCATGCTCAAGGATCTCAGCGCTTCCGCCGGCAGCAGTTGCGACGACCGGCAAACCGCTCGAAAAAGCTTCAAGAATGACCAGGCCGAAGCCCTCATCTATCACAGAGGGGGACACAAGCACATCGTGCTCTTTATATATCGACACTAGATGTTCACGAGGGACCTGGCCCACGAACTGCACATGCTTCTCCAATCCGAACCACTTCACCGCCCGGTGCAGTTCTTCGACGTACTGGGGCGAGCTGCCACCACCAACAATCGTGAGATGAAGCGACGGATACCGCCATTGGTTCACCAAGATACTCAACGCTTCGATCGCGGTGTGTACACCCTTATGGGGAACCACTTGGCCCGCGTAGAGAAGGCGTCTAGGGGCGGTGCTAGACTCCCCCTTGTACGGGAAGCGGTCTGGATCGATTCCCCAATGAATAACCTCAGCACCGGCTACAGGTTTGCCCGCGCGAAGCGCGTGGTCCTTGAGATAATGGCTAACAAAATGAACGTTCGGCAGCGTCAATGCACCCGAGGGAATGTTACTCACAGCTTTTAAGCCAGATTTCAGTAGCCTGTGCGGAAGTCGCAAGTAGACTCGACGTGGCACAGCATCTAATAAGGAATACCAGGGATCATGTTCCCATCGCGCCAGCCACGTGTCGCCGACAAAGTAGCAATGAGTAAGCTTTAGGCGCTCAATAGCGAATGCCAGGGAGACCGATACCTGGGCGAGATGCCATATATGGACGATGTCTGGATCAAAACGGCGGAGCAAATCCTTGAGAGCGGCTTCATTGTGCCGCGCCCTTCTCAAAACCGTTGCCACGTGGACGGGAAGGGGACGCCGTAGTCGCCCGAGGTCGGTATCGAGCCACCGGTAAACGGCTCCCTCGACGCACGGCTGCTTGACTCCATAGCTGCTGGTAAGCACGCGCACCTCGTGCCCGCGCTCCTTCAAGGCTTCCACAACGTCGTGGCATCCGAGTTCATGTCCTCCGACGTAGTACGGCGGGTAAAGGTTAGAGACGACCAATACTTTCACTTACTAAACCCCCTCCGCAGTCGAAATCCCTCGGCTTGCTACCACACGGTTACAGACGTTCGAGGAGACACCTATAAAGGTCAACCGTTGGTCGCCTCTCTTGAGGAACTGCCCTTGCTCGAGGCTGACCGCAATCGAGTCAGGATGTGCTTCACGACCTGGCCGATGCCTATCGGCCGTGTAGCGATCGCGTGAACAACCGCCAGAAAGCTCCGGAAGAATCTTCCTTGTTCCCAATAAAGACGCGCCACTGTGAGCCAGGTGCCGGCGATCATGCTTCTCTCGACGTATTGCCAACGAGACGAGGAAAGCATTTCCGTCGCAAGGCTGAGAGCGGCTGAGTTTTGACGCGCCAGGGACATGAGGTTTATATGACCTACGTATTCGGTGGCAAGAGCGCGCTGCAGGATGGCCTCGCTTACGCCCAATCCAGCTAGTACCGCGGGTGTGATTTCCTTAACTGAACTCAACGGGTCGGGGGCCCCATTCCTACTCGTCGAGGCAGCCACCCGGGCGGCGAGGGCATAGATGGCTTGCTGTCTCAGTCTGCGATGCGATACTTGATCCGGGTGAATCCTGTATTTAAGCACCACAGCGTCGAGGTTGGCCATCTGGCAGCGCTCTGCGATTCTTAGCCACAAGTCGTAGTCCTGGGCGTCGACGAAGGCGCTCCTGTATCCACCAACCGAGACGAAAACTTGTTTTCGCATAACGACCGCGGGATGGGCAAACGACGCACGGTGAAGCAGGACGGCGTCCTTGATCTCCGCGTCCCGGAGGGGGTACTGCTTGGTGAGCAATTTCCTACCGGCAGCATCGATAAATTCCACTGCACCGCCAAGGACTCCGATTTCAGGATTTCTCTCCATGAACTCGACCTGCCACATCAGGCGGTGCTTGAGCGCGACATCATCGGCATCCATGATAGCGATATATCGGCTTTGCGCGAGGAAGCAACTCGCGTTTCGAGCCTCTGGACGGCGGCAGTGAGGTATAACGTGGAACTTGATGCGGCTGTCTTCTGCCTTATAGCGTGAGATGATCGACGTGGAGCCATCGGTTGAGCCGAAGTCCACGATGATGAACTCAAAGTCCCGCAACGTCTGGTCGAGGATGCTCTCGATAGCCTCCGCGAGAAAGCGCTCGACATTGCACACGACCATTGCTACTGACACAGCGGGCTTATTCATATCCGGTTACCAGTTGACGTTACAGGGGTCTAGAAGAGTCCGGGATCATAAGCGGACCCAACGCTCCGGGATCAAATCGCGCGTGTCCCGCTCGTTGGTTCTAAACCATTTCTTTGGCGCCACAACGATCCCGCCCGAATTGCTGAGCCACGCACCCCACCAACTGAAAGAGCTGTTGGCAATGATGTGGTGCCGGCAAAGCGCCATTAGACGCTGGTCCTCGTAACCCTTCTCCGATCCATTGTGAGTGACAAATGTTGTGGGCCCTGCAAGCTCCAGATTGGCTCGGGCCCAATCCGGTTCGTCCGAGAAGACAAAGAAGTGTGGGTTGGATACTTCCGAACCGACCAAGCCGGCAGCATTTCGGTAGTACTCGGGGGAGCACGTTCCATGGTGTTGGTTAGCGCGCGGGTCAGTTACGTAATCGGTTCGGCGCACATGTACGCAAACCGAAGGGACCACCTTGATCTTTTCTGCCATCTCCGCATTCTGCGGGTCAGGCTCACTCTTGAAGCAGAAGTCCCGGCGAATGATGTCTTCTATCTCCTTGAAGTACTTCTCGCTCTGCCAATAGCCGGCCAAGTACACATTGCCGGGTGCCTCCAGCACCGCCGGATCGAAAGGATAACTCCGTTCCCTCAGGATGTACGTAAATCCCGGGAGCCGGAGCCGCTGGCCGACGGCCCTGAGTCGGCCGTGGCGAGGGAAGCCACCGGGGGCGAAATTTTCGACGATCGTAAACACTCCCAAGGAGTATTGCCGAAGCCTGCGGTCTGGAAACGAGCTTACGTCCAAGGCCAATGAGGTTCCACGCCGATGGGCGATCGTTCTCCCCAAGGCGTACTGGAACATCTGGTTCCCCAAACCGCCAACTAGCCTGACCGTGACCATTTTTGCCACTCGAACTGATCGTGTCTCCAGATCTGTCACATCAAGGTCCCGGAACGGAAGACTCAATATGCTTATGACAGATACAAGTGAAACGAGATAGATTGATACTGGCCAGAAAGTCTTTGTTGCACATCCGGTAGCCGAGTCAATTCGCGAACGGGTAACGCTATGTTTGAGAAGTGCTGCACATCGATTTCCTTGGAGTAATTGGCCGCGAGGAAATTCCCATACGTCTCGTATTCAGAGAAACAGGACGGTTCGGACGTGTCCACGGCGTCCAAGATCGCCAGGTACCACGGCATGCCTGCAGAACGCTCGACCACAGCCTTCATTTGCCTTAGCTTGCCCTTCTCAAAAAGCATCTGGTGGCAAACGAATGAGGCGGGGAAGCGGCGGTCGTTGCCCAGGAGTTTCCGAAAGGCCTCGTAGTAGGGGCGGTGGTATTCCTTGTCAGTGCAAAACACCACGGTTTTGCCGCGCCGTTTCAGCGCGCAGGGCCGGATCAAGACGGTGTCAGCGTCGATGACGTAGCAATGCTCCTCCCCGGTGATGGTGTCGGCGTTGAGCTTGAGCAATTGCTGGAACAGCCAGCCCGACCGATCCCGCCCTGTTCGGTCTGTATAGCGGATAGAGCCCTTGCTGATCGGCAGCACCGCCTCTTCGTCAACGAACTCGCATTCATACTCGCGGCAGAGCTGGCGGAACTGAGGGGAATCTCGAGCCATAATGAACACCTTCCCGATCGGATGGAGAAGGAATTGCCGTACGGCGGGGATCGCGAAACGAAGTGGCTCCATGTCGTCTTCATGCGCTGCAATGACCACGTCCAACTTCACGTCGCTGGGCCTATCCAGCCGGGCGCGCGGTTTCAAGAAACATAGGTAATCCACATAAATGCCGTGCCGCAGGCCATCCCAATCCCCGCGCGCGAACAAGCCGAACAATTGCACCAGATGGGACAAAGCCGATTCGGCCTTTCGCGGCGCCCACAAGACGCGGCTGCGGAGGTCGTACCTCTGTGCAAAGTAGGCCTTACGCTCTGCGAACAGGCGCGATCTCTCCCCATTCTCTGGTCCTGTCATGTTAATTCCCTGGGACAGTGGGCGCCCCTCGCAGATTCGAAAGAAAAACTTCGAGGTGAGTGAGATAGATGTCACACCTGCGCCCATTCACTCGAGCTGCTGCCACTCGACCAGCGGTCGCATCACTCCGTGCATTTTTCCCATGTAATCGCCGCGAGTTGGTGCATTGATGTCGTCAAGAACGTCAAGATAAATCTCGTGCTGGAGGTGAATTATCACAGGATTATTGGTTGCCACCGAGACCACGACAACGTAGTTGAGATCGTTAAGGGTGTTTCCAGGAATCCACGCGACGGCGGTATGCCGTCCGGCGGAGAAATCGGAAATGGGCGATATGCTGTGGAACCCCTCCTGACCGTCGGCCGTCCTGATGAAGAAGTTAGGCGCAGGCCGGCTGCTCCGGTCGAGTATTTCGTAGGCGACCTCGATCCCGACCTTCTGCGTGATCAGCGCGCGCTCCAGCGTTTCGAAGTTCTCGTTCACGATGCGGGCCCGGAGCAGCCGGACCGAACGGTCCCCCACCTGAACGTCGGTTTCAGATGCGTCATAGTAGGCGCCGAAGCGTTCCCGATAGGTTTGTGTATACAGGTCGACGATGTCTGAGGTCGCGCCCATCGCCTGGATTCTGCCGTAGTCTAAAAGGGCGGTGCGGCTGCACAGAGTATTTATCGCTGCGAGGTTGTGGCTCACGAAAACCACGGTCCGGCCCTCACGACTGACCTGCCCCATCTTGGCCAAGCACTTCTTCTGAAATTCCAAATCGCCAACCGCCAAGACCTCGTCCACAATCATGATCTCCGGCTCGAGGTGCGCCGCCACGGCGAACGCCAAGCGCAAATACATTCCACTCGAGTAGTGCTTTACCGGTGTATCGATAAATTTGGCGACTCCCGCAAAAGCGACAATCTCATCGAACTTGCGGTCAATCTCTCTCTTACTCATGCCCAGGATGGCGCCGTTCAAGTAGATGTTTTCGCGTCCGGTGAGCTCGAGATGAAAGCCAGTGCCGACTTCGAGGAGGGTCCCCATACGGCCGCGGACCTGCGCAAATCCCTGGGTGGGCCTGGTGACCCGGGCCAAGATCTTGAGCAGAGTGGTTTTGCCCGCGCCGTTGCGCCCGATGATGCCGACTACCTCACCCTGGCGAACCGCCAAAGAGACGTCCTTGAGCGCCCAGAAGTGGCTAGGATGGCCATTGGGCGAAGCAGGCTCTCGCGCTTTGAAGATGCGAGCAGGGGCGGAGATGGCGCGGGCGAGCACGTCGCGCAACATGAGGTAACGTTGTCGCTCACCAATACGATAGCGCTTACTCAGATTCTCGGCGCGAATGACGATATCAGTCATCAGTTGTCAGTGGAATTGTGAATAGTGAATAGTGAATGGTGAATTCCTGGTTCCAGCTTCTGACTTCTAGCACCTTAGTTCCTGCTCCTCGCCTCACAACCCAGAATTCACAATTCAGACTACGTCGGCGATGGTCGCTTCCATCCTGCGAAAGAAAACCATGCCGCCCATAAGCACCAGGATGACGGCGCCCACCAAGCCTGCCAGCAACAGACTGGGCGCTTGCCCCCTTCCCGTCAGGGACCAACGAAACCCTTCGATCACTCCGGCCATGGGGTTCAGTCCGTACAGCCAGCGCCAGCGCGCCGGCACCAGCGCCGTCGGGTAGGCGACCGGTGAAACAAACATCCAGAACTGAACCAGGAAAACCGACACGTAGCGGACGTCGCGGTAGACGGCGTTGAGCGCCGAAAGCCACAAGCCTGCGCCAAGGGCGGTGGCCACGGCGAGAAGCAGGAAAGCCGGGAACAGCAAGATGGCTTTGCCGGGATGAGCATGGTAAAAGGGCATCATGACCAAGAATACGACAAAGCCGATGGCAAAGTCGAGAAGCCCGGATGCCACCGCTGAGAGCGGTAGAATGAGCCGTGGGAAATATACTTTGGTGATCATCCGCCCATGCTCGACGACGCTATTAGTCGCGTTCTGGAGTGCCCCGGCAAAGTACATCCAGGGCAGCAGAGCGCTGAAGTAGAAGATTGGATAGGGCAATCCCCCGGAGGGGATTTTGGCCAGGCGACCGAAAAACAGGCTGAAAACGATCATCGTCATGAAAGGTTGCAACACTGCCCAGGCGGCCCCAATGACGGTCTGCTTATAGCGGACTTTGATGTCCCGCCAAACGAAGAAATAGATCAGTTCACGGAATTGCCAAAGTTCCGCAAGGTTTATTTCGAGCCATCCCCTTGGAGGCGTGATGTCAATGACAGGGACATCTCTCAGAGGCGTCGGCGCCTGTGTTGTGCTCATGGATGCGCGTTCCTTTCCGAGATTTCATATCGCCACGCGCCATGTGGGAGCGACCGTGAAAGGTCAGCTATTGTACAGGGATCTGCATTCCTCCTCTCAAGCTGGTGAGAGAAGAATACCACAAATCTCATGAAGTGCAGAGCATTGCCATTAAGCCGGAGTCGCGATGGAATGGGCTTCGCGCCGACACATTTCGTGTGTCTCCTGCACGGGGGAGGCTGTGGGCCGTGGTGCCGCGCACAGCGGCGGCGGCCCGCTTGCCTTTGCGGGCGGCTTCTCTCACAATAGGGGCATGCTGATTCGAGCGTGCATGGCAAAAATTCATCGGGCGACGGTCACCAAGGCCGACTTGAATTACACAGGCTCCATCACTGTTGACGAAGCCCTCCTTGAAGCGAGTGGCGTCAAGCCCTTCCAGTACGTGAACATCACCAACCTCGCCAATGGCGCCTTTTGGCAAACGTACGTGACGCCGGGAAAACGCGGTAAGGGCGACATCTGCCTGAATGGTCCACCGGCGCGGCACTTCCAGCCCGGAGACAAGATCATAATCCTTGCCGAGGCATGGCTTGAGCCGTCACAGATGAAGAATCTGAATCCGGTGATTGTTTTCCTTGACGACAAAAACAGAATTGCGAAGGTGAAGCATCATAAGGCCGCCTGACGCCTCTCAAGGAAAAGCACACCCGCGCTTTTTTTGATGCGCGCGTCATCATGAAAGGGATTGACGGCATCCCGGAAACGGTCGGAGGCTTTGTCCTGCTTCTCTTGAGGACCGCGCGCCCGGAGGCGATCGCGAGTTTCTTTCTACACGCCGAACTGAGGGAAGATCCACCTTTCTTCGGAGAGCAAAAGAGCGGCCGTCATGATTAGACGTGTTGTGGAAAACGCTTACGTATCAGTCCTTGACACGCTTCCCGACTACCTGGCCGTTAACCTGATGTATTTTCGCCGCTTTCGAAGACTGCCCAATCTCAAGCATCCCAAAACATTCAGTGAAAAAATTGCTTGGCGAAAACTGTACCAGCATGACCCTCGATTTCCTATTTTTGCCGATAAAATCGCGGTTAAGGCAGAAATTGCAAAACTCATAGGCGTGCACCACATCATAGAAACGCTATGGGCAGGGACAAATCCGGAAGATATTCCCTTTGATCGGCTCAAGCCACCCTACGTGATCAAGGTCAACCACGGTTTTCGCGGACACATATTCATCCGCACAGCACGAGACATCAAAAGGGATGAAATTGTAGCGTCGATGCGCGAACGACTTGCATTCCCGCATGGGTACACATTTCGAGAATGGGGCTATTCAGGAATTCCCCGTAAGGTGATGGTCGAGCGCATGGTCGAAATGCCCGGCGGTGACGTTCCGGAAGACTACAAATTCTATACGTATCACGGGCGCGTCCATTTCATCCAGTTCGATCGCAACCGATTCAGGGATCACGAACAAAACTTATATGATCGTGAATGGAATTATCTTCCTGTGAAGCACGTATTTCACCCAACATCCGAGCCTGTTTCCAAACCGGCGAACCTGGGGGAAATGATCAACCCCGCTGAAAAAATTGGCGCCCAATTTGACTTTGTTCGGGTGGATTTATACTCGCCGCCTCAGGGCATCTTATTCGGAGAAGTTACGTTCTACCCTAACGCAGGAATCGACGCGTTCATTCCAAAAGAATGGGACAATAGGTTTGGAGAGCCTTGGAAGATTTGACTGCGCCTCGAGATTGCTAGCGTCTGGGAGGCAACCGTGTACCATGGCTAAGTCTCCATTGGTTGCCATCAGTGTTCTGAACTGGAATGGCTGGCAAGATACGACCGAATGCTTGACCTCGATCCGGGCCCTCGACTATCCGCATTACCTCATGATCGTGGTTGACAACGGGTCGAGGAATGACTCCGTAGCCAGGATCAAAGAGTGGGCGGCGCGACACCTGGGTGGCCTGCACCTCCTTGTTGAGTACAGCCAGACCGCGGCTCTCGCAGGAGGCGAAAACTCCCGGGAGTCCGCTCTGGAAGAGTTTCCGCCCAGGAACAGGATGGTGCTGATTTGTAACGGGGAAAACCTCGGGTACACGGGTGGAAATAACGTGGCAATTCACTACGCCCTGAGCAGGACACAGCCTGCTGACTATGTCTTCCTTCTCAATAATGATGCCACGGTGCCCCCAGATTGCTTGAGCGAACTTGTACGAGCCGATCAGCAAGCTGATGCGGGAGTGGTTGGCGCCACTATTTTTGACGAAACCCGGCAGAGAATAGTAGCGGGGGGGATCACACTAGATCAACTCTGCCTGGGGGCCTTGTCGCGCCGGACACCGCGATGGAGAGAGGGTACGGGCGATATCTTGGATACCTTCGCGACGAATGGCTGCGCGGTCATGCTACGCCGCGACGTTCTTCGGGCGGTGCGCAAGTTGCGGGGAGAGTATCTGGAGAGCCGGCTGTTCATGCACTGTGACGAGCTGTCCCTCGCCCACGTGGTTCGACAAGCAGGCTACAAGACCATCGTGGCAAGGCGCGCCGCCGCTTGCCACAAGACCGTCCACACCCCGGGCGGCAAGTACAGCCCGGCGCTCTACTACATCGCGAGAAATCGGGCGCATATTGCAAGAGCGATACTGCCGGCGCGCTGGAAGCTCGTTTTCCACTTACTCCATATTCCGCTGACCCTCGCTCAGAGTGCGAGGAATCTGTTCCGCCGACGCCCGGACTTCGCGCGAGCGCTTTTGTGCGGCTTGTTGGACGGTTACCGTGGTGTATATGGTAAGTGGAAGTTTCACGACCAGGAAGTCGCCAAAGGCATCAAATGAGTAGGCTGTGGCCGATGCCGCAAGGGTATGGCCAAGGGCGAAGGCCGTGCTGGAACAGACGCCAGTTGATACCCGTTGTGGCGAGGATTACGGGGCGGCGCTGGTGCTGCCGTGCCGGAGCTCCTGGACGGCCGCCAGCGCCTGGGCGTTGGTCGGATCCTCGACCAAGCCGGCTTGGTACTGGCTCAGAGCCTCAGCCTTGCGGCCCGCTGCCTTGTAAAGATAACCAAGCCCAAAGTGGGCGTTGCTGTCAGACTCATCCGAGCTGAGGGCGGCCTGGAAGTCACGCTCCGCATCCTCCATAGCGCGCCGGCGAATATTAAGCATGCCAAGATAGTCGTATGCGAGGGCGTTAGGCGCGATGCGGAGAGAAGCGCGGAACTGATCCTCGGCCTCCTCGATGCGGCCCTCCCCAACGAAAAGTTTGCCGAGCTCATTGTAAGCGCGGATGTCGAACTGTGAAAGCGCAACTGCTTCTCGAAGCTGGAGTTCTGCCGGGCCTGTCAGCCCCATCTTCAGGTACGTCTCGCCCAGGTTGAGATGCGGGTCTATCAAGTCCGGCTTCAGCTTGATCGCACGCTGGAAGAATCTGACTGCTTCCGGATACTGATGTCTCCGGCTCGCCACCAGGCCCAGATTGTTGATCGCGTCGACGCTGTTAGGGCGCCGGGCGAGTTCCTCTCGCCAGACCATCTCAGCCTTGTCCACCGCGCCCTCGCGCCAGTAAGCAGCGACCAGCATGCTTTCAATTGGACCGGCGCCCGGCGAGAGATCGAGGGTGCGAGTGTACAGTACGATGTTATTTTTCCAGTCGCGGTTGCGGATCACGATGCGGGCGGCGAAGAGCCCGCATACCGCCAGGCCGGCGAGCACGAGGGCTCGCCGCTGCGCACGATGCGGCGCCGCTTGACGCCACAACTTCGCCGCCCCGAGACCAGCGAGCCACGCCGCTCCGACCGAAGGGAGATAGAGGTAGCGTTCGGTGAATACGTTTTCTCCCACCCAGTGCGCGTTGAGGACGGGAGCCAGCGTGGCAAAGAACCACAGGATGGCGAAAGATGCGAAGCGGACGCTTCGTTCGCGGCTGCGCCAGCAGACCAAAAAAACCGCGCCAAACGCGAGCAGTACCAGCAGGCCAGCGAGAACGCGAAGATCGAACAGGCTGGTGCTCGGATCGAAGATCCAAAAGATGCAAAGCCGCACTGGCCAGAGGAGCTTCCAGGCGTACTGGCCGGCGAGCGCGATGGCGCAGAGCACTATTTGCGGTGGGGTAAGCTCGGGCATATTCACGGTCGGCGCCAGCGCCCCGAAAAAGTGGACGCGGCAGATCACGTAGGCCACGGCGACCAGCCACAGCAGACCGTAGCGGGCCAGCTTCTGGGAGGTATTTGTTTCCGTGTGGTCCTCGCGGTAGAAGTGCTCGTAAACAGTGGCGAGGGCCGGCAAAGTTATCGCTTGCTCCTTGGAAAGCAGAGAGAGGACGAAGGCGCCCCCCATGGCGGCCAACATGGGCTTCGAATGACGGCCCCCTGGCCTGGCCACGGCCAAAAAGAGCCCAAAAGTGATGAGATAAAAGAAGGTGATCTCCAGGTCCGTAACCCCGGAGATCCAGTCCACTGACTCGGTGTGAACCGGATGCAGGGCGAATAGAACGCCGGAAACGAAGGCCCAAACAAAATCTCCTGTCACACGCTTGGCGAGCCCAAAGACAATACAGACGATGAGAACATGGAGCAAAAGGTTTACAAGATGAAAGCCGTAAGGCCGCAGACCGAAGAGCCGATAGCAGACAGCGAATCCCAGCGTCATTATCGGTCGATAGTAATTGGTAACGTGGTGCGCGTCCCGGAAAGACCAAACGTTGGTGGTAAAGATTTGCTTCAGGTAACGGAAGCTCCTCACGTACGGACTTTTCACCACCACCGTGTCGTCGTCGTAGACAAAAGCGTTGAGCAGAATATTAAGATAAGGCAGGGCAGCGCAGGCCACGAGGGCCGTAACGAGGAGTGCGTGGGCGCGCTGGGACAGGATAGCAGCCGGTTCCGAGACAGTCCGCGGCGCCTGAGGAGTTTTCCTGCCTTCAGCCGCCGACGGCGAAACGGCTCGCCGGTTTGCCCGTCGGAACCGAGATCCCGGCGGGCGCGCCAAACCGAAGATCCTCGACACAGTTCTTCCCCGGGATGCCTTCGCCATCAAAATCATCCGCATCATGCTGCGTGGCCCGCCCAACCCGTCGAAAGGCTCAGCCGCCCGATCCACTCCGCCGTGGTCGCGGCTAACGGCAGCGACATGGGTAGGTCTCCAAAGCAGGCATAAAAAGGCGGTTTTTGGTCTGAACGTCTCATTGTCCTTTGCACAGGTCGACGCGCTCGAATCACCTCACAACTTCTGGAGGTCGAGATTCATCGACCAGAGCAGACGCTGCTTCCAACTGCTCTTTCGTCCGCCTCGATGCTTCCGGGATCTTCTGCGCCAGGACTATAATCGAGCTGCCCCAAGGCAAAGCGATCGCTCCTATCATCCAGGCCTCGATTCGCAGCAAAACGATCAGCAGATGGTTAAGGAAGCCAGGTAATCGCACATAAGAAGCCCGTGGCGCAAGGGGGGCTTTGGGAAACAACCCGCGGAACAGACGGTAGAAGAGGATAGGAAAGAAGGCGAAGAAGACGGCATAGCTTCGTTTCAGGACTCGGAAACCCGAGCACGTCAGCTTGATATGTAACTCAGAGGCAACATATCGCCTGCGGTGCATCAGGGCCTCGTCATGCTCGCTCCAGAGAAACCGATAAGCGGGAACGGTCACGACCAGAAATCCCTCAGGTCGCAGGATCCGGTGGAACTCGCCCAATGCGACCATCTCGTCGTCCAGGTGCTCGAGCACATCAAGCGCGCTGACAAGGTCTGCCGAGGAATCAGCCAGGGGGATGGCCGCGCCGTCAGCGCAAGCTATCGGAAAACCGTGAGAAGCCGCTAATCGCAGGGCGGCGGGGGAACGGTCAAATCCCATCACGCAGTCAGTGTAGCGCGACAGCAGTTGCATGTTCCGCCCGCTTCCGCAGCCGGCGTCAACCGCTACGCGGCTGTGTTTCCCTAAACGGCGAAGGACTCGTTCCAAGATGGCGCGACGCCCGACAAACCACCAGTAGGTCCCTTCCAGTTTCTCCTCGGCTTCGGTCACTTCAGCTTTCATTGGAAGTCTCGCTTTCCGGTCTGTTGGGGGATTCTGTGGGCAAGGGGCAGGGACTTCCTTGAGCTCGAGTTAAGATCTTCCTGAGGCATTGAGAATCTGTCGCAGCAAGACGGAACGAAAAGGCGGTGGCCTCCGGCTCACCGTTGCCATGAGTGTCCGGTTGGTTGTTTCTCGGCAGGTTGCTCGGCCGGACCGCTGCCACAAGTTTCAGAGGGCGCAAAATATTCCCTCGAGATTGCCTATTTTTTCACACCCTCTCACCCACCGGCTAACATTTTGATGGTCTCTTAGGTGTCTTGTCAACGACCTGGAGTGCCCATGTCGAGGAGATGACGCCACTACGACCTGGAGCCTTTCGTTCCCCTCTTCATGACTTCTTGGCATAGAATGAAGTTCGGGAGGCTTTCTTGCTTTCCTCTCAGACTCCAGGCCTTGAGGTGAAGTCATGAAAGTGGTTGACCCGGTTTGCAAAATGACGATTGATTCTGAGAAGGCTGCTGCTACCAGTGAACACCAAGGGCAGAAGATATATTTCTGCGCTAAGGGATGCAAGTCAAAATTTGATCAGGACCCGGAGAAGTACCTCAAGAAATAGGCCGGCCCTCAAGGGCTGTCTTGGGCCTGCGAAGAGCCTCCAAGTCAGCATCTAATTAGGTAACGGTGACCTCAACCGCTTGCTGGCCCGTGGCGCCGGCCCTCAGGTCTGTAAATCGAGCCTGCGCCCAGCGTTCGCACTCGTCCGACCAGCCTTCGGACTCCCAGTAGCCCATGTACTTTTTATCGACAAACTGAATGCGACTGATCCACTTCGCTTGCTTGATCCCGAACTTGCCAGGGGTGAAGATGCGAACCGGGTAGCCGTGGTCGGGTGGCAAGTCGGAATCATTCATCTTTCGGGTTTCCATTTTCCAATTTCCAGTTTCAGTGAGATGGATTACGCTGCTTGAAGGAAGGACAAGGAAGACTCATGGCTCATAGGCGCCACAAGCGAGGGAATCCGGAATGACCGAAATGAGCAGACAATACGAACTCCTTTCCGCCGGCAACGTAGGGACGGAGCAATTCATAATTCACAATTCAGCCTAGCAGCGGCACCTGTCCCCTCCACCTACTACGTTGGGCACAAAAGCATGTAGAATTACGAAGAATAGACTAATGGAAAACAAAGGAACAAACGGCGGCAGGAGGCGATGGTCGGGCAAGAGGCTCAGGATGCCCATTGCTCTGGCGCTTCTTTTCCTGGCTCCAGGCATGGCGCGGGGTATCGAGCGCCTGGAGTTCAAGACGGGCTTCAACCTTTTTTCTTCGCAGCAGGACGTCCAGTTGGGGAAGGAGAATGCCGAGCGAGTCGATGAGGAGCTGCCCCTCGTGACGGACCCGCAGGTGCTGCGCTACATCAACGGTCTGGGACGGCGGCTGGCTTCATTTGCACCAAATAACAACTCGGAGTACGTCTGGGCCTTCAAAGTCGTGAACAGTCCGGACATCAATGCTTTTGCCTTGCCGGGCGGGTACATTTATGTGAACCGAGGCGCCATCGAGGCTGCCGGGAATGAGGCGCAGATTGCCGGCGTAATGGCGCACGAGAGCGGACACGTAGTGATGCGCCACGGGACGCATGAGGTCTCGCAGGCGCTCGTGGTCCAGGCGCCGCTTGCGATCCTGGGAGGCATGCTGGGCCAGACGGGGAGTTTAACTGCCCAGTTGGCCGAGATGGGCATCGGGTTAGGCCTGAACTCGATCCTGCTGAAGAACTCACGCAGCGCCGAATCACAGGCTGACGAAGTGGGGACGTATATCCTCTACCAGGCAGGTTACGATCCTCACGCCATGGCCCAGTTCTTTGAAATCATCGAGAAGAAATACCCCCAGAAGACGCTTCAGTTTTTCTCTGATCACCCGGCTCCTGAAAACCGCGTCAGGGCCGTGGATAGCGAAATCCCTCTGCTTGGGCCTGCCAAGGAATGGAAGACCGGCAGCCCCGCGTTTGATGCCGCGCAAAAGCGCCTCCTGGGTCTCCCCGCTCCGCCAGAGGCCAAGCTTGCGCCGCGCGCCTCTGGTGGCGCAGCCGCTCCTCCGCCCGCGCCTTCGGGCCGGCTAATCAAGCTCAACGGCAGAGGATTTTCGATTGACTACCCTGACAATTGGCAGGTGCAGGAGAACGAAGATACCGTTGCTCTCATCCCGCCCGGGGGAATCGTTAATGTCGCTGAGTCGGGTGCTGCCCAGGCTTATGGCGCTTCGATTAGTCGATTCCAGCCACAAGGTTCAACGCACGGTAATTGGGGATTGGCCGAGGCTACGCAGCAAGTGCTGGATACCATGCGGGAGTCGAATCCCAATTTGCGGGTGATTAAGCAAAGCGGTATAGAACTCCAGGAGCGCCCGGCCCTCTCCACCTGGCTCGGAAACGATTCGCCCCTCCAAAGTCAGAGGGAACGAGACCTGCTGGTCACTGCGCGCCAGAACAACATGCTGTTTTCGCTCATTTTTGTTGTTCCGGAGGCGTCATGGGACGCCTACAAGCCCACCTTCGACGCTATGCTGCAAAGCCTCAAACTTCAGTAGATCGGGTATAAGAAGGGCGGGGCTCAACAGGCTGTGGGAAAAAGCGTCCAAGCTGTCATTCTGAGCGTGGGCAGCCGAGCACCGCTCTCCGTAATGTCAGAAACGGAGTGCGTCGCAGGTGAGCCGGGTGGGGGTCAGTTGCATGGGGAGGACCGATTAGACACGCCGGCTCTAAGTGGCTCAATGGAAACAAGTAATCCATCGAGTTTCTGGAGAGTGGTCATGGGCCGGCGGCCCACCCAATGAAATGAAAGTCATAGCCGTCGTCAACCCCCGCGCGAGCGGGGGTCGACGTCACGCCAGAACGAGCTGGATTCCCGCTTTCGCGGGAATGACGGAGCGTGACTTTCGACGGAGCGAAGAATCTCGCCCTGAGTGTTTCGATCGTTTCTGCGTTAAAATAGTGTTTCTCGAATGACAGGCCAGCCCACTCAAAGTGAACCCGTGCCACCGACTTTTCCCGGTGAAAGCCCCGCCCCCAGGGGCCTTGTCACAAAGGTCCACACCACGCTCGAAATGATCAAGTTCGAGCACTCGATCTTTGCCTTGCCGTTTGCACTAACGGGGGCGATGCTGGCAGTTCGCGGCTGGCCCACCTGGCGGCAGGCGCTGTGGCTGATCGTAGCCATGGTAGGGGCACGCAGCGCCGCGATGACCTTTAATCGCATCGCCGACCTGAAATTGGACGCCCTCAACCCCCGCACCCGGATGCGCGCCCTGCCGAGCGGGCAGATCAGCCAGCGGTTTGCCGCGTGCTTCGCGTTGCTTTCCTGCGCGCTGTTGGTGTTGGCCGCCGGCGAGCTGAATCCCCTGGCGTTTAGGCTTTCGCCGGTGGCGCTGGCAGTCCTGATCGGTTATTCCTACACCAAGCGCTTCACCGTGCTCTCCCACGTCGTGTTGGGATCTTGTCTGGGAATGTCGCCGATCGCTGCCTGGATTGCTTTGCGGGGCGACGTGAGCCTGAGCGTTTTGCTTTTGGGCGGGGCGGTTACGTTGTGGACGGCCGGCTTCGACATCATCTATGCCTGCCAGGACGTGGACTTCGACCGCGCGCTGGGGCTTCACTCACTCCCAAAACGGTACGGGATTACGGCGGCGCTTCATGCATCCGCAATCCTTCACGTGCTGATGCTTGTTCTGCTCGTGATGGTGGCCCGGATAGAGCATCTGGGATGGATCGCGATCGCCGGTTTACTCGTGGTGGCTTTTTTGCTCGCCTACGAACATGCCCTCGTCAAGCCTTCTGACCTATCCCGCGTCAATGCCGCGTTCTTCAATGTAAACGGATTCATCAGCGTCCTATTCTTTGTCACCTGGGCCGCGGACATACTGATTCATTGACTCACCGATTCATTGGCTTATTGGAGGCGCTGGGCAAGGTGGCAACTGACGACTGACTGCTCTTCAGTGGATCAATGAATCAATGCATCAATGAATCAATTTACTGGAGCTTCTGGGGGGAGCCCGATTTCCTTGAATACCAGGGAATCGAAGATGGCCAGGACGTGCTTGCGATAGGCCAGGATGCGGGCCACCGCACCCTGGTACACGGGGTCTTGGTCGGCTTGGCGCTGCCACTTGGCCAGCACATGAGCCGGCACATCAATGTCTTCGCGCAGTTTTTGAAGCGGATGGCCACGGAGGAAAAGGCCATAGAAGAATGCCGCCTCGTACTGCGGCTCGACGAAACTGGATTCGGTCCACTCCATAACGTATCGAGCTTCTAAAGATAAATTCTAAGATGAAATAAGCGCTGCGCGCCACAGTTTTTGTGCCGCGCTCCCACCTTCCGAAAACACAATCATAAACCCTTTGTCAAGTCATATTCAGTATCCATGCGGCTTCGAGGCGAATCGAGCGGGCAAGGGGAACTCCAGTCCGGGAATGGCATCTCAATTGCTTGGCGTTACCCGCTTCGGAAGACGTCCGGTCACCAGACGCTGTGAAGCGTTTGATATAGCGGCATTCTCAAATGCTCATGTGGGCTCGATCTGCACAATGGAATATATGGCCACCTCAGGTATGTGTACGCGCCACTCAGGTCCCGTGCTGAAGGTCAACCGCTCTTGCTTCGGCCACACTTGACGAGCGCCGCTGATCGCGAACTGATTCTGTTGGCCGACGATCTCGAGGTCGCGCAATGGTGCGGCCAGCCCGTGGTTTGTCCAAACCGTGCTGTTTACCATCTGCACTACCAGCCGCTTCGGTCCCTGCTTGTAGAAGGCGGTGTGTAAGAACCGGCACCCTTCGACTCTTATTGGTGGTCGAGGCACCAAACGCGTCACCAGGACCCGAATCCATTCCTGTATCCAGTCGATCTGGTAGCACCGGAACAGAGGCACACCTACATAGATAGCTTGCCCCTTGCCGAAGTGGTTTATTGTTGCCGCTTGCGGAATTCGCTGGTTGCCGGGGGGCGCCGGATCCCAGGTTTGGAAGATGTGCTTGTCCTCGTCCGGCACAAGATACGGTAGCTTATAGTCGAATATGCTTTCGGCAGTCCCCTTGACGCGAATGAAGGGGCAGTAGGTTCCCGAAGGACCCGCACTCTTGCCTTGGATAGCAACCTCGGAGGTCCCAAATATCGCTGAGAGGGAATGGCTGCTGCTCTGAAAATAGATTCCCGGCCCATCCTTGCCCGAATACTTGGTATCTTCCTCAACGAAATCAACTCCTAACACGTCGGCGAGCAGGAAATTGGAGCGCTTTTCACTCCGCTCATCGACCAGGCCAGGTTTCCAGGTGGCCAATAGGATGCCGCCCTGATTGACGTAGTCGCGAAGAGCTTTCGCCTCGGCCTCCGCCAGGGCGTCGGTTTCCGGCAGCACGACCATCTCAAATCCCGAAAGCACCTCAGGGGTGAGCCGCCACGCAGGAAGCACTTCCACCGGGTAGAGGGATTTCGTCAAGATTTCGACGCTGCCGATGATGCTATCTGTGATGCTATCCTTGAACAGCCCTCCTAGGAACGAGGCGCCAGGCCTTTGCGTTGCTGCTGCTATCAGGTGGTTTTGCGTAGACTCGCTGAACACAATCCCGAGACTCGTAACCGGCTCCAGATTGTCCAGCAAGCCCTCGATTCTCTTCACATCCGCTTGCAGCCGTCCTGCCCATTCGGAGAACTCCGGGCGCTGCCGGCCATCAGGCATATTCTGCTCGTCCGTAATAAAACGGGGACGCGTGTTCTGCATCATGATAGCCGCCGTTCGGAACTGGTCCGTTTCGATGGGCGCCCGCGAATAGCCCTCCCAGAAGATGCCCACCTGCGGGCCGGGCATGCGCCAGCCACGAAGAACCACAGAGCCCACTGAAAGGCCTGTTGGGGACGCAATTGGCTCGGTATAAAGGCAGCTCATCTTTCTGATCGTCTGAGCCGGACTAAAGAAAGGGCTTGCCCCATTGACCCAAATGGGTAGCCCGGGCTTCAGTGAGCGTACAATTTGATAGACTTCATCCAGGAATTTGTCGGAGCTTTCCTGGTACCAATCCAGCCGCCGGCGATAGGCGCCAAGAGTTTCAGCTTCTTCCAATAAGGGCTCACCCGTCTCTCGCTCGTAGCGCTCCTGGCACCAGGCACAGTAGCAGATTGGCTCCGCTGCCCAACGCGGCACAGGCGCGCCGTCGATGAAAAGCCCATCGAGATCGTAGGCGGTGAAGATTTCACGATACATCCCCAACAGATACTCCCTGAAGGGGGAGTGGTGGCAACACCCCAGCCAGGGGCGCGCCCAATGGTCTATGCTGCCATCAGCATTCCGTCCCACCCACTGAGGGTGTTTGAGGGCCGCCTGTAAATCCAGTTGGCCGCTATAATACGCCACCACCGACAAACCATTGCGGTGCCCGGCTTCGACCCAACGTGCAATCAGGTCGTAGTCGAGATTCGGATGTTTTGTTCCCACCTTGGTATCGTAGTAGGCGTAGCCCCAGGCGCTCTTGGTCTGGACGACTACTACCTCGGTGTCGGCCGCCCGCACCCTGGCCATGTAATCTTCAGGATCAAGCTTGTCAAAGTGTACGGTGGGCCCGTTGTGGAAGCCGCTCTCATACGTCCGCCAGGAGGTTACAGGCAGCTTGATGCGTTCTTCTTTGCGCAACGGCTTTTCAGGCGTTTCACTGCTTTTCGCATTCGCCGCCAGGACTCGTGCAACGGGGGCCCCCAACAAGAGCGCCCCGCCCACCGTGAGAAAATCACGACGGCCAATAGCGTTTGCCTCGGTGTAATCCTTCCCCATGTCATCCTCCGAAGAACGTGTATATCCCGGAATTACCGTCTCAAATTTTGACCGGCCGTTAACATACGCCCGACCGCCTCTTGATGCAATGCGTACGTCGCTCGGTCGGCTTTTGGCTGTAGTCGGAACTTCTTCTTGTCTTGATCTGCGGTAATCGTGTCCGTCTAAGTGAGCGCGGAACAGGCTGCGGGTAAACGCTTTCAAGCTGTCATTCCTTCACTTCGTTGAGGATCGACTGCGGCTCCCCGGAATGACAGACCCAGCGAGTTTTTCCGCAGCCTGTGAAGCCACGTGGCTCACCGGCTCACCGACTTGGCGGTTGCAATCTATCTTCTTGCCCGATAAAATGGCAATTCGACCATATGCTCCCAGGTGCGCTCCGCATAGAAGATTCGAAACTCAAACCCATCGCCGGAAAGGTTTCGGCGGGCGAGCGTCTCAGTTTTCAAGAAGGTGTTACGCTCTACGAATCCAGCGACCTGCTCGCCCTCGGTTACCTCGCCAACCACGTGCGCGAGAAGCTGCACGGGAAGCGAACCTACTTCAACGTCAACCGGCACCTGAACCCGACGAATGTATGCGTGGCCAGTTGCCGGCTCTGCGCGTTCGGACGCAAGCCTGACGCGCCCGCCGCCTACACGATGGCCCTCGAGGAAGCCTTTCGGATCGCCGGCGAAGGCTGGTCCGAGGAGGTAACGGAATTCCATATCGTCGGCGGCCTGCATCCTGACCTGCCGTTCCAGTATTACCTGGATCTTATTCGCGGGCTAAAGGCAAGGTTCCCCACCGTTCACTTGAAGGCTTTCACGGCGGTCGAGATCGGTTACTTCTCGCACCTTACGCAGATGCCGATCCGGGAGATCCTGGAGAGGTTCAAGGAAGCGGGGCTGAGCTCGCTGCCGGGCGGGGGGGCGGAGATTTTTGCGCCGGAAGTTCGCCGGGTAATCTGCGACCACAAGATCGGCGCCTACACCTGGTTGAAGGTGCATCGCATCGCGCACGAGCTGGGTCTGCAGTCGAACGCTACCATGCTTTACGGGCACATTGAATCCTCCCCGGACCGGGTTGACCATTTGCTGCAACTGCGCAACCTCCAGGACGAGACTCACGGCTTCCAGACTTTCATTCCGTTGGCTTTTCACCCTGCCAACACCGAACTCGGCATACGCGTTCCCCATACCGAGACTTCCGGCTTCATGGATTTGAAGAACGTCGCCGTCGCTCGCCTCCTGCTCGATAACTTTCCCCACATCAAGGCCTACTGGATCATGATGACGCCCCGCGTGGCGCAGGTGGCCCTGCGCTTCGGAGCCGATGACCTGGATGGGACGGTGGTGGAAGAGAAGATTTATCACGACGCCGGCGCCAAGACTCCCCAAGCCATGACCCGCCAGCAGATCATCCGCTTGATCCGCGAAGCCGGTCAGGAGCCCTTCGAAAGAGACACTCTCTACCGCCCCGTCGCCCGTACGGAAACGACCGTCACCGTTCAGGTTTGAGGATGAAAACCAAGTCCCTGCGCCTGGCCGCCGCCAGCTTCACCTTGACCGCAATCCTCAGCGCGGTGAGCTATTACCTCACCCCGCTGCCTGCCATTCTCCTCCTCGCGGTTCGATGGATCTTTATCCTCACTCTCGTCCTCTACGCCCTCTACAAGCGCACGCTTACGACATGGATCCTGGTGGCGATGGTCATCGGTGCGGCCCTCGGTCACGACTGGCCCCCCGCTGCCCTCCACCTGCGCGTGCTCAGCATGATTTTTCTGCGGCTGATTCGAACCATCATTGCGCCGCTGCTCTTCGGCACGCTCGTCAGCGGCATCGCGGCGCACTCCGACTTGAAGAAGGTGGGGCGCATGGCCATCAAGGCGATCATCTTCTTCGAGGTGGTCACCACCCTGGCGTTGTTCGTCGGGCTCGCCGCCATCAACCTCAGCAAGGCCGGCGAAGGGGTACACTTGCCCCCACCCAGCGGCGAAACGCTCCAGGTCCAGCGGATGTCGGCCATGGAAACCGTCCTGCATATCTTCCCCGAGAACCTGGCGAAGTCCGTTGCGGAAGGCCAGATACTCCAGGTGGTCGTGTTCAGCATTCTGTTCGGCGTCGCCCTGGCCATGGTCCGCGAGGAGCGTCGCCGGCCGCTGCTCAACCTTGCCGACAGCCTGACCGAGACAATGTTCAAGTTCACTAATCTCGTCATGTACTTCGCTCCGCTGGGCGTGGGTGCGGCCATCGCCTATACGGTGGGCAGCACCGGCATGGGCATACTGTTCAACCTCGCCAAGCTGCTGCTTACTCTCTATGTCGCCCTGGTCGTTATCATTCTTGGAGTGCTGTTGCCGGTGGCCATGTTGGCGCGGGCGCCGCTGAAGAAGTTCATTGCGGCGGTGGCGGAGCCGGTTTCCATCGCCTTTGGGACCGCGAGTTCCGAGGCCGCCCTGCCGCGCGCCATGGAAGCCATGGAAGCGATCGGCGTACCGCGGCCGGTGGTGGCCTTCGTCATGCCGACGGGCTACAGCTTTAACCTGATCGGCAGTTCGCTCTATCTCTCGCTGGCCGCGATCTTCGTCGCGCAAGCCGCCGGCGTGCACCTCAGTCTCGGCCAGCAACTGCTGCTCATGCTCACCCTCATGCTGACCAGCAAGGGGGTGGCGGGCGTCTCTCGGGCAGCAATAATCATCCTTCTCGGAACTGTGGGGTCGTTCGGCCTGCCTACCGAGCCGATCTTCATTCTCCTCGGCATCGACCAGTTGATGGATATGGCGCGGACCTCGGTCAACGTACTGGGCAACTGCCTGGCAACCGTGGTGGTATCGCGCTGGGAGGGCGATTTCGGAAAAGAGCAGCCATCACCGGTCGTCATGAGCGCGCTTAACAACTAAGTGCGGGGTGTCATAAGTGCGCGTCCGTATTCATGTGGGTCGTAGCGCCGACCTTTAGGTCGCACCCGTTGTGCTGACCTAAAGGTCAGCGCTACGATGGATCGAAGTGTAGTTGGGCACCCCGCGCCCTTGGGTCACACAACCCGCCCCTGGGGCGAAGCATTCTTCCCGAGTGCGCGACGATCTGGTCCGACCCGCCGGGGGCGCACCTATCCGAGTCGGGCGTTGACCAACCAAGTGACCTTCAGACGATGCCTCGCGGAGTTCCTAAACTCCTTGGGGTAAGGGAGCAGTGATTCGCTGAAGACCGGTCCACGCCCTGCGAGCGACGAGGCGTGCCCAAAAGGGGCGAGAAGTCATATACTCGTCAACTCACCAGGCGTAATCTATATGCGGACATGGTGATCGATGCGGTGCCGAGCGCGAGCGTAATCTTCAACAGTGGCCTCACGATACTGAAGGAAGCGTGCCTTGGATCTACTGAACAACCCTTGCTGGCGGATCTAGTTCTCACACACTTGTCTTCACGCGAAGAAATCAGGCTGCTTGACATTGGATCCGGATCGGGGGTAGTTCTTCGGAAACTCCTGCGCGACCTGAAAGCACGAGGCATGCGCACTCATGCAACGTGTGTTGAACCACATCCGGATGGGCCTTGGCAATTGTATGAAACTGACGGCATGGATCTGGTAGAGAGTCGAGTGGAGGAAACCAGCTTTGACAATCGGTTCGATGTCGTCACTTGTTTGCAGGCCCTATACTATTTGCGATCGCCGTTCTCTGCAGTCGAAAGGTTGGCCTCCCTGGTAGCGGCAGGAGGCCTGATGTTGATTACGTTGTGGGAGTCCTCCTGTGCCTTATATCGGGCGGCACGACTGCTACGAGACCAGACGGACGGCCCGTTGCTCTCGGCAGAGGATATCCACCGCTATGCTCGGGGCCGGTGGGGTTCCGCAGCGGTTTCGTACTTTGGGTTTTCCGGTCCGGTGGCAGTACACTTCTTGTTGCAGTCACCCGGAGCGCTCCAGGCCGCCGCGTACGTCTTGGCCCGGAAGCCAGGTACGCATGTCGATGAGCAACATCTTGCCGCCCTGCGGGCGCATCTGCTTCGCGGTGCTAACATTCTTCTACGGCGGAATGCAATCATTGCGCTGCGGCCAAACGTGTTGCGGCTACCACCTGTCTCACCTTGACTCACTCCGATGTGGCCAGAGAATCTGAGGAACACGGTGCGTGCATCCAGTGGTTCCAATTCCCGTAGAACAGCTTGTCTGTCTCAAAGCGGGAGAGTATAGTGCAGGTGATGACACCGGCAGGGCAAGGCTTTCCAAGAGCGAAGGGTCGACGAGGTGAACGATTCCACTACTTAACCGTGTTTGATCCAGGGCATGCGGCACTAATTTGGCCGCAGAAGGACCCTGCTGATGCCGAGAGGATGCGCTATGCACATCTCATCGAGGTCGAGTCGATTATTCGCTTCAATCTTCTGTGGCGACGCATGCTTCTTGTACGCCACATCGACCTCTTCGACAACCTTGCCCTCGCGAAGTTCCTGAGCACCCCCTCCGCACGAGCTCTGTCGAATACTGGATTACTGCGCGTATCGACACCCCGCCGCGCGCCGTTCAAGGAACTATTCGAGGAATGGGCTTTGGGGGGTTCAGGGGCTAGCCAGCATTGGCACCATTTGACGCCAGAGCAGCAACGGATCTACGACGAGTCGAACGACAGCGGTCGAATCAAGGGTCTGGGCGGCATTCAAAAACTGATTCACTTGGAAGAACACTCGCTGAGCCTTCCGGACTTACTTGGCACGTACGAAGGCCTGTTTGCATCAAGCGACCTGATCTCGAGTCCACCGCTGATTCTCCCACCGGACTGGTACGCCCGGCAAGTTCTCCATCGGTGGTCTGAGTTTCTGACTGACCGCCGGCACTTGGGATTGCGACCCACGAAGAGCATTGAATCGGTAGCAGGAATACTGGAACGCGGCGCCCAAGAGGGGTGGCGGCGGCGGCAATTCTTCACGCAGCTAGAGCGGGTCGAAAGTACAGGCCCTCGCTCTCCTGCGGTTCGTGCTCTGATGAACCAAACGAAGATCCTAGCGGTCAATGCTGCCTTTTATGACGAATTCGAGCATTACATTGTCGAAGACCGTCCTTCTGTCGGTCGGATCATAGCTGTTCGCGACCTGAGTCCAATATGGCAGATTGACCGCACAAGCTCCGTCGTCGACAGTGATCGCAGGCAACCACTCTTGTCTGCAGCCATTAGCCCGCTGGAACTTCTTCGCTTGGAAGACATAGTGTCGTTCCATCGCGACCCCACGTACAAGCCGTTTCAGCACAGTATCAATGAGCTTCACGCTTTGTCGATGCGCCAGCGCTGCCAGATCACGGAAGATGAAATAAGGAAAGCGGTTGCCGGTCACATCGAGATCATTAACGAGTGCGCCAAAACGGCGTTTGCGCGTCGGGGACTTAAGTCTCCGACGGAAGGCAGTGTCGCTGAGGTGTTCTTGGGAGTTCATCCGGCAATTGCAAGCGCAGCTGTCGCCGCACTGATGTTCGCAGCGGGGATTCCCACGGCCATAATCGTTTCTTTGAACGTCCTTTTTGTCGTCGTTCTAAGAAGGAAGACCAGAAGTGATGAATGGCGCCAGCTTGAGCTGGAACTGAAAGAGCAGATCCATGATGAATTGGTAGGGGAGGAGGGTAGGTAGCACAGCTTCCGTCGTGCAGCGATGCGCGACCCGAAGGCGCTGACAGTGCAATGATAAGTGAAGCCCCTGGATATAAGTATTGTCCGTTTTGTGGAAAGGAGATTCCGGATCCGGGTCGAGGAGGAGCGCAAGAGACAGTATTGCGCGGATTGCAGGTGGACATACTATCCACACGTACCCGTCTCTGTAACTGGAATGCTCATCGAGAATGACCGAGTGCTATTGGTCAAACGTCGCCATGCGCCATTCGAGGGGACATGGATGTTCCCGTCGGGCTTTGTCGAGTATGGGGAACACCCCGCCGAAGCGCTAGTCAGAGAGTTCCTCGAAGAAACTGGGCTATCAATTAGCCAGTTTGAGATTGTAGGAATCTTCCAGTCCGAGGACGATCCGCGGGAGCCTGGCCATTTCATCATCTTGTATCAAATTGGTGGGTGGTCGGGTGAACTGCGGAACGATCCAAATGAAAACGATGGGGTGGCATGGTTCGAATTAGGCGATTTACCAGAAGTATCTTTAAGGCTGCATTGCGGGTTTTTGTCCAAGCGCACAAGCCGCCGTCAGCGCTAATGCCTTGTCTGTGGATCAAGACAGAAAACTCGTTATCGAAGCAGAAGGGCAAATGTGCTGCCGCGCGGCTAATGACTTCGGGGCCGCTCACAGGTCCTTTCCAACTGGCTACCCGCTCCACAGATCAATGAGCGGTGGAGCGCACACACAAAAGACAATGTACGCACCAACCGCGAGTGCGGCCACATCCGAAGCCGGTGCAACCTGGATACTGACATGAGAAAGGGCCACAGTCACAGAAGCCGGTAGCCACAGTCAGTGGTTTGCTGACTGTGGGCCTTTCTTTTCCCAGACGCCGACCCCAGTGGCAACTGCCACCCGGCTATGCTTCCGCAGTAAAGGCGAGAACCGACGGTTAAGAGGGCATAGACCGTAGCTACCTCCTCTCCTCAAAAACCCGTGGTTCACTTGGCCGTTCAAGTCGGCCCGTAAACGTGGCCCACCCTGGATCACGGCGTACCCGGAAAGTACCCGGAGCACCGCCGCGGCCGAGAGCCCGCGCTTGGCATGTATCGTTCGCAATCCGGGCGTGAATTTCCGGAACCGTGTACTAAGGCAAGCAGATTGTGTCCGACCTGTCCAGGGTGGTGTCCCACTTAGCAGTTTATGGGCACGCGCTCTCACAATCCCTACCCCCTCCTCGAAACGTGTGAAATAATTGCGTCTTGGCCTCGCGTCATAGGGCAATCCGCCAACTGGCGGATGGTTACCCCAGGGCGGCCACAAGGGTCGCCCCTACGTAGCGATTCTTTCACGCCTCCTCCGGGAGGAGGGGAGTTGGTGGACTGGCTCGTAAGGCTGAACACGTCCCATATCTTCCGCTGGACCCGGCGGCCCCACCTCTAACTTCCACCCCTTTTCGCATGCCTGCAATGTATGCGTAGTGCCTCTTTGGTCAGAAAAGGCTCACCACAAAGCGCACGGAGACCACGGAGAAGAGGACTTCGGCCCGACCGAGTAGAGATTAAGGCTTACGGTTCCTTATCCGTTGACCCGTAGCTTTTGGTGCGCCTCTTCTCCGTGACCTCTGTGGTGAAATCCCTCTTCGGCTCGTCACTACCCACGAAATTGGCAAAGCGCCTTGGAGTGCGGCAGCTTGCTGCCGCTTTTTCCCGCTCCGCGGGCTAGTTCGCCGGTCGTGCACCGGTGGGCCGTACTTGGGTCGATGAGACTGCGAGCAAGCTTGCCGGATCAAAGCGGCAGCAAGCTGTTGCACTCCAGAGCCGGCCCAGGCGGGTGGCGCCCTTGTACCAACCCTCGCGAAGAAACGCTTGACAAGCTAGGCTTAATACGGTAGCCTAGAAACCGATGGTTGGCTGTTCCGTCATGACCGCAAAGACCTCATGCCTGACTCCGCCGCCCTTCTTTCCAAATCGACAGCATGTCATTGTCTGGCCTTGCCACGACGATGGTAGTAACTTCAAAAATGAAGGAACGAAGCGGGAATCTCGTTGAAAACAAAGCACCGCTGTGGAAAACTCAGGGGCGATGCCGGAATGTACTTGAAAACAAATTACTTACCTTCTTGGCACCGGAATATTATTGAAAAAACAGGGAGTTAGCAGGTGGTAAGGGGCGAGACTCCCGAGATCCTTCGTCGTCCGCCAATGAGAGTGGCGGACTCCTCAGGATGACAATCACGGGCTATGTGCCTTGGTCCCACGACACAACTTGAAGGTTCTGGCGCGGTGTGATTTGCTGGCCGTTCGGCCAGCACGCGGTTAGCCTATCTCTGGTTCGGACCCCGGACGAGGGGCTAGAGGGTCGGTCTGGGCTGTAGCGACGAGTTTACCTCGCCACATGGCGGCGTCCCGATCAGATCGGGACAGGTTCCGCCGCCTCTACATCAAGCTGACCCACTACCCGTCGGACGTGAGGCTCGGTAACCTTCGTAAAGCAGCCATGCCAGAACGGGCGCGTACTCGAGCAGCAAGATGAACGGGGAGTCGCGGTAAGGCTGCCCCGCGGCGTAAGCAACCACCGGCGCGTAGCCAAGGACGCTGGTTATGCTGATCAGCAAGAGGGGTGCGCGGGGGTAGAAGCAAAGGAAAGGGACGATCCAGGTGAAGTACCAGGGGAATCCGTTGGGGGAAAGGAAGAGCAGGCCGGAGATCAGTAGGAGGCTTGCCGAGAGCGGCTCGAGGCGGCGTTTCAGGGCGTAAGCGAGAAGCACCATGACGAGCGTGCCTGCCACGAGTTCGGCTTGGGGCCTGGAGTTTCCGGCAAGGCGAATGAGGCGGCACAGGCTGTCGTTGCCCTCCGAGCCTCCCAGATAGTCAGAGAGCCCTTTGAAAAGTAGTCTTCCCGCGCTAAGAAAAGGCAAATAACCCAGGCCCACAACGCCCGCGAAGAGAACGGCATACGCCAGGCGAGTACGCCTCAAGATAGAAGGAAGTAGCAGCAGGGAGAAGAATTTCGAAATCACCGAGAGCGCCAGAAGTGAGACAGAGAAGGCAGGTTTGCCGAGCGTAATAAGCAGGATTGCAGCTAGAAGTGTAAAGATGGCCAGCGAATCGTGGTGGCCGGACATGGCGAAGGAGATGGCCACGCAGGGACTCCAGGCGTAGGTCAGAATGCGGTGTAACGGTTGTTTTGAAAGAGTCAGTAAGGCCAGCAAAATGCCTACGGCGGCAAGGTCGAAACCGGTATAGAGCAGCTTGTAGCCGGCAATTGTGCTCACCCAGGAAAAAGATAATTCGGTGAGCGGCGGGTAAAGCGTTGAGATGTCCCTTCCCGATGGAATCGGCAGACTGCGATCCTCAACGCTGCTTAAGCGAGGCATTGCCGGATAGACGGTGTAGGGATTGATGCGGAGGCGCTCAACGCGCCCCTCCCACTGGTAGCGGTAGACATCGTCGGAGACTGCGGGTTCGCGAGGCAGAAGGCAGAGTCGAAAGAAAAGCGCACCCAGAACGATGACGAGCAGGGCTGAGGCGCCCAGGGCAAAGCGCTCGACAAGATAGACGCCGGCGACGTATAATACGCCCGCGCCTAGGGAGAGCGCGATGAACTCCGGGACCGAGTGTTGGAGGTCTTGCCAATGCCCGATCAGTCTGAAAATCGCACCTAGGCCAGCGGACAACACCAGCAAGCCGAGAGTGGGAAGCAGTGGCGACGGGGAGGGCTTTTCCTGCATCAAAGTCATTGTAGCCCTTTTGCTCCTGCGAGGCTCGAATCCGCCACCCGGCGCCTGAGCAAGATCCGGCGCCTCGCGCACCAGAGTGAAGTTTCATGAACCATCTATTGCTATCTCTGTGGGTCGTTCACTCGAATCCGGTGGCGCATTTTCTGTATCTGATTTTCCACAAGGATCCGTTTCGCGGCATCTACAGGGCGAACGCTTTTGACGTCGCGATCCTGATTCCTTACTTTACCATTCTTATTATCCTGTCGATTTACGGAATCCACCGCTATTTCTTGACCTATCTTTACCTCAAGAACAAGCATAAGGCGCCGAAGCCGCAAAGGAAATTTGACCAATTGCCGCGGGTTACCGTTCAACTGCCGATTTTTAACGAGCGGTATGTGGTCGGGCGGTTACTCGAAGCCGTCGCGCGGATTGACTATCCGCGCGAACTGCTGGAAATCCAGCTACTCGATGATTCCACGGACGAGACGTGTTTTGTCGCCTCGCGGCTGGTCAGCGAGCATGCGCGGGCCGGGTGTCCCATAGCCTACCACCACCGCGACGACCGCCAGGGCTTCAAGGCGGGCGCGCTGGCCGAAGGTATGAAGCACTGCCGCGGCGAGCTCATTTCCATTTTCGACGCGGACTTCGTTCCTCCGCCGTTGATCATCCGGCAGATGGTTGATTACTTTACCGACCCGAAGGTGGGGGTTGTACAGGGCCGTTGGACGTGGGTGAACCGCCATTACTCGAAGCTCTCGGAGGATGAGGCGATCTTGCTGGATGGCCACTTCGTCATCGAGCACGGAGCGCGGAACTTTTCCGGTCGCTTTTTCAACTTCAACGGCACAGCGGGGATGTGGCGGCGGGCGGCCATCGAGGAGGCGGGTGGCTGGCAACACGACACGCTCACTGAAGACACCGATTTAAGCTATCGCGCGCAACTGAAAGGTTGGAAGTTCATCTACGACCCGGACATCGAGTGTCCCTCCGAACTGCCTGTGGAGATGAACTCGTTCAAAACCCAGCAGGCTCGCTGGGCCAAGGGTCTGATCCAGGTGGCCAAGAAACTGCTTCCCGTTATCTGGCGGAGCAAACAGCCGCTGTACATCAAGATCGAGGCCACGTTCCACCTCACGGCAAACATCGCGTACCCCTTCATGGTCGTATTTTCCGTCATTTTGCTGCCGGCCATGATCGTGCGCTTCTACCAGGGCTGGTTCCAGATGTTGTACTTGGACCTGCCATTATTCCTGGCGTCCACTTGTTCCGTGTCCACTTTCTATATGGTTGCCCAGCGCGAGCTCTATCCGCGGGATTGGTGGAAGCACATAAGGTTCGTGCCTTTCCTCATGGCCACTGGCGTCGGCCTTGCCATTACCAACTCCGTGGCCGTGATCGAAGCGCTGTTGGGGAAGCAGTCGGAATTTGTCCGCACGCCCAAGTACCGCGTGGAACTGAAGGAAGAAGGCTGGGAAAAGAAGAAGTATGTCCGTCACCGCTCCGGCTGGATACCCTATGTTGAGCTCGGCTTGGCGGCCTATTTCCTTTTCACCGTAGCCTATTCACTCAGCGTCGAAAACTACCTGACCATTCCCTTCCTGATGCTTTTCCTCTTTGGCTATTCCTATATGGGGCTGATGTCCCTTTTCCAGACGCCTCTGCGGCGGCTTTGGAATTCGCTGCCCGCCGTCGGCCGGTCGCGTCCGGCCTCACAAGAGACATAGTCTGAGAGTGTCGAGGCCGCCCGCGAATTCGATCTTTCAAGTAGTGCCCCAATCCGAGCGTAGACTCACCTCCCGCCATGGCAGGCGGGGGCAAGCCCACAGAAGCGCTAACTTAACTGTTAGGCGGGCTCAAGAACCCGCTGGGGGGGGCGTCATCATCCGACCCACTGTCTCCCTTGATCCGCCCACCATTAGGATCGGCAGACCTCCGGCCGTGCCCGGGCGAACGCCGTGGGGAAAAAGGAAAGTGGAAATATGTGTCAAGCTTCGGCAGGGGCGACATAATCACCACCGACCGAGTGGGATTCTCATGTCGCCCGACGCGGCTGGCTCACGCGCTACTCTGTAATGCAAGGTCGTGAATTCTTGTTTTTCTGGCAGGCAATCTAAAACATACTCTGCGGTTGGTCCTGGCCCAGCCCCCAGGGCGGCGGCAGAAAGTAGCAACCCCCGTTCGACTCGTGGTACGCTTTGCTGGGAGACGACAACGATGGAACCTGCCACTACGCTCCGCGAAGCCTTTCAAGCTACGAATCCGCAGCAGTCCCTGGCGAGCGGCGACCCCTATTACGTCGACCTCACGCAGGCCAGGAATTCCCGCGCTACCGACTACATGAAGCAGATGATTGAGAATTGCGGCGAAGGGCAATACTCGCCCGTTGCCCTCAGCGGCCACCGGGGCTCCGGCAAGTCCACTGAGCTTCGTCAATTGGAACAGGCTCTTGGCTCATGCTGCTTCATGCTCTACTTGGACATCATTGATTTTCTCGATCCCCAAGATGTCGATTACACCGACCTTTTTCTGCTGGTCTGCCGACAACTCTTGGAATCCCTGCACGGAAGCAAAGTCTCTCTGAGCGAGAACCTGCTTCACGAAGTTGAGAAATGGTTTGTGGATGTGACCAAGGAGACGGAAAAGTCCGTGGAGCTATCGGGAGGGGTGGGAGTGGAAGCTAAAGCGGGGGCTGAGATCCCGTTCCTCGCGCGCCTGCTCGGCGTAATTACCGCCAGCATCAAGGCTGGCTCCAAACGAAAGGAAACCACGCGCGAGGAACTGGACCGCTACTTCAGCGGCCTGTCGGGCAATACCAACGTCCTGCTGACAGAGGCATCGCGGGCTCTTCGGGACGCGGGCAAGCCGCATCAACTCCTGGTAGTATTCGATAATCTCGACCGGCTCCCCCCTAAAAAGAGTGAGGAGCTCTTTTTCTCTCACGGCTCGCAGCTTCAGGAAATGGCCTGCCATGCCGTCTACACCGTTTCTATAGATACCTATTACTCCCGCCGCCACTTGGCCAATGTTTTCCCCAACCGCCAGATCATTCCCAATGTCAAGTTGCGGGCGAGTAAATCCAGTTCGGAACCTAACCGCCCCGGCATTGATGCCCTGCTTCAGGTCATTCAAAAACGCCTCAGCGTCGAGGTTCTCCCTCAGCCTTCGGCCCTCGCGGAGGAATTTGTCCGGCGTAGCGGGGGCTCGATTCGTCAACTGATTCGCCTCCTTCGTGAAGCCGTCCAAAGTGCGCAGGCGCGCGGTTTGGCAACCCTCGACAGCGAAGCTCTGGAGGATGCGGCCCGGTCTATCCAACAGGACTACGAGCGCATGTTGGAGCCCTCAGATTACAAATTACTCGCCCGCACTTATGCCACCAAGAGCATCGAAAAAGACGATGCCCACATGCAACTTCTCTCAAACCTCGCCATCCTGGAGTACAATGGGAAGGAGCTTTGGCACGACGTGAATCCTTTGATCGAGCCGATCGATGCCTTTAAGTCCGCCATCAAAAGAAACCGCCCCCGACGCCGCCGCCGATGAAACAACGGAGAAGTCCTATCAGAAGCTCCTGGCCTTCTTGGACCTCGCTTCCGGGTCCACATTCGCCATAGCCCGCTGCAATCTTCCATCACTGCGAAAGGAGATCCTTGAGCGGGTTTCGACCGATGCCGCGGCAAAAGGCGTGACGGTGAAAGAGGTGGATATTTCATCGAATTACTCCGGCGACTTTGTCGCGGCAGTAAAGGCGCGACTGGACGGGCTGCCCACCGGCAGCCGGATAGCGGTGATGCTCGAGGGGATTGACGGCTTGATTTACCAGTCCGCCAGCCAGGAAAACCTTCTCGGCGAGGGACGAACGCCCTTCATCGGTCGCCTGAATTTTGACCGCGAGCGCATCGCCCGCGACTTGCCCTGCCCAATCGTCCTTTGGCTCGAAAGCGAATCCCTTACCATCCTCCTGAAGCAAGCCCCCGACTTCACCCAATGGATCAGCGGGCATTTCCACTTCGGTGGGCCAGCCGCCGAAGCCAAAACCCTTGACCACCTAATGGAGAGCTACAAATCCCTGCACAGTCAACCGGCGACTGAGACCAGGAAGCAGCTTCAGGAATTCAGTGGTTTGTTGCAAGAGTTAAATGAGACAAGAGGCCGCGAGGATGTCGTCGGTTTGCGCAAACGCCTCGCCGTACTGGATGCTTTGGCGGAACGACAATTGCAACTCTCAGACTTTTCCATGGCCCAGAGGTACTTCAGCGAAGCGCTGGAGACTGCGAAAAAGCTGAACGACCGACGCAACGAGGGCGCTGCTCTGGCAAACCTGGGAGTGACCTACATGAACATGGGGCAGGGCCGTCGAGCCATCGAATGCTTTGAAAAAGCCCTAGCGGTTGCCCGGGAGGTCAAAAACCGACACGCTGAGGGCATCGCGCTGGCCAACATGGGGAATGCATATCATGGTCTCGGACAGGCTAGCCGTGCCATCGGTTATTGCGAGCAAGCGCTGGCCATTCATCGCGAAATCGGCGACCGCCGGGCCGAGAGCATATCGCTGAGCAATCTGGGCAACGGCTACGAGCTGTTGGGCGACATGCGCCGTGCCATCGAGCTTCATCAGAAAGCCCTCGAAATCGACCGCGAAATTGGAGATCGACATGGCGAGGGTCAGGAGCTGGGCAACCTGGGAAATGCGTACTGCCAGCTGGGCGAGGCCCATCGCGGCATCGAGTTTTACGAACTAGCCCTGGCCATTCTCCGCGAAATCGGCGACCGCCGAGGCGAGGCCAGCGGCCTGTGCAACCTTGGGAATGCATACAAGCGTGCGGGCGAGACCCGTCGCGCCATCGAGTTTTACGAGCAAGCCCTGAAGATTTTCCATGAGATTGGCGACCGGCAGGGCGAAGCCAACGCCCTGGGTAACCTGGGCGCAGCTTACAGGTTACCAGGGGAGACTCATCGCGCAATTGAGCTTCTCGAGCGGGCGCTGGCGATTCGCCGCGAGATCGGCGACCGCCAAGGCGAGAGCCGAGACTTGGGCAACTTGGGCGTCGCCTACTCGGCCTTGAACGAGACGCGTCGCGCCGCTGAATGTTACGAACAGGCGGTGGTTCTGGCCCGCGAAACCGGCGACCGCCGGAGCGAAGGCATCGGCCTATGGAATCTGAGTCTCGCACTTGACAGGCTTGGCGACCGACCGCAAGCCGTCGCCAATGCCGAAGCCGCCCTCAGGATCTTCGAGCAAATCGAAGACCCCAACGCCTCCAAAGTCCGCCAGCAGCTTACCGAGTGGCGCAAGGCCTAGCGCCCTGCGCCGCACGGTCCCCAAGGCTTGCGCTCCCGCACGGCGGGTCAAAAGAGACCGTGGGCCATCCCGTTTTGCGGGACCACTACCGTGGCTCAGACCCTGCCAAGCGCGCTTACTTTAGCGCCTATGGGGCAAGCCCCGGCCCTACGTCCCACATCAGGACACTACCATTCGTTACAGCACAGGTTGTTGGAACCCCGACTGTGCTACACTCCTGGTTTCAGGGGGGACACCATGCGATTGACTCGATCGCGAAGCATCCATCTGCTGTTGCTGGCAATCTTACTGCCGGGCTCCCTGCTCTCCGCTCTGGCCTGGGAGCGCGAGCCACTTCCGGTTTTTCATGAGCGGCGAGCGCGCCTGGTGCACGAGACCGGCGGTGATGGAGTAATCGTCCTATTCGGTTATCGGGACGCGGACGTGGCCGCCAGCGTGATCACCTTCCATCAGAACGAGAACTTCTACTACCTCACTGGCTGGAACGAACCGGCAGCTATGATGCTTCTGGTGCCGAAGGCTGCTAAGCCCCGCACCACGCCCGAGATCGACAGAGAGATCCTTTTCATTCCCGCGCACGACTTCCGCGAGGAGAAATGGACAGGGCCCAAGCTCGGTCCGGATGACCCCGAGGCGAGCGCGCGCACCGGCTTCTCTACGGTCAAAGCAGACTCCCTGTTCCAATCAGAGCTTCTGGAAGCTCTTAAGACTTTCCCTAAAATCTATACGGAACTGACCCCTCAGCCCGAAAGTGGCGAGGATTATTTCCAGGCGGAGGTCGTGTCGAAACTGCGCAAAATGGCCCCCTTGGCCAACCTTGCCGACCTGCGCCCGCACGTAGAGCGCCAGCGAGAGGTGAAATCGCCAGGTGAGGTCGCCCTGATCCGGAAAGCTGCGGAGGCTTCGATCGAAGCGCACCTTGCGGCAATGAAAACGGTCCGTCCGGGCGTCTGGGAATACGAGACTGCGGCGCTAATGGAGTACGAGTTCCGGCGGCGCGGATGCGAATGGCCTGCTTACCCACCCATCGTCGGATCGGGGTTCTATTCAACGGTCCTGCACTACGACGCCAACGATCGGCAAATGAAAAGCGGGGATGTCGTGGTGATGGATGTGGCGGGTTCCTACGGCGGCTACGCCAGCGACATCACGCGCACGCTGCCACTAAACGGCCACTTCACGCCGCGCCAGCGCGAAATCTACGAGGTTGTTTTGGGCGCCCAGAACGCCGCGATGGCAGCCGTCAAACCCGGCATGAACCTGCGGCGAGGCAAGAATAACCTCCATGATATCGCCTACGACTACATCGACACCCACGGCGCAGACTTGAACGGAAACTCGCTCGGCGAGTACTTCATCCACGGGCTCGGCCATTCGATCGGCCTGAACGTTCACGACCCCATGGACTACAACCAGCCGCTGAGACCCGGCATGGTAGTAACCATGGAGCCCGGCATCTACATCCCTGAAGAAAAAATCGGGGTGCGCATCGAGGACGACATCCTGATCACCCAGGATGGCTACGAACTCCTGACCCGCCGCCTGCCGCGTACGGTGGAAGAAATTGAGAAGCTCATGGGCGGCAAGTGATCACGTTTCAGCGTGAGTGCGGGTTAGTAGCCTTCGTCTTCGCTTTCAATTCTGACCTTCCCCGCGAAGTGGCGGTAGACGTACACGAAATAGCCGGTGGCCAGCATCATGCCGATAATCCACCACACAAGACCCACGTGGAGGCCGTAGTCGCCGGCTTTGGCGTTGTAAACCGTCAATGAATAAGCGGCGTCAGTGCTGGCCGGCAAGACCAGTGGATAAAGTCCGAACACGACGCTGGTCAGCATGCCTACGATGTAAACGCAAGACGCCAGGAAACTCTTCAGATCATCATTCCGCAGGATAAACCGCCCCATTCCTGCCAGTCCGGCAAGGGCGACCACCGGGAAAACGAAACCCGCAGGATGATCCGATAGGTTCTTCAGCACTTGCGGCTGCACGCGGAATGTGACGACGGTGACGAGAACGGTAAAGAGAAGAACGGCCCACCAGCCCGCTCGAGCGAATTTCTGAGCACGATCATGCACAGGCCCCTCAGTCTTCAAAGCAAGCCACAGGGCGCCGTGAAGAGAGAGTGTGGTCAAGGCCGCTAACCCCACCAGAATCGTATACCAGTCGAGAATTCCTGTATGTGCTCCCAGGCGGAAGTCAGTCCAGAGCGCCTCAAAAAAATACCCCTTGTCATTCAGGGGGACTCCGCGGACCACATTGCCCAGCGCAGCGCCGAAAAAGACCGCCAGCATCAGGCTGGCGCTTGCGAAAACGACATCCCAGAACTTCACCCAAATGGGACTGTCGACCTGTCCGCGAAATTCAATGGAGACCCCGCGCAGGATGAGGAGCCACAACACGATCATGAGTGGTAAATAGAAGCCGCTAAAACCCGAAGCGTAAAGAGCAGGGAACGCGAAGTAAAGCGTCCCGCCGGCTGCCAGTAACCACACTTCGTTTCCATCCCACACCGAACCAATGGAGCGGACCACGAGGTGGCGCTCCGCGTCGGTCTTCGCGACCAGAAAATGAATCGCGCCTGCGCCGAGATCAAACCCGTCGAGCACGACGTAGGCGGCGATCATTATTGCCACCAAACAGAACCACACCGTTTCCATCCCAATGACTCCTTATCCGCATTGCCGGAATCGAGAAGTTAGTTTGTAGGGTTCCGCACTCAAGGCAACAGACTTTTTCCAAACATCCAATTCTTTGTAGTCGCGAATCATGTGTCACCCTGTCTTCGAACCCGAACCCCGAGTCCCCGAGTCCTGGCCCCCGGTCTTTTAAGAGGCTTCCGGCCCCTGCTCGACCACGCGGTAGACCAGGAAAAGGAACAGGATGGCAAGCACCGCGTACATCCCCATGAACCCGAGCAGGGTAAACCAGACGTTTCCCGAAGACACTTGCGGCGACATCCCGGCCTCCGTCCGCATTAGACCGTAGATGACCCATGGTTGGCGTCCCACCTCGGCAGTCATCCATCCGGCTGTATTGGCAATGTAGGGGAAGGGAAGCGAAAGCATTAGAGCCCAAAGCATTCCTCGTGAGGTGAACAATGTTCGCTTCCACAGCTTCCACGCAGAAGCTAACATGATGGCGATGAAGATTGTGCCGAGCCCTACCATGACGTGATAAGAATAGTAGAGCAGCGGGATGTTGTCCGGCCAGTCAGGCTGCGGGAACGCGTCCAATCCTTTTACCTCCGACATCCAACGCCGGTAAGTAAGAAAACTCAACATCCTGGGGACCACAAGAGGATTGTCCAGCCGTCGATTCTGTATGTCAGGCTGACCGACAATGGCAACGGGCGCTCCTCGCTGCGTGTAGAACAGGCCTTCCATGGCAGCCAGAGTAACAGGCTGATGACGGGCCAACATACGGCCCTGGCCGTCGCCGCTGGGGAACAGTTGAAATAGGCTGGCAATGATGCCCGCCATCACACCCACGCGCACAAACGTCTGCCCGAAGGGCGCATGCTTCCCAACAAGCAAATAGAAGGCGCCCAGCGCGGCCATAACGAACGCGGCGGTAATCACGGCTCCGCTCATATTGTGCACGTACTGCCACAGAGCCCAGCGGTTCAGGAGCAAACCCCAGAAACTGGTCAGCATGATTTCGCCGTTCCGCCCAACCGTGAAGCCCACAGGACGTTGCATCCAGGCGTCGGTGGCGATGATCAGGTAACCCGACAGCCACGCACCCAGAAACACCATAAACGCGGCGAACCAGTGCCCCTTGGGACCCAAACGCTTTTCGCCGAACAGAAAGAGTCCGAGAAAACTTGACTCCAGAAAAAAGGAAAAGATGCCTTCCATCGCCAGCGTCTGGCCAATAACACCCCCGGCGGCCCGGGAGAACTGCGCCCAGTTTGTGCCGAACTGGAACTCCATCGGTATCCCCGTCACGACCCCCATGACGAAGTTAAGGGCGAAGATTCTCATCCAAAAGCGTGCGGCGCGGTTGTAATGCTCTTCGCCGGTCCGCAGCGCCATGGTCTTCAGAATCACAATCAGCAGCGCTAGCCCCATGGTGAGCTGCGGGAATAAATAGTGAAATGTGACAGTGAAAGCAAAATGCAGGCGGTGAACAATCAGAGCGTCAAGCATGAAAGCCTCGAAATCAGTGTCGATGGTTTTCGGATGCGAACGTTTACCTGGGAAAAGATGGAACTGTGAGTATACACCGGTCAGCATGCTCAGCCAAGTAGCCCATTGACACCCAAGAATCGCGGTTGAACGATGGAATGGGCGTGTCGGCGGTTGGAAGCGTCGACGGGCGCGCCCCAAAACCTACTCAGCCGGGTTCGCGGCCCGGTTCGGTAGAGGTTTCAGCGGCTCGGGGAGGATCAAGGTGGTTTGAGGCTCTCCGCTGACGACACTCCCGCCCCCTTTTGCCTCTTGCATTCTCTTTTTTTCATCGCGCTCCTCCGTTTCAGGTCCGCAGTTGCGCGCAGCGCAGGCGCGCGGCTTGCAGCAGCAGCCACTTTTCCGTATCCGCTTTGATCTGCAGGATCAGTCCCCGCGCGTGGCGCACCAACTTGCCCGCCAGCCGATACACTTTCCAGCGTAGCGTGGCCACCGTCGCGGTGCGATACGATTCCGGCAGCACACGCCGCTTGAGCAACTGCGCCAGATTGTAGGCCAGTACGCCAATGGCAAAGTACAGGGCGTTGGCCGCCCGTTGCCCACACGGCATCTGCTCCATTCCCATGTCCAGCTTCAGTTCCTTGTGCCAGTTCTCGCTCTGCCCCCGCCCGTTGTGTTTCCAGATAACCTCCGCCGCGCTCTCCTCCCGATTCGAAGCCACGGCGTGATAGCAGTGCCGCTCCGATTCAAACAAGCTGGGCTGCGGATTGAGCCAGCGCAGCACGATCAGCCGGAACGCCTGCTTCGTCTCGTTCATCGTGTGCACAGTCTCGGCGATTTCCCGATCCGTCCCCAGTCCCTCGGCCGTCTGGTAGGGTCGCCACGCGCTCGCCGGCAGGTTCTGGATTTCGCGTTTCACCGCTGCGTCCAAGTCCGCCGTAATGGTGAAAGTGCGCCCCGGCTGGCTGTAGTGGTTGATCACGTCCGCCTGGTAGGCCGCGCTGTCGCTGCGAAAATAGATCCGCTTCCCTGCCGGCAACACCGCCTCACACTTCTGCGCGAAAGGTAAAATCCCCGTCCCCGGGCTCACGTTGCCATCTCGAAATTCCTGCCCCACGCAGATGCCGTTCACGTAGCCCACCAGCGGCATGTACCCCCGCGCGTGGTGATACGTCCACTGCGCCTCCCGCTTCTCCGCCTCAATCTCGGTGGCATCGACGTCCAGAGTCAACTCCTCGCCTTCCGGCTCCAGCGCACCCTGGATCAACTCCTGGTTCACCCGCTCCAAACCCGCTACCCCGTCCTTGCCTTGTCGCCGCAACCAGTCCCCTACGGTACCTGCATCCGGCACCGCTCGCAGCCCCAAGTTCTCCAACACCTCTTGCTCGGCCCGCAACTCCCGCAGGTCTTCCAGCCGCCGCCCGCCGGCGTGCAGCATCCACACCAGCGGCTGCACAAATTCGCTGGGCCGATACCCTCGCCCCGAGCCCGGAACCGCCAACTGCTCGTCCACGCGCTTCCACACTTTCAGTGCTTGCGCCATCTCCTCCAACACCATCAGCCCGCCCAAACTCGTCAGACGTTCTGCGCTCTTTTCCAGCTTGATGGGCAGAATCAGTTCAGGTAAGCTCGACTGCATCGTTCACCCTCCCGGTGTGGGTCTAAGAATTCTCGCAAATTCTCTATACCACACATCCCGCGAGGGTGAGCGTGTTTATAGCCCCTTTTTCACAAAATCAATCGCGATTGTCGGGTTGACAGTAGCCCATTGGCAGTGTCGAAGCTGTTCAACGCCGGTTGTGACCAGCAGGCGAAGTGGCGGCCAGGCTTCGCGCCCCCCCGGTCACCCGCCCCTCCACCAGCCTGCGGCGGACCGTGCGGAGCCCCGGCTGAAGAAATCGTCGGCGGCAGGCCACCCTCTACCCAAGGGGTGAGGGCTACCTTTCGCTCACGCGGAGGGGGCTGGAGGCTGCACGGGGCCGCGATGATAACCTTTTTTTCCAAAAACTCGGTGAAAGCCGTGAAAACCGTTGGACAGTCAGGTTAGAATACTAAGATACCCCTGTGAATGCACTTTGTGCGGGCGGAGGGTCGTAGCGCCAAGATGTTGACGCTGGACAGCACTCGTCTATGGAGAAAAATACTATGAAGAAAGAAACTGTGACTATACTTGACAACCGAACCCAAACATCCTATGAAGTGCCGTTCTTTAAGGGCACCCTGAGGGCTATGGACTTGCGAACGATCAAGACGAGTCCGGAAGACTTCGGACTGATGACTTACGATCCGGCATTCATGAACACCGCGTCCTGCCAAAGCGCAATAACCTTCATTGATGGAGATGAGGGCATCCTGCGGTATCGTGGCTATCCCATCGAGCAACTCGCAGAAAAATGCACCTTTCTCGAGGTTGCCTATCTCATTCTGTTTGGTGAGCTCCCTACGGCTGCGCAACTGGCCGGATGGACAAACGGGATCACTCATCACACGATGTTGCATGAGACAACCAAGAAATTCCTCGAGGGCTTTCTTTACGGCGCCCACCCCATGGGTATGTTCATCAGCACCGTCGCGGCACTTTCAACGGTTTACCCGGAGGCGCGCAAAGTGCACGATCCTGAGCTGCGGGCCTTGCAGATTCAACGGCTAGTCGGAAAGGTCCCGACCATTGCGGCCTACACTTACCGCCACAGCCTCGGTTTCCCCTATGTTTACCCGGACAATGAGCTCAGCTATACAGAAAACTTCATGAACATGCTCTGGAAGATGGCCGAGATTAAGTACGACGCGGATCCTGTCCTGGCCCGGGCCTTGGACATTCTGTTTATTCTGCACGCCGATCACGAACAGAATTGCAGCACCAACGTCATGCGCGCGGTGGGCAGTTCGGAGGCCGATCCATTTGTCTGTATCGCCGCCGCCGCTGCCGCCCTTTCCGGGCCGCTCCACGGCGGCGCCAATGAAGAGGTACTGAAGATGCTGGATAGAATTGGGTCAAAGGACAAAGTCCCTGCCTATGTCGAACGGGTTAAAGCTGGACACGTGAGACTCATGGGGTTCGGGCACCGCGTTTACAAGAACTACGACCCTCGCGCCAAAATCATCAAATGGGCCGCCGAGAGTGTCTTTGAGGTCACTGGGAGGAATCCCAAGATTGAGATTGCAATGGAGTTGGAGCGGATCGCCTTGCAGGACGAATATTTTGTGACGCGGAAGCTCTATCCTAACGTGGACTTTTACTCCGGAATCATATACCAGGCTTTGGGCTTTCCTCCAGAGATGTTCACAGTTCTCTTTGCCATACCGCGCACAGTCGGTTGGCTTGCCCAGTGGGAAGAGATGGTACTGGACCCTGAGCAAAAAATTGCTCGCCCGCGGCAGATTTATACAGGCTACGAATCGCGAGATTGGGTTCCAATTGAAAAACGTCTCAATCAAACACCTTGACCGGCTGTGTGAGGCCTTTCGCCTTCGATTCCCACCCGGCTGGCAGGGGCTGCCCCGGCCTTAAGGAAACTACGACGGCTCAAGCTCGAATCCAGATGAACCTCCCTAGCTTCGTAGATGTCGTCCATCTACCGTGGTCGGGGTTAATCAACCGTCACGGAGATCGACGCGGTTTGGGTGACGGCGCCGCTGACGCCCTGCACGGTGACCGTCCCGGATTCAGAGGTTGTGGTGCTGTTCCCGCCGCCACCTCCTCCGCCTCCGCAGCTTAGCAAAACCGCCAGCAAGCACGCGAGCATGGCGGCGAGCGCCACCTGCCGCACACGTGGTCTCCACAGCAACGATTGTGAATCACGCCGGCGCGGTATGAGTGGGAGCATCAGCAGCAGGCAAGCCGCCGCCAAGGCTGCCATCGGCCATCCCTTGAAGGGGCGGTTCTTCCGCAGCGAGGGGAAGGTCGACGCCGAGGACGAAGCGGTAATCGTGACGGTGGCGGTGTCGTTGCTGGTGTTGTATGTCCCGACGCTGCAAGTGACTCCCGCCAGCGTGGTAGACGCGCTACAGGTGAAGGTCGGGGTGGCGGAAAAGTTGTTGATCGGCGTCAGCGTGAGCGTGGACGCTTGGCTGGTTCCGGCTGCAATTGTCAAGCTGTTGGGTGAAGCACTAAGCGTAAAACCGGCAGCGGCGGCAGTGAAGCTGGACACACTCGACCACGCCGCATTTTGGCCGCTGCCAGAGGGCGCCAGGGCCTGCACCTCCCAGAAGTAAGTAGTCCCCCCGGCCAGCGCGCTCGCAGCAGGAGTATAAGAAACCGTCGTGGTCGTCGTACCAATCGTGCAGCCTCCGCAGGTCCCTACCGAAGGATTCGTGGGCAGCGCGGCTTGCGTAGTAGCAACTAATATTCGATAGCCGGCATTCCCCGTGACCGGTGTCCAAGTGAAGGTGGGCGGGAGCGAGACCGCCGTCGCTCCATTAGAGGGTGAGGTCAGCGACGGCGCAGCCAGCGTCCCGCCGGTCGTAGTGAAGCTAAAAGCGTTTGACCAAGCAGCGGTCCCGCTGCTGGAAGAGGGCTCAATAGCTTGCACCTGCCAATAATAGGTGCCCACGGCCAAAGCGCTCGGCGGATTGTAGGAATTCGAATTCGTGCTCGTCGTGTCAACAACCGTGCACGCGCTGCAAGTGCTTGTCGCAGGGTTGGTTGGCAGATCGGCCGGAGTGGTTGCGATCATGATTCGGTAACCGGCGTTACCGGTCACCGCCGTCCAACTGAAGGTGGGAGAAAGAGCGACCCCTATTGCGCCGTTGGTAGGCGTGGCCAGGGTGGGCGCCGGTAGGTTCCCACTGCTCGACGAATTCCACGCTGTCACCAAGTTGAAAGCATCAATGGAGCCAAGGCCGCTCGCCTGATCGTAGCCGATGCCGGCGTTGTACCCGATCTGGAATGGTGCGCTGGAAGGGCAATCCGTAGAGCCGGCCTCACAGGGCACGATGTTATTGCCGGTCGTGATGTCGTGAAACGCCGAGGCCGTAGTCGCCGCCATGGAATAGAGCGTGGGGTTAACGTTGCCCTGACCCTTTGGAGTCTTCATTTGCTGGTTTATGAGGGCAACAATTCCCGCAAAGGTGGGCACGCCGAAGGAGGTTCCACCCGCCACGGTGAGGGTGTTGTTTAGGTCGGGGTTGCTGCTGACAAGGCGGAATCCATTCATGCAACTCCCTTGGACACAGTACAGGTAGCCGTCGTGATTGGGGGAGGCATTTAGGGAAATATCGGGGACGTCCCGGACGCCATCGCCGGGCACGCCCGTACCCGTCTGCCAGGTCGGCTTGGTGAAATATGCGCTCGCACCACCGCCGCCGGCCGACAGGCCGTTGGTTGAGGATGTATCGTTCCATACCATCTCGGGGATATAGGAAAGGGCGGATGTCACGACATCGGAGGTCGGCGCGGTTTTCCAATATGTCCCCGAACCCTCATTGAATTCCGTCCCGCCCACCCCTGTAACGTAGGGAAAGCTGGCGGGCGCATCCACAGCCAAGCCCTGCGTGGCAGAAGTCACAACTGTCGTTGAGGTAGAGCTGTCGCAATCGGCTGCGCCCGAATCACCCGCGGCAGCAACAATGGTCTGTCCTTGTGAATTCGCTTGCGCGGCAAGTTGCGCCCAGTAGCTTAAATTCGCGACCCCTCCCCATTCCGCCTCGCAGGCGCCATAACTGATGCTGATGACGGGCGCTACATTATTGTCGACGGCGTAAACGAGCGAGTGGTTCATAACGTCGGTCGAGTACAGATAAATGATTGTCGCATTCTTAGCCACGGCGCCTGCCCATTCGACGTCCAGGCTCGCTTCGTCGATGTCCGCTGAGACGACGCCCGGGTCTAATGAGGTAGGAACCAGCGTCAGCGTCGGACTATTTGCGGGCAACCCTGCGGCGCTGCGAAACGCGGTGATGTCGCTCCCATTGTTATAGAGGTCAGTCTGCCCCATCACTGCGATCGACTGTCCCGTGCCATCGATTCCAATGTTGTAAAGAGCGTTGACATCGTAAATGATGGCAAAGTCGCCCGGAGCGATGAAGGTATTCCCGGTGAGGCTGGAGGTGAAGTCCGGTTTCAGACGCGAGTTCACCCTGCGGACGATGCTGCGCGGTTTGAGGCGGTAATTATCCAGCGCGCGAATACTCAAGACCACGTCCGCGAGGGCGCTGGGAACAGAGGGCTCTGTCGCGTTAGCATAGTACGTCTCGCCTTTGAGCGAGAAGTAGTGAATCTCCGTATGAAAAGCCGATTGCACCTGCGCTGCCGTACCCGAGAAAGAGACCCAAGTGCGGCTGCGGGCCGTCTGGGTCACGGTGAATCCCTGCGCCTCGAGCCAGGCCACGACCTGGTTAATGTCATTCTGGTTCAAGCCAAATCGGTCGGCGTATTGCTCCGGCGTCAGCCATTTGTGAAAGTTCGACGAAGAGGGATTCTGAAGTTGGTCCAGCAGCGCCGCCAGCGCGGCCTGCTGGGGCTCAGTGAGCTTGAATGTGAGGGACATGTTTTCGAGTTTGAAGGAGTCCTCAACCAGCCCCATGTCGTTTTCGGCCCGGAACATCGGGCGAACATTGCCGTGGAGTTCGACCGCCGAAGCGTTGTCGATCGCCTCCAAGATTCGCTCTCTTCCCGGCGATTGGGCGAACGAAAAAGGGGTTAGAGAGAAAACCAACCCCAAGACTGCAAGCCATTTCACCAGTAAGATTGCCTTGCGCTGCATAAACCTTCTCCCTCTGGGCGGTACTCTTTTCGTTGCTCGTGCATGGGGTATTGTTATAGTCACGGAAGGGTAGTGGCAGGCTACGAGTTGCGCCTCCACGGCGCGAGGATTTGCGGAGTTAGCAACGCTTCGTTCTGCCTCGCTGAACCAAAACAGTTAAGCCGGGGCTCGCGGGCACCAACGGTCCAGGTACTTGCCGCGCACTTCTCGTCCTCTGTTCCACCTACTGAGTCTTGCGTAATGGTGCGACGCATCAACTTCCTCACCCGTTCCGATAGATCGGGACGCCCTCCCCCAAGGGAGTCTGTGTGATAACCCCGGTCTCCGTGTCATTCCGAGGAGCCGCAGGCGACGAGGAATCTCGCACTGCCCTGAAAATACTCAGAGCGAGATTCCTCGCTCCGGAAGGCTAGGCAAGTCGGAACGGCTTTAGTACGCGACGTATGTGTAGGGCACTGCTGACGCTGACACACCGCTCGGCAGAGCCTGACCATATATCCCAATGAACAGCTTGTGGCCAAAGAAGAACGGCATTCCAAAGTCGAAGTACTCCGTGTCCGTCGGCGGGTAAATCCCGCTATCGCCCCCCAGATCATTGAACGCCGGGAAGCCACTTTGGAACAAGCTGTCGGCGTTGAAAATGCTAAACGTGAACGGCCCCGAGACGCCATTGTAGCCCGTGTTGGTGACCGTGAGACTGGACGGCGAGCTCGGACTGGGACAGTACCAACCGGGAGCGTCCGCACACTCGATGATCCCCGTCGAGGCCAGGGTGGTTGCGTCCAGGGCGTAGTAGCCCGTCGAGCCCGTGTCGAAAAAGCTCGGGTAAGCGACGTTATTGTACGTGGTCTGGATATTGCCGTAATCGTCGGTCGCGTAGACTAGTGCGCTGCCAAGGGCGTTGTCGGACTGGGTTCCGATTCCGAAAATCAGCGACCCCGAGACCGAGGCCTGTCCGCCTGCGGGAATGGAAGGTAGGGAAATCAACACGCCGTTGTTGTCCGACGAGGAAAACGCCGCGACGGGGTTCCAGAGTTGATTTGCCGTCGAAACGGCCTGTGCCGTGCAGACGCCACTGGGGCAGAGAAAGTACTGGGGTATGATGCTGCCCGAGTTTGTAGTGCAGTCACCACCACAATCCTGTGGGAAGCCGCCGAGGCCCACGATGCCGTTGGCGCCAAGCGCCGTAACCGTATTGAGGCTGGACCCGGTGCCGCCGCTGAGGCAGCTCGCGGGCACGGGGAACGTCGGACTCGCGCTGATAATCTGAAGGGGAACTGACGATGCCGTTTCTCCGGCCATCTTAACGTCTGCGTACGCCACCGGTCCCCAAACATAAGTGAGGTCCTGAAATTGGACGCACTCTTGCAACACATTGCCTGACGTATCCTGGATAGTAGGCAGCGAAGTGGCGAAGGTGCCGAGCGCGGACGAAAGAACGCGCAGCCCTTCAGACCCTGTATCTACTTGGACGTTGGAGATCTGTGTGCAGGTCGTGGTGCCGGGCATGCAGATGGTGACATCCACAAAACCCATGTTTAGGGAATTGTTAGCAGGCCCCACGTTGACATCCATGGCCACCGTGTTGCTTGCGGCCGGGGTTGTGGAAGTGGTGCTACTACTGCTGCCGCCGCCGCAATCCGCCAGAAAGATCAAGCCTGTAACGACTGCAAGAAAGCGGCCGAGTGTGGCCGTCGAACCATTCCTGAGGGTCATCGTATCACCTCCGGCGAGACGTTGTTGGGTAGAAGGCTTGGTACAAAGGCGAATCCGCGGAAAAATCGCATGTGACCGCCGCTTACGAACATGAAATTGTCCTTCTTCACGATCAGTGGCCCCCCGCGCCGCACCTTGGATTGCGCGGCTTGCTGGACTTCTGGGGAGTAGGATCCCAACAACTGTTGTAGGTTAGGCATGAACCGCGCCTGCCAGGCGACCCCAAAGACCAGACCTTTCGGCGAAACATACTCTCGAATTATTGTACCGTTCGCACTCGTGAGTTGGTGGACTTTGTAAGCCTGGAGGGCCTGGACACGATCCGCGCTCCGCAGATACTCCTGGTCCACACTCACTGACGACTCATACTGGCCCAGCACCGCCCACGCGGGGACGGTTCCCAGGGTCAAAATGAGCAAGACTCCCAAAGTGGTTTTCATATACTAAACCTCTACCTTTCGTCGGTATCTGCCCTTTGCTCTTGTTTCGACGCTCTTTCGCAGTGAAAGGTTTACAGGCGCATACTAAATCTTTGAAAATTCCGTAGCCCTGCCCCTGTCTTCCACTTAATGCCCTCGATCTACTGCACGCCTTCTGACTTCAGGCTCACGTCTCGATGCCGCCTCATTGCACATACACTGGGACGTTTAGGGTATGCGAAAGGCTGCCGCTGACGGCGGTCAACGTAACTGTGTAGTTGCCCGAGGGCGTGCCGCTGGTAGCGCTGCCGCCAGCACCGCCACTTCCGCCGCAGGCGACCAAGGCGGCGGCCAGCAGAATAAGGAACAGCGACCCGAAGGCCAGCTTCAAGCGGCGTCTCTTTGTCGCGATGACCAGCAGGAAGAAAGCAGCAAAAATAGCTCCCCCGATTGGGGCCAACCCACGCGGACTGTTAAATAGACCGATGTCCGTCGAAAGGGCGGTCGTGTTCACCGTGAGCGTGGTAGTAACGCCCGGGGTTATTGAGGCTAGAAGCCAGGGAGCAACTGCCTCCGGTCATGAATGATGAGACCGTGCAACTTAAGCTCACTGTGCCGTTGAAGCCGTTAACGGCACTTAGGCTGATGGTGGTACTCCCGGAATCGCCCGGCGCCGTGATGATGAGTGATGAGGGGGTCGTCACTAACTTGTAGTAGGGCTCGACCGTGTTCCAGTTCTGCACCAAATTATAGGCATTCACCGTGCCGAGCCCGGTGGCAAGGTCATATCCGGCAGTGGTATTCCAGTCTGGTGTAGGGGAAGTCGTACCAGGAGCCGCCAGGATGCCGTAGCCGCTCGTACCGGTGTTGCTACAATTCAGCGACCCGGCATCGCACGCGACCGAATTGTTGCCTGTTTGTACGTCATAAAAGATACAGGAAAAATTGCTCACCGCAGCCTGATCCGAAACACAGCTCGCGCCAGGCTGCGCTGCTAGCTGGTATAGGACGCTATTCGCATTGCCCTGACGCTGGCCGGTCCTCTGGTTGACCATCGCCATGATGCCGGCAAAGGCTGGCGCCGAGAAGGACGTCCCCCCGCCGCCCTGAAAATTCTGGTAAGGAACGTTCAAATCGCAAGAGGAGGCATTGCCTCCTGTGCTCGCGTTTGCATCCATTTCGCAGTAAACGTAGAAGCTGCCACTGAGAAAACCGTCGGCGGCGAACAGGGAGACGTCCGGGACGTCGCGCACGCCGGTCATTGGGTACGCCGTTTCCGGTTTGCCAGGCAGGTTTTGGAATCCCTGCGGTGCCTGCGGGGCCGGCGGGGCATTCTGGTACGCCAGCCTGGGTAATTGCCCCATAAGCGCAGTTGCTGGCACCACCGCTGCCTGCGAGGAGGTCCACACCCGGATCGGCGCTCTGGTCGCTCGTGATCCTTGATGACGTGCAGCTACCTGCCAGTCCGGTACTAGCGCAGGAGTCATTCCAGGTCATTTCGGGAATGTACGACTTGGCGGAGGGATTCACCAAACTGTTCGCAGAGTAGTTCCAGTACTGTTGCCAGTTGCTGTCGTTAAAATCCGTCCCGCCGACCGCAATGTTGAAAGGCGTTGAGGCGTTCCCGTTGACCGCTAGGCCATATTTGGCCGCAGCCTCATTACTTGGATCGTCGCATCCGGCGGAGCCGGAGTCGCCCGCTGCGATAAGTATAGTGATGCCCTGGGCGGCGCCCTGCTCCCAAAGATTGTAGTAAAAGGCATTCCCGCCGGCGCCGTTGAAAGCCTCGCAATCCCCGTAGCTCTCGCTCATGACCGGCGCGAGGTTGTTATCAATGATGTACTGGGCGGAAAGGTCGACCCCCGCAGTGCCATTGGCCGTTCCTGAAACCACAAGGTCAATGGTCGCACCCTTGGCGACCGCACCGGCCCACTGAACATCCAGATCGGCTTCAGCCTCGTCCCCCGAGCCTGGCAAGCACCCCGGGGTCAGGGCCGTTATGGATGACCTGCAAGTAGTTTCCGGTCGTTGGCAAGCCGAACAGGTTGCGGAAATCCGCTACGTCCTGGGAGTTGATGTCCGACTGCTCGGAGACGGCGATGATCTGCCCGGTCCCGTCGATACCGGCGCTCCACAGCGGGGTAACGCTGTAAATGGTGGCAAAATCCGCCGGGCCGACGGCACGGAGATACCCACCATTATGGGGGTAGGTGAAGAGTGGCCTCACCTCGCCTGTGGCTTTGGAGCGCGAAAACGTACCAAGTCGGTGAACCCTCGGCCGCTTGGGGAAATTGTTCAGCGAGGCAAAGCCGGCCACCACCGGCCTGACGGCGGCAGGAATCTGGGGATCGCTCGCGTTGGCCCAGTGCTCCTCCCCGTCGACCACGAATTTGTGAATCTCCGTATGAAAGGCCTGGCGTATTTGCCCCGCCGTGCCGGAAAACTCGATGACCGTGCGGCCCGCCGCTACCTGACTGACTTGAAAGCCTTCTGATGCAAGCCAACTGGTCACGGCCTGAATGTCCGCGTCGGCAGGGCCGAATTGCTGGCCGAACTGCTCGGGAGTGAGCCAATGGTGATAATTGGGGGAGGATTTCATCTGCTGCTCATCCAGCAGCTTGCGCAACGTGGCTTCCTGCTCCGCCGAGCGCTGCAAGACGAGCAGCATACGTTCCATGGGCAGGCTATCGGGCGCGGTGCCTTGGTCATATTCGGGGCGCGCCAGCGGGTGAGTATTCCCACGGAGTGTGATGAAGTTTTCCGTGTCTACAGGTTGCGTGATGCGCGCAGGAGTGCCAGCCGTCTGCGCAGCAGCTATCAGAGAGAAATAAACGGTAAACGCGAATGCCAGAGCGGTTTGCATCAATGACGTCACGAATGTCATCCTGCCCCCAATAACCAAGTCGGTCGATTCCTTCACATATTCAGCATTTCTGCCAAGTTCATTAATCGTTGCAGTATTCTCCTACTTTTTTTGCTTTGGTACCCCGAAAAGGTCCGCCAATTATCTCGACCTCGGGAATCTCATCTTTAATGGATGCATGATGTCTCAATCGGGATTTCCCTTATGGAATCGCCCCTCATTACTTTATGCCTGCCCATGCGACCAGCTCGGGGATGCTCCATCTTTTCCAGTTCCGGGTATGCGCATCTTCCCGCGACACGCCCCAACTCGAGCTTGCGATTTCAGTTTAGGCTGTGCCTCGCTGCTACCTGGGAAAGAAGAACATCAGCCAACCCAGCACCAGGGCGGCGCCAACAAACGCGCCAAAAACCTTCGCGCCGTAGACAAATTGCTCGGAAGGCGTTTCTCTGGAAAGAACTCCGAATACCACGGAGACCAGGAAGGAGAATGTAACGAGAGCGGGAAAGTGTGTCATAGCCATGGCAACTATCGAACCATTCTCTCATTGAGTCATTGGGTCAATGGATTAATGACCCGATGACTCAATGATTCAATTTCCTAGGGCTTGCGCCGCATGCCAATATCGAAGCAGTCTAGTACCGCAAGCACGTTGAGCATGCCGGCGCCAACCAGATAGGCAGTTCCGTAGTCGGAGCTGACGAAGAACGGATCGCCGCCCGAATAACCGAAAAACCTGGCGCCGGGCATGGCCAAGCCGACGCACATTTCGCCATAGTAACCCAGGGTCTGAAGGTAAGACCCTGAGCTGGTCGAGAAGAACTGCCCCTGCATCGCAAGCCCCAGAGCAAACATGGTGATGATCGAGGCGAAGAGGATCAGCGCGCGCCATTTCCTGCCCAGCAGCAGGTGACCCAACCCCGGGACCAGCCATGCAGAGACGCAGAGCCGCACTAGCTTGGGGATCGACGGCTGGCTGGCGGGCTTGCTCTTGGCTGTAACAGTCTCTTCTTGGATAGGTTTTCCTGCCATAGATCTTTCTCACACGCCGCACGACGAGCGTCACAGGATGCTGAAAAGTCCCCCCAGCCTGTCATCCCGAGGAGTCCACCATTCTCATTGGCGGACGGCGAGGAATCTCGCAGGCCGTTTATTCCCTGAGCGCGGTTCCTCTCCGCGACTGCGGGATCAGAGTGACAACTGTCAAAAACGCTTTTCAGGATCCTGCCAAACGCCTCGCGGCGCAATTCCCTTCCTAGGGAAATTAACACACCTTAGTATCCTGCGGCAAGAATGGGTATGACTGCCTGCTGGATCTCGTACTCTGTGATGGCGTTTCCAGAGCGCACACCGTCCCGGATCGCGGCGAACCCGCTGCGGACGGCGGCATGCACCACCTTGCCTGCCTCCAAGTGCGACGCCAGTGCTTCCTCCGGCCATCGTGCCTCAAACAATTGGACCAAGTCTGCCGAAGAATCCACTTCGACGCCGAAACTCTTCACCAACTCAATCGTCCCAGCGTCGACCAGAGCCACATAAGGGATGACGCTCAGTGCCGAATACTGCATGGCGATGCGGGTCTGTCTACTCTTCGCTGCGGTAGTCGAGGGACGCGACCATTTGCGTCACATCGCGCCAGTGGGGTTCGACTTTAACGTACAGTTCAAGAAAAACCTTAGGTGGGAACAACCTTTCGAGTTCCCGGCGAGCTTCGCTGCCGATCTGCTTCAGCATGTCCCCACCCGAGCCAATGATAATGGGTTTCTGCGATTCCCTCTCCACCACGATGCTAGCGTAGATACGGGTGATGCTTTCGCCTTCCTCGAACTGGTCGACGACCACGGCGGTTGCATAGGGAAGTTCTTGCCGCGTGTGGAGGATGACTTTCTCTCGAACGATCTCCGATGCCAGAAAGCGCTCCGGCTGATCCGTGTACATCTCGGGGGGGAAGTATTGCGGGCCCTCGGGCAGGAGGCGCACGATGGCGCCCAGGAGTTCCGCGAGACCCTCTCCCCTGAGGGCCGAGACGGGCATGATCTCCTCGAAATTGTATAGGTGTGAGTAGCGCTCCATCAGGGGCAGAAGTTTGAGCTTCTTAATTCGATCGATTTTGTTGAGCGCCAAGATCGTGCGCGGTCCGTATTCTTTCAGCAGTCCCACTGCAAATTCGTCTCCGTGGCCGAACCGCTCGGAGGCGTCCACAATCAACACCGCCAAATCCCGCTCCGTAAGGGCCTGGCGAACAAAGGTCATCATCTGCTCGTTGAGGCGCGAAAGCTGCCGGTGAATTCCAGGCGTGTCCATGAGTACGATCTGAGCTGACGGTTGATTCACGATGCCCAGAATCCGATTCCGGGTGGTTTGCGGTACAGCCGTGACGATGGAGACCTTGGTTCCAACCAGCGCATTCACCAAGGTGCTCTTCCCGGCGTTCGGCCTTCCTACTACGGCCACGAATCCGGATTTAGTCTTGTCCGTCATGATTCTTTGTCGGCCGGGTGGCTTCTGGAGAAAGAGTCAAGCGGACTTTCAAGACCGTCCGCTTGCTGGCTTCCAGCACTTCGATGGTCACCCCGTTTTCCTGCACCTTCTCTCCAGGAACGGGAACGTGACCGAGATGGGCCAGTACCAACCCTGCCACTGTGGAATAGCCCGGGGCTTGGAGAGCTACATGCAATTCTCCACCAATTTGGGACAGGTCGGTATGACCCGATACGAGGTAGGAATTCCCGGATTCCTTGACGATGTCCTGCGCGTGGGGCTCGAATTCGTCCTTTATTTCTCCAACGATCTCTTCCAGCATGTCTTCGATGGTTACCAACCCCGCGACACTGCCGTATTCGTCAATGACGATAGCCATCTGCGTGGTGGATTTCTGTAATTCCTTCAGCAAGTCTTGGATGCGTCGCGTTTCAGGAACGAAGGGCACGGGCCTGATCAAGCTGCGAATCGTGATCCGGGCTTGCTCTTCGGGCGGCAACTCCATGAGGTCGCGAACGCTCACGATGCCCTCGATATGGTCCAACTGTCCGGCAAAGACGGGGTATCGTGTCAGGCGCTTTTCGCGGAACAGCTTGCGAAGGTCTTCGACTGGAGCATTCACCTCGATGGCGGCAATTTCCGTGCGCGGCGTCATCACTTCGCGCACAATCTTGTCTCTGAATTCGACGACCGACTGTAGGAGTTCACCCTCCCCTTTCTCGAGTAGACCGTCCTGCTCCCCGACTTCAATGAACTCTTGCAGGTTTTCCTGGGGGCTGGGCGTTTCCGGTTCCTGCTCCGTAGACTCCAAGAGGCGGCTCATGGTCGTTGAAACAAGAATGGGGAAAGTGAGCGGCAAAGCCAGGTAAACGAGGCGTCGCACTACCGGCATCCAGCGCTCCAGGATGACCTCCGGTTCGTCGTCACGCGCCACCAGAAGGAAAGGTATGAGTTGGTCAGCGATGGCCACCGCCGAGAGGACGATGAGCAAGGCAGCACCGATGTTCCCCCAAAGATGGTCGGGCCTGCGCAGTACAAGTAGCGCGGTCACGCCCACGGCGAACAAGTGCATCGCCGCGCCGTGCAGCGCGGAAATCGAGACCCCGACGCGCTCGCGGTCAGGGGTCATAGGCCCTCCCGCGCCAGAACGAAACAGCTTCCTGGCGCTGACTACAGTAAGGCGGCGCATCAGCAGCCTCAAATACGAGGCTACTGAACCGGCTACCAGAAGGCCGGCCAGAACCATCAGCCATACCAGTGTGATCAGAATGGTTTCAAGGTCCATCGGAAATCTCAAATTTCAAATCTCAAATTTCAGATGACAAATGGCCTAGTCCCCCGAAATGCCCAGCCGCCTCCGCATAGCGAACTCCAGCCTCGTCATCTCTCCCCGATCGCGTTCATGGTCGTGGCCGAGCAGGTGGAGGAGGCCGTGCAAAATAAGCCACCGGATCTCGTTCAGGGTCGAGTGTCTTTCCTTGCGCGCGTTTCTCCTCGCAGTATCAACGGAAATAACGATGTCGCCGAGGAAGTTCTTGAACTCCAATCCCTCGCGTGCATGTGCGCTTCGGCGCGTGCACCTCGGTCGAGCCCGCCCGCTTCCTGGCCGCGGGTGGGACTGATTCTGCTGCGCGTTCCACGGAAAAGATAAGACGTCAGTGGGGCGGTCCTTGCCCCGGTAGAGCGAATTCATGCGCCTGATCTGCGCGTCGTCTACGAAGCAAACGTTCCAATCTCGTTTTCCCAGTCGAAGCGCTTGCCTAAGCTCCCGCACATATTGCCCTAGCCGGGAAGAATTGACAGCGTATTTGCTCTGCTGATTGAGGATCAACGATTCTGCGCTGACGAAACAAATTGCGCGCCAGGGGCGGTTCCCGAACTGTCCCCACGGCTAGTGGTTTTTGTTGTTAGCTCCAGCCGCGGTGCGCACTTGGTCGTATTCCTCGTAAGCGCGGATGATCCGCTGCACCAAAGTGTGGCGGACCACGTCCCGCTCCGTAAAGTAGACGAAGCTGATACCCGGCACCCTGGAAACCACATCGATCGCCTCGATCAGGCCGGAACGCCTCCCATCAGGCAGGTCGATTTGGGTGATGTCGCCCGTGACGACCGCTTTGGAATTGAAGCCCAGCCGCGTCAGGAACATCTTCATCTGCTCGCTGGTCGTGTTTTGCGCCTCGTCAAGAATCACGAAGGCGTCGTTCAAGGTTCTGCCGCGCATGAACGCGATGGGCGCGATCTCAATAATACCTTTCTCCAAATAGCGTTCCACCTTGTCCGGGTCCAGCACGTCGTAAAGAGCATCATAGAGCGGCCGCAAATAGGGGTTCACTTTCTCCTGGAGTGTTCCGGGGAGGAACCCCAACCGCTCCCCCGCTTCCACCGCGGGCCTCGCCAGGATGATGCGGCTGACTTCTTTGCTCAGCAGTGCATCCACGGCCATGGCTACCGCCAAGTAGGTCTTCCCAGTTCCCGAAGGGCCGATCCCGAACACCATGTCGTGCCGCTCAATCGCGTCAACATAGGTGCGCTGGTTCAGGCTTTTGGGGGCAATCGACTTCTTGCCGAAGGTCCGCGGCCGGCCGGCCTCTGCCAGACCCTTCAGCGTGGCATCCGGATCCTGGCACATTATGCGCAGGAAGGACTCGACTTCAGAGCTGTCAAACCGCGACCCGGACTCGACGAGGTCAGCATACTCTTCCAGAACTTTTTGCGCACGGCGCACTTCGGTGTCCCCGCCCTCGATCTCCAGCGCTTCGTCGCCGAGGTGGGCGGAAACCCGGAAGCATCTCTCCAGCAATCGCAGGTTTCCGTCGTGAGTTCCTACCAGCTCTTCGACTCCTCTGAGAACCTTTACACTTGTCTTCATTCGCTCTGGATGCCTCGCAAACTCCCACATCGGAAAATAACCCTCACGCGGTGATCGGGGACGCGCCGAATGCCGGCAATGGCGGGAGGAAGGTCACTTCTCATTAATTCTTTAACAATTTAGCTGTCGGACCAACGAAAGTCAAGTTACAGTTGGAAACGGTCGGTTCGAAGTTGAGGCGGCTTTACGCCGCCATCCGGCGATCCCGCAGAGGCGGGATCGCCGCTACAACACCGGCTGACCTGCTGCCCTGGAATTGTGGTGATTTCTTGTGCCGAGCAGCTCCGCCGCTTCGCTCCGCATCAGTGGCTTACCGGGTTATTTAGGGGGGCTTCTGCAGTGACTCGGCGGTGACGCAACACATCGCTCTCCAAGCGGGAACTGCCCAGCGATGTCACTCGTTCCGCTGCCTCGTTGAGCAGAGGGGGTTCCGATTTCTGAAGCTCGGCGGCGACCTGTTCCATTTGCCGCATCGCACGCAAGTGATTCCTGCCCGCAATCTTGAGAATATCCTGGTCGGAATATTTCCGGCTCAGCAACTCTGCAAACAGGTAGGGATAGCGGGTGATGTCGTCGAGGCCCGCCACCATCGAGCCGCGGCAGGCGTCGTAAAAATCAGCTCCTATGCCAATGTGATCGATTCCAGCAATCTCGCGAATATGATCGATGTGATTCGCCACATCGGCGATGGTCGGACGAGGGTATGGATTCTTCTTCTCCCATTCTTGCACCCCTTTTTCGACGGCCTGATCCGTATCGGCCCGAACGTGTAGTCCTCTGACGGCAGCCTCTCGCCGCTCCTGCCAAGCTGCATTCATCGGCGATACGAACTCTTTAATGAAGTCCACGTGGACAACGCCGCCGTTGGCAGCCAACTGACCAAGAACGTCGTCCGGCGCGTTGCGGGGATGAGGATTGACGGCGAATGACCCGGAATGCGAAAAAATCACCGGCGCTTTGCTCGCCCTGATTGCGTCGCGCATGGTGTCGGCGCTGACGTGGGAGATGTCGGCGAACATTCCCAGCCGGTTCATTTCCCGAACTGCCTGCTTGCCAAATTCGGTCAAACCGTTGTGTTCGGGCCGGTCAGTGGCGGCATCCGCCCAATCGATATTGTCCCAGTGCGTCAAGGTCATGTAGCGGGCGCCGAGTTCGTAGAAAACGCGCAACACCGCAAGTGAGTTTTCGATCATATGGCCGCCCTCGACACCGATCAGGCAAGCAATCCGCCCCGCTTTGTGGATGCGCTCGATGTCGTCAGCCGTGCGCGCTTGCTCGAAATCGGGCTGGCTGCGGATTAGCCGCAACGCAATATCAAATTCGCGCAGCGACTCATGCAATGAAGTGTGCGTCTTTTGCGTAGAGGACGCCACCCACACCGACCAGTATTGCACTCCGACTCGGCCTTCGCGGAGGCGCGGAACATCCGCGCAGAGCGCCGGCTGAACCTTGCCCAAGTCAAAGCGTGTGAGGTCTCCATGCTCATCGAGCAACATCGACGGCAAATCATTGTGCGTATCGATCAGCGGAGCATCTTGCAGCAGCGCGCGAGCTCGATCCAGCAAATCCGAGCTCGCGGACTGTCCGCCGGTGAATCCGCTCGACCAGCGTTGCGCGGGAGACCGGAGCAGCACTCCGCGAGCGCCGCGAGGCCCGCTTAGAAACGCCAAACCTGGAATCAGACTCGCTCGTTCGAGAAAAAGGCGTCGGGATATCAAAGGTTCCTCCGTTGGCCAAAATAAAGCCGCTTGTTCCAGTTTATTTGCCGGTGAGCATACCACAGATCGAAACCGGCGGCACGGCGTCCGGGACGTCGCAAAGTTTGCAGGAGTTTCGTCGTTTTTTGCCCTTAGAATTCGGGTAAGTTACAGACTAATCCGGCGGCGGCCTATTTCTTGCCGCCCGTACTGCCAGGCAGAGGTTCGAGGAGCTGCTCCTTGCGGTAAACCAGGGTGTTGGTATCGTAGGCGGAAATCTCAAAGCCGTGACCGTGCGTGATGGCGTCACAAGGACAAGCCTCCACGCAGTAGCCACAAAAGATGCACCGGTTGTAATCGATATTGTAGACCTTTGCGTAGCGCTCCGCCGCGCTGATGCGATGGTCGCCGGTATTCTCAGCAGCTTCAATATAAATGCAATGTGCCGGGCAGGCCGCCGCGCATAGGAAGCAGGCTACACATTTCTCAAGGCCGTTTTCGTCGCGTTTCAGAATGTGGAGGCCGCGGTAGCGGTCTTCGAAATGGACGGGTTCGTCCGGGTAGTTTTCCGTCACCGTGGGCTGGAACATAGTCTTGAAAGTGACGGAAAATCCCTTGGCCAGGGCTGCAGCGGAATCCGCGATATCTCGAATGATGTTTGGCATGCCCTCTCAGAATTCAGTATAAGGGATGCCCCTTATCGGGTCAATTGCCGTATTTGTGCCGTATTTGTGCTGGCAACGGACTGACCAGGGGAAGAATCCAAGCGAATGGGTTACCGATTGCTTCGACGCTGAGGCCAGTATAGAGTCAAAGAAGAGGCAGCCAAGAGTCGGATGGCCCGGCTTCAATTGTAACGGAAACATCGGTTTATTCGTCTTATTACGAAGGAGATGCCAATGAAGCGGTCGAAATTCGCGGCGGGCCTGGCAGCAGTCCTCGTTTTCTCTACACTGTCTTTTGCGGCGGACGACGCGATCACATTGCCCGCAGGAAGCGAGCTTCGTGTGGAACTGATCACCACGCTTAGCACCAAAACCAACGATGCCGGCGATTTTTGGACGGCCAAAGTCGTGGAGCCGATCTTTGGCAAGGGCGGGGAAATCGTCCCGGAGGGCAGCACCGTGGATGGCCACGTGGCCTATGTGAAAGAGCCGGGGCGAGTGAAAGGCAAGGGTGAAATGCGGCTCATCGCAGATTCCATCACCACTCCGGACTCATCGAAGTATGACATCGTCGCAAGCCTCCAGGACGCCCAGGGGGCGAAGGTGAAGGGGGAAGAAGGGACCATCCAAGGGCCGGGTAAGGATACGAAAGGGACGGCCGTTGAAACCGGTGTCGGCGCCGCAGCGGGTGCTGGTATCGGGGCTATCGCCGACGGTGGAACAGGCGCCCTTTACGGGATGGGGATCGGCGCCGCTGCGGCTCTCGCCCACGGGGCTCTCAAGAAGGGCAAAAATATTGTTCTTCCTCAGGGTGCGGAGCTGACCTTTGTTATTTCCCGCGACACGACTGCGAAGAGGGTTGTTGCTAGGTCCCCCTCCAACTAGCGTCGGGCTGGGGTGCCATGTTTACTTCGGGGAGCATTTGCTCCCCTTTTTTTTGGGGGGGAGGAGCATGGGAAGCAGAAGGCAGAAAGCAGAAGGCCGACCTGTTTCCTGACCCCCGACTCCTGACTTCAAGCCGATGGCCGTTTGCGCTGGATATCCGCGACGATCTGCCGGCCATGGAACCGGCCGTTTTCGATGAAGATCTCGTTAGTATCCATACCAGCGATGATGACGCCCGCAAGATACAAGCCGGGCACATTACTCTGGCGCGTTTGCTGATTACATTCCGGCCGGCAGGTGGTTGGGTCAATCCGGACGCCGGCGCTTCGAATAAAGTCGAAGTCCGGATGATATCCGGTGAGAGCGAAAACGAAGTCGTTTTCCAGCCGCAGCGTTTCCGCATTGGAATTCCGCACCAGAATCCAATCGTTCGCAATCTCGGTCAGCACGCTGCCGAACATGGCCCGAATCGAACCCTCCTTGATCCGGTTTTCAAGGTCAGGTCTGATCCAGTATTTGATGTGCCGGCTCAATGCTTGCTCCCGCACGATCAAGGTGACCGCCGCGTCATGGCGATAGAGATCCAGCGCCGCAATCGCCGCCGAATTCCCACCCCCCACAATCGCAACCCGCCGCTCGAAGAACTGGTGCGGTTCCTCGTAATAGTGCGAGACTTTGGGTAGATCCTCTCCCGCCACATTCATCAGGTTAGGCAGATCGTAATAGCCGGTGGCCAGCACGGCATTGCGGGAGCGATACTTGCGGCGCTCACCACCACGCAGCTCCGTACCAATCACGAAGGCGCCGTCTGCCTGTCCGATGGTTCTCACGAGCTCTTCATAGTAGATGGGCAAATGGTAGTGGCCTGCCACGCGGCGATAGTATTCCAGGGCTTCGGCGCGAGTGGGCTTGATATTGACGCTCGCGAAAGGAAGATCACCGATTTCCAACAGCTCGCGTGTGGTAAAGAACGTCATGTTGGGCGGATAATTAAACAGGGAGTTCACCAAACAGCCTTTCTCAATGATCAACAGCTTGAGATCGGCGCGCAGCGCTTCAATCCCGCAAGCCAGGCCCGTCGGCCCGGCCCCTACCACGACCACGTCAAACAAATCGTTCATTCCAGTTGAGTCCTCCCTAGCAGTGTCTCCGTGTCTTCCGTGCCCCGAAGAGCCTCAACACAGAGTTCACTGAGACGCTGCGTGTGCTCCGTGTTAAAGCTTGAGAGGCACAGAGGACACGGAGGCTCTCCTTTTCGTTTCGGCCCGCGGCCGGGCTGTGGAAAAAGCCGCTGCCAAGAGCCGCTTCGGACCTGTAATTGCACACTGGTCGCGTCCCTTTTCCGCTTGCTGCTTACCGCTTTCTGCCTTCTGCTTTAGTTCTCTGCTTCCAGAGTTTCGATGATGCGCCGCAAGGCTGCGATAATTTCGTCGCGCTCAACCTGGTTCTTGCGGAACTGCAACACCATCTTGAATTCCTTGGCGGGAGGGACAAAGCGGAAGACGGCCGGGTGCGGCTTCTTATCGGGATTGCGTTCCGCGCGGGCTTGCTCGCGGTTGACCACACCCAGTGCAAAACGCTGCGCCAAATCCTTCATCTTCCCTTCGTTTGGCTGGCGGGCCACCTGGAGCAGTTGTGATTTCGAGAGCACGCCCTTTTCAATGCACAATGCCTTAATCGCATCAGGAATCGTCCGCAGGCTGAGCACTTCAGTAATCGAGGAGCGCGACTTACCCACTCTTCTGGCGATTTCCTCATGGGTCAAGCCAAAGCGGTCGGCGAGCGCTTGCACCCCGTCAGCCTCTTCGAAGGGGGTCAAGTCTTTCCGCTGCAGGTTTTCGATCAGCGCCAGTTCGAGCGTCTCGGCGTCATCCACGTCTTTCTCGATGCAGGGGAGTTCGCAGAGTCCCGCGGCGCGCGCCGCCAGGTAGCGGCGTTCCCCGGAAATAATCATGTACTTTCCCGACTCCGGCAGAAAACGCACCAGCAGCGGCTCCAGTACGCCTTTCTCCCGCACGGAGTCAGTGAGCCCCTGCAAATCGCCCACGTCCTTGCGGGGCTGGCCGGCGTTGGGCTGGACTTCCTCGAGGGGAATCATCCTGCCAATGGCTGCACCGGTTCGGGAGATCATCTCTTCCACGTAGTGAGAGTTGTGCCGCATCTTGACCGTCAGGGGTAAACCCGCGCGTCTAACTGACACGTTGCAGGACCTCCTTCGCGAGCTGCGCGTACTCCTGCGCTCCGGACGAATGAGGGGCAAAAGTGAAAATCGTTTCTTTATAAGCAGGGCTTTCTTCCAGCCGGACACTCTTCCCGATGATGGTCTTGAAGACCTTTTTGCCGAACACTTCGCGGACCTGTTTGTAAGTATCCCGCGCCAGATTGGTGCGCCTGTCGTAGAGAGTGACGATCACCCCGAGCAGCTCCAACTGAGGATTGGGCCGGGCGCGGATGCGCTCCAGCGTCTCCAGCAGATCGTCTGTTCCCTCCAGCGCGTAGTAGGAGGGCTGGATGGGCACCAGCAGGTAATGGGCTGCAACCAGGGCGTTCACAGTGATGAGGCCGAGCGCCGGCGGGGTATCAATCAGCACGAGGTCGAAGTCGTTTCGCACCCCAGCCAGAGCGTCTTTGAGCCGGTAGGGCGCATCGAACTGCCCTACCAGGTGCGACTCCAGCTTGGCCAGCGAGATTTTGGACGGCACCAGGCAAAGGTTCGCCACCTTCGTAGGCCTGACCACTTGCGAAAGCGTCATCTGGTGGTCGGCCAAGACCTCATAGGCCGAGTGCAGGACTTCATCCGGGTTGAAGAAGGTCAGCGTGCTGTTTGCTTGGGGATCCAGGTCAATCAGGAGGGTTCGCTTGTCCGTATGGGCAAAGGCAGCGGCAAGATTGACGGCGGTGGTGGTCTTCCCCACTCCACCTTTTTGGTTTGCGATCGCTATTACCGTGCTCACTCGCAGCTCCGGTCAACTGTTGGTTTTTTCGCGGGCCCGGAGGCGGCCCGGCCAAGTTCTACCGCCACCGGTCACATCTTGTAGCGTCCCGTATCCTCGTCGTTCAAGCCTTCCAGCCACTTCCGAAGCTCTTCGTTACTCGCCTTTTCGTTGGCCCCGCCGGCAATTTTGGAGTGCTTCAGGACTTCCTCTTCCACATAAATCGGGCAATCCATGCGCAAGGCCAGCGCCAGTGCGTCGCTGGGCCGCGAATCGATGGACATCGTCTGTCCGTCGCGTTCCAGCCAGATTAGAGCATAGAAAGTGTCTTCCTTCAACTCGCTCACCACAACCTTCTGAACACGCGTCTCCAGGCCCAGCAACAGGTTTCTTAGCAGGTCATGGGTCATGGGGCGTGGCGTGGTTACCTTCTCAATTTCCAAAGCAATCGCGTTCGCCTCATAAATGCCCACCCAGATGGGAAGCACCGATGCGCCGTTGATATCCTTCAGAATGACGATGGGCATGTTCGTGACCGGATCCATCACCAAACCTCGAATTTTCATTTCGATTTCCATGCGCCCCCCCAGCCACTCTGCACACGCCGCCCCGCCGCCGCTCACCCGCGCTGCGTCCCGATTCTACCCTCCCCTAATAATCCGCGCGCGCCCATCGACCCTCCAGACCGCCCCCATGTCACCTGGCCGTGCCGCCTTCAGTCTTGCACCAAGCAGCGCTGCATCTCTCTCCGATCACACCATTACGCGCTCGCCCACGAGACTGTTCGGTCCGGCCGAGGTCACTTGCACCGTGAGGTAGCGTCCAACATCCTGAGGACTGCCCGGGAAGTTTATAACCCGGTTTGTGGTGCTCCGTCCTACCGCCTGCCCCAAGCGCGCTTGGTATGCTTCTACAAGGACCTCAAAACTCTTGCCCACGAGCGGCTGATTGCGCCGTAGCTGGATTTGCCGTTGTAACTCCTGAAGCTCACTCAGGCGTCGTCCTTTTTCCTCTTCCGGTACGACATCCCCACTTCCTTGCGCAGGCGTATTCGGTCGTTCTGAATATTTGAAAGAGAAAACTTGATCGTACTCCACTTCCTCCAACAGCGAAAGCGTCTGTTCAAAATCCTCGCGTGTTTCTCCGCAAAAGCCGACAATGATGTCCGTGGAAAGGCTAACGGGGCGCCGGGCTTGGCGAATGTAATGGATCTTTTCCAGATACTCCTCTCGTGTGTATCCTCGCAGCATCCGCCCCAGCAGTGTCGTGGAACCCGATTGCACCGGCAGGTGAATCTGGTCGCAAAGCGCGTGGTTGGCATCGATCGCCTGGACCGTATCAGCGGTGAAGTATCTTGGGTGCGAGGTCGTAAACCGCACGCGGCGGATTCCCGGAACCTCGGCCACGCGCGAAAGTAAATCCGCAAAACTCAACCGGGCTGGGGAAGGATCGTGCCAGGCGTTGACGATCTGCCCCAGAAGCTGGATCTCCGTGTAACCCTCGTCCACCAGCCGCCGGGCCTCGGCCAGAATCTTATCGCTCGGACGGCTTCGCTCCGGGCCGCGCGTCGTGGGCACAACACAGAACGAGCAGCGCTGGTTGCACCCTTCAATGATGGTGAGATAAGCCCGGAAACGATTCTCGCGGCGCGTTATCTCGGTCTCAAAGCACTCGTCCGTGTCGAGCGAGAGCCCGGTGACGCGCCGGTTTCCACTTCCGAGTTCCTCCAGCAACTGCGGCAGTTTCGAATAACTTGCCGAGCCGCACACCAGACTAACCTGCGGCGCGCGCTCAAAAAACCGCTCGCCTTCCTGCTGCGCCACGCAGCCCAGTACCCCAATCACTTTCCCCGCGCCGTTTCGACCTTTCCGAAATGCCCCGAGCCTCGAAAAAACCTTCTGCGCGGCCTTTTCCCGGATGCTGCAGGTATTATAAAGAACAAGGTCAGCCTCATCGTGGTTTTCGACCGGCGTCATCCCACGCGCCATCAGCACGCCTTGCACCTTCTCCGAATCGTGAACGTTCATCTGGCAGCCGAAGGTCTCAAGGTAGAAAGTCCTCATCGTGCCCACCGGAGCAGCGTGCTCTGATGGCTGCGCGGCACTTGAGGGCGCAGGCTTTGTTTCCGCCCCACGCGCGTCGCGCGCCACAACCCCTTCCTCGAAAACCGCTGAATCCGCAAGGCTCGAGGACGCCCCTGGCGAAGAATAAGTTGGTGGGACTGCGGCCGGTCCCGGCCGATGGATAGCCGTAATTTGGATCAGTTCGTTTCCCATTCGCTGGCGCAGACCTTACGGATTTAGTATAGCGTGAAAGCGTAAGCATGGATAGGCGTCCGCCGGGCGTCTCGCCGTGGAGGAGGGCATCGTCCAGTTCCTTGCCGAGATTTGAGCGGTCGGGTTAGGCAGGCAGCTTGTTAGGAAAGAACGTGCTGACCACCAGCAACAGTGTCAGAACGATCATCACCACGCAGGTTACCCAAGCAATGTTATTGAAGAGGCGGGAATTCTTGTGCTTTCCCATCAGATCATCACGGTTCACCAGGCGAAGCATGAAAATCAGGACGAACGGGAGGAGAATGCCGTTAGCCACCTGGGAAAATAATATGATGGGGATTTGTTTGGCTTCGCTCAGCACCATGACGGCCAGCGCGCCCAGCACGATCAGCGTAGTGTAGAGCCAGTAGAACGTCGGTGCTTCATGAAAGCGCTTATTAATGCCCGCTTCCATGCCCAGCCCTTCGCAGACGTAGTAGGCGGTCGCCAGTGGCAGAATACAAGCCGAGAAGAGGGAGGCATTGCAGAGTCCGAAAGCAAAGAGGGCGCTGGCCGCGTGCCCGGCGAGCGGCCGCAGGGCCAAGGCGGCGTCTCCGGCATCATTGATTTGCCGGTTTCCGGTAACGTAAATTGTCGCCGCGCAGGCTACGATGATGAAAAAGGCCACTACGTCCGTGATGATGCAGCCCACAATAACATCCCAGCGGGAATAGATGTATTCCTTCACCTTGATGCCCTTCTCCACTACCGCAGCTTGAAGATAAAACTGCATCCAGGGTGCGATGGTCGTACCGACGACGCCGGTGAGCATGTAAAAGTACCCGGAACTAAATTGAAAAGAGGGTTTCAGTGTGCTGATCACCGCATCCGGCCACTTGGGATGGGCAAGGAAGCAGGAGACGGGGTAGGCGACGTAAAAGACACACGCGGCCAGGAAGACCTTCTCCACGAACCGGTAAGTGCCCTTCACCACCAGTGCCCACACAAGGAGCGCGCCAAGAGGGACCGCAATGTAACGGGTCACACCGAAAACCGCCATGCCTGAGGCCAGGCCCGCAAACTCAGCAATCGTGTTTCCGAGGTCGGCTGCAAGCAGCATCATCATCAGGATGAAAGTGGTGCGGAAGCCATACTCTTCGCGGATCAGGTCCGCCAGACCTTTGCCGGTGACCACGCCCATCCGGGCCACCATCTCTTGAACCACGATCAGTGCCACGGTGATGGGGACTAAGGTCCAGAGCAGTGAATACCCGAACTTCGCTCCCGCGACGGAGTAGGTATAAATCCCACCCGCGTCGTTGTCCACGTTAGCCGTGATAATCCCGGGGCCAAGGACGGCCAGGAAAACCAGCAGGCTGATGCGGAATTGGCGAATCCGTTCGCGATTCACAGGGCATTATCCTCTTCTGCGGAATTGCCTCTTGTTGATAACGAGTTCCAGGACGTCGTCAGCCGTGACCACGCCAATCAGATGCCCGCCGTCATCCACCACGGGCAGGGAGATCAAATTGTATTTGTGAAACAGATCCACCACGGAAATCGCGGCGGCGTGAGAGGGGACGGAAATCAGCGAGTCTGTTGCCAGCTCCTTGAGCGGCAGGTTGGCTTCGGAAAGGAGAATGCGGCCGACGGGGACCACCGCGGCAAGGACGTCGGCGTTGTCCACGAGGTAAATCGCGTGGATCGACTCAATCGGGCCCTCAAAAGTCTTCAAGGCCGCTACGGCCCCTTCCACCGTGGCGGATTCGTGCACCACTACGTATTCCGTGGTCATGAGCGCGCCCGCCGTATTCTCCTCAAACCCCAGCAACTCGCGAACCTCGTTGGCTTCGTCTTTCTCCATGTCGGCCAAGACCTCCGCCGAGGTCTCCGGCGACAACTCCTGCAGGACGTCGGCGGCCTCGTCAGGAGGCATTTCCTCCACGATATCCGCCGCTTTTTGGGCTGGTATGCTCTCCAGCAAGTCTGCCTGCATGCGCGTGGGAATCTCCGAGAGCGCCTGCGCAGCCGTTTCATCGTCAAGACCCTCAATGACAGCTTTCTGCTCATCGCGGCCCAGTTCTTCGAGAATGTCGGCGATGTCAGCGGGGTGAAGCTCGCCCACGCGCTCGTAAGATAGGCGCAGCTTGACCCGGCGTTGAGGGTCCGGCTCGATCAGGTTCACGAATTCCCACGGGATAGTCTTCGTCGGAAACAGGCCCGTGATCATGCGGACGGTATGCTTGGCCGCGAAGCCCTGCAATAGCCTGCGAAGCGCCGCTGCCAGCCCCACATTGACCCCGATAATGCGCAATTCCGTGTGTTGATCGATGGGCAGGATGTCGAAGTCAATGTCATTGACCCGCACAACCTTGCGGTTGTTCACATCAATGATCTGTTGATCGAGGATGTCCTTTTTCACTTTCAGCAGCCCCTCGTCGGGAGCATAGCATCGCACTTCCTCGCGCGGAACTCGCGTTTGACCGGCCCGTACGGAGAGGGATTGCATCTGTTCGTGGGAAATGCAAAGGATCGTCTTCTTGGGCGTCTTGACAAGATAGGATGCAACCCGCAAGGCATTCTGGCTGGGGTCGACACAAAGGTCTTCCAGTCTGCCCAGGTATTCTCCCTTCACGCCATAGACGGGGAGATGGTCAAGCTCGGTGAAGTAAATCATGACTCGATGCCCTGCGACCTTGGTTTGGCAAAACTGATGGCCGGAGAAATTATGAATTGTAAATGGTGAATAGTAAATGGTGAATTTGAACCCGAATTCCGAAGTTGGAGCCGGCTGCCGTCCTGAGTAGACATGGGCCTTGGGCCCACCATGGAGATGAAAATCATCGTTATCGCCCCCGCGTAAGCGGGCATCCACATCAGCCCCCGAGGAGATGGATTCCCGCTTTCGCGGGAATGACCACTTCTGTCTTCTCCCTTCTGCCTTCTGCCTTCTATTTTCAAAACTCGGTGTGCAGCCGCAGGGCGAAGACATTGACAGGTCCGCGCACATGGTTATATGCGGGGTTTAGGACGAATTGATAGTCCAGAGTCGACTGGAAGTGTTTCACGACCCTCCAGTTGTAGTACGCTTCGCCGATGCGCTCCGAGCGGTAGTCGAGGCGTCCGTCGCCGACGGTAATTCCGAGACCGCCCGCCGCAAGGAACTGCCGATGGACGGCGCTGATGCCGTTGACAATCGCGCCGAGGCCTACCGTGTCCTCCGGGCGGCGCCACCATGTCCCTTTCAGGCTAAGTCCCGCCGTGGCTGTGCGGTCCACATCGGTAAACTCGTACGTCTGGTTTGTGCCATCGCTCCAACCCAGGCGCGCGAATGCGCCGAGATTCTCACCGATTTCCTGCTCCAGATTGATGCCAAAGCCGTACTTGTATCGGTACGCCGCAGTAAGCACAATATCCTCACCGCGGCTCGGATTATTGAGGGTCTCCTGATAACTTCCCATGTGCGCCCGCGTGTCATAGGCAAGCAGTCGTAGAGCCCCCGCATGTCCTCGAAGTAAATATCGCCTTTCGACCTCTGCCACTGTGGACCAGGCATGGGCCAGGTTCCAGTCCATGCGAATTCCGTTCGCGACTTTCGATACCTGGAAGATGCCCAGCCGCCCGGCCCAAGCGCGAGTATTCAATTCAACCGTAGCGCCGTTCGTAAACCCCAGCGTGTCCGCCGGATAATCCCAGGCGTCATTGGCCACCAGAGACCAATTCATGAACTGGGATCGGCCGTCGTTGGCGTAGGCGTTGTTGTCGAAGATGTCTTTGGCGCTGAAGTGGCCCACCGTAATCGTCAGGTTTCGAACGTACTTTTTATTGTCCAATTCGAACGGCTCGTCCTGAGCTGCTTCCTTTTCCCCACCGAAGCCGATCGTCTCGCGAATAAAAGCGCGGCAGAGGTAGGCATCCGGATAAGTCTTGCCGACTCGAAACGCCTCGCCATTTGGAAATCCCGCGACGCCAAGCGTGTTGCTGAGTCCATATCCCTGCCATACGAGGACGTCCCCGAAGAACTCTCCCCCGCGCCACAAGCGTACCCCGCCCATCACATCCACGGACACGGTGTCTTTGGCTTGGGCGACGGGCGTAAGACTGTTCGCCCCAGTATATTCAGCAGGGAAAGATCCGTGGCCTTGACCAACCGCCGTGGACTGGATGTGCAGGTTCCAAGCCTGGCTATCTGGCGGCGCCGGGTTGGTCACGCCCTGGGGCTGGCCTGAGGGGGAACTGTCCTGCCCACGAGCGGAGGGCGTGGCCATCGCCACCAGAAGCGTCAACACCCCCAGCCATCCGCACAACGTCCAGAACCATTCCGCGCGCTTCCCCATTATGAAGTCATGGATTCCAACCACAGGACTACTCATTCCATAGAAAATGCGCTAAAAGCAAAACGCCCCCCGGAGCAAAAGCTCCGCAGGGGCGATCCATGCAGACCGGGTTAGAGGAACCCCGCCTACTTAAACCTCCTGGTGAGAGCTTTGGCTCCACACAACGTAGTGCCTTCGAGCCTGCGACAGCCACCTTAGACAGAGCCTTAAGCCGACCCTGCCTGCTCCACCCGTTGGCTCGTCTCCGAGTTTCCGGGCAGTGGCTTTTGTTTGTGTGGTAACCTCGCCTAACGAGGTTGAACTTTTTTCCCGCGGCACCTGCCATAACCTGATGTGGCGAAGGGCCGCTCTTTTTCTTATAAAAGCGCGGCGTTTCTCGTGTCAAGAAAAAACCGCAACCCTGAAAGAGCCGAAATTCGAAAAGTGAAACTCGAAAATCGTCTCGAATTTCGGCTTGATGCCCACCAGCACGTCTCCCGGCGAACGCTCCCGCGCCCCACTTTCGCTTGGCACGAATTTCGAGTTTCCAATTTCGAATCTCGGTTCTCAGTTGATTTGTCTCATGACCCACTTGATGCCGTTCAGGAGCATTTCCTGGTACCGCTGGTCTTTCCACACTGCATCCTCATGGCCCAGGCTGTTGTAATAAACACGGCCCTTCCCGAACATGCGAGTCCAGGCTACCGGCCATCCGTAATATCTGACGGTCACGCCCTCTTTCTTGGTGTTGACGGACTTCGGGTCGAGCTGCAAAAGAACGTGCGAGGTCTCAGCTTTGAAATCGCTGATCTGATAGATCTCGTCGTTAACCTGGAAGGAATTTCCGAGGAAACCTACGAGTTTGCTCTTGGGGTCCACCACGTCAATGGTCACCAATTCATGCCAGGGATGGTTATTGAACCAACCCCCAAGGATGTCCCCGTAAGTGCTCCAAGTATAGAAAGTGTCAGTGGCGCTGTGGACGCCCACAAAACCATGCCCTGAGCGAAGAAAATCCGCGAAGGCGCTCTTTTCTTCCTCGGTCATGGGCAGTTCTCCGGTGGTGTTGAACATGACCGCGTCATAATTCTTCAGATTTTCTTTGGTGAATGCACCGGCGTCTTCCGTCACCGTCGTGTCAAATGCCCCGGATTTCTCTCCAATTTCCTTCACAATTTGCTTGGATAACTCCACGCTTTCGTGGTGGTATCCCTTCGTCAGAGTCATGTATAGCAATTTGCCTTTTCTGGCAGTCCGGGAATGGCTCACCTGGGGGACGGACACCACCAGGGCGAACAAGAGTAGCATCGAAATATGAACCCTGTGTTTCAGCATTGTTAATCCTTATATTACTGATGAGGATGCCCCGAAGGGGTGAGGGATTTGTCTTTCAGTCGATCTTTCCCTCCTTCTCTTGTGATCGCTGCTATGTTACCACATACCGATGCCGGTTCTTCCGCACGATCACAGCGCTGAAGAAGCCATCCAGGGGATACAAATCGGGGCGGGTACGCAAATACCCCTGAGAATCAAACAACCTGCTCAAGGCAGGGCAAGCAGATTTGAGTTCTGGCGGTGAAGCGACGTGGTAGCCTGGAGATTCTTGGAGTGCTCGTTCGATGACGCCTTCGTTTTCCTCCGGCTCCAGTGAGCATGTGGAATAAACCAGTCGCCCCTGCGTGGACAGAAAGCCAAGCGCCTCCTTCAGCATCTTGACCTGAGCTTCTGCAAACCGCTGCAAGTCCGCTGGTCGAAGGCGCCATTTGATCTCCGGGTTGCGCGCCAGTGTGCCCGTGCCGGAACAAGGCGCGTCCAGGAGGATTCGCTCAAACTGGCAGCTAAAGGGAAGAGCTTTTGTCGCATCCAGCCGAACGGTCCGCAACCGCACTCCTTTCGGGAGCCATTGCGGAAGCAACCGAGCCATCGTGCGGAGCCGCGCGGCGCTTAGGTCACAGGCCACAAGAGTGCCGGCCCCGAGCGCCTGAGCAATCTGACCAGTCTTGATGCCCGGTGCGGCGCACAAGTCAAGCACTCCATGCCCCGCTCGCGGCCCAAGAAGGTCCGTCACGATCTGAGAGGCTTCATCCTGGATTACCAGCCGCCCTTCCATTAGAGCATGGGATGCATGCACATTGCCCGATTCGACGACCAAGGCGCGAGACAACAACCTCCCGGGTCCGGTCTTTATTCCTTCCTCGCTCAACTCCTCTCGCAGGCGGGGAATATCTTGTCCGGGGTCCACCACGCGCAGTACCGTGGGAGGAACCTGAATACTCGCCCAAGCCAGGCGCAGTGCCACGTTGTCACCGGCCATCCCTGAGCGCGAAAAATTGCTGGCCCAACGCTCGAGCAACCAGGCGGGAGTTGCGCGCCGCACGCTTTCAAGCGTGGCTTGGTCCACGTCATCAAACCGTTGTGGCCTCGTTGCCCTCTCGCCGGGCGGACATTTGCGCAACACCGCGTTGACCAATCCCGTCGCTGATCGTTTACGCGCAGCTTTCGTCATCTCCACCGCTTCATTGACAGTCGCTGCCTTCGGCACCCTTTCGAGCAATTGAATCTGGTAAACACCCATGCGCAGGATTGTCAACACCTCGGGATCCAGGCATTCGATGGGCCTATCACAACGTTCCCTAATCCGGAAGTCCAGCTCCCCGCGCCAACGCAAAACACCCATGACGAGTTCAGTCGCCAGGCGCCGGTCCGCGTCCTTTAGCGCGGAGACGTCGGGGGTTTGAAGGAGTTCTGTGGCAAATCCCCGGCCCGCTTCTACGCGCCGGAGGATACGATAGGCAGTTTTGCGGGCGGGCGAAATCGGCAAGAATGACCTCGGCTGGGAAGAGAGATTGCGACTAAGTCCCTAGCTTTTCTCCGGGTGACGGGCGAACACCGTTCAGGAAATCTCGAGCAACCAGACGTTTTCGTCCTTCAAGCTGAAGCTCATAGACTTCCAGGAGCGTGCCCGATCCGCAGGCCACACGCATCGCGCCGCGACCAGGAAAAAGCGCGCCCGGATCGGATCCCGGCGCAATCTGGCCTGCGACAGGAGCGGCCGACCAGATGTGGAGATTCTTGGACCGAAAGGTTGTGTAAGCTCCAGGCCAAGGTCGCAATCCACGCACACGCCACCAGATTTCCTCCGCTCTGATCGTCCAATCGATTCGGCCATCTTCCTTTTTCAGAATCGGAGCAAGCGTGGCTTGGGCGTGATCTTGCGGCTGTGGTTGAATCTCGGCCCGAATAAGCTTCGGCAAGGTTTCCATCATCAAATCTGCACCCACGCCGCTCAGCCGCTCAGAAAGGGTTTCAGTTGTGTCCTCGTTGTAAATCGGGACGTTCCTTTGGAGGAGAATATTGCCGGTGTCGAGTCCTTCATCGATCTTCATCGTGGTAACGCCGGTTACGGATTCTCCCCGGATAATCGCCCACTGAATCGGCGCCGCGCCACGATACTTGGGCAGAAGCGACGCGTGCAGATTAAGGCATCCGCATTTCGGGAGGTCGATCATCCATTTCGGGATGATATGCCCGTATGCAACAACAACGATGACGTCTGGCCGGAACTTTAATAGGAACTCGGCAGTTGATTCTTCCTTGAGTTTCGCCGGTTGGAAGACCTCGAGGCCCGCCTTCAAGGCCGCGTGCTTCACCGGTGACGGCTTCACCTCGTAGCCGCGGCCGCTCGGCTCGTCCGGGTTTGTCATCACCAGCTCAATGTCATATTCTTCCGCGATCAGCCTTTCCAGGGTGGGGACGGCGAATTGTGGAGTGCCACAAAAGATGAGCGTCATGTAAGACAGTTATCAGTCCTCAGTTTTCAGTTCTCAGTAAGAACACCATACCCCAAGAACGGGGGGTACGCATTACTGATAACTGAGAACTGAATACTGACAACTGATTTCTCACCACTCCCCCGCTTTGACCATCTTACGCACCTGGCGCTTGATGGAGTCTCGTTTAAGCCTGCTCAGATGAGAGATGAAGAGCTTTCCTCCCAGGTGGTCGGCTTCGTGGCATAAGGCCCGCGCCAGCAAACCCTCACCGGACAAGGTGAATTCCGTGCCGCTGGGATCCTGAGCGCGCACCGTGGCGCGCAATGGGCGGCGGGTTTTGGCGCGGAAATCCGGAAGGCTTAGGCAACCTTCCTCTTCCACCTGTTCGCCCTCCGCGGCAATGATCTGCGGATTGGCGAGTACCAGTTTTGCATTGGGATCGTGGCCGCATGAAACGTCAATCACGCAAAGGTTTAGAGAGATGCCAATCTGCGGGGCGGCCAATCCCACGCCGTTGGCGGCGTACATGGTCTCGAACATATCAGCCACAAGTTTTTCCAGGCTTCCGTCGAACTGGGCGACTGGCGCCGCAGGTTTCTCCAGAACCTCTTGTCCGTACTTAACAATTGGATAAATCATTAGAATTGTTTCACCTGCTCCATATAAGCCAGAAAGTTCCGCTTTGTCTCCCCCATCGAGTCCCCCCCGAATTTCTCCAGGAATGACCGGCTTATGGTCAGGGCGACCATCGCTTCACCTATGACACCGGCAGCGGGCGCCACGCACACATCGGACCTCTCGTAGGCTGCCTTCACGCTCTCCTTCGTCTGGAGGTCCACGGATTCCAGGGGGCGGCGTAGCGTCGAAATGGGCTTCAGATGGCCCCGCACAACGATGTCTTCTCCGTTTGAAATTCCGCCTTCCAGTCCCCCCGCGCGGTTCGACGTGCGGGTGAATCGGGATTTCTCCCGGTCGTATCCGATTTCGTCATGCACTCGAGACCCGGGACTTGCAGCACCCTCGATTCCCCTGCCTATCTCAACCGCCTTGACTGCCTGGATGGACATCACAGCCTGGGCCAATTGCCCATCCAGGCGTTCATCCCATTGAGCGCATGAGCCGAGCCCCGGCGGCACGCCATGGGCAATCACTTCGAAGGTTCCTCCCACCGTATCGCGCGAATCCAGAGCTTTGTCCACTTCTTCCTTCATGCGCGCTTCCACTGCGGGATCGACACAACCGAGCATAACCTCCTCAACCGCGCCAAGCGCCAGTACCTTCTGGAACGAAACCGACTCATCCTCAAGAGCCACGCTTCCTACCGCGACAACATGACTTGCGACTTCGACGCCGAATTCTTTCAGGAACAGCTTTGCGAGCGCGCCCGCGGCCACCCGCGCCGCAGTCTCACGCGCGCTCGCCCTTTCAAGCACGTAACGCGCCTCCGAAAAGTTGTACTTAAGGCATCCGGCGAGGTCGGCATGCCCGGGACGCGGCCGGGTGAGGGGCTTATGCTTCGCCCGGGTTTCCGGACGGTCTTCAACGGCCAGCGCCTCCTTCCAGTTCTCCCAATCGCGGTTCGGAATCAGCAGAGTAATGGGTGAACCGATGGTCCTGCCGTGCCGAACGCCGGAGAGAAACTGGGCGGTATCCGATTCGATTTTCATCCGCCCCCCGCGCCCGTAACCGCCCTGCCGCCGCTTGAGTTCTCTGTTTACATAATCGAAATCGACGCATAAGCCCGCAGGCATTCCCGAGAGGATCGCCACAAGAGCTTGCCCGTGCGATTCACCAGCAGTTTGAAAACGTAACATTGCCTCGCATGTACGTTCCGTTAGGAACCGTCTCCACTTTCCTAATATTAGCGAAATTGATTGTGCCGGTCAAAAGCTGGCTGGTGTTAAGTTTCCATGGATCAAAAGAAAGCTTGTTTCGGTTGACGAGGCTCCCCCATCCTTCGGGGAGGGAACGTCAGTAAAGGCTGCGAGGTAAGACTTGTTGCCCTGGACGTCGTGTAGCTCAAGAGCCCGCCCGATTGTTTCGTCACTTGCATGGACCGCTGCTATTTGCGTCCTCAGCGCGCCGAAACCCGGAAAACCTTCGCCACTATGTTTGGCGAATCACCGAAGTCCAGCTTCACGTGCCACATTTTTGTTTGGTAATCCCAAAACCACCCTGAATTTGCCTTTTTCAATCGTTCCAGGCTGCTCAACTCTTGAAGCTGCTTACCGTCTGTCTCAACCCCGCCCAGCCGCGAGGACGCATAAAAGGTGTTGTGAATGCCCCGCCCGGCAACCAAAATATGCTGGTGTTCAAAACCGGCGGGCAAATGCTGCACGAGTCCTTCGATACCGCAGCTTATGCTTCCTCGCGCGATCTGGCCGGTCACCGGCAACGGCCGCGACTGTTGCGTGGCGGTCAGATAATTCGCGAAGCTGGATAAGATAATCGTTGTGTAGTTCGGCGCTGAAGCCACAAGCGGGTCTACGCTGCCCTCATTACTGAAGGCGTCCCCCCAAGCCAACCGATGGCTCCACATACCGCCGCTCGTCCAGGAATAGAGGTTCTGGGGGACACCCCAATTATTGGAAACGAATTGCGGGAACGCGACCGAAGGAACGGTCCAGTCCCCGTTCGAGTAGCCTTTAAAGCCCTTCGGGAACCGCTGCGCGAAGATCAAGGCTGGCCGATCCTGATAAAGTTGAAATGCCGTGACAATGGGGAATTCACCGCCGGGGACGGTCCAATTCAGCTCGACGAACTGGAACGGTCCGAAAGCGTCGCTCGCCGTGCCGTTCTTCACGCCAGTCAGTTGAAGTCTGCCATCGGTCGTCTCGTCCCCCCGCACATGCATGAACTCCATGTCTGCGCTTCGGAACCAACGATGCCCCGCAAACACGCTGACCAGGCCTCGACCGAACCAGGCTTGCTCTCCAGGAACTACTCCGGAGCCATGCGCGTTTGGAGTGCTCTGCTTCACAATGTAGTAACCTTCAGAAGGATAAACTTCCAGGGAAGTGCCAAATCTGTTTTGGAGAATGTAGCTCTGCGAAGCGGAAGCGCTCGCCGCCAACCCCATGATTAGAATCAGAGAAAATGCTATGGTTCTGCCTTCTTTGTCATCGGTTAACATGTGTGCATTCTGACCTGAGCACTGAGGAGCAGCGGTTTTAGCCGGGATTTCCGTTTTGACTCCCGACCGACCGATAACGTACACCTGATCGCCACTGAATGCAATCGTTCGGTCAGGCCCCAAGAATCGCGGTTGAACGATGGAATGGGCGTGTCGGCGGTTGGAAGCGTCGACGGGCGCGCCCCAAAACCTACTCAGCCGGGTTCGCGGCCCGGTTCGGTAGAGGTTTCAGCGGCTCGGGGAGGATCAAGGTGGTTTGAGGCTCTCCGCTGACGACACTCCCGCCCCCTTTTGCCTCTTGCATTCTCTTTTTTTCATCGCGCTCCTCCGTTTCAGGTCCGCAGTTGCGCGCAGCGCAGGCGCGCGGCTTGCAGCAGCAGCCACTTTTCCGTATCCGCTTTGATCTGCAGGATCAGTCCCCGCGCGTGGCGCACCAACTTGCCCGCCAGCCGATACACTTTCCAGCGTAGCGTGGCCACCGTCGCGGTGCGATACGATTCCGGCAGCACACGCCGCTTGAGCAACTGCGCCAGATTGTAGGCCAGTACGCCAATGGCAAAGTACAGGGCGTTGGCCGCCCGTTGCCCACACGGCATCTGCTCCATTCCCATGTCCAGCTTCAGTTCCTTGTGCCAGTTCTCGCTCTGCCCCCGCCCGTTGTGTTTCCAGATAACCTCCGCCGCGCTCTCCTCCCGATTCGAAGCCACGGCGTGATAGCAGTGCCGCTCCGATTCAAACAAGCTGGGCTGCGGATTGAGCCAGCGCAGCACGATCAGCCGGAACGCCTGCTTCGTCTCGTTCATCGTGTGCACAGTCTCGGCGATTTCCCGATCCGTCCCCAGTCCCTCGGCCGTCTGGTAGGGTCGCCACGCGCTCGCCGGCAGGTTCTGGATTTCGCGTTTCACCGCTGCGTCCAAGTCCGCCGTAATGGTGAAAGTGCGCCCCGGCTGGCTGTAGTGGTTGATCACGTCCGCCTGGTAGGCCGCGCTGTCGCTGCGAAAATAGATCCGCTTCCCTGCCGGCAACACCGCCTCACACTTCTGCGCGAAAGGTAAAATCCCCGTCCCCGGGCTCACGTTGCCATCTCGAAATTCCTGCCCCACGCAGATGCCGTTCACGTAGCCCACCAGCGGCATGTACCCCCGCGCGTGGTGATACGTCCACTGCGCCTCCCGCTTCTCCGCCTCAATCTCGGTGGCATCGACGTCCAGAGTCAACTCCTCGCCTTCCGGCTCCAGCGCACCCTGGATCAACTCCTGGTTCACCCGCTCCAAACCCGCTACCCCGTCCTTGCCTTGTCGCCGCAACCAGTCCCCTACGGTACCTGCATCCGGCACCGCTCGCAGCCCCAAGTTCTCCAACACCTCTTGCTCGGCCCGCAACTCCCGCAGGTCTTCCAGCCGCCGCCCGCCGGCGTGCAGCATCCACACCAGCGGCTGCACAAATTCGCTGGGCCGATACCCTCGCCCCGAGCCCGGAACCGCCAACTGCTCGTCCACGCGCTTCCACACTTTCAGTGCTTGCGCCATCTCCTCCAACACCATCAGCCCGCCCAAACTCGTCAGACGTTCTGCGCTCTTTTCCAGCTTGATGGGCAGAATCAGTTCAGGTAAGCTCGACTGCATCGTTCACCCTCCCGGTGTGGGTCTAAGAATTCTCGCAAATTCTCTATACCACACATCCCGCGAGGGTGAGCGTGTTTATAGCCCCTTTTTCACAAAATCAATCGCGATTGTCGGGTCAGGTTTTCGGCGCTCCGCGGCTCAGCGATCACAGTAGGAATTGCCACTATTCGCCTCCCCGCACCAGAGTTTGGACCTGATACCCTCCACGAGCAGGTTCTCGAAGTAGCAATCGCAGGTTCAAATCCATAGCTGCGAACAGACGTTTACCCGAACTATAATGGAGCTTGCTGTCGTGGTAACGACCGTTCTCTGTGGCGCGTCCGGCTCCCCGGGCTTTCCGGGCTGTCTGCTGGACTCAGACCCAGCCGGGGCCAGCGCTGTCGCCACGTAGGAATCCGGCTTGCGCTATCTTCTGTTCAGCGACACACACTCGAACCTGGAAGCGCTCGAGGCGTGCCTCGAGCTGGCGCAGGGAAAATACGAACAGATGTTATGTTTAGGCGATCTGGTTGGCTACGGCCCCGACCCCAATGCCGTCATCGAAAAGCTACGGCCGCTGGCCTCGATCATTATTCGCGGCAATCATGACAAGGCTTGTTCGGGCCACCCGGTGGCAGAGTTCAATCCCCCGGCGCGTCTCGCCGCCGAGTGGACCCGGCATGAGCTCACCCTCGACCATTTTAGTTTTCTTCGCTCGCTTCCCGTCGGCCCGATACAATTGGACAGCTTTCAAATTGTTCACGGCTCTCCACTCGACGAAGATGATTACATCCTTGGGCCGGCCCAGGCCTTCCCTTTGCTCAGGAGCCCGGAAACTCAGACCGTTTGTTTCGGCCACACGCACTATCAAGGCGGATTCATGATCACCCCTGGGGGGCACTTTCAATCCATCCGCCTCCCATGGAAGAAAGACGGACTGATCCTCGCCGTCCCCCTGGAGGACCAAGGCCGCTACCTCGTTAACCCGGGGTCCACGGGCCAGCCCCGAGATGGTGATTGGCGCGCAGCTTTTGCGATCTTTGACTCCGGGCAGCACACCGTCGAGTACTTCAGAACTTCCTATGACCTGCCCAAGACGCAGAAGAAAATGAGGGAGGCAGGCTTGCCTCTCATCCTCATCCAGCGGCTCGAATACGGGCGGTGAAAGGAAGTCGAGAGTCGAAAGTCGAGAGTCGAGAGCCGAACGAGTCGAGGAGTCGAACCTAACGCCTGCGACCTGTCATTCCCATGCAAGCGAGGAATCTCGCCCTGTTTACAGACCGGGAATCGAGGAGTCCACGGTCAAGGAGTGGAACTCGTCAGCGATTGCCTCCTCGACTCTTGACTCTTGACTCTCAACTCAGTCTCAGAATCGCAAATAGACGGGGGTCATAGTTGGAGCTGCCTGGTTCCACTCCGCAGGCATGTGCTCGAAAGAGACGCGGAACGACCTGCTTTCGCCCGGCTTCAGGGGTGCTGTGCGCTCGGTCACTGGAAATGCCCTCTCGCGAAGGACGACTTGATTGAGCATGTCGACGAAGGTCAGGTCCACGTCCAGCCTGCGTACAGTTCTTGTTCCCTTATTTGCCACCTGGGCGTCCAGGTAAGTCGCGGTATGCCCGAGAAAATTCTCCGCAGCGCTCATCTGCACGTCTGTGAATTCGAGCTGCCGAAAGTAGGCCTTCTGCTCCTCATTCGGTATAACGGTGGTGCCGGCGGACAGCGTAGTGGCGCCATGCGAATGCCACAAGAGCACCACCACGGCAGTGAGCGCCAACATTGCTGCCCCAACTATCAGGATTATATAGAGTGTTGAAATGCCTTTGTCTTTGAATTGCATGGTCGAAGTGTCAGGTCCCAGCCACCGTCAGGCCGGAAATCAGCAATGTAGGTGAGGCGAAGGCGCTCCGGAACTCCAGGTCTGAGCCTACCATATCAACGTGATTCAGCATCTCGGCGAGATTACCAGCGATGGTGACTTCTTCGACGGGGTACGCCAGTTCACCGTTCTCGATCCACATCCCGGCGGCGCCGCGCGAATAATCCCCGGTCACCGTGTTTACTCCAAAGCCGATCAGCTCCGTCACGTAAAACCCGTGCTTCACGGACCGCAGTATTTCTTCTGTAGAATAAGGACCAGCCACCATATAGAAGTTCTTGGGCCCCACTCCGGGTGGGCCCGCGATTCCGCGTGAGGCATTGCCGGTAGTCTGCAAATCCAGTTTCCGGGCGGTGTAACAATTCAACAGATAGTTCCGAAGGCCCCCCCTTTCTATAACCGGCGTAATGGAAGAAGGAATCCCCTCTCCATCGAATGGACGTGAACCAAAGCCGCCGGGGCGCAGCCCGTCATCCAGGATGGTAACATTGTCGTTTGCAACTTGGTGGTGCAGCTTACCAGTCAGGAATGAAGCGCTGCGGTAAATCGCGTCCCCGCGCACCGCCTCGAACACGTGGCCGAGCAAGGAGCGGGCAGTCTCGGGATCAAAGACCACCGGCGCCTGGCAGGTCGAAACCTTGCGCGCTCCGAGCTTGCGCAAGACGCGCTGTGCCGCCTTCCGCCCCACAGCCTCAGGGGTTTCAAGCGCCTTGGCACGCCGCGCCACTGAATACCAGTAGTCCCGCTGCATGCTCCCGTCTTGCTGTGCGATAGGCGCCACCGAAACAGCACAATAAGACGAGGGGTAGCTCCCCACGAAACCGAGAGAATTGGCGTAGGCGATCGCCCCCAAGCTCGCCTCGAACCCCGCACCCTCGGAGTTTTGAATCCTCGGGTCCGCTGCTAACGCAGCCTCTTCCGCCCGCCGCGCCAACTGAATGCGATCTTCCGTGCTGAGCGATTCGACATCGCTGGAAAAAAGATCCAGCTCGCCGGGGTAGCGTCCGAGTTGGCTCGGCTCGGGAAGACCGCTGGCCGGGTCCTCGGAGGTTACCTTGGCCATCGCGATAGTCCGCTCCACGAGCCGCCCGAGCGACGAGTCCGAGAAATCGCTCGAAAAGGAACTAGCGCTTCGGATTCCAAGAAAGACGCGCAATCCCAGCGCCTTGGAGGCCGCCTCTTTCAAACTTTCGATCTTTCTCAACCGCAACACGGTGGAAAACTCATCCGCTTCGCGCACCACAGCGTCGGCAGCAGTAGCGCCCGCGCTCGTTGCCCGCTCCACCAACTCGCTAGCGATTTGTTCGAGAGCAGTCATAAGAAAACAGTGAATGGTGAATAGTAAATGGTAACTGCGCTTCGTGCCCCTCCCAACCGACCCCTTGGACTTCTGGACTTCACTGAAACGATTGCAGCCGGCCCAGCGACGTTCCGCCCACGGTCAGCCTGCTTACTTTGATCGTGGGAATCCCGACCCCCACGGGAACACTCTGGCCGTCCTTCCCGCAGGTCCCGATGCCTGGGTCAAGCTTCAGGTCATTGCCTACGGCAGTGACACGAGTAAGGACCGTCGGTCCGTCACCGATCAGAGTTGCGCCCTTCACCGGCGCCGTAGCCTTGCCGTCCTCGATCAGATACGCTTCCGAGGCGGAAAAGACAAATTTCCCATTCGTAATGTCCACCTGTCCTCCGCCAAAAGACACCGCGTAAAGTCCACGCTTCACCGAGCGGAGGATATCCTCTGGGTCGTCGTTTCCTGCCAGCATGTAAGTATTGGTCATACGCGGCATGGGAATGTGCTCGTAGCTTTCTCGTCTGCCGTTGCCCGTCCTAGTGGTTTTCAGGATGCCGGCGCTGAGCTTATCTTCGAGATAGCCGCGCAGAATTCCATTCTCAATCAGCACCGTCTTCTGCGTCGGCTCACCCTCATCATCTACATTCAGCGAACCACGCCGGGCCGGAATGGTGCCGTCATCGACTACCGTGCAGAGCTCGGAAGCCACACGCTGCCCGATGCGGCCGCTGAACGCGGAAATGCCTTTCCGGTTGAAATCTGCTTCGAGCCCGTGCCCGACGGCTTCGTGCAGCAGGATGCCCGGCCAGCCCGGTCCCAGCACTACTTCCATTTCACCGGCCGGCGCCTCGCGGGCCTCAAGCTGGACAATAGCTTGCCGTGCCGCCTCGCGAGCAAAGTACTCGGGAGAGCGCTCGCCGTCGAAGAATTCCAAACCCACCCGGCCCCCGCCGCCGCTGGTCCCTGACTGTATTTTGCTTCCGTCTTTAGCGATAGTGAAGACTCCCAGCCGTACCAGCGGCTGGAAATCGGTCACCACTCGGCCATCCGAACCGGCAATCAGCACGTGGCGAATCTGGTCACCAAAGGTGACACGAACTTCTTTGACGCGCGCGTCGTAAGCACGGGCCGCGCGGTCCGCTCTCAACACAAGCTCCAGCTTTTCGGGGAGTTCGCGTTCCGTAGCCGGCGACGCCACGGGATAGAAGTTGTGGGTGTTCTCAACCGTACTCAATCCAACGCTGGAAACGTGGGCGGGGCCGCTGGCAATTCGCGCCGCGATTTTCGCCGCCTTAAGAGTTCTCTCCGGCGCAAGATCATCCGTGTACGCGTAGCCCGTCTGCTCGCCGGCCAGGACGCGGATGCCGCAGCCCATGGAAATGCCTTCCGTCGCAGTCTTCACCAGAGATTCGTCCAGAAGGATTGATGAGGTGGTGGTATGTTCGAAGTATAGATCGGCGTAGTCTCCGCCCTCCGAAAGCGCCGCCGCCAGATATCGCGAGAGGCCGGCTTCCGTCAACCCGTAGCGGTCGAAAAAGAAGCGATCAGGATTCGTCATGCTTCATCACCACCCAATTGAAGCGTGATCCATGCAAAGGCGCGATTTTAGGGGTTAAGCAAAACTTCAACCTAGCATACGCACCGATGGCGTGTCAATTTTTGGCAGCGGGTCAGTTTGATCTTGTAAGGGCTAGTTCACCTCGCCAAGTGGTGATGTAAAGTCGCCGCTACACGTTTTTCAGCATCTGCTGCCGGGATTGCCGCGGGAGGCGTCGAAGACGCAGCCAAAGCAACGGGTACCGCGCTGAAGAACAGCGCGGCCATACTCGGGAAAGGCGCCGCGTGAGCGCCGGACATGGCTATCCGCGGGACAAAGGCGGCTGCAGGTAGAGTGTGGAAGGCCGTTTGGTAGTCCTGTCATCAGACCCTTACCTAAAGAGGCTAGGGCAAACATCCGATATGGGGTAAGAGGGAGATTTGTGGCTGACTCCAGGGTGACTTGGGACCAATCCTCGCCGCTGCACGAAGTTCTGCCATGCGCCAGACGTTCGCCGGCGGCAGGAGGGGAGAATACCTGACCGGCTCGGCCCCCGCCGTTTCCTCTTTCAACCACCCGGCCGCCAGCCAACTTAAGGGGGGCTTGCAAGACGGTGGCTCGAGAGCTACCAAAATATATCTCAGGAGGATAATGATGAAGCGAACCACTTTCACATTAGTAACCACGCTTGCTCTTTTCGTGTCGGTCCTTGGTGTGCTGGCACTGCGGCCAGTACCGAAAGTAAAGGCTACCACCGGCTGCTCGAATAGAACGCTATCCGGCAGCTACGGATTAGTGGCGTCGGGATTCTGGCACGTTGCCGGCGCTGTGCCCGCGAACTTCTCCATGTTAGTGAACTTTGACGGAAAAGGAGGCCTTACAGGCAGCAAATTGAACATCGTCGGCGACGGGAGTGCGGAACCGGGGAACCCTTATAGCTTCACAGGTGGCAAGTACACCGTCAATTCAGATTGTACGTGCACTTTCACCACCCCGCACTTGGCTGCCTTTGACGCCACAATAACTTCTTATGGCGTCATTGCTGATACAGGCGGCGACGAACTGGCGGGAAACGTGCTAAGCAGTAACGCCAATATAACCGGTACCTTCGACGCGAAGAGGGTGGCCGTAGGGCAGTGGGCATTGTTGCCATAAGCCGACTTTGTCGGAACGTGGGATGCATTGCCAGGAGGAGGTGACGCAGGGGGGTGACCGGAGTGGCTGTCAGACGGTAGGGCCGCAGGCGGACAATTATTCAGGACGTTCTGATTCCCGTCACCCTCCTGCTAACCTAACTAATTTCGGCAGGTCGCTTGACCGTCTCTGGAGGTGGCAATTACAATGATTGATCTAATCATCCCGTGAGGAAGTGCGAAGGGAGACCTATGCTGGACGGACCTATTCCGGAGGGGCTTACTTTCGATGATGTTCTGCTCCTCCCCGCCAAATCATCAGTTTTGCCAACCGAAGTTGATACCCGAACCAAGCTGACCCGAGACATTACTTTGAACTTGCCCATCGTGAGCGCGGCGATGGACACGGTAACGGAATCACGCCTGGCCATTGCATTAGCTCAGCAGGGTGGGATCGGCATGGTCCACCGAAATATGCCAATTGATTACCAGGCGCTCGAAGTTGACAAGGTGAAGCGGTCCGAGAGCGGCATGATTGTCGACCCCGTCACCGTGAGCCCGGAGAGCAAGATCTACGAGGCTCAGGAGATTATGAAGAAGTACAAAATCTCGGGCGTTCCCGTGACGCGGAACGGCAAACTGATGGGGATCCTTACCAACCGCGATCTGCGATTTGAAACCCGCTTCGACTTGCCTGTCGAACAGGTAATGACTAAAGAGAACCTGATCACCGTGCCGACGGGCACAACGCTCGAGGAAGCTGAGTCGATCCTTCATAAGCATCGTGTGGAAAAGCTTCCGGTGGTGGATGACCACTTCAACCTGAAGGGGCTCATCACTGTGAAAGACATCCAGAAGCGATTGAAATACCCGAATGCCTGCAAAGATTCCCAGGGCCGCCTGCGAGTTGGTGCGGCGTTGGGTGTCACGGGGGATTTCCTGGAGCGGGCGGTAGAGCTCGTGAAAGCCCAGGTGGATGTTCTGGCAGTGGATACCGCGCATGGTCACTCCTCTCGCGTGATGGAGGCGGTACGCCGAGTCAAGCATAAACTCCCTGACGTTGACCTCATCGCCGGCAACGTGGCCACGTTCCAGGGTGCTAGCGATTTGATCCGGTTGGGGGTGGGCGGAGTGAAGGTCGGCATCGGCCCTGGTTCCATTTGCACCACCCGCGTAGTGACAGGAGCAGGGGTGCCCCAGATAACCGCCATAGCGGAGTGCGCTCGCGCCGCGCACGAGTCCGGCACTCCCGTCATCGCCGACGGCGGCGTCAAATACTCCGGCGACGTTTCCAAGGCCATCGCGGCTGGAGCGAGTTGCGTCATGATCGGCAGCCTCTTCGCAGGAACAGAGGAGAGCCCCGGTGAATCCATCCTCTACCAGGGACGCAGCTTCAAGTCGTACCGTGGGATGGGGTCTATCACTGCCATGGCCGCCGGCTCTGGAGACCGATACGCCCAGGAAGGGACGGTAGCCCGCGGCGAGGTGACCAAGCTGGTACCAGAAGGTATCGAAGGACGCGTGCCCTATAAAGGACTTTTGGCGGACCTGGTGGCGCAACTTGTGGGTGGACTCCGCTCCGGCATGGGTTACTGCGGGTGCGCCACGATTGAGGAACTCCAGTCCAAGGGACGCTTCATACGAGTCACGATCGCCGGCCTGCGAGAGAGTCACGTTCACGACGTTATCATCACCAAGGAAGCGCCCAATTACTGGATTGACTGACCCACAACGACCTGTTGATCCCATCTATTTGCAGCCCCGCGTCGTGCTGACGTGGGCGGTGACGGCCGCTTGGGCGGGCAACATCTCGTTGCTTTCCACCGCGACGTTTAGTGGTTCCGTTACCGGCTGGCTACTGGCGCAACTGCTCCTCTCACTGCACATTCACGTTTCCGCCCATACGTTCGCGATGATTCATTTCTTGACTCGGAAGCTCGCGCATTGCTCTGAATACGCAATCTTCGGGCTGCTCCTCTATTGCTCCTTCGACCCCCGCAACACCAGGGTCTGGAACGCTCGAAGCACCTTTGGCGCTCTGATCTGCGCCGGCCTGTTCTCTTTGACGGATGAATACCACCAGAGTTTCGTCCCCGGGAGGACGCCCTCGCTGGTGGACTGTGGCATCGACACGGCTGGTGCTCTCCTTGCGCTGGTCCTGCTTTATGGGGGCAAGCGCCTTTACGCCAGCAACAGCAGAACAGCCGCAGAGAATGAGAGCAAGGCGGAGATGAAGAAGGGGGCGGGGGGAGAATAGTGGCGCCACAGCCAGCCCGCCAGCAGGCTCGCGGGAAGGGCCGCCAAGCCTGCCAGCCAGTTGAATACTCCGAAAACAGATCCGCGAGATGAGCTGGGGGCAAGGTCCGCGATCCAAGCGCGAAGAACCCCTTCCGTCATCGCGTAGTACATTCCATATATCGCGAAAAGGAACCACACGAGTTGCGGTCCCCGCGAGAGGGAAAATCCCAGATAAACCAACCCGTAGACGAAAAAGCCAAGAACCACCAGCACTCGCCGAGGGATTTGGTCCGAGAGTTTCCCCGCCGGCCAGCTCAGCGACGTATATACCAGATTGAAGAGCAGCCCCAACGCAGGCGCCAACGCGGCACGGACTCCCAGGTTTTGCGCTCGAAGTATCAGAAACAGGTCTGATGAGTTGCCGAGCGAGAACAAGCCCACGGCGACTAGTATGACGATCAGCCTCGTGTTCCAGCGAACAATGCCGGATCGGCTGGTAGAAGAAGCGCTGGGCTTTGTGGTTTCTGCGGACCGAACTTCCGAAACCATGGACCATACCAGCAGGACGCAGACTGCTCCTGGAACCGTGGCTAGCCAGAAAACCTTGCGAACGTTACCGGAGAGCAAGGGCAGCAAAGCAAGCGCGCCCAGGGGGCCCAAAACGGCTCCCGCAGTATCCATGGCTTGGCGCACGCCAAACGCCGCGCCACGATGTGCTTGAGAAACCGAATCGGCAATTAAGGCATCTCGAGGCGCGCCTCGAACACCTTTAGCAGCGCGGTCGGCGAAACGGATCCAGAATACTTGCCCCCAGGAAGCAGCCAGGCCAAGCAAGGGCTTGGCGATATTGGCCACCGTGTAGCCGACGGCCACAAGCGGTTTTCGCCTGCGCAGGCGGTCAGAGAGCCAACCCGACAAAAGGCGTCCAAAACTGGACACCGTCTCAGCGGCCCCTTCGATCAATCCGAAAGCCATCGGTCCTGCGCCCAGGACCCCAACAAGGAACTGAGGCAGAAGCCAATAGCTCATTTCCGTCGCCGTGTCGTTGAAAAACGCCACCCAGGAGAGGGCCCACACGTTCCGTGGCAACCGATCGGCGCCGCTGATCACGTCTTCAGGTTTTGTAATTCCGAAAAGCTTCAGCACGGTGTTTTGTTCGGGCGAGGGGGCGGTAACGCGGCGGAGCCGAATCGCGCGACCGTCGGTCGTGGGCAGGACGATGTCGGCGCTTTGCACCGTGGCCGGCAGAGCGGGCACTCGGGCGGGCGTCAGCGCGAAACGCTAAGGCGCACAAGGAAGAAAGACGGTGAACACAGAGCCTTTACCCAATTGGCTCTCCACGGTTACCCGGCCGTGCATGCGCTCTACAATATGTTTTACGATGGCGAGACCCAGGCCGGTGCCTCCCATTTCTCGAGAACGCGCCTTGTCAACTCTATAGAAACGCTCAAAAAGGCGTGGTAAATCAGCCGAGGGAATCCCGATACCGTTATCTGCGACGGTGACGCGGACCAGATCGTCAGTGGTTCGCGTGACCTCCACGCGCGCCTCCCCGCCTGGGCGGTTGAATTTCACGGCATTGTCCAGCAGGTTCACCAATGCCTGCTCAAGGTGGACCCGATCACCGAGCACCCCAACTTCCTCAATACGACCACGAATGAGTTCGATTCGCCGGAGACGCGCCTCCGCTTCCACGGTCCGCAAGGCGGCTTCGATGGCTGCCCCGACCGAAACGCTTGCCTGCTCTACAGCGGCTTTGCCAGCCTCAAGTTCGGACAGTGCCAGAAGGTCGGAGGCGATGCTATTTAAGCGGATGGCATGAGTCTTGATGATCTCGAGGAACTTGCGGTTATTCTCCTGGTCTTCGAGCGCACCTTCCAGCAGCGTTTCCGTATAGCCGCGAATAGCGGTCAGCGGCGTGCGCAATTCGTGTGAGACGTTGGCTACGAAGTCCCTTCTTACGCGTTCTAGTCTTTCCAGATCGGTGATGTCATGGAGGATTGCAATGGCGCCGCGACCTCCAGCCACTCGAAGCGGAGCGGTCTGGACCTCGAAGGCGCGGCCTTCGGCGGCAGGAAGCTGCAATCGCTGCTTCAGGGTCTCGCCCGTAGCCAGAACGCGAGAAAGAATCTCGCGCAGAGTAGGGTCACGGACAACGTCCACCAGCGGCGCCCTTTCCGGGATTCCGGCGCGCAAGCCGATAACGCGGGCAAAGGACGTGTTGTAGAACGTGATTCTCAGATCCTGGTCCACCGCCAGAACGCCTTCCACCATGCTGGTGAGAATCGCTTCTCGACGCGCCGACTCGAGGTTCAACCGATCCACGAGGTCGTGTAACTGCGAAGCCGTCGAGTTGAGCGAGCGTGCCAGGGATCCCAGTTCGTCGTCCGCGTCAGGCAACGGGCTTTCGGTGAAGTTCGCCCTCACCAACCCTTCCGCGAAAGCGCGCACCCTGCCAATCCGGCGTGTGAAGGAGCGAGAGAAAAAATAGGCAATCATGAGGGCGGCAAAGGAAGCAATAAAGGAAGCGGTCAGGATTCGCCACCTGACCGCCGCGATGGCGTCTTCAAGATTTTCGAGCGGCAGCGCCACCCTGAGCACATACCCGGCACGGCCCTGGTATTGGAGCGGAACAGCCAAGTAACACAAGTCTCGACCTAACGTGCTACTCCGGCGAATCGCGCTTCCAACACGGTTCATATAAGCTGCCTGGATCTCCGGACGATTCGCGTGGTTTTCCATTTTCTGCGGGTCTTGGTCGGAATCCGCCAGTACCACACCCTCAGGGTCTACAACCGTCACACGGCATTGCGCGCGCGCGGACGCGGACTTGGCCCATTCTTCCATCCGCTCCAGGGGAAGGTTCGGTGGCTCTGCCGCCAGGACTCTTGCTACGACGGTCAGCCGCTGCTCCACTTCCTGAACTTCGTGCTTGCTCGTGTATCGTGTGAGGTAGAAATCCAGCACGGCCAGCACCAGAGCGATCAGGACGATGGCGCTGGCGAAAAGCTTGCGGAAAATCGGGCTGCTGAAGACCATGCGGGCCTGGCGCAAAAGGATTTAACGGTTTCGGATTATATCACGGAGGAGGGATCAGGCCGTTGGCGAGTCGAGCAGGGTCAAGATGATTCGCCTGCTTCTAGCGCCTCCGGCGAGAACCGGTAACCACTACCACGCACTGTCTGCAAGAATTGCGGCCGATCGGGAGCTGCTTCAATCTTTTCACGCAAGCGGCGGATGTGGACGTCCACCGTACGTGGAGTCACAAAACGGTCGCGGCCCCAGACCTCGTCAAGAAGACGGTCGCGGTTAAAGACATGACGCGGGTGAGAAGCCAGATAGTAAAGGAGCTTGAATTCCAGCGTACTCAACTCCACCTGCCGGCCGCCGATCGTCGCCTCCTGAGTTCGCGTATCGAGACGAAGGCTCCCCGCCTCCACCACTTCCCGCTTTTCTGCCAAGCGCTCCTGGCGGCGCAAAACCGCCTTGACCCGCGCCACCAGCTCCCGCGGGCTGAAAGGCTTGACTACGTAGTCGTCTCCGCCAATCTCCAGGCCTAGAACTCGATCCACTTCCTCACCTTTGGCCGTGAGGAAAATGATAGGCAGAGCCTTGAGGTGCTCGTCGGCGCGGAGGCGTTTACAAATCCCGAAGCCGTCCTCGTCCGGCAGAAGAATATCGAGCAGGAGTATGTCAGCCGGATGTCGGCGCAAATACTCAAGCCCCTCACGCCCTCGCCCGAAGCATTCGACCTCGAAACCTTCCTTGCGAAAATTGTAGCGGACTAGCTCGACAATGTCTTTTTCATCTTCAATGATTACAACGCGTTGTCGCACGACAAGAGTATACACCTTGCAATGTTACAAGAATATTTCTGGATGTTAAATTTCGTCACGAATGTCACTGGCGACAGAGCCCGAATGCTACAACGGAGTCAGTAGCTTGGCCGGCTTCTTGTGTTACTATGTTGTTGATACATAATGGCTTGCCAATGGCATGGAGAAGGCTTTTTTCAGCAGACAGGTGGGTAGGTGTCAGATTACGAGTCGTCGAAAAGACTCTTCTGGCCTTCTTCGCCGCCCTCCTTATAGCGTCCCTCACCCTGTCGTTACCCGGCGCAACCCTCGCGGTGCTGGTGGCACTGAACGTGATGGTTGGCTGTCTCATTGCGACGCTCAGCAGGGATGATCTTGCCGAACGAATCCAGCGGATAGCTTCGCCTATCCGCGATTGGCTACCCGCGCCACTCATGCTACTGGCCTACCGTGAGTCTGGACTGTTCGCCAAGCCCGACCCCGCGCACCGGCTCGATCATCTGTTCATCCTGTGGGACCAAATGCTGTTTCGCAGTAGGTGGGTGCACTGGCTGCTCAACTTCTGCGCTCCCTGGCTGCAACACTATCTCGAGTTGTGTTATTTGCTCTGCTATCCCCTGGTCCCGCTCGGCTTCGCGGCACTTTACTTCGAGCGCCCCTCGATCACGGCGCAGCGCGAACCTGGCAGGGCGCCGAAAAACCTGCCATTCCGAGGAGCCGCCGGCGACGAGGAACCTCGCAAGTCCTCGGTTCCCAGAGCGAGATTCTTCCCCTTCCGCCCGCTCCGGGACAGCACGAAAGTATCCACAGATGCTTCTCGCCATCCTGCCGGGATTAGTCGAGTCGGGCGGAATCTCTACCACAAGTCCTATGACGTTGAAGTGATGTTTGACAAATTCTGGACGGCAGTCCTTCTCGCCACCTTGTTCTGCTACGCGATCTATCCGCTCTTTCCGCTCGCCCCTCCGCGCATATTGTTTAGTGATGTTCCCGGACCACCGGTTCCTCCGTTGTTACGAAACATAAACCTCTGGGTCCTCGCCCGCTTCAGCGTGCAGGCTTGTCTTTTTCCAAGCGGCCATGCGGCAGCGGTTACCGCGACCGCGCTTGCAGTCCGCGAATATAGGCCGCGCCTCGGCATTCTTTTCTGCCTCGTGGCGGCGAGCGTGGCCGCAGCCACCGTTTACGGCCGGTACCACTACGCTGCGGACGCCGTGGCCGGTGTGCTCGTAGGGGTCGTGGCGTTCGTGGTCTCCCGCCGAATGCACAAACTCTGAGCCTGACAGCGGGCAGTCCATTACATCCGTTCCGGCACTTCAATCCCCGTCAGCCCCAAAGCGGATGTCAGCGTCTGATTCACAATGTGGACGAGATACAACAGAAACTGTTGCCGATCGGCATCAGGCTCACTCAGAATATGGAAGCGGTGATAGAAATTGTTGAATGCTTGCGCGAGTCGAAAGGCGTATTTGGCGAGTCCTGCGGGTTCCTGGCTGGCGATGGCCTGATCGACAACCATCTCCAATTGCGCCGTCAGGAGGGTCAGCTCCCAATAGGCAATTCCATCCTCGCCGGAGAAGAATCTCCTCAGCACTTCAGGGCCGACCGCGCGGTCTAGGCTCCGGGGTTCGAAGTCCGCATGAGTTTCCCGGAACTTGTTAAAGATATTTCGTGCCCGCACAACACTGTATTGCAGGTAAGGCCCGGTCTCACCCTCGAAAGCGAGCGCGTCCTTGAAGTCAAATGCAATGATGATGCGCCGCGAGAACTTGAGCAGGAAATAACGCAGGGCGGCGACGGCAACCATCCGGGCGTAGATCTGCTGCTCCTCAACGTCCTGGGTCATCTGGCGGGAGCGGACTTCCTCCGACGCCTTGGCGATCAAAGTGTCGATCAAATCGTCCGCCTTTACCCCCAGTCCTTTCCGGCCTGAGACCTCCACGTACGGGCGCTCGCGATCCTCCTGGCTTAACTCCACTCCCAATTCCTCTGCGCAGCGCGGAGAAAGTCCCACCACTTCGTAGGCGAAGTGGTGCAGGTTGTTGGCTTGCTGGTGATAGCCCAGAGCATGAAGCGCCGTGTTTACGAGGTTCTGGAGGTACGACTGGCGCGTGTCAATCACAGCATAGGCGGCTTGGGCGTGGCCGCAGGAAGGGGCGTCGGGCTCGCCTTGCAAGGCAGTTCGCCACACTGGATGGCCGTCAGGGTAACGGTGAAAGAGTGCGTAACCGAAATCTTTGCCCAAGAGCGCAAATTTCCAAAGGTGGTAGGCGATGTCCTTGCCGACGTAGGTGACAGTGCCGTTAGACCTCACGATGATTTTGACATCTTCTTCGCCAGCCTCTTCTTCGCCGTGTAGCGCGGGCGTCTCGCCCGCTGTGGCGGGAGCGTCCCGCTCCCGCCCGAGGTCGCGGGCAGGATGCCCACTCCACAGCGGGCGAGACGCCCGCGCTACGTCGGATTCCGCCAGGCTCATGACCCAGCAACCAGCATTCTTGCCGGTATCTTCGTAACGGATCGCGTCATTCGTCTTCAGCAGTTCGAAGGCGGATTTCCAAAAGTCCAGACGCAGAATTTCGCTCTCCTGCACCAGAAGATCGTATTGCACGTTAATGCGCTGCATGGTTTCCAGGTGTTGGCGCGTAATGGCAGTGGAGATGAGGTCGGCCATGCGGGCCGGCTCCCCGTGGCCCTCTTCGATGTCCTTCAGAGCTTTTGAACGGAGGCTGAGAGAGTCTTTATTTGCTTGGTAGAATTGAAAAACTCTGGCGTAGAGGTCCCAACATAAGTAGTCGAATCGGATGTTCGAATCCTCGACCAGTCGTTCCACATCGTTGAGGTGTTTCCCCTCGAGGTGAACAAAGCCAACCACGACGTCAGCGACCTGTACCCCCGTATTGTCAATGTAGTTCTGCACTTCCACCTGACTTCCTCGGAACTTGAGCAGCCGAACGAAGGTGTCGCCTAGAATCGAATTACGCAGATGTCCGATGTGGGCAGCCTTATTAGGGTTGATGCTCGTGTGCTCGACAATGACCTTGCCTTCTCGAGGCGGTCCGGAAGGCGGACCGGAGGCGCGCAGGGTGAATAATCCGGTAGCGACATAGACACGGTCCAGATGGAAGTTCAAATAGCCTGCGCCGGCCGTGCTGACACGCTCCACCCCTTGCATTGGCAGCCAGCGCGCCGCGAGCGTATCCGCGATTCTTCGAGGCGATTGCCGTAACCGTTTGGCCAACTCGAAACAGGCAGCCAAGGAAAGATCACCCATCTCTAATAAAGGCGGGGAGTCGAAGACAGGCGGTTCGACATCCAGGTTAAAAACCTCGCGAACTAGTGCCACAAAGCGCTGCTGAATCCTTTGCTGGATGTCCAGATACAAGAAAGGCCTCCCAAGAAAGCTACGAGTTGGCAGATGGCAGTGAGCAGTAGGCAGAAGGCGGTACGCAGAAGAACAGGGGCTAGAGGCTAGGTGCTGGGGGCTAGCGGAGGGAATCTCCCCGGCACCCAGCCCCTCACCCCTGGGACCTTTCACGAGACGCCTGCAATCTGCCCTCCCGGTTCCTGTACCCTACCTACTACCTGTCACCCACGTTGTGTCTTCTGACTTCTGCTCTTTCTGCCTCTTGCTAAGCCTGCGATTATAGCAGACCGAGTCCGAATAAAGTCCCGGCAGGGCTTCCGAGCAGGGTCGCGTCAAAGTCCGCGAAGTTCCCCGAAGGGGAAGACGATCATTACTCCCGCAGTCGCGGGATGGAACCTACGGACAAGGGGCTAATGACTTTCGGCCCCTTCGGGGCCGGCCCGCCGACGCGACTGTGACGCGACCCTGGCTTCCGAAGGTGGCGGCGTGGCAGGTCGTACCCTAATTTGGCCTGTAGGGCCGGGGCTTGCCCCCGCCAGGCCGCCCCAAGGGGCGGCCCTACAGTCGAATTAGGACACCACCCACTGCCCGGCAAACTTGTGCCGCGCGTTAAATTGTGTTCCACTATAATTGCCACGACGCGATGAGAGTCTTCATTCTTAGCCTCGCTTGCCTCGCCGGAGTTGCACCCGTTTTCGCCAAAGAGAAAACGCCGACTATTTACCAGATCCCTCTGCCGTCCAAGCCGGATTTTTCGGCGATTGACTGGCTTGTAGGGGAATGGACCGGGAGGACCGCCGACCAGAGAGTCCCAGGGGAAATCCGGCTTTCCGTCAGCTATGAACTGGATAAGCAAGTGATGTTTCTGCGCGGGGAAGTGGCTTTGCAGGCGACCAAGACTTCCCCTGCACTGAAAGAATCATGGATGGGCATCCTCACGTCCGACCGGGCAGCAGCAGGCTTTCTTCTCCGTATGTTTTCCAACACCGGTTTCATCACACGATACCGGGTGACCGTCGAGGGGCCGGAAACCCGAATCAATCCGGAGGGAGGCGAGCAGCCTCCGCCGGGATGGCTCTTTCGCACGGTCATCGAGCGCACAAACCCTCAAGAATTTGTCGAGACAGTTCAGGCAGCACCGCCGAACAAATCGTTTTTTGATTACTACACCGCTAAGCTGAACCGCGTGGCAGCGCAGGTCAAGGCGGAGACGTCTCCAGCCCCAGCAAAATAGGAAGGCTTGGGTGTAGAATCATCGGAATGACAGTTGCACGGGCATTTCAGCATCCTGCTAGGGAGGACTCCCATGTCGACACGCAAGAAGGTCGTTCTTGGCATTCTGATCTTCCTGATTGTCATAATTATTGCCCTGGTGGTCGTAGTTCCCCTGCTCTTCAACGTGGACCGCTATCGCCCGCAGGTTGCCTCGCTCATTGAAGAGAAGACGGGCAAGCCCGCTGAGATTGGGCATCTCGCTCTCACCCTCTTTCCAAGTCTTTCCATCCGCGTGGATGATTTCGCTCTAAGAAACCCCTCGGGATTCCCCGAGGGTTATTTCGTGAAGGCTCAACGGATTTACGCCGTGGTCGACGCCGGTGGGCTTTGGGGCCACCAAGTGGTCATCAAGTCGTTGGACCTGGACGCGCCCACAATCAGCCTGCTTTCCGGCGTGAAGGGTAACTGGAACTTCGAGAGCAAACCTTCTACAGCCGACCCCGCCCCCGATCCGCCGGAGCAAAAGCCCTTATTTACGCTAGGCGTCATCTCCAACGTAAAGGTCACCAAGGGCAAGTTAACTGTCGCGAACCTATTGCCCACCGGGCAGGTGGGCCCGGCTTATTTCGAAGCGGACGGTCTTTCGAGCCAACTGCAGCAGGTCGACCTCAACGCCTTCGCTGCATCTGCCTCAGTCCACCCCAAGGATGTCCCGAGGGGTTGGCTCACCTCTGTCGCTTACGCCGCCGATCTGAGCGGCAAGCTTGTGGCGGAGGGAACGCTCAAGATGGACTCGTTGCATGTCATGAATCTGGTCGTGACCAATGTGACGTCCAAACTTCGCCTTTTCCCCAAGCAAGTCTTCTTCGACGGCCTGAACTTCAAATGCTATGACGGCCACGCAGTCGGGGACCTTTCCTTCTCGTTGATGGGCCAGAACCCCAGTTACAGCACAAATACGAAACTGGGCGGCGTCGACGTGGCGAAGCTGCTGGACGCATTTCCGGATGCCCGTGGGAAGATCACCGGCACGCTTGATGGGACTGTGAAACTTGACGGTGAAGTGAGCCACTCAACCGACCCCCTGGCGGGAATTCGCGGCTCAGGGCAAATGACAATTCGCAACGGGCAGTTGCCAAGCTTGCAGTTGAACAAGAATCTGCTGCAACTGGCCCAGCTTGCGAAGATGGGTCCAACATCTGGCAATCCTGGTTCCTTCTCCACCATCGCCACTGATTTCACCATCGCCAACAACCGAATTAACACCACCAAAGCCGCCATCGTTGGCAACGGAGTTGACGTGGATGCCACGGGGAGCGTTGCCCTGGCGGGGGAGGGCAGCCTTGATTACCAGGGCGTGGCGAAAGTTGCCGCCAGCCAGAACGCGCTTACCAATGTTCTAGGTGGCATTTCAGGTGCAACTATTTCCGGCGGCAAAATGGCTTTCCCCTTCAATCTGGCTGGGACATTTCAGAATCCCAAGTTCACGCTGAAATCAGGCGGCGCCGGCAGCCGTCTGGGCGCGATCACGAGCACGCTGGGGGGCGGAAAGGGCGCATCGGCTCAGCAGCAGCCTGCGGACATTCTGCAAGGCCTATCCGGGCTGCTTAAGAAGAAAAAACCATAAGCCTCGATGATCTGTTCCCTCTCCTTGTTTAAGAGGCCGTCATCCTGAGTGGTCATGGGCCGGCGGCCCACTCAATGAAATGAAAGTCATAGCCGTCGTCACCCTCGCGCGAGTGGGGGTGCATGTCACGCCAGACCGAGCTGGATTCCCGCATTCGCGCGAATGACGGAGGGTGACTTTCGACGGAGCCGCAGGGGGAAGGAAGAACCGATGACAAGTACTCGTTCCGTCGCGTTGGTCACAGGGGCCTCAGCCGGCATTGGAGCTGCGTATGCACGTCGGCTTGCCGCGCGGGGCTACGACCTGCTCCTGGTGGCGCGCCGCGTGGGTCGCCTGCAAGAATTGGCCGCCGAACTTACCAGCCGCTACGGCGTGCGTGCTGAGCCCTTGCCCGCTGACCTCACGAGAGACGCGGATCTGAAAGCCGTCGAGGACCAAATCGCGCGCGAAGAGCGTCTCGAGTTCCTCCTTAACAACGCCGGGTTTGGCGCCAGCGGACGGTTCTACGAATCCGCGGTAGGAGTTCAGGATGCGATGCACCGCCTGCACGTGATAGCCATCCTGCGCCTCTCCCACGCGGCGCTGCGCAAGATGACGGCGCGCGGCAAGGGCGCGGTGGTTAACGTCTCCTCGGTGGCGGCGTTTATCTGCCGGCCAGGCAGCATCAGCTACTACTCCACCAAGGCGTGGATCAACTGCTTTACCGAAGGCCTCTACCTGGAATTGAAGCAGGCCCGCTCGCCCGTACGAGTGCAGGCGCTCTGCCCCGGATACACGGTGACGGAGTTTCACGACGCCATGGGATTCGACCGCAGGCATGTTCCCGCAAACTGGTGGACTCCCGTCGAGCAGGTTGTGGACGCCTCCCTCGATGGCCTCGAGCGCGGCAAGCTGTTCGTGGTGCCCGGATGGCGCTACAAGTTCATCGTATCCCTGCTCCGGCTTATCCCACGTCCCGTGCTCCATGCCACAAGTTCGTGGGGCGGCAGGTGGGACGGAAAGCAAGAGTGAAGGCAGAAAGCAGAAGGCCGCAAGTTTCAGGTCCCGGGCACCCGTCTCGATGCCATGAGTTCGATAGATGGCACATGGGACGGAAGACGGAGGTGAGGCGATTCGGGATTTGTGATTCTGGGCTTGAGATTCTGGGTTCGGAATTTTGGGTTTGGGATCTGACGTTTGGGATTTGTGATTTTGGATTAGAACGACCTTTGTTATAACTCCTGTATTTTCAACAACATTACCGCCTAATACAGCTAACTACCTTTGTTTTGATGCACATTCCCGCTTCGTTCCCCAGTTTTCCACAGCGATCCTTTGTTTTCATAGACATTCCCGCTTCGTTCCTCAAAAAAGGAATTCTTTCTGAGTAGCCGACGGACAATTTGGGCAAGTCCAGCCGGCACTTCCGTAGGGGCATTAGGACCTGCGCTGAGATACAACAGAAAGTGCAGTACGCCAGTGCAGTTGCCCACAACTCTAGGCTAGCATAGTCTCCGCGCTTTGTCAACTGGTTTCAACAGTTGGTAGTGGCGTCATTTGGACAATACGTGCGCCCCAGCCTACCCGTCATTCCCGCGAAAGGGGGAATCCACTCTGCAAGCCTCCAGGAATGTGCTGCTTACGAACTGGATTCCCGCTTTCGCGGGAATGACGGGTCAATCGTGATGAACGCGGGATCAAACGACGCCACCACCCAACGGTTGGAAAGCACAAAACGATGGCTGTGAGGTGGCTGATTCGCGACCCTTGCGGGAAAGACGGGGACCATCTACCAAAACGTCGGTGGAAAATAGCTTCCCTGTGGCGACCCGAAGGCTGGACGATCCCGGCCAGTAATGTCCAGTCGTTTGGTAATCGAGTGGCTGGTTGAAAGGGCTGTTCCAACAGTTATCCCTTACCGCCAAGCGGGGCTTGCTTTCTTTTTGAAGTCCGTGTGCACTGCAGCGCTCAGACTCCTGTGTGCCGACATAACAATACGGCCGAATGGGCGCCAAGGTTAGAGGAGAACCACTAGCAGCGCCTTATCCGGGATTCCAACAACTGAAGTGCGCCTGTGACGAACTTGGCTGGCAGCCATTCGCAGTCAACTTCGAGGATGGCAGCGCGGACGAGATTTTACAGAGACAGGGAAGAGCGGCAGTGACTGCGGACGCTATTCAAACTCCGTCAATTAGGCCCCGGTTACATGAAAAAGGGCCGGCGTTTGTGGCGCCGGCCCGTACAGCATTTACGATCAATTTAAGTTGCGTTGTTGTCTCACCGCCTTGCTACCGCTCTGCCGTTTCCAGCGCGGGGTACTTGTTGCTCGAGCTGGCGTCCATTAACGCCGCCTGCCCGAACGGAAAAGTCACCGAGGGCGGCGAAATAACGATGAAGATGAGGTCGCAGGTTCCTGAGGTAAAGGTGCAACCCGCAGGGATAACCCCAGTGCCTGTGGAATCGATTGCATAAGTGGAGTTGAACGATTGGCCCGGGTTCAGGCTTCCGCCGTTTCCGGTGGAGTTGTCATCGCTCGTCCCGGTGAGGTTGCCGTTGCCATCGGAACTGGCAACGCCCGAGCTGTCGTCCACATGCGTATCCCCCGGTTGGATCGTCCCGAAAGCATAGGGGGGCGGCGACGCAAACGAGCCATTGGTGAACGGGCCGCCGATTTGGGGCGCGAGGAAGCCCGACTCGCAGTGAGGGCTGGCGTCAAGACTGAACCCCTCGTTCGCCGCCGCGAGGTACAGCACCGAGTTGTGGTTCCCGATTCCAGACAGTAGCACCCGCCCGTTGGCGCTCACGGTATAGGCGCCACTAGAACTGCTCCCCGAGGTTAGGACTCCGCTATCGTTCCGGTTTATGGTGATGCTGAAGGTTCCGGACCCACTCGCGGTCGCGATGTCCAGTTCCGTGCGAGTCCCAGAGGTCCCTAGTCCGCTTGCATAAATGACGGTCGTACCGTCCAAGTCGCCGTTGCCGAAGGAGGTTTCGGACTGTGAGAGCATTCTTCCTGCGAACAGCGGGACGGACGAGTTTTGCGTTTGTGCCCTCAGCATCAGGAGGTCCGGTTGCCGATACAACGTACACCGCGGCGCTCACGGGCGTCCCATCGCTGAGGGTGAAGGCGACGTCGCCGCGGCCGACCACGGTCCCGATATTATAGGTCCCGCCGGCGTTGAAGGTGAGGGGGCTGGCAGGAAAATTGGTGGCGCCGCTGGCGCCGTCCAGATTGCCGCCATTGTCAGTGTTGTAGTCGGCCACTCCGCCAGTGATATTTCCGTTGCCGTCCGTGGTGAGGATCCCCGCGATGCCGAACTCTCCGGAGCCCACTTCCCGCCCGGCGGCGCCGAAAACGTAGGGTCCGTTGATCTCAACCTTGTGGAAAGCAGTGGTATCCTGCCTCAGCAGATAACCTGCGGTGTTGACGCCGGTAGGTCCCGTACTGTCGAATTCAACGAGCTGACCGGCAGAGGCAACGCCGGAGACGGCAGAGCCGACGGAGGCGAGCGAGAAGCGGAAGGAGAGGGTTATGGGTGAGGAGGCCGGAGAGGGGGTTCCCGTTCCCGCCACCGTCGTGATCGTGAGGCAGCCCCGTTGGTCAGAACCCACCGAATAGGAGCTCTTGGCCGAATCGATGCCGAGGCCTATGAAGAGCCCCAGGTTTCCCGCGCTATTGATGTCCTCGACCCCTCCGGTGGTGGCGATGTGGCCGCTGCCATCGGCGTCGAAAACGCCGCCAATACCGATGGGTTGGGTGTTGTCAAAGCCCTGTACCAACATCGCGTAATTGCCGCTCAAGAGTGCCTCGCTGCCGCTTCCGCACGCGGAAAGGCTGGCAGTCACGGTGAAGCCGACGCCGTTGCTGGCCACTCCGCCTACCGTCACGACGACATTGCCGTTCGTCGCTCCGCTCGGCACAGGCGCCAAGATACTCGTGGCACTCCAACTCGTCGCTGTTGCCGCTGTCCCGTTGAACGTGATTGTGCTGGTGCCTTGCGTCGCTCCGAAATTGAGCCCCGCGATGGTTACCGAAGTCCCCACCGGCCCGGAGGTCGGCGACAGACTCAAGATGCTGGGCCCTGAACCGTTGGAGATGGTGAGATTGAGTGAAGGTGAGGCGGCCGTCTCCGCCCCGGCCACACTGGAGTCGGCTACAGCGACGGTAAAAGCGATCGTCCCCACCGTTGTCGGAGTGCCAGAGAGAACCCCCGCCGAACTGAGTGACAGACCATCGGCGGGAAGTCCGAATCCGGTCCATGTGAGCGTTCCGGTACCGCCTGAGGCCGTGAAGGTGAACGAAAACTGCTGACCGACAGTGGCCGGGGCAGCCGTCAACTGGGCCTCAGTAGTTGTGACGGCCGGCACCGCGCTGACGGTGATTGTGGCACTAGCGGTAATGCTGGTGTTCGTTACGGCCGCGGCGGTCACGGTCGCCGTTCCGGTCGAGCCGTTCGCGGTGAAGGTCACTGTGAAGCTCGACGTGTTCGTCAACGAGGTAGAAGTACACGCTGTGCCACTGCACGTCCAAGTTACACCCTGCCCACCAAGGTGTTGCCCGGTAGCAGTGACGTTGACGGACTGACCCTGGTCGATCGCGAATGCCGTGGGGCCGGAGATGGAGACGGTGGTCGAACCGCCCCCGCCGCCACCTCCTCCACCTCCGCCCCCACAGCCTCCAAGGATGCCTGCCGAGATGAATGCCAGCGCCAATGAAAGGTAGCGTAGCGAGCGGTTCATGACCCCTCCTCATTGTTTAACATTTCAACACTATCCTGGACCCAACTTGACAAAAGGGCGTTGATTTTATTTTTTACGTTGTGTATTATCAATACGCATTTCCGCGTATATCCCTTCGTGGAGTGCTCCATGCCACGACTGGCCAAGTCCGACTTAATGTCGTTGCTCGCCTTCCTGACCGGGAACTACGCAATGCGCGACTTGCCCTCGTTTCGCTCTCACGTCATTTCAGCGCTACCGAAACTTATCCCTGCGGACGTGACCGCTTATAACGAGGTGGATTCACACCAGCAGCTTACGGATTCACTGTATGAGCCGCGGGGATCGGTCAGCGATGAAAGCACCAGAGTATTCAACCGCTACGCCCACGAACATCCCGTGATTTCCCATATCGCGCGAACGGGTGACTCGCGAGTTCTGAAGATTTCGGACTTTCTCAGCCGCGGCCACTTCCATCGGCTGGGCCTCTACAATGAGTTTTTCCGTGGCTTCGGCCTTGAGTATCAAATCGCGGCCACAATTCTCTCGAAGAGGCGCATTATTGGGATCGTGCTCAACCGAAGCAGGCGGGACTTTAACGAACGCGAGCGCCAGATGCTGGGCCTACTAAGTCCTCACCTTTTGCAGGCGTATCGAAACGCCGAAGCCGTGGCCGCGATGAGGGAGGAACTGAGAGCAACGAAACGGGCTTTCGATGAGTCAGGGAGCGCGGTGATTGTTCTTGCGCCCGGTGGCCGGGTGACGTCGATGACGGCGTCTGCCCGCAAGCTGCTGGCGGATTACTTTGACTCGTGCAGGAGCGGGGACGGCCTCCCTGATATAGTCAGGCAGTGGTGCAGGTGTCAGCGCTCTGCGCTTGCCCAGCTTCGAGTACCGGAGCCGCTCCTGGTGAACAAGACAGGGAAGCGGCTCGTCGCTCGCGTCGTCCCCGACGGGAATCAGACGCTGCTCCTCCTGGAACAGGGAACGACGTTTGCTGGTATACAGGCGCTCGGCGCGTCCGGCCTCACAAGCCGCGAAGCGGAGGTGCTGGCCTGGGTAGCCCGGGGCCGGACGAATTCTGAGATCGGGAGCATCCTGAATATCAGTTCGCGCACCATCCAGAAACATCTCGAGCATATTTTCCAGAAGCTTGGCGTCGAAAGCCGGACGGCTGCCGCGGGTCGATTCTGGGAGGGAAGTCAGCAGAGATTGCAACCCTAGGAGGGTGCGGTTATTCGCAACTCAAACCGGACGCGTGCACAGCACGGTCCACCACGACGGTGTTTACCGACGACATCCGCCGCGGATTAGTGCCGACAGACCCCCTTCCCACCACCAAACGCCCCCGAAGTCCGCTTCGGGTAAACGGCCGCTCACACCCCTTCCAACCCAAGTTGGTCGTTGACAGCGTCTCGGAGTTTCTGCTTGCAGCCCAAGTATCGTTCGGTCGTCTCAACGGAGACGTGACCCAGGAGAAACTGAATCTGTTCCAACTCTCCTCCCGCGAGATGGCACAGACGAGCGCAGGTCCGCCTCAAGTCATGTGGAGCGAGGCCTTGGATTCCGGCGCGTTGAGCAGCACGTCTGACGACGTGCCAGATTGCTTTGGGCGAGATTTCCTCGCCCCATACAACTCCATTCTTGTTCACGCGACGGAAAATGTTTCCGCCTGTGATGTCCGCGTTTGCGGTCCAATCATCGAGGGCCGTCTTTACCCATCCTGGCACGGGCACAGTCCGAATGTGCTTGCCCTTTCCAATCAGGTCCGCGAACACCCAGTGGTCTTCCCGAATCTGCAGGTCTTGCACGCTCAAAGCAACGAGCTCTGCACGCCGGAGTCCACACCCCAGCAGCACGGAGAGAATCGCCCGGTCACGTTTGCCACGTAGGGTGTCCGAGCCCGAACTCTGGAGCAGTGTTCTGCCCTGCTCCGCAGTGAGCCAGTTTCCAATCCGCACCCCCAACCGTTTGGCCCCCTTCACCCTCCGGATACCGGCCGCAAGTTCCGGACTCAGGAGTCCAGTATCCGCCGCCTCATAGGCGAGACGGCGCACCGCAGCGAGGCGAACGTTGATGGTCGAGGGAGCGAGATTCTTCTGCTCCAGATAGATTCGATATCGAAGAACAACGGGGCGATTGAAGGCAAGGCGCGGTTCTGAGCAGTACCATGCAATAAACTCATCGATGGCGTGAGCGTAGGATTCTTGAGAAGTCTTGGCGGGAAGTGAGTTGAGAACAGCCGTCTTCGACTGTTCTAGATCAGGAATCCGAAGAACGGTTCTCGTGCAACGGGACTTCCCCTTTTTTGTTTTTCGTCCTGGCATACCGGCGGCCTCCTTCGCCGCCGGCCCAGTATGCATGGAAATGCGGCTGACAACAGTGTCCCGTCTGATGGGCTCTTTTCCCCAGGGCTCGAACCCCGTTCGGGGGAGCCAATGCGCCAACTCGGGCATTGAGGATCCTCAGCACTTGTCCGGGTACGCGACTTGAACGTCCAAGTGAGCAAGGCAATCGTGTCGTTCCCCACTATCATAGAAGGGCGTTTCACGTTCCCGATCCGGCGAAGGACCCCCACAGGATAGCTTTCGGGTGCCCCGTTTAGTCACACATTGAGGCAGAGGAACGCGCCGCAGACTCATAAATCAGGTCGGTGCTAACTTGCTGGATTCGGGATTTGTCGAGTTCGGAGCCCAGTTGGACCGCCAAGTTCCTGGCATAGTGTATGAAGTGGTGCCCTGATATCAGCATCGCAAATCCCATGCTAAACCTGCAGGGATTGAGGGACCAGCGGGCAACGAGTCGCAAAAGGAACTTCCAGTAGGCTTTCCGATAGGAGGAGAGGATGCCTTGGTGGACGATCGAGCGAAAAACGATTCCCACTACGGTCAAGAGCGGAATTTCCGGAGGTTTCTGCGGCTTGCGGGGTTTCCAATGCAAAAGCGAACGGTAACATCGATCGTAAAATGCGCCGGGGCCATAGAGGGAAACGAGCATCCTGCGGTAACCCTCCAGCAGAACGGGCAAGGGGAGAAGCGTTCTAAAATTGGGCGGATCGAAGTTGCTGGTGGCGGCGCTGTCCATGAGTAATCGGCCTTCTTTCAGCATTCGATCAAAAAGCGGAGTCGTAGGAGGCGCCTGCAAAAACCCGGCCATGGCCCAGGGAATGGCGGCGCGCTCAATGAAGTCGATTTGCTGTTCGAAGATGTCCTCGGTATCGGAATCGAAACCTACGATGAACCCCGCCGTTACCCAAAGACCTTCACTCTGGATGAAGCGAACGCTCTCCAGCAGGATCACGCCGCAGGTTTTGAAATTTCTTGGCTTCCCTCTGGGCCTTGGGAGAGGGACTTTCGATCCCGATGAAGACATAAAAAAAGTTCGCCTTCACCATGGCTTTGATCAATTCGGGCCTCTGCGCGAGATCAATCGATGCCTCGGTGTACAATAACATCGGATAGCGATGAGATATCTGCCACTCTTCCAGCTTGAGGGCCAGTTCCAGAGCCAGTTTGTAGTTCCCGATAAAATTGTCGTCGACGATAAAGACCTGGTCGCGCCAGCCGAGTTCATATAACGCATCGAACTCCGCCAGCATTTGGCTGGAGGCTCTTGGTTCGGGGCTTCCTCCCGTAAATGGTGATGATGTCGCAGAATTCGCATTGGAACGGACAGCCGCGGGAGAACTGCACCGCCATGGAGGCATACTTGTCGATTTTGAGCAGATCAAAGCGTGGGAGCGGCGTCTTGCTGATGTCGGGTTTGTCCTTAATATCGTAGAGCCGTTTTGCGGAGCCGCGCTCAAGATCGGCGGCAATCTCAGGGAAAACTTCATCAGGCTCACCGACGACGACATGATCCGCCAGAGGAAGCATGAGTTCCGGTTCACTGCTGGCCAGGGGACCGCCGATTATGGTCCGCTTGCCGAGAGTCCGCGCTCTGAGAAGGGTTTCGCGAATGTCATCTTTCTGGACGCGCATTCCGCTGACCATGACGAGGTCGGCCCAAAGGATGTCCGTATCGAGCAGGTCCTCAAAGTTTCGGTCGATCAGCCTTAGTGTCCAGTTCTTCGGACAGAGCGCGGCCACGGTGAGTAGACCCAGCGGCGGCTGGTCGGTCTTGATGGGAACGAGATCCAATATTCCGTCCATGCTCCAGAAAGAGGACGGAAATCGCGGCCAAATCATGAGAACCTTGGGCGCCGGGCCGAGAGGAGGGAATTTCTGCAGCTCGCTTGGGTCTTCTTTGGCGTCTCGTGCGGATCGCTTCTCGAAATCGGTCAATTGAGACATGGTGTCCTTCCCCGGTGAATCCAATGGATTCTCCCCCCAATCGTAGCTCTGGGGGTTAGCTCAACCGACTGGTCGAACTCCTGAGCAGACTACCGTCGCAAGAGTTTCTGGCAAACCGCCTGGAAGTAAATGCCAGGAAGCCCCGTGGTTAAAATCAAAATCAGGGCGCCTGTGAGCATAGCTCACCTGCCTGTAGTTTTCCATCCGAGTTTCTATTTTCGAAGCCCCACCCCGCCATCGAAGCATTTTAGGCGGCAGCGTGTCTGTTCAAAATTGCACACGTTGGCGGGACTTTACTTTGGAGCCCGGATGTGCCGCCCGTCCAACCGGCACCTCAGGTACCACTCCATCTTTTGTGTCCTTTCGGGCGGATTTGTCTCTCACACAGGTTCGGCCATGCCTTTGGCAACTGCCGCCGCGCCATACTCCGCAAAATGCTCCGAAAGAGCCGTCACGAAAGACGGCGGTCGGCTTGCAGCAACCGGTAATACCCGGCGTTTTTCAGCAGCCGTCCACGTGTCTTCACCATCCAGTACTGCAACCTCGGCCGTGGTCTCTAATCCGATTCCTGTCCCGAAGTCCGCTTCGAGAACCCGAACCCCATATCCGGGGAGTTTGCTTGATTGCTGGTGGGAAGGGCTGTTTTCGTTCCGAATCCGGCTTAACTTGTGGTTTGGGCTGTCGACAGATATTGGTAAACGCTTGCCGACAAGGCAGGACTAATCCGTGATTGCACCTCCGAATGGCCTCCTCTTGAGCGCGGACCCACGCTTCCAAGATCGCCCGCGTCGCATGGAGCTCCCGCCGTTGACATGCCAGCCCTTAAGCATCGGATTTTAGAAAAGCGGTTACCCGCGATCAACCGCGTGTAGACCGACCCAACCACGAATAGACGGCAGGTCTTGGAGGAATCTCTCGGTGACAGGTAAACCGGAATCATCGTCTCACCGCAAAGGAACCTTCAAGATTGACAGCCCGTTTGAGAAGGCATTGGACACTATTCTGAAGGCAAAGCCTGATCCTAAGAAGTCGAAACCTATAGGTTGAAGCCTGTCGCTGTTCATTCTCCCTACAATATTTCCATATAGTCTTTTGCGGGGCTACAGACCCTCGCCGTTTTCACTATGGACTGGGCCAAGAGGAGCTTTCTGGAAAAACTCCTTGACACTCCGTTTATAGGGGGTTAGCGTCGTCCAGTCCCGAGTATGAGAAACCTGCTGTTGAGGCAGGAGAATGCAAACGAAGAAATAGGACAAGAAGAGCTCTAGGCGTGCTTGGTGTCCGGTTGCGAGGTAGTGTTGTCCGCGCAAAGGGGCGCGAAAGAGTTTCTGCTTCGCAGATCGCAACGCTCGACCGCAGGGACAATCTGCACGCATCTGCCGAACAGGAGAACATATGAAACGCCTTCTCAGGACTGGAATTGCGTCTTTGGCCGCAGCGGTCATGGTACTCGCTGCGTTCCACTTCATGCGAGCGCAAGGAGAAATGCCGAGCGACGCAGAGGCGAACCACGCGCTCGTTGATCCGTCCGGCACATTCGTGGCCCATACCCTGCTTAGGACTTATTTCACTCAGGGATGTCCGGAAACGATTTATCCGGGCCCCGCACACAACTGGCATGGATTTGACAATCCAACTACCTTCAGATGCTGGCGTCCCTGCACGCTTGAAGTCGAGCAAACCGTGAATGTCGGTAATATGACCGTCGCCAGCAACTATTGGGCCCTCGGCGGTCGTGTGGACGGGTCCGGTTTGCCTAATTGGTCCTGGATGGGCACGGTGCCTTCTGACGAAAGCTGGGTGCAAGGCGCCTTCAATCAGAGCATCCCCCTGACACCCGGGAGCCACACAGTTCAGTCGTTTATCATGTCGACCGATGGAGTGCAACTGGGGGTTTACCATGTCAATTACCGAATCTACGAGCCGTAGGCCGAGAAGATGACCCAGAGGCCTAACAGGCGTATCCGCCTTCCCGCGGCGCCCCTTTTTGCGCGTGAACGCAGACAGGAACATTCAGTTCTCTTCGAGGCAGGGATGCCCGTTCTGGCGCTTAGTAAGGGAACAAGCAACGCGGTCCTGTCCTGCAGGGGGGCTGTGTAGTTCGCCTGCACTGGCTGGCGGCGCTCCCTGCCAGCGCTGTAGACTCTATGTTCAGCGACCCCACCCCTACGCTGTCGTTTTCTTTCGTTTGCCGCGTCGTAATGCAACCCGTTGCAACCGTTTAACTATAGAGGGTTTGTCAAAGGCATAATCCCGCTGGACAAACTGGCGACAGGCGAGAACCTCCAGGGTGTTGTCTCTGCAGAGCAGATTGAAAAAGCGAAGAGAAGCCGCAACCCGCTGAAGACGATTGCCGGCTGCATCCCGGACTCGTGCAGCGCCGGAGGCAAGCTGAAACTGAAAGCTGAGTTCTCGTCGACACAAGCGCCGGGTGTAGTGAAGGACGCGACCTCCACGATCCAAAAATGGAGGAAGCTGATGAAGGTGTGCTCGTTTAGCGAAATCAATAATTCACTGCTTATGTGGGGCCACTATGCGGACAACCACCGGGGCTTCTGCCTTGAGTACAACCTCGAAGGATTGGGGGCCGATTACCGACTCCGCGAGACGCTGTACCCGGTTATATATACGAACCAGATCTATGACCTCACGCAATGGGCGCTAACGTTGGTAACCCCAGATCGTGGGCGATTCAATACCGAACTCCCTATATTGTGTGTGATTCACAAATGCGATGAATGGAAGTACGAGAAAGAATGGCGTATGGTACGGGTGACAACCACGGTAGAGCCAGACCAAAACTGTCTAGCGCCAACCCCCGCCCGCATTTTCCTGGGGTCAAGGATGGAGGCAGCCAAGGTCAAAGAGCTGCGGGCAATTTGTTTATATAAGGGGATTGAAGTGTGGCAGATGAGCCTCGCAGAGCATAAGTTTGAACTCTTGCCTGAGCGGTTGGACTGATGATCACAGACGGCAATGCTCCTAGAGCCACAAGGGGCAAAGACGGGTTTGTCGATTGGCCAGTCGTCCCCGTGTGGCGTACTCGGGAGTTGCCAGTTAGCAGCCACAGGCTGTCCGCTTGACACTTGACCCTTTACGGTAACTGACGGCGTAGTGTAGGGCAGGGCGCTTCAACTCCTGGATGTCCGCTACTCGGAAGTTGGTCCGCCTGTTCGCAGCATTACGCCTCCCTTGTCGTCCAGCTTTAGCAACAGCTTCACAATGACAACGGGAGTTCGGGAACTCGGAAACTCACCCTCTCAGCTATGAGCCAGCAGTAAGTCTTGGGTATCCAACTACCACATGTGGTATACCGTCGGCCGCGCCAGATGCATAATGGAAATGCCGGGTTAAATTGCAGCCGGACCCCGACTGGCTCTCGGTATAACCTGATATCTGATCGGGGCACCCCCTGGAGGGGGAACTCTCGAGGGAATCCCGGCGGTGAGCTATGAAATACGCGCTAGCAGCGAGCACTCTTGCTTTCTGGGCGTTCGCCCTCTGTGCAGAACTTTGGGCGCAAGGCCCCTCGCCCGGGAGCCGACGGCCGCCGCCTGAAACGGGCGGATTCACGCTGAAAGTGGACGTCAACATGGTGCTGGTGGAGGCTACGGTCCGGGACGACAAGGGTAGGATTGCCGACGATCTTAAGCGGGAAGATTTCCGCGTGTTCGAAGATGGCGTGGAGCAGAAAATTACATATTTCTCACGTGACGAGCTGCCTTTGGCCGTGGCACTGGTGGTGGACGGCAGCGGCAGCATATCGCCGGTGCTCGGTGAACTGCACCACGCCGCCTACGACACCCTCGCGCAGCTCAAGCCAGAGGATCAAGTCGCCCTGTATGCCTTCGCCGCGCACCCCGAGCGCCTGGTAGATCTGACTACTGACCGGAGATCGATTGCCGAGAGCATCATGGGCATTGGCTCGGCGGGCGGCACCAACATCGCCGACGCCCTCTACGCGTCGATTGAGTATCTGGGGCAGGAGGCCCGCGAGCGGCGCCACGCGGTCATAATGGTCTCGGACAACGAGCCGACTGCGAAAGGAGAATTCACCGGCGACGACGTGATTCGGTTGGCGCTCGAGACCCAGACGATCGTTTACAGCGTCAGGTTCGGACGTGACCGCCTGGGAGGCACACTGGACGAGCCCGGCTGGATTCCTGGCGCGCGCTGGGTAAGCAAGATCATGGACGAAACGGGCGGAGAGATAATCGATATGGCTGCCGTGGGATCGGTGCAAAAGGCCATGGCCGCCGTCATCACGCGGCTGAAACAGCGCTATACACTCGGCTACCAGAGTACTGGCACTCGAAGTGATCGTGCCTTCCGCGAGATCGACGTCCGCCTCTCCGACCGCGCCCAAAATCCAAAACACCCGTACAGGATTTTCGCCCGCCGAGGCTACTACCCAGCGTTCGAGGCTGCCCCTCCCAGCACCGCTTCACCATAACCTGTTGTGCCCCCCGCATGCGCCCGGGATTGGTGTTTCACACCAACATGTCGATTTGCGCGTTCTTTTCTACCGCAGCAACCCATTTTAATGGGATTCGGCCGCTGGAGCGTTGTACAGCATAGATTGTGTCGATTTGTAGTACCGCTTACGCCCTAAGCGCGGATGTGCGGATTCCGGGGCAAGGCGGGCGCGATTCCGAAGTTGATCCGGTCAGGATTCCGAAATTAATTCGGTCACGATTCCGGGATGAAGCCGGGCAGGGATTCCGATTTTAATCCGGTCAGTTTCCGGCACTTGTCGGAACCCTGACCGGGATCATTTCGGAAAGATTTCCACACGCTTCCGGACGGGACGGTGAACGGGAGGCGAAGGACGCTGGACAACATTACGGTCAATGCGGCTCCACTGGAAGGTGGAGGTAACCGACATTGCCCATGCAGAGGTTGTCCATGCGAAAGCTCAAAGAAGTACTCCGACTCCGCTATGAGCTGGGGTTGGGGCAGCGGCAGATCGCCCGCAGTTGCTCGATCGGGCACGGCACGGTTTATGAGTATCTGAAACGTGCCCGGGAGGCTGGGGTCCGTTGGCCGCTGCCGGAAGGCTGGGATGATCGCCAACTGGAAGCCGCCGTATTTGGAGGAACCCCGCGGCGCGCCTACGAAAACCGCAAGCCCCAGCCCGATTTTGCGAAGCTCCACGAAGAACTCCAACGCCATCCCCACCTGACGCTGCAGCTCGCCTGGGAAGAATACCGGCAGGCGCATCCCGACGGCTACGCTTACAGTCGCTTCTGCGAACTCTACCAACGGTGGCGACAGCAGTTGGACGTGGTGCTGCGCCAGGATCATGTAGCCGGTGAGAAGCTCTTCGTCGATTACGCCGGGGCGACGATCCCCTTGCAAGACTCGGAGGGCGGACCGGAGCGGCAGGCGGCGATCTTTGTTGCCGTCCTGGGAGCCAGCAACTACACGTACGCCGAAGCCACCCACAGCCAGGAACTGGAGAACTGGATTGGTTCCCACATCCGTGCCTTCGAGTTTTTAGGAGGCGTGCCCAAGCTGGTCATCCCCGACAACACTCGTACCGGCGTGAATCGCGCCTGCCGCTACGAGCCCGATCTGAACCGCACCTATCACGAACTGGCCATGCATTACGGCGTGGGGGTGCTGCCCACGCGGCCTTACAAGCCCCGCGATAAAGCCAAGGTCGAAACCGGTGTGCAGATCGTGCAGCGTTGGATCGTGGCGGCCCTGCGGCACCGGAAGTTCTTCAGCTTGGCCGAACTCAATCAGGCGATCCGGGAGTTGCTGGATAAACTCAACCAACGGCCGTTTCGCAAGCGCCCCGGCTGCCGTGCCAGCTTGTTCCAGGAACTAGACCAACCGGCGCTGGGCCCGCTTCCGCAGGATCGCTTTGAGCTGCAGCAGTGGGCGACCGCGCGCGTCAACATCGACTATCACGTCGAGATCGACCGCCACTACTACAGCGTGCCCTACGTGCTGACCGGGCAGGTGGTGGAGATCCGCTCGACGCTGACCACGGTAGAGATCTTTCACCGCGGCGAGCGCGTGGCTTCGCATGTCCGCAGCCACCAGCACTATAAAGCCACGACCGTCAACGAGCATCGACCCAAGAGCCATCAGCAACACCTGGCCTGGCCGCCCTCGCGCCTGCTGCACTGGGCGCAGTCGGTGGGGCCGTCGACGGCACAGTTATTCAAGGCCATCCTGGAGAGTAAACCGCACCCCGAGATGGGATATCGGTCCTGTCTGGGGATTCTGCGCCTGGGCCAGCGCTATTCGCCCGAGCGGGTGGAAGCGGCGGCGGCACGGGCCTTGGTCACCGGCGCCTGCTCCTATCAGAGTGTCAAGTCGATGCTGGAACGCGGACTGGATCGTCAACCGCTGGAAACCCCGGCGCCCCGACCGCCCCTCGCCCACGACAATCTGCGGGGCGCGGCTTATTTCGATCCCTCGGATACGTCGAGGGTGCAGTAACTCGATCGGCAGAGAGGAGAACACATGTTGAATCAGCAGACCCTGGAAAAGTTGCGCGCCTTGCGCTTGCACGGCATGGCCGAGGCCTTTCGCGCCCAGTCCGAGCAGACCGGCATCAGCGAGTTGAGCTTCGAGGAACGCTTCGCCCTGCTGGTCGACCAGCAGTGGAACTGGCGACAGAACCGCGCCCTGGAGCGTCGTTTGAGCCAGGCCAAGCTGCGGCATCGGGCCTCGGTGGAGGACCTGGACTTCCGCACCCCGCGGGGTCTGGACCGTGCCTTGCTGCGGTCGCTCACCCAGGACTCCGCTTGGGTGCGCGAACATCAGAACATTTTTCTGCTCGGCCCCACGGGGATCGGGAAGAGCTTCTTGGCTTGTGCTCTGGCGGAGAAGGCCTGCCGGGATGGCTTTACGGCCTTATACACGCGCGCCGCCCAACTGTTTCGTGACTTGGCGCTGGCCCGCGCCGATGGCAGTCTACGCACCTTGCTCGCACGATGGGCTCGTCTGCAGGTGCTGGTCGTCGACGACTGGGCCATGGCTCCCCTGGCCGACACGGAGCGTCGCGACTTCCTGGAAATCTGTGAGGATCGCTATCAGCAGCGATCCATGATCTTGACCAGCCAACTGCCGGTGGCCAAGTGGCATGAACAGATTGGTGATCCGACCCTGGCCGATAGCATTCTCGACCGACTGGTGCACAACGCTCACCGTATCGAGATGCGCGGCGAGTCGATGCGCAAAAAGCCTGGCGGCAAAGAATGAACATCGTCGCTGCGCTCCGAACACGCCAGGGTGTGCGGGCGGAGATCACGTTGGGAGGGGCCCTCGTACGGCTCGCGTCGCTGCGCTCCGAACACCCGAGCAGGCGCTGTGGAAATGCCGCCCCGTGGAAAGGGTGGAAAACTCTCAGAACGAGTTTCCCACCCTTTCCACCGGGCTTGGAAATCCGGCACAAGGCAGCCGGATTCCCACATTTCCACAGCGCCGCCGGCGAACCTATTTATGGAGAAAGGAGCCAAGGAAAGATAAAGAGAAAACCGGATTCTAGTTGACCGATTCCGGTCACTTCAAGCACCATAGGAACGCCAGCGTCGCTTCGCTCCGAAAACGCCCGGCTTCACCTCGGAACCAGCGACCGGATTCAAATCGGAATCACTGACCACCTTCATCGGAATACCCAGGATGTACTGTCTCCTGCTTTCGGGCGTGTTGGCGACTCGGAAGTTGGTTCTGCTGAGAGGCGGTAGTGATAAGTGTTGGGAAATCTCCCCTTACCACCAGTAAACGCCCCCGAAGTCTCCTTGGAGGCCACGAACCCCTTTCGTGGCCAGTGACGGGCACTTCTCCGATTACCCGACCGAGCACTGACTCTGGGTTACGAAGAATTGTCCTGAGGTTTTTCGCCTGGGCTACATTGAGCGAGAGTGGCATTGCACAGGCCACGAATCACCCAGCGGGAAGATCGCGGCGCGATTTAGCCCAATGTATGCGAGTTTGTAAGATTTGGCATCGCGGAGGAGGGTTTACGAAATCTCAACGCATAGAATCGCCCATCCCGCAGCATCTCAAGATGTATTTCCTGCATCTCTGGGGGCACGAGATCAATAGGAGCTGTGACAGCTTCTTGGCGGTTCTTGAAGTATCCACTGGTAATGGGAATTCGTTCATAGGTGCTTTTCACGTGCTTTTCGGTCTCATCGGCAATCAGGATGCGGCTCCCTGGCTTTGCAACACGGATCATTTCCCGGATCGCTTTTGCCCGGTCATTAAAGAAGTTGATGCCTCCTACGTGAAAGACAACATCAAAACTGTCATTGGCGAACGGTAGGTCCTCGGCATTCCCGAGAAAAAGGTCGGCGTCCATCTCCCAGCGGCGCAGATTGGCTTGGCAATTCGTCAGCATTTCCGCCGAGAGATCAAGACCAAATAACCTTACATCACGCCGAAGGTATTTGAAGTTAAGACCGGTGCCCACGGACGTTTCCATCACGGAATCACCAGGATTGATTTCAAGGAAGCGTAGATAACCCAAGAAGTATTGGTCTGGACTGATGCCCCGCAAGGCACACGCCACCCTCTGGGTGTCATCATAAAAGCCGCCGATGATTTCATACAGCCGATTGTATTTTTGGTTGGAACCCGTGAGCTTTTCCGGGTCTAAAAAGACGGGAATTCCGTTGCGAACCGGAAACCGTTCGCCTGACGAGCTGACCAGGGCCTCATGACCGTCTTCGCTGACAACGTGCAGAGAATCTCCGGTGTATGGACTTCGCAAGAGAGCGACTGTCTCTGCTTTATTTGCCCATACCTTGCGCCGTGTGCCAGGATGAATAAGACTCCACGTGGTCAATAGCAAGCCTCCAAGAAAACAACTCCACCCAAAAGCTGAACTCGTTAGCAGGACATGAGGTGCAACCTGAGGGCTCATCTGCAGGAAGAAGCCATATCCCACAACAAGGACGCATACCGCGCCGAAAATACTTGCGCCCATGGCAATCTTCTTGGCCCTGAATTCCTGGTTCCACATCCAATTAATTACCGCCGCGAACCAATAGATGAGAAACGAAACTGCACCTGTCCCCAGGATCGCGGCGATGCGCGGCAAAGGGGAAATCGCGGACTTCGCCTGAGCAAGAGAGTAGAGATTGAATATTCTGGCGGGCAGGAACAGTTGCGTCACTGTCGGCAAAGCGGCGCCCCAAAGCGGCAAGGAAAGGGTTGACAGAAAACCTTGCCGGCGCTGGCTCGTTAGTCGATAGAGAAGGAAGGGTAGAGCGCCGATAAGGACAACCACCATCGTCCAGCCAGCATACGCAATTCCAGTCAGAGGAGACCCGCGCCAATTCGAAAGCAATGTCAAAATGAAATTGATGCCGGCAAGCAAAAGAAATCCGCGCCCTGCTGGCTGCGTGCCGATGAACCATGCGCCTAAGACGGAACCCGTCCATGCCCCCAGGGGGGAAAACACAAAGCCGAGGACAAAGATGCCGAGGATCGCAACGGCCGCGAACTGTGACAAACGATTGGGAGATGTTTTCGTAGGCACTTCGCGATTGTTCCTTGGCTCCTTCACTTGTAGAGATGAAGTATAACGCAGGATAGCCCGCCTAGGGAACGCTTGCAAGGCAGTGTCTGATTGACGCACCACGCGGAGAAATTTCCCTGACGCCCCCGCTTCGAGAACCCGAACCCCATATCCGGGGAGTTTGCATGATTGCTGGTGGTAAGGGCTGTTCTCGCGAGATATTTTCCGCATTTGATGTACAACTTTCGGAAAGCGATCTTTACGGTCCCAATCCGAGGTCGCCTGGTATCCGTTGACTTCGTTTCTCTTGCTTCCTTACACTTTGGGCCGGTGTGTCGTATGAAGTTCGACAAACGCACAATACTGCCGGCACGAACGGAGTCAAGTCGAGCGAAAGCGAGAAGCTGATGAAACGTCTATACGTCGGTCTAGGTCTATTCGTCGTGGTGAGTTTTCCGATCTCTTCCTTTGCCGCAGAGGGAAAGGCAATCCCTTGGGACCTGAAGGTACTCTCGGCGGCGCCCAAGGTTTTCGACGATCCGGAGCATACCAGGGGCGACATCAAAGCAATCTTCTATCAAGGATTGCCGTGGAGAGGCCATCCGACTCGCGTGTTTGCATATTACGGTCTGCCCAAGCTGAGGTCAAACGAAAAGGCGCCGGCGATGGTGCTGGTTCACGGCGGAGGCGGATCGGCGTACATTCCCTGGGTGCAGCTTTGGCTCAGCCGCGGCTATGCAGCAATCGCCATGGACACCTGTGGCGCCACCAGCAATGGGGAGTACCGCGAGGAAAACCACCCTCGGCATGAATACGGCGGACCTCCCGGTTGGGGCGGCTTCGCTCAGATTGATGAGCCGATCGAAGACCAATGGACTTACCACGCCGTGGCCGATGTGATTCTTGCCAATTCGCTCATCCGATCGTTTCCACAAATTGATCGCAACAGGATTGGCCTGACCGGCATCTCATGGGGTGGATACCTCGTATCCATTGTGGCAGGCGTCGACCCCCGATTCAGATTCGTGGCACCAGTCTATGGATGCGGATTCCTGGGCGACGATTCCGCCTGGTTGCCCGACTTCGCCAAGATGGGCCCGGAAAAGGCGCGCAAGTGGCTTGAGCTTTGGGACCCATCTGGCTATCTTCCGCGGGCGCACATGCCTATGTTGTGGGTGGATGGCTCCAATGATTTCGCGTATCCGATGGACTCCTTGCAGAGGTCATACCGGCTGCCCAAAGGTCCGCGCACGCTCTGCCTTCGCCTTCGGATGCCCCACGGACACGAGCCGGGCGTGAAGCCGAAAGAAATTCAGGTGTTTGCCGACCGGCTCTTCCGAAAAGGAGCGCCCTTGGCCCGTATTACCGGCTGCGGACGTGAAGGTTTCAACGCCTGGGCAACCTTTAAGAGTAAAGTGCCCATCACCAAGGCCGAACTGAACTACACCACCGATACCGGCGAGTGGCAGAAGCGAAAGTGGGAGACTCTTCCCGCCGTGTTGAACGCGAAATCGAGAAAGGTATCAGCCGAGTTGCCGAAGGACGCTACCGTGTACTTCTTTAATCTTGTCGACGATCGGGATCTTGTCGTCAGCAGTGACCACGAAGTGTTGAAGGAAAAGTAGATCTTCTTAAAGCACCACGCCGGTCGTGCTGGCGATGGTGCGGTCGATGGCGGTATCGTACAAGCCTCTTTGGATTCGTGGAGCTACATACTCAGAGATGAATCGCTGCAGGCCGGCCTCTATCATGTGGGCCTCGGCGGTGCCCTCCTCATACAGGCGGAATTACCCTATCATGAGCCTTGGGTAAGCATAAATGAATGACCTTCAAGCGCCTCGGGCACCGTACTTCCAGTAGCTTGCCAGAATGTTTTCACCTACAAAGAATTTCACTTACGGGCCGACTTCCCGCAGAGCCTGCAGCTCCTCCGTGCTGCGACCCCCCTTTGCACCCGATGACCGGGACTTAAAGATCCAGCAACCGCTTCAATAGATCGACCGTCAGCGGTTTCTTTGCACTTCCCGTGTTGTAGATGATCACCGGCAGACCTGGAACGGCTCTTGCGAACTCGCGGAAGAACCGCACCGCCGGCGCGTGCGTCAACTCCATCCAGAATGGAGATGCTATCTGCACGCCGTCCGCGCCGACCTTCTGCGCGTAGACAGCCCGCCCGATAATTTCTTTCGTCGCCAACGCCATGGATCCAACTTGCGTGGGCGTTCCCGGTAGTCTGCTTTCGGCGACGGTCGCATCCAGAACGCGCGCCCACTCTTCCGGCGTCTGGGCACAAAACTCACCCGTGGGGCCGAGGGTGTAAACGCCCCGCGCACCGGCCCGGCAGACACGGCGTATGTTTTCCCACAGCGCCGTTTCGCCAATCTGATCCTGAACGTCTCAAGGTACGGGTAGCCCCGCCCACATTCCCTTCAGTCTGTCTGGCGTTAGTGGCATCGCTTTACTCCTCCTTTTCGCTTACCGGAGATGATCTCGATACGTCAGCACGGATAGGGACCGCACGATTAAACAAGCTCGGTACCCTAGTCGGAATATCAGCCTTTGTGAATACATGCAAGCTGCGTCCCGCATAGCTGTTGGGGAATCCCCAACCCACAAGGCACATCGCTTCAGGGTCACGCACGGCATCCGGGCTTTCAGCGAAGGTGGAATGGGCGCGGCTGATTACAGCGGAGAGCGATCACGTGGACTTGATTGGGGGCGGGATGGACGTAATGGCGCCGGCTTCTTTTCCCTTCGGACTGAGCCAAAAGACTCTCCGCTGCTTTGGACGACATTCACGAAATAACGGACACGTTTCATTGAACAATGCAAAGAATGCTTGTCAACGACCCGCGCAGTGCGCCGCAAGGGCGAGTTGCTTGCTCGACGATCTGCCTTCTGATTTCTGACTTCCGTATTCTGCCTTTGAAGGGCCGCAGGTCCAGAGAGCGGGACCTGCGCTACCACCCGCCGCGCGCTTCCAGCCTCGCGGTTTCTTCGCGAATCCGTTGCCAGGCTCGTTCCACGTGGCGAAATTCGGTGTACGTCTGGCCGACGCAAAAGCGGGCGACATAACGGCCATCAAGTTTCGTATGCGTTAAGTAGAGGTCGCCGCTTCGATTGAGGGAATCCAGCAACGCTTCATTGAACGCGTCCCCTGCACGGTGGCGAAAGCACACCAGGTTTAATGGAGCGGGAGCGGCCAGCTTAAATCGCCCATCCTGTTGCACCCAAGAGGCAAACTCCTGGGCCAAGGCCACGTGGCGGCGAACGTGGTGCTGCAAGCCTTCCACGCCGTAGTGCCGAATCACAAACCAGAGCTTCAGTGATCGAAAGCGCCTCCCCAACGGCACCTGCCAGTCTCGATAGTCGATGACCGCGCCCGACTCGGTGGCCTTGTTGCGGAGGTAATCCGGCAGAATCGATAATGTGTCGATCAGCGCTTTCCGGTTGGCGACGTAAAAGCAGTCGCAATCGAAATTCGTGAACATCCACTTGTGCGGGTTAAAACAGTAGCTATCCGCCAGCTCCAGGCCCTCATTGATGTACCGGAATTCAGGGCAAAGCGCGGCTGTGCCGGACATGGCGGAATCAACGTGAAGCCATATGCCTTGCTCCTTCGCGATCCGCCCGATTTCCGGCAAAGGGTCGAGGGCGTTCGAGGAGGTGGTTCCCACGGTGGCGCAAACGATGCAGGGAATCTTCCCGGCTCGCCGGTCTTCGGCGATTTGCCGCGCCAGGGCTTCCGGGCGCATGGCGAAGCGAGCGTCAACATCGATCAGGCGCAGGTTTTCGTCGCCCAGCCCGGCCATCCTCACGGCTTTTTCGATGGACGAGTGCGCCTGTGTGGAGGCATAGGCGACCAAGTCGCCTTTACAACCTCGTTTATTGCTGGCGCAGCCTGTGGAGCGCTCGCGGGCAGCCAGGATTGCGCAGAGCGCGGCGCTGGAAGCGCTGTCCTGAATAACGCCCCCGCCGGTTGACGTGGAAAGGAATTTTTCAGGCAGGCCAAGCATCCGGACGAGCCAGTCAAGCACGTGCGTCTCGAGTTCGGTGCAGGCTGGACTGGTGGCCCACAGCATTCCCTGAATTCCAAGCCCGGAGGACAGCAGGTCGCCGAGAATCGCGGGACCGGAGGCATTGCAGGGGAAAAAGGCAAAAAAATTGGGCGACTGCCAGTGGGTTACACCCGGCAGAATCAACTTTTGGACGTCTCCCAGAATGACATCGAAGGCCTCGCCGCCCGCTGGCGGTTGCTGCGGGAGCGATGCTCGGATTTCACCCGGTTGGACTTGAGCCAGCACCGGGAATGATTCGATGCGCTCATAATAATCCGCGATCCAGTCAATCACCGCCCGCCCGTTCCGACGGAACTCCTCCATGGTCATGTGATAGCTTTTGTCTTTCGACATCCCTATCTCCTCTCGGCGACGGAACGGAAAGCGTCCCTCGTTTTCTGCCTTCTACTTTCTGCTTTCCTCACCCCATCTTGATAAAATACTGGCCGGTGGTTTCGAAGACGGAAAGCAAGTGCGTCATTCCCAGCAGTTCCTGGACGCGCTTGGACAAGTTGATCAACTGGAGGGCGCAGCCTGCTTTTTTGGCAGTGACGTAGATGCCTACCACCGCGCCCAGGCCGGAACTATCCATGTAAGCCACGTCGCTGAGATCCAGGATGAGCCGCTTGGTTTGCGGAATCAGGCCTCTTACTTGCTCCTTGAAAGTCGCGGCGTCGTCGCGCGTCAACTTGCCGCTCAATCGCACCACCGTGGCGTCTTCCGTGGCGTGAACATCCAGCTTCAGGCGGGAGGTGGGAACATCCGGGGAATTCGCTGCCATGAGAACTCCTATCTATCGGGTTCTTGCTTCGATATCCATGCGGGCTACTGAAGCCCCGCGGAGCGGCGGGATCCGGTCGAGGCGACCAAAGAAATCCGACCCGCTCGCCATCTGTTGATTGTACCGCAGGTGGTACGGACCCCGGAGATGACCTTTCCTCCAGGTAGTGGCTTAGTTTGGCGTAGAGGCGGCTTTACGCCGCCACGTGGCGAGGTAAACTCGCCGCTACAACTCCAAATTGAGCCACCACCTTTCCTCCAAGGCGCAGAGGCCACATGAGTCATCGTATCCGGCTGGAGCCAGACTAATCAGGACAGCTTGGCGATCCTGCTCGCGACTTCCCTGGCAAAGCGGCTGATGAAACCATTCATGTATTCGCCCACGTCGAGTTGTTCGTCTTCAATCAGGGGAGTCAAGTCGATGCCAAAGATCAGCGACGTCGACTCATCAACGCCGTGCGATGCAAAATAGGTGGCGTTGGCGCGCCTCCGGCCCATAGACGCAAGATCGTATCGCTTCCCTCCGCAAATCTGCGAATCGAAGATGCCCAGCAGCGACATGGCAAGGTTCTCATGAGCCTGCACGTCGAAGACAACCTTGTCACGGTCATTTAGCCAATCGAGACTACGCCAGACTTCGCAGCCGTAAAGCTGCTGGGGTCTCGCGTCGCGTGGCGACTCCCGCAGAGCGCTGATGACTCGAAGGGCCGTGGCAACGTGCGTGTCGTGCTTGTCAGCAAGGTTGTGCGTGTAGATCACCCGTGGCTTGGACGCCGCGATGATTCTCTTAAGGTCTTCCACCCCGTGAGTATTCGTAGGATCCTTGACCGTGCCGCTGGAGTAATCAAGGAAGATGTGCGCGGAGTACTCGCCGACGAAAGCGGCTTTCTTCTGCTCTTTGCGCCTGACAAGTTGCATTTCCTGGTCCGTGTAGCTTGCGTAGAGGCCGTCGCGGGGGCTGCCGCTGCCGCTAGTAACCGTGACCCCCGTGAAACTCTTGTCCGGCCGGCCAAAGCACTCCAGGATACCGTGATAGGCCATGATCTCGATGTCATCTTGGTGGGCAGAGACGCCGAGGTGCGTGGTTCGGGAGAGCGCCACATCCAGCGAAGAGCCGTCAGGGACATAGACTTCCGCTCCAGAATTGTGCAAATCCATCCTGTTCCTCCGTATCGCTCTAGTGAGAGGGTTCTCTCAAGAGGCTTCGCAATCGTTCGCGCCTAGTGTCTTGTCCCGCGTTGTTGTTTGCAACGAGCAGTTTGGCAGGAACCCCCTCACCCGGCCCGCCCCGGCTGAAGAAAACGCCGGCGGCGGTCCACCCTCTCCCCCAAGGGGGAGAGGGGCCGCGGAGCAAGGGGGTATTGCCAACAATTAGGTGGGACAGAACACTAGTTCCTACTCCCTGTTCCCCAGTCCCTAGCCCCCAGCCGGCAGACTGGCCGCGGCCACCGCTTGGCCGACACGCCGGGTGGTTTCATCCGGGAGCCGAAGCCTTATTTTTCGCGCCAATTCCGGGAACTCCTTCCGCAGCACTTCCTGGCTGCGGCTCAAAATAATGTTCCCACTCTCACCCGAGGTCACGCGACCGAGAATCAAAACGTTGCGAAGTTCGTAGAAGTCTGCATAGTGCGCGATACCATATCCCACATAGCAGCCAATGGTCTCGAAGATTTGCCTTGCCTGCGCGTCCCCGGAGTTGACCATGTCCTGAACGAATTTGAGTTTCTCCGCGGGGCCGAGGCGCGCGTCCAGGTTGATGCCAGCCTCGGGAGCCAGCCGAAAGACCGCCTGCTGTGAGAAATACTGTGCGCCGCACCCCCCGTCATGCGACCATTCGTCAATAGGAGCTTCCGGGTCAACGTCCACCGGGCAGAAGGCCAATTCGTTCAGCCAGGTGGTAAGGTCGCCGGTTTCGGTGACGTAGCCTCCGGCCTCACTCGAGCCTAAGGCAATCCCCAGCACGGCGTTGTCCTGAAGTGACATCGAGCCGGCGAGCGCTGTTACTTCTCCGTCGTTGACAACCTCAAATGGAATTCCGCCCCAAGCACGCTTCATGTCAAGGAAGAGGTTCACAAGCCTGGTCTCAAAAGCTTCTCGAGGCACCGCCCGAAAGAGCGAAGCTACGCGCGGGCGATTGTTGATGTAAATTCCGGCGGAGCTGCCGCCAATGGCATCCACGCGCGGCAGGTGATTGGCGGCAGATTTTAGCCCCGCCATGACCTCGTTGTAATGATAGCCGGGGTCAGCGGTGTGGCGGGGATCCCAGACCACTTCTTCTGTGAAAACAGGCTCTCCGTCGATCACGGCTGCCACTTTTCGATCCGTGGCGCCTAAGTCGAATCCAATGCGGCACCCCTCAAGATGCCTCCCCAGAGCCATGGTACCCTCCGAAAGCTCAGGGGTTTTTTCGGGGCTGGTGATCTCCACCGTGAACGGCGGCTCGTACACTCCGCCCATAAACTCCGCGTCGAAAGCGCGGGTGCCCTGGGGAGAATAGGTCTGACGGATATGCTCACCGATGCGGCGGGGCCCGCCCACCACGATCCTCCATCCGCCGTGCTTCCAGAGGAGCATTTTCACGAGTCTCTCCGCAAAGATGAGGTTGAACCGCGCGGCCTCGTGTCTGTCGTCGAAACACGTGGTCCTATATACCGAAACGAAGCCCTCCTGACGTTCCAATGCGATTGTCAGTGGGACCCCATTACCGCAATCCCGCGCCGCCTTCAGGTAGGCGTGATTGGCTAGTACCGCTGGAGAAAACCGCTCGTGAAGCGGTGGTACAACGCGAGGTTTCACGAGTTGTGCGAACTCTTTCATGTTTGTCTGATCTAAGATCCTTTCTGTGCACATATCCGACACAGTATAGGGAGTCCTGCCGCCACTGGTCAAGGAACGGGGAAGGGGACTGGATCGAGTCGAAGTGGGGGAAAAGCGGTTCTGCCGCCCGGTGTGCGGAAAGCCTCTGAAGCTGTCAATTTTTTGGCTCTTCGAAGCCACTCTGTTCCCTCAGACCTCGTTGGGTTGGTCTTTTCAGGATGAGTCGATGCTTTTAACTCGTTTTCTCAACCCGTTTTCTTCCTCGCTGCCGTCCATTTGTCTCTTTCTTCAGCGTCCAGACACACGTATCCTAGGTCGCCACCTGGGGAGTAATTTTGCGCTGCAGTCGAATCCAGATCGCCACGTTGCAAGCCAAGCACGCCAAACCCAACTCCCCTCGCACTTTCTCCAAGCCTCGGCGCATGAACCTGCGCAATCCCCGCTTCTCCTTCAAACAAGCGTTGGAGAACTCCGCCACCTGGGCCCGGCGCCGATAAATCCTCTGGTACTCCGGCTGTTGCATCTTGCGCCGAAACGCCGCCACCTTCGCATCTTCTTCGGTTCGATACAGGGTTCGTCCGCGCTGGGCCTTGGGGCAGCACTGCGAACGGAACGGACACGCCGCGCAGTCGTTCGCCTTGGCTTGATAATGCTTCTCGATCGCCCCCACCTGTTGCTTGCTGCCTTTGTAAGCCAGCGTCTTACCCTGCGGACAGGTATAGCAGTTCTGCTCCGCCTGGAACTGGAAATGTTCGGGCATGAACTCCTGACTCACCCCGCGCCGTTCCAGCTTGCTCCGGGAGCGGTTCTTTCCCAGCGAGCCGACCAACTCCGTGGGCCGTTCGGCCGTGTCCAGGATGTTCTGCCGGGTGGTGTAGTTGCCATCCACCAGGATCTGCTCCGGCAAGCGGCCGGTGTTCTCCTGGAGGCGGTCCAGCGCCGGCTGCAACTCGTGGCTGTCCTCGCCCGCCTGGCTCACCTCGTAGGCGAGGATCACTCCTTCATGGTCATCGCTGGAGATCTGTGCGTTGTAGTTGGGGGCAATCCCTCCCGTGCTCTCCCGCATCAGGCGTGCCTCGGGGTCGCTCACACTGGCTTTTTTCCCTCCCCCCTGCCGCTTCAATTCCTCCTCCGCTCGCCCCACCCGCTCCCGTCGTTCCTGCGCCACTCGTTGCTCCGCCTTGCGCTGACGGGCGCTGGATTCCGCCGACGATTGCTGCTGCAGGGCCGTCCACTGCTCCTCGGCGGCCCGGCGGCACTCCGCCAGCCCCTCCTCGCTTTTGAAACTGTTGGGCGAAGCGGCGGTGCGAATCTTGGTGCCGTCGTGCGCCACCCGCTCCAGGTGTACCGCCCCCTGCGCCATCAACACGTGCACCACTTGCACGAACAGATCCTGCAACCCCGCCTGGTATTGGGTCACGAACTTCGACAGGGTCGTATGGTTGACTTTACGCAACCCCAGCAACCAGCGGCAGCCGGGCTCATACTTCGACCACTCCGCCAACCCACGCCCCGCCTGCACCCCACGCATACTGGCGTAGATCCACAGGGCAATCAGCGTCTGCGGGTCGGAATGGTCGCGCCCCGCCCGCCCCTCGATGGCTTTGATCCCTTTATAATAGAGGCTCAAATCCAGCCGCCCCAGCAGATCCCAGATGGCGCGCACGTCGTGATCTTGCTCCACCAGCCGATCCGTATCCACCACCTCCAGCACGATCTGCTGGCGGTCGACGTGTTGCAGTCGCAGTTTGGGCTTGGAGGGCAGAGGGGTGGGAGAAGACGCCGGGGGTCCTGGTTCCCGTCCCTGCACCGGCACGGTCGGCTCAGCGCTCATGCGACCCCGCTTCCCGCCGTCGGGGGGAGGGCCGACGCCGAATCGTCAGGGTGCGCTTGTCTTCGACCACCCACTCGATCTCCTCGCCCTTCTCCAACTCTAAGGCCTCGGCCAGTTGGGCGGGACAGATCAGATAGAACTGGCGGGTGCCACCCGCCCGCTGAATCAATTGCACTCTCGATAGGTATCCCATAAGGGGATTATGTAACTAGCGATATAACAAGTCAAGAGAAAAATGCATGAAAATTCCAAAAAATTGACAGCTTCTCTGGCTTTCCGGCGCAGACCGCCTCCCTTCTCCCCCTCAGCTCGGCTGGAAGGCTCAGCCTTCCAGCCGAGCTGAGGGGGTTAGTCAAGGGGCAAGCCCTCGGAAAGGCAAAGCCTTTCCGCACATCAGGCGGCGGAGCCGCTTTCGGAGGTTACCTGTCTAGTTGCTTCAACGGTTGCTAGACACAAACTGGGTGTATGCTCATGAGGTAAATGATGGGTACCTTGCTTCAAGACTTGCGCTACGGCTTACGGATGCTGGCCAGGAATCCCGGCTTCACAGCGGTGGCGGTGCTGACGCTGGCGCTTGGCATCGGCGCCAACACCGCCATCTTCAGCTTGGTAGATGCGGTCATGCTGAAGGCGCTTCCGGTTCAGGAGCCCGAACAACTAGTTCTATTCTTCGAGGGGCCGGACGAAGGCATGAGGATAAGCGACGGCATCGGCGAGGGTGGGCGATGGAAGTACTACTCTTACCCCCTCTATGAATACCTGCGCGATCACAATCAGCTCTTCCAGGGAATCTGTGCTTTCAGACTAGGGGAGGACCGGCTGAGCGTCAGTGTGGCAGGGCGGCCCTCCGGCGAATCTACACCAGCGGCGATGGGCCATCTGGTGTCGGGCAACTATTTTTCGGTGCTGGGCGTGAGTGCGATTTTGGGCCGAACTTTAAGCCCGGAGGACGATCGCCCCGGCGCTCGCCCCGCCGCCGTCATCAGCTATGGCTACTGGAAGCAGATTCTCGGCGGGGACCCGGCGGTGGTCGGGAAGGTTGTCGACCTCAACGGAACACCATTCACCATCGTCGGCGTCACGCCGCGGGAATTCTTTGGTGAACGTGTGCGACGCTCCCCGGACTTCTGGCTGCCGATGGCAGTGCAACCGCAGATCATGCTTCGCGAATCCTTCCTCAAAGATCCCGACATTTACTGGATCAACCTGATGGGGCGGCTCAATCCGGGAGCGATGCGACAGCAGGCACAAGCCGGCGTCACCGTCCAGCTTCGCCAGTTTCTGACTGCTCAGGCTGGCTCGCAGATTTCCCCGCGCGTGCGAAAGGAGATCGAAAAGTCCTATATCAGCCTGGCGCCGGGCGGCCCGGGGATTTCCGGGTTGCGCGAGCGTTACTCGGAGCCGCTGCATATTCTGATGGCCGTGGTGGCGCTGGTGCTGCTGATCGCCTGCGCCAACGTGGCGAATCTCCTGCTCTCGCGAGCCGCCGCCCGGCACAAGGAGATTTCCGTGCGGCTCGCGCTGGGCGCCAGCCGAGTGCGCCTAATCCGCCAAATGCTCACGGAGAGCTTGCTCATGGCCGGCCTCGGAGGTGCGTTGGGCGCAGCATTTGCCGCCTGGGGGGTCAGGATTCTGGTTTCAAAGTTTGCCGGACCTTCTTCTCGTCTGAACGTCAGTCCGGATTTGCCGGTGCTGGGCTTCGCACTCGCAGTCTGCGCGCTGGCGGCGATTCTCTTCGGACTGGCCCCGGCGCTGCGCAGCACGCGGGTGGAACTTGCTCCCGCACTCAAAGCAGGTTCATTCTCTCCAGGAGCGACAGGGCGGCGGTGGAGTCTTGGGAAGGGCTTGGTATCGTTCCAGGCTGCGCTGTCGTTGTTGCTGCTGGTGGGGGCCGGGCTTTTTGTGCGCACTCTCCAGAAGCTCGAGGCTGAGGACCTTGGATTCAATCGGCAACACGTGTTGCTGGTGGGGATTGACCCACGCCTGGCGGGCTACAAACCGGCCCAGCTTGCTCCTCTCTATCGGCAACTCCTGGACCGCGTCAACGCTCTGCCGGGCGTCCGCTCGGCGAGCCTGGCGGCCTACAGTCCGATGAGTGGCAGCAGCAGCACGAGCAATATCTCGGCCGAGGGCTATACTCCGCCTCCCGGCCAAGACATGAACATTCACATCAACGTCGTCAGTTGGAAGTACTTTGAGACCGTCGGGACGCCGATCCTGCTGGGCCGCGAAATGGGCCTCCAGGACACCGCTTCATCCCCGAGGGTTGCCGTCATCAACGCGACAATGGCTCACGATTTCTTTGGCAATCAGAACCCCATCGGCAGGCGGTTTGGCTTCGGAGACAATCCCAAGCACAGCGGCGATATCGAGATCGTGGGCGTGGCGGCGGACGCAAAGTACAGCAACCTGCGGCAGAAGCCGGAGCCCATGGCTTTTCTGCCATGCCTCCAGGATCAGGGCAACGCGGCTTACGTGTGGGAGGTCGAACTCCGAACCGTAGGCGACCCAAGGAGTGCCGCCGCCGCAGTGCGAAGCGCCTTAGCCGGGATCGACAAGGGCCTGCCGGCCACCAAGTTGAAAACGCTCAGCGAGCAGGTAGACGATTCTCTCGAACAGGAACGGACCATTTCGGAGCTTTCCAGCTTCTTCGGGTTGCTCGCTCTCACACTGGCCTGCGTGGGCCTTTACGGCGTAATGGCCTACATGGTGGCGCGCAGGACCAGCGAAATGGGTATTCGCATGGCACTGGGCGCCCGCTCCCGCGACGTGCTCCGGATGATGCTGCGCGAGGGGCTGTTCCTGGTGCTGGCGGGAATCGCTGTTGGGATACCCGCAGCGATCGGGGCAGGTCACTTGATTTCGAGCATGCTATTCGGGTTAACACCCTCTGACCCAGTCACGATCTCGCTCGCCACGTTGCTGCTTGTGGCCGTGGCCGTTTTGGCAGGCTACCTGCCGGCCCGGCGGGCATCTCGCGTCGATCCGATGGTGGCGCTGCGGTACGAGTGATGCAATTGCCTCGTTGATCCATTGAGTCATTGTCTCATTGAAGTCGGATGAACTTCTCTTCAATGAATCAATGATCCGATGAACCACTGGATCAATCCGAAAAGAAGCTCTCAGCTTCCAGCCGGCACCAGTCAGCCGTTATCCGGTGGCTCGGGCCGTTTGCTGATAGCTGAAAGCTGATGGCCGATAGGCCTCGACATTGGAACGTCGGTTGCATACCGGCCGAATTGGAGTTATAGTTTCACGCAGCGACAGCATGTCTCACTTGAGTGGGGGTGGACAATGGACACTCTTGGTAGGCTGTTAACAGGATGGGGCGTGGTGACGTTTGTTTTCCTGGTCTTGATTTTGTACCGTTTCCGACTCACCCAGAAGGAAACTGATTGGATCCCCCTTAGCGATGACGCGAAAGAAGATCAAGCCATTCAGTCGCAGAAAATTACTGAGAGCAAGAGCCATAAGCTTGAGCTTCCTATTCGCATTCTGGGGGCAGTGTCGGCGATCATGCTGTTGGTGATAATCGGATTCTGGTTCTACAACGGAATTACGACCGCGCCGGCTCCCTAGGAGGGTCAGTTACGCGCAGTGGGCAAGAGCCGGAAGATAGACTGCTTCTATTGGCAGAATAAGTATTGCGCGAAGACCCGCACCAAAAGGGGCAGGAGCTTATTTTTGTCCCGGGGCGAGAGAGGGAATCTCTGTCCTGCAGATACACACTACAAACCCAGTTCTTGCCTGAGCTTATGGGCGCTAAAAGGTGAACAGTGAAAGACGCGCCCTTCAACGTCGAAGGTCGGAACTTTCCGCTTGCGGTTGTTGGCCTGCATGACGAACTCAGCGGCCTGCGGGTCCGCTTCGATATCAAACTCTTCGTAAGATAATTGGAGTTCCTGCAGAAGCCGCTTAGCCTGGCGGCAGTCCGGGCACCAACTGGTGGTGTAGATGCGAATGCTCACGACTGAATATGGCGCGCTACCTCTAGCCTTGCAATCGCCCGGCGCAGCGATTCCCGCGCGCGCTCCATGTCGACCTCGGGGTCCGAGAATCTCTTCAGGCGTTCCTCAGCCCGTTGCTTGGCTCTTTCCGCACGTTCGACGTCGATTTCCTGGGCCGGCTCGGCAGTCTGAACTAAGACGATGACCCGACCCGGAAGCACCTCGGCAAAGCCCCAATTTACGCAAAGATGGTGCTTCACGCCTTGGCGCACGTAGGTGACCTCGCCCGGGACGAGCTCGGTGAGGAGGGGGGCATGGCCGGGCAAGACTCCGATATACCCCTTCTTGCCAGGTACAGTCACCGCGCTAACGGAGTCGTGCACGACCAGGTGGTCCGGGCTCACGATGTTCAGTTGCAATTCGTCGGGAAGAAGTTCACTCATGGGATTGATTCATTGATTCACTGAATCAGTGAGTCATTGAAAGCCGAAAACCACGCGTTCATCGATCTGAAATGATTTAATAACTCAGTGATTCAGCGACCCAGTGACTCAGTGATTCAGTCCTGCCTCAGGCTGCGACCTTAAGTTTTTCAGCCTTCTCGATCGCCTCTTCGATAGTGCCCACCAGGTAGAACGCCTGCTCGGGGATGTCGTCGTGCTTGCCTTCGACGAGCTCCTTGAAGCCGCGGATTGTATCCTCGAGCTTCACGTAACGGCCCTCAAGCCCCGTGAATTGTTGCGCCACGTGGAAGGGCTGAGAAAGGAAGCGCTGGATTTTGCGCGCGCGCGCTACGGCCAGTTTATCCTCCTCAGAGAGCTCGTCGATGCCGAGGATCGCGATGATGTCCTGCAGGTCTTTGTACTTCTGGAGGATTGCCTTCACGGAACGGGCCACGCTGTAATGCTCCGGGCCCACGATGCGGGGGTCGAGAATGCGCGACGTAGAGGTCAACGGGTCCACGGCCGGATAGATCCCGATTTCGACCAATTGCCGCGAGAGCACGGTGGTCGCGTCGAGATGAGAGAAGGTCGTGGCCGGAGCGGGGTCCGTCAAGTCATCCGCGGGCACGTAAATCGCCTGCACGGAGGTGATGGAGCCCTTCTTGGTGGAAGTGATGCGTTCCTGCAATTCGCCCATTTCCGTGGAGAGGTTTGGTTGGTATCCGACTGCGGAAGGCATTCGCCCGAGCAGCGCCGAGACTTCCGAACCCGCCTGGGTAAAACGGAAGATATTGTCGATGAACAGGAGCACGTCCTGGCCCGCAACGTCGCGGAAGTATTCGGCCACCGTAAGGCCGGTCAAGCCCACGCGAAGCCGGGCGCCCGGAGGCTCGGTCATCTGCCCATAGATCAAGGCTGCCTTGGATTTGTCGGAGTCGCCAGGCACCACCACGCCGGACTCCTGCATTTCCAGCCACAGGTCATTACCCTCGCGGGTGCGCTCGCCTACCCCGGAAAAGACCGAAACGCCGCCGTGCTTCATGGCGACGTTATTGATCAGCTCCATGATGATGACGGTCTTCCCCACGCCGGCGCCGCCGAACAATCCCGTCTTACCGCCTTTCAAATAGGGCTCGAGCAGGTCCACCACCTTGAGCCCTGTCTCGAACATTTCCAGGTTCGTATTCTGCTCTTCGAGGGTAGGCGCTTGCCTGTGGATTGGATATCGAGTCTCGCCCGAAATCGGCCCGAGATTGTCCACCGGTTCACCGATGACGTTCATCACGCGGCCGAGGGTCGCTTTGCCGACCGGAATGGTGATCGGCTCGCCGAGGTCGAAGGCCTTCATGCCGCGCACCATCCCCTCCGTAGGCTGCATGGCCACGCATTTCACACGCCCTTCACCCAGGTGCTGTTCGACCTCCACGGTAACTTCAATGGGTTGGGGGGAATCAAAGCCCTCGGAAGTTATGCGCAAGGCGTTGTAAACGGGTGGAAGATGATCGCCCTCAAACGCCACCACCACTACCGGGCCGGTGATTTCCACTACTTTTCCAATTTGCTGCTCGGTGGTCATGAGAATTCCTTGTTGGGATAAGTCGAGAAGTCAAGAGTCGAGGAGTCGAGGAGTTAAAAGTCTCACGGCCTTCAACTGTTGACCTCTGAACTTCTCGACTTCTCGACCCTTGATCGTTACGTCGCCGCCGCTCCGCTCACCACTTCGATGATCTCGCGTGTGATTGCCGCCTGGCGCACGCGGTTCAAATGGAGCGTTAGCGAGTCAATCAATTCGGAGGCATTGTTGGTGGCCGCGTCCATCGCGGTCATTCGGGCGGCCAGTTCCGCCGCCTGGGATTCGAGCAGGGCGCGGTAGACCTCGATTTCAACATAGCGGGGAAGCAGGGCGCTCAGAATTTCCGACGCGGGCTGCTCGTAAATGTAGTCGATCAGCGCCTCGCCCGTCGCCGGCTGCACGGGCGTGATAGGCAAGTACCGCTCCACCCTCACGCGCTGCGTCAGGGTGGACTTGAACTCGTTATAAAGGAAGTCTACCGCGTCCGCCTTCTGCTCCGTGTAGAGGCCGATGATCTCCTCGGCAATCTGCTGGGCGTGCGAAAACTCCAGATGCCCAAACAGGTTAACGTGCTCCGCAACAATGTTGAGGGGCCGCTTGCGCATAACATCCCGACCCTTGCGCCCGACAGCAATTATCGAAACTTCCTTGTCGCTACGTCCCTCCAGGTAATATTGGGCGGCCCGAATCAGATTGGTGTTGAATCCCCCGCAAAGGCCTCGGTCCGCCGTGATGAGCACCAGAAGAACCTTCTCGATGGGCCGTTCGGCGAGCAAGGGATGGGCGCGCTGTTCGGTGCGCGCGGCAAGGCTGGCCAGCAAAGTCAGCATCTGGCTGGCGTAAGGCCGCGCGTTAAAGATGCTGTCTTGGGCGCGGCGCAGCCGGGCCGCTGCAACCATCTTCATCGCCCGCGTAATCTGCTGGGTGCTCTTCACCGAGCGGATGCGCCGCCGAATATCGAGTAAAGTAGCCATGACTTCGCAGTCTTTCGCGGACTAGCTTCGAATTGGGTCAGATCATCCTCGGGCCGTCGTTCCGCAGCCCCGTAGGGGCGGAAGATCTTAGCCCAGGGCGTGAGCCCTGGGTGGAAAGCCCTCACTCCGCCTTCGGCACCCCTCTCCCGCCCGAGCGGGAGAGGGGGACGGGGGTGAGGGAGGGCTCGCTGACCCACGGCTTGCGCCGTGGGCTACATTCTTTCGCCCCGACAAGTCGGGGCTGACTTCTTCAAGTGCCCCCCTCACGGGGAACAAAACCAGAGGTTGAAAACTGACTCATTTACGCCATGTTTTGCCCTTCAAAATATCTAGTTGCAAATACCGTTTGATCAGGCGACCTTTGCCTTCCGCTCCGCCAGGAATTTGGCTTTGTATTCATCCAGCATTTTGCTAACTTCCACCCGCAAAGGTTCGTTGATCTGCTTCCTTTGGATGATCTGGCTTCCCACCGAAGGGTAGGAGGTATCCATGAATTCGTAAAGCCCCTGCTCGAAAGGCTGGCAATCTTCGAGCGCAAGGTCGTCAAGGTAGCCGTTGGTGCCCGCGAAGATGATGAGGATTTGTTTTTCGACCGCAAGCGGGCTGTACTGCCCTTGCTTGAGGATTTCCGTCAAGCGCCGCCCGCGGTTGAGTTGTGCCTGCGTGGCTTTGTCCAAATCACTCCCGAACTGGGCGAAGGCGGCCACATCCCGGTATTGGGCGAGGTCCAGGCGCAGCGTGCCGGCCACTTGCTTCATTGCCCTGATTTGCGCGTTGCCGCCCACGCGCGAGACTGAGAGGCCCACGTCCACGGCAGGTCGGATGCCGCTGTTGAACAAGTCGGCCTGAAGATAGATCTGGCCATCGGTGATCGAGATCACGTTGGTGGGGATATATGCGGAGATGTCGCCCGCTTGCGTCTCAATGATGGGGAGCGCCGTCAACGATCCGCCACCGAGGGCATCGCTCAGCTTGGCTGCGCGCTCGAGCAAGCGCGAGTGCAAGTAGAAAACGTCACCGGGGTAAGCCTCGCGGCCGGGGGGCCGGCGCAGCAGCAGCGAAATCTCACGATAAGCCACGGCGTGCTTAGATAGATCGTCGTAGAGGCACAGCGCGTGCCTGCCGCTGTCCCGGAAGTACTCACCCATGGCGCATCCCGCATAAGGGGCGATGTACTGCAGGGGGGCTGGGTCCGAGGAACCCGCCTCCACGATGATGCTGTACTTCATCGCGTCGTATTCTTCCAGGGTCTTGATGACCTGCGCGATGGTCGAACGCTTCTGGCCAATGGCGACGTAAATGCACGTCACGTCCCCGCCGCGCTGGTTCAAAATGGTGTCGAGCATGATGGCCGTCTTGCCGGTTTGACGGTCACCGATGATCAACTCGCGCTGGCCGCGTCCAATAGGGATCATGGCGTCAATGGCCTTGATTCCGGTCTGTAATGGCTCACGCACCTTTTGGCGGTCAATCACGCCGGGAGCCAATCTCTCAATGGGAATGTACTTGTCACTAAGAATAGGACCTTTGTCGTCGGTGGGCCGCCCCAGGGCATCCACTACGCGCCCCACCAGCGCGTCGCCCACAGGCACAGAAAGGATGCGCTTGGTCCGCTTGACGGTGTCGCCTTCCTCAATCTTAACGTAGTCACCGAAGAGCACAGCGCTCACCCGGTCTTCTTCCAGGTTCAACGCCAAGCCGGCGACATCGTGGGGCAGTTCGAGCAGTTCACCGGCCATGACGTTGTCCAGGCCATGGATATGCGCCACCCCGTCACCGACGGAGATGACCGTGCCTACCTCGGATACCGAGACGCTGCGATCGAAGTGTTCAATCTGCTCTCGAATGATCCTTGTGATTTCGTCTGCTCTAATCCTTGGCATCTCTTGCATCTCCCAGGCGGCCTCAGCCTACCGCGCCATCAACTGCTTACGGATGCGCGCCAGGCTGCCCCGCACGGACCCGTCGTAAACCGTGCTTCCAATCTGCGCCAGGATTCCACCCAGCAATTCGCTGTCGATACGGAACTCGAGTTCCACCTGCTTGCGAGTCAATTCCCTGAATCGCGAAGCCAGGGCTTCCCGTTCGGACTCCGAGAGGCTCGAGGCCGAAGAGATTGTTACTTGCACTACACCCATCCGGTCGTTTGCTATCTTCCGATAAGCCTGGACCACTTCTTCCAGCAACGGCATGCGGTAGTTGGCGAGGAGCACCCGCAAGAAGACCAGCGTCAGGGGGGAAACGTCCAGTCTCTGTCCGATCGCCCCGAGTACCTTCATCTTCTGCGGCAACCCCACAGCGGGCGAATCGAGGGTTTCCCGCAGCTCGCTGCTCTCGTGATAGGCTGCCTCGAAGTCCTGAAGCTCCTTCAGGACCCTGTGATAATCGCCGCTCGGCGCTGCCACGTCAGCGAGTGCGCGTGCGTATCGATTTGCCACCACCATGGGCATGGGGATTACACCAGTCGAGAAGTCGAGAGTCGAGGGTCAAGGAGTAAGAACCTCGTCCCAGAATGCCGCTCCATTTCCTTCTTGCTTTCGACCTTCGACTCTGGACTTCTCGATTCCTCGACTTCTTCTCGCCGCAACATCTAGTTTGGCGGTTGGTTCTTACTCTCGACTGTCGACTGTCGACTGCCGACTTCTTTCAAGAAGTCACTCACCAGTTTCTTCCGGCCCGCCTCGTCCAGACGCCGGCGAATCATCTCCTCCGCCAGTTCGACCGCCCGCTCGGCCGCGTAGCTCTTCAATTCCAGCCTGGCTGTCCGTACCATGAGATCAGTCTGGGCGCGCGCGAACTGCAGTATTTTCTCCGCCTCTTCGGCTGCCGCCTGTGTCAGGCGCTGGCGCTCCGCCTCCATTTCCCGGGCGGCCGAAGCCTTGAACGCCGCAATCTCGTCTTCTAAATGCTGTAACTTCTCCTCCACGGTCTTGAGTTGGGCCTGAGATACTTCAAGAGCCTTTCGTCCTTCCTCAAGTCCCTTTCGGATGGAGACAGAGCGGTCGGCAAAGAAACCAGCGAGGGGTTTTCGCAGAATGAACCCGAGGGCTCCAACCAGCAACGCGAAATTGATAAACTTGTAGAGTAACTCGCGTCCTGCGCTTTTTTGTTCCTCTTGACCCTCCGCCGCGCGGGCGGAAACGAAGCCGCCTCGCAGGAAAGAGGCGCGAGAGGAACCTAGCGGGCCCGCCGGCCACAGCAGGCAGGCGGCAAATAAAGACAAAACCAGCGCGCGGCGCCAAGTAACCGTCAAGGGTGAACCCCTCCCGCGCCACCGCGCGCAGCGCCTCCCAGGATATTCTCGCCTATCTCTTGGCCCAGAGACTGGCAGGTGTCATGCAATTCCTTCTTGCGTTGAGCTACCTCCGCCGCGAGGCTGGCCTGGGCTTCGCTGACCAGGGCCTCAGATTGCTCGCGCGCCCGCTTCAAAGTTGCCTCGCGGTGCTCCAGGATGGCGTGCCGATCGGCCTCCCGCTGGCGGTATATCTCCTGCCGTGCGGTCTGAATAGCAGCTTGATATTGACGACCTTTCTCCTCGGCCGCAGCCGTTCGCTCGCTCGCGCGTGCCACCGCGCCTGTAGTTTCTTGCTCACGCGTCTTTAACACCGCAGCGAGAGGTCGAAAAAATAACCTGTCGAGGATTACAAAAAGACAAAATACAATAATAACGGTTGGGATGGTCTGGATGAAGAGTTGCGCGAGCTGAGAAATAATTCCGCCCATTATGAAAGGGCACCCTCCCACGGAGAGCAATGCCTGATACCGTGAAACACCAAAAAGTAGCATGCTCTTTTCAGAAGTGTCAAGAGAATGGAACGAGCGGTGCTGTCCTAATTTCGGGTGTAGCGCCGGCTTCCAGCCGGCAAAGAGCCGCCAAGATGGCGGCGCTACGTTCAAATTAAGACAGCACCGAACGAGCGGTTAAGTTCCCACGCAGTTTCGGCGCTCAGAGAGCGCCACTACACCAGCCTGACCCACTGTCGGCAAGCGTGTAGCGCCCGAACTTGAAGCCACCGCCACAGCGTGATTCACCCGCTGCTGGAGTGGGCGCCGGCAAGTTCGAGCTCGAGAGCCCGCCTCGCGTAACCTTTCACCGGTATCCCGACTTTGGCCTGGAAGGACTGTACAAGCTTATCGAGCCAGGCCTCGATCGGCGTGTATTTCATGCCAAGCTCCGCCTTGCTCTTTGCATTATCGAGTGCGGACATCCAAGGATCACTGAATGGCGAACAGTCCGGCAGCAGGCTTGCCTCTTCCAGTTCTGCCTGGGGAATTCGCACGAGGCGCAAGCGCGCTCCAAGGCGCGCAGCCAGCATTTCGAGAAACTCTTCCAGCGAAAGCGTCTCGTCTTGCGAAATGTTGTAGGCCTCGCCCTTCCCCACAGAGGTTTTGGCAAGACGCAAAACGGCTTGCACGACATCCTCTCTGTAGACATGGCGCAGCGGCAGGTGCGTTCCTTGAGGCACGAGAATCGGTCCCCCGTCGCGCAAACGTAGTAAATACCCACGGATGCGATGGAAGTGGTCCGCTTCGCTATTCACCATGGGCAAGCGCAGGATCGTCACCGGAAATTGCCGTGCTTTCCAGCCGCCGCTGAAGACATCTTCAGCCGCCCGTTTCTCAATTCCATACTTCCAGTTGTCATGGTCGAACACAGCCGACTGCGGCGGCTCCGGGATGAGGGGCCCTGCGTAGTCTTCTTCTTTGTACGGGCGCTCCAGACCTTTCCGCACCAGGTACACCTGGCCCGTACTGACAAAAATATACCGAGCCGTGCGATTCTCGAAAAGACTGAGGACCGTCTGGGCATCCCAGCCATTGTAGAGGGTCGTGTCTATTATCAACTCGAACTCGCGCCCGCCAATTGCGCTTCGGACCTGTTCAGGTTTCGTGCGATCTCCGTATTGCCTTTCCACTTGCCGGGGGATATCGGCATGTGTCTTGCCCCGATTGAAGAGTGTCACCTGGAATCCAGATTCGAGCAGGGCCTCCACCAACGGCGGTCCGAGGTTTCGAGTTCCACCAATCACGAGTGCGCGCATGTCCATAGTCTAGCTCCAAATTTACGATGTTCCACGCTGTAAGGGCGCGGTCTGCTGTGGCGGCGCTCGGTGATCGCCGGAACTCCTCGAAAATTCATGGCCCCGTCCGGCAGCCCTATTCCTCTCGCTCCGTCATTAATTCGGTTCCTCGATCTCACTCAGCTCTCCGCCTAATACCTACTGTGCTTGCCGCTTCAGCAAAAACATCCCTTCATTGTGGGTAATCTGAATGTCATCTCTCTCGACTCGCGCGGAAAAACCGGCTTTGTCACCGGGCAGCGACTCTTCCAATTGCTTTCGAGTCTGCATATAGCGCTTTTGCCCTGGTTCCAGTCCGGCGCGCCGCATCCATTGATTGAAGGACCGTTGCCGTCGCCGGACCGACTGGCGCAAAACCTCCAGCCCGTGCTCCTCGAACATGCGGAGGAAGGTTGTGAGCCGCAAAGAAGACGTGTGGGAAGGGTCGCGAAGCCTTTCAATGTAATTGAAGAGCTCAAATTTCGGGTCGCTTTCCGGGGCAAGGGTATCGACGATCAGGAGCCGGCTCAGGGGCCTCGTCACGCGGATCATTTCCTTGAGCACCAGTTCCGACCTGTTTATATGGTGGAGAGCGAGTTGGCAGCTAACCAAATCGAAGGAGGCGCCGGGGAAGGGAATTTGCTCAGCATCGGCGCAGGCAAACACGGCGTTGGCGATGTGTTTTTCCGCCTGGAAATCGCGCGCCTGGCGGAGCATTTCAGGTGTCAAGTCGATGCCGCTGGCGAAGCTCACACGTGGCGCGATCGCCAGAACGAAGGCTCCCGGCCCGCAGGCCACGTCGAGAACGAGCTCATGGGGCTGGGGCTTGGCGAATTCCACTCTTTCGGCCAAGACCTCGGGCGTATCACGCACCGCGAACTTGGCGAAGGCGTCGGCCGTCTTGGTGAATTGCTTCCGGACAGTTTCTTTATGTTTCTTGGACATTAGTATTCTATGCCTCTCACGGATGTAATTAAGACATCGAATGGTATAGAATGCGCGTTTATTTCGAAAGCGAAAAGAAGGACACCATCGGTTCAAACTCGCTCTTGCCATTTCTGGAAGTCGCGAGTAGCATGAGTTGAACAACCCACGGAGCATCGGAGTTAGCTCGGGAATTGGAAGAGTTACCGCAGTGCATTGTCGAACTTCAGAGCGTCAGCAAGCGCTATGGGGAACATGCGGCGCTTGAGGATTTTTCGCTGGAGGTGCGCCGGGGAGAATTCCTTACGCTGCTGGGTCCCAGCGGAAGTGGAAAGACCACCATACTGCGACTGGTGGCGGGATTCGAGCGGCCCAAGAGCGGGCAAGTCCTCATCAACGGGCGGGATGCCGCTCCTCTGCCGCCTTACCGCCGCAATGTGAACACCGTCTTCCAGCATTACGCCCTCTTCCCCCACCTGAACGTCCTCCGCAATGTGGCTTTCGGCCTCGAGCAGAAGAAACTGCCGTCTGCGGAAATCCGCAAGCAAGTTCGTTCCATCCTTGAGATGGTCGAGCTTCCCGGAAAAGAGGACCGCTATCCGCACCAATTGAGCGGCGGCGAGAGGCAACGCGTGGCGCTGGCCCGGGCTCTGGTCCTCGAGCCTGCGGTGCTCCTGCTGGACGAGCCGTTAGGTGCGCTCGACCAGAAGCTCCGCCAGCAGATGCAGGTGGAGCTGAAGCGGCTGCGCGAGCGCCTGGGGATCACCTTCATTTTCGTCACCCACGACCAGCAAGAGGCGCTCGTGATGTCGGACCGAGATTGCCGTCATCAATCGTGGACGCCTCGAGCAGGTGGGGCCGGCGGAGGAAACCTACGGAGCGCCTCTGACGCCATTCGTGGCGGAATTCATGGGCGTAGAAAATTTCTTCAAAGTGCGTTGCCTCAGCCATTCCACCCAGGGGACTCGCTTCGAAACGGCGACCGGATTGACCCTCTGGTCGAGGAATTCGATGGATTTGGACCTAGGCTTTCTCGGCATGCTGGGTGTGCGTTCGGAGGCCATGCGCCTGACGCTTGGCCGCCCTCGACCCAGCAGCGAGGCCGTCAATATCGTGCCAGGCGAAGTTGTTGAGGCCATTTTCGAAGGCGGCAGCCGCCGGTGGACGGTTCAGATTGCGACCGGCGAGCGGTTGGTCGTCCGAGGGGCCATGGCGGCGAATGCCCTTCCCCTCGAGCGGACTTCCCCGGGCGCCAAGGTTTACCTCTCCTGGGAGCCGGACCGAAGCTTGGTGTACCCTGTCAATGGCGCGGTCTCGCCGCCCTCATCGCCCACCGAACACACCTGAGAACAAGCCGCCTTTCCCACGCCCACATCCCTTGTCCGCCTCGGAGTGGCGGCGTAAGGCCGTTTCTACTCGCGTACAGTCAAACTCCCTGTAACCAAATGCCCCTCACGTTCATCTCTTCTAATATCAGAGGAACGGCAAACAAGGGCATAAACAGGGGGTGGAGAGTGCACCGTGAAACCAAGCACATTTGGCATGTTCGAGGAGACAAAGGCTTGAGCCGCAGGGGATTCCTCTCGGCTGCTTTTGCGATGGGGAGCACCTTAGTATTGAAGAGGACCGCTGGCGCGACTCCTCCCGGGGCAGGGAGTTACCGGACCACAGGCAAACCGCGCATGGTGACCCTGGTGGAATTCACTGACTCCGGAAAGCGGAAGGGGACTGTTATGGTTGAGAAGGTTGTGAAGACAGACGAAGAATGGAAGCAGATTCTGACTCCCGAGCAGTTCGAGGTCGCTCGAAATAAGGGAACGGAGCGCGCCTTCACAGGCCAGTATTGGAATAATCACGACAAGGGAATCTACCACTGCGTCTGTTGCGACACTGCGGTTTTCAGTTCGGATACGAAATTCGAATCAGGAACGGGCTGGCCTAGCTTCTGGGCCCCCATCGCAGCGCAAAACATCCGCACCGGGAGCGATTTGACGCTCGGTATGGACCGGACCGAGGTCCTGTGCAAGAGGTGCGACGCTCACTTGGGGCACGTGTTTGACGACGGCCCGCCCCCGACCCATCTCCGGTATTGTTTGAACTCCGCGGTTCTAAAATTCGTCAAGGCATAAGCCTCAAGCCGGCTCAAACAACAGATTCGCTCTCCCCAGATTGACCTTTGCCAGGCTCGCATCGCCTTGGTCATTGACCTGCTCTTTCGCTCCGCGGGCTGGGGGCTGAAACCCGCTGCTCTGTTCTGTCCGGGCGGGACCTTCGAAATTGCCCGATCAGGCTTTTCCTTCGGAAAATCCCCTTCGGCAAGTCCACCTTCGGCAAGTCCACCTTCGGCAAGTCCACTAGCCAGGATCAGCCGCTCATTGTACACTGTGCCAACTAAGGCTTTGCGACCAGGAGGAGACATGGCTGATGGCGACCGCACGTTAGGGCAACACTCGAACTCAGACACTCCGGAGCGGCCCGCACGACGTGAATTCTTACGGCGGGGCTCGCTCGCCGCGCTCGCTTGTGCAGCCTCAGGAAGTTTCTCGGCGGCGCCGCTTGCTGCGGCAGCGCCTCAGCCAGGCGGAAATAAGAAGCGAATCGTGAGAGCCCAGATTGGGAACTCAATCCGGATTCCAAATTGTAGCGGTGATGTTTGGACCACCACCTGGGCGGACGACGGCAACCTCTACAGCGCCACCGACGACAGCACGGGCTTTGACAATGCCTGCGACAGTAATCTTGCCGTGCAATGCATTACGGCTGGACCGCCGCCGAACGTGCAAGGCATAACCGTGAATGCGATGCTCGAGTTCGGCAAGGCAGGAGAACTGAAAGAAGACAAAGCCTGCTGGAAAGCCTCCGGACTGACCTGTATTGACGGAGTGCTTTATCTCGCGGTGAGCCGCCACTACTACGACGGGGTAGGCGACATAAGCAACGATTCTGCCCGTCACTTCTGGATTCAGGAAACCTGGGACGCGAGCATCGTCAAATCGACCGACCATGGCAAAACCTGGAGCGCGGCTCCCAAGCTCGGCCATGCCATGTTCCCCGGCCGCGTCTTCAGCAATCCTTTCTTCGTTCAGTATGGGAAGGACGGCAAAGGGAGCCAGGACGACGCCGCACAGTACGTGTACGCCGTCTCGAACGACGGGACCTGGAACAACGGCAACTGGATGGTCCTCGGGCGTGTTTCGCGGGGACTCATCGGGCGGCTGGATCCCGACGACTGGGAGTTTGTTCACGGTTTCGACGATGAACGCCAGCCGATCTGGCGGCCCCGGCACGATAATGCGCTTTACATCTTTCGCTCCCCGGGCCGCGCCAGCATGACGGGAATCCACTACATTGCGCCCCTGGATCTCTACATCATGCCGCAATGGCACTATCCTCAGCTCGATGATCCCAAGCGGCGGTGGAAAGTGACCCGCTGGGAGTTTTATCAGGCCCCGGCGCCGTGGGGTCCCTGGACGCTGTTCCACACTCAGGATTTCGAGCCTCAAGGCTTTTATAATCCCAGCATCTCGAGCAAGTTCATCAGTGATGACGGGCGGAAATTCTGGATCTTTGTGGCGGGAGATTTTACGGACTATAAAGAACCGAAGAATTTCTACGGTTTGAATGTGTTGCCGGTGACTCTCGAGGTGGAGACCACATAGTGGCTGAGGAAACAGCGGAAGGTTGAACCAAGCAGAATTCCGCGGCTTTGAAATTCGTGACCGCGTAAGCTACAAGCCAGCACGAACAGCAGCTTCGCTTTTCGGGCCTCTAAGGAAATAACTGTTAAATCTTGGATCCGAAAGCCCCCTCGGTGCCCGGGGAGGGGAACGGCAGGGCGTCACCTCCGCGCAAGCGGGATTCAACCAC
>CAVXWN010000013.1:0-67523 GCA_963765485.1 uncultured Acidobacteriota bacterium | reverse complement strand
ATAAGAAAGTGCTATTACCAGCAGGACCGATGGCGCAAGGAAGGCAAGTGGGCAAAGCAGGCCACCGATTAGTCTGAAAAGGCGATAGCCGACGAAGATGGCCGTGTTGACGGCGAACCCGCCCAGGATTTGTGCAAGGCCTACGCCATGGGCAAACTCATCCACGCTGATGAGCCGTCGTTTGCGGGCGATCTCCTGTTCCATCAGCGCAATGACAGCCATGCCCCCGCCGAAACCGATGCACCCTAGCTTCAGAAACGTCCAAACGAAGCTGCCGAGAGAAATCGAACCGGCCCCTTCCGGCCTGCGGCCGGCCCCGGCGCCAGCGTCTTCCACACCTGCCTCCACCTAAGCTTTCTCCACCGCGGTGGGTTCGCGCAGGGCATTTCTCGTCTCCTTCACAAAACGGCCCATCGACTTGGAGACGTGCTCCAGCACGGTGGCCCACTCTTCCAAGTGCTGCTCGCCTCGCTTCGTGAGCTTGTACACCCGCCGCGCCGGCCCCCCGTTGTCAGTTTCCCACTCGGATTTGACGTTGCGGTTCATCTCCAAGCGCCGAAGCGTCCGATACAGCGCACCCCTCTCAATTTCAGCATCAGTCAAGGCGTGCTCCTGCAGATCGGCGGACAGGTCGTAGCCATAGGAATGTCCCTTCTTCTTGAGAAGCAGCAGGACGACTGGTTCAACAAAGCGGTACAGGTTGCCCATGGCGCAGGTGCACGGCTGATCTCTGTGATGGCGTTGGCACATCCGTCGTGGCATCTTGGTCCCCCCCATGCTTATACTAATAAGCAAGCCTATTCAGAAGATACCACCAATGCAAAATAGATGTGAAGTACACTTAAATCGCGCAGACGCCAACATTCGCAGTGTCCATCCGACAGCCGCCAGGCGGCGTATACGGGTAAGTTGCCAAATGACGAAAGGGCGTCGGTGCGGCAGGCACCCGCCCCGCTGTGAGTCACAACAGATGGCAGCAAAGGAACCTTGCCTCATACAACCTAGCGACCTTCAGCTTCCAGGAGCCGGGAACTTGACGGGCGAACTGAGAGGCCATATAGTATAGGTGCGAGTTACACCTAAACGTTCTACCGCGACAGGAGGAGTTAGATCCGGCGCTTTTGTGCGCGGCAGGAATTGTTCGGGTGACCAAAGGAGAAAGAATGGTCGGAAAAGTCCGGCTGGATGCTGGATCGGTGCCGGCCAACACGCCAAACTGGCATCTGGTCAAGTACAAGTGAAATTCGGCGCTATTGCAGGTCGTGTGGGGCCGTTGCCCAATAATGGGAGGAATTATGGCGGAAGAATTGAGTGCCCGTTGCGCCCGGCCGACCAGCACGACGGTGGGTGAGGCAGCGCGGGACAAGAGCGCAAACCAGCAAGAGCGGAAGGAGGAAACGAAAATGATCCTGATCGGAAGGAAAGCCCCGGACTTCACCGCGCCGGGATATCACCAGGGCAAGTTCATCAATCTCAAGCTCTCCGAACATCTGGGCAAATGGGTGCTACTTTGTTTCTACCCGGGCGATTTTACCTTTGTTTGAGCTACGGAGCTCTCGGCGGTCGCCGAGAAATATCCCGAGTTCCAGAAACTGGGCGTGGAAGTTCTGTCCGTGAGTGTCGACAGCATGTTCGTTCACAAGATGTGGAATGACCAGGAACTCTGCAAGATGGTAGCGGGAGGTGTGCCTTTCGCGATGCTGTCGGACGCGGGCGGTAAAGTAGGTAGCGTGTACGGCGTCTATGACGGTGAAGCCGGTGTGGAGACGCGTGGCCGGTTTTTGATCGATCCGGACGGTATCATCCAGGCTTATGAAGTCCTAACGCCGCCGGTGGGCCGCAATGTTAGTGAGTCGATCCGGCAGATTCAGGCATTTCAATTAGTCCGCGAATCCAACGGCGCCCAGGCCACGCCGTCTGGCTGGCGGCCCGGCAAGCCCACACTCAAGCCCGGAATAGATCTTGTGGGGAACGTCTGGAGGGAATGGAAGACTGAGTCGGCATTTGACTGAAAGGCGTGAGATCGCCGGCTGATCGGCAGTTGGTTAGTGGTGTCATTTGCGGCAAATGGGGGCTTGCGCCCGCAGTCATTCCCGCGAAGGCGGGAATCCACTTCGGAAGCCTTCCGGATCGCGCTACTTACGGGCTGGATTCCCGCTTTCGCGGGAATGACGATCCCTGCCTGAGGTACACGAACTGCAGGTGGGGAGGCTTGACACGCGCTACTTGCGCACATATACTGTGCATATGAATGTTACACTCTCCATCGATGGGCAGATCGTGGAAGGCGCCCGAAAAAAGGCCGCTGCCCTCGGCAAGAGCCTTAACCAGCTTATCCGTGAGTATCTGCAACGCCTGGCCGGCGGCGACGATGCGGAGCGGAGTATTGAGGAGTTTAACCGACTCTCAGGCCGCGGCCATTCGCGCGGCTGGCGCTTCAACCGAAACGAGATTCATGACCGCTCGTAGCTTCTTCGACACTAACGTCATCGTTTACGGGGACGACAAATCAGCACCGGCCAAGCAACGCCGGGCGCTTGACCTGTTGGCTGAGCACCGGCGCGCGGGGACCGGCGTTGTTTCGCTCCAGGTGCTGCAAGAGTATTTCGTCACCGTCACGCGGAAGCTTCACGTTGAACCCTCGGTGGCTCGCCGCAAAGTGGAATTGCTTGGCGAGTTCCACGTTGCTGCTCCCCAGCTTACTGACGTCCTGCCAGCCATCGACCTTCACCGCCTCCACGGATTTTCTTTCTGGGATGCTTTGATCCTGCGCATGGCTCAGCAGGCTGGCTGTAGGGTTCTCTTCTCCGAAGACCTGCAAGCAGCGCGACAGGTGGAGGGAATTCACGTTGTAAATCCCTTTCGGCAGAATTAAAAGCAGACAGTGTGGGTGGCTGATGCTTCATGATCATGTTGATCGGGGCACAGAGTAAGCCGCTCGCTTAGGCCATCGAGGCGCCTACTTCATCTCGGCGACCGAGGCGATCCGTGCTAAAAGCGGCTTCGAGCACGTTTCCAGGCCGACCTGGACGCCGTCAGCCCCGGCGCTCTCCGCTGCCTTGGAGAGTTCAATTGTGCGCTCTGTCCCCGCCGAGGCCGTGCCAGCCACGATGGGCAGCTTGCCCGCCGTGGCGCCAATGACCGTTTCGATGACTTTAAGCCGTTCTGCATCCGACAGTGCATAGGCTTCGCCGGTGCTGCCAGCCGGCACGAGGATCGGCCTGCAGATACCCCCGAAACTCCTTCAGGAACACCTCCGGCCCGTCTCGGCTGCGGTTGGGCGTGTAGTCATACACCGTGTACGGATGCGCGTCGTCCCCCACATACGTCCAGATCCGGCCCGTGCGGGTGCGCGGCAAGTCCGGGTCCAGCACGGGGACGGGTGTATCGTCGGTCTGAACCGCCTTCGAATCCAACACCTGCTGCTTCGTCAGCTCGTAGAGTGGGCTCACCAGTTGCGCGCACTCGCGCGTCCAGTCACACATCGTCTGGCGCGGCAACTCCACGCCCTGCCGCTGGAAGATCGCCTCCTGACGATGCAAGGGTAAATGATCCCCATACTTGCTCACCGCGACGTGTGCCAACAGCCCCGGCCCCGGTAAGCCTTTCTCAATCGGCGCCATGGGTTTCTCGGCCGTGACCACCGTGCATCCCTTTGGGCAGGCGTATTTCTGACACGCTTCTTCGATTACCACCAGCGAAGCGGGCACGTATTCCAGTCGCTCACTGACCTCTTCCCCGATCCGCTTCAATTCGCCCCGGCACTGGGGACACTGCCGCTGGGTTCTCTTCCGCCCGCATCGCCGGCGGCAGGCTGTAGCGCTTCCGACGCTTCCCCTTGCTCAAATCGATGCCCTCCAGCAGTACCGCCAACTCCCAGGCCGCAATCTCCTTCCGCCCCGTCTCCGCAAACGGAAACTGGAACGTCCCTGCCTCCAGACGCTTGTACCAGATCGCCCACCCGTCCCGGTCCCAATACAAAATCTTCACTCGGTCGGTGCGCCGGTTCGAGAACACCAGCAGGTGGCCGGCATAAGGGTTGCACCCGATCACATGTTCGGCCATCATCGACAACCCGTCGAAGGAGCGGCGCATGTCGCAGGGCACCGTACAGAGATAGACCTTGATGGCCGCCGGAAAACTCAGCATCCCCTTGGCTCCAGAGCGCCCAAGACGGTGCGCAGCGTCGCTTCATCAACCCCTTTGGTAATACGCAGCCGCTGGCCCCCACTCAACACCAACTCGATCCCCGCGTCCGCGCCTCCGCCTGCCTCGCTCACCAGCGCGAAGCTCGCTGCTGGCCCGTTCACGCCGGGCCGGGATCCCGCTCCTTCCTGCCGGCCCAGCCGGAGCCGACGCTGCCACCAGTAGAACTGGCTCTCCTTTAGCCGGCGTCGCCGGCAGTACTCCCGGATCGACATCCCACTCCGCGCCGCCTCACCCAGCACTCTGCTGCCAATATCGTGCCTTCTCTGCATCCAGCTTTCCACGGCCCATCCCACACCTCCAGCTCCCATACGCGATCCGCACGGGCTGACACCCGCACATGTCTCGATCTGTGGGGAAGTATCAGCCCTGAAATTAAATCGGGGAAGATGGGTTCACCGGACTCTTACGCCTTATTGGGCAGGCTGTTCACCATGTCCCCGAGGCCCCACACCGACACCGACCTTCACGTCGACACCTCGTTATTCAGTTTCGCTCGTTCAACAAGGTAAAACCCGAATTCAGGCCCGCCCTGGAGCAAGGGGCCAAGCTGCTCCAGGCTGATCCCTCCATGCGCGTATGGGTGGTCGGCCACACGGACAGCGTCGGAACGATAGAAGCCAACATGAAACTCTCCGAGGCTCGGGCCGGGGCCGTGGCGAAGGCCCTAGTGGCCAATTACGGGATCAGCGCGGCGCGGCTCAAGGGCTACGGCGTCGGACCGCTCTCCCCCGTAGCTTCCAACGACACCGAGGAAGGAAAGGCCAAGAACCGGCGCGTGGAGTTGGTCAAGCAGTAGAACGCGGTCCCGTCGACGATCGAGCCCGCAAAAGCAGTGTGCGGCAGTCGTGTGCAAGGCTCGCGATGCGGCCGGGACGGTTTAGAACCCGAGAAGGACGGTGGAACTCGGTCCCTCGAGATCTGACCGGCTATTTCGGGCAGTCTGTGCTGCGGCACGGATTGACTGTTTTTATCCTATCGCTAGCAAGCGATTCTGGCCTGTCGACGAGAGGCCAGCACTCGCTCAGACCGCACGCAACGCAGCAGGGCTTGAGTCTACAGTTTAACCACTTGACCGGCTGCAAGCCGCGGCTGACAATATTCAACCGATGTCAGCCCAGCGGGATCGTATGCGCTCAAAGCGAAAGTCCACCGGCGCTCGTGGAACGAGGCAACTCTACGGCTTGTCGGAGGTGGCGCGTCGAGTCTTGCGCTATGCCAACCGCGGGTTGCCGCGCGTCGATTTCCTGCGCAGAGTCTCGAAAGCGCTCATGGAATTCTCTGGATGCGACGCGGTGGAACTGCGGCTGAAAGATCCCGATCTGCATTATAGTTGGGAAGCTTCCAAGCAACCGAAGGGGTCGTTTCGCTTCACGATTCTGGCAAATCCCGGCGCGGCGAGGCGAAGGGTCGCGAGCTTGCCAACACCCAGGAACCGGGCGGGCCTCGAACGCTTGTATCAGGATGTCCTTCGCTCCCGCTTGAGACCCAGTTCGCCCTTCTCGACGCGTCAGAGGAGTTTCTGGACGGGTGATACGCACAAGGCGATGCAGCTCGGTGGCACAACCAGGGTTGCTTTGGGAGGATTGTATCGCTCCCTCATGGTGATACGATTCGCGGTCGACGACCGGACAGTGGGGCTCCTCCAATTGAAAAGCCTTCAACCGGATTACTTTACTCGGGAGGATGTCGAATCGTACGAGGGGTTCGCACAAACCCTGGGGCTGGCCATCGCCAACCGTCGCGGCCAATGGGCGTTGCGGGAACGGGTCAAAGAATTGACCTGCCTTTATGGTATCGCGCAGGTGGCTCAGAGGCGAGACGTTCCGTTGGATGAGACTCTACAGGACATTGTGGAGCTCCTGCCTCCCGCCTGGCAGTATCCCGAAATTGCCACGGCACGCATTTTGTTGGATGGGCGGGCGCACACTACGCCGGATTTCAAGGAGGGGCCGCATCGCCAGGCGGCAGACATCCTGGTGGGTGGGGCACGGCGCGGTGGCATCGAGGTGTTCTACACGCGTGACAAGGCCGGGTTTGCGGAAGGTCCGTTCCTGAAGGAAGAACAGAGCCTCATCGACACGGTGGCCAGGGAAGTATCGCTGGTGGTCGAGCGCCGGGAAGCCGAGATCTCCAAATCGAAATTGCAGGACCAGCTCCGGCACGCCGACCGCCTGGCCACCATCGGACAACTTGCCGCGGGCATGGCGCACGAATTGAATGAGCCCCTGGCAAGCATCCTGGGTTTTGCCCAGTTGGCTAACAAGGAGCCGGGAATGCCCAAGACAGCAGCGAACGACCTGGGAAAGATCATCAAGACTTCGTTGCAGGCCCGAGAAATCATCCATAAGCTGCTGGTTTTTTCCCGGCAGATGCCTTTGCAGAAGATGCCGGTGAACCTGAATCAGGTGGTCGAGGAGGGGCTGCACTTTCTCGAGTCCCGTTGCGCGAAAGCCGGAATTGAACTGGTGCGCTCGCTGGAGCCGGATTTACCGGAGATCAGCGCCGATCCATCGCAGTTGCAGCAGGTTTTGGTGAACCTCGTCGTCAATGCGATTCAGGCCTCCCCCAGCGGCGGCAGGTTGACGATCGAGACTCATGGCGGTCGAGACTACGTTTCTCTGGTCGTAATCGACACGGGACGCGGCATGACCGAGGAGGTCAAAAGCAAGATCTTCACGCCTTTCTTCACGACCAAAGATGTGGACGAAGGAACAGGTCTGGGCCTGGCGGTCGTGCACGGGATCGTGACCTCACATCGGGGCGTCATTCACGTCGACAGCGAGGCTGGGCGCGGCTCGCGATTCGAGGTCCAATTGCCGGTGAACAATTCCGGAAAGGCAGAAAAGAGTGGCTGAGATGTCCTCCAAGGCGCATCAAGAACGGATCCTGGTTGTTGACGACTCCGCGGACACGCTGGAAGTTCTACAGCGAAACTTGCAGTCAAAGGGGTATCAGGTCCTGACGGCTTCGGGCGTAGAGAGCGCCGTCAGGATTCTGGAGCAGGCGGCGGTGGACTTGGTCATCACGGACTTGAAGATGCCCAAACTCAGCGGTCTCGATCTGGTGCGGCACGTCCGGGAAAACCTGAAGAACACGGAAGTGATGATGATCACCGGCTATCCCTCCATCGGCGGCGCCGTGGATGCCGTCAAGACAGGCGCTGAGGAATACCTGGCTAAGCCTTTCACGGACGAAGAGCTGTTTTCGGCCGTGGGGCGCGCCCTGGAGAAATTGCGAAGCCGCCGCGCGGTGCACGCCCCCGCGTATCGGACGCCGGCATCGCCGTTCGGCCTGGTGGGCGAATCGGCGGCGATGCAGCAAGTATTCAGCGCCATTGCGAAGGTTGCGGCCACGCAGGCCACGGTGCTCATCACCGGCGAAAGTGGCACGGGCAAGGAACTCGTGGCCCGAGCGATCCACTACAGCAGCCCGCGCGCCTCAGCCCCCTTTGTGCCCGTGAGCTGCGCCGCGATTCCCGAAGGACTGCTGGAGAGTGAACTCTTTGGACACGTGAAGGGCGCGTTCACCGGTGCTTCCGAAACGCGTGCAGGATTCTTGCAGACGGCCGAGGGCGGCACGATCTTTCTGGACGAGATCAGCTCCACCACACTCTCCACGCAAGTCAAACTTCTCCGCGTGTTGCAGGAGAAGGAAGTGTGTATGGTGGGATCGACGCGCGGGCGGCATGTGGACATCAGAATTCTGGCGGCGACCAATAAGGACCTGCTGAGCCTCGTGAAGAAGGAGGCATTTCGGGAAGACCTGTACTTCCGCCTGAACGTCCTCACCATCGACGTGCCGCCCTTGCGGGAAAGAGGGGATGATGTCTTTATTCTGACCCGCCATTTCGCGGCTAGATTCGCGCCGGAAATGGGAAAGGCCGCGCCCTGTTTCTCTGACCAAGTGCTGCAGGTTTTCCGCAACTATCACTGGCCGGGAAATGTTCGTGAACTCGAGAATGTGGTGCAGCGCCTGGTGGTGATGAATGAGGGTGGCGTCGTCGAGGTTCCCGACCTGCCCTCCTTGATGCGGTTCTCCGGATTGCGCAACGCCTCGTTTGACCGGACGTTAGCTGAGGTCGAGGCCGAGTATATTCGCAACGTCCTGGCCAGCGTGAACGGCAACCGAACCCGGGCAGCGGAGATCCTGGGAATTGACCGCAAGACGCTGCGAGAGAAACTAAAGTCCTCAGCCGTGCCTTCTTGAAAAACCCGCGACGGGCGTCATTCCCGCGAAAGCGAATCCACTGTAGGGGCGAGGCGGCGCCTCGCCCCTACAACCGTCGTTCCCGCGAAAGCCGGAAACCCAGTTCGCCCTGACGTGGACCCCCGCTTTCGCGGGGGTGACGGCGGTGACTGTCATTCCCTCGGGCGGGCCACAAGCCCATGGATACGCCTTCCTGAAGGGGTCTGACCGGGGAATTGCTCCCCACCGGTTCAAATCTCCCCATGCTTGTTGGCCAGATGGGCTTGTCTCATCCTGCTGATTCCGGGCCTGAATCCCCATCATTCTGGTTGACTTGTGCCACCTCAACGATGCGTGCGCTTAACACTTTCATCCTGGAAGCCAACGTGCCTCCATTAATGGCGAGGGGCGCGGGCAACTTTAAGCCGTCCGCGAGGAGGAGAGTAATGGCAACACTAACCCACGCCGTTGTGACAAATCGGGGTATTTGTTCGACCTGTAAGCATGAGGAAGGTTGTATCTATCTGAGGAACGGGAGCCAAATCGTTCTGAACTGCGGGCAATTTGAACCGTGCCCGCCGAGGCCATCACCGCCGCCTTTCAAGGGTCGGATGCAACTCGAGGAACTGTGGAAGAAATCTTCCCGGGACGAACCCGGCAAGGAGTTCAAGGGTTTGTGCAGCAATTGCGAAGACCGGCACACCTGCATCTATCCCAAGCCCGCAGGGGGCGTCTGGCATTGTGAGGAATATCGGTAGTCTCGGGTACTGGTCGGCTCGCGACGTACCCGGAGGGCTTTATATGAGTCCGGAAAACGTCTCACGGATTGTCGAGGAATACGCCGGAAAGTTTGGCGGACTTATCGGTATCCTTCAGCAGATCCAGGCGAGGTACGGCTATCTTCCCCCGGATGCCCTCGCCGTCGTGGCAGACAAAACCGGACGGTCACTCACGGATGTCTACGGGGTGGCCACTTTCTTTCGCTCTTTTAGTTTGCAGCCGCGCGGCAAGCACGTTTGCTTGGTTTGCCTGGGCACAGCGTGTCACGTCCGGGGGGGGCCTGTGGTCGCGGAAGAATTCACACGAGCCCTGGGCGTTAATCCGGGAGAGACGACTGCTGACCGCGACTTTACGTTGGATACGGTGAATTGTCTGGGCGCCTGCGCACTAGGGCCAATCGCGGTTGTGGATGGCCACTATTTTTCAAAGGTGACCCCCGTGAAGGTCAAGGAAATTCTGCAACAGGCCCGAAACGGTCTGGACAAAGTGGACGTGACCACCGACCAGCGCATCTTCCCTGTCGAGGTCAGTTGTCCGCGGTGCAATCATAGCCTCATGGACCCCGACCATCCGGTGGATGGTCACCCCTCCATTCGCGTGACGGTGTCCTTCGCCCGCGAGCACTTCTCGCTCCGCTTGTCGTGCCTGTACGGAAGTTACAACCAGCAACCAGAGGGGGAGATTCCGAAGGAAGCGATGGCGGATTTCTTCTGCCCTCATTGTCATGCCCACTTGATTGGTGGTTCGAGCTGCCCGGAGTGCGGAGCACCGATGGTACCGATGATCGTTCGCGGGGGAGGCGTTGTCCAGATTTGTTCGCGGAAGGGCTGCAAGGGCCACGTTCTCGATTTGAACGGGCCGACCCTCTGAACGGGTGATGGGTCGTGCCGGATGCCGCATGGGGCGCGGCGAGGCAACGAGAGACAACCATGGAGAAAGTCGGATCGCTCGAGGATTTCAAGGCGCTCCAGAAAAGGATCATCGCCGACCGGGAGCCGCAGATCCCGGTCATCGTCATCCCGGCAGGAACGTGCGGACAAGCGAGCGGCGCCAACGACCTGATCCGCATCGCCAAACGCCAGGTTCTGGGCAATGGACTGGCAGAGAGGATTCGCATCCGTATCACCGGCTGCCACGGCTTCTGCCAAGCGGAGCCGAGCGTGCTTATCGAGCCCGAGGGCACCTTCTACCCAAGGCTCGGGATCAAGCAAATGACTCGGATTGTCGAGGCGGTGAGCCAGGGGCAGGTGATCGAAGACCTACTCTGGCGTGATTCCAAAACTCTACAAGAGGATTCAGAAGCAGAGTGATATTCCTTTCTTCCAAGGCCAGACACGCAAGCTTCTTTCGCGCAACGAAAAGATCGATCCGATCCGCATCTATGACTATATCGAGAACGGCGGGTATTCGGCCCTCGTAAAAGTTCTCGAGCAAGGGAACCCGCGCTGGGTAGTGGAGGAAGTAAAAGCCTCCGGTCTGCGCGGCCGCGGCGGAGCCGGATTTCCCACCGGTCTCAAGTGGGAGTTGCTGGCGAACGCACGCGATGGTCGCGGCAAGTTTCTGGTGTGCAACGCGGACGAAGGCGATCCGGGCGCCTACATGGATCGCAGCGTTCTGGAAGGGAACCCGCAAAGCATCATCGAGGGAATGCTGATCGGGGCCTACGGCACCGGCGCCACGCAGGGGATCATCTATGTGCGGACCGAGTATCCGCTGGCGATCAAACACCTGGTCATCGCGCTGCGGCAAGCGCGTGGACTAGGGCTTCTGGGCGAGAACATCCTGGGCACCGGCTTCTCGTTTGACATCCAGATTGTGAAAGGCGCGGGCGCCTTTGTGTGCGGCGAGGAGACGGCCCTCATCCGGTCGGTGGAAGGCGAAAGAGGCGAACCGCGACAGCGGCCGCCTTATCCCATCGAAAAAGGGATCAAGCGGCAAGCCCACCGCCATCAACAATGTCGAAACGTGGGCGAACATCCCCATCATCATCAACGAGGGCGCGGCGGAGTTCGCCAAGGTTGGCTCGCCTCAGAACACCGGGACGAAAATCTTCAGCCTGGTTGGGAAGGTAAAGAACACCGGGTTGGTCGAAGTGCCCATGGGCACTACCATCGGGGAGATTGTCCACGGCGCAGGCGGTGGACCATCGGGAAGGGCGGAGATTAAAGCCGTGCAGACGGGCGGGCCGAGTGGCGGCTGCCTTCCCGTGTCAACGTTCGATCTTCCCATCAACTACGAAAGCCTGATCGCGGCGGGCTCCATCATGGGGTCGGGCGGCATGATTGTGATGGACGAAAACACCTGCATGGTGGATGTCGCCAAGTACTTCATGAAATTCCTGAAGGACGAGTCCTGTGGCAAGTGCTTCATCTGCCGCAAGGGCACGCAACGGATGTGGGAGATTCTGGACGACATCACTACCGGGAAAGGCAGGCTGGAGCAGCTCGATCTCTTGCAGGAGCTGGCGCAGGTGGTGAAAGACACATCGATGTGCGGGCTGGGGCAGACCGCCTCCAATCCGGTCCTGAGCACGCTGCGCTATTTCCGGGACGAATACATGACGCACATCGAACGCAAGTTCTGCCCCGCGACGGTGTGCCGGGACCTGTTTGTATACCGCGTGATCGCGGAGAAATGCACGGGCTGCGCGTTATGCGTGAAGGTTTGCCCGACGGGCGCCATCACCGGACCGAGGGGAAAAGGTCACAACTTGGACCAGTCCAAATGCATCAAGTGCCGGGCCTGCTTTGAGGTTTGCAAGTTCGATGCGATCGCGGGCGATGCGATCATCGCGGTGCCGCCACGCTAAGCGAGTGTGAAGAGAAACCATGATTACCCTGACCATGAATGGATTGCCGGTGACGGTCGAGGAAGGAACGACGCTGCTCGAGGCAGCTCGTTTCCTCGGTTTCCCCATCCCGACCCTGTGCCATCTGGACGGTCTAACGCCCTACGGCGCCTGTCGCCTCTGCGTAGTCGAGATCGGGCAGGGTGCGAAGGCGAAGCTGGTTACGGCTTGCACTTACCCGGCCGAAGAGGGGCTCACGGTCCGAACGGCCTCCTCGCGTGTGGTGCGAGCGCGCAAAATGATTCTGGAACTGCTGCTGGCGTCCTGCCCGCAGTCGAAAATCATCCAAGACCTCGCTTCCGCTCACGAAGTGCGCCAGCAACGCTTCCGCCAGGAGTACGAGGACTGCATCCTGTGCGGCCTGTGCGTGCGCATGTGCGCGGAGCAGATGATGGCCAGGGCCATCGGCTTTCGCGGGCGCGGCGAAAGGCGGAGCGTCGGTACGCCCTTCGACGTGCCCTCGGAAACGTGCCGGCTGTGCGGCGCTTGCATGTATGTTTGCCCAGCCTGCCAGCTTCGCTGCACTTACAACGAGCCGGAAAAGGCGATTTGCGGCAGTTGCGCGAACCTGCAGCCCGCCGTGCCTGGAGAAGAAGCCGTTCGATGACATGATGTGCTACATGGCGCCGTGCGTGGCGTGTGAAATCAGGAAAGACTAGGCCGCTTGCACATAGCCCGGCGACGGGGTTTCGTCCGGGATGGGCGGCGAACCATTGGAGCGTCGTTCAAGGGGGACACCGCAATGTCGTTCTCGAGAGTCAATTCCTCAGCCGCAACTCTGACCAAGAACCGGACCGAGGGCTCGGTCGTTCCCGCTTCCGGCATGTGCGTGACGTGCGTGGACGGCTGCATCGGCATGTGTGAGATCGGCAAGTCAGCCTACCGCGGTCACGAGGTGATCTATCCGCAACCGTTTGGGGTGATCACCACGGCGGGCGAAAAAACTTACCCGGTGGATTATTCCCACTTCAACATCATGGGTACCGCTGCCGGTGCGCACGGGATTGAAGCCGACAGCGACAAAGCCATCTTTCCCGCCGTCAAGCTGGAAGTGATCTTCGGCCATGAGCACAAGGCTAAGTTCCGCTACCCGTGGATCATCCCCGGTCTTGGATCGACCAACATCGCCAAGAATAATTGGGAAGGGCTGGCCATCGGGTCGGCGCTGGCGGGCACTGGCCTGACGATCGGGGAGAATGTCGCCGGCATGGATCCCGAGGCGGTCATCAAGAATGGCCGGGTTGTGAACACAGCGGATTTGAAGCGGCGCGTGCAGCTTTACAGGAGCTATCAGCGTGATGGTTACGGCGCCATCGTCGTCCAGGCGAACATCGAGGACACCCGGCTGGCCGTACAGGAGTACGCAATTGAGAAACTCGGTGTGGAGTGCGTCGAACTGAAGTGGGGTCAAGGAGCGAAGGATATCGGCGGGGAAGTGAAGATCAACTCGCTCACCAAGGCCCAGATGCTCCACGAGCGCGGGTACATCGTGCTTCCCGATCCCACAGATCCGGCAGTCATCCGTGCGTTTGAGCATGGCGCATTCAAGGAATTCGAGCGCCATTCCCGCGTCGGCATGGTCACGGAAGAGTCCTTCGCTCAGCGAGTGGAGGAGTTGCGCGCGGCCGGCGCCAGGTGTGTTTTCCTCAAGACCGGCGCATACCGCCCCGCCGACTTGGCGCGCGCCATTTCCTTCGCGTCAAAGTACAGGCTGGACCTCCTCACTGTCGATGGGGCGGGTGGCGGGACGGGCATGAGTCCCTGGCGGATGATGAACGAATGGGGTGTTCCTCCGGTGGAACTCCACTCGCTCTTGTACGTCTACGCCAAGCGGCTTGCGGACCAAGGACAATACGTGCCGGCGCTGGCGGTGGCCGGCGGGTTCACGTTCGAGGACCAGATCTTCAAAGGGCTGGCGCTAGGCGCCCCATTTGTGAAGCTGGTGGGTATGGCGCGTTCCCCCATCGCCGCGGCTATGGTCGGAAAGACGATCGGACGGGCGATCGAAGAAGGACAATTGCCGGTTTACATCGAGCGCTTCGGCAGGTCGCGAGACGAGATCTTTGTCACGGCAACGCAACTACGCCAGCAACTGGGCGCGGAAGCCTTCGAAACATTGCCGCCCGGCGCACTTGGCCTGTATACCTACTACGAGCGACTGGCTCAGGGTCTGCGTCAGCTCATGGCTGGAAGCCGGAAGTTCAGCGTCGAGTACATTAGCCGCGACGATCTGGCGGCTCTGACCCATGAGGCATCGGAAATCAGCGGAATCCCGTACGTGATGGAAGTTGACCGGGAGAACGCGGACGAGATTCTGCGTGCAACGCAGTGCGTGTCAGCGTTGTAACAGGCCGCAGGGAGCGCCAAATCCAAAAAGTCAGCGTTGAAAGAACAGGCTGGCGATGTAGCTTAATCGAGAAACACCGCAGCCTTGATATTCGGCCTACCTACAGGGGGAGAGAACAACCTTCCTACATAGGATTATTCAACCAGTCCCGAGGTACCGCTCAGAGGACTTTGCGTGGAGTGTGATTGGGCTCCACGCGGACACGTTTGAACGCGCGCCGCTAACATGCCTCTCCACGTCCTGTCGCGTGCTCCCGAGGCCATTCTTCCCGGCAGTGCATAGAGGTCAGTCTCATTTGATGCTGATGCCCGATCCTCCCACGCCGACCTTACAGAAGGTTGGACAACCGAGCATGATCAGCAGAGCAAGGCTTGCGAGCGTTGCTTTCATGGTTGAAAGACCTCTTTTTCTCTCGTCCATTTCACTCCCGCGACGTAAAGGCAATATGTCGGAAAACGGGAAAATTGTTAAGCGATGGTAAAAGTTGGGCGTGGTCCTTCGGTTGCGGTGCTAAAATGGACACTGGATGACGATGTCGGTTCGAAGTGGCAATGCTGCGATAGTTCTTTTATTTGGATCCTACCCGGCCAGGAGAAAGGGATATTCGTTCACGGGCGGGTGGGGTTTCCCGCTCGCGCTTCGAGATTTGCCGCTCGACTGTGAACTCACCATTTGGAGTGGAACCTAATCAATGAAACGGGCTGGAATAGTCGTACTGCTGTTGATGTTGGAATGGAGTTCGGGCCGGTTGCTGTGTGCACCGGCTACAACTCTGCTCCGTGGGACTCTGCAAGATGCAACGGGAAGGCCGCTCGCGGAGGCGGCCGTGGAGTTGCGATCCACTGACAGGCGCCCCACCGGAGCGCCGCTTCTGCGTGCCAAGACCGATTCACGCGGCAGCTTCCAGTTGGGCCCGGTGCCTCCCGGCCGGTATGCCATCACAGTGCGCCCGGCGGGCCAGACCGCCGCTGCAAGCACGGAGTTGACGATTGAGGCCGGCGATCAAGTGTTGGTCCTTAACCTCTCGGCTGGGAAGGGGGGATTAGGGTTGCAGGTCCAGAAGAATCCCGCTTCCGCGACTGGCCAAGCTCAGGCAACGGGCAAAGAGAATGTGGAAAGCCAGCAGGTTGCCGGCCTCCCGCTGGAGCAACGAGAGTCCACCAAGCTGTTGCTTTTGGCCGCAAGTACGAATACAACGAGCGGAACCGGCGCCAACTTCACCCAGCAATTCTCGATTCATGGCCAGAGAGGGACGAATGCCGTTTTCGCGCTGGATGGCGCAGATACCACCGATCCGGAAAACGGGGGCGCCACGATCGCCGATTTCAATGTGGATGCCATCCAGAGGATGGAGAACTTATCCGGCGTGATGCCGGCTTCGGTTGGCGAAGGTGCTGCCGGCTATATCAATGTGATCAGCAAGTCGGGAACCAATCAAGTACACGGTGACGCATATGAGTTCCTGCGCAACTCCATATTTGACGCGCGCAACTTCTTCGATCCTAGTCCCTCGGTGATCGGGCGTCGTATTCCTCCCTTTATCCGTAACGAATTCGGAGTGACCAACGGAGGTCCCGTGGTGATCCCGGGCTTGTACAACGGTCGCGATCGCACTTTCTATTTTGTCGAGTATCAGGGACTGCGTCAGGTGCAGGGTACCACGCAGGTCCTTTCAGTGCCGAGCGCGGCAGACAGGGCCGGGCTGGACACCACCGCTTTCCCGGGCGATACGTTGTACGTGCCCCTCAATTCGCAAATCACGCAATTGCTCAACCTCTATCCGCATCCCAACAATCCCAGCGGAACTTACGGTCCGCGGACTTATATGGCTGCCGCGAACGTATACACCACCAATGATCAGGTCTCCCTGCGTCTCGATCACCGGATTTCGGCAAAGGAGGAACTGACGGCCCGCTTTAGCTGGGAGAATATCGTCGGGCCTACTACCAATCCCGACCAAATCGCGATTAATCCTACCTACGCCCAGCTCTTTACCGAGGACTATCGCAGCGCGGTGCTGCATTACGTTCGAGCACCCTCGTCCACCCTGGCCATGGTGAGTACGGTGGGTTTTATCCGCAGCACGCCACAATATGCTTCGCTCAATCAAACCCAGCCGGGAATGACCTTCGCCAATCTTCTGTTCGAATCTATCAATTACGAGGCCGGAGGCTTCCAAGGCCTGGTTGGAAATCAACTGCAACTTCGACAGACGCTGACGAAGATTCACGGGGCGCACTCGTTTGAGATGGGCGTCGAACTCCGATTCGTCCGTGATGCTGAGAGTAGCTCCCGCGACGCTAACGGCAGTTATACCTTTGGGGGCGGGCCGGCATATTCTCAGGTTGCCATTCAGTCCGCCAGCGGACAACACAACATAAATCCGGGTGATTTGTTGCCCGACGCCCTAAGCGCCTTCCTGACGGGAACGCCAGCCTCATATAACCGGACGATCCCCGGCCAGGGCTTTTCTGCGGGTAATAACGTCACCAAGAACTCCATCCATCGCGATGCTTACAACTTCTACTTCCTCGACAATTGGCACGTCACTCCACGCCTCACGGTCTCCTATGGGCTGCGTTACGAATTGAATACGCCGATGCGCATCGGCGATAACCGGGCGCAAGGAGCGCTCTTCTTTGCCCCGGACGGAACGAAGCAGTACTATCCCACGCCGGGCGCCACGCAACAGTGGGTGGTGAATCCCGATCCTCTTTGGAGAACGGACTGGAATGGTTGGGGACCGCGATTGAGCTTGTCGTGGCAAGCCCGGGAAAAAACTTTGGTGCGCGCCGCAACTGGTGTCACGACTGTTCTGCACTACCCGTGGCCCGACGTCAGCATCACCAATCACTTCCCCTACGACGTGAGCGTCTCACCTTCGGCCAGACCCGGTGCCCCCATTACTTTTAATAATTCCGTGGTCCCTCTGTCGCTGCCGCCGATCTATACGCCTCAAGGAGCAGCTGATCGATCCGGCGAAGTCCCGTCAATGGGCCGGGAATACGCCCGTCGATGTGGACCGGTTTGAGCAGGAACTGGCAGCCTTATTGCCCGGAAATGCCATTGAGCCCGTAATGGGAGAGAGCACTACGCAGAATTACCGCAACGGCAACCTGAACACCTACACGGCGGGAGTCCAGCAGGACGTCTTCGGCTTCGATGTGAGCGCTTCTTATATCGGCATGGTAGGAGTCCTCCTGACCGGCATGAGCTCTCCCAACAACTATATTGGAGCATATCCGGGATTCGCCCCTTTCACCGAGTTTAATAATGCCGGTCAGATCGTTGGCGGCTTCAGTCAAGAAACGCTGTTTGACAATTCGGCGCATTCTTCCTACCACGCCGGCGAACTCACCGTCCGCAGAGCTCCCACAGGCCGGAGCGTAGGTTTTGGACTCAGCTATACCTTTTCGAAGAGCCTTGACAATGCAGCCTTCGGCTTCGGCCCTGGTGGAGGCGGAGGGCGTCAGAATCCCCAGGATGCCAACGCGGAGAAAGGGCTCTCCTCTGTCCCCGGTCCCCACGCCCTGTCCTTCAATATTTCCGCGAACTTGCCTTTCGGTCGCTGGATAGGTCATGGCTTTCTGCATAGCTTAGGCTCGGGATGGCAACTCACAGGGATCGGCCAGCTTCGCAGCGGCATGCCGTTCACTGTAGTCTCCGGAATTCAGCAGACGGCCTATGGAACAAACGGCGGCGACCGGCCTGACCAGATCGGGAAGCCGGTACTATCAACCAGCCGAACGGTCAGGGAGGATTACTTCGGGACGGGATCGGGCAACGCCTCCTACTTTTATATTCCGATCAACGTGCCGGGCGGCAGCGGACCGTACAACGGGCGCTTTGGGACGCTGGGCAGAAACACGTTCAACGGTCCGTCCCTGCGTAATTTTGATATAGCGCTTTCGAAGGAGTTCAATCTCGACAAGAGGGTCAAACTTCAATCGCGAGCCGAATTCTACAATCTGTTCAACAGCGTCAATTTCAGTAACCCGAATAACGTCCTTACGGGATCGGGGTTCGGGTTCATTAGCTCCACCGCTTCAAATTCACGACAACTGCAATTCTCACTCAAGTTGCTTTACTAGACGCGCTCTACAGGAGTTTTGCGCATTCTGAACCAGAAAGACCTCAAATCGTGCAACCTCTGGTAGCGTACGATGCAATCCATCGTCAACCGTCATACCCAGCGTCTGCGGCCTGACACAGAAAGCTACCCTGGCAACAGGGAAGACGCGGGGCGATCAAGGGCTCCAGGCAGCATGTAACTAACGTGTTTTCAACAACATTGCCACAATTAGCTGATAACTGTCTTTGTTTTCTATAACATTCCAGCTTCGCTCGCAAGTTTTCCACAGCGATCCTTTGTTTTCAATGACATTCCGGCTTCGTTCGTTCATTTTTTGAAGTTATTACGGTCGTCGTGGTCTGGTGAACAGTGACATGCTGTCTGTTCGGCAGGGCAAAGGGATGGCCATCTGCGAGGTATCTACGGTCATGGCAGGGCCACCTAGCATATCAGCCTAGGCTACAATATTAAGCACCGCATGTCAGTAGTGTCCGGCAAAAAACCGACCATTCCTTGTAACTGTCTGAGTACGCGAAAGTAAGGGCCCGGATGAGATTTTTCGATTTCGAATTTTCCCGTGTTCATGCACACCATAGGAGTGCTTCTCACTCCATTTTGGAGGCAGTCCATGAACACGGGCCAAACGGTTTTCGCTCGACTGATGGAGTTCATCCCGCACTATCAGTTTCAGCTCTGCGTCGATCGCTACCACGGTCATCGTTACGTCAAAGAGTTCTCTTGCTGGGACCAATTCCTCTGTTTGGCTTTCGCTCAGCTCACCTATCGCACCAGTCTCCGCGACATCGAAGCCTGTCTGCGCGCTCAGCAGCCGAAACTCTATCATATGGGCTTCCGCGGTCGAGTTTCTCGCGCCACGCTCGCCGATGCCAACGAGATTCGCGACTGGCGAATTTACGCCGACTTCGCTCAAGTGCTGATTGCCATGGCCCGCGACCTCTACCGCGACGAATCCTTCGGAGTGGAGCTGTCCGAGACCGTGTATGCCTTCGACTCGACCACCATCGATTTGTGTCTGTCGCTGTTCCCCTGGGGCCAGTTTCGCCGCCGCAAGAGCGCGGTCAAGCTGCATACGCTGTTGGACCTGCGCGGCAGCATTCCGACCAGTGTTTATGTGACCGGCGGGCAGGTCCACGACGTCAACCTGCTGGACGAACTGCTGCTGGAAACGGGAGCGTTTTACTTGCTCGACCGCGCCTATGTGGACTTCGCTCGTCTCTACACCTTCACCCAAGCTTGTGCCTTCTTCGTCACTCGCGCCAAAAAGAATCTGCAATTCTACCGTCGCGCCTCACGCCCCGTCGAGCCCTGCACTGGGGTGCGGTGCGATCAGACCATCGTGCTCACCGGAGTGCGAACCGCTCAGCGTTATCCCGATCCGTTGCGGCGCATCTGCTATTGGGATGCCGAGAAGGACTTGCGACTGACCTTTCTGAGCAACAATTTTCTCCTCCCCGCTCTGATCATCGCCCAACTGTATCGGGCGCGCTGGCAGGTGGAATTGTTCTTTCGCTGGGTCAAACAGCACCTGCGCATCAAGGCTTTCTACGGCACCTCCGAGAACGCGGTGAAGACTCAAGTGTGGGTGGCGCTCTCAGTTTATGTTCTGGTGGCCATCGTCAAAAAGCAACTGGGGCTAGAACTGAGTCTCTACAAAATTCTCCAAATTCTCAGCGTTACGATTTTCGAAAAAACCCCGATTTTACAGGGGTTTTTCAACTTTGCCGACGAAACCGAAGATATGAATCTCGTTAAGCAATTGAATCTGTTCGAGTTTTAACCGGACACTACTGACCGCATGTCAAGAGCTTTTTGGCATGGTAATCCCTCCGCCGCCGCTGGCGTAGCGCCGACCCCGTCCTGCGGAATCGGCACGTGCCGGGCTCCCCGGCGATCTCGGGACAGGTTCCGTCCTGCGGCCTCGAGTTTCTACATTTGATCGCGCTGCGCCGCCGGTGGTCAAGGCATGATGGGTGATCTTGAACTCGAATTCTTCGAGCAGTTCGCGGGTACATTCGTGTAGGCTATCATGAACTTGGTCTCATGTTGAAGAAGAAAGCGCGCAGCCGGTCCAGATCGGGTTTAGGGCCTCATATTCTCGCTGTCTGAGCAGTCTGTGGGTCTTGCTGACAAAGTGTCTTGGTGACTGTATGCCCGTTTTCTTATGACGTCATCTTGGATTAATTTCTAGAATAATGATTGACACGTAATGGAGGGCGGCAGTATAGTTCCGGCAGAGTTCAGGCTCAGCCCACAACTATCGCAGGATGCCATGAAGGCTGCGCGACTCTCCCTCCTTTTGATCCCACTTGCTGCGATCGCATGTTTTGTTGTTTTCCATGGTCCAAGCCCCTCTCGCGCCCAGTCTCAGACCAGCGGCGCAGGCGCCGCCTGCTGTAATGGCGTGGAAGCCCCACGCGAGGTGGACTTTCCTTATTACAACCTGAGCAACGGCTACGAATCCACCTTGCTGCTGGTGAGCGACTCGCCCAAACCCATCGATTTGACCCTGGCCGTGAAGGGCCGGCAGGGCCAGGTGCTCACCACTGCACAAACCATCCAGCCGCTGCAGAAGCTGTCTATCGACCTGGCCAGCCTCATCGCGCAATTGGGCGGCGACCCCACCGGAGCCTTTGCCGAAGGCAGCGTGGCGGTCTTCTTCGTGGGAACGATCATGCCCGTCGTGGGTCAGATCAGTATCCGCAACCCCCAACTCAGCCTCGCTCATGAATCGGTGATGGTCGAGCACGATCCCGGCCGCAGCGATGTTCCCGCAGTGCTGAATGGCGTCTGGTGGGGCTTGGGTGGCGGGCGCACCGCCCAGGTGATGGTCTCGAACACCAGCGCCAGTGCGCAGACGGCTCAAGTCTACCTGGATTTCCAAGGGGAGCGGCATGCGTTAAAATCGCCGCTGGCGTTTGTCTCTTACGAGACGAAGGTTCTGGATGTCACGCAACTGCTCACGAGCGTCGGAGTCGATCCGGCGCAGGCCCCCGAGGGCGGCATCACCATTAGCCAGGCGGGCGGTAATCCCGCATTGATCGCCAACGGCAGGATCACGGACCCGCTCAGTGGCTTTTCCTCGACTATGGATTTTCCCTCCCCCGGCCTCGAGCGTGCCAGCGCCCTGCACGCTAGTGGCCTGCCCATAGGCACGCCCGGCAACGATTCGCCCTTTGCGGGGGCAGGGACGTTCGTTCCCCACGTGGTGGTGCGCAACCTGTCGTCGTCAGCGCAAACCGTGACCGTCACGGTCGAATACCCTCAGGTGGCGACCGGGGATGGCTCTAATGGCTCAGCGCCTGCGCCCCTGGACCCCGTGGCAGCGCAAGATGGAAAGAACTCACCTCCCACCGTGCAGTCTCCGCTGGCGCCGCTGACGATACCTGCGTACAGCAGCCAGGATATCTCGCTTGCGGCCGTGACGAGTCAGTTGCCGCCGCTTTCCCCTTTTGCTCCGTCCGCATCCAATATAGCGGGCCGCCGGGATCGCTTCAGGCCCAGGTCACGAGTGTAGAGTCGCGAGGCAACCTGGTGGTGGACAGCCACGTTCAAAACGAGGGGAATGGCTGGGCGGGTTCGGGCGGCCATCCCTGGCATTTGGATGGGGACACGGAATCGATTCTGTTCCTCACCAATGAAAGTGACCAGCCGGCGCGCATCGGGTTTAAGATGTCGGCCAACGGCAGCCCGGCTTACTACCTGGATAGCCTGCGGCTCAATCCGCATGAGACGCGCGCCCTGGACCTGCGCAAGCTGCGCGATGCGCAGAAGCCGGATATGAATCAGAACACGATTCCCGCCGGAGCGGCGGACGGCAGCGTGATCTGGGTGCGAGCCGACAACCTGCCGGTGATGGGCCGCCTGATGCTCATCCATCGCCAGCAGGGGATGGCGAGCAACTACGACTGCGACCTTTGCTCGTGTCCGCTCAACTACACGCCCAGCTCAGATTACATTAATCCTGGGAGCTGAATCTGCTGGTGCTGGGCCAAGTGCCTCTGATTTTCTACTCCGCATACGTGAGTTGTAATATGACGTACTACTACTACAACTCAACCGCATCCGCTGCCTGGAATTCACAATATTCCAATATAGCCTCGGTCAACGCGGGGACGGTGACGGGCGTAAGTGGAGGGACGAGCTTGGTCACGGCGCAATTCAGCGACTACGGGAACTGGACGGATTACCCAATCTTGGGCTGCCAGGGAACCCTTCTGAACGGCAACCCCGGTAGCACGGCTAACGTTGCCCAACTATCTATATCCAGCCCCACAAGTGGTGCAATATATAATCTGGGCGGGAGCAATTACAACCAAGCGACAGTCCCTCTACAGGCGAACTCCGCCTGCTCAGGCACTGCGAACTGGACCCTCAACTACACCTACACGGATCTCCAGCCGGCGACATATACCGGTACGAGCTCAACTTCAGGCACGATCGGCCAGACGAACAACTACACGACTCCGGTGGGGCTGGGTGGGAAGGTTGTGGCACAGGCGCAGGCGACGCTGGGCGGGCAGCAGTACAACTCCTCTGTGACGTTTTGGGTTCTTGGCACCCCGATTCCCAACAACACAATCACGACCCGCCTGTGCGGCCTGTACTCGGGAGCGACCTCGGGACTTCTCACTGGGATTGCGATGCAGGAGACCGGCTACGTTCAGTTCTACACCTACACTGAGATGGGCGTGCAGGGCAAGTGGCCCTACGGGAACCAAATTGCCGGCCAGGGCACACCGCTTGATAGCCAGGTAGGACTCATGCAGGTGCCGAACGGCATGACCAGCTCAGGCGGGCCAGCGTTCGATTGGTACACCAACACGTCGAATGGGCTGAGTACATTCCAGGGCAAGCTCAGCGCAGTACAAACTTACGTGTCGGGTCTTCGATCTCAACACTCCGGGCTGCCGGACCTCAGCGGGAGCCAGTATGAGGACAATCAGTTGATACTCTACGGCGGCTGGTTGCTAGGCAGCAACGGGAACTACTTTTGGGTCCCAAACTCGACCTTCACAGGGTGGGTGAAGAATACAAGTGCGCCGGGGTACAGCTATGTCAACACAGTACGCAACGACGTCCAAACGTGCAGTTAGGATCCCGAACTTTGCGCTGCGGACACTGCTCATTGTGGTGTTACTGGCATCGTGCTCAAATGTCTTTGGCCAGTTGACGTCGCACGAGAGGGTGAGGCCCGCCTTTCCATGGCCGCAATCCCGTGACGGACTGGCATTGGCGAATCGCACGCCCAGGCCGTCACTCCAATCATTCCTCGAGGCGGTGTGGAGAGCGACGCCGGGAGGCTCGGGTTCGGTTGAATCGTTACGGATGAACGAGGTTCGCTTCGCGCAGCTTGGGAGGGAGGAAATCTGCATGGCCGTTACATTTGGAAGCAGATTCCCCTGGGGTCTAGACATCATCTGCCCCGAGCCAGGCGGATTCGTGGTCACTAGGCTGCTGGACGAGCGAATGGGCTTATTGGCCTTAGACTTGGTGGACCTGGATGGGGACGGCTTCGACGAGGTGATCTCGTCAAAATTCGCCGCCGGTTACCAGGGGGCGTCCACTCCTCCCCTTTATTGGTACACCATCTACAGTTTCAGGGACGGCCTGCCGCATGACGAGAGCAAGGAGTTTCGGGACTTCTACAGAGTCGAGGTGGAGTATCGGGCGAACAATCTGGAAAGGATGATCATGCCCCCCATGGGTTGCGATTCTAAGGAGTCCAGGAACCTCGAGGCGCAGATCATCTTCACCCGCCTGAAGTACCAACGCAAGATCCTGGGGGAGGGCAAGGCAGGGTTGCAGGAGGCAACGGGCTGGGCCGAGTCATCCGAAGCGAACTTGCAAGACCTGGCCGTGATGACGCTTCGTGAAATCGACGACCCCGCTTCAATTGCGCTGATCAAGAAACTCACCGCCTCCAAATACCAGGGCGTATGCCGCGAAGCCGTCGGCGCTCTCGCCGCAATTGAGCGCCGTGACGTCACGGGCCAGGAACTTGAATCCAAATGCAAAGCCCAGTGAGGATGGGTTCGCAATGCGATCCAGCCTCAGTAGCGGGGCGTTACGGGTGGCCTGCGCCGTTGCGGCGTTGGTGGTGCTGGGGGCCGCTCCCCTCGCTGGCATTCACACGCAGCGCCTGCAAGTCCGCGCGAGTTTTGAATGGCCGCAGTCGGAGCGGGGTAGCGCGGAGGTGGGCGTCTTCCGCCCTCCTCCGCGGGTTTTACCAGGTCATGTCATTGTCGTAATAACAGCTATTCAGACCTGCTGACCACCGACCAGCGGCACTCCCCTCCCCAGTTGCTGCAAATCTACTTCGACCGCTGGCAGATCGAAGTCAACCACCGCGACGAGAAGCAAACCCTGGGCGTCGGACAAGCCCAGTTGTGGAATGTCAACGCCGTGCCCAAACAGCCCGCCTTGGTGGTGGCCGCCTATAGCGCCTTGCTGCTGGCCTCTCTCCAAGCCTTCGGCACCGAACGTACCCAGGCCTATCCCGCTCTGCCTCGCTGGCGACGCAAGGCCCACCGCCCTTCCTGCCTCGACCTTGTTACCCTCCTGCGCCAAGAAATGGTCGACCACCCTACCAGCGGCCCATCCTTCGCCTTTCCCCTTACCCACCGCGCCCTTACCCGGGCCGCCGACGCTTGAAAATGTAGAAACTCCAGCCCCAGGCCGTTGGCCTGGCTCTGCTAGACCGCCCCTTCGGGGCTGGGGAACTTTCGCCAACAGGTTCGGCACGAATACGGCGACCGGCGTCAGCGGCCGTCCCTCAGCCTCATTCAGAAAGCTAACCGCTATCGCCGGCTCGCCGCACTGGACGAGACTCGTGCAGCGGCAGTGCCGAGTGGCAAGGGGCAGTGAGAGCCGTTTCGGGGACCTTTGGCGCCAGTTGGATGGAGCCCGAAACAGATCGCTCTAAAACGAGGCAGTGCGTGGTATATTCTGGTCGTTCGAAATGTCAAAAAGTAAATTCTGGTAGAAATGGCTTCGACGGATTCCCTGGATAAGGCAGTGAGCGTAGAATCTTACGCCCTGGCACCGGGTAATGTTGCGCAATTACAGTGCGGTCCGTCGGCGGGGGTACAAGGGCCGGTCACCCCGGGGGCAGACTGTGGTTTGCACCTTATCGCTTCCAACCGGAGCAACCGAGTCCAATTGGAGCTTCTCGGACGGTACTAACCAGGTGACACCCTCCTCAAACCCTGGTACCTCTTGGTCGGGAACCGCCGTGCAAAGTGGCACCGTTTCTGTAAGCGTGAGTGGATATTCCCAACCGCTAACCGCCCTCTTGACAGTAATTCCTCGCAGCGGGTGGGCGTTTACGGCTGTTTCGGCGCAGAAAGTGGCGAACGGCGGGGGGACCGGCGCTTGCGCGAGCAACCTGGTGACGCTCACCTCGCCTCCGCCCAACGCGTCTAACGTCGGCAAGTCATGTCTCTCCCAGGCTTTTTCATACAGCCCTGGCCAGGTGAGCGGCGGTCCCAATAACGGCTACTACTATGTTGCCTCCGTTTCGAATTCGAGCGGGAGCAATGCTACCATTTATCAGTGGGAAAGAGTGCCCGACCTCGAGAACACATCCAGCACCTTTTACCAAAAGCAGACGGCGACATATAACTTGCAGAGCGACCCCAATGGGTGCATCAGTGGGTCTAACCTAACCACGCAAACCCAGCGGCACGAGATCGGGAGCGTTCAGGGGCACTGGGGAGAGTACAACAACGCGCAGAACAACTCGTCGAACAATCTCGGGGTAGTCGGTGAACTGACGATCGGAGCACCTTCTCTGACCTTAACCCAGTTCCAGACAAGCGTTAGCAACGCGCTCACCAACGCAGAACAGACAATCTTAAATGCCTCCGCTGTGGAGCCGTACGGGGTAAACGAAGACCAAAACGGGAATTTTCTAGGCATCATAAACTGGCCTCCCTCATACAACAGTTGTCAATAGTTCAGGGCTGGATAAGCCGAGACCAGCGCCGATGGAGGGTAGGGGAATGGCTCGAGGACTTCGAAACGGGACGGCACGCAGAGGTGGGGCTTGCCGTGCGTTTGGTTTTATTGAATTCTTCCTGGGCCTATTGGCAGCGCTGGGCACGGCAGGCGCTTCGGGGGCCCAGGGCCTCTTCCTTGATCTGACCACGCCTGAAGTTGCCGACGTAGAAAGGGCCCAGACATCGGGATGCGGTGGCGGGATGCTGACGGGGGGCAGCGACGGGAGCATCTACGTCCCGCCGCGCCCCGCGCTCCGGCTTGAAATTACCCACCTGAATGCTGATACCTTCAGCATCGGCGACGAAATCGTGTGCGAGCTCCGCATTACTAACACGGGAGGCGGTCCCATTCTGATTCCGTGGAGCGTAGACCGCAGTATCGTCTGGGGTCCGAACTGCTCGTGGTTGGTCACCACAAAGGGCACCGTGGGCGTCACCCTCATGCTCCGTCTCGATTTAGTAGACCCGCAGGGCTATTCACAGGCGACCGTGGCACACCAACTTTTTGGAATCTCGAGTGACCATGCAACCGTGCGTACCCTGGGCCCGCATCAAAGCCTGAGAGTGAAAATGGCGGACAAGACTGATGTGTCCTATATCCAGCAGCGCCGGGCCGCAGCAAATTTGCGCCTGAACCTGCCGCAACGCTTCACGCTTGCAGGCGCGCTGGAGTGGAACGACTCTGCCGTCTTCGGCGCCTACAGCGCGGTCCGCTCGGATAACAGTTTCCAGGTCACGATCTCCAAGAGGTGAAAGCCCACCGACGCCGTTACGTTCCACTTCGTGATCGCCAGCATCGCGACGAGGTGCAGCATCTGCCGGGTCGTGCCGGTCTCCCCGGTTCACATCCAATATAATGGTTCGGCCGGACCGTTCCAGGCGCTGGTCACGCGCGTCGAGTCGAGAGGCAATCTGGTGGTCGACAGCCACGTTCAGAACGAGGGGAATGGCTGGGCGGGTTCGGGCGGCCATCCCTGGCAGCTGGACGAGGACACGGAATCGATTCTGTTTCTCACCAATGAAAGCGACAAGCCGGCGCGCATCGGGTTTAAGATGTCGGCCAACGGCAGCCCGGCTTACTACCTGGATAGCCTGCGGCTCAATTCGCATGAGACCCCAATCCGTCGATAACGTGCGGGGCGGCAACGCGGAGGTAGGGGCGAGGCGCCGCCTCGCCCCTACAGGCAGCACCCTCCGGGCGAAACCGGATGGGGCGCAGGGGCCATCGCCGTGCGCCCATACCAGGCTCACCCGTCGTTACCGACGGATTAGGGTGAGACACGCGCTCTGGACCTGCGCAAGCTGCGCGATGCGCAGAAGCCGGATATGAATCAGAACACGATTCCCGCCGGCGCTGCGGATGGCAGCGTGATCTGGGTGCGAGCCGACAACCTGCCGGTGATGGGCCGCCTGATGCTCATCCATCGCCGGCAGGGCATGGCGAGCAATTATGACTGCGACCTTTGCTCGTGTCCGCTCAACTACACGCCCAGCTCAGATTACATTAATCCTGGGAGCTTGAATCTGCTGGTGCAGGGCCAGGGGTCTTTGATTTTCTACACCGCCTATAGAAGTTGTAATATGACGTACTTCTACTACAACACAACCGCATCCGCAGCCTGGAGCTCACAATATTCCAGCATAGCCTCGGTCAACACGGGGACGGTTAAGGGCTTAAGTGGCGGCACGAGCTTGATCACGGCGCAATTCAGCGACTACGGGAACTGGACGGATTACCCAATCTTGGGCTGCCAGGGAACCCTTCTGCCCGGCAGCCCCGGTGGCGCGGCTTACGTGGTGAGCATAACTGGTCCCCAGACGGCGTGGTGGTTCAATGGGCAGACGCCGTCGGGGTACGCGACGACGATCACCTTGACTGCACTACCCTCAGGCATGAGCTCGTACTCTTGGAGCCTGACAGCCGGCACAGGTAAGGCCACGCTCGGCGGCCAAAGCGGCAACTCGATAAATCTCACGGGCGCTGACTGGAGCACCAGCCAAGGAGACGTTACCGTGCAGGTGCAGGTTACGACGCCCGCTGGGTCGAAGTTCGCTACTTACAATGTCACCGTGCGTGGGCCGTATAAGTTGGTGCCCGGCTACGCGCCGGGCGGTCTGCCTGCCTACCAAGACACGGCATACGGCTCGGGTTACAAGACGTATGCCAGTTACACGATCGATGACTACTTTTCGACGCCCATGCCGTACGTCGTGCCGTTGACCCGACAATCGCGATTGATTTTGTGAAAAAGGGGCTATAAACACGCTCACCCTCGCGGGATGTGTGGTATAGAGAATTTGCGAGAATTCTTAGACCCACACCGGGAGGGTGAACGATGCAGTCGAGCTTACCTGAACTGATTCTGCCCATCAAGCTGGAAAAGAGCGCAGAACGTCTGACGAGTTTGGGCGGGCTGATGGTGTTGGAGGAGATGGCGCAAGCACTGAAAGTGTGGAAGCGCGTGGACGAGCAGTTGGCGGTTCCGGGCTCGGGGCGAGGGTATCGGCCCAGCGAATTTGTGCAGCCGCTGGTGTGGATGCTGCACGCCGGCGGGCGGCGGCTGGAAGACCTGCGGGAGTTGCGGGCCGAGCAAGAGGTGTTGGAGAACTTGGGGCTGCGAGCGGTGCCGGATGCAGGTACCGTAGGGGACTGGTTGCGGCGACAAGGCAAGGACGGGGTAGCGGGTTTGGAGCGGGTGAACCAGGAGTTGATCCAGGGTGCGCTGGAGCCGGAAGGCGAGGAGTTGACTCTGGACGTCGATGCCACCGAGATTGAGGCGGAGAAGCGGGAGGCGCAGTGGACGTATCACCACGCGCGGGGGTACATGCCGCTGGTGGGCTACGTGAACGGCATCTGCGTGGGGCAGGAATTTCGAGATGGCAACGTGAGCCCGGGGACGGGGATTTTACCTTTCGCGCAGAAGTGTGAGGCGGTGTTGCCGGCAGGGAAGCGGATCTATTTTCGCAGCGACAGCGCGGCCTACCAGGCGGACGTGATCAACCACTACAGCCAGCCGGGGCGCACTTTCACCATTACGGCGGACTTGGACGCAGCGGTGAAACGCGAAATCCAGAACCTGCCGGCGAGCGCGTGGCGACCCTACCAGACGGCCGAGGGACTGGGGACGGATCGGGAAATCGCCGAGACTGTGCACACGATGAACGAGACGAAGCAGGCGTTCCGGCTGATCGTGCTGCGCTGGCTCAATCCGCAGCCCAGCTTGTTTGAATCGGAGCGGCACTGCTATCACGCCGTGGCTTCGAATCGGGAGGAGAGCGCGGCGGAGGTTATCTGGAAACACAACGGGCGGGGGCAGAGCGAGAACTGGCACAAGGAACTGAAGCTGGACATGGGAATGGAGCAGATGCCGTGTGGGCAACGGGCGGCCAACGCCCTGTACTTTGCCATTGGCGTACTGGCCTACAATCTGGCGCAGTTGCTCAAGCGGCGTGTGCTGCCGGAATCGTATCGCACCGCGACGGTGGCCACGCTACGCTGGAAAGTGTATCGGCTGGCGGGCAAGTTGGTGCGCCACGCGCGGGGACTGATCCTGCAGATCAAAGCGGATACGGAAAAGTGGCTGCTGCTGCAAGCCGCGCGCCTGCGCTGCGCGCAACTGCGGACCTGAAACGGAGGAGCGCGATGAAAAAAAGAGAATGCAAGAGGCAAAAGGGGGCGGGAGTGTCGTCAGCGGAGAGCCTCAAACCACCTTGATCCTCCCCGAGCCGCTGAAACCTCTACCGAACCGGGCCGCGAACCCGGCTGAGTAGGTTTTGGGGCGCGCCCGTCGACGCTTCCAACCGCCGACACGCCCATTCCATCGTTCAACCGCGATTCTTGGGCGTTGAATGAGAGCTGGACGACTGGTGTAGATTACGATTATTCTGGCACTAACTGGCCGCAGGCAACTGCCGGCGGGTACACGACTCTAAGCAGCTCGCCGTCATTCTTCGCGGACAATATCTCAGTCCAGGGCCAAAACTTCGTCCCCCCCCCCGCCAGCCCGCAGACTCCCTTGAGTTCGACAGCGGTTTTTCATTGGGGCCAGATGTGGTGCATAGGAAGCACGACGCCCGGGGTCGAGTTGGGCGTGCCCGTTCAGACAGACACTTTGCAGTATTACGTCGACCACGGCAGGCATTTAAACATTGTGTCACCCGCTCCGTGACGTCGGGCGAGAGCGATGAGTGATCGGAGGCTAGCCCAATGCGTTCCGTTACGTGTCTCGCCCTGACTTGCTTCATTTGTATGCTTTGCTCGGTGTTGGCCTCAGCTAAGATAGGTCCCGCTGCCCCTGACCTCCGCGAGCTGTGCGAACGAGCGGATCTGATTGCTGTGGGGCAGGCTGTGGCGGTTCGCGCAGACGGGCCGACGACAGTTGTCGAAAACGGAACGACCTATCCTGCCCGCACGATGGTGGTTGATCTCGCCATCGAAAGAACGCTGAAGGGGCAAGTGGCAGCTCAAACTGCGACGTTTACCTTCAGTGTGGTAACGGTCCCTGTGTTGGACGTCGGCGGTATGCCTGTTTCCAGCGGGCAGTTTGGCATGTTCTTTCTGCGCGCGAGTCCGAGAGGCTACGAAGTGCTTGACCCGGAGTTTCCCTTCGTCATCGCAACCCCTGGATCGCCGGGAGCGACGGGAAGCCCCTTCGACCAAGCTGCCGCCGAGGTCGCACACGTGCTCGACACGCCTTCCGCGCCCGACCGCCTGAGGGAGCAAGCGGTCACCCTGCTGGCGTTTTCCCAAACTCCTGTCGCAACTGCGGCTCTCAAAGCCGCGGCGGCCAATCAACCCCAGAACGTTCGCCTCGCGGCCATGGCCGTGCTACTGGCCCGAGGCGACATCTCCCTCTTGCCCGAGGCGCAGCAACTTTTGCTGTCCAACGATCCGAGGATTGACCCGAGCCACAGGGACACTGTTGCCTCCGCGATAGGCTACGGGGTTTGGGATGAGCGCGCGGTTCCGCTTCTAGCACCGCTCCTGCGCTCGGGAAGTGTTTTGATTCGGAGGGGGGCGGCCTCTGCGCTGCGAAACACCCGAAGTCCAAAAGCGGTAAGGCCCTTGGCACAAGGTCTGTCCGACAGCGACCGGGAGGTTCAGTATTACGCCGTAATCGGTCTGGCGGAAATCACCGGAACGGTCGGCGAATGGGCGCCAGCCACCCCGACCTTCCTCCAAGATCCCCAGCGTTATCTGGATCACTGGCGGGAGTGGGCAAAATCAATAGAATAGGTATCTGCAGCAAGGTCACGCAGAGCGGCGCCTGTGCGGGGCCTCGACCCGTTCAGCCGCGGGTGGCGCATCGTTTTGTGATGTATGCGACCTCTTAGCAATTGGGCTGGAGTGCACTTGCATCTTGGAAACGGGTCCACGGCGTGCCATTATCGCATACATGCCAAAGGGCGGCATGTATGATGCGCCACCCAGCGGTCGGCGGTCAGAACGCTAGCGCCCAGTCGGCTGGCATCACCGTACACAACCCAACGAGCCTCAGCGTCAATTCTGATACGACGAATCCGACGGGGAGCAGTTGTAATGTGTCTTGCCTGGCAAATCCGGGGAATGGCACCTGCAACGCCTCAACGTCGAATTGCGGTTATAACTCCTATTTCCGGCAGCGTCAGTATAGCGTCCTCGATCAGTTCGGGAATAAGTTCGAAAACGTTGGGCTGTCAAGCGTGAACTTGACCGAAAGCGTACCCAATACCACGACGTGTCCGAATCTATCCTTCACGCCCGGGACCTCCAACGCCAGCCCATTCCCCGATACCTACTACCTGTGTAGCACGTGCTGCCTGCCGCAGGGACCGGGCTGCTCTGCCCAGACGAATCCTCAGCAAACGATCTACGCCAACAGTATTTCGGTGCGCACAGAGAGCATCACGTGGACCTGCACGGGTGTCACTGTAAGTCCCTAGGAGGTTGAATATGCGGGGCGAGAAAACTGTGGTTTCTATGCTGATTTTGGCGTTCGGCTTCGCGGTCGGGGCTGCGGCGAGGAGCCCGCACTGCTGAAACTACCGCTCTTCCCTGTACCCCTAGTGCGGCAGAGCGTCCCACTGACCAGGGCGCTTTCGGAGATTGGGGTTTTTGTAAGAAACGGTTACGTACTCTTCGGCGTTGAGGTCCGCGTGAAAGACCACGAAGAGCCCACTGTCGACGTGAACCTGCCACCGGGGAGCAACCTCGGAGACGGAATGGGACAGGTTTTCGCACAGCTCCCGAATTACACGTTCAGGGTTGTGTCGCCACACCTCATCAATGTCTTCCCGCAGCAAGCCGACCGGAACGCCAACGATCTTCTTAACCTTCGCGTCGCCCGATTCGATGTGGTCGATCAGGACCCGGCCCACATCCTCGGTTACCCTGATGACTTCATTGGCGAGATCAGGGCCCACCTCAGGCCGCCGGGAGGAGGGGTTCTGGGCGAGGTTTTAGGGCCGCTAAACGGTCCACTTACGTTGCACCTCCGCAGCGTAACTGTGCGTCAGATTTTTAACGCTGTCGCAGAAGCGTCGGAAAACTTGCCCGGGCAGTCGGAGCCGTGCGGCTGGGTGTGGTTATTCAACGACGACCCAACCTTCAAGACAGACCCACACTTGGCTGGAGGGGGACGCTACTCCTCGTCCGCCCTCTTAAGTGTTCCTCAGGAGTGGAAGGCGCAAGGGAAAAAGGGAGCGCGCATCGAGTGAACCGCTCGGGCGGGCGCCGACATTGTTGTTCATGTCGGCGTCACGGGCAGTGAGTGGGGCGCATACATAAAGGACAATGTATGCGCCACCCCGGTAGGGCGGCAACGGTTTTCGGGCGGGATCAAAACAGATCCCCTTAGCCTCTTAGCGGACGTTTCTACACACAGAGAGCGTTTCAGACAGCTCAACTGAGGCTGGTCCATGCTGTGGATTCATGAGGTTATGCTGGCGCGCATCTCGCGGAACCCATAATCCCACATCGGGTAGGCCGACAGCTTTCCCAGGTGCTAGATCCACCTGACTGCGTTACAATCAACGCTGTTATTCCCTCTTAAATTACCTTATAGGAGAATTGACCACAATGAACAAAACAGCAACGAAGTCGATAGTTTTGGGAATTACTATCTTGGCGGCAGCTCTGCTGCTTGTCGCGCAGCGCCCCCACAGCTCGGGAAAACGCGCCGTTAATTTGCCTGGAAGCCAGGCAGATATGCCTTTTAGCAGGGGCATAGTGGTCGGGAACACGCTCTACGTCGCCGGGCACTCGGGATTTGACGACAATGGCAAGCTGCGCCCGGGAGGCATTGGGCCCGAAACCCAATCAGCGCTGGAGCACATCAAGCAAGTCGTGGAAGCTGCCGGCTTTCAGATGACAGATGTGGTGTCCACGACCGTCTATCTCGAGGACATAGGTGAATGGGGCGAGATGACCAAGGTGTACAAGACTTTTTTCCCTGAGCCCAGACCGGCGCGCGCTGCCATCCAAGTGAAGTTGGGCGGTAACGCTCGCGTCGAGATTAGCGCAATCGCTGTAAAGGCACGCTGAAGAAGACTGGGAAGGGATCGAATGTCTGGCGCCATTACCCAAGGGGAGTTCCTGGGGTTCTGCGATCTGCCTAATCGAGAGGATCAAAACCAAGCATGTGCGTCGTCCCGATCAGCAGCGCACGGTGGCAAGGGGCAGTGAGAGCCGTTTCGGGAACCTTTGGGGGCCCGCCCGGGACTGGCAAAAGTCACTTGGGCCAAGCGATTGGCCAGGCCGTCATCCAGCGGTGGTATCGCGTCTTCTACCGCGAAACCCGCGCCCTACTGGAGGAGGTCGCTGACGCCATGCTCGACGGTACGCGCAAAGAATGTCTGGAGTTGTCGCTGGTCCTCGGTCGCGGTTATGTGCGCGTCGAACCGGTGAAAGACCTGAATCGCGACCGCCAACCCTTTCTCCTCCGCACACCCGCCAAAGTCTTCTTGCAGGCGGCGGTCCGCAGCCGTCGCCAGCGCTTCAGCGGGCATAGCTAGGGCGCTGTGACCGTTCTCGGGGCGCCTAAATAGCTGACTCACCCTGCCCTGCTATTCCTTGCGTTCGTAGGGCTCGAGAATTTCGATATATTTCTGCAGCAGGGCGCGCAGGGCAGGCAGGTCAGGCTGCCTTTTGCGCATCAAGTCGACTTGCCGGGTGGGCGGTTCGCGCATCGCGATCAGTTCCCCTGCCTCAAGCAGGTTAGCCGCTTCCTCAACCAAGTCCAATCCCTCATTCCAAGAGCCATCCGGCTGATCGAGCCACTTCTTGCCATTGGCCACAACCCGGGTAACCCACCCTTCATTATCAGCCACCGACGGGAAGATATTCGGTCCACGATTCCGGAAGAACCCCAGCAGCGCGGCGACGATCACGGGATCGCGCACCGTCCCGTCCGGATAAAGTACTCCCTGCACCTTCCCCCATGTTTGGGGGACGATCATGAGCTCCCAGATGTACCAGCCCACGCCGGCATTCATAAACTCTTGGATCGCGACATCGTAGGGGTTGGCCCGCCCTACAGCCCCGATCTCCGTATTGAATATCGGCTTGCCGACTTTCGCCGCAAACGCCTTGGCCTCCTCGATGTTCGCCCGAATCTTGCCGCGAGTCTCCGAGTAGTCATGCCAAGACAGGACATCCACAGAATCGGCAAGCTCTTCCATGGCCGGAATAAACGCCGCACCGACCGTCACAGGCGTCTTCGGGTCCAGTTCGTGGAAAAGACTCGCCATGTACTTCCCAAGGTCCATTCTCTTTCTAACTTCTTCCACAGGAGTCCTCGGATAGTCCGGCTCACAAATAACATCCCAGAACTTTAGCCCGGGCTCGTTCGAGACATACTTGGCAAGAGCCGTACCAAACTCCCGGGCGAGTGGCCGAGCCGCTTCATTCTGGAGGATTTCTGGCGAGTACTGGACTACCACCATGACTCCTATGTCGCGTTTGTGACAGGCCCGAACAAAATGCAAGAGATTCTTGCGGAGCGCCTCTTTGTCGTGGGCGTACGCCTCGTACGTGACGAACACGCGGACTTGATTCAAGTTGAGCCGCTTGGCGAAATCCAATTCACGCTCTACCTGGGCTGGATCGTAAGTGAGCCACATACCCGTATGGCCGCCGGACATTCCGGTTGTGTAGTCGAAGCCTCGAACGTTCGAGAGATCCTTGGGAACGTTCCTGCCGCCGGCCAGGACCGCACCGGCAAAGATCGCGAAACTTAGCACGAGTACCTTGGCAATTCGCATTGATAAGTCTCCTTGAATTTGATGAACGGGGATGCTTCCTCCCAGCGGCCTTCCGCGCAAGATTACTCCAGGTTTCCTTCGATTAGTTTCAACTCTTAGGTGATCGCAAAACAAACTCCCGGCCTCTCCCTCGGCGCAGCGTCAATCTTGATATGCGAGTTCGCCCGATTGACACTCCGAAGGCGGCAGATAAGCGCGATCCTTACAGATACAATGACGCACATCGAGGTGAGGTGGCCGAGATTCTGTAGCAGCGCGAGTGAGAGAGTTTACATCACAGGCCGGGGCTGTGAAACTGGATTTGCTGCAACTAGGGGGCTATAGAGCCTGTCTGAAAACTCGGTTGGTGTGTCATTCCGAGGAGTCCGCCATTCTTATTGGCGGACGACGAGGAATCTTGCAAGGCCCTTGTTTCCAGAGCGAGATTCCTCCCCTTCGCTCCACTCTGGGTCGGAATGACAACCTTCACAAACGTTTTTCAGCACCCTGCCAGGGCAATTTCGGCAGGAGACAGGCTTTCTGCTGATCGGCGGGGCTCTGATGCCGGAACTGGTAACGCAGACCCGCGTCTCTTGCAGGTCTGCCATTTGTGCTTCCGGGCGTGGACTCAGAAGAGGTCATCGGACCGGCTGCTGTTTCTCCGTGACTTGGCGGATTACGCGCAGAAGATTCAATCCTGCGATCTTGCGAACTCGTTCGTCCGAGTATCCATGACGCCGCATAGCCGTGATGAGTACTTGGAAATCACCGATATCACGCATATCTTTGGGCGCTGGCAGCCAGCCGTCGAAGTCGGAGCCCAACGAGACGTGATCCTCTCCAACTACCTCGATCCAGTGATCCAGCACGACAACCAACTGGTCAACCGGCATGCACAACTCTTCCGGCACATTCTCAGCCACGGGCGGATATAGCTTAGCCTCCTTATCATTGACCTCATGAAGGTTGGCTAAGAGAGGAGCGGACGAGGTAAACAGAGCGGTGGGACGTGACTCCCTGTGACTTTCAAGCCAATCGTGATACTTCGGGTTATTGAAGCCGTTACCGAATTGAAGGCCAATCACGCCCCCTTTGGACGCAATTATTTTCGCGGTCTCATCGGTTATGTTGCGCGGCGCATTGACAATAGACATCGATCCGCCGTGTGAATAAATTACAGGATCACTGCTCGCCGCGGCGACCTGGCGCATCGTTGCATCGGACCCGTGAGAGACATCGATCACCATTCCTAGCCTGTTCATCTCGTGGACGACTTCGATCCCGTGCGCAGTAATGCCGTTCCACTTTGGGGGAGAGCAACATGAATCAGCGAAATTAGTGTTGGTATTGTGCGCTACGAACATCGGCGATCGCAATCCCAGACGGTAAAGGTCGCGGAGCACGCCGAGGTCGCCATCCAAATCGAAACTCCCCTCCAGTTGTAAAAAGGCCGCGATTTTGCCGCTCTTACAGATTCGCTCGATATCGGAAGCGTTTCGGGCCAGCTCAATTTGGTCGTGATTCTTCCGGATCTGTCGCAGAGCCAAATCCATTAAGATCATCGTCTGCTTCAATTCGAATCGGTTGGGGTAATAACTGTCCGAAGTGAATATGCTGAAGAATATGGCGCTAACCCCGCCCTTGCGTATGCGCGGCAGATCGACTTGTCCGTCCTTGTAGTGATCGCTGATGTCTCCGCCCAGGTAGAGCTGGCGGTTGATCACGTGAACGTGCCCGTCCATAATAAACAGCGGAGGACTTTGAGCGGAGCAAAGTCCGTTAAGGCAAAAAACAGCAAGAACAACCCACATCGGGTTGTATCCAACTGTCAGCTTTCTTCTTCTCGCGTCTACGTTAGGTGTGAACATATTTGCCATCGATCGCAAGTCAACCTCTCAATCGGGATTTCCGTTTTGGTTTCCGGACTCACCGTTAGCTTACTCCTGACCGCCTCCGCACGCAATGCTCAAGCCGATTTTTCGCTACAGGGCGTCTTCGCCGACGACAGAGTATAACTCCCGCCCTCGGCCCCGGTTTCTCAACTGGATTTAACACTCCTGAGAATGCCCAAACGCAAATTCAGATCTTTGCTATTTCCTCGATGAAAATCGGGCGCTGCTGTTCGATGCTCCGGCGCGCGGCGATCGGCAGCAAGCACGCCAGGGCGGCTTCGCGGTTCGTCGACCTCTGGTGAAGTGGGTCAGGCAACGGTCCGCGGAATATCGAATCCTGCAACTTCGTATCGGAACCCCAGTGTCCTCCGGTGATGCCTTCGGGCTCCTTCTCAATACCCATGGTTCTCGATTCCTTGAAGAGCGGGGTGACGCGAACCTCCAGCGGTCCATCCACTTTCCAGGGCTGCGCATGGTAAGCCCGCGCGTCCAGCCGGCCTTTGGTTCCGTTGAAGCCAATTCGGAATCCCTCATAGGGCATAAAGGCGTTGAGTGAGAAACTCATCAAGACGCCGGTGTGGTAGCGCACGTTCAAGGCCATGGTATCCCAGACGTTGATATCGCGCCGGTAGACGCAGCCGTCACGAATATAGCCGTCTTCAGACTCGGCGCTGACGTAGAAGTCCATGGAGAACTCGTCTTTGGTGATGTCCCAAAAGAACTCACACTTTCCCGCGTGCGGACAGTTCATGCAGCGCGGGCTGCGATACTCGCCGTTGTAGCCGTAACGCCGCAGCGAACCGAAAGCCTGAACCTCCGCGGGTTCTGCTCCCAGCCACCATTGGACCAGATCGAGAAAATGGCTGCCCTCTGAATCCAGGATCGAGCCGTTGAACTGCTTGAATCCGTGCCAGCGCCGGAAGTAGGAAGTGCCGTGATCGGTGTTCAGATAAACGTTGTAATCGACGGAGGTGATTATGCCAAGTTCCTCGGAATCGATGATCTTCTTGATGGCCGCCGCGTCCGGGCTGAACCGGTAGTTCTCCGCGATAATGAGCTTGCGACCGGTGCGCCGCTCCGTGTCGAGGACTTCCTGGAGCATTTTTTCGTCCGTCGATATCGGCTTCTCGCTGATGACGTCGACGCCCAACTCCATCGCCCGGCAAATGTACTTGGGATGGAAGGAATCGATAGTTGTGACGATTACCCAATCCGGAGACGTCTTCCTGATCATCTCGTCGAATTCTGTATCCATGAACATGGGGCAAGTCACACCCATGAAGTCCCTGGCCACCGCCATGCGCTTGCGGTTTATGTCGCAGAGCCCGACAAACTCCACCACATCGCCATAGTTACGTACCAGGTTCCTGCCCCAGTTAGTGCTTCCCCTGCCGCCTGTCCCCACCAGTGCCACCCGGAGTTTGCCGCTGCCGCCTTTCGGTTTGGCGGCGGTCTGCTGGCCCGCAGCCGGCTCGATCGCCAGGCCCATGCCGCCCGCTGCGGCGGAGGTCAAGAACTCACGCCTTCCCAAATGAGATGATTGCTTATCCATTGGCTTAGCCTCCTCGAGTGTTTGTTCCGAATCGAGCCTCGGCATTGATTTCTCCTCTATCGTGCTGCCAGGGGATAGCTCGGGCTTCCATCGTGATTTGCCGGCCGACCAATAATGTACGGCGGAACACCCCCACACGCAACGCTGCGCAGGGAGTCGCGGTAGCTCCGGAATCCCCCTGCCGGAGAAGCGCTGCATCCCGGCTCGGGGTGCATTTGATGGCCGTGCATCACCGTTGAATCCGCCCCGTTGCATCTCCGTGCATTAGCGCGAGAATCTCATCGAAAGTGACCAGATTGAAATCGCCGTGGATGGTGTGTTTGAGACATGACGCAGCCGTCGCAAATTCTACCGTCTGCTGCAAATCCTGTCCGGTCAGCAAGCCGTAAATTATGCCGGATGAATACGCATCCCCGCCGCCGATGCGATCCACGATGTAATCGATGTGGTACTTGCGGGCGGTGTAGAATTTGCTTCCGTCGTACAGCATTCCCGACCAGTTGTTGACCGTCGCGGAAAGGCTCTCGCGCAAAGAAATGGCGACGTAGTTCAGCCCGAACTTATTGAGGAGCTGTGCGGCCACGTCTTCGTATCCGCGCGCGCTGATCAATCCTCCTTTGACGTTGGTCTCTCGCGCGGCGATCCCGAAGATTGTCTCCGCCTCTTCTTCATTGGTGAAAAGAACGTCCACGTGCTCCATCAGCCCGGTCATGACTTCCCGAGCTTTTTCCACGGGCCAGAGTTTCTTGCGGAAATTTAGATCACAACTGATCGTCACGGCATTCTTCTTGGCCGCAACGCAGGCCTCCTTGGTAATCTCTGCAACGCTGTCCGACAGGGCGGGAGTTATCCCGGTGAAGTGGAACCAGTGCTTGCCCTTGAAGATCTCGTTCCAGTCGATTTCTCCGGGTCTCAATTCCGTGATCGAGCTACCCTTGCGGTTGTAGAGGAATGTGGAGGGTCTTTGTGACGCCCCGGTCTCCACAAAATAGATTCCAAGTCGGAAACCGTTTCTCCTGACGTGATCGAGATTCAGGCCGTACTGGCGCAAGTAATTCAGGCAGGCCTGACCAACTGCATTGTCGGGGACACTCGAGACCATGTAGCTGTCGATTCCAAACGCGGAAAGGGCGACACCCAGGTTGGCCTCCGCTCCGCTGTATATCACATCGAACTCACGCGCTTGGACTATACGCTCATGTCGCTTAGTCGACAAACGCATCATGAGCTCGCCGAATAGGACCACTTTCTTATCGCATTTGAGCCTTTGCATGGGATCTCATCCTTTAGCTTCACGGACGATCTGGCTGAACTTCCTGGCGTTCTCCGTGATCCGCACGTAGTCCTTGGCCGACATCAGCGCCTTGCTCACCAAAGCGCTGCCAACGCCGACCGCGATCGCGCCGGCCTTAAGAAATGTGCCGGCGGTGTTTAGATCGACCCCCTTGGTGGGCAGGAGCTCGATCTGGGGCAGGGGTTCTTTGATGGTCTTGATGTAGCCTGGTCCTCCAATATCGGCGGGGAACACCTTCACTACGTCCGCGCCCTGTTTCCAGGCATTGAGGATTTCCTGAGGTGTCAGCGCCCCGAGCATGACGAGGACTCCGTAAGTTTTGCACACCCTTACGACCTCCGGGTCGAACGTCGGGCCAACAACGAAGTGCGCGCCGGCGATGATGGCTGCTCGAGCGGTCTCCGCGTCGAGTACTGTTCCCGCGCCGATGAATACGTTGGCGTCCTTGAGCTGAGCAACCGCGTCCCGGATAATGTCTAAGGCGCCGGGAGTCGTCATGGTGATCTCCACGAACCGGACACCGCCATCGCTTAAAGCCCGTGCAACTGCAACGAGGTCTCCCGGGCTCTCCGTGCGGATAACCGCGACGATGCCGCTTGCTCTCAATGAAATTAGGACTTCGTGTTTCATGTAATCATCCTCCGATTCGGTGGCCTGAAACCGCCACGCTGAATTTGCCCCGGGTGTCTCGGTGTCCGGCATCAAGAAGTCGAGATCGCAAGTAGTGTCCCAATTTGACCGCAGCGCCGCCCCCCTGAAGATCGCGCCATTCCTACCCAAGTCCCACCACCACACTTCGAATAGGCAGTTTTCTCTGAGCTTGTGCCGCAGCATGCTGAGCTAGGCGCAGTAATCATTCTCAGCACGTGCTAGCTTTGTAATCTGCGTTTGGGCTCTCACTCTTCGAGTATGATGCCATCACCCGTGCGTACTTCACCGGGGGTGAGCACGGTGGCGTAAACTCCGGCGCACTTGTTGTGCTGCTGAACGACGCACTTCAATACCTCGGGCGTGGACTCGCCGGTGGCCGGGTCGAGCGTGATCATCACGCAGCGTTCGTCCACCTCGGTGACCGCCACGCGCGCCTTATCGCCCAGGCGCAGAATGCCGGCCGACCCACTTCAATTCCTCGAAGGCTGCACCACTGTCGAGATTTACAAACAGGTTCGGCCGAAAGCGCCAGGGATTCGGCTCGATTCCGGATTCCTCAGCAATTCTTAGCACTGTTTGCTCGCTGATGAGGGAGACGTTAGAGACATCAAATGAACCGCGATAGTCGCGTAGCAGGAACACCGGTTTCCGGAAGCGATTCTCCACAGCCTGCCGAAGCTCGTCGCTCGCGACCGGCCACGGTTCTCCGTCGGAGGTGGTGACGGTCACGCTGACCTCCGGCGTCCCCGGCTTATCAATCGAGGTCTGCCAGCGGAGAAGTTCCGGCATCTCGCGCGCCGTGAGCCATGGGAAAGCGCTCCGCGACTCCGCTTGCACGAAGGCAAAGCGGCGGTCCTCCTCGAAGCCCTGGAGGGTTAGAGAAAGGGAAGGGCATGCCTCACCTCGCATTGACTTGACAGGATACCTCGCTATCTGGCGAATGGCGCCGACGCTCTGCATAGTTAAAGCCTCCTTGGAAGTCCCCTGAGCATTCTAAGTCAAAAACATGAGATTTGAAATGCTCAGCTCCGATTCGCCTTTTCGGAATAAGAAACACGTGAACGCACGTCGTAGGCAGTGCCGAGGAGTCTCAAAACTGAAGACTCCTCGCTACCAAGCCAGAATGAAAGGGAAGGGGACAGACGCCCGGGCCCTCTTCAGGCAACCCGCTTATAGATGATCAGCGCGGCTCCCGGCTGCTCCTTGATCTTTACCTCCAGGCCCGCTTCCATCAACTCCTTGCCGGTGATGGTCGTCGAGCCTTCCACATCGAAGTCGATGATCTCGTACCGCGCGTCGGGATCAAGCCGGTGGAGTTGAAAAGTCTTCGTTGCTTCATCGCACCGGCTGCGCCGGAAGGCTTGAATAATGCCGTCGCCCTGTTCAGGACGATTGAACTGCCAGACGGCCCATTCCCATGCGGCGCTACGTTCCTTGCTTCCCTCCATTGCGCAATCGCCTTTTCCGCTGCAAGGTGACAGTGGATAGTAGTCCCCGTAGTAGTAGGGCCGCGCCCGCTTAAGCTGCTCGACCATGGTGCGGAGCCAATCGAAGGGGAAGTCTGGTGGTGTGAATTTTCCCACCTGGTCCTTCGTGCCGGCGCCGTTAAAGGTCGAAAACACCAATCCCGGCGAGGCTGCGCTGCGGAAATGATAGGTGTCGCGCGGCCGGGTTTCAATGCACGTTCCGAAGTGTGGCCGCCAGTAGGCAAGGCCCTGCGTGCTCATCTGGCCCCCAATCGGGTCGGCGTCCGGTGAAACCGGATAGTCCGCCCGGGTCAGGTCGAGCGCGCGCGACATCGTTTCCAGGTCGCCCCGCTGGCAGATGTCCAGAATGAGGGCAGGATGCTTTCGCCGCAATCCGTCCCAAAACTCCAGGAGGCCTTCCACATAACGTATTTCCGTAATCCCCTGACGGTCGCGGGCATCCGCCTGCGACCAAAAATGGTTGAGGTCAAAGTTGCAGTCCTGCCTGAAAATGTCGATGCCCTGGGCCGAGATAAACTCCGAGATCCAATCGGTCATATACTGCCGTGCGGCGGGATTGCCCAGATTAAACAGCCGGTATTTGACGAATGGCCTGGCATCGTTCCCTTCAAAGTTCACCCCCACCTCTCCGATGAACCACTCAGGATGCTGGAGCGTGAGCGGGGTTCCGACCACGGCACGCTCCGGCTCAAACCAGAGCAGGAACTTCATCCCGTTTGCGTGCGCGGCATCGCTGATCGGTTTCAAGCCATGCGGGTGGGGAATCTTATTGACATTCCAGTTCCCCGCATGCAGGAACCAGTCCTCTCGGCCGAATACCTGGAACTCTTCCACCTCATGATCCGTGCCGTACCATCCCGCGTCCATCCAGAAGTTCTCGTACCCGAGTTTTTCCCTGGCGATCTGGTCGATAATGCGCAGGCAAGTGGTCGTCTTCATTCCGCCCCATCCTCCGTGCGAAAGGGGCGGAACGACTGGCTTACCGTCGTATTGGGGGGTGTGATATTTCAGAATTTGCCGCCGCAACATGTTATGCGCGTCGATACAGTTCCCTTGCCACGGCAACAGAAGGATTTTGGGGGTCCGAATCTCTTCACCGGGATGGAGGCTGAGATGCGTGCCTTCCATGCCTGCTTCCGCCGCAATCGCCGCGTCTGTTGTGCGGGTGACGGATATTGCCCATTTTCCCGGCCATCCTACCGCTCCGATCAGGCCGCCGGCCGGTGTCAGAATATTGAAAAATGGGATCGTCTCTACCGTCTTGCCACCGCCCGGATTGGAGAGGCGAATGGAATCGAGTTGGTTCAATGCTACTTTCTGCAACGCATAGGTATCCATGCCGCCACAGCCCTTCGAATAGAGGAGCGTGGGCATGCTGCTGTCGGCGACAGGGACAGTGGTATTCAGCGCTTGCACGTCTTCGAGGATGGGCGTGTCGCTGCTTCCGTGATTCTTGAAATACATCGTCCATTCGATGACGGGGTAGTCCATGTAATCCACCGCGACTAAACGAACCTCCAGGTTGGTCCTCGGGTCGAGCCAGGTAAAGGTGCGCTCTACGCGGGCATCGTCGAGTTTCTTTTCATTAACTTTCTTCGACCAAGTGGGGAGCAGAGCATCGGACGCCTGCCTGCCGTAGACAAATGAGAACGGCAGTTTCGGGTTGGCGCCGGGAAAGTGTTCTCTTACCCATTGGTTTTTCACTCCCAGGTCGTCCGGTCTAACTATGTCGGCTGCTTTGATATTGGCCTCCCCAACGGCCTGGGTTGCAGAGGCGGCTGCATTGATTTCCCAAAATGCGCCGGTTAGGGGAACGCCAGCGACTGCCTTGATGAAGTCACGACGATTGTTCATGCGGATTCTCCTTGGTGATTATCGTTTTGCGGCGCAGACCATGCGGGCCTCGGCGCCCTGGGAGTTGCTCATCGACAAACAGATATATATCCAGAACTTCCTTTCCGGCTTTTCTAACGGCCAGAATATACCACGCACTGCCTCGTTTTGGAGCGATCTGTTTCGGCTTCCATGCCGGGATAGCTTCGCATGGCTTACAATTCTCTTTGTTCATCGTCCAATTTCCTGAGGCAAGTTGCCAAGCGCCGTAGTTGGCATCTTCGCAGGTCGGTCTGCATCGTCGAATTCTGCTCAGGATTCAGGAAGGGAAGTGGCATCTCGGGCCGATGACGTTTTGCCAAACCGGAGATTAGGAGTAACGAAATGAATCGTGACTATTCACGACTGACACTCATGTTTCGTTCAGCACTCGCTTGTGGTCTGGCGCTCGTCTGCCTCGGAGGCGAGGCCCTCGGCCAGTTTGCCAAGGATCCACAGCAGCCGATAGCGCTTGATCCCGAATATCGCAAGCTCGACGCCCTGGTTTCATTCATCCGGGCCCGCAACGCGGATAAGTTTGGGATCACGTCGCCAAAAGGGATTGACGAAGCCAGCTACGTCCCCATCGGCGGCATTGAGCAGTGGGTCAAGGTGCGCGGGCAGGACCGCGCGAATCCGGTGCTGCTGTTCGTGCACGGCGGCCCGGGCGATGTAACCAGCTGTTGGTCATTCGCATTATTCGCGCACTGGGAAGATCACTTCACGGTGGTGCAGTGGGATGAACGCGGCGCGGGTCGCACATTGAAGAAAAGCGGCCCCTCGATTGCGCCCACTCTCACGCGCGATCGCATGGCGCAGGATGGCATTGAGCTCACTGAATACCTGCGCAAACATCTGGGCAAAGACAAGATCATTCTCGTCGCCCATTCGTTCGGATCAGTCCTTGCCCTTCGGATGGTGCAGGCGAGGCCTGACCTCTTTTACGCATACGTCGGTACCGGCCAAGTGGCCGACGAAACCAAAAACTATGCTGTCGCTTACAATGCATTGCTCAAGAAGGCGCGCACGGTTGGGAATCAGCGCGCCCTGGATGAACTGACCGAAGTCGGCCCACCGCCGTATTCCTCTGGTCCGGGCGACCGCGTACAGTGGAAGTGGGCCAATTTCTTCGAAGGTGCGGACGGGTTCTTAGCAGGTACGCTGGGCCTCGCGCTGGTTGCTCCCGGCTGTTCCGTCGAAGACATTAACAATTCCGCTGCCGGACAGAGCTTCAGCGCCGAGCAGCTCAATTGGAAGACTAAGCCGGCTGGGCCGAAAGAACTCGGCTTGAAATTTTCCATCCCGATGTTTTTCTTCCAGGGGGCTGAGGACTTCACGACTCCCACTGCGCTTGCCCGCGACTACCTTGACGCCATCCAAGCGCCCCGCAAGGAGTTTGTAGCCATCCCGGGCGCGGGGCACTTCGCGGTATTCATGCATTCCGATCGGTTTCTGGAGGAACTCCTCCGGCGGGTTCGCCCGCTGGCCGTTGAGCCTTGAGCGCGGCAACGTGAGCCGGATTACATCCTGACATTGCGTGCAACTGAGGCCAGAGGTCACCTCAACCGGCTTGACCAGGGCTTCCCCTGAACCGGAGACTACTGCCTAAAGAGCCGGCCAGCGGATCGTTCCAGGATGATCCGCCACTTGGAAGTCGGTCCATACCTTCGCGGATTAGACCTGCCTCGTCGCCTTTGGTTTCCTCCCGGGCTGCGTAGGCGCTTCACGCTGGGAACTTTCTTCTTCGACCTGCCCACTGCTGCGGTATCAAGAGTTTGAAAGGGATTAACGCGACTCAATATCACAAGCTTACGCGGTTTCGGCCTGACTGCTTGCTGCTATACAGGTGCTGATCTGCCCTGTTGAAGAGGGATTCCGCCGAATCCCCAGGAGCGTTCATGGCAGCCCCCACCGAGATGGTCACCTGGATCTGTGAGCCTTCCACCGGTACTGCAGACCAAGCGACCAGTGCCCTGCATCTCTCGGACGTGTCCGCCAGGATGTCTTTCGTAATGCCGGGGAGAATCACCAAGAATTCGTCGCCGCCCCAACGTCCTAGCACGTCGGACGCACGCAAACAGCCGGACAGGGTCTTTGCAACAGTGACTAGCGCAGCATTTCCAGCGACATGCCCGTAGGTATCGTTGATGTTCTTGAGCTCGTCCAAGTCGGCCAGCATGATTCCGAATGGGGTGCCGTACTTGGAATGCTGAGCAAATTGCTGAAAGAGCTGTTGGTCCAGATAGCGACGGTTTGCCACCTGGGACGCTGGATCCAGAAATGCCAACCTCGCGAGCTCTTTGGCTCGCTCGCGCACGGCCTTTTGCCTGGAATTATCGTTGAAGATTTCCACTGCACCGACAACTTCACCCTCACTACCGCGAATCGGGCACACACGAACCTCTACCGGAACTCGGTGGCCGCTCTTGTGGTGAAAATACACTTCTGCCCGACGCGGACGACCATCCGCTATGGTATGGCTGAGGGGACAGTCTCCCGCACAAAGTAGGCAGCCGGAGTCGTCGACATGCATCAAGAAGTTGTCGGAACAGCGTTTACCAATGACTTCTTCAGCGCTGTACCCAGTAAGGTACTCCGCTGCTTGGTTCCAGTACGTGATCCTGCGTTCCCGATCCGTGAAGTAGACGCCGTCTAGAAGGTTGTCCAGCACCTGCTTGAACAGACTGTTCGCTTCCATTGAGGATGAAGCAGCGAGAAAAGGACCTGGAGACCCCATACCGTTCTCCTCCCCAAGTTGCGCACCAAATAAGCTCCTACTTTATCAGCATTTCCATTCTCAAACCCATATTCCAGACTTTCCCATCTTTCCAAGCGCCTTGCTCGAGAATTCCAACCACAAACGAGGAGGACAAATAGCAACAGCAGTGCCAATCTTGAACGTTCAAAGCTCGGACAATGAGCTTGCTAAGCAAACCGTCTTCATCAAGGTTCGTCTCAGTTCACTGGGTAACACTCGGAAGGAGCCTACCACGGGCGAGATGACATAGTAATCTCATCGTCCGCCATGGCCTACCACTCCTCAGGTTTCAGGTTCTCAGGCCAGCGTTGGAACGATACCACCGACAGCGTGTGTCCCCGAGAGGCTAGCTCCCGAGGTGGATAGGGCCATTCGGAACGGTCGCCGCCTGCACGAGCTGATGAACGAAGCCGGCATCCGGTACTTGACAGCCCCCTAAGAGACGACAGAAATCGAAGCGCTAGCCTTGGCCGCCGGGGCAGGGGGGAGTCGATGCTCAGCCTCAAAGAGGAGCAGTTCAGAAGCAGTGTTCTCCGGCAGCTGGATCGACAGCCCTTCCCGCACTAAACGAGCACCATCGATGGCTTCTGTTCTGCCAGTGTTATCGAACGTGACGCGATGCGTCTTCCGGGCGTCGAGGCCTTTGGGCTTCAGCAGGTAAGTATCCGAATCGGTTTTCGAGAGGCGGATGATCGTCGCCCAACCCTTCACGCGGTCCGGCGACGCAAATTCCATGGCGAACCAGCCGGTTGAGTCGACCCCACCCGTTTGGTCCAAACCGGACTTGATCTGTGGTCCTTTCCGGACATCTTCTTCTACGAGACCGGCTACTCGATTTACACGCTACGGCAGGCCAGCCGCCGCTCCTGGAGGATTGGACAGTGGTCCAGCGTCAACGTCAAGTTCTTCTACTACGCCGGCACCATGCAGGAAGCGTGTTTGAGGCTGATGGGGAAGAAGCTCCTGGTCTCACTGGCGATGGAGGGTAAGTTTGCGAGCGACGGTCTTCAAGCGATCGACGAAGGTGATGACATTCTGATGGCGATGGCCAGGGAGTTGGTGACGGAGAAGGGGATCGGCGAATCAGCCAACGCGATATGGAAAACGCTCGTTGAAAAGCAGGCGGAAGTGTTCGGAGTTCGGGCCGTGGAGACATCAGCATCGGAAATGGAGGCACTACCTCCGAATAGTGATGTACCAGAAGTCATCATTCCACCGGCAGCACCGATCCCGGCAGTGGTGACACAACTCCTGATGTTTGGCATACCCCACGAAGCGATACAGCAGCGGAAGGCGTTGCGCAGGCCCGTGAGTGCCTCCTTACCGTCAGATCAGCTCGGATTGTTCCGGGATTGAGTGTGATGAGAGTTGTGGCTGGCGGGTCCCTCTTCACCTATATACTGTCGTGCCGATAACGCCTCCCGAATCATAATAAATCCTCTCCCACATGACGATTGTGGACTGATCTGCCGGATTAAGAAACGATTGTCGGATGGACCCTCAAGACCGCGGCCTCACCGCGGCGTTTCGTCGAAGAGCGACAAAGGCGTTTGCGGCGGGCGGCTGAGCAGACCACCCGCGATCAAGCTGCCGAACAAAAGGACATGCTGCACGGCCGTGGTCGCAAGCGGGCCCCAAAGCCGGGTGTCGTGCACCGCGTCCAACGCCAGCCGGATGAGCCATGGCACGTCGAGGGGCAGCCATGCCTCGAGGTTGAAGAGGCCGAGGGTTGCCGCAAAGGCAAGCACGCCCGGGAGCGGCGCTGTGCGATGCAGCCGGCCGATGATCCAGCCGGTTGCCGCAAGCTTCAGGCAGTCGAGCGATAGGCTGGCGGTGGCCACCCATTGCGCGCCCACTACGGGCGCCGTCAAGCGAAGAAGGGGACGCTCGGCGAGATAGGTCAACACGATTAGCACCGCCCAACCCGCCGCGATGGACCGCGCCACTATCCATAGCTGGTACCGTACCATCGCCATAATCTAACCCACAATCTCCATTTTGGACTCTCGACCGACGACTAACATAAAGCCTCGCGCAGGCCATCGAGTGCCGCCACGACGTCAGATCAGCTTGGATTGTTCCAGAGCCAAGGGTGAGGCGAGCCTTGGCCGGCGATCTCATTTTCCAGTCGATTAAATCGAGCTCCCACAGCCTTTGTGGTGTCCTGCTGACCGAATCGAAGATGCTCTCGCCGGGGACGGCACAGGCCAACGCAAACACTCCACCTTTGATGCGTGACTGCGCCTCAGACAGGAGGGCACGACTTGAGGTCAGACTCGCTTCAAAGCTCGAACGACCGCCGTGAGAAGCACCGCGCCGCCAACGGCAACCACGATCGTGTAAATCAAGCCGCCCTGACCGGCGAATCCGATTCCCCGCATGATGAAGCCACCGATTACGGCGCCCAGGATGCCGAGAACGATGTCCCCTATAACCCCATATCCGGCTCCCTTCATGATCTTTCCGGTGAGCCAGCCCGCGATGAGACCGACGATGATCCACCAGAGTATGTGCATAGTTCTCTCCTTCCAGCACTTGAATTATCCGAGAAATTCGACGGTTCGCCTCCAAGTGCCCGTCATTATACACCCAACGGCCCCAACACTTCGTTCCAGCAACGGGTACCTTGCACTGGCAGATTGACACCTTAGATTCCCTCGATTTCCACAGAGTTGTGCAAAAGCTTGTTCAAAAGGCCCCGCACTACCCCTGCCACGGTTGCAACTAAGGGGGTTTCACCTGATTGCACAGAATCCGTGCACCCATTGCTGACCCCTTGGGTTCCGAAGTTTCGCCTCACCGTTCCCCATCAAGGAGTATGCATTGATGTTTTGACATGAAGGGAGGTCCCGCATGCCCTTACGATTTGCCCACGCCGGTGATTTTCACCTCGATGAAGACCGCTACTTCGCCGACACCACCCAGTGCCTGGAATGGCTTGTCGCAGACGCAATTCAGGCGAGCGTTGATTTCTCTGTTGTCAACGGCGACCTCACGACCTACAAGGCCACGATTAAGGAACGGAACTTCTGGGTCGACAGGCTGGTCGAAATGGCCGACCACGCGCCCGTAATACTGGTAGCGGGAAATCATGGCGCTGAGCTGGAGGGTGACTTATATGTGTTTGCCCGTGCTAACCGGCGGGGTCACCGTAACGGAAAGCTTGTTCGAAGGAAAATCGAGCAGGCCCAAAACCAAAGCCGGTGAACGTGGGGTCGTACTCAATGAAGCGCAGCTAGCTGAATTGAAAGAATACGAGCAGAAGCACTATCTCGACGCTGAGCCGGAGGGCTGGCTGTTTCCGGGTAAGCGCAACCGCCCAATAGACGCCGGATGGTTCATGAGGAAGGTGATCAAGCCGATTGCCGCAAAGCTGGGATTTCCGGAGGTCCATTGGCATGCGTTGAGGCATTGGAACAACTCAGCGATGCTCAATCCCGGGATCGACCCCACGGTGCGCATGAGGCGCGTGGGTCACTCCAGCGTGAGAACAAACATGATCTACAGTCACGCTGATCTTGCCTTACAGAAGGCAGCGTCAGATGCCATCTGGCAACGACTACAGGCAGCGAAGCAGGAACTTGAGGCGATGAAGGCGGGGTCGCAAGAAGCCCCGCTTTCGCCCTTAAGTGTGACGCTAACTGTGACGCCAAATCAGGGGGTGCCCGTAAGTCCTTGAAAGCATGGTAGGCCTGGAGGGATTCGAACCCCCGACCCACGGTTTAGGAAACCGTTGCTCTATCCGTCTGAGCTACAGGCCCATGCAACTCTTTTATCACCGATAGACTAGCACACGGCAAGTCTGCTTGAGTAGCGGTCATTTTCAGGTTGGGAACATTAAGAAGTTCATCCGTGCGCCCTCCTTGGGTACCCGACTCGCTCGGGACAGGTGGCCTGAAGAAAACGGCTCCAACGCAGGCCATCGGGTGTAGAATCGATCAGGATGCGATAAGGAATTGTGAACAATCGTTACATGAGTTCAAATACCAGGAAGGAGCACAATGACGGTTACACCGACTCATGTCGGCGACGCCGTAGTCCTCCGTGTCGCCGGGCGCCTGGATGCTGTTACGTCGCCGGATTTCGAGAAAACGTGCCAGCAGTACCTCAACTCCGAGAGCCGGCGAATGGTCATGGATTTTGAGGGTGTGGAGTACATTAGCAGCGCCGGGCTGCGTGCTATCCTTCTGGCTGGAAAGACGCTCCGTGCTCGCGGCGGCGTGTTGGGGCTAAGCGGTCTGCGCGGCACCGTGAAAGACACACTGGAAATGGCTGGTTTCTGCGCCCTGTTTCCGGTCCATGATTCCATCGAGGCAGCCCTTGCGTCGCGCTGACGCTGCTCCCCATGCGCCGCACACGCTGAAACTCACTATTTATTATCCAGCGCGCTTGATTGAGTTGAACCGGAGCGGGGAACTGATCTCCGTCGTGGCTTCTGCCTCCAGCAGGTAGCCCCAATCAACCTGTTTCTGAACCTGGAAGACCCGGCCACCTTCCTGCCCTATGGCGTTGCGACCGGTTGAAATCCGGCCGGCATCCGGATGCCCAGCAGAGCGGCCGATTGGGGGTTGAAGACGCGTTTGCGGACCGCCACCAGTTCTAGTTGCACCCCCGAGGAATCACCTTTTTCGAGAAGGCGTACGGCCTGCGCCCCAACCTGCCGCCCCCAAGCGTAGAAATCCGCGCCATAGGCGGCCAGCGCTCCCCGCGCGACCAAGCCTGACTCGCTGGCGAAGATGGGCAGGCGCGCCTGGTCGCACACCTTCTTCAGCGCTTCGAATGAGGCAAAGACAGTATTGTCCGGCATTGCAAAAAACGCCTGAACTCCCTTGGAAACCAGGACCTGGGCCGCCATCACGGCGTCAGTCGAAGAACTCACCGGGGCTACTTCCAAACTCAATCCCTGCTCGGCGCACGCCTTTCGGATCACCTCCAGCGCCAGCACAGACTGGGGTTCGGCAGGGTTGTACACCAGGCCAACCACGCGCGCCTGAGGCACCACCTGGCGGATGATCGCCGGCCCTTCTTTGAGGTAGTCCAGCGTCTCGTACGCCCCCAGCAGGTTACTCTGAAAACCGCCCCCGGCTCTGGTCAGGCCCACGATGTCGGGCCGCGGTGAAACCATCATCAGAATCGGGATATCCTGCGTCCGCTGGGCCGCCACAATGGTGGAAAGGGTGGGGCAAGTGGCGATCAGCCTGGGATGCTGCGAAATCAGGTCCTGGCAGGCCTGGATCAATGTCGGCTGGTCCCCCTGGGCGCAGCGGTAAACGACTTCGATCGTTCCTTTCTTCTCACTGAAGCCGTGTTCATCCAGAACCTCGATGAATCCCTGCCGGGCTTTGGCCAGGGTATCGTCCTCCACGAAATCGAGAAACCCCACGACCGGAGTCCCCGGCTTGGAAGAGCCGCCGCACCCTGCCAGCATGCATGCCCCTAGCAGCGCCGCCGCCAGACTCCCGTTCAACCGCCTCGGAATGTGGAACAGATGTTTCATACAACCTCCCGCCCGGGGATCATCGCACCTAGCCCGGGGCAGCCGCAAGGGCAAGGTAGTGATCCTACATTTGCGCGAGTGGCGCGATTTGCTCGGTCTTATGCGGAAATTCCAGCCTCTTACGGCACGCGGCCCATCCTGTACGACAGTTGAGAGAGTTGGGCGTGTCCCGCTGGCCAGTACCGCGATTGGCGGATATTGAACGGCTATTTCTACGGCACAATCGACTTTGGTGGTGGCCCCGTCACCAACGCTGATGGCTCTGCAGGTGGTGCGGACATCTGCCTCCTCAAGTTGTGCTACTAGCGCAGGGGGCCAACTCTCAGCGAGGGCGAGTGAGGCCGCATTCTTTCCAGAGCTTTTCCCAGTTCCAAAGCTCGCCACCGACTTTCGCGGGCAGCGGCGCGCCGAGCTGATGCGTGAGCATCGAGACTTGCCCGCGATGATGCGCCTCGTGCGAAATCATGTAAACGACCATGGTGGCGCCCGCCGGCCAAACGCGTGCCCAACCGTCTCGGCGAAAGCCCTTAATGCCCGCCGAGAGTAGGGCGTTCCGAAGCATCTCCTCGCAGCACCGCGCGCTTTCCGCCAGCGCGGTCCGCGCCTGCGGCATCGTGCATCGCGTGCGGTGGAGTTTCGGTGGCAGCTTCAGATGCGGCGCGGAAAGCCTCAGCCATTTGCGGCGAATGTTGTGGACGTGAGCGAAAATCGCCGCCAGGGCGCGACCTTTGCCGCCCGGCGGCTTCGACTGCCAGAGGCGCCGGTCAAGATGCTCGAGCAGGATCTGGTTCATCCGCTCGTTGACAGCGAATGCCTCGATCAAGACTTGATGAGCCTCGGGAACAGTTGCCGCAGCGCGGCTTGCCATGTCCCCCTCCCTCCGAACTCGTGGCTAATGCCCAGCCCCGAAGGGGCGAGACAGCAAAGCCCAGGCCAACGGCCTGGGTCAACGGAGCTTTCTTGGAAGAGCTTGTTTTGATCTCCTCGACTATTTTCGCTAAAGAGATGTTTTTCGACAGACGGAAGAGCGCATGAAGGTGGTCGCATGTGCCGCCGACCTGGAGGGCTGGCGAGTCTTGATTATTGAGGACAGCGGCCAAATAGGCATGCATGTGGTCCCGCACCGGCGACAACAGCAAGGCCTCGCGATGCTTGGTGCTGAATACGAGATGAACATAGAGCTGGGAGAGGGATTGAGGCATGACGAAACACCTATCTCGCCCCTTCAGGGCTTGGGACTAGAAACTGTGATGCCTCTGGACCCAGGCCGTGGGCCTGGGCTGAGTTAGGTCGCCCCGTTGGGGCTTCGAAATGTGGCCTCCCATGGTTGCCCAAAAACCGCCGTGGAGCTTGCAGGTCTTCACGCGCGGCGCTTCCGGCGCTCTTCCGATTTTCTCTGCAAGCGGTTGCGAACTCCGGCGGGGTCTGCGCTCTCTCCGCGATCGAGAGACGCCAGGCGCCGCCCTAGCTCCTGGTTGAATTTGGCGTGCTGGGCGGCTCGCGCCTCCTCGTGATCTTCCAACAGGCGGAGTGCCTCACGAACCACTTCGCTGGCCGAATTGTAGCGGCCGCTTTCGACCTTGGCTTGGACATACTGCTCCAACTTGGGGCTGAGGGAAACATTCATAGGTCCTTCGGTCCTCCACGTAGGAGGTTGCCGCTAATAACAAACATTGTCAATCTATAGCATCAGCGGCCGGTAGCGCGAGTTATTCGACTCCGAACGGAATTACTCCGCGGCTTTTCGCATGGATGTCAGAGCAAATGTCGAGGGGGTAGCCACGGTCAGCGATTTTCTGACAGTGGGCTTTTTCCCGCACGACAAAGGAAAGGCCCACGGTCACCACACCAGTGACCGTGATGGCTACCCGCTGTCGCGCCGGCTCGCGTTTAATTTGCCTGGTCTGCCATACTTTCTCCTTTGCGCCGAGACCGCCCGGGAAGGGATCGACCTCCATCTTTGGCGCCAAAGAGTGCTTGAGCATAACCTTGACTGAAATCCAGCCAGGCTGGAATGTGAACTTTCGAGAAGTCTGAGCGACCGGGGTGTGGCCACTGCGAGGGGGCAACGTTTACCTTGCACCTGAGTTTCCACGCGGGGCAGACCGCCGCAGTGAGTCTGACCGAAGACAAAGATCGATATCATTCAGCGCAGACCTGCGCCCGACTTCAGCCTATTTCGTCTCGCTCCCTCGCTCGCGATCTCGCAATCTTCCTGCTTGACAAATACAGTACCGCTCTCATACTACAGCATTTCAATCACGTTGGTCTTATCAGAACTTCCGTACGACGTAAAGGTATGCCCGCGCAGATCGAACGGGCGGGGAGTGACAACTTCTCATTGACCTACAACGGGGGAAAGCCATGAAACACCTAAGCCTTTGGGTTGCACTCGGCATCTTCAGCCTCCTCGCTGCCGTGGGCTCGGCAAGTTGGCCGCACGCCCAGGAGCGCGGAGATCAACTGTTTAGTGGCGGGTCGTACCTCACCACCATTCAAGATTCAGCGGGAAATTTTGCCTCCCGCTCGGTCGTTACCCTGCACGCCGACCAGACGATGTTGGCAGTGGATTCGGCGGAAGAGGGCCCAAACGACTATTTCGGCAACCAACTGGGCACGTGGAAACCGGCGGCAACCACCGAATCGTGTGCCGGGCGATTAACTTCCGCTACCCGCACAGCCCCGGCCCCGGCCCCGGCGTAGCCCGCGCGGAATACGTCATCAGCTTCGCGCCCGATCGGCGTCAGGTGACGGGCACGATCACCCTGAGGACCTTTCCCCTGGAAGATGGAAATCCCCTGGAGGACGAAGGGACTCTGATCGGGACTTTTACCTTTCAGGGGGAATGGATCAAACCCTAGTGTCAAGACTTAGAAGTTCGTTCAAGAATTCAGCCCGCGTAGCGGGCCGAAGTACGCCGTCGTGTCGAGCGGACTTCATATCGGAAGCTGAAAGGAACGCAGGCTGGGAAGGGGCACAATCATTAGGCGGGCTATTCCATCTGTCCTTCCTACGCCGACGGATGTACGATATCGAAGAAGAAGGAACGGCCTGGCCGACAGCGGCGGGTTTCCTTCGTCTAAACGACGCGAGGCTGCCTGAACAGGGGAAATCGCCCTGATTCTGACCGAGGTGTCCCGACCTATGCGGCGGCCAGGCGGTGTCTCAATGTTACTGTTATCGGCTGAAGACGGGTGCGGCCGGTGATCGACGTCGCTAGAGCCATAGAATTGAGCTACTTTCAATTTCACCAAAAAACAATGAAAACATCCCTACATTTGCTACTCCTGATTACCCTCCTTTCGCTGATCGGTTGTGGCAACAAAAAAAGACCTGTCACCAACCTCGCTGCACTTGCCGGAGGCAAGACTTTTGCCGTTCCCACCGGGACCGTCGCCGACCAGTTTGTTCTCAAACGGTTTCCCGATGCGAAGCTCGCGTATTACAACAGCCCGCTGGACTGCGCCCTGGCCGTCCAGGGCGGCAAGGCCGACGCGGGAGTGTATGATCTGCCGGTCCTGAAAAATATCGTCGCCCGCAACGAGGGGCTCTCGGTCCTTCCTGAGCTCATCGTCGGCGACCGGTATGGCTTCGGTTTTCGGAAGGCTGACACCACCCTGAAGCAGGCGGTCGACGGAGTGCTGGCCGAACTGAAGTCCAACGGCACCTACGACGATATGATGAAACGCTGGTTTCCCGACAAGGGGAGCCCGGCGCCCATGCCGGATATCCCGCTGACCGGCGCCAACGGTGTGCTGCGGTTCGGGACGGCCGCCGCCACCGAACCGATGTCCTTCGTTGATGCCCGGCGCAAGGTAGTGGGGTTCGACGTCGAGTTTGCTGCCAGGGTAGCCCAGAAGCTTGGGAAACAACTCGAGATCAGCGACATGGAGTTTGGCGCCCTGCTGCCCGCTCTAATCGCCGGCAAGGTCGACATGATCGGCGCCGGCCTCTCCATTACCGAGGAACGGGCCAAGCGCATCCTCTTTTCCGAGAGCTATTACCCCAGTGGAATCGCAGTGGTGGTTCGTCCGGGGGGCAAACCCGCACCGAGTTGGTCGAACGCGAAGATGCGGGAGGCCAATGATATCCGCGACAAGACAATCGGAGTGCTGCTGGGCTCTGTGCACGACACTTATGCCAGCCGCACCTACCCCCAAGCAAAAATCCTGCAGTACCAGAATGTTGCCGACCTGCTCATCGCCCTGAACTCTGGCAAGATCGACGTCAGCTTTTATGACCAAGCCTCTGTGCCCGAAATGCTGAAGGCCAACCCCGCCCTAGGCATCCTGGCCAAGGACATCTTCAGCATCCCCATGGGCGCCGGTTTCAACCGGGACAACGGCGCACTCCGCGATCAGTTCAATGCCTTCCTGAAAGAGATCCGGTCCAACGGCATATACGACGACATGGTCAACCGCTGGGTGAAAAAGGGCAGCATGGAGATGCCGAAGATCGAGAGCCACAATAAGAACGGCGTACTTCGCGTGGGCGTGGTCAACGACCTTGGCATGCCCTTCGCGCTGATCAAGGACGGACAGCTCATCGGGTTCGACATCGAGCTCTCCTCCCGTTTCGCCGCCTACACCGGACGCGCCTACCAGCCGGTGCCCCTGCAGTTCGGCAGCCTCATCGCCTCCATCGCCACCCATAAGATCGACATCATCACCGCTTCCATGTTAATCACCGAGGAGCGGAAAAAGATGATTGATTTCAGCGATCCGTACTTCGAATCGGGGGTCAGCATCATCGCCCGCAACGAACGGATCGAGCGAGTGGCGCAGTTTGCGGGCTCCGAGTCTGGTCCGGCGCGTAAGTCCTTCTTCAAACGGGTAGCTGACAGCTTCTACAGCAACATCATCCTGGAAAACCGCTACCGCCTGATCCTCGACGGGCTCAAGCTCACTATCCTTATCTCCATCTTCGCCGCCCTGCTAGGCACGATTCTGGGCGGACTAATCTGTTACATGCGCATGTCGAGTAACGGGTTCGCCTCCCGCATCGCCGCGCTCTACATTTCTCTACTGCGCGGCACGCCGGTGCTGGTGCTCTTGATGATCATCTACTACATCGTCTTCGCCTCGGTGAATATCAACCCGGCCGTCGTGGCCGTCTTCGCCTTTGGGCTGAACTTCGCGGCTTACGTGTCGGAAATGTTCCGCACCTCTATCCAAAGCGTCGATAAGGGACAGAAGGAAGCCGGGATTGCGGGCGGGTTTACCAAGGTACAGACGTTTATCTACATCATCTCTCCCCAGGCTCTGCGCCACCTGTTGCCCGTCTACAAGGGCGAATTCATCTCGCTGATGAAGATGACCTCCATCGTCGGCTACATCGCCGTGCAGGACCTCACCAAGGCAAGCGACATCATCCGCAGCCGCACGTTCGACGCCTTCTTCCCGCTGCTCATGGCCGCCGCGATCTACCTGCTGCTCGCCTGGCTCCTCACGTGGGCGCTGGGCGCCATCGAGATCTCCGTCGATCCAAAACGCAGAACCATTAAACCGTTGCCCGAGGTCAACCGATGATACAAGTGAGAAATCTTTCGAAACATTTCGGTGACCTGGTGGTCCTGAAAGACGTCAGCGCCGATATCAACAAGGGCGAGGTCATCTCCGTTATCGGCCCCTCAGGAACCGGCAAGAGCACTTTCCTGCGCTGCCTGAACCTGCTCGAAACGCCCACCGGCGGCTCCATCGAGATCGACGGCATCGCGCTGCTCGCCGAGAGGACCGATGTGCCTAAAGTGCGCCAGAAAATGGGCATGGTATTCCAGTCGTTTAACCTCTACCAGCACCTCACCGTCCTGGAAAACCTCACCCTCGGCCCGATCAAGCTCCAGGGCCGCAAGAAAGCCGATGCACAGCGGAAAGGGATGGAACTGCTCAAGCTGGTGGGGCTCGCCGAGAAGGCACACAGCTTTCCGGATGAGCTCTCGGGCGGACAGAAGCAGCGCGTGGCCATCGCCCGCTGCATGGCCATGGAACCCAAGATTCTCCTGTTCGACGAGCCTACCTCCGCCCTCGACCCCACTATGGTGAGTGAGGTGCTCGCGGTAATCCGCCGCCTGGCCCGCGAGGGAATGACCATGGTGATCGTAACCCACGAGATGGAATTCGCCCGCAATATGTCGAACCGCGTGTTCTACATGGAGGAAGGGCTCATCTATGAGGAGGGTACCCCCGCACAAGTCTTCGACAATCCGCAGCGAGAGAAAACCCGCGCCTTCATCCACCGCATCCGTAGCCTCGAACGCCGCATCACCAGCCCCGATTACGACCTCTATGCTGTGCAGGCTGAAATGGAGGCCTTCTGCGACAAGCACATGCTGCCGAAAGACGTCACCGCCCATGTTGTCCACATCACGGAAGAGGTGCTCTCGCTCCAACGCGATTTCACCGACATCCGGTTGAGCCTTTCCTATTCGGAGAAGGACGGTAGCCTGTTGCTTACCTGCAAGAGCGCCGGAACGCCCTTGAATCCCCTCGACGAAGGTCGCGAGGAGGATGAAATAGCGATTCGTCTCATCAAGGGGTTCTGCTCCGCCACCGAATACCGGTACGAAGAGGGTGCGAACGTCCTGACGCTGACGATGAGGGGAAGTAAGAGTGTTCCTGGGGCGCTGGCCGTCAAATGACCTGCTTATTTCGGCCCTGGTCCCTCATTCCCAAACGCTATAACCGTAATCGCACTCAAATCCATGTGAACGTAATGAGGCTCTCGCGATCGAGCGCCAAGCGCACGCGCTCGTATTGTGTCATCGCTTCCATGGGGGAGATGCGAGTTGGTATTTGCCGGTCTTCTTTGGATCTATGAACTTGAAGACCACATTGGAACCGAGGCCCTTAATGTACTTGTACCTCCATTCTTCGATGGGGTACGGCGAGCCCGAGGGGTGGGCGTCGATCTCATCCGGGGGACCATAGATAATGTACATGTGTCCGCGATCGGTCTTCCAGCCCGGCCTGTCCGTTGCCCAATGCTTGTTGGCGTAAGCAATCCGGCGGTAATATTCTTCTCTGAATTTGTTCTCGGGGCTGCCCGGATGTGGATTGCGCCGCTCCCAGAACTGCTCGATGAATTTGTTCCTTTCCTCGTCGGTGGTAAGCTTCTGGAATGCGGCACGCTCTTGGTCGGCGATGATGTAGACGACTTCTTCACTCAGCCATTTGTCATAAGAGGAGGTCTCGGCGCGGCCCTTCTGCCGCTGCGAAGCGGCTGGATTCTGTTGGGGCGGCTTTGCTGGCCACGCGGCCAACGTCACCACGGCGGTTGTAACGACGATTGCGGCGGCGAAGAACGGCGTCCAAACACCGTTCGCGCCTTTCGGATATAGGAGGCGGCGGATACGCTTCACTAGACTCCCTCCTGTAGCGGCTATGGCCGGTGTTCGGGCTGACCAGCGAATCTGTGCCAGTGTGGTCAGTGCAACGGCGTATTGCTGCGCATCGCCACTTGTTCCGACAACCACATCATCACAGCAGTTCTCACGCTCCGCTCGGAGCACGCGGGATATCCACCAGGCTGCGGGGTGATAAAACAAAAGGCACTCCACCGCTCGCTGCAAGACATTCACCAGGTAATCGTAGCGGCGGATATGCGCCAATTCATGAAGCAGGATGGCTTCAATCTGTCCCGGCGGCAGGCCGGCGAGCAATCCAATCGGCATCAGAATCACCGGGCGGATATGGCCGACAACGATGGGCACATCCGCCAAGCAAGACTCCAGGATCTGGACTGGCTTCGACACGCGCAGCCGGGCGCTCAAGCGCTCGATTTCTTTCTGCCAGTGCTCGGGCGCACAACACACCCCGCGGCGCCGCAGCCGGGATACCCAAATCCAGCCGGCCACCTGCCCGAGGGCCAAAATCCAGACGCCTGCGATCCAAAATGGAGCGAGCCAGGGAACGACTAAGGCGAGACGTGATCCCGAAGCTCCGGCGGCATCTAATTCCGGTGGAACATTCCATGGCGGGAGGGCGGTCGTCTCTACGCCGGGCAAACCGTGCACCCGTTCAGGCATCATGTGAATGAAAGTGAGGCTAATTCCGCCGAGCATTACGAGCATGGCCACACAGGCTGTGGCATAGCGGGCGCGTGCCGACCGCAATGCCCATAGCGCCGCTCCGAGGCAGGCCGAGACGATTGCTCCCTCCCACAGGGAATGAAGCAGCGTCCAGCCCAACGCCTGGGCTAGGGGAGTGGCTACCCAGGCTTCGAGAAATCTCATTTCTCCCCCTTTCGGTACCCATCCAACAGCTTGCGCAGTTCGGCGAGTTCCGCTTTTGTCGCCTTTCGCGCGGAGAGCGCGCCCACCAGGAGCGCCTTGGCCGAACCGCTGAACGCGCGCTCCATCAGGTCCCCGGCGAGCTGCCGCTGGGTCCACTCGCGCGGCCGCGCGGCCTCGTAGACGTGCGCGCGCTGCTTTTCGTCGCGGCGCACCAGGCCTTTTTCGGTCATGATCTGCATGAATTTCAGTACGGTGCTGTATTGCGCCGGACGCCGCCGGCTGATCACGTTGTAAACCTCGCGCACGGTAGCGGGTCCGATGCTCCAGAGGACGGTCAGAATCTCGAGTTCGGCGTTAGTGGGTCTGGGCAGTTCGGTGCTCATATACGAAGACCTTACTAGTAAGGCGTTCGTATGTCAAGAACTTTTTTCTGCTGCTTCGACGTGACAGGGCAAATCCTCCCTCCAGCGTCAACATCGGGCCGACCAGGGTACCCGCAACGGAATCAGTGTTGCGGTCTCAAGATTCCATTTCGCGAGTTTTGACTCACATTCCCAGACTCCCAGGTCAACTTTAGCCGGCAAATCCCGGCCCCTGCCCAGACTTCAGGCTGGCGCTGAGAATGCGCGCAAACGTAGCATCCCCCCTGTTGTTAGGAGTTGTTAGTTCCGTACTCTGAAGCAGCGAGATTGATTTTTTCTCTCAAACTGAGCTTGGCGCCGAGCGCATAACACGCCGCGGCGAGATTTGGCCTGCCGTAGTGGTTCGCCGCTCGCCGCTACAACCGCGATTGGGACACGGTTGAAGCGCTTTGTATGTTCTATATCTTCCCCCGGATTTTTGCCCACGCCAATCCCAGATACTCGTAAACCGCTCTTTGCGATCCGCGGAGCACCTCGGCGTCAGGGAGAACTTCGTCAGGCAGTGCCACTCGGCCATCGCTGGCGCGAAAGTCCACGGGATCTGCAATCGGGCGTGTCCCTTGTTTCCTGAATAGGGCCATAGAGCGCGGCATGTGAGAAGCTTCAGTCACCAGGATGAACGGCTGTTTGCCAACGATGGGCGCGACCAACCTCGCCTGATCTTCCGTGTTTCGTGATCGAGTATCCAAGATCATATCCTGACGACCAACGCCAAAACCCTGGGCGACTTCGGCCATGGCTTCAGCGGCAGATGAAATGCTGTTTGGCCCCGGGCCGCCGGAAAGGATCAGCTTGCAACAGCTCAATCCTCTGCTCACCCTCACGCCTTCAAGAAGGCGGGCGATCGAACTGTCATCAAGTTGGAGCGCAACGGGGCGACCGGGGTCGTAGGAAAAACCACTCGCAAGGACAACAATGAACTTCGCCTCGCTCAATCCCACGGAGGGACGTCCTTCCGACCTAATGTCAAGCGGGGGATATGCGCTCTCCAACGGTCCTAGAAGCATGTCGGACGGAACGGGGCTGGCGAACAGGAAGAGCAACACGCCAGCAAGTGTAGCCATTGTTTTCCCAGTCTTCTGCCTTTTCGTGAACCAAAGCAGCAGCAATCCGATCGATAGAACTTCCAGGCACAAGGGGATGGGGAACAAAAACCGGGAGACGATTTTCTTGAGTAGAAACATTCGTTTTGCAACTCCGCCGATTCGGGTTTAAGAACCAACCCATCCTATCATTCACCGTTGTAGATGGCCAACGGCCAAGGGAATCTGGTCTTGTCGCTTCGAATTCGCCCGCCGAGATTTCGCAGACGAATCGTGGTGTTTTCGTGCCGGAAGCCGAGGGGAGGGCACGCTTCACTCTGAACCGCGCGTCGAATACAATAACCGGATGGGGCTGGGCCGTGCCGCCTTCGGTCGGGACCGGAGACCAGCAATTCGAAAATCCGGGAGATCCTAGCCTCAGCGAGGTCCAAGATAGGGTGCGGCGATCGATGCGGCTACCGACTCCGAAGCGGGAGAGCCTATCCTAAAGAACACTCGCAATGTCTTTGTGCAACGCTGGTTCACGGTTGGCGATATTGATGCTGGCGCTCGGGGCGGCCAGAGCATCAGCGGCTGTTCAACTGAAGGGCAGTATCAGCGACGAAAATGGAGTTCCAGTAAGCGGCGTCCAGGCTATTGTGAAGTCTCCGGGCGGAAGCGCTCAACACGCCTATTCGGACGACGCCGGGCATTTTGAGGTTCTGGTTCCGACGCCCGGCGAGTACCTTGTGAGCCTCAGTAAGCCCGATTATTTCCTCCTCACTGACCGGCCTGTACCATTGGAGGAAGGAACCAACGAAGTCTCCTTTACCCTCAGTCACGAGTTTGAGGTGCACGAAAAGGTCGAAGTTCGTTCCTCGACGAAGCAAATCGAACCCTTGCAGGCCGAGCACCAGGAGACTATGGATGCACAGGACATTCTGGATCTTCCCACCTACAGCACCCACAATCTGGCTGCTTACTTACCTATGATTGCGGGTGTCGTGCAGGACAACTCAGGCGGCATCCATGTGGCCGGTGGAAGAGCAGGGGAAACGGAGTATTTGCTCGACGGTTTCGAAATCGGGGATCCGGTGACGGGACAACTGACCACCCGGCTGGACGTGGACAGCGTTCGCGAAGTGCAGGTGGCGAGCGGCCGCTTCGGAGCGCGGTATGCCCACGGCGGTGATGGAGTGATGGAACTCCGCACGTATGTCGGAGACGACCGCTGGAGATTGGGAACCACGGATTTCTTCCCCGGCTTCAATCTCCAGCAAGGTGTGCATCTTGGGAATTGGTATCCGCGATTCAACTTTTCGGGCCCGCTGGTTAAGGGCCGGGCCTGGTTCTCGGACGGCATCAGCATGCAGCACACCTTCTTCCTGGATACAGAACTGCCCCGCAACGCCAATACGCAACAGCAATGGTCAGGAGACAATCTCTTCCGGGTCCAGGTGAACCTGACACCAACCAACATTTTTCAAGGGAACTTCCTATACAACCTGACTGCGGATTCCCATCTCGGCCTCGGCCTGTTTACGCCCCTTTCCACGACAACCAACTTGCACGCAAGGCGCAGCTTTGTCTCAGTGAAGGACGAAATCTATTTTGGCAGGAACATGTTTGAGTTGGGTGCAGCCGTCGACGATGGCACGAGCAATAGCGCCCCGCTCGGCTCTGAGCCTTACATCATCCAGCCTCTTACTGCTTCCGGTAATTACTTCCAGGGTCTGCGGCAGCGCAACCACCGCTTGCAGGCCATTGCCAACCTTAACCTTTCCTCCCTCCGTTGGCATGGCTCCCACGAGGTCAAAGCGGGCTTCAACGCCGATGGACTGGCTTTTTCTCAAGGGGCGGTCCGCCATCCAATGGAGTCGGTCCGCGCCGACAATACTTTGTTGCTTCGCACTACCTTTCTCGGAACGCCTTATTTTCACATCAACAATACGCAATTGGGTTCTTATCTACAGGATTCCTGGCGAGTCCGCCGCCCCCTGGTCGTAGCGATTGGAGGGAGAGCAGATTGGGATCAAATAGTGGGAAAGGCAGTGCTGGGTCCGCGGCTGGCAGCTAATTTCCTGCCCTTTCGTGATGAATCAACCAAAATTTCAGTGGGCTGGGGAATCTACTACCAGCCGGTCGACTTGGCAGTCTGGGGTGCCGGGCTGGATCAAGAGCGAAGTGACACCCTTTTTGACCAAACCGGGACCACTCCGATCCTGGGCCCTTTCCTGACGAGGTTGTTGTTGCCCCCCAACGGCCTTCGGCAGTCTCGCTTCAACACAACCAGTTTCGAGTGGGAACAAAAGTTCGGATCAAACACCTTTGCCGGCCTTTCTCTCGCGCGCCGTGTGGAAGGCGATGGATTTGCTTATGAGGACATCCAACCCGCTCCTCTGGGAGGGGTCTTTCTGCTTCAGAACCACCGGCGCGACAGCTACCGTTCCGCTGAGGTTTGGGTCCGCCGGGTCTTCAAGAACAAGGCAGAGATCTATGGGGATTACACTCGCTCCAGCGATCTTACCAACGAAGCGCTGAGTTACTCCCTCCTCACTCCGTATTTTGTTCCCCAGGCCCCGGGACCGCTCCTGTGGGATGCCCCCAATCGCGTGATTTCCTGGGGGAAGACACCTCTTCCGCTTTGGGGCTTGTTTCTGACTTATCGGGCGGAATACCGGTCCGGTTTTCCGTTCAACGACCTGAACGAACAACAGCAGCTTGTGGGTACGCCAGGGCAGTTCCGCTTCTCCAACTATTTCGATCTGGATGTTGGTATCGAGAAGCGGTTCCGCTTCCGTGGCCAGGTGTGGGCTTTCCGCGGCAGCGCCATCAATGCCACCAACCACGACAATCCCAATGCGGTCAACACCGTTGTCAGTCCCTTCGCCTTCGCGGGAGGGCAGCGCAGGGCTTTTACCGGACGCCTTCGATTGGTCGGAAGAAAATAAGCGAGGTCTCGTGTGATTTTGTAGCGGCGTGGCGGCGTTTTGGACGGGGTTCGGCAGTCTGTGTTAGCATAACCCGAGCATTCGGGAGCATTTGCAACGTCAGAACGTCCTATGTTTCACTGGACTCCTGGGAGGAGTTGGTTATGAGAGGTGTAAGAGTCAGCTTTCCGATGGCGCTGCTTTTGACCTTTTCCTTGTGTTGGGCAACGCTCGCGGGCTCGAGCTTGGAAAACGGTTTCGACCTCGGAAACCTGGATAAGAGTGTGGCAGCCTGCACGGACTTTTACCAATACGCTGACGGCGGCTGGATAGCCAAGAACCCCATTCCTGCTGCTTATCCCAGTTGGGGAGCCTTCAACCAGTTGCAGGAGAGAAATCGAGATATCCTGCACCAGATTCTCGAGGATGCGGCGAAGGACACGCATGCGCCGCAGGGCAGCAACGAACAAAAGATTGGCGACTTCTACGGAAGCTGCATGGATGAGACAGCAATCGAAGCAGCAGGCGTCGCTCCTCTTCAACCGGAGCTTGACCGCATCGAGAAAATCCAGAGCCAACAGGATCTCGAGAGTGAGGTCGCGCGCCTGCAAGGCCGCGGCGTCAATGCTTTATTTGAAGTGGGCTCCACCCAGGACTTCAAAGACAGCAGCCGGGTGATTGGGGATATCGATCAGGGCGGGCTCGGGTTGCCGGACCGCGACTATTACACCCGGGAAGATGAAAAATCAAAACAGACAAGGGCGGACTACGCCAAGCACGTCGCCCGCATGTTCGGGCTGATGGGCGACGATTCCGCGCAATCTGCTGCCGAGGCCCGGACGGTGATGAGCATCGAAACCCAGCTTGCCAAGGCCTCACTGACGAACGTCGAGCGTCGCGACCCCCAGGCGGTTTACCACCCCATGAGTCCGGCGGCAATAAAGACGCTGGCGCCCGATTTCTCCTGGGACGATTATTTTGCCGCCAATGCGTTGCTGGAGAAAGGTGATCTCAACGTTGACGCGCCTGGTTTTTTCAAGGAAATGGGAGGACTGCTGAAGTCCGTTGCCATCTCGGACTGGAAGACTTACTTGCGCTGGCATCTCATTAATGCCGCTGCTCCGGCTCTTTCTTCCAAGTTTGTGGACGAGGATTTCCACTTCAAGGGCACAGTGCTGAACGGGACGAAAGAGAATCTGCCGCGTTGGAAGCGCTGCGTGCGCGCCACGGACAGGGGCCTGGGCGAGGCGCTTGGCCAGGCGTACGTGAGGAAGGCCTTCCCGCCGCAAGCCAAGGCGCGGGCGCTTGCAATGGTGCTCAATCTCGAGTCGGCTCTGCGCGACGACATTTCTACATTGAGCTGGATGGGCCCGCAAACCCGCCAGCAGGCGCTGACCAAGCTCGACGCGATCCGAAACAAGATTGGCTACCCCGATAAGTGGCGGGATTACTCCGGGCTGAAGATTGACCGCGGCGCGTATGTCGAGAACGTCTTTCGGGCCCACCGCTTCGAGTTCAATCGCGACCTGGCAAAGATCGGCAAGCCTGTGGACCGCGACGAATGGGGCATGACGCCACCCACAGTGAATGCTTACTACAACCCGCAGTTGAATGAGATTGTCTTCCCGGCGGGAATCCTCCAACCACCCTTCTTTAACCCCAAGGCTGACGATGCCATCAATTACGGAGGGATGGGAGTGGTTATCGGCCACGAACTGTCGCACGGTTTCGACGACGAAGGCCGTCAGTTTGATGCCCATGGAAACCTGAAGGACTGGTGGTCGCCTGCCGATGCGAAGGATTTCAACAGCAGGGCAGCATGCGTGATTAACCAGTTCGATGGCTACTACGTGGAAAAGGACCTGCACGAAAACGGAAAGCTGGTGGTCGGCGAGAGCATCGGGGATCTGGGCGGATTGGCCATCGCTTATCGGGCTTTCGAAAAATCACTCGAGGGCAAGCCGCGCCCGGCGGATATTGACGGCTTTGCGCCCGCACAGCGTTTCTTCCTAGGCTATGCCCAAATTTGGGCTGACAACTTGCGGGCCGAGTACGCCCGGCTGGTCGTTAATACCAACCCCCACCCCGTGCCGCGCTTCCGGGTGAATGGTCCGCTCTCGAATATGCCGGCATTTGCCCAGGCCTTCCATTGCAAGCCCGGAGATGCCATGGTAAGGCCGGCGAATCAACGCTGCCAGATTTGGTGAATCGGTAATCAGTCACCAGTCATCAGTAATC
>CAVXWN010000012.1:0-34025 GCA_963765485.1 uncultured Acidobacteriota bacterium | reverse complement strand
TTCACTATTGATAATCGCACTCGTCACTTCTTACTCGTCACTGCTCCAGCGGCCATTCGTCCTTTTCAAGGCCTGCAAGGATGGCCTGACGCACGCGGTCAATGATGATTTGGCGGTCCTCGACAGCAAAACCTTCCGTGGGGACTGGTTCGTGGAATGTGATGCGAACACGTCCCGGCCGCATCACGAACTCTCCTTTGGGCATGATCTTGTTGCTGCCCGAGACCGAGATAGGAACAATGGGAGCGCCTGCTTTGATGGCCATGACGAAAACGCCTTTCTTGAAGCGCTGAAGCCTGCCATCGGGGCTGCGAGTGCCCTCGGGATAAACGAGGAAAGACTTTCCAGCCTTCAGTGCATGGACGCCCTTTTCGACGGCCACCAACGCCTGTTCCCGGTTTCTTCGATCCACGGGGATGAAGCCGCGCGCCATCATGCCTCTTCCGAGGATGGGGACGCGGAAGAACTCCTTTTTTGCCATTACGAGCACCGGCGGCAACACGGCCAGCACGGCCGGAGGGTCGCAGTTGCTCTGGTGGTTGGCCATGAAAACCACGGCCCGGTGGGGTGGAATCTTGTCGAGTCCATGGATTTCAAGGCGCACCCCCGCCAGCCACACGGCCATTCTTGCGCCCAGCTTCCCGGTCGCGTAGAACGGGTCGGTGTTCCCGCTGATCACGCCATAAATCAGCACAGGGGGTCCCAGGACCAAGATGTAAGCGAAAGTGACGAGGGTTACCAGGAAAGCTCGGATCATTGGTTTTGACCGCCCGCGCGTGTGGTCTCCCCTTGAGCCAACCTTGGCGCACTTGGAGCTGGTCAGCCGAAGGATGGGAGATTTCCTTCACACGGTAAGTTTTTTCCAGCTCCAGGCCGGCGTAGCCCAGGTAAGTCTCGTAGTCCAGTTCTCGCGTGCCGCTGACGTAATCATCGAAGAACGCGTCAAGTCCTGAAAACGCTGGAGCAATCCGCGCGATCACGCGCCGCAGATCTTGTTGCGTATAGCAGCGGCCGCGGCGCGCAAAGTCTTCGTTCAGCCGGCGCATGACATCATCCAGACTGGCCTCATTCCCGGTCGCGTGACGGATGGCAAGGTCAAGCAGGAAGCCCAGCAATTCGCCTTTATTGTAGTATGAGATGCTTCGCTCGGGCCGCAGGTAATCGTCGTACTTCTCAAACCACGCTTCCAGGCCTGACTCCTCCACGCTTTGGAAGAAACGAGCGGGCCGGGATTGGAGCGTCTCAATCGCAGCCCCCAGGCGGGCGTAAAAAGTCTTGCCTGAGATCAGTCCCGCTCGCAACAGTGCGAGTTCGGCATACGTACTCGTCACGCCTTCACAGAACCAAAGGTCGCGAGTGTCATTGCCATGGATATAGTCGATGGGCTCGAGCGATTGCGGCCGGATGCGCTTCACATTCCACAGATGGAAGAACTCGTGCGCCGCGACCTCCTCCAGGTTCTCCCAGTGGTCGCGCACCTGGGCGGCGGAAACCGTAATGGCGGCGCCGTTGCGGTGCTCCATGCCGCCGCCTTCGGCCTGGTGCGGGAAATGCAGGATGAACGTGTAGCGCGAAAAGGGCACATCGTGCATGAGCGCGGTTTCGGTGGCAGTGATCTTCCGCAGCGAGGCGAGCAGGCGGTCCGGGGAATAGTCCTCAAGATCCGCGTGAACGACCACGCGATAGGTTGCTCCATTCTGAGAAAAGGTGTATTCCTGAAACTGTCCCGCCTCCGCCGGGCTGTCCGCCAGAGCGTCATAATTCGGGGCGAGGAACCGATCTCCCTCCTCATCAAGCAAGGTCGCTATCTTCCACCCGGCAGGAATCAAGAACTTCACACGGCGCGGCGCGTCCCCGCTCCTTGGGGCAGATAGAAGAGCAGCGTGGCAAAGTTCAGAAAGGCGTGCTCGCTGTCCAGGGAGCTTGAAAACGGCGGCGATCCTGCCACATAAACAGCGTATCGAAGCCCCAGCTTCTCGCAGGGCTTGGCCTCCGACCTCCAGGTGTTAAGGTCGACGCGCGTCAGTTGTTCCTTCCCGCCATCACACTCTGCGCGCAAGATCCTGGATATTCCGGGCAAAGTCTCGAATCTGGTATAGGTTGTTCCACGCCGGGAACTGGAGTTCCGTGGAAGGCGAAGCCCCCGCGACCGTCATCACAACTTTCACCAGATGTGAGGCGGGCTCACTGCAAGTCGAGCACATACTGAATTGGCTCGGACGCGCCAAAAGAAGACGCCGCGAGCAGTGGAACCAAACAGCAGCAGGCGAGAATCAGGCCGACAAAACCACGCCTCAATGGCCGCTCGCTCCTTTCAGACCCCGCGCCAATTCGCCGGTTCATCTCGCAGTTCGGGCGACCGCCGGTCGCCCTTGGGGCGCGCCTATTGCGTTTCAGGTCGATGCGCAGGTTCATTCTGTTGAGATTCTCCGAGCCCTCTGTGTTGCACCGGGGGCGCTGAGATCCTCACTATGGTCGCAGCCAAAAGCCGCGGTCCGTGAGCCGGTCATTCCGTACGGGCATCCTAATATAGCAGCCAACCGGTATATCCACAATTGGGGGCAGGTGCACCCAAGAATCGCGGTTGAACGATGGAATGGGCGTGTCGGCGGTTGGAAGCGTCGACGGGCGCGCCCCAAAACCTACTCAGCCGGGTTCGCGGCCCGGTTCGGTAGAGGTTTCAGCGGCTCGGGGAGGATCAAGGTGGTTTGAGGCTCTCCGCTGACGACACTCCCGCCCCCTTTTGCCTCTTGCATTCTCTTTTTTTCATCGCGCTCCTCCGTTTCAGGTCCGCAGTTGCGCGCAGCGCAGGCGCGCGGCTTGCAGCAGCAGCCACTTTTCCGTATCCGCTTTGATCTGCAGGATCAGTCCCCGCGCGTGGCGCACCAACTTGCCCGCCAGCCGATACACTTTCCAGCGTAGCGTGGCCACCGTCGCGGTGCGATACGATTCCGGCAGCACACGCCGCTTGAGCAACTGCGCCAGATTGTAGGCCAGTACGCCAATGGCAAAGTACAGGGCGTTGGCCGCCCGTTGCCCACACGGCATCTGCTCCATTCCCATGTCCAGCTTCAGTTCCTTGTGCCAGTTCTCGCTCTGCCCCCGCCCGTTGTGTTTCCAGATAACCTCCGCCGCGCTCTCCTCCCGATTCGAAGCCACGGCGTGATAGCAGTGCCGCTCCGATTCAAACAAGCTGGGCTGCGGATTGAGCCAGCGCAGCACGATCAGCCGGAACGCCTGCTTCGTCTCGTTCATCGTGTGCACAGTCTCGGCGATTTCCCGATCCGTCCCCAGTCCCTCGGCCGTCTGGTAGGGTCGCCACGCGCTCGCCGGCAGGTTCTGGATTTCGCGTTTCACCGCTGCGTCCAAGTCCGCCGTAATGGTGAAGGTGCGCCCCGGCTGGCTGTAATGGTTGATCACCTCCGCCTGATACGCGGCGCTGTCGCTGCGGAAATAAATCCGCTTCCCCGCCGGTAACGCCGCCTCGCACTTCTTCGCGAAGGCCAAAATCCCCCCCCCCGGACTCACGTTGCCGTCGCGGAATTCCTGCCCTACGCAGATCCCGTGCACGTACCCCAGCAGCGGCATGTAGCCCTGCACATGGTGATACGTCCATTGCGCTTCCTGCTTCTCCGCTTCGATCTCGGTGGCATCGACGTCCAGCGTCAACTCCTCGCCTTCCTGCGCCAGCGGCCCCTGGATCAGTTCTCGGTTCACCCGCTCCAGGCCCGCCACGCCGCGCTCGCCTTGCCGCCGTAACCAGTCCCCCACCGTGCCCGCATCCGGCACCGCGCCCAGTCCCAGGTTCTCCAACACCTCTTGCTCGGCCCGCAGTTCCCGTAGGTCTTCCAGCCGCCGCCCGCCGGCGTGCAGCATCCACACCAGGGACTGCACGAACTGGCTAGGCCGATACCCCCGCCCCGACTCGGACCTTCCAACTGCTCGTCCACCTCCCTCCATACCCCCAGCGCTTCCGCCATCTCCTCCAACACCAGCAGCCCGCCCAGACTGGTCAGGCGCTCCTCGCTCTTTTCTAACTTGATGGGCAGAATCAGTTCAGGTAACCTCGACTGCATCGTTCACCCTCCCGGTGTGGGTCTAAGAATTCTCGCAAATTCTCTATACCACACATCCGCCGAGGGTGAACGTGTTTATTGCCCTTCTTTCACAAAATCAATCGCGATTCTTGGGAGGTGCGCTAAATCTGTGCGATGATGGCAAGCCGCAGGTTAATCCGTCCGAGAGGAGTTTGCATGACGAAGCCACTTAATATCGGAATGGTGGGTTACGGCTTTATGGGCCGTGCCCACTCCAATGCCTATCGGCGCGTAAATCAGTTCTTTGATGTTGCCTACCAGCCAGTGCTTAAGGCCGTGGCGGCGAGAACGAAAGAGCGCGTCGAGGCATTTGCGCGCTGCTGGGGCTGGCAGCGCGTCGAGAGCGATTGGCAAAGACTGGTGGAGGCGCCCGACATCGATCTGATCGACATCTGTTCGCCCAACAATACCCACCACGCGATTGCCCTGGCGGCCGCCGCTCGAGGAAAGATGATCCTTTGCGAGAAGCCCCTGGCCATGAACATCGAGGAGGGGCGCGAGATGACGGAGGCAGTGGAAAAGTCCGGCCGGCCCAACATGGTGTCGTTCAACTATCGCCGCGTACCCGCGATCAGCTTGGCTAAGCGAATTGTCGAGGAAGGAAAACTGGGCAGAATCTTCCATTGTCGCGCCACATGGCTCCAGGATTGGACCATTTCCCCCAAGGTACCTGTGGGCGGGCTGGGGACCTGGCGCCTCGACAAAGATATAGCAGGCGCGGGAGTCTCAGGCGACCTCTCCGCGCACAGTATTGATATGGCTGTCTGGCTCAACGGCCCCGTGGCTCAAGTTTGCGGGATGACAGAGATTTTCATTAAGGACCGCCACCGGCCGGACGGCAGCCCGGCACGCGTGGAAATCGACGACGTCTGTAGTTTTTTGGTCCGGTTTGCCAATGGCTCGAACGGCACCTTCGAGGCCACGCGCTACGCACGAGGACGGAAGAACAGGTGTAGCTTCGAGATCAACGGCGAAAAGGGTTCCATCTATTTTGATCTGGAAAATATGCATCAGCTTCAGTATTACAGCCATGAGGATGAACCGCACCTTCAAGGCTGGCGGACAATACTCGTGACTGGAGCCGAACATCCCTACATGGCGAACTGGTGGGTCCCGGGCTGCGTGATTGGCTACGAACACACGTTCGTGCATCAGATCGCGGATTTTCTGAGAGCGATCGAAAAGAGAGAACGTGTGCGCCCGGACTTCCGTGACGCACTGGAGACTCAGGGTGTGGTCGAGGCCGTGCTCGAGAGCGCGCGTACGGGCACGTGGGTCAGCCCGGAGACTACAGCTATAGGCGCCGGGCTTTAAGAGTCTGTGTGAAAACTCCGTCCACCTTGTCATTCCGATCCCGCCCTGCCGGAGAGGAATCTCGCTCTGAGTATTTTCCACGTAATGCAAGATTCCTCGGCGTCCGCCAATGAGAATGGCGGACTCCTCGGAATGACACACCAACCGAGTTTTCACACAGGCTCTTCAGCCCGGCATGCCGCCTTAAAGGGCGGCGCTGCATCTGTAAACCAATTGGAGGCGCGCTACACTTGAATGGCCACAAAATCCGGGAGGCGACGGTCATGGAGCGATTGAGTCTTCTACTGTGCTTGATCGTGATTACGTTGGGAACAATCCACTGCCGGTGACCGTGGCTGTCCTCATCAATCCTGGCGTTCTTAAGGCCCAAACGACCGGCCAGCAGGATCTCGTCAACCGCAGTTTCGAGTACGACAGCCTCGGTGATCGCTACGCGAGATTTCTCGTTGAAGAAATCCTGCCCGAGATTTCCAAGCACTATGACCTTTCGACCGACCCGAACGATCGGGCGATTTCCGGCGCAAGCTCCGGCGGGATTTGCTCCTTCAACGTGGCGTGGAATCGGCCCGACGCTTTCCATCGCGTGCTCAGCTTTATCGGCAGCTTTACCGACCTGCGCGGCGGCGACATCTATCCGGCGCTCATTCGCAAGACCGAGCCGATGCCCCTGCGAGTCTTTCTTCAGGATGGCAGCAAAGACCTCAACAACTTCGCGGGAGACTGGTGGCTGGCGAACCAATCAATGGCTTCCGCGCTCGCGTGGGCGGGCTACGACGCGAAATTCGTGTCCGGCGACAAGGACCACGACATGGAGCAGGCCGGAGCGATCCTGCCCGACGCGCTGCGCTGGCTGTGGCGCGACTATCCGCAGCCCATCGCCAAGCCTCGCGCTGTTCACGAAGCCCGCTTCGGCCCACCCATTCTCGATCCCGCCAGCGGCTGGGAGGACGTAAGCTTGCCGCGAAGCTCTTCCGGTGGAGAGGTTGTGGTCATCGATGACGGATTTAATTCGATAACAGGGACCTGGGACTCACAGCGAGTACTCGCCGCAGGCCTGGCTGTCGACGGGGCGAAAAATATCTTCTTCAGCGATATTATCGGCCAGCGCATTGCCAAGGTCGCCGCCGTGGGGCAGGCCAATACTTTCTTGGAGTACCCCCGCGGCGGACCGGCCCGAGACTCGCACGGCTTGACGATTGGCGCAGACGGACTCCTCTACGCGTGTGAAGGCGATCATATTACGGCTTACGCGCTGCAAGGCAAAGGGCGGACTGTCGCCCGCGGAATCCATTGCCAAGATCTGGCGGTCGCACACAGCGGCGGGATCTACTTTACCGACCCTGAACACCACAGCTTCTGGTACCTCGACCGCTCTGGCCGCAAGACAAAAGAAGTCTTTCCCATGTTGATCATGAGCCGTCCCAACTCGATTCGCCTCTCCAAGGATGAAGCACTGCTATTCGTGGACGATCCGGATATGAGGTGGGTCTGGGAATTTCAGACTCAAGCGGATGGATCGCTCGGAAATCCGGAGCCCTTCTATCGTCTTGAAACGGGCGACGACTCCTCGAACACAGGCGCCGCCGGCATGACCATGGACAGCTTGGGTTACCTCTATGTCGACACGCGGTTGGGCATTCAGGTTTGCGATGAGCAGGGGCGCGTGCAGACCATCATCAATTCACCGGCCGGCCCGCTACTCGGGATCGCCTTTGGCGGTCCGGACCTTCAAGACCTGTACGTCGTGGCGCGCGACAAGCTCTTCAAGCGCCACATGCTGAGGAAGGGTTTTCTGCCCTGGGTTCAGCAAAAGTCGGCGGCCCAGCAACCATGACGGCACACAAGGGTGGCAAGTAGGACAAGAGCACGGTCCGGCTTTCGATAGGTAGTTCCCTCGCATGTAGCGCGGGCGTCTCGCCCGCTCTGGCGTGGGCATCCTGCCCGCGCCCGCTTGCACCCCGTCTGCAGTGGCGATAGACCTCCTTTTCCAAGGGTTGGTTAAGCTTCCAGCGTGCGGCAGCGGTACGCTCCCGGCACAGCGGGCGAGACGCCCGCGCTACCGGCCAAAGCACCTCAAACAGCACCAACCCAGGCGATGCCGATTTGGCTCACCGTTCTGAGCCGATCGATCAGTTGTCCCGCGTGATGTTGAAGGTGTCGCATGTTGTAGAGTTGCAGTTCCAATTTACTGAACGGAAGCCAGTGGCACCCTGAGGGCGCGTTAAGATCCAGGGATGGCACTTTGGCGTCAATTTCCTCGCAGCAAATTTGGAGGTATTCAAGAATCTCTTCTTTACCGTATGGCGCTTCGATCTTAGGCCGGTCGTGCGGTGGCCAGGGAAGAGGACCAAGCCACTGATAGTTCTCCCGGTGCTTTTTCCAAGGGGTGAATTCTTCGTAGGAATTTTGCAGATACATATGGGTGCAAAAAAGCACGTGGTAGGCAATGTGCCAGAACTTGTTCGGATAATCGGGAGCGAGCCACAGTGTTTCCGGACACTTGGTGACTGCCTCCGTTAGCATCGCGATCGAGGCCTGATACTGTTTGCGAAGTATTTCATGCAGGTTCGGTTCAGCCATGACTTCCCTCCTCCTTGTGGGGACGAACGGTCCCGCGCGACTCCGGCTTGCGGCCAAGCCGAACTCTGCTCGGCGATGCGTTTGAGAGCGGATACGCGCTCACCACCCCCTGGCCCCCTCCTCCGAGAGGAGGGGAGTAAGTGCGCTACCTCCCCTCCTTGGTAACGAGGGGATAGGGGTGGTTGGGGTAAAGAATTAGCCCGGACGGCACACTAGCCTTCCCCGTGCCGGTGGAAAAGCCAGCGATAGGCCAGCATTCCGGCCGCCATCGTCAGCAAGCCGAAGACGGACTCCTTCGGTCGGAGGGCCATCGTGTAACAGAGCATCCACGCGCTGGCACCCACGAAAAGCAAGGGAGCCAGCGGAAATCCCCAACTTACAGCGCCCAGCCGCTTCCAAGCGGGCCGCTTGCGGAGACGTACCATACCTGCCACCGCCAGGGCGGCGAACAGGACCAACGCAAAACCGATGTAATAGAGCAGGCTTTCGAATGTGCCCGTGAGGATCATCAGGGCGGTTGCCAGCGACTGCCAGAGAATGGCCTGGACCGGTGTCCCAAACCGCGGATGCACGCGCGCGGCGCCCTGAAAAAAGCACCCATCCTGGGCCATGGCGTAATAAACGCGCGGCCCCACAATGACCATGGCGCTCACTGCGGAGAGTAACCCGATCGACATCACGCCGCTGAAGAAGCTCCCACCTTTCCCTCCAAACAGTGCTTCCGCCGCCGCTCCGCCGATGCGCTCGATGCCCTTCATGGCTTCTAAGGGCATGGAGTAGATGAATGCTGCGTTCAACGCCAGATAAAAGACCGCCACAATCAGGGTGCCTGCGACAAGCGAAGCCGGCACCGTTCGCTCCGGCGCCTTCATCTCTTCAGCCACATAAGCAGCAGCATTCCAACCGCTATAAGCGAACATCACAAAGATAAGGGAAACCGCAAATTGTGCGCTGAGGCTGTGATGAGAGGTTCGGACGGCATCTGCCGAAAAATGCGAGAAATTTCCCTTCCCCGTCAGGAAGGCCGTCACCAAAAAGGCTCCGAGGACTCCGACTTTCAATCCGGTAAGAACGTTTTGCAGTTTGCCTACGAAACGTACCCCGATGATATTGGCAACTGCAAACACCGCAACCACCCCTATCGCCAGCAAGTGCCCGTTGCCAGTGTGGATCCACCTCGATGAGGTGGACAGTACTCCCGCCTGCGATCTTGATGACAGAGCGGGGAAAAAGTGCGCCAGATATTCGGAGAAAAGCAGCGCCGACGCCGCGATGGGCGCTGCAAATCCTGCGAAGAACGAAATCCAGCCGCTCAGAAATCCCCAGACTGGCCCCCATGCCTCCCGCAGGTAAACGTACTCTCCTCCTGAGCGAGGCAGATTGATCGCCAGCTCTGCATAACATAGGCAACCGGCCAGGGCGACTAACGCACCCGCCAACCAGACGCCCAGCACCAAGGAAGGCTTGCCAAGGTCCCCTGCCAGAAAGCCGGTGGTACCAAAGATCCCCGCCCCAATCATGTTCGCGACCACAATGGAAGTGCCGTTGGTGAAGGTCAGTTCGCGGCGAAGCGAAGGGCAGTCGACAGTCGCCGGTTGACGGTCAACAGTAGGCGGCACCGTGCGGTGTGGCTGCATAATTGGGGCAGCAAAGCTGGTAGAACAGTCGACAGTCAACAGTTGACAGTAAGGAGCCAAAAACTTTGGACCCTCCGCCTTTAACTGTCGACTGTTGACTGCCGACTGTCAACTTGCTTTGCCGACTCTCAACTCCCTCGACAATATTCCGTACAACCCATAGAATTGTACGATGCGACAAGTTGCTCGAACTAATGACGCTATCAAAATGCGTGGCAGATTGGCGGTTTTCGCCGTTCTTTCTGCCATGCTCCTTTTCTGCCAGCCGGCTCTATCCCAAACGACGCCTCTTTCCCCAGCTCAGAGCGACTCCGGCAAGTATCTGGAGCACCTTGTTCCGTTTGTCCCCACGCCCCTCGATGTGGCGCAGAAGATGTTGGAAGTCGCCAAAGTCGAGCCCGACGATGTGGTCTACGACTTGGGATCAGGGGACGGGCGTATCGTAATTCTGGCTGCACAGAAGTTCGGGGCTCACGCGGTTGGAGTGGAACTCGACTCCGACCTTTACGAAGAGTCCTCGGAGCACATTCGAAAACTGGGCCTGCAAGACCGCGCCCGAATACTCCACGAAAACTTGTTCGAGGTCAACGTCCGTCACGCCACTGTGGTAACGCTTTACCTCTTGACTGCCGTAAATGAGCGCCTGCGCCCGATACTCGAAAGGCAGCTCCGCTCAGGGGCACGCATCGTCTCGCACGATTTTCAGGTTCCCGGCTGGGAGCCCGCGCAGACGGTGGAAGTCACTTCAAAGTATGGAGTTCCCAGTAAAATCATTCTTTATATTCGGCCGTGAAGAAGGATCGGGCGATCGGGAGAGCAGGAAACTCGAAATTCGAACGTCGAAAATCGCCGCGCGCTTCGAGTTTCGGTTTTCGATTTTCGCTTTCAGCAGTTCACCCGATCTCCCGATCAACCGATCTCCTGCAGGGCTTCGTACATAGCCACAACGTTCGCCGGAGGAACATTCGCCAGGATATTGTGGACCTGTTGGAAGACGAAGCCGCCACCGGGGTTGAGGATTTGTACCTGTTCTTTGACGTGCCGGCGCACTCCGTCCGGAGTACCGTTGGGCAGGATGGTCTGCGTGTCGCAACCTCCGCCCCAGAATACCATGTCCTTCCCGAACTCTGCCTTAAGCTCTCGTGCATCCATGCCGGCGCAAGAAATCTGGACCGGGTTGATGGCATCCAAGCCGGCATCAATCAAATCGGGTAGCAGTTCCCGAACCCCACCGCAGCAATGGAGCATTACTTTCACATTGGCCAATTGTTTAGCACGGCTCCACATGAGTTTATGGCGAGGCTTGAAGAATTCCCGGTACATCTTGGGCGAAACTTGCGGCCCGCTCTGCATCCCCAAGTCGTCGCCAAACTTGATCAGGTCGATACAATCGCCGACCGCCCCCAGATATTTCTCCAGGTTTGTGAGGTGAATCTCGACCAGATCGTCGAGGAACTTGTGCGCCTTCTCGGGTTCGGCTGCCAGCAGCATGAAGAAGTTGTCGTTGCGATATAAGAACTGCCCCGTCTCAAGCAAGTTTCCGCCAAAGCCGCCCAGAATGGCCTTGTCAGTCCTCTGCCGCAACCGTGTTGCTCCCTCTCTCAACTGCGCATGATTGAGCCAAGGACCCGGAGGGCCGCCGACGGCGTTCCACATGGATTCTTGCATGGCTTCCGGGATGGTCTTGGGTCCGCTTTCATCCGCGAACGGAAAATAGGTTTGTTCGAAATAGAGCGCGCCCTCCGGCATCTGGGCGATCACGCGCCCGCTCTTGGAGCGGAAGACCCACCGTCCGTCTGCCTTCTGAGGCAACGCCCACGCCGGCATCTTGCAGGGCGTGCCATCCGGCAATGTCCAATCTGCCCAGGATGCTTCGTCGAGGGCGAAAGCGCGGGCGAGATCGAGGACATCGATCCCAAATTTCTCGAGGACATCGTCATCCACGATGGCCAATTGCTGAATTGGGTCGTAAACGCGAAGGGTCTTTTTGGGCAGCCCAAGATAATGGCGCAATTTGGCGTAGGCGATGGCGGCGACCCCTGACGAAGGATGACCGGCAAGATCAACCGGCACTCGGTCGGGCTGGCGATGATTGCAGGCAGTAAGAACTTTTTCTCGTGAAGTCATGGTTTACACTCCAAATCTGCACAGCGGCTCGCCACTGTGCATGAAAATGCCCCAAATAATTCTCTTCCTTCGTTAAGGACGAGGCAAGGGGGTGGTTGGCCTGCGCGCTGCGTCTCGTCCACCACCGCCTGACACCCTCCTCCGCCGTGGAGAAGAATAATTGTAGGTGCCCTGGGCGATTCTTTCAACCCGGCCCGTTAAGGTGATTTCCCCATTTTCCGGCCAAGCTACCAGGAGCGAGCCAACTTGCGTTTGCACTCGAACTTGCCTTTCCGTCAGACCGTTTAGGATGCTTGCCACGGTCGCAGCGCACGAGCCCGTGCCGGACGACATGGTCTGACCCACGCCGCGCTCCCAGAACCGCACTGCGATCTCTTTTCTCGAGATCACGCTTACGAACTCCACATTGGTGCGGTTCGGGAAAAGCGGATTCGTCTCGATCTCTCGTCCCAGGCTTGCCCAATCGACGCTTTCGAAATCCGTCACAAAAATGGAGCAATGTGGATTGCCCACTGATGTTACCGTTGCTTGCACCACGCCTCGCTGGGTGCGAAGCACGAAACCTGTGATGGGCGGAGAGAAGTCTCCGGCTTCGAATGGGATCTTGGCAGGATCCAGAATCGGAGCACCCATCCCGGCGCGAAATAGCCACTTACCCTTCTCTTCCTCTATCTTCTCGAGGGGCTTCAGACCGGCTGCTGTCTCCACCAGAAATGTTTGTCTGACCGGAGAGAGTTCCGCGAGGAAGGCGCCGGCACAGCGAACGCCATTCCCGGACATCTCCGCTTCGCTCCCATCCGCATTGAAGAAGCGGACGCACGCATGGTGCTTTTTATTGCGGGGTGGCATCACCACCAGGAGTCCGTCCGCTCCGATGCCCATATGGCGATCCAAAATCACCCCGGCGAATTCAGCCAGAGAACGTGGGAGCCCTTCGCTCCCTACGAGAAGCCAATCGTTTCCGAGCGCGTGAAATTTCGCAAAGGGGACTTCGATGTCTCTTGTCATCTTAGGTTGCTCCGAGTTCGTGACCAGCTCTCCGCTATAAGCCGGCACCCTTCAGCCACGAAAAGAAGGGGGCTAGGGGCTGGGGCAATTCTGGATTTTATATTTTGGATCGCCCTCTCCCTTGTGCCTCCCCCTTGCTACCTACTGCCTAAAACCATTTTTCTCTCTCCAGTCTCCAGCTCCTGGCGTCTGCTTTTTTGCCTTCTACGTTCTACTTTCTGACTTCTGATTTCTGCGGGCCACTTGTTCCTACCCTTCCGTCCCGGCGCCGATAAATTGTGACGCTGCCTTCCTTCGGAAACGAGTCCCTCTCGAGAAGCTCGAAATCCGCAAAAGCCTGAGGGTCGGCACGCATCAGCTCATCCACGGGGTCTCCCTCGCCGCGGAAAATCCATTCCACCCATTTTCCAGCGTCGGGCCGCAACGCGCGCCAATACTTGGGGTTCGCCTCCGAAATAGTTTTGCGGTAATGAATCCCGACTTCCGGCAATACGCAAGGCAACTTGCCGTCTGCTATCAGCATCGGCTGTCCATCATAGTGGTTGCGGAGGAAGCGGATGATGGCTTGTGGGCGAGGTGACCGGCAGGGAGTATTCAGGATGCCTTCCTTGACCACGGCCAGTTTCTCAGCTCCTCTGGCAAAAAGCGTGTAACTTTGCCAGGCGAGCACGAGCACAAAAAACGCCAGCAATCCGTAACGCAAACGCTGTGGCAAACCTGAATGAAGCAGGAAGGACGGGAAAAGCGCCACCGCCGGGACCATTTCCACTCCGTAGCGCAAATTGTAATAGGTGAAAGGGAAAAGAGTCGGCACGTAAAGCGGAATGGCGGCATAAGCAAGGGCGTGGATATAGAACGGCAAGGGAACCAAAAACAGGAATACCACCGCTCCCTTCCCCCACACTCGCCGGTTCGCTGCCCATGCAATCAGCCCAAGCACAGCAAGCTCGAGTGGCCACGCCCCGATGATCAGTTTGAGGTCCTCAAAGTAATAGCGCGCGGAGAGAAGCAGGTTGCCATCAGTCGGATAGGGAAACGCTGTGGTGGCAAGTTGATAAGCATATATCGCCTTAGCCGAAAATCTTCCGTTGTAAAAGTCCAGGGGATTCGCGTAACGCCAGGCATTGTGAAGCAACCAGATCAAGGGACCGGCGCAGGCAATGATCGCGAAAACGAAGGCGTGGCGGATGCGCGATTCCCACGACTGACGGCGCGCAAGCAACACGAACAAAGCCGCGAAGGGAAGGACGTACCACTCCTCGTAACGGGTGAGCGTCCCGAGAAATGCCGCCCCCGCAGCGCCCAAGAGAATCCGAAACCTGCCGCTTTCCCTGTAGCGGAAGAGTCCGTAGACCACCAGAACCGCCCAAAGTATCGCCAAGGGTTCGGTCAGCGGGGTACCGGCGAGATAAAGAAGGCTGGGGCTGAGCAGGACACCGGCCAACGCGAGAACCCCTGCTGATCGGCAGCCATTGAGCTCCGCCCCAAGTCGATACAGGAACCAGGCGGCGCCCGCAAGAGCAGCGGAAGAGACGATGCTCCCGGCCAGCCCCGTCCTCCACATGAAATCACTCAGTGCCAGTGGGGCGGCCAGAAGATGAAACAGGGGCAGCCAAACACTACCAATCTCTTCGTAACCCGGGGTCAGTGAGTCGAAGATGCGCCGCGCGCCTTGCATGTGAGCGAGGGCGTCGCCGTAAATGTTTGTCAGCCCGCGAGAATAGAAGAAGCAAAGCGCCCCTACGGTGACCGCCACGATGCATACGGCCGCAACGCCGTCGGACTTGAAAGACAAAGGGAGTGGGTGTTCGCGGGATTCTGTCGCGTCTCGGGCCTGGTCAAGCATCAAAGTGGGTCAGAGTTTTGAACTCGCTGTAGCGGGCTTCGATCTCTTTGGGGGTTAGCCGGAGCAACCTCGAGAGTCCGAACTCCTCGACGGCGAAACTCGCCATCACGGAACCGTAGATCACTGCCCGACGGAGGTTAGCGTCCGAGAGCTCTCCAACCTTCGCCAGATGCCCCATAAAGCCGCCCGCAAAGGTGTCTCCGGCGCCCGTGGGGTCGTGGACTTCATCGAGCGGATAAGCAGGCGCAGAGAAGATTCCGCTCTCAGAGAAAAGCGTGACGCCGTGTTCGCCCCGTTTGATGACCACGGTGCGCGGTCCCATCTTCTGCATGGCCGCTGCGGCCTTCTTGAGGTTGAAAACGCCGGAAAGCATTCGCGCTTCCGTCTCGTTGATCATCAAGATATCGACTTCGGCCAACGTCTTCTTCAGATCCGCCAGGTTTCCCTTGATCCAATAATTCATGGAATCCATAGCGGCCAAGCGAGCTGTCGGAAGCTTTCGCCGGACGTGGAGCTGCAACACCGGATCGATATTGCCCAGGAACAGGAACTCGCTGTCGAGATACGACGAGGGTATTTTCGGTGAAAATCGCTCGAAAACGTTGAGGTGTGTTTCGAGCGTTCGGGCCTCATTCATGTCGCCGACGTATTCGCCCGACCAGCGGAAGGTTCTCCCGGGCAGCCTCTCCAGACCCGCAGTATCAACGCCGCGGTCGTGAAATACCCGGAGCTGCTCTTCTCCGAAGTCCTCACCGACCGCGGCCACCACCCGAACAGGAACGAATCGACTGGCGGCAACTGAAAAATAGCTCGCCGCCCCTCCCAACACGTTATCCGCATTCCCGTACGGCGTTCTAATGGAATCAAAAGCTACAGCGCCAACGACCAATAATGCCATTGATAACTCGCTCCTGCTAGAACATTTGGAAACGTTAGCTAATGTATTAGGTTAGGTATTTCCCGACCAGCAAAGACAGCTTTTTCCTGGCTTTCTGCGAAATCTTCGTGCGTTCACTGAGGATGGCGTGGGCCAGCGCCGATCCGCATTTACAGTTCCGTTCTCGAGGCATGGAACGAATTGCTTTCAGGAGAATCTTCTGAGAGTTCTCGACATTGCGTGCAAGGTACTCCAGCACGCAGTTCACGGTCACGGCTTCGTGCTCGGAATGCCAGCAATCGTAGTCGGTGACCATGGCGAGTGTGGCGTAACAAAGTTCAGCCTCGCGCGCCAGCTTGGCCTCCGGCAGGCTAGTCATTCCGATAAGGTCCATTCCCCACGAACGGTAGGCGTTCGACTCCGCCTTAGTCGAAAACGCCGGCCCCTCCATGCAGAGGTAAGTGCCGCCTGTGTGACACCGGACGCCGGCCTCTTCGCACGCCCCTGCCAGCACCTCCACGACGGTAGGACAGACGGGAGTGTCAAAACTGATGTGGGCAACGAGGCCATCGCCGAAGAACGTGGAAGCACGCTGCCGCGTGCGATCAAAGAACTGTGCGGGCAACGCCATGTCCATAGGACGGTATTCCTCCTGTAAAGACCCCACGGCGCTCACCGAGATGATCCGCTCCACCCCCAATTTCTTGAACCCGTAAATGTTGGCGCGAGAATTCAACTCGGTCGGCAAAAGAGTGTGGCCACGCCCGTGCCGAGATAGAAAAGCCACCTTGCGTCCCTGCAAGTTGCCGAGAATGTAAGCGTCCGATGGTTTGCCAAAGGGAGTAGCGATGCGAACTTCCCGGACACGCTCGATACCCGGCAGGTGATAGAGCCCGCTTCCCCCGATGATTCCGATTTCCGCTTGTGGCAAAAGTCCTCCCTTGGGACTGGGGGCCGGGAGCCGGGGAATTTTGGATTTTAGATTTTGGATTACGCTTTCCCTTGCGCCGTCCCGTGATTCCCTATTCCCATTGATTCACTAGCTTCTGCAACGTTTTTGCACCGCGAAGGCTCTCTCAGACACCAGTAATGCCCTCCGTGTCTTCCGTGGCCAGAAAAGCATAACACAGAGGTCACTGACATCCTCCGTGATCTCTGTGTTGAGACTCTCGAGGTACGGAGAACACGGAGAATCTGATTTGCTAGGCGCCCACCCTACGCCGATGTCCTCACCTTATCTACTGGCTGGGCCACAATCTTGCCGTCGATTTCGAACAAGCGCAGCCAGGGAGTATTCGGGTCATGGGGAAAGATCACGATAGCTTTCCTTTGAGCCAACTCCGGCAGCAGCCGTTTTTTGCTGGCGAGGGTCTCCATCGGATACAGGTCGAAACTCATGATCCATGGATAGGCGAGATGCGTCGCGGTGGGAACGGTGTCCGAGATGAAGTACGCACACTCGTTCCCGGATTCAATGCGCACGCACTGCAAGCTGCGCGTGTGTCCTGGCACAACCTCAACCCGAATACCTGGGGCTAGCTCGGTGTCGCCATCGAGAAACTCGGTCTGCGCCTCAGCGGGCTTGAAGAACTCCTCAATATAACTGGCTCGCTCCCGTTCCGTGGGATTCAGCGCGTGCTCCCACTCTTCCCGCTGGATGAAATAACGAGCCCGCCGAAAGGTAGGGATGGTTTTCCCTTCCAGGCGCCGCGTGTTCCAACCGCAATGGTCAAAGTGTAAGTGGGTATTGATTACAATGTGGATATCTCCTGGCCCGACCCCCAGTTCATCCAGTCCAAGGAGGAGCGCTGGCGGGTGTTGGATATCATAGATGTCCTTGAACTTCGCGTCAAACTTGTCGCCAATGCCTGTTTCCACGAGAATGTTCTGCCTCCCGGTACGAATCAGGAGGCAGGTCAAGGAAAGCCGGATTCGGTTGCGTTCGTCCGAGGGAGCCTTGCGGTCCCAGAGCGGCTTCGGCACGACGCCAAACATCTGTCCTCCATCCAGTGCAAAGCTTCCGTCGGTGATCGTGTGGAGTTCAATATCTCCTAACTTCATTGTCCCTCGGCTCAGCGATGTAGCGCGGGCGTCTCGCCCGCTGTCGAGCGGGCATCCTGCCCGCGCTTGCGGAGCGGGAGTGGGACGCTCCCGCGACAGCGGGCGAGACGCCCGCGCTACCCGCAGTCATTTCTCTTCCACCAATTCGATGAGCACGCCGGCGGTGCTAGCCGGGTGCAGAAAGGCGACTTGCTCGTTCCCTGCCCCGCGCCGAGGCTCCTGATCGATCAAGCGGACGCCGGCGCTTTCCAACTTCCGGAGCGTCCCGACAAGGTCTTCAACCTCAACTGCCACATGGTGAAGGCCCTGCCCGCGCTTGGCGACAGCACGCGCGATGGGCGAATCCGCGCAGGTGGCCTCGAGCAACTCCAGGCGGCTTTCGCCCACCTGAAAGACCGCCACCCGTACCTTCTGCTCCTCGACAATTTCCACTGAGTCAGGTGGCTTTCCCAGCAGTTTTTCGTAAATGGGACGAGCGGCCTCAAGCGAGCCGACCGCGATGCCAATGTGGTGCAGTTTCATAAACACAGTCATCAGTCGTCGGTTGTCAGTTCTCAGCCTCTAGCCACTAATCACTAGCCACTGCTTGGGAGACGATTCTCTCGACCAGTGAATACGGATCAGTGCGGTGCTGGAGTAGGTCGCTAATGCACTGTTCCAAAACACCGTCGCGCAAACGTTCCCTCGTGACTTTCTCAAAGAGATTCCGGCGGAGTAACTCGAGGAGACGACCGCGCCAGTAATTCCTTCGGCGCTTCTCTTTCAGATTATGCTGCTCTCCGAACGATCGGAATTGTTCGAGCGCTTTCCTCACTTCTTCGACGCCTGAGCCCGTGGTGGCGATCGCCTTGATGATGGGGGGACGCCAACCATCCGAACGGGAAGCCATGGAAAGCATGGCCTCGACTTCCTGCTTGACGCGGTCAGCCCCGGGACGGTCCGCCTTGTTGATGACGAAGAGGTCAGCAATCTCCATAACACCGGCCTTGGACGTTTGCACGTCATCACCCATGCCCGGGACCAAGAGCAGGGCTGTGGCGTCCGCCAGGCGGGCCACTTCCACTTCGTCTTGACCCACACCCACGGTTTCAATCAGCACCACGTCGCAGCCCGCCGCGTCGAGGACTGTGACCACATCGTGGGTAGTAGGCGCCAGGCCGCCTAATTGTCCCCGTGTGGCCATGCTCCTGATGTAAATTCCTCGATCGCTCGACAGGCCCTGCATTCGGATGCGGTCGCCGAGGAACGCGCCGCCGGAAAATGGGCTGGTGGGGTCAACTGCGATGATTCCCACGCGCGCGCCACCACGTCGATAGTGGCCCGCGAGTTTTTCCACAAGGGTGCTTTTCCCGGCCCCGGGAGACCCCGTGACCCCAATGACTTCCGCTTTCCCCGAGGAAGGAAACAGCCTCTTCAGGAGTTCCGTGCCGAGCGTATTGCCGGTCTCGACCGCAGTGATGGCGCGAGCAACAGCCCGCCGATCTCCCTCGCGCACTTTCTCAGCCCAGCTCTGGATTAAATCCGCCATTTGGTGGCAGGGCCCGCCCTGATTTTATCCAAGTGTCCCGCGGCCTGTTTCCGTGCGCCGGATATCACCGGCCCCCTCGCTTCACTCCATCTCCCAAAGTCAAGGCTATACCACAACCCCAGCATCGTCAAGAAATTGGCCATGTCCTGGGAACTGTAGGGGCACCCCTCGTGGGTGCCCGGGGCCGCCACGAGGGCTGCATTTGTAGGGGCACCCCTCGTGGGTACCCAAGCAGGCCAGAGGCGCTGCCGCCAAACTCCGAGGGGCGACCCAAGGGCCGCTGCGCGAAATCGAGAGCGGGGCTAGCTATGTCGCGCCTCACGAACCGGCTGCCTACACCCCCCTGCGGAGGGTATTTATCTGCACCTGTGTGGACCTCATCATCTGACGAACATCGTTCTGAAGGGCCTTGCGCTCGTCCGCCATCTGCTTGCCCAGCACACGAATTTGCTCGTGCAGAAGCTTCACTTGGTCTTGAAGGTGCTTTCTTTCCTCTTGCCCCTTGGTATCAATGCTTCTCAGACGTTCCTGGATGACCTTTACGTTCTCCGTCAGCTCCTTGCTCAACCTTTCAACTTGTTGCTGCGTCTGCATGGCTCCTCCTTCGTTTGTTGTCTCGATAATGTTCCTAAAGCGCGCCCAGGCCGCTTGGCGGCTTGTACCGAGTGCACGACCGATATCGTCCCAGGTTCCTCCGGCCCTGAGGTTCTCGGCCACCAGCACGGACTGCCACTGCGCCCACTGCCGCCAGAGCCCCTGGGTTGCCTGAAGCGCGATGAGGGAATCGGGGTGCTGCGTAGCAGACTCCCAAGTCTGCCGCAGCGCGTCAGGGATCGTTCGTTTTGCGTCAGCCATAGTGTTGTCAATCCTCCTTTGACAATTGTGTACTGTCCCTCAGTATATGTCAAGAGCAAGTTGACGCTAGATTAGGCCCTGGTGTCACTCCGCCTGAGGATGATTCCGAAGCCTGATGCGCCTTCGGTATCACCGCAGCACAGCAAGTTGGATTCATGTAGGCACTGCCGCTCAAATCAAACTAGGGCACCAGCCCAATTTCCGAATCTAAGGCGAAGTCAGCGGGGCGTGTTAAGATGCATTGAGCCCGGCGGCATGGCGAGGTGCGGCTTTTTAGGGGTTTGTTGACCAAGCACCTGAAAGGCGGTACGGCGCCGCCGGGGCTGGAAATGGGCAAGGACATTCATGAGCAGATTCTTCCTGGGTTTCGCCATCATGCTGATTCCAGCAAGTCTTCACGCTCTCTTACTGAGTGAGAAGGCGCGCGAGCAGGCACCAGCGCAGGTAACGCTCCGTGCACGCGAGCCGGGCTGCTCAGTAGACCTGGACAATCAACAGGTGGGCAAAACAGATGACCATGGGGTGCTCGTATTGCAGCAGGTCGAGCCTGGAGACCACTACCTCCACGTCCGTTGCCCCAGAGCAGCAGAGAAAACCTTCTTCATTTCGCCCGGGTTCGGCGAAAATGTGGCGCTCGATGAAACCAAGGCAGAAGCGGCTTCCAACACTCAATCAAATCCGACGCCCGGCGCCGCGGAAGCCAAGATTCAGCTAACCCAGTTGGTTCAGCAAGCAGTCCAACTGCGCGCCGGGGGCCGGCTGGATGAGGCCGTCGAAAATCTGCGGACAGCCCTCAAACTCGATGCCGAAAATTCCGACCTTCACCGTGAGCTGGGAATCACGTTCTTGCTTGCCAAGCACTGGAGGCGCGCACGAGTAGAGATGCTCGAAGCCATTCGGCTTGACCCGACCGATGCAGACGCTTACAACGGCCTTGGCTATGCCCTGGAAAAATTGGGCGATTTGGAGGAGGCGGTGAAGCAATACCGCAAGGCGACGCAACTCGATCCTCAAGATGCTACTTACCGCACGCACTATTTCGATATCCTGTCGAAACTTTCCCAGGAAGGAGCCAAGAAGAAATAGGGGCTGGCGCTGGGGAAAAATCGAGTGAATCTTTATCGTATGCTTTCCGAAGAAGGGAACCCCCGCCTCAGCGGCCTGTATGCTGTCCTTAACGCGTTAGGATTCGTTATCGACATCGGGGTCAAAGGGACAGCGCACACATCAAGCCCCGGTCCCTAGCCCCCAGCCCCCTTGCTGGCCACCGCCTCCCGGAGGGCGCAGAGTGCGCGCTCGCAGCCCGCTCGGTCCACGTCAAGGTGCGTCACCATTCGGATCAGTTTGGAGTCGTAGGGGTTTGCCCAGACGTTCTTGGCCTTCAGCCGTTGCGACACCTGCGGCGCGGTCAGGCCGGTGCCGGAAACATCAAAGAAGAGGATGTTAGTGACCACCTTCTCCGCGTCGACCTTAATGCCCGGAATCTCGGCAAGCCCGCGCGCCAAGAACTTCGCATTCTGGTGGTCGACATCGAGGCGCTTCGGGCCTTCCTCCAGGGCGACTAGGCCCGCTGCCGCCAGGATGCCCACCTGGCGCATTCCCCCGCCCAGCATTTTTCTCGCAATGCGAGCTTCTTCGATGAACTCCTTGCTGCCCACCAGCATAGAACCGATGGGCGCACCGAGTCCCTTCGAGAGGCAGAACATCACTGAATCAGCCTTCTTCGTCAGTTCCGTCACGGGACGGCGTAGCGCCGTGGCGGCGTTGAAGATGCGCGCTCCATCCAGGTGTAGAGGCAAACCTGCGGCATGCACGTGGTCTGCAATTTCGTCAAACACATTGACAGGGTAAACCGAGCCGCCGGCAATGTTCGAAGTGTTTTCCAGCTCCACCACGCCGGTGCGCGACCGATTATCCCCCCGCCCCCGAACATGAGGGGCAATCATTTCCCATCCTAAAATTCCGTCCTCTGCCCAAATGGTCCGAGGCACCAAGCCTGCAAAGGCCGCCAGTGTCCCCATCTCGAAGTTGTAGATGTGAGCTCGTGCTTCGCAAATCACTTCCTGTCCGGGCTTAGCGTGGACTTTGAGGGCAGCCTGGTTGCCCATGGTTCCTGAGGCAACGAATAAAGCCGCCTCGCGCCCAAAGGTCTCGGCCGCGCATTCCTGGAGCCGGTTAACCGTCGGATCTTCCCGGTACACGTCGTCGCCAACCTCTGCCTCGTACATGGCCCGTCGCATCGCGGGCGTTGGCCGGGTCACCGTGTCACTACGCAAATCAACAATAGTCTCCATGTGCTCCTCTTTCTTCATTTAGTTGGTCAGTTGTGACTAGTCAGTTGTTTAGCATCCGTTGCCTCCGTGGTCAGACAGGCTTAACACAGAGGCCACTGAGATCTTCCGTGTTCTCTGTGTTGAGGCTTTTGGGGCACGGAGGCCACAGAGAGTTGCCTTTTGGTTGAGGCCTCCAAGTCGCATCGTTCACTGACAACTGACAACGGACCACGGACGTCCTTACACGTTCACGAACTCCTGGAAAATCTCGTTGGAAACCAAGTATGCAGCCTCTGCAAGCCGGATACTGTCTCCGTTTCTCTTCAGAAGTCCTTTCCGGGTCAGGGTTTCGATCGTACCCTTCCAGTGGCTCACCAGATCCGCTCCCCATCGTTTCCGTGCCAAGTCGAGCCTAACGCCTTCCACCTGCCGTAATCCGAGAAAGAAGAACTCCTCTAACTGCTCTTGCCGCGAAAGCCTGCTGACCCCCGAAGCAGCGGAGTCATCCCTGCCAGCTTATCAATGTAGAGCCTCGCATCGACTTCGTTAGCCCACCGGTTCGCACCGTCAAAAGAATGGGCTCCAGAACCGACTCCGACATAGGGGGCGAGTTGCCAGTATTTGAGGTTGTGGCGGGACTCATACCCTGGGCGCGCAAAGTTCGAGATCTCGTACTGGACGTACCCCTCCCGGCCCAAAAACTGCCGCCCAATCTCGTACGCGTCGGCCATGAACTCCTCGCCTGGAATCGTAGGAGCATTATACCGTGTTCCCCCGTGCAGCACTTCCCTGCCCAACCGGCTTTTTTCATCGATTTCGAATAAGTAGAGGGAAATGTGCTGCGGGTTGAGCGGGACCGCAGCCTCGAGGTTGCGTTGCCACGATTCTGAGGTCTGATGCGGAAGACCGGCCACCAAATCAATGCTGATATTATCGAAGCCGACCGAACGCGCCTGCCGGACAAGTTCGCCTGTGTCCGCGGCAGAATGCAATCGGCCGACCGCGCGGAGTTCCTGGTCCTGAAATGTTTGGGCGCCAATGCTCAGGCGGTTTATCCCCATCGCAATTGCCTCAGCCAGAAACTGGATATCGGCCGAGCCTGGAGTGACCTCAATCGTGAATTCAGCGGCGGCTTGGAATCCAAAGCGCCGGTGAAGTGCGCGGACGACCCTCCTGAGTCTCTCCACCCCGAGCAACGGCGGCGTTCCTCCCCCGAAATAGACGGTGTCCACAGGAAGCGTTAGAAGCTCTTCCGCCAGCTCCAAAACCTTCAACTCGACTGGGAATCTATCGATTTCCTGCTCCACCGCAGCGCAGTAACCATCGAAAATATTGCGGACCTCGACTCGCGAACTGAAATTGCAGAAGCTGCACTTCGAGGCGCAAAAGGGAACTTGAACGTAGATCGCGAGAGATTGCATGGGGATTGCCGGATTTCGATGGACGATTGTCGATTCTTTCAATCGACGTTCGCCAATCGTCAATGAGAGTTGCCTACTTTGGCAAGCGCTTCGGTCAAGGCTGGAGGCGCCGGAGGAATCACGGGAACCAGGATGACTGACTTCTTCACCAACTCTGCCGTCCGCTGCACGTTCAGCCGCTCAAACAGGAAGGTGAACTTCCTTTCAAGGTCATCTCCAATGCCCGCGCGAATATCCGCCGGCAGGTCCCAAAACTTGCGTTTGAAGGGGCCGAAGGCTTTCTTGCGGGTCTTGTAAAGGAACTGCTCATCGGTCTCTGAGGCCTTCCGCTCGTCGGCGCAAATCCTACGCAGGGTCTTGTAGACTTCTTCCTTCAAATCCCTGGGAAACGCCGTGTTCTCGTAAATCATGTTCTGAAACTCAGTGGCCAGGTGAACTTCTGCGGCTTCGCACTCCACAAACTTATGGAAGGCATCGGCAGGGAGAGTGGACGCGCCATGTTGGACTGCGCCGGCCATTCCGTAGCGGTCCCGGGCCAGCGCCGAGAGCGTGCGCAGCGTTTCAAAGTCGATGGCCACTTGTGCGATGCCGCCATCGGGCAGGACCACACCCCCGTCCTTCGTTCCCGTCTGGACGCTGATCTTTGCAAGTCCCCTTTTGTAACCGCTACGCCGGGTCAAGGTTTCCATGAAACCGTCCACGAAAGAGGTCAGCTCCTCGGGAGTGGAGTTTTGTTTCCCGATTTCGCCGATTGCGCCTCCCAGCGTAATTGCTATTCCCGGCGGCTCGATCGAGCGGATGTAAGCTGCCAGGCTCGCGGTGGCCTCAAAGTTGGCCCTCTGCTGTTCACGACCGCCGTTCTTCTCGAGATTTACAAGTGTTGACGCGTCAATGTCAATATTGTAGTATCCCGCCGCAACGGATTCCTGGCAGAAGTCGCGGATGGCCAGCAACTCACTATCCGGATCTTTGGCGAATTTATTGGCGTTAACCAGATAGTGATCTCCCTGAATGAAAACGGGGCCCTCGAAACCCTCGCGGAGTGCCGCCGCAATGATGACCGCAGCATATTCCGCTGGGCGCTGGTCGGTGTAATGGCTCTCCGTACGTGTAAGTTCAAAAATGAAGGCGCCGGCTTTCAGGCGTAGCGCAGCACGGAAAATCGCACGGGCCACATCATAGCTCAGGCCCCGAACGTTCATCGCGGGAACGGTGAAGCCCTTGCACTCCTTCCGGCCACGGGCCTCGTAAAGACCCTGCAATGAGGAAGGGACGACGCCGAGTTCCAATCCCGCTCTCCGGATTATCCAACGCGCTGCACTGCGTACCTCTTCAGTTTCTCCAAAAACCGCGTCTCCGACCAACTGGTCGAGGGTCTGCTTCACAAACTTCTGGGGATTCTTCAGAACGATACTTCCGCCATTTGAAAGCTCGAAAATCGCCTTATGGCGAGTCAGCAGATCCGGAATTGAACGTGCATTCATGGCAAGTCTCCACGAGGCGGCAGCCCGCACCGCAATCGCATATTATATCAGACCATGTTAACGGGCGAGTTGAGAGAGTTTTGAGCGAGCTCTAATACTAGGCTTCTACAGCGCCGCTGCTGGCCCCAACCATGATGAGCGTCTCTGTGTCCTCCGTGGCTTCCAGGCTTTAGCACAGAGCACACGGAGGCCCTCAGTGACCTCCGTGTTGAAGCTGTTCTGACCAGGGAGCGCACAGAGGAACCTTCGCGGCCCGAGAAGATAATGAAAACTACTGCTGTAGGGCTACTACCTGGTGGCCAGGAGAGTCAGTCTGGATTTCCGAAAGTAGCCGATCAAGCAGTTCGTAGCCGGCGCGCCCCAAAAAATACGCGCCGCCGACCCGGCGCTCCTGCAAATCCTTTTGCGGCATCAGAAACCACTTGAGGGCCTCCGTGTGGCGAAGCAGCAACTCCGACCGCGCCAAGCCCGCGCGGCCTACCTTCCCTCGCAGTCGATCCATCTGGTAATCAATTTTTTCTCGCGCATGAGACAGCGCGTCAAGTAGCGTGGGGTCAAGCTCCTTGATGTCACCGCGGAGTTGGTCGAGAAGCCTCCCCATAGCCTCCTGCGCCTGCTGGAAGCGTTCCGACCATCCCTCAGCAAGCCCCGCCGCGGCGATTTTTCTGCCCAGGTGTTCATCGCCAAGCCAAATATCCTCGACGTTCAACCCGTACTTCTCCAGTAGTCTTTGAATGCGGTGGTCAACAAGCGTGAAAGCGGCTCGAGGAAAGAAAACGGGTTGTGGCCTGCCAAAGGCCTCATATAGCACCTGGGCCTGCGCGAGGTACGACACCTCGGAGGGACCGGCGACGTAAGCGATCGTCGGCAGCAGGGTGTCCTGAACCAAAGGCCGCAACAGAACGTTGGACGAAAAAGCTATTGGGTCATCGCCTACTTCACTCCGCAATTCCTCGATCGAGGTCCTTTGCGTTCCGTCGACGAAGTAGGCGCCGTCCTTCTGCTGAATGGGGAGCCGGTTCCCTTCCCTGATGACGAATACTAATGTCGAATCCTCTGTCACGTGAACTTGGGCATGATATCCGCTCTTGAGCAACGACCGGGAACGTTCCAGCACTCTCGCCCTAAGTTCTGGCGCGCGCTCTAGGGCTTGGGAATAAACCTCCGCGCCCAGATGGTGAACGGCTTGATCGAGGGGGTTTAGAAGAATTACTCCCCAGCGGCTTAAAAGGCGGGCCATGAATCGACCGAAGGCTTCACCCCAGCCTGCCCCGGGCGCGTAGGTCTCTCGCAAATCCTGCAAAAGGCATTCCCGAGCTTCCCCGGAAGGCAGGCTGACCTCGAGTCGAGCGAGGGCCTCGGCGGATTCGTGGGTCAAATGCACGTTTCCGACGGGCGACCGAGGGTTGCGCGAGTCACCTCGGTCAGTCAGCGCAATGAGATTGTATTCGTCATCGAAGGTTGCAACTTCCGCTACTTCTGCCAAGTCGTGATCTTCTGTAGCAAGCCAGAAAACCGGCACTGCGGGTACGCCCTGCTCAGTAAGGTAGCGTGCCAAGCGCACGGTGGTCATAGCTTTGAAGATCGTAAAAGCCGGCCCGCCGAACAGGCCCACTTGCTGGCCCGTGACCACGGCGAAGGTGCCGGGCTCCGAAAGTCTCTGCAAGTTTTCGACCGTGGCTTCGCCGCAGCCGAAAGCCTTGTTCTGTCGCAGGAGGATTGCGCAGACCTCCCCTCGGTCCCTTTCCAAACTATGAAGCTGAGAAGCAACGGTTTTGTAACTGGACAGCGCGTATGGAGGGCCCTTATAGAAGTCTGAAACCCGGCCAAACTGATAGAGATAATCAAGGAACAGCGCGCTCGAGTGTGGGACTTGTTGGTAAGGAAGAATTGTGCTTGTCATTGAACTAGTGACTTCTATGTGCGCCGGTCGCGGGCCACCCTCTCCCCAAGGGAGAGGGAAAAAACGCGCTTTCTTCTCTCCTCACGAAAACTGTCGCGTTGGCTCACCCTGTCCCCGGCGCTTTCTCCGCTTACTGCCTACTGCCAACTGCCTACTCCCCTCAGCACTCGAGCCCGGCGCGAGCTTCACGGAGAGCAGCCGCCACCAATTCTCGTGATGCCGGCCCCAGCGGCGCAAGCGGCGCGCGGGGGAAGCCCCCGGCATAACCAGCGAGGTCGAGCGCCGCCTTTATACCGGGAACGCCGAAAGGCAGCGCAATCTTGCGTGCAAGTGGGAGCAGCCTCTCCTGGAATTCCAGCGCCGTCTTTCTCTTTCTTTGCAGGAATGCCTGGTACAGGCCCACGCAAAGCTCCGGAGCGAAACTCGCCTGGCTCAGCACAGCACCCGCGGCTCCGGCGCGCAGGGCCTGGTTCAGAATCACTACCGACCCAACCAGCACGCGAAATCCCGGTCGCACCCGCCGCAGAACCGCCCGGACAAAGCTAATGTCTCCTGAACTCTCCTTCAGCCCGACCACATTGGGGATTTGCGACAGCTTCTCAATTGTGGAAGGCTCGATGTGGAGTCCGGTGAACTGCGGGATCGAGTAGATGATGACAGGCTGCTCGACATTCTTCGCCACTGCCCGATAGTGCGCCGTAAGCGCGTCCGCATCCATCCTGGATTTGTAATAGTTGGGCGTCAGAATCAGCACGGCGTCGGCCCCACGCGCTACCGCCTCCCGGCTGAGCTGGACGGTGGCATCGGTGCTCTCGAGGCCCGCGCCCGCAATCAGAATCTCAGGCGGGCGTACCAGCTCTCGCGCCACTTCCACCAGCCGCAATCGCTCACGTTCCGACAGGTAAGGAGCTTCGCCGGTCGAGCCCGCCACAAGCAGTCCGGAGAGCCCGATGCCGGAGAGTCTCTGCACATTCTCGCGGAATAATCCTTCGTCAATTTGCCCGCGCCGGTCAAACGGTGTAACGGCTGGAGGAAAGATCCCTTTGATGCTTTGGATAATCTCTTTGCGAGTCATCATAGTCCAATCCTTAGTTATCAGCTTTCAGCGAAAATGGAGGGGGCGCCATCGAACCACGATTCTGTGTTGATCCGTTCTGGCCCATGGCTCGAGGCGCATGGCCATGCGCCCCTACGAGTGAAGTCAGCCTCTGTCCGTTCCGGTGCAGCTCCTGCAGGCTTGCAACCCATACCTGCCCTTTCTTCAATTCCCGAATCCCGGCAATTACCGCCCCAGCAGCGGAAAGAGTTGTAATGCACGTAACGCCGTGTTGCACAGCGGCGCGGCGGATCACCCTGTCATCCCGGCGTGAGGAGCCGCCCAGCGGCGTGTTGATGATCAAATCAATGGCGGCGCTCTTGATGAGGTCCACGACGCTTGGGCGTCCTTCCGCCACCTTGTAAACTTTCTCGACCGGAATGCCGCCGGCGCGCAGAGCCTGGAAAGTGCCGCGCGTTGCGACCAGCCTAAATCCCAGCGCCGCCAGGTCACGCGCAACCGGGATGACCAGCGGCTTGTCATGATCGTTCACCGAAATGAAGATGCGTCCGGAAGTCGGAATGCGGTTGCGCGCGGCAAGCTGGGCTTTGGCGAAAGCGAGGCCGAAGGAGTCCGCAACCCCCATAACCTCTCCGGTGGACTTCATCTCAGGACCGAGTATGGTGTCAGCGCCGGGGAACTTCTGGAAGGGGAAGACGGGGGATTTCACAAAGGAGTGAAGTACCGGCAGTTCCGGTTCAAGAGCGAAGTTGGAAAGCTTGGCGCCTGCCATAAGCAGCGCTGCAATCTTCGCCAGCGGCACTCCTGTAGCCTTGCTGACATAGGGCACGGTCCTCGAGGCGCGAGGGTTAACTTCCAGAACGTAGACCTGGCCATTCTGAATTGCATACTGGACGTTCATCAGACCCACCACATTCAATTCCATGGCCAGTCTTACCGTATACTCGCACAACACCCGGTGCTGCGGTTCGCCGATCGTCACTGCCGGGAGTACGCAGGAACTGTCTCCAGAGTGAATGCCCGCCTCTTCGACGTGCTGCATGACGCCCGCGATGACCACCTTCGTCCCGTCCGCTAAAGCGTCCACGTCCACCTCCGTGGCGTTTTCCAGGAAGCGGTCCACAAGGATAGGCAAAGCTCGCTGCAGTTCTTCCGCGAGGCGGACGTAATCGCGAAGTGTGGCCTCGTCGTACACAATGACCATGGCGCGTCCACCCAGCACGTAGGAGGGACGCAACAGCACGGGGTATCCAATTTCGCGTGCGATCTCCACGGCTTCCTGGACGTTCATTGCAGCGCCATTTTGAGGCTGCGGAATCTTCAAATCGGCGAGCAGTTTCCCGAAGTGCTTGCGATCCTCTGCCAGGTCGATCGACTCCGGCGAGGTGCCAATGATGGGCACGCCTGCCGCTTTAAGCTGGCGCGCCAGGTTGAGCGGTGTCTGCCCGCCGAATTGCACGATGACACCCTCGGGTTTTTCTTCATCCACAATGGCCATCACATCTTCAAAGGTGAGCGGCTCAAAGTAAAGGCGGTCGGCGGTGTCGTAATCGGTCGAGACGGTCTCGGGGTTGCAATTCACCATGATCGTCTCGTAGCCCTCCGCTTTGAGCGCGTAGGCGGCGTGAACGCAGCAGTAATCGAATTCAATCCCCTGCCCGATGCGGTTGGGTCCGCTGCCCAGGATCATAATCTTGCGCCGCTCGGTGGGCTCGGCCTCATCCTCATCTTCGTACGTGGAGTAGAGATAAGGGGTGAAGGATTCGAACTCGGCTGCGCACGTGTCCACGCGCTTGAAGACGGGGCGAACACCGGCGGCAAGCCGGCGCCGGCGGACGCCTTCGACCGACGTAGCCCACACTTCCGCAAGGTGCGCGTCAGAGACACCGTGGCGCTTGGCCTCCCGGAGGACCGACGCAGGCGCGGTTTCTAGATCAAAACGTTTCAATTCACCCAGCAGGCCCACAATTTGTTCAAGTTGGTCCAAAAACCACGGGTCGATGCGTGTGATTTCGGCCAGGCCTTCGACGCTGTAACCCGCTTGCAAGGCGAAGAGCAGGTGCGATAGGCGCTCGGGATGGGGTATCGTCAGGCAGCGTTCGAGCTCGGCGGGATCGTCCGGAGGTTTGAGCGACTTTCGGCCCGTCTCGAGCGACCGCACGCCTTTTAGCAGCGCTTCTTTGAAGGTACGCCCGATCGCCATCACCTCGCCCACCGATTTCATCTGGGGGCCGAGGGTATGATCGGAGTCGGGAAACTTTTCCTGCGCCCACTTCGGAATCTTCACCACTACATAGTCGATGGTCGGCTCGAAGCAGGAAGGCGTCTTCTGCGTAATGTCGTTGGGAATCTCATCCAGGCTGTAACCCACCGCCAGCCGGGCGGCGATCTTGGCGATCGGGAAGCCGGTCGCTTTGGAGGCCAGCGCGGAGCTGCGCGACACGCGGGGGTTCATCTCGATCACCACCATACGTCCCGAGTGCGGGTCCACAGCGAATTGGATGTTCGAGCCGCCCGTTTCAACGCCGACGGCCCGGATGACCTTGAACGCCGCGTCGCGCATCAACTGATATTCCTTGTCGGTAAGCGTCTGCGCAGGCGCCACCGTAATAGAATCCCCGGTGTGTACACCCATGGGGTCAAAATTCTCGATGGAGCAAACGACCACGGCATTATCCACGTGGTCGCGCATCACTTCGAGCTCGAATTCCTTCCACCCGACCACCGACTCTTCGACCAACGCCTCATGGACAGGGCTGATCTCCAAACCGTTTCTCACCGTTTCGGTCAGCTCTTCCAGGTTGTAGGCCATGCCGGCGCCGGTCCCGCCGAGCGTGAAGGAGGGGCGAATGATGAGGGGGAATCCCACTTGCTGAGAAAACTTGAGTGCAGCGTCTACGTTGTTCACGAGGACGCTTTTGGGCACGTCCAGCCCTACGCGCTGCATGGCGTCTTTGAACCAGAGCCGGTCCTCAGCCATCTTGATGGCGTTGAGCGACGCGCCGATCAATTGCACATTGTACTTTTCCAGCACGCCACTCTCAGCCAGCTCGACGGAAAGGTTCAGCCCTGTCTGCCCGCCGACGGTCGGGAGCAGCGCGTCAGGCCTCTCCCGCTCGATGATGGCCGTCAGGTACTCGAGGGTCAGCGGCTCGACATATGTGCGGTCGGCGAATTCGGGGTCGGTCATAATAGTGGCGGGATTGGAATTCACCAGCACCACCTCGTAACCCTCAGCCTTGAGCGCCTTGCACGCCTGCGTGCCCGAATAGTCGAATTCGCACGCTTGACCGATGATTATCGGCCCGGAACCGATAATTAGGATCTTGTGTAAATCAGTGCGTTTGGGCATGTAATCCCTGAGTGTCAGTTATAGCCGCCATTCTGTCCTTCGGTAGACGACGACTCCGAAGGCAACGACGGCCAGCGTTCCCCCGATTTGGAGAATCCTTTTCAGCCGGGTTTCAACATCTCGTTGTCTCGTCAGGGCGCGGCTTCAGGGGCTAAAGCCCCTCATTTTGGTTGCCGCGTCGCTACGGCGGGCCTAAAGGCCCGCCCCGAGTTTCTACATTCTCCCCTCTCCCCCTTGGGGGAGAGGGCAAGCGTACAAACCTGGGTTCCGGTGAAGCTATCCAAGGACTGCCTGATGAATTCCATCACTTTCCTGACGTGCACCCGCAGGTCAAAACCTGCGGCTATCCACCGTAGGCCCCTGCCGGGGCCACTTGAACGCGCGTCGGCTCAGTGGATTCCCGCCTTCGCGGGAATGACGAGGGCCTCGATCCACCCCACTGACGCCGATACCAGATCGATCCAGGATGGCTTTTACCCTTTATACTTTACCCTTTAACCTTCACCCTTTACCATTCACTATTTATAATTCATATTTCTTGAACTCCACCATCATCTTCGCGAACTCGTCGAACAGGTACGCCGAGTCGTGTGGGCCGGGTGAGGCTTCGGGATGGTACTGCACGCTGAAAAGCGGAAGGCTCTTGTGCCGCAGGCCCTCGAGCGTCTGATCGTTCAAATTCATATGGGTCAATGCGACTTCACTGGAATCAAGCGAGTCGGGGTCCACCGCGAAGCCATGATTCTGGGCCGTGATTTCCACCTTCTGAGTTTCCAGGTTTAAGACGGGTTGATTTCCACCGTGGTGGCCGAACTTGAGCTTGTAGGTTCTCCCGCCGAGCGCCAGGCCAATGATCTGGTGGCCGAGGCAGATGCCGAAAATGGGCACCTTACCCATCAGACTTCGGACGGACTGTGCGGCGTATTCCAGAGGTTCAGGGTCGCCCGGCCCATTGGAGAGAAATACCCCGTCAGGCTTCAATTGCAGGACTTCTCCGGCCGAAGTTGATGCAGGCACAATGGTGACGCGGCACCCCACATCGACGAGCCTACGGAGGATGTTTTGCTTGATTCCGTAATCGTAGGCCACCACGTGAAACCGGGCCAGCAGCTCCATTTGTTTACTTTCCCTAAAGATGTCTCGCGTCGGTTCCGACCACTGGTAGCGCCAAGCAGTTGTAACACGGCTGGCCAAATCGAGTCCCACCATGCTCGGGATCGCTTCGGCTTTTGCCACCAGGCCGGCTTCATCGAAATCCACAGTGGAAAGCACGCCTCGCTTCGTGCCGTGCTGCCGCAAGTGCCGCACCAGAGCGCGTGTGTCGATGTGAGAAATCACCGGGAGGCCGTATTCCGCCAGGAAATCTGACGCCTCCTCGACTGACCGCCAATTGCTGGCAAGCTGGGATAACTCGCGCACAACCAGACCCTCTGCGTAAGGCTGCGCCGATTCGGAATCCAGTGGGTTTGTCCCGTAATTCCCAATGTGAGGATAGGTCAGAATAACGATTTGGCCAGCGTAAGAAGGATCGGTCAGGATTTCCTGGTAGCCGGATAGTGAAGTATTAAAGACGACCTCACCAAAACGTTCGCCAGAGGCGCCGTAGCCGCGCCCCCGGAATACTCTTCCATCTTCTAAGGCGAGTATCGCCTCCATCTAAGCTCCATCGAACAGCTAACGGTTGAGAGTGGACGGTTTACAGTTTCCATTGGTCATTGCAGAGATCCAAGTTCGCTGAAAGGCCAATAGACGAATACTGCTTTTCCGTAAATGTATTTGCGATCAACGGTCCCCCAGACTCTGCTATCGTTGGAAGCATCCCGGTGGTCGCCTAGCAGATAGTAATGGTCGGGCTCGACCTGAACGGCGGAATAGCTCTGATGGTCCAGGTAACCGGCGGGGACGTAGGGCTCCGCGATCGGTGTGCCGTTCACAAGCACCCGGCCATCTTGAATGCTGACCCGCTCGCCCGGCAGACCTACAACGCGTTTGATGTAAGAATTCGACGGGTCCAGGGGATACCAGAAAACCACGATGTCGCCCCTCTGGATGGGCTCGAAGTGATAGACGAATTTGTTAATGAAAATCCGCTCGTGGTTCTCCAGCCGCGGCATCATGCTGGTTCCCTCCACCTGCACCGGCTGGTAGAGGAAAACAATCACAACGAACGCCAGCAGGACAGATAGGACGAGGTCACGTAGCCAATAGCGAGTCTCGAAAAAACGACGTCGCGGGCTCCCTTGAGTTTCCCGTCCGTCGGCTGGCTGGGCTGGCGGTGGCTCCTGTCGCTGCACTGGCTCCTCAAAAAGATTTTATACCAGACGGGTAGCTTTGCACACCACTTTAAGGAAGGGCCTGGGGCAATTTTGGATTTTAGATTTTGGATTTTGGATTACGGATTTTGGATTGACTCCGTTTCCTGCTCCCTACCTACTGCCATCTGCTTACTGGCTTCTGTTTCTCCCCAGCTCCTGACACCTGGGACCTGACACCTGCTTTTTCTTAGTGGGCAGCAGGCAGCAAGCGGTGGTCACAAAGAGGAGGACAATCCAAAATCCAAAATTGCTCCAGCCCCCAGCGCGGTTCTTAGAATCCAAAATCCAAA
>CAVXWN010000011.1:0-23584 GCA_963765485.1 uncultured Acidobacteriota bacterium | reverse complement strand
CTGCTGTCCAAGATAATCGGTTCCCCAAAGTCCTGCGACTGTAGGGAAAGGCTTTAGGACAGGAATGATCGATAAGTGAGGAGGAGGTTTCGGTTCCATAAGTGTGTTGCCTGTCCAAATCATGCCAGTGTAAGTGTTAGCTGCTCGGGTCCGGGAACGATCGGGGGCGTGCCGAAGGGGTTGCGAAGCCAATCGCGCAAGTCCCGATAGGTAAACAGATTCAGGCGCAGCATGGTAGCAAGGTTCGATAGCGACCAGTTAGCCTGAGAGAGGTGGTGCAGCCACTTCAGCAGCAGCATGGCGATCAAGGCTGTCCAAATCTGGATGGCCAGCGCGTTCTCCGTGGTGCCCACGAAGCTCTTGATCTTGAGGTTCTGCTTGAGCGCCTTGAAGAACAGCTCGATCTCCCAACGTTCCTTGTAAATGTGGGAGATGGTCGTAGCTCCGAAGTCGAAGTGATTCGTCAACAACACAATCTCTCGCCCATGGGCGGCGTCCCAGACCACGATGCGGCGCAACAGATGCTTGAAGGTTTGTCGAGCCAGCTTGCTCGAAAACCGGATGATCTGGTCGCAGAGGATGTTACTGTTTTGCGGCAGGGGCCGTGACTGGACGACTTGGTAGACCATGTGGTGCATGGGTCGAGTGACGAAGAAGACGCCTCGGTCAATCCAGCGGGCAAAGAGTCGAAAGTGGTTATAGCCCCGATCCACCGCCACAATCGATCCGGGGGGCAAATCAAAAGCCGGGGCCATCCTGACGTCACTGGCTCGGGCTGGGGTGAGTAGAACGTAGCGCGGCAAGTAGTCGTCGTGGTCCAACAGCACATGAGCTTTGACTCCGCCCTTGGCGCGACGGAACTTGGCCCAGGGGAAAAGCGACAGGCAGAGGGAGATGGTGGTCGAGTCGAGCGAGAGCAACTTATTCTTGAAGCGGAATTGGCGCTTGCGAACCCCCAGTTCTTGCTGCGAGCGAAAGCGCGACAGGGCGGTATAGAACAGTTCTTGGTAAAGCGCGGCCGGGCGATGTTGGTTAGCGTAAGACAAGGTCGACTTATGGGGAGCCGTGGCGATGCCCAGATGCACCAACTTGCCGAGACAGCAGGACAAACCGTTGCAGATCTCGCGCAAGGAATCGGCATGGCCGAGTTGGCAGAACAACATGGAGACGAATTGGGTCCAGCAATCGAACCCCTTAGCCGCACGCTCAGCTTTGTGCTTCTTGACCAGCGCAGCGAACTCGAGCCGTGGAAAATGATGCAGCAGTTGATTAAACATACTCGCGACTTGTACCATAGCGTGTGCCCTCCTCAACGGTTTTCAGAGATGTTTCGGCAACGTCATTCTGAAACAACCGTTGCAGGAGGGCAACTATGGCGTTCACACAACAATTTCAAAAACCTATTTTGGACACGAGTGGCAGAGTTTAGCCCACGGCGTGAGCCGTGGGTAGACGAGCCCTCCCTCTCCCCCGTCCCCTCTCCCGCTCGGGCGGGAGAGGGGTGCCGAAGGCGGGGAGTGGGCCGTTTTTCCCAGGGCTTGCGCCCTGGTCCCGCGTTCGCGGGATTCCGCCCCTGACGGGGCTGGGAAGCGAGTGCCACGGCTGGCCGACTTCATCAATGAACTTACGTTATATGACACTGCCGTCCTACCTCATGGATAGGATATGGACTAGCGACAAGGAATCCGGGCACGGCAGCCAAGCCGCCGGCCGCCCCGAGGGTTTTTCGCTCATCGAGATGATGATGGTTGTCACGGTGATCCTGATCGTGGCCTCCATCGCGACTCCCGTCTTCACGACCGCAATCGTGCGCACGCGGGAAGCCCTTCTGCGCGACCACCTCTTCACCCTACGCACCCTGATTGACCGCTTCACGCTCGACAACGGGCGCCGTAATCGTGACATGCCGACACTCTACCTGTGCTCGGCCAGCGCCGGCAAGCCGAAACGCCGGACCCTGAAACCAGGGATGCAGCCCTTCAGCGGTGCCGACCAAAAGCCGCAGACCTTGGAAAGCACGTCTGTATCTTTGGTGACCTGCACGCCCAGGCCCGCCATGGCGTGGAGTTCTATACCCAGACCAAGGTCGTGATCGAACGCTGGCCGCGGGAGTGGAACCGGAAGTTCTAGTGGTTCCGTTCATGAATGTCGCGAATTCGAACGTTCAGAGCAGCTTTTGGGCGCGTGTCAGAATGTGCGCCGGCACCACCCGCTGCCCCCTTCTCAATTGAGGAGGGGAGTTCAAATTCCCCCCTCCTTCGCTAAGGCTGAGCGTCTCCTTGAGGAGGGATGCTCTCCCACGGGCCTTGTGGTATGCTGCGATCATGTTGAAGGAGGAGTCAGCGTGCAGTCTGTGAACTCTCCCCAAGGCAATTCGAGTGGCCTCCGGCCACTCTTTACCGTCGGTCACTCTATTTTGGACTTCGGGCCTTTCGCCAAACTGCTCGAAGACTGCGGGGTCCAGCTCGTGGCCGATGTGCGCAGCTTGCCTCAGAGCGCGCGTCTACCCCATTTCAGCCAGCCGGCCTTCGAGAAGCTGCTGGGCGCGGAGCACTTCTCGTACCTGTTCCTCGGAGAGGAACTGGGGGGTCGCCCCGACGATGTCGATGCTTACCGCCCGAGCGGATTAGTTGACTACGAAGTTCGCCGCAAATCCTATGCTTTCCAGAGGGGAGTGGAACGTCTTTTGAAGGAACTGGAGGGACAGTCGGTGGCGATGATGTGTGCGGAGGAAGACCCGCTGGAGTGTCACCGTTTTCTCATGGTCTGCCCCGAACTAATAAAGCTGGGAGTCTCTCCGCTGCACATCCGCAAGGGCGGCCAAATCGAAACGCAAGAGAGCGGCCGAGAACCGGCTGCTCGCGGCCAACGGCTTCGCGGCCGTCGCCGCAGACACGCTTTTCCCTCAGGCTCGCACCGAGGCGCTGGAGGATGCCTACCGACTTCAAGCGGAGAGATTCGCCTTTCGGGTCAAACCCTTCGCGCTCGAAACTTGGTAGCGTTAACCATGACTTCAACGCCCGGGTGGCGCATCGCTTTCCATGTCTGCGCCCGGCCCGGACGGGTCAAGCGGCGCCGACATAAAAACCGATGTCGGCGCCACCCAGGAATGATTGACGATGACTTCAACCATATTCACCATCGGCTTTACCAAGAAGAGCGCCGAGGAATTCTTCCGGCTTCTCCAAGAGGCGCAAGTCCGGAAGCTGATTGATATCCGGGAGAACCGAGTCGGCCAACTGGCAGGATTTGCGAAGTATCCCGACCTTGCCTTCTTCCTCGATCGAATCTTACGAATCGCGTACGACTATCAACCCATCTTCGCCCCCAGCCGGGAGATTCGGATTGCCTACCGCAAGACGCGAGACTGGGCGCAGTATGAGAAGTCATTTCTGGAACTGATGATGCAAAGGAGAGTTTTGGATGCAGTGGATCCCGCCTGGTTTGAAGGAAAGGTGGTGATTCTTTGCTCGGAGGCTGAGCCCGACAAGTGTCATCGCCGTCTGGTGGCAGAAATGCTGGCGCAGCATTGGTCAGCGCAAGGCCACGCGATCGAGGTCAAGCATCTGCACTCCCCCAAGCCAACTGCCGCGCAAGAAACGAACCCGTACCAGCCATGAGGGAACTGATTCTATCTGACATCACGGTGATGGGGCCGGGGTATTGCGTGATTGGATTGGAGCGAGTCGGCCAAGATGCCTTCCGATCCGTCCGGCCGATGCCGCAGATAGGCGCGGCGTGGCCGAGGACATTTCCCTATGTTCGAGGAAGCATTGTCCGCTTCGTGCCTGCCCCTACTTCTGCTGCGCCGCCCCACCTTGAAGATCAGAATACACACGGGTTGGCGCCGGCAGGTGAGGAAGTGGGCGAACTCGAGTTGGTTGACATGCTCCGGACCGCCGAGGTTTCTGCCAACCTCGAAGAACTCTTCGGCTGCGAATTACACACTGACACGCAAGCCGGCAACGCCTGGGTGGACCCAGACTCTGCGACGAGGTCAATCTGCGGATGCCACTTCAGAAACGTCCGCTTTCGTGTCTTCGGTGACCCTGGCAACCTGAATCTTCGTGCCAAACTAGTGCTGCAATCCGGGGAGACCCTGAATAGCCTGCCTGTTGTCGATCGCGATTGGCGGCGTTTCTTCGACGACCTTGTCCAATGCCGTTCGAAATCCCGCACTGCCCTTGAGCTCGAAGTTTTTCTCAACCGCGCAATTCGCGGGGAACTCCTACGAGCTCGCCACCTGTTTGCGCGGATCGGTCTCGCCAGAGGAAGGCCGAACGAAGGCAAGTGCTGGCTGATGCTGGACACGTTGTTTCCGCAGCCGAAGGCTACTTGGTTAGGGAGCGTCTGAGCCAATCCCGTCATCACCCTCTGCCACGAGGTGGTCGCAATGAGCTCACTGGAAAACCTGGACGAATCGCGCGCACTCGAGCTCTCTCGGAAGTGCGTTGCAAGCCGACTTCCTTCTCGGGCGCTCCCCGGAGATGATGACGACCTTGTCAACACAGGCGTACTCGACTCGATGGGTTGGGTAGACGTACTGATCTCGATAGAATCGGCCACGGGTCTTCGAGATTTCGGCAGCTCTTGGCCGGGGAGTAAGGCAAAGAGTATTCGAGCGTTGGCAGACATGATTCGCGAAGCTCACAGAAAACCGCCGGAAGAAGACACCAGAGAACGCCTTGTGGCAGCGGCGCGGGATGGGTCGGAGGTCTCAATCAGAGGTTGGGGCTACGCTCTGGGTTCGGTCACTGTTGACGCGGACCAGATCGAACAGGAGTTGCATCTTCCACCGCACAAAATCCGCGATGGAGCAGGCATTCGAGCTTTGCGGTTTGCTGCCGCCACCGAAGACGAACTGATTCTGGGCCAGAGAGCTGCCGACATCGCTCTGGAAATGGCTGAGGTCGCGGTCGAAAAAATCGACTTCCTGATAACGACGAGTACCACCTTCCTTGGTCTCCCGTCATTTGCCGCTTCGTTGCACTCACGACTGCTCTTGGGGGAAAGTTGCGGCGCTCTTGACGTCGGCGGAGCCTGTGCGGGCTTGATCTACTCGCTGGCAGTGGCCAAGGGCCTGCTTCGCACAGTGCCTAAAGGGGTGGCCCTAGTCGTGGCTTCAGAAGTCCACAGCCGCAGGCTCAGCGCGGCCGATGCGCCCGGAGAATTCCAGGCGCTCTTCGGTGATGGGGCTTGTGCGTTCATTGTTATGCCCGCCGCTGACACTGACCCGGAGAAGTCTCTGCGACTCGGAGACTTCGTCTGGGGATGTTCCGGGACCTTCGCATCTTCACTGACCGTAGACGTAAGCGAGGATGCCGAAATGACCGTTCAATTCAAAGGGGAACAGCTTGCCCACGCTGCGGTAACGCAAATGGGTCGTATCCTCGAGGTCCTCGAGAACAAGAGTGGGCGGACGCGAGCCGAAGCCGATTATTTAGCGCTGCACCAGCCCAACCCACGCGTGGTCGAGATACTGGCTGAAAGAGCCCGCGTCCCCTTGGAAAAGATTCCGCTGATATCCAGGACCTGTGGGAATCTCGGGTCTGCCACGTGCGGCGTCAGCCTGTGTCAGGCTCTCACCAACCTTCGCGCACAAGAAGACCGCTCACGAGCGCCCTTGATCTTCATGGCCGCAGTTGCCCCGGGCCTGATTTGGGGCGGCACTTTCCTTAATTGAACGCAACCCGCAACGACGAGCAGACATGTGCGTTTCAGCACGTCTACGGTTTGCCAAATGGGCAGTTGACCAGTTGCCGCAAGCTCGAAGCTACTATCAGCCGCTTTCTGGCTGGCTGGCGCAGACGTTTGCTTTTTTGACGTCTGCGATCTGCCGAAGGCACGTTCGGCAAGGATTGTAATGAGATGACCCCGCAATGTCCCCCGGTCCTTTCGGGAGATCGCAGACAACAAACTGCGGCGTCTGCGCCAGCCTGCCAAAAGAATCCTCTAGGGGCGAAGCCCTGGAAAAAGCACCCAATGCTTCGTCCGGCGTCGAGTCCGGGGCACGCCGGGTGCGGCGTCGAGGAGGCACGGTAGCTTCAGCGCTCGCCCTTGACGCTGTGGCAAGTAGCAAGCGCAGAGTTTGTGCAGTCCAAACTCTGCGGCTCGTAATATGGTTACTATCGGACATTTATCAAACACACAACAACGAACAACCGCAAAGTGATTCCGCTCGGAGCGGAATGACGCCGCGCTATCTGCTGAAAGGATGGCTCCACAGCCCCGTCGCGTAGAGTTAGCGCAGTATGCCTCATTCTGTATTTCTTATTATAATAATTTCAATTATATGTATCATCCAGCTATCAGATACCGTACAGGGGCGAACATGGCGCTCAAGCCGATGAGGCGCTGAAGATAGCCAACACTCCCCTTAGGGCGCCCGCCGGGTGTGGCATTATGCCACGCACATACGTTAACCAACATATCAATCTCGTCACTTCTAAGACGCTGAACCGACCGGCATTACCGCGCCGTTAAGACAGAATCGTTCAACAAAAATGAAACGGCGGAGGCAAGTGGAAATCGCCCTCCGACATCATTGTTCCAACAGGTTGACTTCCCGGATTTCTCCTCCAGTGAGAGGCACCCGCAGGGTCTTGATCTCCAATGGCCGGAAGTTGCCGGTCCAACGGCGATTCAGTAGTTTCAGGTCCAGCGATGCTTTAGTTCCCCGGCCCGCAGTCTCGTAGCAGCGGATGATCAGGTCGTCTCCCTCCTCTGCTTTCTTGAGCACCGAGACCACCACGTTCGCAGCATCCACCGAAAGGAAGGATGCTGAGAGCGGCCGGTTCCCCCCATGGATCCCCTGATAGACGACCGCAACCGGCGCCGTGAATTCTTCCGCCAATCGCACGATGTCCGCCTCCTGCCACGCGCCGGAATGAGGCGCCAGGAGCAAACGGAGGGCCTGTGGACCCTGGTCCTGCCAAACGTACTCCCCCTTAGGGTCGAGCTTGTAGGGTTGGTGTTGCGCGTAGACGGCGCCGCGCACAACCGAGATGCGCATATCGTTATCTTGCACGCTGTAGCCATACTTGGCATCGTTGATGACGGCGAGCCCATACTCGCCTCCCGCGCCCTGGCCTGAAAGGTCGATCCAACGCTGCCCGGGATCTTCTTCGCCTTCCGCCTTCCGCACCTTGTACCCATAGGCAATCTCGTAAGTGGGTCGAGGATCCTGCACATCCACCGGGAAAGAAAACTTCAGGATTTTAAGGTGCTCGTGCCAATCCAGCGCCACGCGCGCCTCGAGCGTCCGGGCTCCCGCGTAGAGCAGCCAGTCAGTCGTAAGGGAGGATGCACCGTAGCTCGTCCAGACTCGTACTCGCGCCCGCAAGGGACCATTCTCAAGCACCCGGAAACGGGCGTTGCCGAAGGCGCCGACTTCCTTGGTGTAGGCGCGCACGCCGTGGCTCCAGGTGTCGCTGGGGTCGTCCAGCACGACGGCGCGCGCCCCTCCCGCGCCGCCCCGGAACACTTGCGCGCCAGCGTCCTTGTCGAAAATCGAAAGGCTGCCATCCTCCCCGAAGGTGACACGAAGATGCTCGTTTTCCAGTTCCTGGCCAGAGGCATGGACGGCTGACGCAGGCTGCGCCGTCGACTCGGCACGATGCAAGCGAAACTGCCGGTATCCAAAAGCTGGCACGGGGGCGCGAAACACCAGCTTGTTCCGTCCGATCACGGTCGAGGCCTGCGCCCATTGGTGAGCAACGTTCTGGCCGTGCTCATCTTCCAGCACGGAATCACTTGGCTGAGTCGATTGGGTTGTCTGGGTTGCCCCGGTCCAACTGGAATCGTATTCCACATTCAGCATGGCGTTCCAGGCATGGGGATTGAACACCACCAGGTACTCGGAGTCCGGATCTTGCGTCGGAACTTGCCAGGCAATCTTCTCCGCCGCCCGGTACATGGCCTGATCGGCCACATTGAGGGCGTATCCGTGGGCGTCGCGCGCGACTTCGTAGTGTTGGGGAAGAGCGCTCCCCGCCATGCTATCGTGGAACTGCATGAAGAGCACCTTTTTCCAGGCCTCCGTGAAGTCGGTCTTTGGGTAATCAAAACCGGCGACCACGGAGCTCAATGCCGCCAGTTTTTCGCCCGTCGCAAGCGCTGCCTCCGCAGCCCGATTGTTCTTTTTGATTTCAGACATTGCAGTGTAACAACCCACTGCATGATGTTGGAGATCGTCGGCCACCACGGGGAGATTCTTGAGTTTGTCGACCTCATCAAAGTATCGGTCCGGGGTGCTGAAAAGGACTGCCGGCGCACCAGCTTGCTTCTGAACGTCCAAGATTGATTGCATGTTCAGGTTGGTTGCGCCGCCGCCGTGGTCGCCCGCGCCGTAGAAGACCATCAGGTCTTTGGTGGGTTCCTGCAAATCCGAAATGAAATGGCGCAACGCCTCTTGCACTGGGCCTGACTCACCGTAACTGGATGGAATGTGGTAGGTGAGCAATCGCGTCCCGTCCGCGCCCTCCCACCAGAATACGTCCGCTGGAAGTTTCTTCTCATGGGCTTGCGGACGCATGAAAACATAGCCGCGCATGCCTTGGAGTTTGAGAATCTGGGGTAACGTGCCCGGGTGCCCGAATGAGTCAGGGTTGTACCCAATGCGTGCCATGCGGCCGAATAACTGTTGAAAGAGTCTCTGGCTGTAAAGCCCCTGGCGGACCAGCGATTCCCCGTTCGGGATATTTACATCCGGCTCGATCCACCAGCCTCCAACCACATCCCACCGTCCTTCCTGCACCCGTTTGCGGATCTCTTCCAGCATCTTCGGATCGGTTTTAGCTACCCACTCGTAGAACTGAGCGGAGCTGGCGGTGAAAGTGAAATCCGGATTCTTATTCATGCGATCCAGAGCTGAACGGAAAGTGCTCAGCACCACGGACATGCCCTCCGACCACGGCCAGAGCCATACCGGATCGATGTGGGCATTTCCGATCATGTGGAATCGGTATTGCGAGGCTTGAGGAGGCCAGGAACTTGGAGATTGGGCGCCGGCGTTCGTCGCCAACAGAGAAATTGTGCAAAGCAAAAAAGTCAAAACATAACTCTGGGCTGCATGCGATTTCACGGTTGACTCCTTACGGAAGGTTTGGCGGCCAGTCCGAACGGCGAGCCGCACCATAATTAACTATTCGCTGCCATCTCGTCAACAAACAAACCTTCGCGGGACCAGCGCCTTCGGGTCCTGGTGATCGGCTCGGTATCACGCCCTACGGAGGATGCGCGTCACTATGTTTTGCAAACCTCTGTGGAGGATGCTGTCTTAAGCAAGCACCGAGCGGCGCTTGCAAGACGCGGTTGAGCCTCCTATACTAGCGCCCCGAGATACTTAGAAGCCGTCTAGGAGGATCTATGGTTCTGATTTCACGTCGAGATGTCGGCAAGCTTCTAATCGGAGGGTCTGCGGGTTTATGGGCGGCCAGCCGCAAAGGCTGGAGCGCGGAACGCATTAACTCCGTCATTCGCGGGGTCCAGATCGGCTCACAAAGTTATTCGTTTCGTGACCGCGACTTGGATGCGTGCCTCGAGGCTTTCAAGACCGTGGGGTTAGGTGAATGCGAGCTGTCAGACGCGCACGTCGCGCCCAAGCTGGAAGGAGAACAACTCAGGCAATGGTGGCTTACCGCGCCTCCCAGCCATTTTCACGAAGTCCGCGCGAAGTTCGATGACGCCGGTGTGAAGCTTTATGCTTTCGCGTATGCCTTCCGAAAGGAGACCACGGATCAGGAAATCGAGCGCGCGTTCCAGGCAGCGCAGGCGATGGGCGTGAAATACATCACATCGTCATCGAATGTCAGCGTTGCACCCCGCGTAGATAAGTACGCCCAAAAATACAAGATCATGGTGGGCTTCCACGGACACGACGACACTTCCAACCCGGATGAGTTCTCCCTTCCGGAGACCTTTGCGCGGGCCATGAAGGGCGCCTCTGCATACATTGGCGTCAACTTGGACATCGGCCACTTCGTGGCCGCCGGCGGTGATCCCGTTGCTTATATTCGCGAGCACCACCAGAAGATCGTCACCCTGCACATCAAGGACCGCAAGAAGAACCACGGCGATAACCTGCCCTTCGGCGAGGGCGACACGCCCATCGTGGAGGTCCTTCGCTTGCTGCGCGACAACAAGTGGAGAATTCCCGCCAATATCGAGTACGAGTATGGGGAAGGCAAGAACTTGGACACCGTCGCCGAAGTGAAGAAATGCTACGAGTACTGCAAGCGGGCGCTGGAAACCTAACGAATTTGTCTCACTCATGATCCGGGTGGTGGGCGTGTTGCTGTTTAGTCGCGCTCTCCACGCGAACGTTCGCTTAAGCGCTATGGCGGGTTCTCATGTTTGCCGGTGTGCCGCTCAAGGCAAGGAATTTCTCCGGAGGCGGACCGGCGTCATTGTCGATGCAAGGGGAATCACTTCAGCCGGAGGAGTATCAGATGAGCGCTAAGAGAAACACAACGGTTCAATTTGTAGTCCTATTTGCCCTGCTGGTTTCCACAGCCGCGGTTGCCCTTGAGATGATGGCAGCAAACCTGGATCGCCACGTTGCTTCGAAAGGACAGGCGATGTCTCCGAAGTGCGTCCCGCCATTTCCCAAGAGCTCGCTTATCACCAAAGCGATCTTCGACAAGTATCGATTTCACAAAGGTGATGGAGACACATGGCCACTCACTTGGGCGTCGGACGGCAACCTATACGGTGCGGCAGGGGACAACATGGGCAGTCCGATGAATTTCTGGAAGATCATCGGCGATCCGGGCAAAGAATGGTGGGTGGAATTGATTGACAAGCTGCCGATCGACCCTGCGGTCTATTGTCAAAGGCCCAATATCGATCACAAGAACGGCGTGAAACCCGGAGGCGTGTTGAGTATCAATGGCAAGCTATACTTTGCGGTCGAAAACATGAACTACGGCGACAACCCCAAGTTCAACCGGCAGCACAACCTCAACGCGTGGATTGTCACCTCCACCGACTTCGGTAAGACTTGGAACCGGAGCGCGACGCCTCAGGATTTCTTCACCGGACGCTTGGGTTCACCCCACTTCCTTCAGTTCGGTAAGGACTATGCGGGAGCCAGGGATGGATACGTCTACGTCTTCTTCGCGGCGGGTGATGACGGCAACGCTTACTGGGAAAACAACGATTGCATTCTTCTTGGAAGAGTCCCGAAAGACATGATACTTAATCGGCGAGCCTGGCAATTCTTCACCGGGACTGGCGCGTCAGGCGAGCCGAACTGGGACAAGGACGATAAGCTCGCGAAGCCTGTCTTCCGCTATCCACTCATGACGGGCGAAGATCATGTATCGTATGACAGGGGTATCAAGCGATACCTGTTGGGGAACTACGGGTTCATGGATGAGGGCGGAAATCCACGGCCTTACCATCAGGCCGTGCCCAAGAGCGTCTATCCCAGCCAACTCACGCTATACGAAGCGCCGGAACCCTGGGGACCGTGGACCCTGTTTTACCGGGACGACAACTGGGGGACGTACGGAGATTACAACCCGAGTTTTCCGACAAAGTGGATGAGCGAAGACGGCAGGACGTTGTGGATGGTCTCAGCAGGCACTTATGATGATTACTGCTTCACCGTTCAGAAGCTAACCTTGGTGTTGGAAAAGTAGAGAGAGCCCCAGCGTAATGTCCAACGTGCCGGGCCAAGCTCTTTTCAACCTGTCGGCTGGCAAGAGACGTGCGGTGCCTCTCGAGGTGCGCCTCTGCCAGATTGAGAAATTCAAAATTGCTGCTGTCCGCTGGGGCGCTTTTTGTGTTATTCTCCGCTTCTTAGGTCGCCGCATGGTTCGACGGCGTAGGGCCGGCGCCAAGCAGCGGTGACTTTGCCCGGATGAGTGCGCTTGCGAGCTTGACCTTCCGGAACTGTCCTCGTTTGTAGCGGGCCATTCTCGATATACGATCAAAGTTGTTTTGGAGGATTCAAGCCACCCGAGCCTTCGCCGGAAATCACACTGGAGCCAACTTATGACAGAAGAAAAATATATTTTGCCGGAACGTGAACTGCCGAAGAACTGGTATAACGTCGTCCCCGATTTGCCGTTGCCGCTGCCGCCACCGCTTCATCCCGGGACGCTCAAGCCCGCCGGCCCCGGCGACCTTGAGGCGATATTCCCCATGCAGTTGATCGAGCAGGAGGTTTCCGCCTCTCCAACCATTCCCATCCCGGAACCCGTGCTCGACATCCTGCGGCTCTGGCGGCCGACGCCCTTGTGCCGTGCGCGCCGGCTCGAGCAGGTCCTCGGAACTCCGGCGAAAATCTTCTACAAGAATGAAGGCGTCTCACCGGCAGGAAGCCACAAGCTAAACACCTCGACCGCTCAAGCCTATTACAACAAGGTCGCGGGCATTAAACGCATTTGCACCGAAACCGGCGCGGGCCAGTGGGGAAGCGCCCTGGCGTTTGCGTGCAACGTTTTCGGCCAGGAGTGCATGGTCTACATGGTGAAATGTAGCTTCTACCAAAAGCCGCACCGGCGCACTATGATGGAATGTTGGGGCGCAAAGTGCATTCCTTCACCCAGTGACCAGACAGCCGCAGGAAGACAGATCCTTGCCGAAGATCCCGACTGCCCCGGTAGTCTGGGCATCGCCATCAGCGAGGCCGTAGAAGATGCTGCGCACCGTAAAGACACGAATTACTCGTTGGGGAGCGTTCTCAATCACGTCCTGCTGCACCAGACCGTCATCGGCCAGGAAGCCATGGCCCAAATGCTGCTTGCCGGTGCGTTCCCTGACATCGTGATTGGCTGCTGTGGCGGCGGAAGCAACTTCGCCGGTTTGGCATTCCCCTTCGTGCCGCTCAAAGCCGGTGGAAAACAGATCCGGCTCGTCGCGGTTGAGCCGGCGGCGTGCCCGACCATGACGAAAGGGGTCTACGCTTACGATTTTGGCGACAAGAGCGGGATGACGCCGCTGTTGAAGATGGACACCCTGGGGCACGACTTCATTCCCGCGGGAATTCATGCCGGTGGTTTGCGATATCACGGCATGGCGCCCTTGGTCAGCCTGCTGCATCGCGAGGGCATCGTTGAAGCGGTGAGTTATCTGCAACTGAAATGCTTTGAGGCGGCCATAACCTTCGCTCGCGCCGAGGGAATCATCGTCGCCCCGGAAACTTCCCACGCTGTCTGTTGCGCGATTGACGAAGCCCTAAAGGCGAAAGAGGAAGGTAAGGAGAAAACCATCCTCTTCAATCTAAGCGGCCACGGCCACTTCGACATGGCCGCTTACGAGAAATACTTCGCCGGCGAACTCGCCGATTACGAGTATCCGGAAGAGAAGATCAAGGAGTCGCTGGCGCATTTGCCCAAGGCCTCTTGATTTGTCCAGCCAGATTCTAGCCGCCTCCGTGCAGCAAATTGCCGTCCTAGTACTGTGTCCCACTTAACTATTTAGCGGCCACGGACGCTTACCACCCCCCGGCCCCCTCCTCAGAGAGGAGGGGAGTTGGTGGGCGAACTCCCACTCCAGCCGCGGCGGGAGGGGGTAGGGAGTGGTTGTTGCAAAGAATTAGGCGGGACGGCACACTGGTCACACGCCCCCAGCGCGATGACGAAGTTGTGTATGTGTGCGGTCCACGTTTCTGATGCCGTGTTCCTAAAGCTAGACTGGCCGACACGATATTGGCCGAAAGTTGACAAATGGGGGTGTGGGAACTATGATTCAACCGCCTTGGGAGGCGTGGCATGCGTAATCGTGACCTGATTTGTGCTGCCCTTGTCTTGTCGTTTTTCTCGCCTCTTCTCAAGGCCCAGAACGCCAAGCCTTGGCCCATTCTTGCCACTCTGAAAGCCGAACTGGACCGTTCTCTCCAGACCCTGAAGAGCCAACCCGTGCCGCCCTACTTCCTCGGTTACGAGATCACGGACGACCAGGTGGTCGAGGTCAACGCCTCCTTTGGCCAGATCACCAGCAGCGTTCGCTCACACAACCGGCAGTTGGACATCGACCTGCGCGTCGGCGACTACCGCCTGGATGACACCCATCTCATCGCCGCCGGTTTTCCCGAATTCAATTTCTTTGAAAGAATGGGCTTCATTCAGGTTCCCCTCGAAGACAATCCCGAGGCTCTCCGCAGCATCATCTGGTACAACACCGATAGGAAATATAAAGCGGCGGTGGAGCAGTTCACGAAGGTGAAGACGGCGGTCCAGGTGGCAGTGTCGCCGGAGGACAAGTCCGACGACTTCGCGCGCGAACCCGCCGCCACCCACCTGGAAGAGCCCTACACCTTGTCGGTGGATCCGAAGGTGTGGGAGGATAAGGTCCGCAAGTACACCGCTCCCTTTGCCCGGTTCGGCAACCTCTACGAGGCCCAGGCTTATTTCAACGCCGACATCGAGACGCGCTGGTACGTGAACAGCGACGGTTCCGAGATCCAGGTGTCGCAGCCCTTTTACCGGCTTCTGATTTCCGCACTCAGCAAGGCCGACGACGGCATGGAGTTGCCTCGCTATGAGTCCTACTTCGCCTTCACGCCCCAGGGCCTGCCCGACGATGCGTCCGTGCTCCAGGATGTGGAGCGCATGATCCGCGACCTGCAGGCTCTGCGTACTGCGCCCATCGTCGATCCTTATACGGGACCGGCCATCCTCTCCGGCCGCGCGAGCGGTGTCTTCTTCCATGAAATCTTCGGCCACCGGGTGGAGGGCCACCGCCAGAAATCGGAAGAGGAAGGACAGACCTTCAAGAAAAAAGTGGGGCAACCGGTGCTCGGGGCGAACTTCAGCGTGTATTCCGACCCCACCTTGCGGCGCCTGGGCAAGGCCGATCTGGCGGGCGCTTACACTTACGACAACGAGGGCGTCAAGGCGCGCCGCGTGGTCGTGGTGGACCACGGCATCTTGAAGAACTTCCTGATGTCGCGCTCGCCCATCGAGGGTTTTCCCCAATCGAATGGCCACGGGCGCAAGCAGCAGGGATTCGCCGTGGTGGCGCGCCAGTCGAACCTGGTGGCGGAGGTCTCCGACGCCGTGTCACACGCCGAGCTCAAGAGAATGTTGGTCGAGGAGATCAAGAAGCAGAACAAGCCGTTCGGGCTCTACTTCCAGGACATCGAGGGCGGCTTCACGCTCACCGGCCGCGTCATCCCGAACGCTTTCAATGTGCTACCCGTTATGGTCTACCGGATTTACCCCGACGGGCGCGAGGAACTGGTGCGCGGCGTAGACTTGATCGGCACGCCACTCACCACCTTCAGCAAGATGGTGGCGGGTGACGACCAGATCGCCACCTTCAACGGCATCTGTGGCGCAGAGTCCGGCTCGGTGCCGGTTTCAGCGTCGTCGCCGGCTGTCCTGGTTTCACAAATCGAGGTGCAGAAAAAGGAGAAATCCCAAGAGCGAACGCCCATCTTGCCGCCGCCGTTTTGATTTTGGATTTTTGATTTCGGATTTTGGATTGACCCTCACGAAGATAGGGGGCCACGTGCGGCCGGAAGAAGCTGGTTCCCGTTGGCTGGCGGGAATGCCCGGCGTAGTGGTTTTGACTTTGGATGCTCCCCCCTTTTAGGGGTTCTTCAATCCAAAATCCAAAATAGGCATTATGGCAAGTTCTGAAAGGCTCGCCCCAGGACAGAAGGCGGAGGCACGACGGCCAGAAATCGAGAGGAGAAGATGAAGAAAACCACGTCGAGGGAGCTTTTGCCCTCTGCCTTCTGCTTTCTGCTTTCCGCTTTCTGCCTTCTAGTTTCCGAGCCCGCCCGCGCCCAGGACGACGCGGTTGTGCGCGCCATGCGTGACGAGTTGGCTCGTTCGATGCAGCAGCTTCAGCTCGAAAAGTTGGAGAAGCCCTACTTCATCGCCTACCGCGTGCAGGAGAAGAACACCGCCGACGTCATGGCTTCCTTCGGGGCGGTCCTCGCGAGCGCCTCCGCTCGACACCGCTTCCTGACCGTCGAGGTTCGCGTAGGCAGCCCCAAGCTCGATAACACCAACTTCCTTTCCATGTCTTTTCTCAATCGTGGCGGATTAGCGGGGGGCTTTGGAGGCACCTCGCAGCTTCCGTTAGAGGACAATTACAAAGAACTACGCCGTCAGCTCTGGCTCGCGACCGATAGCGCTTACAAGAAAGCGCTCGAAGACCTTTCCCGCAAGCGCGCCGCGCTTCAAAACAAAACCGGCGCCGAAGAAATCCCCGACTTCAGCCCGCAGCAGCCCGCCACCGTCACGGAGGCTCAAACGCCGGCGAAGATCGACGTGGCCCAACTGGAAACCTTGGCGCGCAGTCTCTCCGCGGTCTTTAAAGGGTCGCCCGCCATCTTCACCGATTCCGCGCACGTGACGATGGAGCAGACGTATACGCGTTACGTCAACAGCGAGGGTACAACCTTCACGCGCAACACACCTGTTGCCAGCGTCGTGCTGCTGGCGGAAACGCAAGCGGCCGAGGGAGCGCCGCTGCGGGATTTCCTGGCGGCTTACGGGCATTCGATCGACGACCTGCCCTCCCCGCGCGATCTCGAAAGTCGTGCCCTCGCCGTGGGACAACGCCTCGAAAAGCTGCGTTCCGCAACCCTGCTGGATCACTACAACGGGCCGGTGCTTTTTGAGGGTCAGGCCGCGGCCGAACTGTTCAGCCAGGTCATCGCGCCCGCCTTGCTCGCCGGGCGTCTCCCGCTGTCAGATTCCCCCCAATTCGGGCTATTCAGCGCGAACCTGGAGAATCCCTATCAGGATCGCTTAGGCGGGCGCGTCCTGCCGGACTTCCTGAGCGTGGCGGATGATCCCACCCTGAGCCGGTATCACGATGAGCCTCTGCTGGGCGCAACCCGCGTGGACGATGACGGCGTACCCACACGACGCACCGTGCTGGTGGAAAACGGCACGTTGAAGACCCTGCTCGCCACGCGCGATCCCGTCGCCGGGGTCACGCAAAGCACGGGGAGCCGCCACGGCGGAACCGTTGCCCCGACCAACCTACTGGTGACCGTGAACCAGGGGCTTCCTGAGGAGGCGATAAAGGCGAAGCTACTCAGCGTCGTGCAGCAGCGCGGAAAACCTTTCGGGATTGTCGTCGAGCGTTTGGCCAATCCTATGGCAGGCGAAGCCCAGGACATGATGATGTCCCTGATGAGTAGCATAATGCCCGGGCAGGGCGGCGAGGGCCCCACCCGGCTCGCGCTCGTTGCCTACAAGGTCTTTCCAGACGGGCACGAGGAGCTGGTGCGAAACGTGGCCATCGACGGCGTAACTGCCGCCTCGTTCAAGGATGTCGTGGCGGCATCCGCGAGACTCGCTGGTTTACAGCACGCCCTTCCTCAGCATGAGGAACTCGATGTTCTCCATCTTCGCCGGCGGCTCGCCGGCGGAAGCCGCGGCGCCCCTGGTCTCCTTCGTTGTGCCATCCCTGCTTTTTGACGACGTCACACTGAAACGGCCAATGAAGGAGATCCCCAAACCACCCTTCTCATCCCGACCGGTAGGCGATTAACGCTGTGACCCGCTCACGCCTTGCGCCGTCCTAAAGACCATGCGTCTTCGGTTGCACCACGAGGCTCAAGCCGATTCGCAGACGTCGGGTTGACGGAGTAGGAAGAAAATGCAAGAATTACGTTCTGGGGCACTGCGGGACCGGACTGCGTCTGTTTCCCCCCTGGTGTAAGGCCCATCCCATTTTATTTGAAGGATACTTTCATGAATGCCAATGATATGCGGCCAGGTATGGTCATTCGACACAACGGCGAACTCTTCACGATACACAAGGCTGAGCACCGCACGCCGGGTAACCTTCGCGCTTTCGTCCAGGCCCGCATGCGCAACCTGCGCACCGGCGCGCTCATCGATCACCGCTTCCGGTCTGAGGACACAGTAGAGAAAGCCAACCTCGACGAAATCGACATGCAATACCTTTATTCCGACGGCGATTCTTTTTTCTTCATGAATACGCAGAACTACGAACAGATCGGATTGCACAAATCGGTTATCGAGGACCGGGCGTCCTACCTGGTTCCGGACGTGGTCATTAAGGTGCAGTTGTTCGAGGGAAGACCTGTAGATATCGAACTGCCGGCAACCGTCGACCTGAAAGTCGTGGAGACCGAGCCTGGAATCAAAGGGGCTTCCGCCACCAACGTCATGAAAGCAGCCAAGCTTGAAACCGGCCTTATCGTGCAGGTCCCGCCGTTTATCAACGAAGGCGAACTCATCCGCGTGGACACCTCCGAGGGGAAGTACCTCGAACGCGCCAACGGCTAAGTTCTGCAGTTCGCAACGGATGTCCCCCCGCCCCCCGAAGTTCAGGATGCAAGCCACTCACGTCCGTGTCGATATCCTGAGTCCAGATGCCCCAATCTCCCGCCACCGTCACGATGTGGATCTTCCCGCGAGTGATGGCCAGCGGCACCTCTACATCCTGCCACAGCAAGTGCGCTTCCGAGGGTTGGGAGGTGTCACCCCACCAGTTGACATTTAAGAAATAGCCTTCGCCGACTCTCGTTCCGCGACGACAGGTGTGCCGCCCTCGGCGGACACCCGGGGGGCCGCAGCCTCTACGATGTCATCAGCACCTATATGGAGGGGGAACAGAACCAACGGGGCGCCGACGCGCTCGATCAGCGCAAAAGATACGCGCCAAGCACCGTGCGGCAGCGATCGCGGTAGACTTCTACGGATACGTTCTCAGGATCCATTAACCACTGGAGACAGTAGCCGTCAACCAGGGCGCGAATCGTGGAAGCTGCATCGACTGGGTTGACCCGGCGGAATTGCTGCTCTCTGATTCCGTCTTCCACGATTTTCGCATCTCTGTGCTGGCACTTCTCGAAGAATCCTGAAAAGAGCTTACGAAAACGTTCGGAGCGTGCCCCGCGGCTGACAAAATCGAAGAAGACCAAATAAAGCTTGCGATTGACCTCCGCGCTGTGAAACAGAACTTCCAGTTCGGCGCCGAGCCGAGTGCGCGCGGGTTCCTGAGTATGGACGACCTCGTCCAAGCTGCGATCCAACTGGCGAAGCAGCCACTCCAGGACGCCGAAGAGGAGGTCTTCTTTAGTCGGGAAATAATAGAGAGCCCCCCCCTTGCTTGAATCCGCCCTGGCCACTACGGAATCCAGCGTTGTAGCCTCGATCCCGCGCTCCAGGACTTCAGCGTACCCTGCCCTCTTGAGAGCTTCGCGGCGACGATCAGCCAGTTCCGGATTGGCCCTTCGTGGGCTCATCAAGCTCCCTGTTTCAAAATGCGTCTGGACGGATTATTTACTTCTGGCGGGATTTGTCAACCCCCTTCGCCGCCCTTGGGGCGGCTCTGCGCCTGCTGGCGGAAAGCCTCTGGCTTTCCAGCCATGTCCCCCCTCCTTGACCACTCGGCGGGAAGGCTCAGCCTTCCCGCCATGCGGAGGAGGGCCTGGAAACCCCACGGAAAGGCGAAGCCTTTCCGCACGCCGGCGGCAGAGCCGCTTGGATCCTACCTTTCGGGGACTCTAAGGCGACCCTGACCGCCCCCGGGGGCGGCTACGCCTGGCGCTAATTGCTATTATCCTAACGTTTTCGAAGCAGTTGCTTGAGGCGCTCTGGCCGGCATGATAGCATGACCTAAGAACAGGGCATTCTATGAACGCCGGGATTTCACGCAATAACCTTGTTGGGCTTGATCGCCAGGAACTGGAAGGCGTTGCGCAATCGCTGGGGAAGGCGCCTTATCGTGGACGCCAACTGTTTCATGCGCTTTACCGCCGTCGGGAAAGGAATCTTGCCGCCTTGACGGACCTCGACACGAAGTTCAGAGCAGACCTTGCAGCTCATTATGAAATTGCCTATCCCGAAATCCAGGGAGAGTTCACATCACAGGATGGCTCCGCCCGCTACCTGCTGCGGCTTCAGCAGAAGACCTCAATCGAGACGGTCTATATGCCCGAGGAAGAGAGAACCACGCTCTGCCTTTCGAGCCAAGCGGGCTGCGCTGTGGACTGCCGGTTTTGCTTCACTGCGCTTTTGGGACTCGAGCGTAACCTTTCGGCGGGTGAGATTCTCGGACAGGTACTCGCGGTGGCAGAAGCCCGCCGGATCCCCCCAGATTCAAGGCTGAATCTGGTCTTCATGGGAATGGGCGAGCCGCTTCTTAACCTTGCCCAAGTGATGAAAGCCATCAGGATTTTCGCGGACCCTCAGGGTCTTAGCATTCCGCTTCGTCGCATTACGATTTCCACTTCGGGCATCGTCCCACGGATGCGCGACCTTGCCCGTGACCCCATGCGTCCGAAGCTCGCCATCTCGCTCAACGCTTCGAGCGAGCCGCAACGAACCGAGCTGATGCCTATTAACCGGAAATACCCACTCAGCGACCTCATGCGCGCCTGCCGAGAATATCCGTTGCGCCCGCGAGAGCTGCTCACCTTCGAGTACGTCCTTTTGGGCGGCTTTAACGATGCGGATGCCGATGCCGTGCGCGTGGCGGATTTGTTGCGAGGAATGCGCGCCAAGGTCAACCTTATTCCTTACAATCCGGGTTCCGAGCTCCCTTACCGCCCCTCGCCTCTCGAAAGACTCCTGGCCTTTCAGCGACTTCTGACGGAACGAAGCATCCCAGCCTACATTCGTATTTCACGGGGACAGGATATTCGCGCCGCCTGCGGTCAACTCAGCCTGGAAGGAATACGTCATTCTGCTATACATGCTCAGGACGGATTCCGATGACCGCCATCATGCGCCCGGTGAGGCTACCCTCTTTGCGATAGGAATAAAAAAGGTCCGTGCGGCAAGCCGTACAGCATTCCACTGCTGCGACATTGCGAGGTCGAAGCCCTGCTGCCAGGAGCTGATCCCGGGCAACGGCCGCGAGGTCAAGATGAATAGAAGGCGAGCACGCGGAGTCGTGGCCGGGCGGCTGTATATTCAGGAAGGAGAGCGGATCACGTTCTCTTTGCGACGCCGCGGTTTGCGGGACTTTGCGAAAGAATCGATCCGCGTTTGCAAAGCGCCCCTGAAAAGCCTCCACCACCTCCTCCCCGACTTCATAACAACACGCGCGAATGGAAGGGCCGAGAACGGCAAGAACATTCTGAGGCTTAGAACCATACACTCGGCGCATCTCCCCCACCGCCTTTTCGACGATGCGCGCCAGCGCGCCACGCCACCCGCTATGTACCGCCGCTACGGCTCGACGCTTCGGATCCACCAGCAGCACAGGCAGGCAATCTGCGGTTCTCACCGACAGCAGGATGCCGGCCTCATCGGTCAACAGCGCATCGCCCGTGGGTGGCGTCTCACCAAGCTGTTCAGGCATTCGATTCCCGCAGAAGCGGTACTCGAGCTTGCCGGGCGCTGCACGAAGAACTTGATAGACATTGGTGGAATGCACTTGCCGGAGCGAAGCCAGCGTGAAGTGTTCCGCGCCGAGCTTCTGGAAGAAAAGTCTCCGATTCTCCTGCACCCTCCCGTGCGGCTCGCTCTTGGTGAATCCGAGGTTCAGCCCTGCAGTCGGATCGCGGCTCACACCACCAAGACGGGCACTGAAGGCGTGGACCATCCAGGAATAACGGCGGATAAGTGGGTGCTCAATCCACGCCAGTCCGCCACGCCAAACGGTTTGTGAAGTCTGTTGAACCAACACGTGAATATAACATACGCCACACAGTCGCTCAGCGGCAGGTACCGGTGTAATTTGGAGCGCAGTCATTCCCCGCTTTCGCGGGAATGACTGCCTTCACAGGCCCGCAGGAGAAATCAACTTCCCCCCAATGGCGCCAGTACCCCCAGCAGCTTCGGAAACGGCAAATAGTCCTTCCCGCGGAGAGCTAACAACCGCGCACCTCCTGGAGTGATAGTCCCCACCCTCCTGAAGTCCTCCTATTTTCGCATTCCTGAAAAAAGGGCTTGACTTTCATCTACTGCATGTATTAGTACATGCATATGCAAATCGCACCCAAGGGTCCTCAAGCCGCACGACTCCGCCAGCGCAAGTTCGAACTCCTCCGCCGTTTCCCCATTCCGCCCGACCTGCTCCCCGGCTCCCTTGCGCTCACTCACCGCCGCTGTGGCCAGCCCACTTGCCATTGCGCCAAGGACAAGGTGGGGCACCCCGTTTGGTCTCTCACCTTCATGGCCGGGGGCAAGAAGCGGGTGGAGTACATCCCCAAGGAGTGGGTGGAGGAAGTTCAACGCTTGGTGGAGGCGGGTCGCGAGTTTAAAGAGGCCGTGGCCGAGGTCTTCGCCGCCAACGCCCAACTGCTGGCGCTGTGGCGGAAGCAAAGGTATCGGTGAAGGAGCCGTCACCACGTCACCTCAAGAGGTACGCTGAGAAGTGTCTGCGTCTGAAATCTTACTTGCAATCTCCCGGCGATGGCCGAAAGCAGGGGCGCATTCCGGCGACGGCACTGTTATGGGCTTTATTGATCGGGGCGTTACTGCGTCGCGTGGCCTTCGCGGCCATTGAAGCCCTGGTCGGCTCGCGGACACGTGCCCTGGACGTTTCCCGCAGCTTCGGCAACGACGCACTCAGCTACTTCACCGAACGGCTCAACCCCGGCGTCACCCGTCAAGCGGCGGTCACCGCCCTTCATCAGGCCAAGCGCCACAAAGCGTTTGACGACTGCCGCTTCATCGGATTGGCGCTGGATGGAACCGGCGCCGGAGGATCGGAGCAAAAGGGCTGCGATTGGTGCCGTCCCGTGCGCAATCAGAAAAGGGAGATCCTCAGCTACCATCATAAGTTGGTCATGATCAGTGTGGTGGGAACTGGCCTAACCTTGCCCGTGGATGTGGAACCCTACGGTCCTGGGGACAGCGAGTATAACGCCGGACGGCGGCTTCTCCGCCGTGCCGCGCGCAACCTGGGCCGCCGGTTTGCCGATTATGTGGTCGTCGATGGGGACTACGCCACCGCCCCTTTTCTGCATGATGTCGGGGATTTGGGACTCTCCGTGGTCGCCCGCCTCAAGAACAATCTCCCCGAATTGTTTGCGGCTGCCCAGAAAAGATTTCGCCACCAAGCTCCCCACCAAGTGTTCCACTGGGGTGAAGACCGGGTGGAAATCTGGGACGCCGATGACTTCGACCCTTGGGAAACGCTGCGCTGGGAAACGGTGCGGGTGGTTCGTTATCGCCAGCACAAGCCCAACGGCAAGGTGTACGAGGCGTACTGGCTCACCGACTTCCCTCGCCGCTGGGTCAGCAGCCGGGCCATCTTCCGCATGGCCAAGAGCCGCCGGGAGATCGAGAATCAAGGTTTCAACGACGCCAAGAACCGCTATGGCTTCGAACACATCTGCCACCATGAGTGCCACAGCCTGCTGGTGGTCTGGCTGCCGATCTGCTTGGCCTTGACCATCGAACGGCTCTACCGAATTCGTTACCTCCACCGCGGTACCCATCCCGTCCTTCCTGCCATTGCCCTCTGGCAACTCCTCTGGCTCAGCTTGTCGCGCCCCGTCCCTAACGACACCAGCTAACGGTTTCCCCCCTCCCGCATGGCCCCACGACAATTCAGCTCTGCCTCCGCCCCTCGGGGCCCTCGGCGAAGTGCTCTTGAAAATACACCCCTCCTCACTGCGACCGACCTAAACTCCCCCACCCGCGCTGCTTCTGCCCCCCGCGCACCACTACCTGTCAACATTCCG
>CAVXWN010000010.1:0-86711 GCA_963765485.1 uncultured Acidobacteriota bacterium | reverse complement strand
GTTTCTACATTTTTCACGCGGCAGCGGCCTGCGTCATGGTGCGATCGGTGAGCTGAAAGCCCAGGGGCTGGATCAACTCCGGATGCTCCACCATTTCCTTGCGCAGCAGCGTCACCAGGTCGAGGCAAGAGGGCCGGTGGGACTTGCGTCGCCATTTGGGCAAGGGTTGATAGGCGGCACCGCGTTCGATGCCGAAGGTTTGCAGTGCGGCCAGCAGCAGGGCGCTGTAGGCGGCCACCACCAAGGCGGGCTGCTTGGGCACCGCGTGCAGGTTCCATAACTGGGCTTGTCCGACGCCCAGGGTGTCCTTCTCCTCGCGGTGGTTGACTTCGATCTGCCAGCGGTCGAAGTAGATTTGCAGCAGGGAGCGAGCGGAGTGCTTCAGATCGGTGGTGAGCAGGTAGGCCGGTTGCCGGTAGTAGAGTTTGCTGCTTTTCCGTTTGCGATAGGGGGTGGGAGCCACGATGAAGAGGCGGAGCGGGATGCGACCGGCACCTCGGCGCCAGTAGACGTGCAGTACCTCTTTGTAGCGGATCTTGCGGCGCTTGCCCCCGTAGAAGAGCTTGGTCTGCTTCCAAGCTTGGGACTCATCCTGGCGCACCAGTTCTGGGGTGAAGGTGCAGGGAGCGTAAAAGCGGCGGGAAGGCTGAGGAGCGAGGAAACAGAGGCGCGCATCCTTACGTGCCCGGGCGATCAATTCGGTGCGCTGGCGCGGGGCGCGGAAGCAAGTACGGTTACAAAAGCTGCCGTCCAGGGCCAGCACCAGGATTTGCCGGAGGCCGCCGGCTTCGTCCAGAGCTTGGCGCAGGGGGGTGAGGCTTTGGACAAAACGTTGCGAGAGGTTATGAAGCTTGCTCAACCTTTTATACTCCTGCCGGGCTTCCGCGCTGGCCTTTCGGGAAGGCTTCTTCAGGGGTGCGGCCTCGGCAAAGCGAATGGGCAGAGCCCGGCAACTGGCATTGCCCCGTCGATGCAAGGGGACGAGCAAGGAAGCTTGCAGAAAGCGCAAGCCGCGCATCAGGTTCAGATGGAAGAGGGGAGAGAGGGGATCGCGCTGATAAAACGCCTGGGGAATGGCGCGGCCTGTCTTGCGCAGGCGAGTATCGTCGACCGCCATCCCCACCAGGCGGCCGGGACAATAGGCGCGGGCACGGCGGAGCACGGTGGCAAACAGGGCTTGGGGGTTCCACCGGCAACGTGCGTGGAGAAAATACTCGCTCGACCAACTGCGCTGCTGGCCCCCGTGCGTCCAGATGATGCGCGACAAACAGCGTCGGCCCAAGCACACCAACGAACCGAGCGCTTGGCGCACGGCGCGGCGCAGGGTGCGGGCCTGGGGGAAACAGGCGTCCCAGTCCGCCACGATCTCCGACCAGGAAGCCAAGAGCGTCATGAGGCCTCCGGGCGCACGGCGAAGGTGTTCTTACCGGTGCGCAGGAAGCGATCGCCGCGGGCGACCTTCTTGGTGAGGGAAGAGACCAAGCTTTCGCGATCGACGCGGCGGTGAAAGGTGACCTGGATGCGGGCCAAGAGTTCGGAAACGTGCAGGGGAGAGCGGGCTCTTTTGAGTATGTCATAGGCCATGTCCACCTGGGACAGACCTGCACGGCGGGGCGCCGAAGCCGGTTCCTCCGACCCTCGGCGGAGACGACGAACGGCGCGCAGTTGGGCATCGAGAGAGGCTTCAAATATGGAAAGGACAGAATCTTTGAGGTCTTCCGGCATGGTCAACTCCTGAGTTTGAACTCAGGAGGAGGATACAAGAATCAAGGTCGGTCTGTCAAGAAAAATATATTGAGACAGACCTAAATGTAGAAACTCCAGGCCCCCTCCTCGGAGAGGAGGGGGTAGGGGGTGGTTGTTCTAAAGAATTAGCCGGGACACACTAGGAAGCTATATTTCCCCCCAGTTCATCGCGGAATTCAACTTTGTAAATCTCGACCAGCACGAAAAGGATGGTGACGAGGAAAGGCCCCAGGAACAAACCCAGGAAACCGAAAACCCCGATGCCCCCAAGTACACTCAGGAAAACCCAGAGGGTGTCAATTTCCGCCCCACGCCTGATGAAGACGGGCTTAACAACGTTATCGACTGTCCCCACCACAACGACGAAAACAACCAGCAGGATGATTCCCCTCCACACCGCCCCCGTCAGCACGTAATAGACCACCAGCGGCACCCAGACCAGAGCCGTCCCGACCGCCGGGACTAACGATAGAAAAGCCATGACGGCGCCCCAGAGCAAGGGAGATGGCAAGCCGAAGAAGAGGAAAACCAGTCCCCCCGCCGTGCCCAGAATCAACGCTGTGGCGAGGCTCCCACCGAACGTCGCGAGAGCGATAGCACGGAATTTCTCAATGATCTTCTCTTGGTACTCAGGGCGTAGAGGGCTTAACTGCTTGAACTCGTGCAGTATGTTTGGGCCTTTCAGAAGCAGATAATAAAGAGCGAAAAGCATCACAAAGAAGTTGACCACGAAGTGAGTAATACCCGAAAAAATGGATGCGCTTCTGCTGACAAGAAACTCGCTCACGGTGTGGACTGCCTTCGCTGCTAACGCGCCGAGGTCAGGTTCGGGTAACCCGAGCCCCTTGGTCTTTGCAAGGAACCCCTGGTAAGAGGATGCTTTCCGGACGGCTTCAAAATACCCAGGACCGCCGGGCGCCACACGCGCCTCAAGCATCCTGTAAGCGCCCACAGACTGTTCAGCCAGCATGAATAGAAGACACATAGCTGGCAGCACGATGACCACGGTGAGCAATAGGCACGAAAGAGCGCTCGCCAAGCGGGGGTGGCGCAGCCGCCGCGAGACGGCCGAAAACACTGGGTGGAAAATCGTAGCCAGAATGCCAGCCCAGGCAAGAGCCGGCAGGAAGGGCTCCAGGATGCGGAAGACGTAATACAGCACGACACCGAGGACGATCAGGATCGCTATCCGGCCGTAGTCTCTGGGCTCCATCTCCCTGAACTGCTCCTTCCCTGTCAGACGGGTTCAAGTACCAACGTTCTTAACCGCCGGTGGAGTGGTCCGCTTACCGCTTGATCCCCAGCCGTTGTCTGGCTAGAATCACCGCTCCCAACGGTCCCGCGTCGTCACCGAGTACCCCAGGAACAATCTTCACACGCCGGGCATCGTGGCGGCGAAGAAAATACTGATAAGCTGTTTCCCTGACCGGCGTCACGTAATCCTTGCCGAGCCGTCCGGCGATGCCTCCCCCAATAATCACGAATTCAGGATCGAGCATATTGACGACGTTCGCCACCAGAATACCAAGGCAAAACTGCGCGCGCTTCATCACTTTTTCCATGACCGGATCACGCGCTTTTAGGGCTCTCTCAATAATGCTGCTGGTCATGCGCTCCCTGCCCCGTTCCTTCATGAGCTTCAGGACGATGCTCTTTTCTCCTCTCCGTATAGCAGCACGCACGTCGCGCTCCATCGCGGTGCGGCTGGCCAAGGCTTCTGCGCAACCGCGTTTGCCGCAGCCACAGCGCGGCCCGTTGATCTCCACGACGATGTGGCCGACCTCTCCGGCAGCGCCGCGAGCGCCCAGGTATAGTCGTCCTCCCATGACGATGCCTCCACCAATTCCCGTCCCTACGAAAATCCCCACCAACTCTTGCGCTCCGCGGCCGGAGCCCAGGGCGTATTCCCCCATCACGCCAACGTTGACGTCGTTTTCTACAAACACCGGAACGTTAAGCAGCGCCTTCAGCTTGGGTCCCAGCGCAACCCCTTTCCAGCTTAGGTTCGGCGCGTGCTGGACGATACCGCCCGCGACATCCACCGCTCCCGGCACCCCAATGCTCACGGCGCGCAGGTCACGCGGCTTCAGACCCGCCGACTGCACAGCGGCCTCCACCAGAACAGCAAGGTCCGCGATCAGACGCTCCGGCTTCTGTCTGGGGTTGGTTGGCGCTCTCTGCATGCCGAGAATTTTGTTTCCTGCATTCACCACCAAGGCGCGCAATCGTGTCCCTCCCATGTCGATTCCCACTATGACTTCCTTTTTAGTAGGCATCCAAGTATCCCTCCTGATAACGCTCTTGATTCCGGTCAGCAGAGTTTACCTTAGTTACTCATTCCGCGAAATGCCAGATTGGGTACCCCAATCCGTTGATAACGACGCAGAGTGATTCACTTGATGGCAGTTGGCGTTGTTTAGCGGGGCCGTGGGTTAAGGTGACGCATCTCCACGGCGCTTCGGTGGGTTGGTCACGGTGCTCGGCTCACTGGAATACTCCTTATGGTGCCTATTCCGCGCCAAAGCAAGACACGCGGAGAAGGTTTTGAGAAAGTGCCTTGCAAATCCTTTGATAACTCGGCCATTTTGGCATACGTCTCAGCTCACTGCTGCCAACAACCGCAACCCTTCCCGGTAGGCGGCAATCCCTTCGGCTACCGCCGCCAACCGCAGCAGCAAGCGCCGGGCGTGACGCACCAGTCGTCCCGGCGTGTTGAAGATCAAAAAGCGCAAGCGCTTGGGGCGCGCCGTGAGCAACTCCGCCGGCAGCGCGATCCACTTCAGAGCGGTGAGTACGTTATGCGTTATCACCACCAAGCGCAGCCAAGCCGCATTCGCTCCGAAATATTTCGAGGGCAGCACCCCCGCCCCCAAGTCATTCTTGAGAACGTCATGCACCATTTCCACCGTGCCCGCTTTCTCCCGATGCCACTCGATCAGCCGTGCCGCCTTCCACTCCCACAGGTTCGACAGCACCGCAAAGTGGCGCACCCGACTGCCGTCCTCGAACAGTTCTCCCTGCTTCTTGCGAATCCGAATGGCCACATAGCGCAGAGGTTCTATATCCTTCTTCTCGGTCTTCTCACTGGGCACGAACGCGACCTCCGCGCACTCCCGGATCTCTTCCGGATGAGGCTTGCCGTAGGGTTCCCACGCGCCTTCCGGCACCGCCTCAATCGCCGCATGCAAAGCCTCCGTCAGGCGTGCACTGATGGCAAAACCGATCCGCCCTGGCGGCCCGCCCGGTCGTTGCTCGTTGCGCAGCCAATTCACCAAGCCACTTTCGTGACAGGCCGAATCACCCCGGAAGTAGTACTCGCTCACCGTCCCGGGCAGGGCGGTAAAAGCCCCTTGCGCCACTGCCAGAGGCTGCATCTGCGCCGGCACGTTGCCGTCTCGAAACTGGTCCGCCAGCACCAGACCGGTCTCCGCCCACACCGCCAGCATGGGCTGATAGCCGCGCTCCCCTTCGTAGGTCGCCTTCGCTTCCTGCTTGCGGCTCTCGATAATCGTGGCGTCCTGGTCCACCGTGGCGATGCGCTGTTCGGGACGACGCTCCCCGAAGCGCTGCACCAGATCGCAGTTGACTTGCCCCAATCCCGCCAACGGCACCGTTTCTTCCGGAATGTAGGCGATCTCCCCCGGCAGGCGTCGTTGCTCGGCTTCGCTGATCTTCTCCTCCTGGTGAAAGGCGTACAAAAACTGCAGCGCGGCGCTGGGCGACGGCAACTCGTGTCCGATCATGTCCGCCAACCCGGGGTCTTGCCGCAGCCGCTCAAAATCATCCACGCATTCGCCCCCCGCCGCGTTCAGAATCACGAAGCTCTCCACCAAAGTCGCTTCGTCGTAACCGCGCTGCCGCTCTTTCACTCGCACCCGCTCCCGCACGCTCTCCGGCAACCCCAGGGAGCGGAAGGCTTGCACCACCAGCGGTATCCCTCCCAACGCGGTGAGCATCTCCGGCAAGGGTTCAGGGTCAACCTCGAACCGCAACGGCGATTCGGTCGGGGAACGTCTGGGCGGTTTGCGCATGCCGGGATAATAACGGAATTCGGCACCCAGAGGGTGAGAAATGCACGCCGAAACCCGTGCCCTCCAAACCTGCGCACCGCCTTTGTCCGCAACATCCTACGATGCAGTTGCAGAGTCCGGTCGAAAACTAATCGACGGATCGGGGGGGTAGTGTCCCAATTTGGGCTGTAGGCCGGAGTGAATCGGCGTTCAAACTAAACTAAGGTAGTCGGTTCCAAGAAGGGACCAGAGCGAGATTCCTCGCTGCGCTCGGAATGACAGAGGCCTTCCCCTACAGCGCAGGGCGGAGCCGGAGGTCATCGCCAACCGAAGTGAACGTAATTTGGACAGCCTTGATTTTAGTCCGCGTCTACAAATCGTTGACACTGCACGGATTGCGAAGTAATCTTTGGGGCCATCTCCGATGAAAATGCGCATATCTTTCAATGAATGGAGGGTTGACCATGTTAAGAAACAAAATCTCGAGACGAGATTCGCTTTTTCTTTTCGGAACTGGAGCTGCCCTTGCGGCGTCCGGCTTCAGTACCAGTTGCGAAAAGGCGAGAACGCCCGCCACGAAATCCGGCCAGGCTGAGGAGGAACCTCCCGAGGTCCTGGCAGACCGCGCGCGCCGGATGAAATGGTGGCATGAAGCCAAGTTCGGCATGTTCATTCACTGGGGCCTTTACGCCGTGATTGGTCATCATGAATGGGCCATGGAGATGGAGGGAATCCCTGTCCTCCAGTACCAGGAATTGGCCAAGATTTTCAAGCCGCAGCCCCATGCTGCCCGGGCTTGGGCCAAGTTGGCCAAGCAAGCAGGCCAAAAGTACATGGTGATGACAACAAAGCACCATGAGGGCTTCTGCAATTGGGACACAAAACTGACCAACTATTGCGCGGCGAAACAGGGACCGGGTCGCGACCTGGTTGCGGAATACGTGGAAGCCGCCCGGGCCGAGGGACTTCGTGTAGGGTTCTATTACTCGCTGATGGATTGGCACCATCCGGACGGCGCTCACTGCGCCACCGACGAGGCGGCGCGGCAACGCTTTGTCGAGTACACCCACGGTTTGGTCCGTGAGCTGATGACCAATTACGGCAAGATCGATGTCCTCTGGTACGACGTGGATTGGCCGCTGACCCCTGAACAGTGGGAGTCCAAGAAGATGAATGAGATGGTGTTCAAACTTCAGCCTGACATCATCGTCAACAACCGGAACGGTCTCCGCGGAGACTTCTCGACTCCTGAGCAGGAGATTCGCGCTGAACAGACCGGGCGCGCGTGGGAATCCTGCATGACCATGAATGATAGCTGGGGTTACGCCGAGGCTGACGACAACTGGAAAAGCCCCAAGACGATCGTCCGGAACTTAGTTACCTGCGCAAACGGCGGGGGCAACTACCTGCTGAATATCGGCCCGAAGCCGGACGGCTCGGTCCCTGAGCCTTCAGTCAAGGTTCTTACCGAGGTTGGTAAGTGGATGAGCAAGAATGGGCCGACCATCTACGAGGCGGAACCCGGCAAATTGAGCTGGCACACGTTTGCAGGTTACACGCGCAAGGGGAACACGCTTTACATTCATGTCCATTTCTGGCCCGCGCAAACGGTGGGAACCAAGGCGCTCGAGTACTACAAGCCGCCCACAGTGGTGGCCATCGGCGGACTGCGCACGAAGGTCAAGTCGGCGCGCTTGTTCGCCTCAGGGAAAAAGGTGGATTTCGCGCAGGACGACATCTCGGTAAGGTTCACCGGACTGCCGCACGACGCGCCGGACCAGCCTGTCACAGTCATCGAAGCGGAATGTGAATCTGAGCCGGTAATCGACAGCGAGTATGTCCGGAGGGAGAGACCAAGAGCTGGAGTGGGGTTATAACGAACCGCTTTCCCGCAATCGATAATTGGGGGGCCGCGGGGAGCATGCGTTGATCGTCTTTGCGGGTAACCGTCTGCTTGTGCTTCCCCACATTGTGTGGTCGCACAGCAGCATCGTCGGTACTCTCCTCTCGGCCATGAAATAGCTCCTTTCCTTGGCTGAGGAAGGGTCAGGGGGTGGTGGGCACGGGACCAACTGGTAGGCCAACCACCCCCTTGCCCTCTTACCCCGGGAGAGGAATTACGCTGGAGCATTTCCACGCACATTGGCGAGCCGGAGGCTTGTGCAATTTGAGCCCGCGAATAAGAAGTTGCCGCAGGTGGCGACAGATTCGTCAACCTTGCGACAGTCGCGAGAGGCGATCTTAGCGCGTTTTTCGGACGAGAGTGGGCACATATAACCGGAGGGTCGACCATGTCAAAAGACAAGATTTCGAGACGAGATTCGCTTTTTCTTTTCGGAGCTGGAGCTGCCCTTGCGGCGTCCGGCTTCAATACCAATTGCGAAAAGGCAAGAACGCCCGCCACGAAATCCGGCCAGGCTGAGGAGGAACCTCCCGAGGTCCTGGCAGACCGCGCGCGCCGGATGAAATGGTGGCATGAAGCCAAGTTCGGCATGATGATCTGCTGGGGCCTCTATAGTCTTATTGGCCATCACGAGTGGGCGATGGAGATGGAAGGGATTCCGGTGCCCCAATACGAAGGGCTGGCCAAGGTTTTCAAGCCGCAGCCGAATGCGGCGCGAGCCTGGGCCAAGCTTGCCAAGCAAGCCGGCCAGAAGTATATGGTCTTAATAAACAAGCACCATGAAGGTTTCTGCCTTTGGGATTCGAAGCTGACCAACTATTGCGCCACAAGACAGGGGCCGGGTCGCGACTTGGTAGCGGAATATGTAGAAGCCTGCCGGGCTGAGGGACTGCGCGTGGGCTTCTATTATTCGCTGATGGATTGGCACCATCCGGACGGCGCTCGCTGCGCCACCGACGAGGCGGCGCGACAACGCTTTGTCGAGTACACCCACGGTTTGGTCCGTGAGCTGATGACCAATTACGGCAAGATCGATGTCCTCTGGTACGACGTGGATTGGCCGCTGACCCCTGAACAGTGGGAGTCCAAGAAGATGAATGAGATGGTGTTCAAACTTCAGCCTGACATCATCGTCAACAACCGGAACGGTCTCCGCGGAGACTTCTCGACTCCTGAGCAGGAGATTCGCGCTGAACAGACCGGGCGCGCGTGGGAATCCTGCATGACCATGAATGATAGCTGGGGTTACGCCGAGGCTGACGACAACTGGAAAAGCCCCAAGACGATCGTCCGGAACTTAGTTACCTGCGCAAACGGCGGGGGCAACTACCTGCTGGATATCGGGCCAAGGGGAGACGGCTCTGTGCCTGAGCCGTCAGTCAGCGTCCTTACTGACGTCGGTAAATGGATGAGCAAGAATGGGCCAACCATTTACGAAGCGGAGCCCTGCAAAGCAGGTTGGCACACATTCGCAGGCTACACGCGCAAGGGGAACACGCTTTACATTCATGTCCATTTCTGGCCCGCGCAAACGGTGGGAACCAAGGCGCTCGAGTACTACAAGCCGCCCACGGTGGTGGCCATCGGCGGACTTCGCACGAAGGTCAAGTCGGCGCGCTTGTTCGCCTCAGGGAAGAAGGTGGATTTCGTGCAGGACGACATCTCGGTGAGGTTCACCGGACTCCCGCAGAACGCACCGGACCACCCAGTTACAGTTATAGCGGTGGATTGTGAGTCTGAGCCGATAATCGACAACGTGTATGTCCGGAACAACAGATCGAGAGAAGGAGTGTTATAGAAACCACTCTTAACACGGTCGTTAGGGAGGGGTGCTGTACCCCAGGTCAGTAATCTTGTCTTACCTCACGAGCGACTACGACGGCCTCGCCGCTATCAGAATAGCCATCAAATAACCGTTTTACGCCGGTGGTCTGCGGATGCGGATCATGTGCTTGACCATTACTCCATGTCTAAGTTAAGTTACCATGGAAGCTCTGAGGAGGTGTTGCATATGGAACCTCGCTTGACCCGGCGTGACTTTCTCTGCAAATGCTCTGCATCGCTCGTGGCGGCACGTATGGGGATGGCGCGCACGGCAGGTCTGGCTGCCGCGACCGCGTTCCAGCGCGGGGGTATGGTATACCGCCGCCTGGGCCAAACGGATCTCTACCTCTCGCTGCTTGCGTTCGGTTCCCACACTAACCCCGATGACCGCGTGCCCGCTGGCGCGGCTGGCACTGTGCTCACCGCGGCGGGCCAAGCCCGTCGCGACCGCACGCTCGCCCACGCCTTCGACCTCGGCGTCAACGTGCTGGATGTTTACGACGACATGGGCCAGTGGGAGCCGGCAGCCCGCTTGGTGCGCGACAGGCGTGAGAAGGTTCTGATCTCGCTTGCTCACGTCGTCTCTCCCAGAAAAGTCGAAGAGGCTTGCCGACTTTACGGCCACGTGGATCTGTACCGCATGGGCATCGCCGACATCGACGGCGACACGTTGCAAAAGTGGGATGTGCTTCGAAAGGGGAAAGAGGCCGGGAAGATCCGAGCAATCGGCATCTCAACGCACGTTGAGGCGACCATGGTCAAGGCCCTCACGCAACTAGAGGGGCTGGATTACGTGCTGTTCCCTTACAATTTCATTCACGCCCGCGCAGACTACAGCAAGTTTCTGCCCGAGGCACAACGTCGGGGCATTGGGCTAACTGCGATGAAACCGCTCGCTTCGGGTTCCATCATGAAGCTCGATCCGTCAGCCCGCCCAGGGGCGAAACCGGAGTTCGAGCAGCTCGAGTTGTGGCAGAGGAGCGTCAACCAGATTTTGCCCGCGGCCGTCGCCGAGCTCACGACAACGCTCGGGCGCTTGCCGGATGAAACTCTGTGTATGGCGGCGATGCGGTTCGTGTATTCCCGTGATTTCGTTTCCTCCGTCTTTACCGGTATGTTCGAGGAACGATTGCTCGAGGACAACTACAAGGCCTTGGTCAACTACCAGCAAATGAGCCGCCAGGAGCAGGCGGCGCTCGAGGCTGCGCGCCAGGTTGCAGGACTCCTTAAGACGACGTGGTTGCCCGCTCACTACCGATGGCTGGAGGAACAATGGGGCGCATAGTGATTGCTGCAATTCTCTTCTTGACGGGGTTCTCTTCGGCATGGTCGCAGTCACAGATAGACCAGGAGTTGAAGGAAGCCGGCGTGTGTGCGCGCGTTGCCACGTGGTCTCGGTCGTGGAGTGGGGCATGTCGGCCCACCGGAAGGCGGCGACGAACTGTGTCGCCTGCCACGGCGCCAGTCGCGGGCACGTGGTGGACGAGCGAGATAACGTCAAGCCGGACCGCATTCCGCATGGGGCAGCCATCGCCGCTTTGTGCGCCACCTGCCACAATGCAGGCTGCCCGCACACAAGCCGGACCGCTGACTGCCAGACCTGCCATCACGTGCACGCCCTCCTCGATCCCAATAAACCGCCCTCGAGCAAGGATGATCGGCTTGCGCAACTCACGCTGAAATGGCAGGCCGCAGATCGTCACGTGGAGGAAGGCGAGCGGCTATTCAAGGCAGAGCAGTGGGAGAAGGCCCGGAGCGAATTCCAGGCCGCTCTGCGTGACCAACCGGATAACCGGATTGCGGCAGAGCGCTTGAAGGTCTGCGAGCGGCGCTTGAAGCCCGGCTTGCCTGGTTTCGAGACCGTGAGTAAGGCTTGGGACACACATACGGGATTGCCGGTTGAAGTACGCGTTGCGGGCCTCGGCATTGCCCTGGTGCTCGTCCCGGGCGGCGAGATGGACATCGGGTCGGACCGATTCGCCGGCGCCAGGCCCGTGCATACGGTGCGGGTCGAGCCCTTCTACCTGGGCAAGTTCGAAGTTACTCAGGCGGAGTGGAAGGCTCTCATGGGCAGCAACCCCAGCGCGCACCAAGGGAAGGACGTCGCGAACCCGGATCGAATGCCGGTCGAGCAGGTGTCCTGGGAGGACGCGCAGACATTCGTGCGAAAGCTGAATGAGCGGGTCGCCGGGGGCGGGTTCCGGCTGCCCACAGAAGCCGAATGGGAATTCGCCGCGCGGGTCGGCAAGTCGTCTTCCGCCGAGGAACTCGCGAGCGTGGCGTGGTTCAATGCTCCGGAGCAATCCTCCGCGCCTCTCCCCGTCGGCAGCAAGCAGCCCAACAAACTGGGCTTATTCGACATGCAGGGCAATGTCTGGGAGTGGTGCTCCAGCGTCTACCTGCCGTATCCCTACGATGCTACGGACGGGCGCGAATCGCCCACCGCACCCGGCTTGCGGGTGCTTCGCGGCGGGGGATTCGCAGACACCGCTGACTTGCTCGATCCCGCCATGCGGCATGGAGAGCGTCCGCAACAGCGGTTCCCCTGGAACGGCATCCGAATCGCGCGCAGCGTGCCGGCAAACGAGCCTACGCCATAAGCATTTCCCGGGGATGTCCCATCGACTTCCATTATTTATTGTCCATCGAAGCAGTGCATGAGCCAATCAAGAATTCAGTTCGCGAATCGCGAGCCCACGGAGAGAACGCCGCATAAAACCGTCGGACTCGCCGTGGTCGGGCTGGGGACTGTCGGGACGGGCACCGTCAAGGTGCTGGCGGAGCACCGGCGTGAAATCCAGCGGCGGCTCGGCTGCAAGCTGGAACTTAAGACGATCTGTTCGCTCGGCATTCACAAGAAAGATGTGGCCTGGCTCGGCCGGCGAGTGAAAGCAACGGCGGACTGGCATGAAGTGGTGCGCGATCCTGAAATCGATGTCATCGTGGAACTGGTGGGAGTGCTGCCCGTCGCGCGCGCCATTGCCTTTGCGGCCATCGACGCCGGCAAGCACCTGGTGACCGCGAACAAGCAACTGGTGGCGGAATACGGGGTGGAGCTTGCAGAGCACGCCCGCGCCGCAGGCGTGAACCTGGGCATCGAGGCTTGCGTCGCGGGAGGCACGCCGATCCTGCACGCCATCCGCGAAGGGCTTGCGGGCGAGCACTTCGCCGGCGTGTACGGCATCCTGAACGGCACTACCAATTACATCCTCACGGAAATGGAGCGCCGCGGCTGCACCTTTGCCGAAGCGCTGGCCGAAGCGCAGCAGAAAGGCTATGCCGAGCCCGATCCTACCTTTGATGTGAAAGGGTACGACGCACGCTACAAGATTGCCATTCTTGCCATGCTCTGTTTTGGCCAGGCCGTGCGCATCGAAGAAATTCCTGCCGAAGGGATCACCGCGATCGATCAGGTGGACTTCGCCTATGCCCGCCGGTTGAACCATACCATCCGCCTGATCGCCGCAGCCCGCCGCCGCGATCGCGGTCGCCTCGAAATCTTCGTGCGGCCCATGATGATCCCGGCCAGCAGCCAACTGGCGAACGTGCTCGGCTCGATCAACGGAATCCTGCTGGTGGGCGACAAGGGCGGAAACACCACCCTTACTGGCCGGGGCGCAGGGGGTGAACCCACCGGTGTCGCCGTGCTCTCCGACGTCGTTGAAATTGCTCGCGCCATTGTGAAGGGCGGAGGTGGCTCGACTCCGCTGGGCTACGAAACCTGGCATCCTTCAAGAATTGCCCCGCCCTTGGACAGCATCATATCCACTTACCTTCGGCTCGTGGTCCGCGACCGCCCCGGCATCCTGGCGCGCGTCTGCGCCGTGCTGGCCCGCCATCGCATCAACATCGATTCGGTGCTCCAGGAACCCGCCATGCCCAAGAAGCATCTGCCCTTCGTCATGACCCTCGAACCGAGGCGCGGAAAGAACGTGGCGCAGGCCGTCGCCGAAATCGCCCGCCTGCCCTTCATGGCCCGCCCGCCGCTCATGCTGCCCTTCGCCGAATTGCCCTGACCGAAAGAAGGTGCGGCTTTAGAGTCTGTGTGAAAACTCCATCCGCCTTGTCATTCCGATCCCGCCCTGCGGGAGAAGAATCTCGCTCTGAGTATTTTCCACGCAATGCGAGATTCCTCGTCGCCCGCCAATAAGAATGGCGGGCTCCTCGGAATGACAAACGAACCGAATTTTCACACAGGCTCTTTAGACCGGAAAAGTAACAGGTGACCTTAGTGGTTGGGCGTAACTGCTGTTGCGAGTAAGTTTGGCGAGGGACTCAATGTGGTAGGTGTGAGGGAAAAGGTCGAACAGTTCGATTGAATCCAATCGATACGCGTGGTTTACAAGAAAGTTAAGGTCGCGCGCCAGGGTGGGCGGGCTACAGGAGAGGTAATGAATCTTGCGCGGCCGCAAGGCGGCCAGGAGTCTTAATGACCCCGCATCGGCGCCGGAGCGCGGCGGGTCCATCACCACCAGGTCCGGCTCTGCCTGCGCAAAGCGGCGCAGGAAATCGTAGGTTGTTTCACCGGCGACCCGGAGATTCCGTAGACCGTTCGCTTCGGCATTGGCCCTCAGGTCTGAGGCGGCAGCGAGACCTGCTTCCGCTGCCACAACGTGATTGAAGCGCCGGGACAAGGGCAGTGAGAACAAACCGACACCCGCGAAGAGGTCCAGGGCGAGTTCACCCGTCTCGTCGGCCGTCGCCGAACTCACGAGCTCAGGAGCAAGAAAGCGTGAGACCTGAAAGAACGACCCCGGGCTAACGCGATAGTTGATTCCGCCCACCGAATAATTCAGCGCAGGCTTGCCGAGCACGCGAGATCTGTTGTTGAATTCGAGGACAACAGTCACGGCCCCCGGAATTGTCTCTAGAACGTCACGCCCCACACGTTCGCCTTCAGTGCTGGCGGCTTCGCCCCGCAGGGAGATCATTACTTCCTCATCACGATCGTCAGCGAACACCTCGATTTCCTGGAAGTGCGCGAGCCCTTCCGTCCGCTCCGGCCGCCGCAATTCCGCCAGCACGAGATTCAGGCGCGGCGAAAGGAGAAGGCAGGTGTCCACGGGAACCACTCGGTGCGACTGGGACTCGAAAAAGCCCAGCTCGACCCGGCCATCGGCTCGCCGGGCGATCTTGAACTGCGCCTGGTTCCGATAGTTCCACGAAGGCCCCGCCCTCAACAGAATGTCTCCCTTCCAGTCGATCCTCCCCAGCCTGCGCAACGTCTCACGCAGAATCTCCCTCTTGGTTGCGGATTGTAATTCCGGGCTGAGGTGTTGGTAGTGACAACCTCCGCAACGGCCGTAATACGGGCAAGGCGGCTCCATTCGGTCCGGTGCAGCTTGCAGAATACGGAGGGGGCGAGCGTGGACCACGCCTTTGGCAGTGCGAACCTCCTCCACCTCCACACACTCGCCAGGCAAGACACGTGGAACCAAAACAGTCCGGCCCGCATGGTGGCCCAGGGCCTCGCCGCCGTAGATCAGCTTGGTAGGAGAAAGTTCAAATGACATCACATATAAAACAAACTCAAGCGCGGAATCTGGTAACGCTCCAGCAACCGCCTCCTCAGAAACTGCCGATGCAAGGACTCAACCTGCGGCACGGACATCTTGCGGCGGTAAGGCGCCAGCCCGCGTTCAACCTGTCCCTGGATCTCGGCCAGGAGTTCGACGGAAGATGCGCGAGTGAGAGAAGCGGACAGCTTTTCTTCAAGAGCGGTCAGGCGTATCTCCAAATCTTCCAGGTTGGCGAGGAGTTTGGCGGACTCCTGCGAGGCAGTTTCGCGAAGAGTCGCTGCCGTTGAGGCGAGGTCGTCCGCCAGAACCTGCTGGCCTTGCTCCCTTGCTTTGCGGGAGGCGAGTTCCACGGCTTCCGCGTTGCCGTTCAGGAACCGAAGAAGTTCCTCCGCGGCAAAAGGAGAAGGCGAATCCTTCCGTGTGCCGCTCTGAACTTGGCCGGAGCACGCCTGCTCGGCGGCGCGCAGGACCTCTTGCGTGCAATACGCCAAAGCGTTGACCATCCTGTATTTTCGCTGGCGTGCCTTGAACTTCTCGAAAGCGCGTTCGATGCCCGCCAAAACCGCTTCGAGCGGAATGCCGGCCTCCTTCCAGGATTCGATGAGAGCCCAATCAAGAGGTGAGAGGAGCGTCTTCGTCCCGCGGCACTTCTGATAGCGTTCTTCGATTTCGGTGAAGTAATTGAAATAGTTGTCAGTCATCAGTCGTCAGTTCTCAGATTGGCTGTCAGCTCTCAGTCACCATTGCAGCGCTCGGTATGACACGAGTCTTTAACTGAAAACTGATAACTGATAACTGACAACTGATTACTTCTTCCGGTTGCGTTCGTAGATTATCCGCAAGCCCTCGAGGGTGAGCGACGGCTCGACGGGGGGCTTGTATTTTGAGGCGCCGGCCACCAGCGACGCCTGCCCGCCGGTGGCGATTACCCTGGTCTTGTTACCGAGAACATGGCAGAGACGGTCCAGGATGCCATCCACCAGGCCGACAGCTCCGTAGAAGAGTCCGGATTGCATGCTGGCCACGGTATTGCTCCCGATCACCCGCTGGGGCTCGCGTATCTCGACGCGCGGCAATTTCGCGGCGTGCTCGAAGAGTGCTTCTGCGGATATACCCAGGCCCGGCGCGATGGCCCCACCTAAATACTCGCCGTTTCTCGGAGACAACGTCGAATGTTATCGCAGTGCCAAAGTCCACAATGATGCAGGGGCCGCCGTACTTCTCAAAGGCAGCCACGCTATCAGCGATGCGGTCAGCGCCCACTTCTTGCGGGTTATCGTAATGGATCGCCATTCCGGTACGCGTCCCTGGAGTCAGGAAGAGCGGCTTCAGGTGAAAGTATTTCCAGGCCATTTCCTCGAGCACCGGGTTGAGCGTCGGCACCACGCTGGCGGCCATGATGGCATTGATCTGGTTCACCTGGATGCTGTCCAGAGTGAAGAGGTTACGGGTCAGGATGCCGTATTCATCAGCAGTCTGCGACTTGTCAGTCTTCAGCCGCCATTGAGCGCACAGCTCCTTGCCCTCGAAAACTCCCAGGACCGTATTCGTATTTCCTACGTCAATGACGAGTAGCATAGATAAGTTCTCAGTTCTCAGTTATCAGTTTTCAGTTATCAGCTTCCGGTCTGGAATTCTGTCATTCTTCGCCCGCCAAAAAGCACGGCGGGCTCAGAATGACAAGCTAAGGGCTCAGCATGGCCGAGGTTCTTAACTGACGACTGACAACTCAAGACTGACTGCTTCTTTCTCACTTTACTTCCACAACCTCTCCGGCCACCAACGCCTCCTCGCGCCCGTCATCGTACCGCACCCGTAACGCGCCGCTCGGATCGAGGCCTGTGGTTGTGGCAAGCGATTCAGCATCGGCTGTCACGATGCGGATGCGCTTGCCGTTCGCATAAGTGGATGCCGCCGCCCAGCGCTCGGCGATGGCGGCATTGCCCTTCTCCAAGAGCAGGTGATAGTAGCTTTCCAGTTCTCTCAGCAAGGCAATGAAAATCTGCACGCGCGACCAAGTCCTTCGGCTCTCGATTCGTAATGAAGTGGCGGTGGACCTTAGCTCGGCGGGCATTTCGCCATTATTGACGTTGATGCCGATCCCGAGCACCACAGCATGCAGCATACCCAGTTCCGCATTCATTTCCGTGAGGATGCCGCAAACCTTCTTCCCATTCACCAGCAGGTCGTTGGGCCAGCGGATATCCACGCGAAGTCCCGTGGTCGAACTCAGGGCGTGCTGGCTTGCCGCACCCGCCATCAGCGTGAGAATAGGGGCCGCTGTGGGAGAGAACGGCGGACGCAGTATGACCGACGCATAGATCCCGCTCGATTTTTCCGAGTACCAGGTCCGGCCCAAACGCCCGCGGCCGGCAGTTTGTTCCTCGGCCACCACCACCGTCCCGTGTCCCGCGCCCTGTTGGGCGAGATTCAAGGCGGCGGTGTTTGTCGAGTCCGTCCGGAACGAGTGAATGATGTTGTGCCCAATCTCACTCTCACCCAATTCCGCCTGGATCAAGCTGGGCACGAGGATGTCCGGATTCTTCAGAAGTTGATAGCCGGTTGCGGGATGGCCCTTGATCTCCACACCGAGCTCCCGCAACTTCTTGACCCACCTCCAGACGGTAGAACGCGTTACGCCGATTTCGGCGGCAATCTTCGGCCCCGGCATGACCACTGTGGCGTTCTTCGCCAACAAGTGGATCATCTTATCGATCTTGCGTTCGGTGCTTCCGGCGGTCATGGGTGCGTACTCTCCCCCCACGCTCTGGAGTGCGGCAGCTTGCTGCCGCTTTCTCCCGCTCCGCCGGACAGCTTGCCGGCCGTCTGCTTGAGCACCATGCCCGGTCCAGTGAGGCGCGAGCAAGCTCGCCGGAGGAAAGCGGCAGCCCGCCGCGGCAGGGCCGTACTCCAAATCGCTTCGCGCTACACAGGCTCTATGCGAAAGTTGATGTCCACGGCGGGAGCCGAATGCGTCAGCGCTCCCACCGAAATATAATCCACACCCGTCTCGGCATAAGCACGGATGTTTGTGGCGTCGATTCCTCCTGAGACTTCCAACCGCAGGCGCCTAGCCGCCCGCTCGACGCACTGCCGGACTTCTGCGGGGGTCATGTTATCCAGCAGCACGCCGTCGGCGCCGCACTCAAGCGCTTCTTCCAGTTGGGCGAAGTTGGTTACTTCCACCTCGATGTGATATCCCGGCGGGCGATGGCGCTTGGCATTTTCCACCGCGGCACGTATTCCGCCCACCAGCCGCAGGTGATTATTCTTGATCAAGATTCCGTCGTCCAGGCGCAGACGATGGTTCTGGCCACCCCCCACTCGGACGGCATACTTCTCGAGGCTGCGAAGTCCCGGCGTGGTCTTCCGCGTGTCGAGGAATTCCGCCGGGGTTCCCGCCAGCTCTTCTTTCAGGCGCCGCGCATAGGTTGCAATCCCGCTCAAATGTTGGAGAAAGTTCAAGGCCACACGTTCGCCGGCGAGCAAAGCGGCGGCGGGTCCGCAGGCGTTCGCCAGTGAGGTTCCGGCGATAACATCCGTGCCGTCTTCAAGGGCGGGGTTCCACTTGACGGAAGGATCGAGGTCTTGAAACACCATGGCCGCAACGGGGAGCCCGGCAACGACAAGGTTCTGCTTGCTCCGGAACGTCCCGCAAGCTCTCATTCCCTCCGGGAGGGTGACGCGCGTCGTCAGGTCGCCCTGGCCGAGGTCTTCTGCCAGCGCCTTTTCGACAAGGCCACGCAACTCTTCTGAAGAGAGGCCCAGTGGTTCAGAGAAATCGCCAGTTGTCAGAGGACTAAGGTATCCCAAGGTTCAGCCAAGCCTTTCCAAAGATTCGACCACTTTCTGGTAGTGGTCGTTCAATTCCGAGTGACGGTGTTCCACCCCCCGCACCACTTCCCGTGGCGCCCGGTCCAGAAACTCCCGATTCTCAAGTTGCGCCTTCACCTGAACAAGCGCCCGCTCCAGCTTCTCTTTCTCCTTTTTCAGGCGCGACCGTTCCGCCTCGTGGTCCACGGGCTCTTCATGGAAAACGCGCAGATCGAATACCGGGCCCGCGCGCACTCCTGCAACCGTCGCTTCCAGCCGCCCGCGAGTGAAGTTCAGAGCCTGGAATGCCGAAAGGCGCAGGATGGTCTCCAAGTGCGAGCGGAAGAGTTCCAGGAAGCGCAAATCTTCGCATGCCACCTGCGCGCTGGGCTTCACCTTTTGCAGGCCCATTTCCGCCTTAGCGTTGCGCAAGGAAACAATCAAATCCTGGATCATCGCGAATTGTTTTTCCGAGATCGGGTCCGAGGCGCGCTCGCCGACCAGGTTGAAACCCGTCAAGGATATGGAACTCTCGCGGCCGGCGCGCGGAAGCCGGCGCCATAGCTCCTCGGTAATGAACGGCATGAAGGGATGGAGCAAGTGGAGCGCGGATTCGAACACGCGCCCCAGGTTGATCCAGGCGGGAGGAACTTTCGCTCCATCGTAGAGGCGCGCGTGATTTCCGGCTTGACCCATTCCAGGTACCAGTCGCAAATCTCGTGCCAGAAAAAGTGATAGACCTCGTAAGCCGCTTCGTGGAAGCGGTAATCGGCGAGGGCTTCGTCCACTTTCCGAGTGACCGCCTGCAAACGCGAGAAGACCCAGCGGTCTGCAAGCGCCAAAGATTCGAGCGAAGTGACCGCACTGAAACCCAGTTCCGGAACCGGCCGCAACGCCTCGGCAAGCTGGTCGTGCCAGGATTCCGGCAGCTTTTGCAGGTTCATCAGGATGAAGCGCCCGGCATTCCAAATCTTGTTGGCAAAGGCGCGGTAAGACTCGATCTTTTCTTCGCTGAAAGCAATGTCGGTGCCGGGAGCGGCGCTAATGGCCAATGCAAAGCGTACCGCGTCCGTGCCGTATTTCTCCGTTACTTCGAGCGGGTCAATTACGTTGCCCTTGGTCTTGGACATCTTCTGCTTTTCCGCGTCGCGCACCAGGGCATGAATGTAAAGCTCGCGGAAGGGTACGTCGCGCATGAACTTCATGCCCATCATGATCATGCGCGCGCCCCAGAAAAACAGGATATCGAAACCCATGATCATGAGGTCGTTGGGGTAGAAGCGGCGGAGGTCGGGAGTGTCGTCCGGCCAGCCGAGAGTGGCGAAAGGCCATAGCGCGGAGCTGAACCAGGTGTCCAGCACATCCATTTCGGGCCGCAGGCTCGAGGCCTTGCAATTAGGGCATGCCGGTGGCGCATCGTGCCCGACGATCACTTCGCCGCAGGCATCACAGTACCAGACTGGAATGCGATGTCCCCACCAGAGCTGCCGCGAAATGCACCAGTCGTGGATATTGCGCATCCAGTCGAGATAGACCTTCGCGTAGTTTTCCGGCGTGATGCGGATGCGCCCTTCCTCGACCACGCGGATGGCGGGCTCCGCCAATTCCCGCATCTTCATGAACCACTGCGTGGAGAGCAGCGGCTCGAGCACCGTCTTGCACCGCTGGCAGGTCCCCACGCTCAGGGGATAATCCTCGATTTTTTCAAGCAGGCCTTGCTCGCTTTAAGATCCTGCACGACCTCGCTCTCGCGCCAGGTCACGAGCGGTTAGCCCTGGTACGCGCCGGCCTCTTCTGTCATGGTTCCGCAGCTCATCGATCACCTTGATGCGCGGCAAGTTGTGCCGCATCGACGATTTCGAAGTCGTTCGCGTCATGAGCCGGCGTGACCTTTACCGCTCCAGTGCCGAACTGCGGGTCCACGAAATCATCCGCGACCACGGGAATTACGCGCTTGAGAAGAGGCAAGATCAAGTTTGCGGCCAATAACGGAGCGGAATCGCTCGTCGGCGGGATTCACGGCCACCGCCGTATCGCCCAGCATGGTCTCGGGCCGAGTGGTGGCCACGGTGATGAAACCGGAGCCATCCTCAAACGGATACCGGATGTACCACAAATGCCCCAGGCGATCTTCGTGCACGACTTCCAGGTCGGAGACAGCGGTGCCGCAGCGCGGACACCAATTCACGATGTACTTGCCGCGATAAATCAGCCCCTCGTTGTATAGCCGCACGAAGACTTCCAGAACGGCACGCGAATAATCCGCATCCATGGTGAAGCGGTCGCGCGTCCAGTCACAGGAGGTCCCAAGGCGCTCCATCTGGCGGCGGATGGTCCCGCCGTTCTGCTCCTTCCACTTCCAGCAGAGCTCCAGGAACTTCTCGCGGCCCATTTCCGCACGCCGCCGTTGGCCCTCGCGGCGCCAGGCGGCGCGCGCTGAGGAACCCGGCTCGAGATCAGGCAATGCTTGTCGGCCGATTTCCTGCTCAACGATCAATTGGGTGGCAATGGAGGCGTGATCGGTACCGGGCAACCAGAGGACCTCCTTGCCGCTCATGCGATGCCAGCGCATCAGGATGTCAATCTCCGTATGCTCCAGCATGTGCCCCATGTGGAGCGAACCGGTAATGTTGGGCGGAGGAATCACCAGGCAGAAGCGCGGGCGAGCCGCATCGTCGGAAGGGCGATAAAGCTTCTGCGCCACCCAGGTTTGCGCCCAGCGCGGCTCGATGGCTTCAGGGGAATAAACCTTTGCTATCTCCATGTCCAACTTCGCTCTCTCCTAATCAGGCCCGCAAAAATTCAAATTCAAATTACTATAGCGGCTCGACAGAAGTGAGTCAAATTGCAGGATTCAGGATTCGGGATTGAGAAGTCAGGAATCGAATGACACCTGAATCCCGAATCCTGAATGGTCACTGCGCGCCGTTTCTGTCACTGAAACTCCCCCTTTTTTCGGTTTGATCGGCATCTTTACCCAGGCAAAAAGAGTTTGTTTTGAAGGGGTTGTTTCAGTTAACCCCTTTGTTTTCAATAGACTCTTCGGTTTGTTCCCTCGATTTAGTATCTTTTTTCGATTTACCACACGGCGAGTCCGAAGGAGTCCGTCGTAAGGAGGCCTCGTAATCATCCAGAAAACGCTCTTCTTCACGCCTTCGCTTCTCCTGCATTTCATCCAACAAGCGAATCTTATGCCCGAGTTGCCGGTGCAGCGCATTCTGCTGGCGGATGATTACCGCCCACTGAGCGTGGGAGGGAGCCGTAGCGGCAACCCGCGCCGCCCGCGTGTTTTCCACATGTTCGTGCAGGAAGAGTTCGTATTGCTGCGTGACATCTGAGATTTCCTCCGCCAGTCTCGCGCTTATCAAGGTCTTGGCGTCCTCGAATTCCTGGCTGCCGGGCTTGATCTCCGACAACTTGAAGTAGTTGTTGTAGAGTCCGGCGCCGCGCAGGGTTGGCTCCGTGCCGTACAGGGCGCGCAGAAACTCCTGCATGCTTGGGGAGAATTCGTTTTTCTCAACCATCTGCACCAGGACGTCCAGAATAGAGAGAACCTGCTCGAATTTGCCCGGCGCATCGAGCGTCCTCCGCAGGCCCTTTTCGCGCACCTCGGAATGCAAAGTGTCACTGATCTCACGCCCTACCTGAATGAGCTGCTTGCGCCGCTCCAAATCGTGCATTTGCAGGTTACGCACCTGCACGGCGGTCTCCGCCCTGTCCAGGCGGGCCTTCTTCCAGATTAACAGAGCGATGTCCTCCACCAACACCATTTCCAAGGCGTCAGCGGGCCGCCGCGCCAAGACTAACCCCTTTAACAGACGCTCGAAGTCGCGCGGGTCTTCCCCCAGAGCAATGGCCGCGTCCCAGAAGAAGCTGGCGTTCGAATAGAGGCCGTGCTTGCGCGCGTTCTGGCTCACCCGCTTTTTGCCCTCCAGCGTGCGCGGCCCGGTGGATTTCTTGGCGTTCTCTCTTCGCGCTTCAAGCTGCGCGACCGTCAGATTTTCCCTTTGGCTACCCATGTGTGTTCTCCTTAAATCTACTAGGCTATCCGATTAAAATGGAACGGTGGGTAAAGTTGGGACGTCCGTGAATATTTATTCTCGCCCAGTAAAACCAACGCATTGGGGGGCTCGTGGCGGGGATGAGCGGGCCGCCGCAGCCAAGTGTGTGGCATTTTGGGACAGCGCGCCTTAGGGCTGCAAGCAAAACGAGGGTCTCCGTGTGCTCCGTGCTTCCCAAGCTTTAACACGGAGGTCACTTGGACGATTCTGCGTTAAGTTCTCCGGTGATCTCTTCGGTCAACCTGCGAATTAGCTCCTCAACAACTTCGAGGGAAAGCGCGGGGGGAGACATCTTCACAACGGCCTTTTGCACAATTACATGGACCGATTGAGGGTCGATCACAGAGGGAGTGGCTGCGGCGGCCTCGCCCGGCTGAACAAATTCGGGTTCAGGCGTCGACGCTGCCTCCGTTTCAGGTGGGGCGATATAAACCGGTTCTTCCGGGGCTTCAGCGAGTGAAGGTTCTTTAGCGGGAACATTTGGAGGCGGCTCAAGGGCAGAGTCCTCAGGGGGATGGCCCGTTTCGGCCGCAGGCTCCAGCGCCGAAGGCACGCCTAATTCCGGGGCTGGCGGCGAGGCGGCGTCAAGCGAAGGCTCTGAGACTGTCTCAGGACTGATAGGCTCGGGCGCAGCCTCCAAAGCGGTCCCAGAGATTGATTCGGCAGTGGCTGGAACTAGTTCGGGGGCAGCCTCAAGCACAGCCTCCGGGATCGCTTCAGGAGTGACTGCGATAGGCTCAAGCGCAACCTCCAGTGGGCTCTCGAAGACTGACTCGGCAGCGGGTACAGTTGGTTCCATTGCGGCTTCAAACGCGGGCCCTGAGATTGGCTCAGGTGGCAGCTCAAGTGTGAACTCTGGGGGCGGTTCGGCCGGTATCTCAAATATTGGTTCGGATGAATCTCCAAGCACGTCTTCCGTTGGCGTCTCAAGCCGTGTTTCGAGTGAAGATTGTACCGGGATTTGTGGGGCGGGCTCTGGCGAAGGCGGCAAGGGAAAATCGACCCAAGGTTCAGGCTCCGCTGCCGGCATGCTGTCAGGAAACGGTCCGGCGACGGTCACGCCAGCCGAAAGCACGTCCGAATCCGGTGGCTGGCTTCCTCTTGGACCTTCCAGTTCGGGATCGATTGGGGGGACTTCGTCCGAAGCGGCGGGGGACGAATTAGCAAGCGGATCCGAGAAGGTGGATCTGGATGCGGCGGCTTCGCCGAAGGCGGCGAATTCGGCAGCCATAGCGATCAGGTCGTGGGGGGTAAAGGGCTTCTTGATAGTCCCGTCAGCCCCCACCTCCGCGCCCCGCCGTTCATCGTACGGCTCCTGGTCGCTGGCCACAAGCAGCACAGGCACATGGCGAAAATCTACAGAGGTCTTTACATATTCACAAACCTCGTAGCCGTCTTTGCCTGGCATGGAGACGTCGGCAAGCACGAGGATAGGATGTAATTTGGGGAGCTTCTTGATCGCAGCGACACCGTTAGAGACGGTTTCAACCTCAAAGCCCTCGTGCTGCAAAATCCCTTGGGCTCTCCGTTGAACAGTTGGGCTATCGTCTGCGACCAGGATCAATCGAGCCACGCAGCCTCCCCGGAATGTTGCCACGCGTCAGATGTCAACAGACAAATATCATGTGAAGGGCCGAAGAAGGCAAATCAGATGGGCCAGATAATCTTCTTAACGAGATGGAATCGGCTCTTCTTCGTCGCAGGCGCGGCCTTTCCAGATTCCCCTTGGGAACCAGAACTTGCATTATTCCCGCCTGCCTTCGAGCTGCTTTCAGTGCCCGAAGAGTTCGCCTTGTTCTCCTGAGCTTTCGAGCTACTCCCAGCGCCTGAAGAGATTGCGTTGCTCTCCTGAGCTTTGGCGCTGTACTCGCTGGTGGAGTTGGCGGCGGATGGGGTGGGATCGACAGGCTTTCCGGAATTCAAGCTAGCGTCCGCCACCGGTTCCGCAACAACCGTCGCATTGGGGAGAGAAGGAGCGGCGGGCCGACGTTTCGCCATTTCGAGACCACTCGCTTCCTTCCCCCCCAGGCGAACCGGACCGCGCAGGGCTCCGCTGGTGTCAGGCGTACTTGCCATCGCCAAACTCAATTGCTGCAACAAGCTCTTGCTGCGTAGCCGGGTTACATCCGCCTGCGCCCGAGCCAGTGTCGCTTTGGTGGGCTTCGGAATCGGTTGGTGCATGGCCACGAGCCGAGCTTTGGCGTCTGCCAGACGTGGGCTGAGAGGGAAATCACGAACCAAAGCCGAGTAGTAGGGAATTGCATTATTGGGGGTCTTCAGACTCTCCAATGTTTGTCCTAATCCATAAAGCGCTTCGTCCCCGCGGCTGAAGTTCGGGTACTTTTCGATAACCTCCTGGTAGCGTCCACGCGCGGCGCGATACGCCCCCCGCAGCAGGTAAAGGCTTGCGGTTTCGTACTCTCCCTCCGCCAGCACCTCCTGTGTCTCTCGAAGGCGCGCCTTCACGCGGATCGTCAAGGGGTTGTCAGGGTATTTCAGCAGAAACTCCTTCAATTCGGCATCCGCAAGGTGAGCCTCGGTCTGGTCCCGGTCGGCCTTGGCCATCAGGCGGAAATGCGCCATGCCGACGCGGTACTGCGCCTCCGGCGCCTCGGGCGCCGTAGGGAAAAAGGTAATGAAGTCCTTGTATTCAGCCTCTGATTGGGTCAGGCCGGAGACCCCTCCCTGGTTATAGTATGAATCCGCAATGGCAAGTTTAGCTTTCGCCAGGAACTCGCTATCCGGATACGTATTGATGAGGGTCTGGAGGGTCAGCCGGCCGACGTCGTAACGGCCGTGCGCAATTGCGCTAGTCGCTCTTTCGTAAAGAATCTTGTCCGGCTGATCGCCGGCATTGACAGCAGCAGCGAACTCCGTGTGCCGGTGGCGATGAAAAATACATCCGGGCAGGAATACGCCTCCCAAGACGGCCGCCCAAAATAAGAACGGCAGACGCTTTGATCCAAACTGGCTAATTCGCTTCGACAGTGTTCCCACTCCTGATTTGCGCCCCTAAGCTTTAGACATCGCGCGCGATGCGGACACGAGGCGCAACATTTCGCTCAGACGTGCCTTTGGATCATCATCATTGAAGATGACTGATCCTGCCACCAGGATGTCTGCGCCCGCTCGAGTAAGTTGTTCCAGATGCTCGAGGCGAATCCCACCTTCAACCTGAATGGCAAAATCCGCGCGGCGCTCATTACGGAGGGATGCCGCCGCTTGGACTTTTTCGACCGATCTGGGGATGAAGGTCCCCTCGCTCAACCCCGGATCAGAGGACAAAAGTGAAAGGAAATCGAACTCCCCTATCACATCCACGAGTGTTTCCAAGGGCGTCGCCGGATTCAAGGCAACTCCTGCTCTGGCGCCCTGCCTGCGGATTTGCTCCAAAACTCGGTGCAGGCGAGTTGTGGCCTCCGCATGAACCGAGATACGGTCCGCGCCGGCCTCAACGAAGTCAGCGATATAGCGCTCCGGACGTTCGATCAGCAGGTGTAAATCCAGAACCAAGTCCGTGGCTTTCCGCAGACTCCGCACCACCGGCTGTCCAACCGTAATATCCTCCACAAAATGACCGTCCATCACGTCCAGGTGGACCATTGACGCGCCTGCAGACTTTATCGTGCGGAGCGCTTCTGCGAGTCGGGCAAAGTCCGCCGCCAGCAGCGAGGGAGCAATCAGGGCCATAAATGGGGTCCCGCGGCGAAGACCCTTGTCGTGGGACGCAGTTGGTAGAATAGCATAACCACCCGATTCCTGCCCACGTCTTTGGGCCCTTCTCAGGGTCGCGTCAAAGTCCCCGTAAGGTGACATCCCAAAGCGGCTCTGCCGCCCGATCTGCGGAAAGGCTTGGCCTTTCCGAGGGCTTCCACCCTCACTAACCTCCTCAGCCTGCGTGCGCGCTCTGGACATCAGAGGCCAGGGACCCGCAGGATCATCATTTTATCCCCAACAGTTCGACCTCAAAGGTAAGTGTGGAGTTTGGAGGGATCACTCCTGGGTAGCCGCGGGGTCCGTACGCCAAATCGGGGGGAATAAGCAGTTTGCGCTTTCCACCTACGCGCATGGAGCCCACACCCTCGTCCCAACCCTTGATCACCTCACCGCGGCCCAGCCTGAATTCAAACGGCTGCTTGCCTATAGATGTGTCAAAGACCTTTCCATCTGTGAACCGGCCCGTGTAGTTGACTACCACGGTGTCACCCTTTTTGGGTTGCGGTCCATTACCAACTACCAAGTCGGTATATTGCAGTCCCGTGGGGGTAGTAATCTTTTTGGCCGCGGCCTTCGAATGCGCCGCCCCTGCCTTTGGGGCTTGCGCAGGCGTGGTGGGTTGTTCCTGTCCAGCCCACACGTTTACCGATAAGAAAGCCAGGAATGTAAAGAGTATGGCAGCGTTTTTCATTTAGTTTCCCTTCCGAGCCCGATAATGTGAATTTCTTGCGAGCAGCTCTGCCTTGCCCGTGTACAGTATCAAGAGTGCGCGGCGGTTTCAACTGGCACCTTAGAAGCGGAGTTGCCAGATAGGACCAGGACGCCAGTTGGCCCTGCTTTACCGGCCCCCGGCATGCTGCCCCTACCATCAACCGGTTAGAGGAAGTCTTTATCGCGCAGAATCTGGAGGTACTCGTCCTTAGATAGGGGACATTTGCTGAGGTCTCTGCATTGCTTTTGGGTTATGTGAAGTTCACGTGGCAGGTGGCCGTGTCCCTTTTCTTTCGATGCCCGGCGAACGCCGAACCTGACGACTAGCTTCTGATCCACAAAAAGCCGGTAGTACTTGTGACTCCGCCCTTCATAGGGTGTGCAACCTAGCTTGTTCGCAATAGCCTCTGCGTCGTCCTGCGTAAGCAAGAATCACCTCTTCTCGGCTCTGCGAACGCACCTGTTCAAAAGGGTCTTTTGCCGTAATAGGCCCCTGCCCAGCTTGGTATCAGGGAGTTCGCCAAGCTGATCGAACGTGTCGAGCAGCGTTTCCTTCAGGTTGGCGATCGCTTCTTCCTCGGTGTCACCCGACGCAAAGATACCCAAGTCGAAAATGCTTGCCTCAAACTCACCTTCCCCCTCCATCACGACGGCAGTGAAGGGTCTCGTGATTTCGTAGGGTTCGGGCTCCAAAGTTTCAATCGGGACCAGGAAGCTTCGTCGCAGCGCGCTCAGCTCTCCGATCCTCTTAAGCACCTCCTCAACCCTCGACTCGAGTCTGGCAACTCCTTCGCGGAGCTCATCGAGTTTCTTCGTGTAACCGAAAACAGCACGCAATTGCTCTTCAACCGATGTAACCTGTCGAACGACCGCTGCCGCCCCTTCCTCTTGCATGCGGTTGTAAATCCCATCAACGACGACGGCAACGTTAGGGTCCCACGCATCGAGGTTGAAAGTCTGGTAAAACTGGGCTGGCGGAGTCCCCTGGAACGGAAAGGTGAGTCGTCCGCTTGGCTTTCGTGAACCTCGCGACGGAGCCACGCAAGCGTCGCAGGTGCCGGTTGGGTTCCTTTCATTCTTCCTCTTTCGGCCTTAATGCCAACATCGATATTCTACTTGCCACCTCGAGTAATGGAAGCGGAGTGTCTTCCGAAAGCTCCAATCTTTGTGTGAATCTCACGACGTGATTCACACGTTTGCCTTCAAATGACATTTCCAACTCGTACCCCATCTTGCCCTCGGGATTTCGTTTGACGCCTGTGATGCCGGTGATCTCATCGAAGATCACGGGCTGGTCGGCCAGACGGATTGGCCTGAACAGAGAGGTCACTTTTTCGCTGTCGTATGAGAACAGGGCAGCCACCCGCGCCTCCCGCTCGGGGACGTGTTCGCGGATGCATCGGAGCAGGTCACCGAAACTCTTAGACCCGATGGGCGGGCCTTCCTTCTCTTCAAACCACCCGACTTGCAGGCCAAGGTCTTTGTGCGGGCGCTTGAGGAGGAAGGCGCGTACGCCGACTTTCTCCTTCCCTTTGCCGGGATAGGTGGCTGCAAAACCTTTCGGAAGATTCCGACGCCTCCCCCCGAGACGACTCCTGATTTTCGAAAGCAACGCCCTAGTGGCAGGCAACTCAACCGACAAGATCAGTTGGGCGCAGTTCACGCGCTTGAACGCCTGGTAGATAGGAGATGCAGCCATGGGGAGGCCATTCTTCCAGCGAAGAGTAGTATGTAATACGTTGCCTATCCTAGCACATCTGAGGTCGAAAAGCGCGGTGGAAAGACTTCGGGCGCAGCCAGGGTGCTTTCTTCCGATCTGAGAACTGCGCGGTGCTCATAGACCGCCGCGATGGATTAGTTCGCGACCTCGACTAAGCCGCTGCCGTTCTGCTTCGCGGCCTTTGGATCGAAGGGCACCGAGAATTCCCGCTCAATTTTCTCGCGCATGCACGGCCCGGAGTTGTAAATGCAGAAGGGATAGACAAGCCCATTGGGGGCAGCGTAATGGATCACACAACGCTTGACGCGGGCGAAATCGTAATTGTAGGAATCCATGAAGTGCATGCCCGCCACCAGGAGCGTCTTGTAGGTGAAGGTGCCGTCGCCCTTTCCCCGCCCGTATTCGTGGTCAGTCATACCTTGGAGAGTCTGTAAGAACCGCTCGAAGGTCAAACCCGGTGGGGCAAACTCGGGCTTGTAATGCCGGCGAAGCTTATGCCACGCGTCGATTTTGGTGAACATTTTGAAGCGTGCTCCCTGAGCTTTCCGGGCAAGGAGGTCGATATCACGCAACATGGCGGGCATATCGAAGAAGCGGGTAATGGGAATGGCCTTCTTCGTCTCAGGGTGAACGTAAAGGTAAGTCCCCATAGCGCAATGAGGGTGGGAGGTGAGGTTGGGACGCTGGTAGTCCTGCAGGTTAGAGAGCAGCTTCGAGAACGGCGATATGCAGGAGAGCGGGAACCAATCCTCATACTTATCGGTCAATCCGGTCTGGTCGGCAACGGCGTGGGCCAGATCCGATTGCGTGAAGCGCTTGCTCTCGAGTTCTCTGCGGTTGATGCGCCCCGTGAAACAGACCGGCTGGAAACTGAAGCCGCTGACGCAGTCGACGTTGTCGATGGCCAGGCGAATCATGTCGCCGATCTGGTGGTCGTTCACGCCTTTTACAATGGTAGGAACGAAGATGATCTTGAGGCCTGCCTTCCGGCAGTTCGCGATGCAAGCCAGTTTTTTCTCCAGCAGCCTCTGGCCACGCGTGCGCAGGTAAACTTCATCGCTAACCCCGTCGAACTGCAAGTAGAGCGTGTGGAGGCCGGCTTCCTTGCATTTGCAGGCGAACTCCAGGTCAGAGAATTCAATGCCGTTGGTCGCGCACTGGATGTGAGTGAAACCCATCTCGGTGGCCATGCGCAGGACGTCGTGGAATCGAGGATAAATAGTGGGCTCACCGCCTGAGAACTGCACCACGCGGTTCGGCACCGGGCGCTGGTCACGGAGCGTCTTGAGCATACCGCGCACCTGCTCGAAGGAAGGCTCGTACAGGTATCCCGCGGTGTTGGCGTTGGCAAAGCAGACCGGGCAGGTGAGGTTGCAACGGTTGGTGAGGTCAAGATTGGAAAGCACCGTGTGCGACGTATGGAGCGAGCACAAGCCACAGTCTTCCGGACAACGCGTCGCGTCGGGAAACTGCGGGTTTTCAAGTCCCCGGTTGTCGCCGAACTCAAACTGCTCCATCTTCAGATAAAGCCTTGCGTCGGAATAGATCTTGTCCCGAAATTCCCCGTGCTCCGCGCACGTCTTTTCCATGTAAACCGCGCCATTCTCTTCAAACAGCCGCGCCTCGATGACCTTCAGGCATTCCGGGCAGACCGACTGCGTGGTCTTCGGCAGGCCTTTCTGTACAGGTTCGATACGACCGTCCGTGAAAGTTGTTTCCGGCTGAACGATTTGGAAATCCTTCCGTGGCGAGGGACGGACTTCAGGAGTAATAGTAACAGTGGCCATTGTGCCTCCATCAGGAATTATCGTGGCGCAATTACGTGCGGTCGGTGGCAAGAACACGGGACAACACTGAAGCCTCAACCGTAAAGCAAGGTGGCAAGAGACGAAGTCTGCTAGCCGACAAACACATCTCCTGCCGGGCCGAATTAGACCATTCCAATCTTTCGCGAGCAATTCATATGTTTCGGATGGTGGCATTCATGCAGCGAGTGGTAAGGAAGAGAGGTTGAATGGAGCGGCTAAGAAATTGAAGAAAAGAGGGATATAGACATTGTGTCATTCTCTGGTACCAGCTAGAATTCCACCTCGCCGATGCAACTTGGACATCATTGGTGCACTGCCTCAAGCAACTGGCCCCGGTCCGATGCCTCTCGACACAAACCAATTGCCTCTATTGGAAATGTAACGAGGTTCGGCGCGGCCCTGTGAGCGCCGCTACTTTCGGAAAAGATTCTCGAAGGCCAGGCGTGCATCCAGCGGTCTTGAAGTGGAGGTCACACGTTCGACGGTTGTCCGTACCGAAAAGAAATTGCAATGATTCCGGGCGTCCTTCTTGGGGATACGAGCGGTAATCGGCTGCGTGCACTCAAACCGGCTGGCCGTGTCGAAGAAGGTGCACTGCTTGCAACTGTGCAATTCAAAGCCACATTTTGGACAACGCCCTTGCAGGTCGATTCCGACCGGCAGGATCATTGCACAGGAAGCACACCGTACGACCTCGCGCTTTGCGGGCATGGCCGGAGTCTTGGGCCCAAACTCCTCCTTCCTGGAGGCAGGTCTCCTCTCGGACTTCTCGCGATCGCGGTCCGACTCCATGTATCCCCGCTGCCCATACTTCCGTCCCATCCTTAACTCCCTTCGGTTGGAGGAATTGCAATCGACAAAAGGACTGAGACCATCATACGCTCAGCTATCCTCAGTAGCAAACGGAAAATAGGTAGTGGATCAGTCTGGTGTAGCGGCGCTCTTCGGGCGCTGGAACTCCAAAGCCTCAGTGAGCTTTCGGCGCCTGCGCTGGACCCGTTCCGAGCGGCAGTAAGCCACGGATTCGAAGCCAATCCGCCAGCCGTTGCGGCCACGAGGACAGGACGGGATCTTTCGGCGCCAAGCCCACACCATGCGGCCCATGCTGGTAAATATGGAGTTCTGCAGGCACGTGCGCTTTTCGAAGGGCCATGTAGAACGCGACGCTGTTCTCAGCCGGAACAGCATTGTCCTCATTTGTGTGAAAGAGAAATGCCGGCGGCGTTTGAGCGCTGACCTGCTTTTCACTGGATAGATAGTCGGCCAGCCTCGGATCGGAACTCTCACCCAGAAGGTTCTTGCAAGAACCTTCATGTCTGAACCACTCGGTGCAGGTGATCACCGGATAAGCCAGAATGGCAAAGTCCGGCCGTGAACTGACCCGATCGATCGTATCCGTAGCGGAAGGGTTGCCAGCGTCAAAGTGTGTTGCGGCGGTAGAAGCCAGATGGCCTCCGGCGGAAAACCCCCAAATACCGATGCGGTCCGCAGCGATGCTGAATTCCCACGCGTGCGAGCGCACGTAGCGTAAAGCGCGCTGCGCATCCTCCATCATGGCAGGATGGTGGTAGCGCGGCGCAAGGCGGTACTTCAAGACGAATGCATCGATTCCCAAGGAGTTCAGCCACTCCGCCACCTGGCTTCCTTCGTAGTCCATGGCCAGGCCGGCGTAGCCGCCTCCTGGGCACACAACCACAGCGCTGCGGGAGGACTGGCCCGCAGGGAGAACATAAAGCGTCAGCGATGGCCGGTCAGCATCTTCGTCGCCCACTGCTCCCGGTGCCCTGTCCTGCCAAAGCAGTACAACCTTATGCTCCGCTGGGCCTGTCTCGCCGAATCCTCCGGGAGGCGCAAGCAAAGCAACTGACATTAGGGCACAAGACAAAACGATTTTTTTTCTTTTCACCTCAACCTCCCGGGAGAACCTGCTATGATCTGATTTGCAGCGTAGCTCGAAAACTTCGATGCCTTCCGATCCCCGGTTCAGTGTCCTGGCCGGTCTATTCGCACTGACTCTCGTCGCCACAATTCTTTTTGGGGGCTCGCCAGCGGTTGCTCCTAAGCCGGCTCCCGCGCAAGGAAAGACCCAACCCACGGACCGGCAGCCGCATTCGCCGCCCGAATCCACAGTCGGAGAAACCAGGAATATACCTCATAAACCCGTGACGGAGTCTACTGAAAAAGGCGCGCCACAGGTATCGGGCGAGCCTTCAACGCAGACGGTAGTCCACTGCGTGACCCGTGGTGAAAGCGTCCCTTCGCTGGCGCGCCATTACCTGCCGCAAACAACTTACCTGACCACGGCGGAATTGGAGACAGCAATAAGACAAGCGAACCCCAGCAACAGAGGAAAGTACTTGCGGCCTGGCGACCAGATCACCATCCCGGGCATTCTCGCCGCGCCGTTCCTTGAGCAGCCAGTTCTCGTGGCGAAGGATTTCGAGATGCGCGGCATCTACCTTACCGGTTACACGGCTGGGAGTGCGCGTGGTTTGCAGTTGATTCGGCAATGGCGGGATGCCGGGGGAAATGCCGTCACTTTTGACGTAAAGGACTTCGACGGCCTGGTTAACATACCTTTCGAGCACGAATTGGCGCCCAAGCGGAAGTACGTACCCATCCGGAGCCTTCCCAAGTTTGCCCACTTTCTCCACTCCCTGGGGCTGCATGCGATTGTGCGCATTGCGCTCTTCCGTGACGAGTATCTTGCAAAAAACCATCCTGCCTTAGCGGTGCAGTCGCGCCGCACGGGCCAGGCGTGGAGAGAAAACGGGAAACTGGTTTGGACCGACCCCTCACAACCGGACGTTCAAAACTATAACCTGGCGCTGGCTCGGACGGTGGCGGCCTCCGGGATTGACGAAATCCAGTTCGATTACGTGCGCTTCCCGGCGGAAGGCGATCAGAAGGATGCCCGATTCGCCTTCGAGTCTGCGCACCCGGAATGGCAACGGTCCAGCGTGATCAGCGATTTTCTCTCCCGTGCCTATAAGACACTTCACCCGCTCGGCGTGCTGGTTTCATTGGATGTTTTCGGAGTGATGGCTTGGCAACGCCCGATTGACTTGGAGCACACAGGTCAGGACATCGCCGCCATGGCGCGGTTCTGCGACGTACTCTCCCCGATGATTTATCCCTCACACTTTTTCGGCATGGACGGATACGCGAGGCCGGGCGACGCGCCCGAGCACTTTATCGGAGAGTCTATGGAGCGGTTCGGCAAAACTACCGCGGATACTAGGGTTGTGTTGCGCCCATGGCTTCAGGCCTTTGCCTGGCACACCAAAACGTATTCTGAGGCTTATATCCGAACCCAAGTCAGCGTGGCCAAGGAAAAAGGCGGGGTGGGGTTCCTTTTTTGGAACGCGCGCAACGATTATTCAAAACTATTCCCCGCCATGGCTGAAATGCGCGCCGCGCCGGGCCGCTTCTTCCGGGGTGATGAGATTCAGGCATCGCACCGTGCGCCGCCACTGATCCCCGCTCCCCCTAGCTCCGCCCGGACAAAGTAGGCAGAGTAGCTTACCCCAGTCGGGGTGGGCTGGCGTGGTGTTTTAACAGGAAGCAGCCTGCTCCCCGATCAGAGCCGTCAACCGCCACCCGACGGCGCACACACGCCGCCGGCTGACTTGCTGGTGGCGCCACCTGTGGCAAATGTCGAGAACATCTGTTCGACGCGCTTCCATCCGCATTTGGGGCACTCAGGCGGCTCCTGGCTACGCGTCGCCACGAATTTCTCGAAGACGTGTCCGCAGTTGGAGCAGGCGTACTCAAAGATAGGCATGGCGAACCGAGCTCACTCCTTGGGTTTGATGTCACAGCTTTCTTGCTTCGATTTCCCCGCCGGGGAGGCAAAACGGCGCGCTCACGTAAAGCGAGAGATTCCTGGAATGCGCGGCAGGACCAGGAACCATACCACCAGAAAGAGAGCGAAAATCAAGAAGCTTTGCATAATCGTATTATACGCCCTTCATTGTGCTGGGAAACAGGATGTTCGTGGAGTGTCGGCGCATGTCACTACGCCAGCCGCCCGCGAGTTTTCCCGCCCCCCAGCCCCCAGCCATACCGGGACGTCATTGCTCCGAAGCGTGGGTCCGGCTTAGGCTGTTAGCACCGGCTTAAAAGGGAGTCAGTTCCAACAGTTTGGAGGGAGCCGCGCAGCGGAAAAGTTCGCTTTCGAGCACACTGAAGCACCTGCGGGAAGTGCAAGTGAAATTCTCCCTCGCTCCAATTTCGGCAGGTCCCAACGCTTTATCAGCGCAAACAGATACCCTCCAGCGCCGTCAGGCCGAGGGGCCACCGTGAAGAGCGAAGTGATCCTGCGCACAGAGAAGGCTGCTTGACCGATAGCCGGGCTCCCTCGTAGGGGCTCAATCGCGGCTCGGCCGTGGGCTGCCCAGCGCGCTGCCGGGAGTCTCCTGCTCCTCAGGGGTGAGCATGAGATATTGGCGCCGAACCGGATTTTCTTCCGAAATGGTCGTGCGAGGCAAGGAGAACTGTCGGAACCCGAACGGCGGGTACAGCCGATTCCGATGGCTTTGGGCATCTTGCCGGCACAATCGCGAACTCGCCTGTCACTTCACCTTGACATTCTACCAGAAGCCGAGTAGTTTCACCTAGTATGTCTACCAAAGAAGAACGAGAACGCATCGAACTGCTGCAGGGGACATTAGACTTGCTCATTCTCCGCACGCTGCTGCTGGGCCCAGCGCACGGCCACGCCATTGCCAAGGCCATCGAATTCAGATCCGAGGACGTATTGCAGGTCGAGCAGGGGTCGCTCTACCCCGCGCTGCACCGGCTGATCAAGCGGGGCTGGATTTCCGTCCAGGAAGGCACATCGGAAAACAATCGCCGCGCCAAGTTCTACCGCCTGACGGCCACGGGACGGCGTCAATTGGCGGTTGAGACCAGCAAGTGGCAAAAACTGGCGGGGGCAATCGCACGGATTCTCATGCCAGCGGAAGAGGAGGGCGAATCATGAGCCGACGCAAGCGCATGATGGAGGACCTCAACCAGGATATCCACGACTACCTCGAGCGGGAGACTCAGGACAACATCGAGCGCGGCCTGCCGCCGGAGGAAGCGCGTTATGCCGCCCTGCGCAAGTTTGGCAACGTGACGCGGGTCAAGGAAGAAGCGTGGGAGTTGTGGAGCTTCGTTTGGCTTGAGCAACTCTGGCAAGACATTCACTTCGCCCTGCGCACGCTGGCCAAGAATCCCGGATTTACCATCGTTGCCGTCCTCACCCTCGCTCTGGGCATCGGCGCTAACACCGCAATTTTCAGCCTGATTAACACCGTGATGCTGAAGATGCTGCCAGTAAAAAATCCCGAGCAGCTCGTGCTTCTGAGCTGGGTCTCGCAAGACAGTCCGCCCGGTGTGTTTTCTACCACTGATTTCTTCAGGCGTGATGCAACCGGGCGCCTGACCGGCCATGAGTTCTCATATCCGTCATTTGAGCAGTTTCAAAAAGGTAACCGGGCCTTCTCCAGTTTTTTTGGATTCGAGGCGTTTCCCAGGGTGAACATGAGCGCGGAGGGTCAGGCAAACGTGGCGGAAGAGGAACTTGTAACCGGGGATTATTTCTCAGGCTTAGGCGTTGCGCCCATTCTTGGCCGCGCTATTACTCGCGAAGAGGAAAAGACGGGTGCTGCCAGCGTGGCGGTGATCAGTTACGGCTTTTGGTTGCGGTACTTCGGCCGTAACCCGTCAGCCGTGGGCAAAGGCATTGCCATCAACGGGATTCCGTTCACGGTCATCGGAGTGGCCCCGCCCCAGTTTTTTGGCGTCACACCCGGGCGCGCGGTGGACGTTTGGGTTCCGCTCGTTCAAAACACAAAGCTGATCACCTGGGGAGGACTTCACCCCCCTGGCGAAAGCTCTCCCTTTACCTCGCGGACTTCGTGGTGGGTGAAGATAATGGGACGGTTGAAGCCCGTAGTGACTGCGCAACAGGCGCAAGCTCAACTTGAAGTGTTATTTCAACAGAGTCGCGCCGGCCTGAACGTTGCGGCAAAGCCTCAATCCATTCCACACATACAATTGGAGTCCGGTGCTAAAGGGCTTGCCTCATTGCGGGAAGAATTTTCAACCCCGCTGTGGATTCTGACGGTGCTTGTGGGAATCGTGCTGTTGATCGCCTGCGCCAACATTGCCGCATTGCTGGTGGCGCGCTCATCCGCACGCCATCAGGAAATTGCCCTGCGTCTTTCTCTGGGCGCCTCGCGGACCAGGCTTGTACGGCAACTGCTCAGCGAAAGCGTTCTGCTGGCGAGTTTGGGCGGCGCGGCGGGAATGTTCTTCGCCCAATGGGCAAGCCACGCGCTTGTGCTGCTGGTGTCAAGCGGCGAACAGCCGCTGAACCTGAGTGTGCAACTGGATGCCAGGGTGCTGGGATTCACAGCGACCGTCTCAATACTGACCGGAATCTTGTTTGGGCTCGCACCTGCGCTGCGATCCATTCGGGTGGACCTGACCCCGGCGCTAAAGGCTGGGACGGGCCGCGCATCGGCGTTAGGTAAACGAACACGGATGGGAATGGCAAAGTCACTGGTCGCAATTCAGGTTGCGCTGGCGCTGTTGCTGGCGATTGCCGCAGGCTTGTTTGTGCGCACCCTCGAAGCGCTTGAAGGCCAGAATCTTGGCTTCAACCAGCATCACTTGCTTCTTTTCGCCATCGATCCTAAACGGAACGGCTACGAAGGCGAGCGCCTCATGGATTTTTACGCCCGGCTGGAAGCGCGTCTTCAGGCATTGCCCGGCGTAGAGTCAGCAACCATGTCCCTCGAAGCTCCGGTGTATGGCAATGCATGGATCGTTAACGTACCCGTTTCTGTCGACGGTTACAGGGCCGAGCCGGGGCAGAGCATATATGCGGACTGGAACACTGTGGGGCCGTCGTTCTTTAAGACACTGGGGATGCCGCTGATGGTAGGACGCGGCATTGAATCGCGTGACCTGGCGGCCTTTCCCAGACTGGCCGTCGTCAACGGAGCATTCGTGCGCGAGGCTCTTCGAGGTCGGGACCCTATCGGGCACAGGGTCAGGTTTGGAACCTTCACTTGGGAAGGCAAACCGGAATTCGAGATCGTGGGTATGGTCCAGGACGCCAGATATGCAAGCCTCCGAAAAGCACCCCTGGCCGACCATTTACATTCCGTACAGCCAAATGCCTACGTTGCTGGGGCCGCTCAATTTTGAGCTGAGGACAGCGGGTGATCCCTTGGCTCTTGTTCCCACGGTCCGCCGCACGGTCCACGATGTTGACCCTGACGTGCCGATCTCTGACGTCAGAACCCAGACTCAGCAGATTGCTGAAACCTTGATGCAGGAACGCCTCTTGGGCCGGCTGTCCAGCTTCTTTGGGGGGCTTGCTGTTCTCTTGGCCTGCGTTGGCCTCTACGGGCTCATGGCATACGCGGTAAGCCAGCGGACGCACGAAATCGGCATTCGCATGGCGTTGGGAGCGAAGAAAAGCGACGTTCTCAGGATGGTTGTTGGGAATGGGCTCAAATTGACGCTGGTCGGTATAGCTGTCGGTGCGACCGGGGCGTTCGCGTTGACGCGCTTCTTGTCGAGCCTGCTCTATGGCATCAACGCCAGGGATCCGCTGACGTTTATCGCCGTCTCACTCATCCTGATCTCTGTGGCGCTCCTGGCGTGCTACATTCCCGCTCGCCGGGCAACCAAGGTCGACCCCATGGTGGCGATCCGATACGAGTAATGCGTGCTCCTTCCGTGGCGCAAGCTTTTTTCGAAGGATCAATGACTTTGAACCGTCTACTTTTTATGGCCAGGCTGGGAGACCGAGTTGCGCTCGCAGAAAATTGCCTCGAATCCGGTTCCGTGTGCAGAAACTTCTGTAGAGTTTCTACCGCGTCCCCGCCGATGAGGCCCTAAGAAACCCGGTTCCGTTGAACCTGACGAAATTGGCTCCCTTTTGAGCCGTTGCGGACATTAGGCGGGGCTCGAACCCGCCGCCTTCTGCATGATGGTCACGATTGTTCGTTCGACTTCTTCCGCCACAGAGCGGAGACTATCAGCGCGAAACAATTCAATAAGCACGGTAGGCCTGATCGTAGCTAGCGTGTACCCTCTCTCGGTACGATAAACCGAAATGCGGCAGGGGAGCATAGTTGAAAGCTCCAGATCATCTTCCAGTACTTTCTTGGCTAGCAGCGGGTTACATACCTCATAGATCAGACACTCACCCTGGAATTGCACACCTTTCTCCTGCATCTTCGCTTTCAGATCATGGACAGCGAGCACACCAAACTTCTGTTGCTGCGCGGCCGCTTGGAGGTCGCGACCAATGTCAGCCAACCCCTTATTCGACTCGATCTTGTAAAGCATGATTGTTTCAGAGCCTCCTTTCTTAAAGCGTTTCCGCCCTCGCAAAACTCCTGGGTCTAAATCCTTGCGAATTCAATTAAGTTGTTCACCGGCGTCACGGTGAACCCCTCTCTGTTTCGATTTCCTTTTCCCTCGCGAGTTCCAGTTACCACGACATACGAATCTGCCGCGAAGAGTATAGTGAGCTGCTGGTTGGTCTCAATACGGAGGCGTTTGACGGTCCTGGTAAGCAAGAACAGACGGTTGCAGAATGGCGCTGTTGGATGAACAGTCAGACTCTCACCACTCGGCTCGGCAGTGCCGTTGAGAACCAGCGGTCCTAATTCCGACGAATAACCTACGTCCATGGGATCCAATACCGCGCAGGTCTGCAACCAAGTCTTCGCCGCACGCGGCCAAAGGTAGAAAGAAATGCTACCGTCCCGTCTCTCAGGATAGCTGTGCATGGGCTCTCTTTTCCTGAGCCGGTCTGGAATGAAATCCGGTGTAAAACACGAATAGGAAGCGCCGTCAGGCATGAACTTGCAAAAATTCGTGCGGTAGCCGTTGTACGATTGTAAGAGGCTGAGGGCGTTACCCGTGGCCAAGGCGTAATAGTAGAGCGCCTCGGCGCGCCAGAGCGTCCAGGCGTGACCGGCGTTGATGGAGCGGCCTTCGCCGTCATTTTCCCACTGGGTCTCCCAATAGCGGTAGCTCGAGTCGAGCATGCGGGCGTCAGGCGCATCCATACGCCATGCTTCATGGAATTCGAGCACCCGCCGAGCTGCCTCGAGGTAGGCAGGTTCTTTGCGTATGAAGTGGTAAGCAAACAATAACGACAAGGCCGTGCAGGCAATGGATCCGTCTTCGCTCCATCTCAGATAAGGAGAGTACCCCTCGGTTGGAAACTCCAATCCCCGGCGAAGTAGATAGCCGGCAATCCGAAGACAAGCTTGGCGAATTCTGCCGGCCCTGGGATCATGCCGCTGCTCCATTTCGACGGTCAACTCGGCCAGTGATTGGAGCGGAGAGACCACGCTGGAATAATCCAGAGCGTCCAGGCCTCCTTCACCAAGACAATATACACGGCCTTGGCTATCTACATTATCACTAATATGACTATCAGCAATGAGCACTGCATACTGATAAAAGGCGTCGTTCGCATACGCGCGCCACGCATGCAGGCAGGTGCGGACCCACTCGAAAGCGTCCTGCACTCGGTCGCTGTTGTGCAGATGAAATGGCGAAAAAGCCTTTCCCTCATAAACGTGCGGCTTGGGCAGAGGGACATAAAGGTAGCCATCTCCATCCCGCGGGATATCGGTGGCGATGTGTGTCTCGTGCGGAGGCCGCGCCGGCGGCCCAACAAAGGCGCCTCCCTGCATGCCAATCCGCACGACAGCATCGTAAACCAGCGCGTCATGCCGGGCGTCGGGGCCGACCCATTGTCGCGCCAGGCAGAAAGCCTGCGCCCAGTACTGTTGCTCGGCGTTCAGCATCGTCACGACGGGATCCAGGGTGGAAGTAGCCCGCCGCAGAGTTTCAACGGCGGGCATAGCGGCATGGATGATGCAGTCGCTACCGCGCCCGGCGAGGTTCCACACCCGCAAGGTGTGGAAGCCCGCCTCCTTGGGTGTCACCTTCCCCACGAACCTTCCGGGACCGATCGGGGTCAACGCCACCGGCGTGGCCGCTCCTGAGGCCAAACGGATTTCTGCGCCTGCGGCGGGTCCTTCGATTTGGAAGGCAAATGTGCTCCCCACTTCGCCGCCCAGCACCGGTGCAGTGACAATCGGAACTCCCATCTGGCGCGCGATGCAGGATCGCGCCTCCCCCACGTTGCGTGGAAAGGACACGCGAACCCCAAACCGCACAGGTCCCGCCTTCGCTGCCGGGTCAATGCCGGTATCGAAGCGGCTGATCATCTGAAGCCCTTGTACAGCAAAGTCAGCCCCGTTGTTGACAAAGACTTGCCCGTTGTACCGCAATCGCCACGCCGCAGCGGGCACAAGCGCGGCAATCAGCAATCCAGGGGGCGCCACCCTGTCAAGATAGACATAACAAAGCGCCCGGTCCTCCGAGCGGTATGGGCATTTGGCGGTGTATTGGTAATCGGGCGGATCGGTTTGGCGCAAGTCCAAGAAAGCTACATCAAGGTCAAGCGCTACTTGATTGGCGAAGGCGAGGTCCCCTTCCAGCCAAACGTCGAAGTAAGTATCGTGCAGATGGTAGGTGATGGTGTGCTTTGTAATCGGATTCAGGCAGACAATCCGGTCATCGGTTTGCTCGATGAGGTGAGCGTAGAGATGATGCTCCCGGAACTGGACAACGTCTCCAGGTGGGCCCTGAGAGAAGTTTGAGGGGGCCATGAAAACCGATTGTTCGTCTCGACGGGTAAAGGCGAGCGCGCCGAAACCGCCCGGCTGTGCGATGTGAACGAGATTGATACCCGGAGGGTCGGTGGGAACGCTCAGGCGGCGTAAGATTCCCGCCGCTGGATGGACTTCGAGAGCGTAAGTGGGGCGAACGCGGCCTGTCCTGCTCTTCGTGATCTCAAGCCGCTCAGGCTGCGGGACTTTTCCGCGTGTTGCCGCACTTCCAAGTGCGGCAACGGTGCCAGTGGTCAGAAACTGCCGCCTGTCAATCACCCTCACCTCGAGTGCATCTCAGCGGCCCGAGTTCAAAGCGGGACGTGGTTTGCATGCACGCCCCGGATGGGTCCCGGACAGTCAATTCGCCGAGTATCCTTCACCTTCCCGAAAACTAACCTCTTCCACATGGCGAGCAAATCCGGCACCGCGAGATTCGCCGCGGGACTCGGAATGAGAGTTGAGATCTGGTCAGGGAACAATCTCTCTTCGTTCTCCCGGCCCAATCTTGAAAATGCGCTCCTCGTACGCCTGGCCGGGTGCGACGTAACCAAGCGGCCAAACTACCCTTACTTCGCCGCCCTTTTCCGACTGGATCGTGGCGCTGATGATCTCACCCTGACGCATCTCTGCCGACACCAACACACCCCCTTGTGCCCGCAGATTATGAAAGCAAACATTCTTCCACTCGTCCGGAACGGAAGGGAAAATCCTAACCAAGCCTCCCCAACTCTGCAAGAGCATCTCATTCACCGCTGCCGTAAAAGCGCACTCGGCCTCCATGGTATAAGGCTCATAGTCGTAGAACGACAATCCCAACCGTTTGTAATCTCCGTTCACGTGAAAGCCGTTTGGCCAGATGAAACCGTGGGCGTAAAGCTGGAGCAAGTCGAGAGCTTGATTGGCGCGTCGAAGGCGAGAGGCGATAAGGCTTGCGTACGGAAAGGACCAGCCTGTCCACTCCCCAGTTCCGCGAAAGATCCAATTGCGGATCGAGCGGTCAATCAGTTCGCGATCCGCTTGGCTGCCTTCGACCGTGAGGTCCTCCCCAGGAAAGATTGGGAAGAGATGCATCGGGTGGCGGTGGGAGCGGTCATACTCCGTGTGCGGCTGGACCATTAACCCTGATCTGTCACTTATAGGATAAGGAGCCAAGTTGCTAAGTAGCCTTTGCCAGCGTGCCCGGTCAGCCTCGTCCGTACGGAGTACCTGCGTGGCGGCGATGCAGTATCCCGCCAAGTTCCGGATGATTGAGAGATCGCAGGTCGGATCAGGGGTCCAAGCTTCCAGATCGTTGCCAAAGTACTCGGGCGAGTAGGAAAACGCAACGTGCAAGCGGCCATCCTCGCGCTTTTCCAGAATGTTCTCATAGAACTGCATGCATTTCTTCATAAAAGGGTAGGCGCGCTCACGAAGGAATCCCTCATCCATGCTGTACCGGTAATACCACCAAAGAAATTGCGACATCCACCCGCCCCCGCCGATCCAATACTGCGCGGTCAGCCAGTTGGAGGGTCCTCCGAGCATGCGGCCACGAGTGTCGTACATGGTCCCCATCCATAGCCCGTCGACACCAAAAAAGCGTTTGGTAAGGCCTTCCGCTGTGGTGGCTACGTCTTCCAAAAGCCAGCGATTCAAAGGTTCCGCCAACTCCAACTGATTGCTGCTGTAAGCAGGCCAATACGCTTCCTGAACGTTCATATCGCAATGATAGTCCCCACGCCAGGGAGGAAACTCACCGTCTGGCGGCCAGAGTCCTTGCAGGTTGGCGGGAACGGAAAGATGTGAACTGCTGGCCAGCTTGTAGATCCCGTTGATCCACAGTTGCTGAAGCTTCCCCTCAGGCAGCGAGACTGACGCACGCTCCCAGCGTTCTTGCCACCAAGCGCGGTGTTCGGCGCGAATTGGAGCGACGCCGGAGAGGCGAGCGGCCTCCAGCGTCTGCCTGCCGCTCACCAGCGGATGAGGATCATCCTGGGGCTGGATCGTTAACAGCAGCCGCCAAGCGCCACCTTGCGTATCGACTCTCCACGTGGTGGCGACCGTCCCACCTTGAGGGAGCTGCTGGGTAACCCAGGAATACGCTCCATCCTCGCCTTTGACCGAGGGAGGGTAACCGAGATCTGCGGCGGTTTTGGCTGATAGCTGGGTTAAAGTCTGCATGCTGATCTTGGGTGCATAGTCCGTGAGCCCTTCCAGAGTTGCCACGATAAGGTTCTTCGTGGCACATGCAAAAACGCGGAAGGTCACGGGTCTGCCGCCGACCCGAAGTCGCCACAGCACCTCGGCGCGGTACATGTCCAGCTCCGCCCGCTCAACCGTAGTGCCTTCAGGCAGTTCAATTCTCAGTCGTCCGATGCCAAGATGGTAGGGCGTTTGATCGGAGCTGGAGCTGACGTCGGGTGAAAGCTCCTTTTGGATAAGGTCCCGTCTTCGGTCTCGCACCAGTTCTCGCAGGTGCGCGTAATTGAAATGCGCGTCTTGATTGGGTTGATAGCGCAGGTCCCATACGTCACTGCGGTCGAGGGTCAGGAAGAGGTACTGCCCGCTACCCCATGACTGAGCGCCGATGCGACCGTTGCCAACCGGCAGCCCGTCCTTCCATCGAGGCAAGGAGTGTTGGAAGCTGAACAGCCAGGGAGATGCTTGGTCACCAGCAAGAGTGCTCCGGCAGAGAATCAACAGGACGACCACCAGGGGCGCCGTACGAACTAGCTGACAAAAGCGGAAGTATCGCGAGGACGAGAGCGGAGGCATAGTCGTACCTTTATTCTTATGGACGGTTCGAGCGACGGGAGCCGTCAGGTTATCACCTTTCATCTGCGCTGAGAAGTTGGAATCGGCCACTTGAGATCACCACTCCTTAAACAGAGACGCGATGTGCTAGCATTTAGTAGGCGGCCCTTGAGCCGGAGACTCGAACTCCTGCGCAGCCGCCTGAACACCCGTCTCGGACTGACCGGTATGAATCGCCAGCTTGAACAGGCACTCGCGAAGTTGAAGTCTGGAGCGCCCGATGAGGTTGAGCGGGCACTGGAAACTCTGCAAGAAACTGTTTTTGGCTTCGGGATGAAAGTGTGCGGCGTTCGCGAAGATGCCGAGGACACCGCGCAGGAAACCCTCGTCCGTCTGGCAAGGCAGTTGAAGGAGTTTCCTGACGCGCGGGCGCTGGCCGTCTGGCTATACAAAGTGGCCAAGACCCAATGCCTGATGAGCCGCCGCAAGAGCAAATTCGCTCCCGCGCAAATGCTTTCTCTGGATGCGTTGATGCCTCAGGAGATCGGCCCCTCCGCTCCGGCAACACGATCCTGGGCGATTACGCCGGAAGAAATCGTGCTGAACGAGGAGTTGCGCAGCAAGCTGGAAGATGCCGTCCTCGCCCTTCCCAAGCATTACCGCCTGGTCCTCATTCTCCGCGACATGGAACAACTCGATACGAGGGAAGTGGCGGAGGTGATGGGCATTTCCGAGGAAACCGCCAAGATGCGCCTGCACCGGGCGCGTGTTTTCGTTCGGAATGCTTTGGCTGGTTATGTGCGGCGTTCGCGACGCGGCGCGACGGCCGCAACCAGAGAAGCAGTTCGCCACAGAGGTCACGGAGATCACAGAGCGGACGACAGATTATGATCGTAACCAAGCTTCTGCAATCCTTCGTTTTCTCCCGAGTGACCCGAAGCTCTTTTCTCTGCGGGCTCTGTGGTGAGTTTCTTGCTTGCGGCAGGAGAAGAAACTAACCGTTTGCGCCAGAGGAAAGATCATGCCCAGCCGGCATTGCAAGCAGATCTTCGCCACGCTCTCCGAATATCTGGATGGTCAGCTTCCGGTAAAAAATTGCCGGGAACTGGAGCGCCACCTGAAAGGGTGCCCGCCTTGCATCGCTTATCTTGAGAGTTTAAGGACCACCGTGGAGGCCTGCCGCAGGTATCAGGCGCCCAAAGCGCCCGCCCCCTCGAAGCAAGTGAAGGCCGCTCTGCTGGCGGCTATTCAGAGATCCCACCGAAGCCCATAGGGAGCCGCGAGAGCTGGGTATTTTAGCTTGAAAAACACTCTTGATAGTTCTCGCAGGTGCCGATAGTATGAGCATGATGCAGGCTAATCTTTCCGCCACCGTCTTGCCAGAATCCCCGGAAATAGTACAATTAGAGGTGATGAACGAGCGCTCTGAACACCTTGTGCGGCAGGGAGATGCCAGGAACCTAGATTGGATACCTTCGGAGTCCGTTCACCTTGTCGTCACGTCGCCCCCCTACTGGACCCTAAAGGAATATCCACCTAATCCCTCGCAACTAGGGGCTGTGTCCGAATACGACCAGTTTCACGACGAGTTGCAGAAGGTGTGGGGCAATTGCTATCGTGCGCTAGTGCCTGGAGGCAGGGTTTGCTGCGTGGTGGGTGATGTCTGCATTGCCCGGAGGCGCAATCATGGTCGGCACATGGTCCTCCCCCTGCACGCAGACATTGCGGTTAGGTCCCGACGAGTTGGCTTTGATTATCTCACCCCGATCCTGTGGCATAAAATCGCAAATGCCAGTTACGAAGTCGAGAACGGTTCCTCGTTCCTAGGAAAACCGTACGAACCCAACGCGATCATCAAGAACGACGTCGAGTACATTTTGATGCTTCGCAAGCCCGGGGGTTACCGCCAACCTAGCGACGAGCAGCGGCGGCTTTCCCGTCTTAGCAAGGAAGAGCTCGCTGGATGGTTTCGCGCCTTTTGGTCGGACATCCCCGGAGAGTCTACCAGGCACCATCCCGCTCCTTTTCCCGAGGAACTAGCGTACCGACTTATCAGAATGTTCTCCTTCATTGGGGACACAGTGCTTGACCCCTTCATGGGGACGGGAACCACGTTGCTGGCCGCTGCCAGATCTCGCCGAAACAGCATTGGAGTTGAGATTGAACCCGCGTACGTCAAATTGGCAAAGACAAGGCTGGAAAGAGAACTGAGCACACTTTTCGAGCAGGAGCGCCCCTCAATTATCGTCCGCTGAAGCGGCGTTCGTACAAATCGCCAATCCTTCTAACGAAACTCGCGTAATGCATGCTGGTGCCTGACGCAGGGGCCAGACCCCCTCGGACCAACTTCGCGGGGGAAACCCCGTCATAGTCCACAACAATTACGGCCAAAGCCTCAGGTTGGTCGTTTGGATCGCTTCGGATCGTTTCTGAGCGGGATTCTGGCGAATATCCCGATCGTGTCCCTCACGACCTTTTCCCTGTTGAAGTCAGGTCTCTCCAAGCCCTTCGCAAAAGAGTCTGGGTTCTCATACCTCGGTGAAACGTTAACCACCACGATGGCGCCAGCGATGCAATCTGGTCGATGATTATGCATGTGGTTGGAATACGCGATGATGTCTCCGTACCTGTTCTTCCTGGCCTTCCCGTGAGCCGCCATGATGGTTTTGTTTTCCACTGATACACGGACAGAGATCGCCGGATCAGCGCCCCTCTCGTGCATGACTAAATCAATCGACCGTTCCGAGGATTTGGTCTGGACGTCAGGATTCTTACTCGCTTCAAGCTCGCCTGAGGCAAGCGCTGCACCCAATACGGCGCACGACCCCCGCAGGTCGGAAGCGACGAAGTCGGACAGGGCGTCAGAATTGGCCTGCGCCCTCGGGTTGAACCCGATGTGTTTGTTAATCCACTGAATGTAGTATTCTGGGGCTTTCAAGGCAGGTGCATCGTATCACGATGCCGGACAAAACGAAAATGCCGGACGCCAGTCTCCCGGCTTCGCCATTGGACCACAGGACGCTTCAGGTAGAATGACAAACGCCAAGACCGACGTCCATGTCGACTGGGCTCACGCCTCTTTAGATTTAAAGTCCCGTCACCGGGAGTACCCGATCATCCTGAGCTGATCGTCAAAATCGCCGGTTATTGCCGCCAGCCGGCTTTCCGAGGAAGCCAGCCGAATATTTTATGAGGTTGAGAAGCAATCGATCCGCGGCGGGGTGGTGATCAAGCTGGTCGAGGAGGGGAAACGTATTCAGAATGAACTGACCCTCGCCAAAGCGATACGTCCCAAGCAGAATCCCTGAAGCATACCCGCTCCGCGTCGAATAGCCCGCAGCGAATGCAGCGGCGATCACCTCCGAAGGTGTTTCCTGGCCGTCGAAGAGATGATGGGGAATGACCGGCCCATAGTAATACCAGTCCAGAATGCCCCGGCCCTGCAAACCCTCGAAGACCGGGTGCCGTTTGGCCACACATTCTTTGTGGTACAGCCAGTCGTTGAACTCATAGCAGCGCCCCTTTTTGGCGAGCGGCAGCCACGCCACAGCATCCTTCTCCCGTTTGAAAGCGTCCTGGGAAAGGAATACCACCGTACTACCTCGAGCCATTCGTCGCGCCAACTCCTTCCAAGCTTCCGCATCACTTCCCGTTTTCGACAGATCGCCAACCAAAATGATCTCCCGGCGACTTGGCCCTGCCCCACCAAACTTCTCGCCCGCGACTCCATGAGCCTTCAGCCAGGTCTCCACATTCGCCGGGATTCCCCAAAGGGTCACGGTTTGCTCCAGCCGCGGCAGCGAGTTGGGATCCGTGAGGTGGAACTGCCAGAAGGCTTCGGTGGCCGCCGCGCCCTGCTCGATGTTCACAGCTAACTCGTAGTTTCCTTCCGGCCCCTTCAAGACAACGTCTTCCGCCATAACCGGGATGGCCAGTGGTCCGTCTTCGCCCGGTGGCAGAGCCGGAACGTGTACCGTGGCGGCTCGCTCCCATGCTATCCCAGCGGGACCGCGAACCCGGAATCGCGCCGAATATTCACCCGGCCGCAGCACATCTTCGTTCGCAAGCACTCCCTCCAGCTTCACCGGCTGCCCTACGTAAACGTGCGTGGGGTTCACGAACAGGCACCAGCGTAGCGGCGCCCAGCCGTCCTGCATGGCATCCATTGCGCCGGGTTTCCAGTCGCGCCAAAACCTCCAAACCCCTTCTCCGGTCAACCCGTGATCCAACATTCCCGTCAGGTTGAACCCGCAGATCTTCGGGTTCGAACGGATCAAGTTGAAGCCGAGCAGCCGGTGACGGGCCATGCGAAGCTGGCTGTCGCGCAAAAAGTACTCGGGGAATGCGTACACACCCTCCATCCCAAAACGTTTCCAATCGGCGGTAAGGCTTTCGGCCATCGATCGCACCACCGCATAATCCTCGATGTCCGGCCGCACGCCGAGCTGTTCGTACATCCGCGCTTCGTGCACAACGTCCATCATGCTGCCAATACCGTATTCGGAAAGGAAGACCGGCTTGCTGTCCTCACCCATCGTGCGCAGGGTCTTCTCCACATCCGGCGGCTGGGGCACATGGGGGTAGAAGTGAACGTCGCCCATGTTCGCGATGTGGCCGCCGACTTTAGTATGTTCACTTATGCCGGCGCCCTCAGCTTCTTTGCCCCACTCATACTCCCATTGTGAACTGCCGGGATTGCTCACAGAGCCGGTACTGAGACGGCGGTCCCACCGACCGCTCGAAAGCAAAACCAGCCGCGTGTCGTCCAGCGACCGGACGAGAGACAAGGCCGAAACTGCCTCTCGAAATATCGGACCATCGTCCGTCTCGTTTAACATGCCCCACATGGCGACGCTTGGGTGGTTGCGATCCCGCAGCACCATTTCCCGCACTGACAGTTCGTACCGGTCTTTCATCTTGGGAGAATCTCCGAGTACCCATGCTGCAAGAGATTCTTCATAGACTAAGAGCCCAATCTCGTCGCACAAATCCAACTGGTAAGGATGGGCCACGCCGGATATAAAGCGCACGGTGTTGAAGCCCGAGGTTTTCGCGTACAACATGTCGAGGCGTAAGAAATCGGGCGCGCCAGCAGGCGGAACAATCTGACTGATAGGGCAGTGATTGCCCGTGTGGGTGCTTCGCACGAAGATCCTCTTGCCGTTCAGCCGGAAGTATCCCTTCTCCACCCGGAAATCCCGGAAACCGCAACGCGCCGAAGCCTCGTCAAAACCATCCACCCCATCGGCGCTTGCGCGCACCGTCACCCTGTACAGATATGGATCATTCAGATCCCACAGCCGGTGGTTTTCAACGTGCAATCGCGCTTCAACTTCAGTGACTCCGGCCGGTAGGCCATGCTCCATATGGCTGACCAGGAGTGTGTTGCCGGTAGCCGCCGGCGCGGCGGTAAACTGCAGATGACCCCGGGTCTCCTTGGAGGAGGTATTGCGAATGCTGGCCCGCAGGCGGATATCTCCCGTCTTCCAATCCGGGCGCAAAAAGATGTCTTCTATTCGCAGCGCAGGCGGCGTCGACAACTCAACCGTCTCCAAAATCCCTCCGTAGTCGAAACCGCTGCCAGGGATGTAATCAACCACCTCGTTGCGGTGAGGTATTTCCTTTAAGACATACCCGTCGATCGGCTGGTCACCAGGTTTCAGCACCCGGACCGCCAGAAGGTTGCTTGTGTTTGGTTTGATGGCGTCAGTCACATCCAGAACGAATGGGGTCTCTCCACCTTCGTGGGAGCCTACATGAACTCCGTTGACCCACACGTCTGCTACATAGTCCACGGCGCCGAAACGCAGCAGGTAACGCCCTTGCGCGTAGGGATGCGCGGGCGGGGTAAACTCGCGCCAGTACCAGACTACGCCGTGGAATGCCGGAAACACTTCCTGAAAGATTCCCGGCACCCTCGCCGGCTTGGCCTCCGGCAAAGAGCGCGTAAACCATTTCTGCGCCGAACCAACATTCTGGGGGTCTGCCGCAGCCAGCCACTCCCCATCTAAGGAAACAACCGAGGTGGAAGTTTGCGAAGTGTGGCTCCCAATGGCCTCGCGCCTCTGGCGAGGTTGCCCGGCCGCCTTTTCAGAGCCTGTCGCCGCCTCCGCCTCGAGCATCGATCCGGCTATCCCAAACCCGATTCCTCGCTCTGTTACATCTTTTAAAAAGCCCCGACGATCCATGACCCCTCCTCTCTGTAACGAAAAGGGTACTAGCATACACCAGTTGCAGCCTTAACATCTCTTCTGCCATTAGCGCATATGCGGGAGACCATGCGCAAGATGGATGCTTGCCGTGTGATGACCTCGACTTGTAGCGGCGGTCGATGACCAGGCTTGTCCAAATTACTAACAATCCAGGCGACGACCTGCGGCTCCGCCGCTTGTTGTGCGGAAAGGCTTCGCCTTTCCCTGGAGTTTCTACATTTTTCACGCGGCAGCGGCCTGCGTCATGGTGCGATCGGTGAGCTGAAAGCCCAGGGGCTGGATCAACTCCGGATGCTCCACCATTTCCTTGCGCAGCAGCGTCACCAGGTCGAGGCAAGAGGGCCGGTGGGACTTGCGTCGCCATTTGGGCAAGGGTTGATAGGCGGCACCGCGTTCGATGCCGAAGGTTTGCAGTGCGGCCAGCAGCAGGGCACTGTAGGCGGCCACCACCAAGGCGGGCTGCTTGGGCACCGCGTGCAGGTTCCATAACTGGGCTTGTCCGACGCCCAGGGTGTCCTTCTCCTCGCGGTGGTTGACTTCGATCTGCCAGCGGTCGAAGTAGATTTGCAGCAGGGAGCGAGCGGAGTGCTTCAGATCGGTGGTGAGCAGGTAGGCCGGTTGCCGGTAGTAGAGTTTGCTGCTTTTCCGTTTGCGATAGGGGGTGGGAGCCACGATGAAGAGGCGGAGCGGGATGCGACCGGCACCTCGGCGCCAGTAGACGTGCAGCACCTCTTTGTAGCGGATCTTGCGGCGCTTGCCCCCGTAGAAGAGCTTGGTCTGCTTCCAAGCTTGGGACTCATCCTGGCGCACCAGTTCTGGGGTGAAGGTGCAGGGAGCGTAAAAGCGGCGGGAAGGCTGAGGAGCGAGGAAACAGAGGCGCGCATCCTTACGTGCCCGGGCGATCAATTCGGTGCGCTGGCGCGGGGCGCGGAAGCAAGTACGGTTACAAAAGCTGCCGTCCAGGGCCAGCACCAGGATTTGCCGGAGGCCGCCGGCTTCGTCCAGAGCTTGGCGCAGGGGGGTGAGGCTTTGGACAAAACGTTGCGAGAGGTTATGAAGCTTGCTCAACCTTTTATACTCCTGCCGGGCTTCCGCGCTGGCCTTTGGGGAAGGCTTCTTCAGGGGTGCGGCCTCGGCAAAGCGAATGGGCAGAGCCCGGCAACTGGCATTGCCCCGTCGATGCAAGGGGACGAGCAAGGAAGCTTGCAGAAAGCGCAAGCCGCGCATCAGGTTCAGATGGAAGGGGGGAGAGAGGGGATCGCGCTGATAAAACGCCTGGGGAATGGCGCGGCCTGTCTTGCGCAGGCGAGTATCGTCGACCGCCATCCCCACCAGGCGGCCGGGACAATAGGCGCGGGCACGGCGGAGCACGGTGGCAAACAGGGCTTGGGGGTCCCACCGGCAACGCGCGTGGAGAAAATACTCGCTCGACCAACTGCGCTGCTGGCCCCCGTGCGTCCAGATGATGCGCGACAAACAGCGTCGGCCCAAGCACACCAACGAACCGAGCGCTTGGCGCACGGCGCGGCGCAGGGTGCGGGCCTGGGGGAAACAGGCGTCCCAGTCCGCCACGATCTCCGACCAGGAAACCAAGAGTGTCATGAGGCCTCCGGGCGCACGGCGAAGGTGTTCTTACCGGTGCGCAGGAAGCGATCGCCGCGGGCGACCTTCTTGGTGAGGGAAGAGACCAAGCTTTCGCGATCGACGCGGCGGTGAAAGGTGACCTGGATGCGGGCCAAGAGTTCGGAAACGTGCAGGGGAGAGCGGGCTCTTTTGAGTATGTCATAGGCCATGTCCACCTGGGACAGACCTGCACGGTGGGGCGCCGAAGCCGGTTCCGCCGACCCTCGGCGGAGACGACGAACGGCGCGCAGTTGGGCATCGAGAGAGGCTTCAAATATGGAAAGGACAGAATCTTTGAGGTCTTCCGGCATGGTCAACTCCTGAGTTTGAACTCAGGAGGAGGATACAAGAATCAAGGTCGGTCTGTCAAGAAAAATATATTGAGACAGACCTAAATGTAGAAACTCCAGGGAAAGGCTTCGCCTTTCCGTCGGACGTGCGTCCAGAGCCGCGCGGAGCACTCGATTGAGCTGCTAATTTGGACGGCCCTGGTCTATGACCCCCGGTCTTGAGCATCAATGACTTCGGCGCTCATAGAGCGCCGCTACAGCGCGTCAGGGTACGTTTTCACACAGACTCTAAAGCACCCAAAATCTCGCCCTTCCATCCTCCCACAAACAAAGTCGATAACTCTAGAACTCGGCTCGCAGTCAGGGTGGCCTCCCTGTCCTATACAGTACGATTATTCGTATATTATCGCATATAATAGTCAGGTATTGTTGACTTGAAACAGACTGATATGTATACAATGGCGGGGTAGGGGCACTGACACTCAGGAAAGTGGAGAAGCTGTTTGGGCCCGCTCTTTTCTGCGGCCATCGGTGCGACTCTTGCCAACGCGCCGCATTTGTTGAACTTGAAGTCGGAGCTGTCCGGACGTGATCCTTTTCCACCGGAGAGGAGTAGGTATTCGTGAATCCTTGGCAAAAACGGGTAACGGAATGCGCGAAGTGGGTGGGCATTTTCTGTGTTTCGATGGTGTTGAATCTTGTGGTCACCTCGGCAGCTCGGGCACAAGTGTCCGGTGTGATTTCGGGAACGGTCTCTGACTCATCCGGCGCCGCATTGCCGGAGGTAACGGTGGCTGCGAAAAACCTGGAGACCGGATCGATTCGTGCCGCAGTAAGCGACAGCGTGGGGCGCTACAGCGTGCTTTCACTCGCCGTTGGGAGGTATGAAGTAAGGGCGCAGAAGACCGGGTTCAGAACCGAGGTCCGCACGGGTATCACCCTGGCAGTCGGACAGGAGGCCACGGTCGACTTGGTCCTGCAACTGGGCGAAGTGAGGCAGCAATTAACGGTGAGCGGAGAGGCACCCTTGGTCAGCGCCACCACGACTGAGACTTCGGGTTTGGTCGGAGAGCGGCAAGTAAAGGACCTGCCGCTGAATGGCCGAAGCTACGATGAGCTGCTTACCCTGAATCCCGGGGTCGTCAATTTTACCTTTGAAAAGACCGGCGGAATCGGGATATCGAACTCCACAACCGGAAACAACTTTGCTGTCTCCGGGAATCGGCCGCAGCAGAATCTTTTCTTGCTCAATGGCGTCGAATTCACCGGCGCTGCCGAGAACAACATGCAACCGGGAGGCCCCAGCCAGCAGTTGCTGGGCGTCGATGCGGTGCGGGAGTTCAATCTCCTGCGCGACTCCTACGACGCCGAATACGGCAAGCGGCCCGGCGGCCAAGTGATCATCGTGACTCAATCGGGCAGCAATCAGTGGCACGGGTCTGTATTCGAATTCCTGCGCAACAACAATCTCGATGCTCGCAATTACTTTGATCAGGGCGCAGCTCCACCCTTCCGGCGCAGCCAGTTCGGCGGCTCGGTGGGAGGGCCGATCGATAAAGACAAGACGTTTGTGTTTGCCAACTACGAAGGGTACCGCGAAAGTCTGCACCAAACTTCTGCAGCCTTTGTCCCGGATGCAACCTCCCGCACTGCCGCCGTGGCGAGCGTCCAGCCGCTGCTCAATCTGTGGCCCACGGCTCCGTCGAACGCCCCCGACTTCAACGGAATTGCTGAGGACTTCAGCAGCCCGCTGCAGTTGATTCGCGAGGATTTTGGGACGGCTCGGCTGGACCACATTTTCTCCGCGCGCGATTCTCTTGCTGCGATCTATACCGTTGACGACGGCGGGGACGTCACTGCGACGCCCCTCGATCCCTACAGCACCGACATCCTGACTTTACGTGAACAGGTGGCGAGCCTTGAGGAGACCCACGTTTTCTCTCCGACCTTGCTCAATACGGCCCGCATCGGCTTTTCGCGCGCTGCTTACTATTTTGCTGGAGAACCCACACCCGGAACTCCCGCTGCGTCGGTTCCAGGATTTCTGGTTGGGCGGCCGGTCGGCGCCGTAGTGGTAGGCGGCAGCGCCGCTTCCAATCCCCAAGCCTCGATTGGATTGGCCGGCAGCAATAATGGAAGCGATCTCACCGTCGCGCGGAACCTCTTTACCCTCGAGGACCGGGCAACGCTGACGCGGGGACGCCATCAGTTCACGTTTGGCGCTTGGTTTCAGCGCTTCCAGTCGAATGAAACCATTGCGCTCAGCCAGTACGGACAGGCAACGTTCGCCAGCCTGGCAACCTTCTTGCAGGGAACGACCTCGACATTTTTGTATGATCCCGCGCCCACCGAGATGGCCTGGCGTTCGCTGTTTGGAGCGTGGTACATCGAAGATGTCATACGCCTCGCCCCCAGCTTCATTCTGTCTCTGGGCTTGCGCGATGAATTCACGACAGGCTGGAACGAAGCCCATGACCGCGCCGCCAACTACACCTTCCCGGGTGGGGTCATTTCAGCACAACCGCAAATTGGCAATTCAATCTTCACGGTCAACAACGCCAAGTTCCTCCCGCAGCCGCGAATCGGGCTGGCCTGGAGCCCTTTCAGTAGAAAGACGGTGATTCGCGCCGGTTTCGGGATGTACAACGATTTGCAGGACGCGCTGGGCTACCGGACCGACCAGAATGCGCCCTTCAACCCAACTTACAGCATCGCTTCATTGCCGGTCGCACACCTTCCCATCGACCCCTCGGCCCCGGTCCCTGCAAGCGCGAAACTCGTGCCCGGTGGCGTTCAACCGGACATGAAGACTCCCACTCTGATCTCGTGGTCCTTTCGAATCGAGCAGGAGCTGACGCTCAATACCGAATTGAGCATCGGTTACGTGGGCTCGCATGGCTACCACGAAGTGATCGGGATCGACGCCAACGAGCCGACCCCAACCCTCTGCCCTGCCTCGCCCTGCCCGGCCGTTTACCCAACCGTGAACGCAACCTCAACTCCACCCGTTACCATTGCCGCGGGTTTCCCCGCGAGCTCGCCGTTGGCGGGAGCGCCTGTGCCCGCGGGGAGCTCTTACATTCCTGCCGGAACGCCCAAACCCAACGGTGCGCTCGCAAACACCTGGACGTGGTTTTCGATTGGGGACAGTTCCTATAACGCTCTGCAAGTGGACGTGAACCATCGGATGAGTCATGGCCTTTCCATCCGCGGAGCCTATACCTGGTCGAAGTCTCTTGACGATGGCGATTCTTTGAATCAGACCACGGCCGGAAACGCTCCCGGGCTGGTTTCGAACCCTTTCAATCTGCGGGCGGATTGGGGGCCGGCGACCTATGACGTGCGAAACATCGGCGTGATCAGCGCGCTCTATGAATTGCCCTTCGGGAAGGGCAAACCCTTCGGGAGCAGCTTCGGAAGCTGGGCCAACGGCGTGTTGAGCGGATGGTCCGTGAACAGCATCGTTACGCTGCAAGATGGATTTCCATTTACCCCGCAACTCAGCTATAACCCCTCGAACAACGGAGATACGCGGAATCCTGTGCGTCCGTTTCGGAATCCCGATTTCACTGGCCCCGTGATTCTCGGCAAACCGGCGCAGTGGTTCAATCCGCATGCGTTCATAGCGCCGCCGTCGACCGGTGGATTCTATGGCAATCTCGGACGAGATTCGTACCTCGGGCCGGGCCTCGCCACGTGGGATCTCTCCGTGCTCAAAGACATCTTCCTTCGCGAAACACTGAGCCTTCAGTTTCGCGCGGAGATCTTCAACCTGCTGGATCGCGCCAACTTTAATACTCCAAACCTGATCGTCTTTACCCCGCCCACCGCGACGAATCCCACCGGACTCTCTGGCACGGCGGGAGCCATCACCAGTACATCGACAACGTCACGGCAGATTCAATTCGGACTCAAGCTCTTGTGGTAGGCTGCCAGGGGCAGCGGTTTTCCCAGGGCTCAGGATGACAGATGTTGACGGCTCAGCGGCAATGCCCTGCTTGGTACACTCGTTGGTTGCCGCGCGGGTCGCCTCTGTCACTCCGGACCCTTTCAGGGATTGGTCAGAATTTTGACATCGTAAGCGCTCAAGTTGAGATCGGAAGGTTCCATCTCTCCAGTCAGAATGTTGCGGAGTGCCCCACCCATCGGGACTGTCTGAGCTTCGCCGGTATAGTTCAGCACGAAGACAATTCGCACCCCGCCCTTTTCGCGCCAGGCAATCTGAATGCCCTCCGGTACAAGCGCTCCCGGCACGATTCCCGCCTGCTGAAGGGCAGCGCGCATCAATTCCTGATAAAAATCGTGAGAGGCTCGTTTCTGTTCCGACGTAATACACCTTACCTTTGCCATACGAATTCTCCGTCACTGCTGCCTTGCCGGCGTAGAAGCCTTTGGCGTAGCTGGCCAAGGGCCTCGCGGACACGGGCTCGATGATGTCGAACCAGACGCGGGCGGGATAGCGCTTTCCGTCAACCCCGATAATCTCCTGTTCCTGCGCCGTTTGTGGATCGAAGTAATGGATGTCGATCCCTGCCATCTGGCGAAGCCGTCCGGGCAAAGTCTGCTGTGCATCCCAATTGTTCTCGTCTTTGGAACCGGAAAGGTAAGAGAGAATCAGGGTTCCGCCGTTCTTCACGAAGGCCTCGAGCTTGCCCGCCAGGACCGGGTCCACCACCAGCAGCGACGGCGCCACCACGAGCTTATAACGTGAAAGCTCGCTTTGGGGAAAGGCAACATCCACGCTGACGCGCGCTTGACGCAAGGCGCGATAGAAGGACAACGTTTGCCGATTGTAGTCAAATTCCTTCGCGTGGGGTTGAATATGAAAAGCCCAGCGGGTGTCGGGTGAAATCAGCACGGCGGCGGGTGAGACTACCTTCGAGCCATGAAGCAAGGCTGTGATCTTGGGCAATTCATGACCCATTTGGGATACAACATGGTAGTTGGCGCCCACGTAATCATCCCAGTTCAGGATGCCGACCGTCAGTTGCTCGGTTCCAAATGGGCATTGCCTCCAACGGTAATAATTGATCGCGTCGGCGCCGTGGGCGATGGCTTGGTAGGCCCAGACGCGAACGAGTGGAAACGGTGGGAGATGCTGGAAATATGTTTCCCATGCCCCCATCCCCATCTGCTCTTCCATGACCATGAAGTTCTGATCGTTCTTCGACGACCTCATCAGGTCGCAACCCAAATCTGTCGGAAAATGGTCTGTGAAGCTTTGTGCCTCCTGGGGTGGGTAGTGGTCAAAGGCAACAAAATCGAGGGGCGCGAAAAGCTCAGAGTAGTCGACCATGTCGAACAGGCCCATACCGTTGTGGGTGATCGCCTTATCGGGCGCAATCCGTCTCAGGATCTCCGCCTGAAGGCGGACGAAGTCGCGCACGGACTCGTTGTGGAAGCGGCTGAAGTCGAGGGCCATGCTGGGGTTGTAGCCTCCGGCGCCAAGGGTGTTCCAGGGCAATGGAATTTGAGCCCAGCTCGAGAGGGTGAGCCCCCAGAACACCGTCCCCCAGGAGTTGTTCAGCTTGTCCAGCGTCCCGTATTTGCGCCGGCACCAATCCTGAAATTCGGCCAGTGTATATGAGTCATAACTCATGGTCCCGCCAATTTCATTGTCGATCGAAAAACCCAACACCCCAGGGTGATCCTTGTAGTGCTCTGCCATCGCGGTCACGATGCGACGCACGGCTTCAACATAGTGCGGACTGTGGAGGTTCATGTTCTGGCGCGAGCCGAATCGATAAAGGATGCCTTGCTTGTCCGCAGCGGCAATGTCCGGGTACTTTTCCCAAAGCCAAGCAGGCTGAGAGTAACTGGGAGTGCCCAGTATCAGCTTGATGCCGTGATGATTGAGGACCTGAATCGCCCGATCCAACCAATCAAAATTGAATTGACCCTCCCGAGGTTCCATGGTGGCCCAGGCGCCTTCGCCGGTCTTGACGAGATTGATACCGGCATCTTCCATAAGCTGCGCGTCTCTCTCCCATTTCGTTTCCGGCCAATGATCGGGGTAGTAGTACGTCCCATAAAGAAACTTGCCCCCATTCCAGTCGATCAGGTCAAGGGGTTTAGAACCCTCTTTGGATTGTGCGCGAGTGATCTGGGGGACAACCAATGGCACTGCAACCACAAAAGCTGCGAGTAGCGAGATTGGAGCTCTTAGCCAACGACTTCGTACGCGCATGACAGCCTCCCTTATTCTGTTGCACATTTTGAGCGCATATCTAACCAACGGGGATGAGGCACGGGCGCCCGGCAACACGGGCTTCTTCTTGTGCTCATCCAGCGGGCGTAGATGTGTGGTTTGCCGTCGCGATCCGAGACGTAGGCGATACGCGTACCGTCAGGCGACCATCGCGGCGACCTCGCGTGCTTCAGACTATCTGATCGTCATAGAATGTCAAGGCGGTGGTGTTCGTTACATAGAGGCAAGTCTGCGCTATACTTTCTTCACGCTCGGCGGGCGCCAGGCATTGTGTGCTCTGGCCACCTGCCACGCCGTCGGTGTGGTGAAGGTAGCGTTTGTACTTGCATGGGGGCGTGGGATGGTTAAACCCAGTTACATCATTGTGGAGGGGCTGGACTCGTTCGGCTCGTTCGAGAACTTCACGGCGGCGTTGCGCCATCTTCACGAGTTGGGCTATGCGGGGGTGGAGTTCAACCTCACCCAGCCGGCGCCGTTTGAAGTGGAGGAGCTCGCCCGTTTCGTCGAGTCAATCCATCTGCCGGTTGTCTCGTTCCTGACCGGCGCGAACTATTTCAAAGACGGGTTGTGTCTCAGCTCGCCCCACGCCGAAGTGCGACGACGCGCCGTCGAGCGGCTACAGGACTGCGCCAAGATCGCAGCGCGGTTCGGCGCAGTCATCGTTATCGGCCTGATGCAGGGCTTCCTGAGTGACGAACCTGATCGCGTTGTCGGCGCGGCGCGTATCGAAGAATGTCTGAAACAGGTTGTCGAGGCGGCCGAGCGGCACGGCACAACGCTCGTCCTCGAACCGGTCAATCATCTTCAGGCCGGGTTCCACAACTCCCTGAGCGAGGTGATGGACCTGGTGGCGCGCATCGACTCGGCACGCCTCAAGCCCATGCTCGACACCTTCCACATAAACATCGAAGAGACGTCGATGACCGAACCGATCTTCCGGGTGGGTCGCGAGCTGGGGCACTTTCATCTGTGTGAATCGAACGGCAGTCTGCTGGGGAGCGGCCACTTGAACTTCAAAGAGATCTTCGGCGCTCTCGATGCCATTGGCTATGCCGGTTATGCCTCGGTGAAGGTTTACCGGCACCCATGGGCCGTGGGAGCGGAGGCGTCGATCCGATTCCTGGCCGGGCTGAATCTTGCTGCCACCGGCTCCAAATGGAAGAGCATCTGAGACGGGTTATCTTGGGGAGGCGAGATGTGGAGAAACCGGAGTGTCAGGGCGCAACTCGTCGCTGCCTCGGAGAGCGACCATGTCCCCTTCCCGAAGGTCTCCAAAAACCTCAGTCAGACCACCGCTGGTCGCACCGGTCTTGACGTCCACCCATTCGGTTCGATCATTGCGAACGCGAATCACGAATGTCCGTTGCAAGTCGCTGGCCACGGCGGACGCGGGAACAAACAGGGTGGAATAACTGCGGCGTACGGGCCAGGACACGTCGCAGAAGGTGCCTGGGTCGAGTTCAGCGTGAGGGTCTCGAACGTCCAGTTCGACCGGCATAGTGCGCGTCCTGATGTCTACGGCGCGTGAAATCCTGGCGATGGGGGCCTGGAAAACTCTTCCCGGAAAGGACGGAACCGTGAAGCTTACCTTCGGTTCCTTCCGGGATGCCGGCCACGTTGTACTCCGGCACTGGGACCACCAGCCGGTGCCGGGTGAGCGTTTGAATCTGCACAATGGGCGTCATGGCTCCGGGGCCGCCCGCCGGACCGACCAGCGCTCCGGGGTGCACGTATCGAGTCGTAACTTGGCCGTCGAACGGGGCGGTGATTCTTAAATACGACTGTAGTTGGGTAACTGCTCGAAGGTTCTCCTGCGCTGCTTGTGCGGTTTTCTGGAGTGCTGCGACATTCGACTCGTCCGATTGGGCAGTCTTTTGGGCGATATCAAGATCGTTGCCAGCCACCACGCCGGGAACCTTCGCTGCGCCGCTCATGTGCTGATACGTCGCCTGGTCGGCAGCCAGCTTGGCTTGGCCCGCCGCGAGTAGCGATTCAGCGCTTTGATAAGCGGCATTCGCTTGAGCTTGTTGGGCGACTAATTCCGGAGCCTCCAGTTCAGCAATGATTTCACCTTGCTTTACCTTGGAGCCGCGGTCGACTTTGATCGTTTTCAAAAAACCCGTCTCTTTGGCATAGAGATCGACCCTTTCGTAGGGAACCAGTTCAGCCGGCAAGCGCTCGTGGTGTTCGAGCTTCTGGGACTTCACCGCAGTTACGTCCAACTGCGGGCACGGTTTGGGTTGCAGCGGAAGTGGTACCGCTGGTGTCCTGGCGACAGGACGCAGAACCCAGGCATATCACCAGAAGAACCGAAAAGGCAGCGGCTGTAATTCCAGCGAATCTCATAACGTCTCCTGCTAGTCGAAAAGTTGAGGGTCGAGGAGTCGAGAAGTTCTTGACTCTCGACTTTTAGCTCCCGGCATACCGGCTTTCCGGGTCGTCGGGATCGAGCGAGGGAGATGTGGTCGCGGCTCGCTGCTGGACGATAGAGAACACAAAGGGCAGCACCGTTAAATTGGCGAGAGTAGCAGCGAGCAGCCCGCCGATTACCGCTTTGCCCAGTGGGGCCGTCACCTCGGCCGCCAGGGCCATGGGAATCATGCCGGCAATCATGGCGGCGCTGGTCATCAAGATCGGGCGCATACGTTCCTTCACTCCCTGCATCCCCGATTCGAGTGAAGACGCACCGCTGCGGCGGTGCTGCTCGGCAAAGGTTACGAGCAGGATGGCATTAGCTGTACCCACCCCCACGGCCATGATCGCCACCCATGTAGGACTCGATATTGAGGGTGGTATGGGTGATCAGAAGCATCAGGATCATTCCGCGAGATGGTCGCGGGCGCGGTGGTTAGAACGACAAATGCAAGACGCAAAGACTCGAAGTTCGCGGCGAGCAGCAGAAAGATTACGAGCACGGCAAGCCCCAGCCCGATGCCGAGGTTGGTAAGCGTATCGCGCATGGGCGCAATCTGGCCTCGCACCTGAACGGTCGTGCCACGCGGTGGAGTGCCTACGCGTTGAATGGCCGCGTCGATACTTTTCGACACATTCCCCAAGTCTTGCCCGGCACTGTTCGCGGAAAGGGTCAACATCCGAAAGCCGTTGCGTCGATCGTATTCACCCATGACTGTGCCATCATCGACCTTGGCGAGATCGCCGATCAAGGGGTGCTGCAACTGCCCAGCCATCACGGGGATATTCTGAACATCTTGCAGGGATGTGATTCTCGGCTGCGGGTATTGCACCTGCACTTGGTAGGCGATGCCGGTATTCGGATCAGCCCAGTAATTCGGGGTAGTGAAACGACTCGAAAAGGTCGCCTCAGAAAGCGACCGGGCGACTTGGCCCGCCGTCACGCCGAGCTGCCCCGCCAGTTCGCGGTCCACCTTGACCACTACACTCGGATAACTGAGCGTGAGTTCGTATTTCAGATCGCGCAGGTCGGCGATCTTGGTCATTTCACTTCGCAAGCGATCGGAGTAAGCGCGGCTGGCGGACAAGTCCGGTCCCGTCACGGCGACTTCGACGGGGGTAGGGGCGCCGAAGTTCATGATCTGATTGATAAGGTCTCCCGGCTCAAATGAAAAAGTCGATCCTGGAAATTTCGGCGGCAGGATGCGGCGAAGCCTTTCCTCGAACGCGCTTACGTCGATATGAGCTTCGGGTCGAAGGGCGACGCTAATGACCGCTTCGTGGGGGCCGCTGGTCCACAGAAACACTGTGTTGATCGGGTAGCTTGCCCCCTGCGTACCCACGTAGCCAAGAGTGATAAGCACATTTTGCGGGCCGGCGGCTTTGCGGATTTCATCGATAACTCCCATCACCAGGCGCTCGGTATACTCAGCTCGCGTCCCGGTGGGAGCGTCAAAACGAAGACGGAACTGGGTCACGCCAACGTTGGGGAACAGTTGCTGACCGAGACGCGGTCCGAGGAGGAGAACGACGGCGAGCACGATGGCCACGTAAGCTCCCATCAGCGGCCAGCGCATCTTTCCGAGACGCTCGAGGAACGCCCCCCAGCGATCCCGAACCTTGTCAAAGTCCCATCGTCCCGCGAACAAGGCCTTGCGGCCCCGGTCGATCCCGCGATGCACCCACAGGAATAGCACGGGCAACAAAGAGCTCGAGAGCAGGAAAGAAGCGATCATCGCGAATGCGACCGCGAGCGAAAGCGGTACGAATAAGTTCTGCGCTACGCCGGACATCAGAAATGAAGGAACGAAAACTGCGACGACAGAAAGCATGGATAGAAAGCGGGCCAAAACTGTCCTCTGTGTCGCGTGGAGGACGCCGCGGGCAGGCCCAAGATCGGGCTCTTGCTGAAGCGTGCTGTCAATATTTTCGATTTCTACTACACCTTCGTCGACGAGGATGCCGACAGCCAGCGCCAACCCTCCCAGCGTCATGACGTTGATGGTTTGTCCCGTGAGCCACAAAGCGACCACCGAGGTCAGAAGCGCAAACGGAATCGTGGTCATGACGATGAACGAACTCTTCCAGTCCCCGAGAAATAACAGAACCACCAAGCCTGTCAGGAGGGCTCCGAGCAGTCCTTCTCGGACGACGGCACTGAGCGCGCTCGTGACGTAGGGAGACTGATCCAGCTCGTAGGTGACCTTGATATCCTCCGGAACCAGGGATTGGAAATACGGTAGGTTCTTCTTAACTTCATTCACCACTGTCACAGTGGACGCGTCCGGGCGCTTGGTCACAGGGATATAAACCGCCCGGCGGCCGTTCACCAGCGCGTATCCTGTGGGGATGTCGCTGCTGTCCTTTACGGTCGCGATATCGTGAAGATAGACGGTTGGACCGGACCCAGTTCTTATCGGCAAGTCAGCGAGTGTTTGGATGTTGGGTGTAACGGAGTCGCTTTCGACGATGCGAAGCAGGCTGCCGGTGCGCACATTTCCGGCAGGCTGAAGAACGTTACCGCTGTTGATTGCCAGCACGGCTTCATCGGGCGACATGTTGTACGCTCGCAGACGATCGGGATTCACGGTAACAACTATAGTGCGCTGATTGCCGCCGAAGGGCGGCGGCGATGTGAGACCCGGCAAGGTGGCGAACGCCGGCCGCACGCGGTTGAGGGCCAGGTCTTGGATCTCGCCGACGGTGCGAGTGTCGCTGGAAAACACCACATAACCCACCGGCACGGTGCCGGCATCGAAGCGAATTACGAACGGTGAAACCGTTCCGGGCGGCATGAAGGCGCGGGCTCGATTCACGTAGGATATCGTCTGCGCCAAGGCTTGGCTCATGTCCGTACCGGGATAAAAGGTCAATTTCAGCAAACCATTACCTTGAATGGACTTGTCCTCGACGCTCTGAATCCCATTGATGTAAAGAAAATGGTACTCGTAGTAGTAGACGAGATAGCCTTCCATCTGCGCTGGGCTCATGCCGCCGTAGGGCTGGGCGACATAGATCACCGGAAAATTCAGATTCGGGAAGATATCGATGCGCATCCGGGTAACAGCCAGGATCGAGCAAAGCGCTATACCGATCACGACGACTAGGGTAGCGATTGGACGTCTCAATGCCGCTCGAATCAGCCACATGGAGTTTCTCCTTCTACTCCCTCAAAGCCCGCCCCACGCTAGTCATTCCCGCGAAAGCGGGAATCCAGTCTCCTGCCGGGCGCGGGCCCCCACTTGCGCGGGGGCGACGCAACCTAAGGATTCGGGGCTCGCAGAACACTCAAGAACGGCTGCAAGTCGCCCTGCGCATAAGCCACATTGAAGAGGCTGCGCCACACATTCAGCCGGGCAATCGCATCGTCCATTTCCGCCTGAGCCAGAAGGCCCTCGGCGTCGGCCACTTCCACAAGAGTCGCCAAGCTCGCACGCATAGCGGGCGCGCGATTGAGTCTCCGATGCGCGCGCCGCCGCCAGCTCAATGGGCGTTTGTTGCGCCACGAGCTGCGCGCTCTTTAGCTGAGCCAGCGCTGTTTGGACTTGGCCGGTTAGGTCCTGAATCGTCTTGTCATAAAGGGCCTGTTGCGATCGCTCATTCGCTTTGGCAATCTGTTTTTCGGCGCTAAGCGCCTTGAAATCGAAGATGTTCGGGAAGGTGATCGTCAGCCCCGTCACCCAATTTCCCCGCCCCGGCGCCAAGCCGTTCCAATTGCCGATGATTGATCCATTATTCGGAACCTCGCTGCCTCGTCCGAAGGCTTCCGCTTCAAGAAAAATCCGCGGATAATCAGTCCGGTTCAACACCTTTTCCTGTGCCTGCACTTGCCGCACCGCAGCCATTTGATCCCGCGCCAGCGGGTTGTCCGCAGGCGCAGCCCTGGGCAACGAGTCGACCGGTGGCAGATCAAGCAGTTTTCCGGCATCCAATTGGATCTCATTTCCAGCCATTCCCATGAGCGCCGCCAGCGTGGCCAACGAAGCTTGTTCTGCCGCTTGTGCCTGATATAGCCGAGTTTTGGCGAGGGCGAGCTGAGCGTCGGCACGAGATGCGTCGGCGCCAGGTCTCAAAGCGTTGTCGACAAGGGTGTGAACCGATTGATTGAAAACCTGCCAGCGATCCACGTTGGCCTGCGCGGCGACCACCCCCTGATGGCTCGCCAGCGCTGTGAGAAAGTAGCTGCCTACCGCCGTCGCCACCTGGAGCCGAGTCACCGTCAGGTCCGCGGTTGACTTGTCGGCTGCTGATCTCGCCCCTCCCACAGTGGCCGAACGCAGTCCGAAGTCGAAGGGCTCCCAGGAAAATAGCATTGCCGCCTGACTGCCCCAATAGCTTTGTCCGCTGGACCCGCCGACGGGACCTTCAACAGTCGGCGTGATGGCCGTGGGCAGCCAAATGCCCGGCACCTGGTTCTGCGTCGCACGGCTGTCCTGATAGACCCCGCTGAAGAAGGGGAGGTATTGGGTTCGCGCCAGGGTGATGCCCGCTCGCGCTGCTGTCGTCTGTTCGAGTGAGGCACGGACAGCAGGATAGTGCTGACCAGCGTAGTCCAGCGCGTCTTCGAGCGTCAGTACTCGCGGCGGAGAATTGCTCGTTTGCGCGGCCGAGAGGCATGGGAGGAGAACGACAGAGAAAAAAATGGCAGCACAACCTCGAAGGTACTTCGAAACAACCAAGTTCGCGGCCGGAGCGTCGGCCGCCTGGATCTCCTTCACCGTCACAGGTCCCTCCTCTCACGCATGCTCGGGCCGGCGTGAAACCGAGAAAGCGCCGGCCTTTCGCCGGCGGGGTCGGGCGCTACAATCCGGACTCATCATCCAGAAGCTCACCGATTAGCTCCTTCACCTTCTCTCTCGCCAGGGCGAGAGCTTTGCGTCCCGCCGAAGTGGCTCTATAGACGCGTCGGATCGATCTGCCCGACCTTACTTCCCGCGAGCGAAGGTATCCCTTCATTTCAAGGCCGTGGAGCAGCGGGTAAAGGGTACCGGCGCTCAATCTATACCCATGCCTGCGAAGCTCCTCGATCATGCCGAGGCCGAAGATAGGTCCCTGGCAGGCGTGATAAAGGATGTGAATGCGAACTAGTCCTGAGTAAATCCCCTGGCTATTCGCTGGGATGACTTCAGCAGATTTCATCGCTCACGTTATCTAATCTGGATATCGAAGCCCGAGTATCTACGATACCTCCGGCTGTTCGCGGTGTCAATAGCTGCGGAAATCGTAGCGCGGGCGCCTCGCCCGCTGTAGTGGAAGGGTCCCGCTCTCGCCACCAAATAACTCTTCAGGTCACAGGGGAAAAGGCAGATCCAGACTGAGGTGGAGTCAACGAGGACGCGGACAGGATGCCCACGCCCCAGCAGGCGAAACGCCCGCGCTACCTGACACAGCTTTGTGGGCCTTTACAGAAACGTAACATTTCCGTAACACGCAAGGAATACGCCCCAGCCATCATTTTCTCGAAAGTAACCAAGTTGAGCTGATGACCCAAGGAAACACTGACACTGAAATCGGAGGGCTGAAGAATGCAGTTCCAAAGAGTTCGTAAGTTGCTTATCGCCAGCACATTCGTCCTAATTACACTTACCACGCCTGTTTTTTCGCAGACGGCAGCGGACAGTTCGTCAAAGGAATCCAGCAAGCGTGACGATGTCTCACTGCTGAAGCAGCAGATTGCAGAGCAGCAGAAACAGATCGAGCAGTTGCGCGTCATCGTGGACCAGATGAAGCAGAAGCTGGACCAGTCTCCTACGCCAGCTCAAACCGCGGCAGCGCCAGCGCCAGTTCTTAACCAAGTGGCCTCGACCGCCCCCATGGTCCCCAAGAGCGTGCAGCAAACCGCCGAGAGCAATGACCCGAAGCTCGTGGCTTCTGCGGCGATTCCTCCCGCTGCCGTAGCGCCGCCACCGCACCCGGACCCGACCCCAGCACCTGTGCAGTTCCATATCGGCAGCGCCAGCATTACGCCCATCGGCTTTATGGATTTCACGGGCGTATTTCGCACTCATGCTGCCGGAGGAAGCATCGGAACCAGTTTTGCCAGCATACCTTACGGCAACGTCTATCAGAACAATCTAAGTGAGACGCGCCTCAGCATGCAGAACTCTCGAATAGGCCTGCGGGTGGACGCCGATGTGAAAGGGGCTCACGTAATCGGCTACATGGAGGCGGACTTCCTGGGAAACAATCCTAATAACGTCGCAGTGAGCAGCAACAGCAACACGATGCGGTCCCGCTTGTATTGGGTGGACCTCGCCAGGGGCCGCTGGGAGGTGCTGGGTGGCCAGACCTGGAGCTTGCTTACCCCAGGCCGCAAAGGCATTTCGCCTCTGCCCAGCGACCTCTTTTACTCACAAGATATAGACGTGAACTATCAACTCGGCTTGTTTTGGGGGCGCATACCGGAACTGCGTGTGGTTTTCCACCCCTCCAGCAAAGCAGCCTTCGCAGTCGCTATCGACAGCCCCGACCAGTACGCGGGAGGTTCCTCGGGCGGCCCGCTCATCACCCTCCCCTCGGCCCTCAACGCCAGCACTGCGTACCAGGGCGAACTGGACTATAACCAAAATGGGCTGAACGCCCCGAACGTTGCACCGGATGTGATTGCAAAATTAGCTCTCGATCCTAACAAGCGGGTTCACTTCGAGATCGGCGGAGTGGAGCGGAGCTTCAAGCTCTGGTATCCGGGCGTCGCTGCCACAAGTTCCACTGCTGCCATTCCTGCCAACACTTTCTCGGCAGAGGGCGGCGGTGGTTTCCTGAACCTGCATGTTGAAATCTTCAAGGGCTTCCGCTTGCTGACGAATAATTTCTTGAGCGATGGCGGCGGCCGCTACATCTTCGGCCAGGCTCCGGATCTGATCGCCCACGCCAACGGCAGCATCTCCCTCATCCACGCCAACTCCACAGTCTCTGGCTTCGAGTACACACATAAGAACACAATGATCTATGCTTACTACGGCGGCCTCTACGTGGGCCGAAACGTCACCATCGACACCAATGGCAAGCCAGTAGGCTATGGCTTCACGGGTGCATCGAGCGCTCAGAACCGCACTATTCAGGAGCCCACTTTTGGCTTCAACCAGACCATCTGGAAGGATGCGAAGTACGGCGCGCTGAACCTCATGGGCCAGTATTCATACCTCACGCGCAATCCGTGGTACGTTGCCGCCGGCCAACCCGCCAGCACTAGTCTGAACATGTTGTTCTTCAACTTGCGCTATACACTGCCGGGCGCTGCACCTGTCTTGAAGTAGGGCGGCTGCTCGGCGGCAAGGTTCAGCACACTGACGGATCTTCACCCGGTGCTTCCCCAGGCGGCGTGGCTAGACTTCCGGGGGGTGCGGCCCACAAGCCCACCCCCCGGAAGCTCTTTTTTGGGCGACATTAATTCAGGAGGCGCCTAGCGCGTCTCCGGCCGGAACTGCGGGGCGACGTTGAAGCACAAAGAAGAAGGCAGCGGCCAAAGTGGAGAAAGCGGTGACGACTCCCAGAACCACGAAGGCGCCTTGCCAACCGGCAGCGAGCGAAATGCGCGCCACCGCGTCGCCCGACAACACTCCACCGAGGTAGCCAACGCCATCGATGATCCCGGAAGAAGTGGCCGCTCCCTGCTTGCCGCCAAAATCTAACGCCATGGCGCCGGCGAGATAGGAGTAAGGGCCAACGATGACGAACCCCGCCAAGGCCACCAGCGCCACGGGCAAGTTACGAGGCGCACTGGGTCGAAGCGAAGCAAGCAAAAAAAGCGTAAGCGTGGCAAAAAGAAGTCCGGCGAACGTAATCATCGCCCGTCCCCCGCGCCCCAACCGGTCGCTCAGATAACCGAAAAGCAGCACTGAAAATCCTCCGAACAGCGGGAAGAGTGCACTGAACCGGGCGGAATTGGCTTGGCTGAAGTGGACCACTTCATAAAAGTAGGTTGGCGTCCAGATATTGAATGTCTCGCGAACGAAGGTGGTGCCCAGAGAAAGGGCACAAACGATCCAGAAGGCAGGGCTGCGGAACAAGGGTCCGAGCAGCGCCGAGACACCGGGCGGCCGCTTCTTGTCCTCGCTGCTCTGCAAACAGATTATCAGGGTTCACGGTTGGTTCCGGTTCCCCGATTTCGGCGCTTGATTCCTTGAGCAGCAGGAGATTAGCCAAGAAGAGTGCAAACAAGCTGAAAGCGGCAACCACGAATACGCCGCGCCAGCCCAGCCCGTGCGCGATCAAGACGCCCATGAAATCCCGGCCGATGGCGTCGCCGAACAGGAAGCTGAGGCTCATAACACCCATCACCGTGCCGTACGTGGCAAATGAAAACCAGCGCGATGTAATCTTTACCAATCCCGCCCACGCGGCGGACTGGATGAGCCGGTTGCCAACCCATGCCAGCGCGAACACAGGCAAGGCGCCGCTGGCGGCAGCCAAGGTGCACAAAATTGCGCCGCCCATCGCGGCCAGAAACTGGCGTCTCCCCCCCCAGAAATCTGCCAGTCCGCCAAGAAAGAATTTGCCCAGGGCGTACGCAAGCATTCCCAAGGACGCGATCAGGCCGAGCCGGACGCGCGCCTCCGCTGCCGGAATGCCGCGCGCCGTTAAATCATCAATGATCAGTGGAAGCGTTACGGAAAAATTCGAGCGGCAGATGTAAAAGCCTGCATAGCCGGTCACCAGCAAGATGACGGTCAGAACCTGGCCCCACCGCAATCGCCGGTTGGTGATCTGTGGTCCCAAGGCTGTCCCACCTCTCCCGTTGTCATTCCGGGCGGTGAGCCGAAGGATCATGGAATCTACGCCCGGAATGACACATGCGCCCTGGGTGGCCCCACCATGTTGGTGACTTGAGCGAACAGTCGTAGTGGCCAAACTCCAGGAGTACCGACTTCAGAAGGGAACGGTTGTTTCGGAACTTGGTCCTACGGGCGCTCACCGTGCTCGAGTCGCGCGTCAATTTCGTCGAAGACTGAATCGAAGTCGGAAACGCTGTCGATCACATAATGAGTGCCGGCTTCCATCAGACGTTCGCGCCCGGTCTGAAGGCGCATTTCACGTTCTGCCGGAGAAAGCGCCGCGAATTGCGCTTGTGTCAGTCCGACCATGTTTCCGGTTCGGACCACTCCGACCGTCCACATACGGGCGTTGAGGCCTTCTTCGGCGTCGGCCACGGTGTCGCCGACTTTCACGAAGGATTCGAGTGGATAAACCTTCAGCCGTAAGGCGATTTCGTAACACATCCAAGGCAGAGGCCGGCCTCCGCCGACGTCGTCAGGGACAAGGGAGCAGTCCGGTTCGTAGCCTTGAGTGGCCGCTTTCTTGAGCAGGATCTCTAGCATTGGCCGTGTGTAGCCCGTCGTGCTGCCGATCTTCAAGCCGCGCTGGCGCATGCGTTCGATGGCCTCCGCGACTCCGGGGATGACGTCGGAGTCCTGTTCAAGGCGAGCGAGTTGCACGGGCTGAAACTCGCGGTACAACGCCTCGACGTCGGATTCCGTCGGTTGCCAGCCAGAGTGTTGCCGCCACGCTTCCGCGACATTCGGCAGTCGAAGCAGGGAGCGGATGTGATCCTTCTTCAGCAGGCCCATGTCACGGCGGACTTCTTCATCGGAGACAGCTATGCCCCTTTGACGAAACACCTGCTGCATGGCCCGGATGGGCGAGATGCTTCCGAAGTCGACAGTGGTGCCGGCCCAGTCGAGAATGACTGCTTGCAGCTTGCCGTGGTATCTCTTCCGCGTGCGACTAAGGTCATTCATTTCGTACTCCTCTATTGACATGTCTCTCTCCCCCCCCGCCTCAAAGATGGCCCCTGATCCGCATCTCATCGAGCGTCTGCCCAATGGCGGCGATGAGGGCCTTGAGATCTTCCGGGAAGATATGGCCGATGGTGCCGATGCGGAAACAATCTGCGTCGCTGACCTTCCCGGGATAAATCACGAAGCCCCTTTGGCTAAGGCTGCTGATAGAACCGACTGAAATCGAAGTTCGGATGTCTCGGATAACGGAAGGAGGTAATGATGCGGCTTTGGTGCTCCGGCGCGAGGTACGCGGCAAAGCCCAACTCCTTCATGCCCTCGAGCAGGACTCGCTGGTTTGCGGCATAGCGAGCGGCGCGGCCGGCAATTCCACCTTCCTGCTCCAACTCCTGCAGAGCCTGCCAGAAGGCCAGGAGGGCATGCGTGGGAGGCGTGAAGCGGAACTGGCCGTCAGACTCCAACCCCTTCCACTGCGCGACCAAGTCGAGGCTGAGGCTGCGCGCGCGGCCCTCGGCGGAGATCAAGAGATCGCGCCGGGCAAGCACGAAGCCGAAGCCGGGAACTCCCTGGATGCACTTGTTCGCCGAAGAAACCAGAAAGTCGATGCCACTGTCCGCGAGATCGATGGGAACGCCTCCGAAGCTGCTCATGGCGTCCACGAGAAAGACGCGACCGCGCTCCTTCACAGACTTACCGACCTCTTGCACTGGGTTCATGATTCCTGTGGAGGTCTCGCAGTGAATCGTTCCGACGTGGGTGATAGCCGGATCGCGCGCGAGAGCTTGGCGGAGCTTCGGCAGGATCGACCGGACGCGATTCGGGGAAGACAAGGGTTTTAGTGGCGAATGCCCAACGTCTGCGCGATCTTCGCCATGCGGTGTCCGTAGGCGCCGTTGATCAGAACCAGCAGCTTGCCCGTCGCGCGGCAGCACCGAGGAGATGACCGACTCAATCGCGAAGGTGCCCGAGCCCTGCATCAAAACGGCCTCGTAGGAGCCGTCGGCAACCTTTGCCAACTCGAGCAGACGGCGGCGGATTTTCCGCACCACTTCGAGGAATTCCGCGTCGCGCGAGCCCAGGTCGCGCAGCATGGCCTGCTTGACGGTTTCGCTGGTAGTTAGGGGACCGGGCGTAAATAGAAGTTTTTTCTTTTCCATCGTTGATGAATCTCCCCAACTTTAGGTAGTGGGTCAGCTTGGTATTGTAGCGGCGATCGCGCGCCTGCGGGATCACCAAGTGGCGGCGCAAAGCCGGATCCACATCAAACTGGCCCACTACCCAACCTTAGAAAGTGGCGCCGGCGGACCTACGTCCACCGGCGCCGCACAGGATGCCAGTACGCGCTAAAACTGGAAGCGCAGTGACATCTGGATGGTACGCGGCCCAGCCTGCGAAACGTCCTGGGCGTTGGTGATTTGCCCGAAGCTGCCGGTGATGTTCATGTTCGGCTCGCCCCAGTTGACGATGTTGAACAGATTGGAGAATTGCGCCTCGTACCGGAGAGCGAAGCGCTCGTTAAAGTGGAACGTCTTGCCGGCCGACATCGAGAAGGTCGCCGTCCCCGGTCCCTCCAGAATCCCCACGCCGCAGTTGCCGAAGCGTCCGATGGGCTCGGCCGTGCCGGCCGCGTCCACAGGATGGGCTGGCATGTTGTAAGCCGCCACGTTGAAGAAGGCGGCGGTGGTGGGATTCGAGAGATATCCGCTCGCTCCGCCGCAGTCCGGACGTTGCTGCTTCACCGAGCGCTGGCTGGGGTTCGTACCCGAAGCGTCATACACGCTGCTCGGGTAGTAAGGAGTCTCCCAGAAGCCCGAACGGAGAAAGGCGATTCCGGTGACATTCCAGCCGCCGAGTGCGAGGTCAGCGGCGCGGCTGGAGTTGGAGAGGTAGGTCTTGCCGCGGCCGAACGGCAGCTCGTAGACAAACGTACTGATAAAGCTATTGCGGGGATCGTAGTAGGCGTTTCCCATGTCGGACTTGATGTCGTAAATGTTGTTGACATTGGCGCCATTGTCGCCTTGCCCGCCGGTACCAATGGCCGAATTCGGAGCCGGACCCAGCGCGTTGGTCTTGTTCCAAGCCAGGGTGTAGCTGTTGGTGAAGCTCAGCCCGTGCGCGAAGCGCCGATTCAATTCGATCATGAACGCCTCATACTTGTCGCTCGGTGCGTTGTTGCGAGTCAGAACCTCGGCGAAGTTGGGGAACTTCAGGTTCTGCTGGCGCAGCGCGGGGGTGGCGGTCAGAGGCGGCGTATCCGTACACGGTCTTGCCGGTGCTCGGATCGGTGTAAGACGCCGTATTCGGCGCCACCTGGTTCAGGTTGGGGCTATAGATCAGGTCCACGGCGTGCGAGCCCGTGTAGCTGAGCCGTAGCAACGTCTGGAAGCCGATGTTTTGTTCAAACGCCGCATTCCACTGGTAGACCCGCGGATCCTTCAGATCCCATTGGTTGGCGCGGCGGTAGCCCGGGAAGGAAGAAACGCCGGGCGTCCCGGAGAAAACGTTGCTGAAATTCAGGATGGGAGTGGATTCTGGTGGGGGCATAGGTCCCATAGTAGCTGGTATCGATACCCAGCAACGAGTAGAGCACCGCTCCCAGGACCGGCACCGAGTACATCCCTGCGGAAGCGCGCACCACGGTGTTGTGACTATTTGACGGGCTCCAAGCGAATCCCAAGCGCGGTTGGATGTTGTCCCAATAGGTGTAACGCATCCCAGGACCCAGGCCGACTGGGCTGGCGAGCACAAAAGGAGTGTTGCCGACAGCCTCCTTCCAAAGCGGATTGATATTCTCATTCGGGTTCACCACCAATTGACCGCCCGGAACCTTGTAATTGAAGTTGCCGAGTTGGTTGGTGGCATCCTGGAATGGAGTGTTGATCTCGTAGCGGAGGCCGGCGGTCAAGGTCAGGTTGGGCCGCACCTTCCACTCCGTCTGGGCAAAGCCGGAGTAGTGGTACCCGTAAGGTTTGCCGTCGGGTCCGTTCTGCGCTTGCAATCCGTAATCCACATCCCCTTGGAGCAATTGCGCCACGGCGCAGGCATCGGGGTGAGCGGTAATCTCCGCCCCGGAACAGGTGTACACGCCGCTGATGAAGTAGTCCCCGTATTCGTCGCCGAGGTTAAAGGTGATGTTGTCGCGGTAGTTCAGACGGCGGAAATCGAAGCCAAACTTCGAGGTAAAGCGGCCGCGTATCCAGGTCAGGTTGTCGCCTAACTCGAAGATGCCGTTCCCTTCTATGCGCGGGTGCCCATATTGGTTCGTAGCGCCGCCCAGCAGGTTCCCGACGTAGAAAACAGGCACGCCGCCAAGCCCGTTCTTGGGTGGTCCAGGCAGCCCGGTGATACCCAGTTGCGAGATGACGGAATCACCTTGCGTAGCCTGCGGGTAGCCGTAATTGAAGTTCGCGCGGGTCCATCCGCCCCGCAGTTCGTTCATCAGGTCCGGCCGGATGACCCAGTTATAGGCAATGGCGAGATTGGTGGCGTCGGTGGTGGTTGTGAACGTCCCCATGAGGGGATTGTAGCTGGTGTCGCCGGTGGCTCCCAACGCTCCCGTCGCGGCCGTGCCGTCCGTACCGCTGCTTGAGATGCTCTTCTGCGTGACGCGGCCAAAGATGCGGTGGTTCGCGTTGAAGACGTGGTCGAGGCGCCCGTCATAGCCGTTCACTGAGTACTTGCCCGGCATGGTCGTTACCAGGTTATTACCGGTCGCGTCAATGTTCGAGCTGGAATTGGTGGGCGTGGGGAAAAACAGCGGGAGGATCTTGGCCGCCGTCGGGTTGATGCTGGTGATCCTGTTGCCGGAGATGACTTGTCCGGTGAGCGGGTTCGTCAGGGTCAGGCCAGGAACCCCGGATAGGTCTCCGCCGGTCCATGCCGTGGGGATGGTCTGGGTTGCGACCAGTTGATTCTGGTCCAAACGCACACCTTCATAGTCGAAGTACAAAAAGGTGTGATCTTTGATGATCGGGCCACCGATCGAGCCACCCACGGTGTTCGCGTTCAACGACGGGTTGTAGTCGGCAATCCCGTCCATGGCGTTCCAATCCTTGCGCTGGAGGAACCAGAAGGCGCTGCCATGCAATTGATTGGAGCCGCTTTTGGTGACCACGGTCACGTCGGTGGGCTGCGCGAATTCCGCGCTGTTGCCGGCGGTGTTGACGCGAAATTCCGCGATGCCCTCGACGGAGGGAAACAGGTCACGAGTCGGACCACCATAACGGACCAACTGTATCGAGGTGCCATCGAGAGTGAACGACGTCGCCGTCGGCAATTGGCCGGAGAAGGTCAGGTTACCGCCCGGGTCTTCGTTGACACCAGCGCTCAGCGTCGCAGTGCCGATGGGGCTGGGAGCATTGGTGGCACGGAAGTTGAGGGCTAACGAGTCAATCTCCCTGCCTGACATCGAGCTGGATTGGGTAAGGTCTTCGCTGACCACCTCTTGGCGGGAGGTAACCACGACTTGCTGGCTCACGCTCTGAACTTGCATTTTGAAATCCGAGCGAACGGTTTCGCGCGCCGGTAGAACGACGTCTACGTTCTTCTCCACCGCGAAGCTCTGTGCGGAAACCGTGATCGTGTAGGTACCAGGATCCATATTCACAAAAAGGTAGTCGCCTTGGTTGTCGGTATGAGTTGTTTGCGACACGTCTGTGCCCTGGTTACGGACTTCGACTCCGGCATCAGGGATTACAGAACCGCTGGAGTCCGTAACGGTTCCCAAAATTACTCCGTAGGTCGACTGACCCAGCGCCTGAGCACTTAGGCCAATAATAAGAGTAATCGATAGGACGATGGGGAGACACCTCAGCCTTTGTTTAACGCACTTCATAGCAACACCTCCAGGCGCTTTAGAGCGCTTTCGATTTCGGACAGTGTGACTTTAGTGGGGCTGATTGAAGCTAAGGTTAAGGGACGAGCAATCTAAAGTTAAATCTGAATGCGGCGGGAAATTTCCGTGAGGCTCAAAGCACGAATTACACCGAGGTGTCACGCCAGCGGATATATGGGGCCTCCAGTGGTACGGAGGCCCCTTTCATATAAGGGACAACACGCGGAGTGTAATCGCTTGCGGGGCGGGTTGCTTAGATGCCCGGAACGCTCCTCAAGTATGCCCCTTTTTTCATCGGGGGCAGCCAAACAGCTACCTACGACTGAGCCTTGTTTCCGGATTTCAGCGCCACGAATGGCGAACGAGTTGAGGTCGCCCGAGACTCTGGACAGAGATGTCAAAGGTTCCCACCGCAGAAGCAGAAATCAATCGCGGGTTCATTATGTCAACCCCTGAGATCGATACAGATTGAATATAATTTGACAGTAGACGCGAGTGCGGCTTATAAGCCGGTTAGCGGATATTGGGGGACGACCCCAGTCTCGCCCGAGGCGCGGGGTCGTGGTGGCGAGAGGAACTCGAAAAGGTAGATGACTAAATTACCGTCCACGCTCTTGAGATTCGCGAGCGAAGTGGGAGGTTCATCATGCTAAATCAGGCTGGCTACAAATGGTTGGAACTGTGGGCCAGAGTCGCGCTGTTAGGCTGTGTGCTGGCGCTGTGCTGTTTCTCCGCCCAGGACTCCCAGGCGCAGGCTGTCCAGCGAAACCAGTCGCCTGACGCTTTGCACCAGCTCAGCAACTCGATTGAAGAACTCGTGAAACGAGTCTCTCCCAGCGTTGTCCAGGTGCTGGCGACGGGATTCGGCGCGACCCAGGAAGGCGACAGCAGCGAAACCGCCCTGGTGCTCGGGAGGCTTCGCAGCATTGGCTCCGGCGTTGTCGTCGACCCGGAGGGTTATATCCTGACCAACGCTCACGTACTCAAAGGCGCGCAACGAGTGCAGGTGCTCTTGCCGTCTTTACCTGGCGGCGCATCTTCTGATCTTTCTACTCTCAGCCCACAAGGTCGCACCATGGACGCCCGCATCGTCGGATTGTCCAGGGACATCGACCTGGCGGTGCTCAAGATCGAAGCCCAAGGCCTCCCGGCCCTGCCAATGAGCGACTACGGAAATCTTCGGCCAGGTGAGATGGTCCTGGCGTTTGGCAGCCCTGGAGGCCTCCAGAATTCCGTAACGATGGGTGTGGTCAGCGCAGTTGCGAGGCAGCCCGACCCCGATAGTCCGATGGTCTATATCCAAACCGATGCACCCATTAACCCTGGCAATAGCGGTGGGCCGCTCGTCAATGTCGACGGGGAAGTAGTAGGCATCAACACCTTCATCCTGACGCAGTCGGGCGGAAACGAAGGCTTGGGTTTCGCACTCCCCAGCGGTATCGTTGCCGTTGCTTATCCCCAGCTCCGCAAATTTGGCCATCTGCATCGGGGCGAAATCGGCATTCATGTCCAAACCATCACTCCCAGTTTAGCAACAGGACTGGGACTTCCGGCGGACTACGGCGTAATCGTTTCGGATGTTTTGCCGGGCGGTCCCGCAGACAAAGCCGGGCTCAAGATTCAGGACATCATCTTGAGCATCAACGATAAGCCGGTTGGAAATCTTCCCATGTTCGGCATGCATATGCTTATGTTGCATGCGGGCGATCGCGCGAAAATCGAAGTTCTTCGGGGCTCCGAGAGAATTCCTGTAGAGGTTCCCGTAATTCAACGTCCGCACAATGTGGACCTCCTGGCGGGTCTCGTCGATCCCGAGAAAAACCTGGTTAGGAAGCTGGGGATACTCGGCATTGAGATTGACAAGAAAATATCGGGGATGCTGCCCGAACTCAGAGAGGCTTCGGGAGTGATCGTCGCCGCCAGAGTAGCCGGATTTAGCGGGGGGGAAAACTCATTGGCGGTCGGCGACGTAATCCATGCGATCAATGGAATGACCGTCCTCAGCCTGGATTTCCTCCGCTCAACACTGGACGCTGTTAAGCCTGACAGCCCTGTCGTCCTCCAGGTTGAGCGGGAAGGAAGCCTGATGTACACTGCCTTTCGGATGGATTAAGGGCGAACTTCAAACGGGACGCTGAGGGCGCGGGCCAAGAAAAGGGCCCGTTGAATCTTTTCGGCAGCATCCTCTCCGGTTCCCAATGCATCTAACTTTAATGTCAACCATCGAGAGAGGCTCGGGAGCGAGGGCAGTACAGCTTGGGGGCATCGAGTTTTAGGGTTTTGCGCCCAACTAATTGCCAGGTAGCAAATCCGACGGCGGGATGGTATGTTGGAAATCCAGAGCGCTCTTTCAGGTTCCCTTTACAAAGATTATGAAGCGATTGATCGCGTGCTACCGGCGCTTTTTTGTAGCTAGCGTCATATTTCTGCTAGCTGGGGTGGTCGCTCTCTCGATCGCCACCCGGAGGCCTTGCTTTCCTGTCCGCAGCGGACCTTGGCACACTTCCAAAGCCGGCCGCATGACCCAATCGGAGCAGCACGAGGGTGCTGTCACCAAGACGGCTGAAACCGCAGATGATGTTGCGGCGGAAGTCCGAGCCGTCCCTCCGAGTTACGTCCCGCACGAAGAAATGCTCCCCATTGCTCTTCCTTTGTCCCTCCAGAGACAACACTTCCGGTCACCACCCGTCCTGCAATAGAGCTCGCGCGTTTTTCGCCCGAATAGGCTAACTCATTCGGCGAGCCGTCCCTCAGACAGGGCTCAGTTTTTCGTGACGTCGTATTCATCGTTCCATCGGCTCAACAGGTACCAAGGAAGGAACATGGCGACTTTTGTTACAGCGAGATCGTTCATTAGGCTCCTGGGCAGGAGAAGGGCTGTGTGGGTAGGCAAGACCAGTGACGCTGTGCTTGACCTCCATCCCTATGGTCCCCTACCCCCCAGCCCGTGGGGTCTTATCTACATATGGTCATCTCAAAGTCAAGCCAGGAGGTAGAGGGCGTGTACGCTCCGTTATCGTCTGAGCAGATCAACCAGCTCCGGGCCTTCAACACCTGCGTAATATCCGACGCCATTGAGACTTTCGGCGTGCGGTTGCGAAATGAAGGGTTCGCAACTGCCGGCTTCCGCTGTCTCTTCAAGAGTTTCCCTCCTCTCGTCGGATACGCGGCAACCTGCAAAGTTCGATCGGCTGATCCACCCATGGTGGGCAGCCGGTACGTTGAACGAACGGATTGGTGGAAGCACATCACGAGTGTTCCGTCACCGCGCGTAGTGGTGATGCAGGATATTGATCCAGAGCCAGGGACGGGGGCTTTCCTGGGCATGGTGCATGTCAACATCCTGAAGGCATTGGGTTGCGTCGGGGCGGTAACGAACGGGGCGGCGCGCGAGTTGCCGGGAATCGAATCGAGCGGCTTTCAGATCTTTGCCGGGCGGCTCGCTATCTCGCGGGCCTATGTCCACATCGTTGAGTTTGGCGGCCCGGTGGAAGTCGGGGGACTCAAGATTCAACCCGGCGATTTGATCCACGGGGACCGCCACGGCATCATTACCATTCCCCCTGACGTGGCAAGGGAACTCCCCGCAGTGGCCGGAAGGATTCTGGAGAAGAAGCGGCAAGTGATCGAATTGTCGAAGAAACCCGGAGCTACGGTTGAGGAACTCAGCCGGGGGCTCAAGGATTTACTCGACTTTAACTCGGATTCCATTCGCGATGGAGCAAAACAGTGGAAACGATGAACAAGCAAACATCCAGCAGGAGTCTACTTGCGACTGCGGCCGGGGCCGGCCTCACCACCATCTTGATCGTGCTGCTTCCTTCCTGTGGGAAGGTTCGAGCCAAGAGCGGCTCCCCGGCGGCCGTAACTGTTGGGGTGACGAAAGTGACCCGGAAATCTCTTCAGCGGCAAATTACGCTTTCCTCTGAGCTTGTCCCCTTTCAGGAAATCGACGTCTACGCGAAAGAGTCAGGCTTTGTCAAAACCTTGAACGTCGACTATGGCAGCCGTGTGCAAACGGGCCAATTGATGGCCATCCTGGAAATACCGGAGCTCGAGGCGCAGTTACAAGTGGATCAATCCTCCATCAAAAACGCGATGGATGAAGTTTCCCGTGCCGAGCACCAACTGAAACGTTACCAGGCGCAGTATAGGGCTCTCCACCTCGAATACACCCGCTTGAATGGCGTCTTCGAGAGCCAGCCTGGCTTGGTGGCCCAGCAGGAAGTTGATGACGCACAGGGCAAAGACCTGGCGGCAGCGTCTCAGGTGGACGCGGGTGAGTCAGCGCTCGAGGCAGCACAGAGCCAGCTCCTGGTGGGTAAGTCCAGGCTTATTCACGACCAAGCGTTGTTCGCCTACGCACGCATCACGGCGCCATTCGCTGGCGTGGTGACCGAGCGGTACGCCAACCAGGGAACCTTGATGCAGGCAGGCACGAGCTCCAGCACGCAGGCCATGCCCCTAGTCAAGTTATCCGAGGATGATCTGTTTCGTTTGGTGATCCCGGTTCCCGAGTCCTCGGTACGCTACATCCGGGTCGGCGATCCCGTCGAAGTCAGCGTGCCGGCTCTAAACCGGTCATTTCCAGGCAAAGTAGCCCGCTTTTCCGTGGACGTGCGGGAGGACACGCGCACCATGCACACCGAGGTCGACGTTCCCAACCGCGACCGGCTTTTGATGCCGGGAATGTATGCGGAGACCACGCTTACCCTGGAAGCGAAAGATAACGTCCTGGCTGTGCCTTTGGAGGCGGTGAACCATGATGGCGACCAAACCACGGTTTATGTCGTGACTCCTACCGGCAAGGTCGAGGATCGGGTGATAGCGTTGGGCCTGCAAACCTCCACTGAGGCGGAAGTTGTCTCGGGGCTCGCGGAAGGTGAATCGGTGATCGTAAGCGACCGCAGCGGCCTTAAGCCGGGCCAAGAAGTGCGTCCGCAAGTGGTCCAAATGCTGCAATTCCACGGAGCAGGCCAGTAATGACAACCCATGGCTGACCCTTGAGAGGGTCCTAGCCCCGGCAGGGGCGGGCTTTCGGGCCGACCTTACGGTTTAGTCTAGCGCGTATGGGTCGGCGCCGACGTGGAGAAGATCATTGGGCTATCTGAGAAATCGGGATTAAAAGGTGAAGGCATATGCCGCGATTTTCAATCCGCAATCCGTATTTCATCATCGTTTGTTGCCTGGCATTGCTGGTTATCGGGGTGACCAGTCTGGCGCGCATGCCGGTGGACCTTTTCCCGCCCATCAATCTGCCGGAAGTGGTCGTCGCCACGTTCTATTCCGGCATGCCTCCCCAGGACATCGAAATCGACATCACCAACCCGCTGGAACGCTTCTTTACCCTGGCCAGCGGCATCGATCACATGGAATCGCGTTCCATGCTGGGAGTCAGCATTATCAAGATTTACTTCCAGCCGGGGACCAGCGCCGACGCGGATGTGACGGAAATCTCGAACCTTGCCGCTGGCGGACCTGAAGCGCTTGCCGCCCGGCACCTTGCCGCCCGTGGTGCTGAAGTTCGACGCCTCCAGCCTGCCGGTTTGCCTGGTGACGGTGAAAGGACAGGGGCTCACCGAAACGCAACTTCACGACTACGCGCAGTTTGCCATCCGCAACCAGATTGCGGTAGTGAAAGGGGCAGAGATACCGCCGCCGTTTGGCGGCAAGTACCGGCAGGCCATGGTGTACGTGGACCCCTACAAGCTCTTTTCGCGTCAGATGACTCCCATGGACGTGGTGGACGCGGTGAACCAATCCAACCTGATCCTGCCCGCCGGGGATGTGAAGATGGGCCCCTACGATTACTACGTCTATTCCAATAGCCTGGTGAACCAAGTGAAGGACTTGAACGATGTCCCGATCAAGACGGTGGGGACCTCGTGGGTCACGGTGGAAGACGTGGGGAAGGCCGAGGACGCCAATCAAATTCAGTACAACGTGGTGCGGGTAGACGGCCAGAAATCGTGTTACATCCCCATCATGAAGCAAGGGGGCGATACCAACACCATTGAGGTGGTCAACGGGGTGCGGAACTTGATCGGCCACTTGTTTGACATCCCCAAGCAGATGACCGCCACCTTAGTGTTCGATCAATCCATTTTCGTCAAGGAAGCCATTAAGACTCTCCTTCACGAAGGCCTCATCGGACTGGTTCTTACCAGCCTCATGATCCTCCTCTTTCTCGCGAGTTTTCGGGCGACAGCGGCGGTCTTCCTTTCCATTCCCCTTTCGGCATTGGCGACCTTCGTGGTGCTGTACCTGATGGGTAGCACGGTGAACACGATGATTCTGGGAGGCTTGGCGCTGGCTTTTTCGCGGGTCATCGATAATTCGGTGATCTCGCTCGAAAACATCTACCGCCACCTGGAGATGGGCGCTTTGCCGCAAGCTGCCGCGGAGGCTGGAGGTAATGAGGTCAGCCTGGCGGTCTTGGCAGCTACCTTGACCACTGTGGTCGTCTTTTTCCCCGTCACCTTCCTTTACGGCGTCAGTAAATTCCTGTTTACAGCGCTGGCCTTGGCCGTGGTCATCTCTCTCTTCGCCTCGTATTTCGTGGCGATGACCGTTATACCGCTGTTCTGCTCGCGGTTTCTGAAGCAGGCTCCGCACGCCGAAGGGCACGGGCAGAGCCGAAGGCGATCGGCGCTGAGCCCACGCCGCTGGCCCAGACCGGTCCTGGTGGGAGAAGTTCAACGCCGGGTTCAACCGGATGTTTGGCAAGCTGCTGGATTATCTACGAGTACTGGGTGCGGCGGGCGTTGGTGCGGCCGGGGTTGACCGTCGCTGGCTTTGGCGGGGGTGTTCTTGGCCAGCCTGGCCATCTACCCCTTTCTGGGCTTGGCCTTCTTCCCGCGCACCGACGCCGGGCAGTTCACCATCAACCTCAAGGTGCCCACCGGCACGCGCATTGAAGTGACCAATGAGTACGTGGCCAAGGTGGAGAACCTGATCCGGCAAGACGGTTGATCCCCAGGACTTCAAGCTGGTGGTCTCCAACATTGGGGTGGTGCCGGATTTCTCCTCTCTGTACACCACCAACGCCGGGCCTTACACGGCCACCGTGCAGGTGCAGTTGCAGGATGAGCACCGGCGCAGCAGTTTCGATTACATGCAGCAGGTGCAGGAGGAGATCAGCAAGCAGTATCCGGAGATTCGGACGTTCTTCTCCAGCGGCTCGATGGTGGACGCGATCTTGAACATGGGCATGCCGGCGCCGATTGACGTGCAGGTGAGCAGTTCGGAGATTTGCCGCAGAGCTACGGGATCGCGCAGGACTTGGCGCGGCGGATTGGGGGCTTGGGGGGAGTGGGGCAAGTTTACATTCCCCAGGACATGAACTATCCCGCCTTGCGCTTGGACGTGGACCGGGTGCATGCCGGGGAGTTGGGGCTGAGTCAGAAGGACGTGGTGGACAACGTCATCACGGCGCTCAATTCCAATTACATGATCGCCCCCAACTACTGGGTGGACCACAAGACCGGCAACGACTACTACCTCACCGTCCAGTACTTCGAGACCGGCCGACCCGCCATCCATGACTTTATGGACCTCAAGAATATCCCCTTGCGGGCGCCCAACCTGACCGAACCCACCACCCTCGGCAGCGTCGTGAAACTGGACCAAATCCAGACTCCCACGGAGATAGATCACTACCAGATCCAAAGAATCACCGACGTTTACGTGACGCCGGCCGGAGAGGACTTGGGAAAGGTCACGGATGCCATTCGGGGTATTTTGGCTAAAACGAGCCTCCCTGCAAATGTGCGGGTGAATCTGCGCGGGATGGTGGAGGGTATGACCGCCTCATTCCGAAGTTTCGCCCTGGGGCTCTCGCTGTCAGTGGTCCTTTTGTATCTCATTCTCGTGGCGCAATTCCGGTCTTTTAAGGACCCCTTACTCATCATGCTGGCCATTCCCATGGGCTTTATCGGCGTGCTCGTGACTCTCCCCCTGACGGCCACCACCCTCAATGTGATGTCGTTGATGGGCGTCCTGATGCTGGTGGGCATTGCTGCGTCCAACAGCATCCTGATTGTGGAGTTCGCCCACCGCCTGGAGGAACAGGGAAGGTCCGTTGAGGATGCCGTGATTACCTCATGCCGGGTGCGCTTGCGCCCCATCCTGATGACTTCGCTGGCGACGATTATCGGCATGGTGCCCATGGCCTTCAAGATGGGCACGGGAAGCGAGCAGTATGCCCCCCTGGCTCGCGCCATTATTGGCGGCCTGTTTGCCTCCGTCGCCCTGACGGTTTTCATTGTTCCCGCAGCTTACCTGCTGGTGTTCGGGCGGCGCCAGTCCGTCGGCGCCGTGATTGATTCAGGGGGAGAGAAATGATGTGGTCCGGAGCTTCAAATCCGCCCGGCGCGCCGGAGGACGCGATTAAACGGAACGGGGCCTTTCAAACCGTTGGCCTTGTGCCAAAAAGTGAGAACTGATGCCTAGGTTTTCGATCCGGAATCCTTACTTCATCATTGTGGTCTGTCTGGTGCTCTTGGTCATCGGGCTGACCAGTCTGGCGCGCATGCCGGTGGACCTTTTCCCGCCCATCAATCTGCCGGAAGTGGTGGTGGCCACGTTTTATTCCGGCATGCCTCCCCAGGACATCGAAATCGACATCACCAACCCGCTGGAACGCTTCTTTACCCTGGCCAGCGGCATCGATCACATGGAATCGCGCTCCATGCTGGGAGTGAGCATTATCAAGATTTACTTCCAGCCGGGGACCAGCGCCGACGCGGATGTGACGGAAATCTCGAACCTGGCGCTGGCGGACCTGAAGCGCTTGCCGCCCGGCACCTTGCCGCCCGTGGTGCTGAAGTTTGACGCCTCCAGCCTGCCGGTTTGCCTGGTGACGGTGAAAGGACCAGGGGCTCACCGAAACGCAGCTTCACGACTACGCGCAGTTTGCCATCCGCAACCAGATTGCGGTGGTGAAGGGCGCGGAGATCCCGCCGCCGTTTGGCGGCAAATACCGGCAGGCCATGGTGTACGTGGACCCCTACAAGCTCTTTTCGCGTCAGATGACTCCCATGGACGTGGTGGACGCGGTGAACCAATCCAACCTGATCCTGCCCGCCGGCGATGTGAAGATGGGCCCCTACGATTACTACGTCTATTCCAATAGCCTGGTGAACCAAGTGAAGGACTTGAACGATGTCCCGATCAAGACGGTGGGGACCTCGTGGGTCACGGTGGGAGACGTGGGGAAGGCCGAAGACGCCAATCAAATTCAGTACAACGTGGTGCGGGTAGACGGCCAGAAATCGTGTTACATCCCCATCATGAAGCAAGGGGGCGATACCAACACCATTGAGGTGGTCAACGGGGTGCGGAGACTTGATCGGCCACTTGTTTGACATCCCCAAGCAGATGACGGCCACCTTAGTGTTCGATCAATCCGTGTACGTCAAGGAAGCGATCCACACGGTGCTGCATGAGGGCCTCATCGGACTCCTTCTCACCAGCCTCATGATTCTGCTCTTTCTCGGCAGCTTTCGCGCCACCTCGGCAGTTCTGCTTTCCATTCCGCTTTCCGCCCTGACCACGTTTGTCGTGCTGTATTTGATGGGCAGCACGGTGAACACCATGATTCTGGGCGGGCTGGCGCTGGCGTTTTCGCGGGTGATCGACAATTCCGTGATCTCGCTCGAAAACATCTATCGCCATTTGGAGATGGGCGCCTTGCCCCGGATCGCCGCGGAAGTGGGAGGGGCGGAAGTGAATTTGGCGGTGCTGGCGGCAACCCTGGTGGACGTCGTGGACTTTCTCCCGGTGGTGTTTCTCTATGGCGTGAGCAAATTCCTTTTCTCCGCGCTGGCCTTGGCTTTCTGCCTCTCGCTCCTGGCGTCTTTTGTGGTGGCGATGACGGTGATTCCGCTGTTCTGCTCGCGTTTCCTCAAGCAGGTGCCGCACGCCGAAGGGCACGGACAGAAAGAAGGCGAGTACGAAATTGAGCCGACAACGCCGACCGACCGTTCCTGGTGGGACAGGTTTAATGCCGGGTTTAACCGGATGTTCAACAAGCTGCTGGATTTCTACGAGTACTGGGTGCGGCGGGCGTTGGTGCGGCCGGGGTTGACCGTCGCGGCTTTGGCGGGGGTGTTCTTGGCCAGCCTGGCCATCTACCCCTTTCTGGGCTTGGCCTTCTTCCCGCGCACCGACGCCGGGCAGTTCACCATCAACCTCAAGGTGCCCACCGGCACGCGCATTGAAGTGACCAATGAGTACGTGGCCAAGGTGGAGAACCTGATCCGGCAGACGGTTGATCCCCAGGACTTCAAGCTGGTGGTCTCCAACATTGGGGTGGTGCCGGATTTCTCCTCTCTGTACACCACCAACGCCGGGCCTTACACGGCCACCGTGCAGGTGCAGTTGCAGGATGAGCACCGGCGCAGCAGTTTCGATTACATGCAGCAGGTGCAGGAGGAGATCAGCAAGCAATATCCGGAGATTCGGACGTTCTTCTCCAGCGGCTCGATGGTGGACGCGATCTTGAACATGGGCATGCCGGCGCCGATTGACGTGCAGGTGAGCAGCGGAGATTTGCCGCAGAGCTACGGGATCGCGCAGGACTTGGCGCGGCGGATTGGGGGCTTGGGGGGAGTGGGGCAAGTTTACATTCCCCAGGACATGAACTATCCCGCCTTGCGCTTGGACGTGGACCGGGTGCATGCCGGGGAGTTGGGGCTGAGTCAGAAGGACGTGGTGGACAACGTCATCACGGCGCTCAATTCCAATTACATGATCGCCCCCAACTACTGGGTGGACCACAAGACCGGCAACGACTACTACCTCACCGTCCAGTACTTTGAGACCGGCCGACCCGCCATCCATGACTTTATGGACCTCAAGAATATCCCCTTGCGGGGAGCTTCAGCCCAGAAGAAGGACACCGGCTGCGGACCGGTCCTGCCGGATCGACGGTGGCAAGGGACAGGACCCCTAGGGGATCCGCCGAAGACCGCTTGGACGTGTAATCAGCAATTACCCATGCTCAAGGCTCCGCCGCAGCGGCCAACCCATTCTGCAAGGCCCATTACGGTTGTTAGGTAACGTTGTTAAGTTAGGTTTTATTCAGACGCCTACGGAAATGGACCACTACCAGATTCAAAGAGT
>CAVXWN010000009.1:0-58351 GCA_963765485.1 uncultured Acidobacteriota bacterium | reverse complement strand
TGCTGGGGTCTGCGCGAGCTTCTTGCTAGACAACGATGCCGCATGTTATTATCGCGAGAGATTAGGAAAGCGTGGGACTAAATTATGACCAAGAAACGCAAGCGGATTACTGCTCGCGAGTTCTCCAGTCGCTTCACCAAGATAGTGTCGCGCCACCTTTCCGCGCTGCCCGCGGGAGAACAAGAAAGGCGGATACGGAACGCCGAGCACACAGCGCTCAGTGCTAACCGTGCCGAGCATCCCACAAGTCGCAGAGTTGAAGAAACTCGGGCGATCCCTCTTTTATCCCGTAGTCGCGAATAACCGCAAGAAAAGTTCTCTTGTCGCAGCCTCGGATCAGCGAGCATATCCGCCACTTTTCTAATCATGCGCTCACGGGCTAGCGTTACAGCCTTCTTCGGCTGGCGACGCCCTCTCGTGATTTCCTCAGCCATGATGTCTTTGAAGTCTTCCTTCTCTGACACGTGTTCTACTCCTCATGTGCTTACTCACGCGGACGGTGGCACTATAGCAAACGTATAGCCTGCGGTCGAGAACAGTGGACAACAATTTTGGCTGTCAATCGTTACTTTTCGCCGGAGCGGGACAGATTCCGGCGAGATGCAGGTTTTGGCGGAACCGCCTCGTTTTCCCGAGCTGCCTGTCGCATAAGCTCGGCAAGGTCCTCGGGCAGTTCGGGGTCATTCGCCAACGACATAGCAAACTCCGCTACGTTCTTTCTCATGCTTAAGTCTGTTCGTTTCATCATCATCCTGAGCTCAGCCGGATCGTGGCGATCCTCATTTTCCCCAGTCGCCGCGAGGAAGGCAAGGTCCAAAAGCTGCGCAACCTCCGCATAATAATACCGCCCCGTTTCTCTCTTAATCCATTCCAGCAGTTCGCAAATACGGACCGCCCGAACACCCGGTTTTGGCGCTAGATCCCGGCCTGACATGGCCTTCCGAAGAAACTCCGCCCCCTGCCGCATTTGCTGGGCGAGAGCACCAATGATGCCTGGCGGGTAGCCCAGCGGCGCGGAGAGAAACACCCGGCACGATCGAGATGCAAACTCCACGTCATCAGCCAAGGCCGTCAGTTTGTCGGGGAGGGCCTTCATACTCCGCACTCTAATCCACCCTTCTCTCTTTCTCCGTTTGGGCAAATACGGGACGTTGAATAGTTCAGGCAGCCACGCTCGGACCAAATAATCCCGGTGCGTGACGGCTTTGAAGAGTTTGCGCAATGCCGGACCCGCGATTGCTTCCACCTCTTTGGGCTTTAGTACCATCTTGCTCTGAGCGCTCATCGGCAACGATGCTCCCCTAAGATGCTTCGATGATCTTCCGGTCCTCCTCCGTGATTCCGTACAACTTGTAGACCAACTCGTCGATTTCGGCGTCGGTGGCGGCGATTTCGCGGTCGACGCGGTCAACTTGCAAGAGCCCGAGTTCACGCGAGCGTTTGTTCCTGTTCAGTTACACACATGGTGCGTTCGAGCCACCCTCGAAAAAAGCGTGGAGAAGTCGCGAGCGTAATTCCTCCGAAGGTTTCACGTCCGCGAAGCGATTGGACAAAAGAAGAATCTCTTCAACGTGCCGCACTCTCGCTTGGTGTTCAAATCTGTGCTCACCCTCTTCAAGTTTCCACGGAAGCTCCTCGCGGTTCGTGTTGTACCGTCCGCGCACAATCACAATTGCCACATGCCGGTATTTATAAACCTTCTCTTCGAGATCAGAAATCAGCGTGAGAACGTCAGGCGCATGGGAAAAAACGAAATTATTCTCTAGCACAAGCACGTTCGCGTTACCTGGCGGCAGTTGCTCTTGCTCCCTCTTGATTTTGTCCCCAAGCCGTCCCGCCAGGCTTGTATTGTGGGGCGGACCCGCGAAACCCTGGGGTGAAAGGCCCTTTCGCTTGGACCAGTTTTCGAGCTCCGGTAACTTGTCCGATGGGCAAATCGCCATCTCCAAGGTGTCCCCGTCGATAAGCTCAACAAGCCTTCTTTCCGTTAGAGCGCGAAGGCCTGCACCTTCAACTCTCCGAGAAATCTCCTCCAGATGCATTTCGGCTGGCATCTTCATCAGTTTTCCTGAAAACCTCAGGGCGGGGTCAATCTTCCAGAGCGGCGCGTAACAGTTGCTCATGGCATTGGATACTTCGAGTTGTGTGTTAGCGAGTCCCTGACGGGACAACTCAAGATAAAACCGCTCGTTCGTCGGTGGGTATTCCACAAGTGCATCCGCCCGTTTTCCGTTCTCCGAACCAGGCGAGGGAGGTTCGAAGAGAATCTTCATGCCCTCACGCGCAAACGCGGCGGCAACTTCGACCAGCCGATAGGCATGCTCGCATTTGTTCGGCCTCTCGAAGTCAGATATTACACGGTCCACATTCTGGCAGCCTTCCAGTGCTTGCAGGTTTTTGCTCCAATTCACCACTCCCAGCCGCGTCGCAGGTGCGAAATTGAAGGGAATCCCCAGAAACCAAAATAGGGGGTGCCGAAGCCCCCACTTAGCTTCGACCCTGGTCAGAATGTCCTCACCCAGCTTGAGGCGCAGGCAGTTCAGTGCGCCCCGGATTTCATCAGTTTGCTCGGGACTCAGACTTTCGATCTGCTCGAAACTGAGGGCGATCTGTGCCCAGTCATAATGGGCAATGGGCGCGTTCGTATTCATGACGACCCCTCCGTGCGCCCTTGCTGGATTATATTGCGTTCGTCCCCAGTGATCTCGTACAGACCGTAAACCAAGTTGTCAATTTCAGCGTCCGTGGCGGCGATCTCGCGGTCGATGCGGTCAACTTGCGAGGGCGCGAGCTTGCCGGAATGCTTTTGCTTGTTCAATTCCAGCATCCGGTCAACGAGTTCCACCATCTTGTCGTGCCGGGCCTTGTCGGTGGGGTCAGAGAAGTCGATGGGGCGGATGGGGAGCTTTCCCACGTATTGCTTCGTACACGTGATCCAGCCGCCGCGGAAGACATTGCTGATTGAGCGTAAGTAGGCAAATAGGAGGCTGGAGTTAAGTAGGCCGAGTAGATATCTGGGCGACGTCGGCGCGTTTTCGGGAACAGTGATGCTGAATCCCCCGCTCGCCATCAGGCAAAAACGATTTTGTCCTGAAGGGAATTGGGAAAATGATCCACGGTCGGCGAGCAGCGGCACCAAGAGGTTCGCCGAGTCATGAAGGGTGAGGTTTCGAGGAGCGCTGTACCCGTACCACTCCTTAAACTGCTTCCGATCATCCAGTCGCTTCTTTCTTGACCGCAAGTAGTCATAGGCTTGGGGGAATCGTTCTTTGAAGTCTTTTTCGGGGATTAGGCCCGACGAGGTTCCACCGACGGAATACGGAAAAATAATTCGTTCTTCCGCAAGTGGGGCAAATATGTACCGTTTGAAGTCCGTCGCGTACAACGGGATGCGCAAGCACTCGGATTCGAGGGGAACATCTTCGCCCTCCCTCGTCTTGTAAATGTCGGTTCGCTCTGTCTTGGTCAGGACGAAAACGTTGTCATCCCCGCTGCTGGAGCCCCTGGAAATAGATACGTCGAGGCCCGCAAGTAGTTCTGGGAAGGTGCCGAGCTTTTTATAGATTGCACGCTGCTCTTTCTCACCGAAAACCCAAGGGTCACACGAAAGCGTATCCGACGAAACAAGCGAGACACTCCCTCCAAGGGAGGGCAAGCTTTCCTCATCGTGCACTCGCAAGTACTCAACCTTCTGATTCGGATGAGTTACCAAGAACATCAGACACGTGTACGTAGTCGGGCCGTCGAACACTTGCAGGTGCGAAAAATCCACGAGTTTCTCCAGTGCGCGCGTCTCAACAATCAGTGTCCGCAGCTCCTTGCCGTAATCCGTCCGGAGGAACTTACTTGGCAGGATGAACCCCAGCCTGCCCCCCTCGCGGAGCACTGATAGGCCTTTCTCTACGAAGCAAACATAGATATCAAAATTGCCGGAGGCCGCGGTTCGGTAGCTCGATTTTAAGTAAGTCGCCCCTTCCGGCGAAAACTCTTGAAGCGTTTGGATTCGGATGTACGGTGGGTTGCCGATGACGCAGTCAAACCCGCCGAGCGCATGACCTGGCCGATGCTGGTAGGGCCGAGCGGCGCTCGGCCTTCGGGTGGGCGCGTTCGGTCCGGCGGTTCTTTCCGCGTTCCGCCCGAGGGCCGAGCGCCGCTCGGCCCTACGGGGACGAAATTCCAATCGAACGCATTGATGCGGTCGCGCTCTTCGTCGGCGAACAGCACGCCCTGGTCGTAGATATCGGGGCCGATCAGGGAATTCCCGCACATGATGTTGTATTTAAGTTCGGGCAGCAGGTGTTGCTTGGGCGGAAGTTGCGACTGCTCGCCTTCCAGAGCCTTCAGATACAGGCTCATCATGGTGATTTCGACGGCTTGCGGGTCGATGTCCACGCCGAAAAGGTTATTGCGCAGAATTTTGGCCTTGCGATAGACGGAGAGGCGCTTTGCGCCGTCGGGGTCGGTCCGCACCTCGCGCATGAAATCGAACGAAGGGTGGGCGTGCCGGACTTCCTGCTCCGGGTGCTCCAGGTACCATTGGGTGTGGTAGTCGATCAGGCATTGAAACGCCCCGATGAGGAACGAGCCGGAGCCGCAGGCGGGGTCGAGAATGCGAATCTTCTCAATCTGCTTGGGCGACTTGCCCTCAATGATTTTGCCCACCGTGTTCTTGACGATGTAATCCACAATGTACTTGGGCGTGTAATAGACGCCGCCCGCCTTGCGGACTTCCGGCTTTTCCTCGACGCGCACTTGCTTGGGCGTGAGCCGGATGGTGTTGCCGAGGTAGCGCTCGTAAATCGAGCCGAGCAGCTCGACGCCGATCACGTCAAAGCGGTAAGGGCTCTTGGGCGGGTAAAGCCGCTTGATAATGCGCGCCAGGATTTCGGAATCAATTTGGATTTCTTCCGAGAGGTGCGGCTTGAAGATTTCGCCATTGAAGTCGTCGTTGATCTTGTGGAAAAGCGCGTTGAGCCAGTCGAAGATGGGAAACTTGCCGCCGTGGGTTTCCCATTCCTCGACCACCTCCGCAAGCTGGCGCTTCTCGATCACGTGCCGGTCTTCCGCAATGCGGATGAAGACAATGCGGTCGAGCAGGCGCTGGACCACCTCATTCAATTGTTTGGCGGTGAGCGCGGGATTTTGCTTGTGAATGTCCTTGGCGAGTTCCTCGCGCCAGCCGGTCATCTCATCGAGGAAAACCTCGTCCACTTGCTTGCGCAGGTGGGGGGCGCGGCGAATCTTGGGGAGGAGCGCATCCAGCGACCCGGCGGCAACCCGCTCGCGGGAGAAATCCCAGAGCTTCTCAGCATTCTCGAGGTATTCGCGCATACGCCAGCTTGAGCAGCAGCCCTTCGTCCGGGTTGCGCTCATCGGGCTGGCGGGAAGCATCGTAAAAGCGGAATTCTTCAAAGTCCGTGAGGATGACGAAGAAGACCGACCGGGTGTTCCAGACGTATCCCTTGGCCTGGAGAATGTGGTGGGGATTGCCCAAAGCCTCCGAGGGAGCCTTGGCCTCGACGAAGAATTTGGTTTGCCCGCCGATGCGGAAGTTGTAATCAGGCCGCCCCGTGGTCTCGCTCTCGCCGCGCTCGACGATCACTTCACGCTGGTGGTGCGGCAGCCCCGCTTCGTTCTCGACGTCCCAGCCCAGCGCCTTGAAAAACGGCGTGATGAAATCGACGCGCGCCTGCGCCTCGGAATAGCTCTTGGATAGATAGTAGGACCGATCTGATTCGAACCGGCCGAACGAGCTTTTCAAGCGTTGCCTTGAACGACGCGAGGGAAGCCGGCAAAAGCTGCTCCTTTGGCTTCAGTTGATACCGTTCGCACTGGATTGTAATTGAAGAGGGATAGACCTTCAAGTCAAGCAAGCGGCGCTACTTGCTGTCCAGGAAGACTTTGCCCAGTCGGGCTTGCGCGTCCCGGCAAAATCTTACCGGGACACAGCCTCGTTCTCTCTGCGACAGGCGTTAAGTTCTGCATCCACAGCGAGTTATTTTCCTCCTCAACGGGATTGTTTGGCTAGCAACCTGCACTGTTCTCCCTCGGAGGCTTTGAAGGTGGACAGCGGCTATTACGCTGCATTTACGGGGCTGTTGGCAGGAACCCAGGCGCTGGAGTTGGCTGCCAACAACCTGGCGAACATCAGTACCACGGGCTACAAGGCTCAACGCGAGTTCTACAAGTCGCTCACGGCCAGTCTTGACAAATCCAGTCCAGCGGCCGTTGAGCCCGTTGAACCAAGCCATCAACAATTACGGTATGCTGGGCGGCGCGACGGTGGACGTGCAAGCCGGGACGCTGGAGCGCACCGGCAATGAGCTGGACGTGGCGATGGAAGGGTCCGGATTTTTCGTGGTGCAAACGAAGGCGGGGTTGAGGTACACGCGCAACGGGAATTTTCGAGTGAATGGGGACGGGCAGTTGGTTACGGCCTGGGGAGACCCCTGTTATGGGCGATCAAGGTCCCATACAAATTCCCAGCGGTTCCGTTTCCATCAGTCCCGATGGCACGATTTCATCCCAGGGCGCAATCGTCGGACGGCTTCAGATTGTCGACTTCGCCCCAGGGCACGGTATTCGTTCCGGAAGGCAACTCCATCTATAACGCGGCTACAGGGTCATCCACACCGGCAGATGATCCCCGGGTGCGCCAGGGAATGCTCGAGTCGTCCAATATGGACGCCATCACGGGAACGATTGGGCTGATCATGATTCAGCGGCAAACCCAACTCTTTCAACAGGCGCTCTCCATCTTCCACAACGATTTCGACAAAAGCGCGGCCGAAGATTTGCCGCGCGTGTCATGACCAAATAGGGAGATAGAAATGTTCCGAGCTTTGCACACTGCCGCCAGCGGGATGATTGCTCAACAATACAACCTCGACAACGTGGCGAACAATCTGGCCAACGCCAGCACCGCCGGCTTCCGGCGCCGGAGGCTGCAGTTTGAGGACCTTCTCTACCAGGACCTGGTAACCCCCGGCGCAGCCGCCACTCAACAAACGACCTTCTCCTCGGGATTGCAGATCGGGCTGGGATCTCGCTCCTCCACTTCCGAGGTCATCCAGGCCCAGGGAGACGCCACGTCCACAGGAAACCAGCTCGACGTGATGATTCAAGGCCAAGGGTTCTTCCAGGTGCGTCTGCCCACCGGCCAGATCGCCTATGCTCGCTCCGGCAACTTTCAACTGGATCAGCAAGGAAACATCGTGACCGCGGATGGCAACCCGCTGCAACCGTCGGTCACCATTCCCTCCAATGCCCAGACGATCACCATCGGCACGGACGGTACGGTGTCCGTATCGCTGCCGGGTCAACAACAAGCCGAGCAAATAGGGGTGATTCAACTGGCAACGTTTCCTAATCCCGGGGGCCTGCAGAGCATCGGTCAGAATTTGTTTTTGCCGACCACGGCCTCCGGTGACGCCATCGTGGGCAACCCAGGTGGAGCGGAGGGATTAGGCACGCTCCAGCAAGGGATGCTCGAACAATCAAACGTTGACGTGGTCGAGGAGTTTGTCCAGATGATCCTGACCCAGCGAGCTTACGAGGCCAACTCGAGAGTGGTCGAGGCGGCCAACCAGATGTTCCAAAACCTTAACAATGTAAATCGATAGAAGGGCGATGATGCCCGGTTTCGCGATGACAGCCAGGTGTATGCAGATTGCGGGCGCGGTGCTTTTTTTTGCTGTAGCGCCAGTGCGGGGCGCCAGCGCCGGATCGAATCAGCCTCGCGTTCACATCCGCAACGTGGTCCAGGTGGAGGGTGAGGTGGTTAAGCTGTCGGACTTGCTCCCGCCCAATTCCCCGCGAGGATTAGGGGAAGTATGCCGTCAGGTCACGTTGGGCGATGCACCGCTTGCTGCCAGCCGGCGCATTATTTTCAGGGTTGAGATTGAGCAGCAACTTCGGGAGTTACCTTCCACGTTGCAACGGCTGGAGATTCCAGACCGGGTGGTTGTCACTCGCAAGCGACGGCGACTTTCGTCTGCAGAAATCCGCGCGGCCATTGAGGCCTTCATGGAAAGAGAAGGTTCGCCTGCTCTCCCTCCATCCAAGCTGAATGGGCTCGACCTGCAAGCGCCAGTGTTTGTGACCCAGCCGGATCCCGGACTCGAGGTAAGGCGGGCGGAGTCCGACCGTTTGGAGCGAAAGACTCGCTTTTTGCTCTGGGCCTCCAAAGAGCCGCGGGTATTGCCGTTCTATGTGATGGTCGGGGGATTGCCCGAAATAGAGAAGTCTACCCCCAAGCCAACGGCGCCTCCCGTCGTGCTGATCGCAGCGGGCGAGCCGGCAAAGTTGATTATTGAAACGTCTAGCATGAGACTGACGACGCTGGTGACTCCTCTTCAGTCCGGGGTCGAGGGTCAGCTTATTCGCGTCAGGAACGCCGACACGCACCAAGTGTTGCTAGCGAGAGTAGTCAGCGCCGGACTTCTGCAAGCTCCACTCGGCGGTGAATAAGGGGAATTAGCTGATGACCCAAGGTATACGCAATGGCTTAACCTGCTTCGCATTGGTCTTTCTTGTTGCTGGAAGCGCGTGGGCGGCCAAGAGCAAGAAAGCTAAACATGACGAAGACCGAGCGGCTCAGAAGCTCGCCCAATACATCGCACGGGTGAGGGCCACCACTGCTCCTTCTCCCGCTCCTGGAAGCCTGTGGGTTCCCCAAGGACGTTTTTCCGATCTGGCCGGTGATGATAAAGCGAGAAACGTCAACGATACGATCATCATCAATGTCGTGGAGCAGACCACGGCAACATCGAACGCCAGCGTGAAGTCACAGAGGTCATTCGCGGCGAGTTCAGGGATCAGCGCGCTCATGGGGCGGCCGGGGCCTACCAGCGGTCTGCAAAACATCTTCTCGCCCCAGTCCTCCCACGCGCTCAATGGCCAGGCTCAGACCGCTTCCGACAGCATGCTGACCACCAGCCTGGCGGCCCAAGTTGTGGCCGTGTTACCCAACGGGTTCTTTGTGATCGAAGCAGTGCGAGAGGTGGAAGTGAATAATCAGCGGCAGACCCTCAACATCCACGGGGTCGTCCGGCCGAGTGATATTGCGCCAGATAATTCCGTACTCTCATCCCAGATCAGCGACTTGGAGGTTGATCTGAACGGAAAAGGAGTGCTTAGTGACGGCGTTCGGCCGCCCAATAAGATCATAAGCACAATCTTAAAGCTGGTGGAATTCTGAGGGGCTATGAGAAACGCTGGTTACTTTCTTGGAATGAGTTGTCTGTTGCTGTGGAGCGCGTCAATCCTCTCCGCACGGGATATCCCATCGAAGAACGTGCGCATTCAGGATATCTCCACGGTTGAAGGCGTCCGCGAAAACCCGCTTATCGGCTATGGGATGGTCGTAGGGCTGAATAACAGCGGTGACCGCCAGCAAACCCTTTTCCCAGTGCAGACACTTGGGAATATTTTGCGGAAAATGGGAGTCCAGCTTCCGTCCGCGTCGACCTCTATACAAGTCCGTAATATCGCGGCGGTGTTCGTCACAGCTACCCTGCCTCCCTTTTCCAGTCCCGGGACGCGAATCGATGTGAATGTCGCTTCCATCGGCGATGCCAAGAGCCTGGAAGGGGGAGTTTTGTTGCTCAGCCCACTTTATGGGGCTGATGGCCAAACCTATGCAAACGCGCAGGGCCCCGTAGTGCTGGGGGGATACACGGCAGGCACAAGCATGAATTCGGTGCAAGTCAACCATCCGACGTCGGGCCGCGTTCCAGGAGGCGGGCTAGTAGAGCGCGACACTTCCGTCGATCTGGCCAAGCTAACCCATTTGGCGCTGCTGCTCCGCAATTATGACTTCGCGACCAGCCAGAACGTGGCTGAGGCTATCAACGACCGCTTCGGAAGGAGCTGGGCCCGCGCGCTGGACGGCCGGCGAATCGAGATCCAAGTTCCGGACGCGAGCCGGGAAAACGTGCCCCGCGTGCTCGCGCAAATCGGAGATTTGACGGTGAGTGTCCAGGAATCGGCGAAAGTCGTGGTCAATGAGCGAACAGGCACCATCGTTATGGGGAACAATGTTCGCCTCGGCGCCTGTTCCGTCCTCCACGGAAACCTAGCGATCGAAATCACCACCCAATTTCAAGTCTCTCAGCCTGAATCCTTATCCCAAGGGCAGACCACCGTGGTTCCTCAGACGACAGTGCGCGCCAAAGAAAAGCTTGCCAATCGCATGGAACTGCGCGAGGGCGCGACCGTGCAAGACCTGATCAGCGGGCTGCAAGGGATCGGAGCCACGGCGCGTGACATCGTAGCAATCCTTGAAGCTATTAAGGCTTCAGGCGCCTTGCAGGCCGAACTCGAGGTGATCTAATGGCAATTGCGTTGAATCTAAATCCGGGCGGCGATCCTGCGCAGCGTCTCCTCGCGGCCGCAAAACCCTCGCGATCACAGGCGGATAAAGCCGAGCCGGGATCCCCAATGCAGAAGCTCTCAAAGGCTGCGCAAGAATTTGAAGGGATTCTACTATCTTCCTGGCTGTCAGAGGTGCAGAAAAGTTCGTTGGATCCTTCGGACGGGGGCCAGGATGCCGGTTCAGAAACGTTCCGCAGCCTGGGCAACCAAGCCGTGGCTCTGGCCTTGGCACAGCGGGGAGGCGTGGGTATTGCCCAAATGATCGTTCGCCACTTCCGGTCTGTGGTGGGTGGTAGGGGGTAGGTGGGTGAGAACTGGTACGTGGCAGGTGGGCCCCACCTAGCACCTGTGACTTACCGTCCCTGCATCCTATTAAAGGTTTTGGCCGAGTTGCCGATAACCAGGATGGACTTTGAGGAGACAGACGATGAAGATTGATGCTCCCCTTGCCTTTCCAGAAAGTGTTGGGACGCAAAGGGTCGAAACAACGGGGACCTCACCAAACCAGAATCAGACGGAGAGAGTGAACCTTTCTCCAGATGAGGTCCAGCTTTCGGTTGGGGGCGAGAAGATTCAACAACTGAAGGCCCATCTCACCGGTCTGCCAGACATGCGGCAGGACCGTGTGACGGCGCTGAAGCAGGCGATCGACCAAGGTGACTACCGCGTGTCCGATCAGCAAATTGCGCAGGCCATGTCTTCCGACCTGCTGGGCAACGAGTAATAGGGGCCGTGAGAACTAGGAGGCCGCCCCAATGGGTGAGTTATCGACCGCTCCCATCCCTGGGCCCGTCCGAGCCGAAGACCACCGGCAACCGCGGGCCCAAACGGCCCCTCGAGAATCGGAGAAAAGGCTCCGAGCACAAAACCGTGAAATAGAACCGAATGAAGAGGATCAGCCGATAGAGGATAGCGCGCCGGAACATCACGTCGATGTTTCGGTATGAGTGGCCTGGGGTCTGCGGCCCAGTTAGGGCGAAGAAGAACGCCGGTGTCGTCAGCCCGCCACAAACGGGGATCCAGTCCGGCCCACCCACGTAGATTCCTGTACGCCGGCTGGAATGGCCGGCGCCAAGACATTTTCGAGAGGGCGATGAATAGCTCAAACACTCAGCGGTACATTGAGCTTCTCAAAAGGCGAGCCGCAAGTCTGCGATTGATGGCTAAAGAGCTGCGCGAATGCCGGGAGTCCTTCACCAGCATGGACCTGGAGGCGACGCGCGAACATACTTCGTATCAGCGAGGCCTCTGTTCCGAAATCGCTTCCTTGGACGACGAACTGAGAACCTTGTGGCGGCAATTGGCTGAGGGATCGGGCCAGAAGCCTGAAGGGGTGAGTGCCCCCGCATTCACCAGGCTGTTTGATGTTGACTCCGCCTTACAGTTGCGGCACGTTATGGACGATCTCGCCGTAGCCCAGAAAACTGTGCGGCGGCTGAACCGAGTCTACGCCGGGCTGCTGAGGCGCTCCCGCCGCTCCATCAATGTTCTGATTAACGTGATGGCCAACTACATGGGAACTTACAATCCCTCGCCGCGCCGGTGCGCGCGGTCGTTTCTCTGGTAGACGCAGATGTGAACTATGTCGGATCTTTTCGGAAGTCTCTCGATTGCGGTGCGTTCTCTTCTGGCGCAGGAAGGCGCCCTTGACGTTACTTCGAATAACATCGCCAACGTCAACACGCCTGGCTACTCCCGGCAGCTTCCTATCCTCAGTGAGTCCCCCCGCTGGACACCGGGCAGATCTCGATTGGCAATGGAGTGGACTTCGAGGGAGTCCAAAGCGTCCGCGACAATATACTGGAACTTCGCATCGACCAGGAAACCCAGCAGCAGAACCGCTTCGAGTCTTACGTGAACTCCATGAATCAGGTCCAGTCCCTATTCAATGAGACGGAAGGCGCGGGAATCAGTGACGCTATCAACCAGTTCTTCAATAGTTTCCAAACGCTTTCCCAAAATCCCACGGATTCCACTTCCCGCCAGGCCGTAGTCTCAGCGGGACAAAACCTGGCGTCGGCGTTCCAACAAACCGGGGAGCAATTGAGTGCCATCCAGCAAGGGCTTGACCAGCAGGTGGGCCAGACGGTCGATGAGATCAACTCGGACTCCGCACAGTTGGCCGACCTGAATGCGCAAATCGGCAGTCTCCAGAGCAACAGCGAGCAAGCCGGGATGCTCGAGGATCAGCGGGACTCGGTGCTCAACAGCCTTTCGGAACTCGTGGACGTGGCGGTGACGGACTCGAGCGACGGAAGTATTACCATCACCACGGCCGATGGGACGCCGCTGGTCGCCGGCGCTCACAGTTTCGCTTTCAGCACGGCGGCGGACCCAAGTACGGGGTTCCGCCACATCTTCTCTCAAGGCAACGATGTGACATCGCAATTCACGGGGGGCCGGCTGGCAGGGTTACTGGAGGCGCGAGACCAGACCATTCCGTCGACGATTTCCAATCTTGATGACCTCTCAGCGGGTATCATCAACACTGTCAACAGCCAGAACCAGCAGGGGTACGATTTGAACGGCGCCAAGGGAGGCAACTTCTTCCAGCCAGTTGTCCAGCCCTCGCCGGGGTCGAACGCTGGCGCGGCCGAGAACATGGCCATGGCCATCACCGACCCCTCCCAAATCGCCGCCAGCCTCGATGGCACGCAAGGGGACAACGCGAATGCCGTGGCCATGGCCAACATTCAGAATCAGGCGGTTGTGAATGGTGAGACGGCAACCGACTTTTACTCAAACCTTGTCTCCACGGTGGGCAACTATGTATCCAGCGCCACGGACGAGCAAGAAGCCGTGGGCCTGGTCCTCACCCAACTGCAAAACCAGCGCTCGGACGTTTCAGGTGTGTCGCTTGATGAAGAGGCTGCGAACCTGATCCGCTATCAGCGCGCTTACGAGGCTGCAGCGGAAGTTGTGGCAGCTATAAACAGCATAACCAACGACGTCCTCCAGACAGTCTAAAAGGAGTGGCTAGCGGTCAGTTAGTGCTCAGTTTGGCGTTGGTTGGTCAGTGGTGAGTGGTTTTACTTGCCACTAGGCACTAGCCACTTTGAAGGAGGCAACGTGGGCATTCGGATCAATCCCGATCTCATGAGTGCCGTGCTGGCAGGGCTGGCGCTCGACCGGAAGCAGGAAGATCAGGCCATAACCGAGCTCTCCACAGGGCGACAGGTGAATCAGCCTTCGGACGATCCTGCGGCGGTAGCCGGCTTGATCGTCAACAACTCCCAAACCAGCGCGGTGAACAGCTACCTGAGCAACATCTCCAGCCTCCAGGCGACTATGCAGGTGGCGGACTCCACCCTCAACTCCGTGATTACGTCTCTCTCGCAGGTGATATCTCTTGGAGTGGAGGGCGGAAACAGCACCGCCAACCAGACTGACAGAGATGCTATCGCCGAGCAGGTCAATGGCATACAGCATCAGATCCTGGAATATGCCAATCAGTCATTCGAGGGCAACTACCTGTTTGCAGGGACGGCGGTCAGCACAAAGCCCTTTGTGGCTGACTCCTCCTCGCCTTCCGGTGTCAGTTACGCAGGCAACACCGGTGTGAACAATGTCGAAATCGGCGACGGCCAAGCCGTCCCTGCAAACCTGCCGGGCAGCCAACTGTTTACCGCTTCAGGTTCGGACGTGTTCCAAGCTCTCGCAGACCTCTCGAACGCCTTGCAGAGCGGGTCTAATATCCCAGCCGCAGAGACCGAAGTGCAGAACGCTTTCGACCATATCAATGCGCAACGTACATTTTACGGCACCACCCTTTCACGCCTGAACACCGCTACCAATTTCCTGAATGAGGAGAATCTCCAGTTGAGCCAGGAAGAAAACAACCTGGTAGGGGCCGATATGGCCACCGCGGCCTCTCAGGTCGCGCAGGCCGAGACCGCTCTGAATGCAACGTTGGCCGCGGGAGCAAAAATCTCCCAGTACAGCTTGCTTGATTTCTTGAGTTAGGCACGGCGTGTGAGTGCGCGCCACTGCTGTCATGCTGAGATCAGCGAAGCATCTCGGCAGTTCGTGAGTCGACCACTGGGTGGAGGGCACAACTGCGGAGATACTTCGCCCGCCAAGAGACGGCGGACTCAGAATGACAATCGACTGCAACTTCGGAATCCGGGTTAAGTTCAATGCGTGGCGCGGAAGGTTTCCACCCAGGCTCGCGCCGAGTCTAAGTGGTCGAAACCCTTTTTGAGCCGGTCACGCTTCTTGCCCAGCGAGTCCTGGACTTCTCCGAGTGCCCTCTTCAGCGTCTCGAGGTTAGTAACGTATTTGTGGAGCGCAGCCTGTAATGTCGCATCGTTAGGTTGGGCGGGAGAACGACGAGCAAGCAGGCTCCCGACTTGTGCGAGTTTCCCGGATAGAGCTTTCAATTCGCCAGGGGGAGGAGCTGTGCAGGCGGGATCGACGCCGTTGTCGGAAAGCTTAGATACCAGCCCTGTGATCTCTCGACTCGCTTCCTCCAGAAGGATAATGAGTTCGGATTGCATCCCTGCACCTCGCGGTTCTTTTTGTAGCCGGATTGGACCGGCTGTTGGCCGAAGCAGGGCGAGATTCCGCGTCCTGCGGCCTGCCTGCGCGAACGCTTCGGAAGGTCTAGGCTTTCCGCACACGGTAACAGATGGTGCGATCGAATTGGACGCGCTCGAATGCGTCGTCCACATTGAAGGTGGTTTCGGCGCCGCCAAGGAACAAAAAGCCATCCGCCTTCAACAACTGCCGAACCTTGCCCAGGACTGTTTTCTTAGTCTCAACGCCGAAGTAGATCAGTACATTGCGCATCAGGACGACGTCCATGGGCGGAAGTTGAGCCCAGGATTCCGCCAGGTTAATGGCCTGGAATTCGACGCTGGCACGAAGATCTTCTTTAATCTGCCAATCACTTCCATGCTGCCGGAAGTATTTCACCAGCAGACTTGCCGGCAGCCCGCGGTTCACCTCCAGTTGGCTGTAGCGGCCCACCCGGGCGCGAGCCAGCATCTCTGCGGACAACTCGGTGGCGATAATTCGGACCCTCCAGCCAGCCAAGATCGGGAAATGCTCTTGCAGCAAAAGCGCAAGGCTGTAGGGCTCCTGGCCCGAAGAGCAGGCGGCAGACCAGAAGTTCAATTCCTTGCTCGAGGCACGCTTGAGCATAAGTTCCGGCAGGATCGACTTCCTGAGCGCTTCGAAAGGGTGAAAGTCCCGGAAGAAGGAGGTCTCGTTCGTGGTCATCGCCTCCACCACTTTGCGGTGAAGGCCGTCGAATTTTTTCGCCGTCAGACTGGCGACCAGGGAAGCAATCGAGTCGAACCCTTCGCGGCGCGCCAAGGGCAACAACCGGGACTCGGCCAAGTACTGCTTATCTTCCTCGAGCACGATGGCAGACTGGTCGAGCACCAGGCGCCGGATATAATCGAACTCCGAGGCAGTAATGGTCATTCCTTACTCTCGACGATTCCCGCAACGGGACTTGGGGCGGACACGGTGAGCGCCTGGCCCGCTCGCACCTTCCGAACAATCTCACTTCCCAATTGGTGCAGCGGCAGGACCTTGTCCGCCAGCCCGGCATTGGCCACGAAACCCGGCATCCCCCAGACCACACTTGTTGCCTCGTCCTGAACAAACACTTGGCCGCCGGCCTCTCGAATTCGCTCGCTTCCGCGCAGTCCATCCTGGCCCATGCCGGTCATTACGACCCCTAACGCGCCCGCGCCATACGTTTCCGCCACCGACCTGAAAAGGACATCCACAGCGGGCCGGCAGGAGTTCTCAGGGGGTTCCTGATTAGTCTGAATGCGCACCGTCTCGTTCCTCTCTTTGGACGATCATGTGATAGTTTCCCGGGGCGATGAAAGCGTGGCCGGCTTTGACCGCCTGGCCCGGCGCGCCCTCTTCGACCTTGATGTTGGCCTTCGCCCCTAACCGTTCTGCCAGAAGTTTGGTGAAGACCGGAGGCATGTGCTGGACGATGACGATGGGGACGGAGAAGTCAGCGGGGAATTCCGGTACGAACTCGCTCAAGGCATTGGGGCCGCCGGTGGAAACGCCGATGGCGACGACCTCGACTCTTCCAGCAATGGCGGAACGGCGCGGCCAAGCGTTTGGCGTCGGGGACTGTCGGCTGAACGCAGCGTGTCACTGACGTGAGACTCAAGGCCTGCTGCCCTGGCGCAGAACATCTTGATCTTGGGAATCAACTCGGCGCGAATCTGCTCGATGGCTTGATGTGCGCTCCCCACATTCGCGGGCTTGGTCACATAGTCATTGGCGCCCAGCGACAGAGCATCGAGAGTCGCGGCGGCGCCCCGCTGCGTCAGCGTGCTGAACATGATCACGGGCAGAAAAGGGTGCGTCTGGCGAAGCCTTCTCAGCGTTTCGAGTCCGTCCAGCTCGGGCATTTCCACATCCAGAATGACGATATCCGGATTGACCTGCGGAATGCGGGCAAGGGCGATCTTCCCGTTCGCGGCAGCCCCGACGACCTCCAGTTGCGGATCGGCGGAAAGGGCGTCGGAGAGCATTCGGCGCACGACCACTGAGTCATCAACCACGAGGATCCTGATCTTCGAGATCAACTAAGAACCCGCCATACCGAAAATCTGAAGCTTCTCCACGATGACTTCCTGCGTGAAGGGCTTCATGACGTACTCGTTGGCTCCGGCCGCAAGCGCTCGCACCACGTTTTCCATTTCGGTTTCGGTGGTCACCATCATCAGAAGCACGCCATCGTAGGATTGCTCAGCCCGAACGGTGCGGACGAACTCCAGCCCGTTCATTTCCGGCATATTCCAGTCGACGAGCGCCAAATCGATCTTTCCGCTTTCTTGCAGCCGCTGGAGTCCTTCGCAACCATTGGCTGCCTCCGAGACTTCGAAGCCCATCCCCCGCAAGCATTCTGCTCAGAAGACAGCGCATGGCTTTCGAGTCGTCAATTACAAGTGCCCTCACGGAGGCTCCCTCCCGTGGCGAATCATCCGCTCAACCTTCTATCATCGGCCAAGCCAGAGTTGAACTTGACCCGTTTTTCCCAAATCCCCTTCGGCCCCTCAGGCTACGCACCGGGATCTGGCCGGATGCGCGCGATAGCGCCACTTTGGGCTTTTGGCTGGGGTAGAACGTGGGGCTCAAGAAGAAGCACGAACACAATTCCCGCGCAGGGAGGCTTATTTCACCCCCTACCAGGGTGTAACTTAGGTCTTGAGACACCGCCACTGTGGCTGTAACTGAGGGTCGCTTGACGGATGTTGCGGATCGTCCTGCGGATCAGCTCCGGGACCCCCGAGGTCACGGGACTGGCATGCCCGGCATAAATCGTCGCCACGTCGCGACTGGCGATTCTCTCCAGCGAAGCCAGGAGTTCCCCCGGATGGGAACCTCCCGGGGTCTTGACATCGAGCGGCGTGTCTCCCGCGAAGAGGGTTCGTTCCCGGGCACAGTACAAACAAATCGAATCCTCCGAATGCCCCGGAGTGTGCAGGACCTCAAACTCCCGATCGCCCAGGCGGAGAACCTGGCCATCAACCAATAGGACCTCGACACGGTTGGCCGGCGCAAAGGCACATACTTGCGGGTGATAACGCGCCACGACCACACCCAGGCCAGCAGCATGGTCGTAGTGGCCATGCGTTAACACGACCCGCGCCACTTTCCTCTTCCCGATCCCGGTGCAGAGGTTTTCAATTTCGTCACAGATTGAACCGTCAACCCCCACATCCACCAAGCTGTTGACATCCTCCTGCTCATTCGAGTCCCCGCGCACGAGGTAAGCGTTGCAGGAATAATTCTGCTGACTTCCGTGGAGGAGAGTAATTCTCATCGCGCGCTCTCCGCTTTTCGGTATAACTTGCCGTCGGCCAGGACCGCGACAAACAGCGGCGCCACTTCGGCGGGGAGTTTCTGGAGCTCGTCGAGCGCCAGATAACCGCCGGGCAAGAGGGCCTCGTAGAACATCTTGATGACTTCCACTCGCTGCTCATGCGCAAAGTGCAACAAGACGTTCTTGCATACGACCAGGCTGAAATTATTGCCAATGGACCGGAGTGACAGTAGATCGTGCCGCTGGTAAAAGATGCAATTGCGGAGCGTGACGTCGAACTCCACGTAGCTGGGGCGCGCCGCAGGGCGGCAATACTTGGCCAGCAACCTTTGATGAGAGCTGCCCTTCAAGAATTCGCTCGGGTACATTCCCGAGGTAATCATGTCCGCAAACTGACTGTTTTCCTCAATGTCAGTGGCATCGATACGCAGGTTGTTGGAGGCGAAGGGCCACAGACTCTCAAATAACAACATCGCCACGGAGTAAGCCTCTTCGCCGCTGGCACAACCGGCGTCCCATATCCGAATGAGGCTGCGCCCCATGACGCTAGGTACTACGTGTTGCACGATTGACTCCAGGACGTGTTGATCGCGAAAGAAAAAGGTGAAGGCCACTTCTCATCTCCTCCCGGGAACCGCGAGGTGCCTTCTTAAACCAGCGTGGCCGTCTACCCTCCTGGGAGACGGCCACGTTGCACCATGCCTTTCCTGTCCCCGCGGCACGCCGACGCCATCCCTCGATAAACCCCCGGCCGGGTTAGCACTTGAAGTTCCCGGCCAGCTTCCGGCGGTCGGCCGCCATTTTGGCCAGCGATGGCGCGTCCTTCACTGGCCGTTTCTGCTTAGTGGACGCGCACGGTCGCGCCGGGCTGCGGCTTGGCTCGAGTCGCCAAATGAGGCTCGTGGACCTGTTTCGCTGTCGGACGGAATTCCGCTGCTCCGGCGCTTCTCCCGCTGTCGTCAAACCTGAATCGGGAGACAACCTTCTGCAGTTCCGCCGCCATGCGAGCCAGTTCGCCTGCCGCCGTCTGCGTGTCGTTGGCGCCTTGGGTCGTGCTCTTTGCCGCCTGCGCCACCGCGACCGATGTTCTCGGCCACCTGCGCCCCACCTTTCGCCCCCTCCTGCACATTGCGAGCGATCTCATTGGTGGTCGCCGTCTGCTCCTCCACGGCGCTGGCAATCGTGTTGGAGATGTCGTTGAGTCTGGTTGATGACATTGGTAATCTGCCCGATGGCCGCTACGGCTCCCTTGGTGTCCGCCTGGATCGCCTCGATCTTCTGGCTGATGTCTTCGGTCGCCTTGGCGGTCTCTTTCGCCAGTTCTTTCACTTCGTTAGCGACCACCGCAAAGCCCTTGCCCGCTTCGCCAGCGCGCGCGGCTTCGATAGTGGCGTTCAAGGCCAGGAGGTTTGTCTGCTGGGCGATGGAGGTAATGACCTTGATGACCTGCCCGATCTCGGCGCTCGACTCACCCAGCTTGGCCACGGTGGCGTTGGTAGTTTCGGCGGTCTTCACGGCGGAAGTCGCCACCTTGGCCGATTCGGTGGCGTTCTTGGCGATCTCCTTGATGCTGGAGCTCATCTCTTCGGTCGCCGTCGCCACCGTCTGCAAGTTCTTGGTCACCTGTTCTGCTGCGGCCGAGACCACGTTGGACTGGGTGGCGGTCTCTTCCGCGTTGGCGCTCATCTGCTGGCTGACGGCGGTAAGCTCTTCCGAGGAACTCGCCAGCGCCGTGGCGGTTTCTGCCGCCGCCTTCAGCGGAGCGACGACCGTGTCGAGGGTGTTGTTCACTCCATCGACTACCTTGCGGAAGTCCCCCTGGTGTTTGGAGGCGTCGGCCCGGGTCGCCAGCTCGCCATCAGCCGCCGCTTGGGCCAGCATGTTGGCGTCGGCCACCAGCGCGTTCACGGCGTCGATACACGTGATTCAGGTTGTTCTTGATCTCGTTGAAGTCGCCGTTGTAGGTGTCGGTGATCTTGGCCGGGATGTCGCCCTTCGAGATGTCGTCCACGTACTTGGCCGCCACGTTCAGCGGCCCGATCACCGCATCCAGCGTCTCGTTGACGCCTTCGCACGATCTTGCGGAAGTCGCCCTGGTGCTTGGTGGCGTCGGCGCGCGTCGCCAGCTTGCCCTCCACCGCCGCCTTCGACCAGCGCGCCGGCGTCAGCCACCAGGCCGTTGACGGCGTCGATGCACATGTTCAGGTTGTTCTTGATCTCGTTGAAGTCGCCGTTGTAGGTGTCCGTGATCTTGGCCGGAATGTCGCCCTTGGAGATCTGGTCCACGTACTTGGCCGCCACGTTCAGCGGCCCGATCACCGCATCCAGCGTCTCGTTCACGCCCTGCACGATCTTGCGGAAGTCGCCCTGGTGCTTGGAGGCATCGGCGCGCGTCGCCAGCTTGCCCTCCACCGCTGCCTTCGACCAGCACGCCGGCGTCAGCCACCAGGCCGTTGACGGCGTCGATGCACTTGTTCAGGTTGTTCTTGATCTCGTTGAAGTCGCCGTTGTACTTGTCCGTGATCTTGGCCGGGATGTCGCCCTTGGAGATCTGGTCCACGTACTTGGCCGCCACGTTCAGCGGCCCGATGACCGCGTCCAGCGTCTCGTTCACGCCTTGCACGATCTTGCGGAAGTCGCCCTGGTGCTTGGAAGCATCGGCGCGCGTCGCCAGTTTGCCTTCCACCGCCGCCTTGGACAGCATGCCCGCATCCGCCACCAACGCGTTGACGGCGTCGATGCACTGATTCAGGTTGTTCTTGATCTCGTTGAAGTCGCCGTTGTAAGTGTCCGTGATCTTGGCCGGAATGTCGCCCTTGGAGATCTGGTCCACGTACTTGGCCGCCACGTTCAGCGGCCCAATCACCGCATCCAGCGTCTCGTTCACGCCTTGCACGATCTTGCGGAAGTCGCCCTGGTGCTTGGTGGCGTCGGCGCGCGTCGCCAGCTTGCCCTCCACCGCCGCCTTGGACAGCACCCCAGCATCCGCCACCAACGCGTTGACGGCGTCGATGCACATGTTCAGGTTGTTCTTGATCTCGTTGAAGTCGCCGTTGTAGGTGTCCGTGATCTTGGCCGGAATGTCGCCCTTGGAGATCTGGTCGACATATTCGGCCGCCACGTTCAGCGGCCCGATCACCGCATCCAGCGTCTCGTTCACGCCTTGCACGATCTTGCGGAAGTCGCCCTGGTGCTTGGTGGCGTCGGCGCGCGTCGCCAGCTTGCCCTCCACCGCCGCCTTGGACAGCACCCCAGCATCCGCCACCAGCGCGTTGACGGCGTCGATGCACATGTTCAGATTGTTCTTGATCTCGTTGAAGTCGCCGTTGTAGGTGTCCGTGATCTTGGCCGGAATGTCGCCCTTCGAGATCTGGTCCACGTACTTGGCCGCCACGTTCAGCGGCCCGATGACCGCATCCAGCGTCTCGTTCACGCCTTGCACGATCTTGCGGAAGTCGCCCTGGTGCTTGGTGGCGTCGGCGCGCGTCGCCAGTTTGCCTTCCACCGCTGCCTTCACCAGCGCGCCGGCGTCAGCCACCAGGCCGTTGACGGCGTCGATGCACATGTTCAGATTGTTCTTGATCTCGTTGAAGTCCCCGTTGTACTTGTCCGTGATCTTGGCCGGAATGGCGCCCTTGGAGATCTGGTCCACGTACTTGGCCGCCACATTCAGTGGCCCGATGACCGCATCCAGCGTGTCGTTCACACCTTGCACGATCTTGCGGAAGTCGCCCTGGTGCTTGGTGGCATCGGCGCGTGTCGCCAGTTTGCCTTCCACCGCCGCCTTGGACAGCACCCCAGCATCCGCCACCAGCGCGTTGACGGCGTCGATACACTGATTCAGGTTGTTCTTGATAGCGTTGAAATCGCCGTTATAGCTATCGCTGATTTTGGCGGGGATATCGCCCCTGGAGATCCTTTCCACGTAGTCAGCCGCTACGTTCAGGGGTCTGATGACCGCATCAAGCATCTCGTTGACGCCTTCAACCAGTTGCCGATCTTCTCCCCGGAAGAGTTCTGCCCGCGCCCGCGTTTTAAGCTCGCCACGCCGGGCGGCATCGGCCAGCCGAAGGATTTCATCCGAAACCCGGGCTTGAGTTCTTTCCGGAGGTCTCTCGAAGCCTATTGCCGCGCCCCGATCTCGCTCGGCCTCTCCATAGTCAGCCGGCGCAACGTCCTTCCCATTTCCCTTGTTTACTCGCAGTCTGCCGTTTCCCATAGTTCCTCCCTTTTTCAAATCGTTGAATCCTTATGCGAACCTCTACGATCAATCCTAGATTGCTGATTCCGTCGCATTCATCAGGTTCATAGCTTTGCCGGTGTCCAAGACGTGCATCAGACGATCCTTCAACTTGTAGACGCCGGGAACCAACTCCCGTGCCCGTTGGTTCAGGGTCTCCGGTGGCCCTTCGAAAGTCTCCTCATCAACTTCCAAGACATCCCCGATTTCATCCACCAGGAGGCTTGCTGCGCCATCTTCGCTTCTCACCACAACGTTCATGGGAAGTTGGCCGTCGGGGCGCTCATGGAGTTCCAAGCGCCGGCGCAAGTCCACCGCCGTAACGATGTGGCCCCGTAAATTGATCAGCCCGCGCACCACCGTCGGCGCCAGCGGTACACGGGTCATTTCCTGGTATCGAATGACTTCCTGGACCTTCTCGACCTCCACCCCGAAGAACAGACCGTCAACGAAGAAGGTCGAAAACTGTTTCTTTTCTGCCATGGTTTATTCCCTCGCTCCCGCAGTGGCCGATTCCGCGACGAAATTTGATCCCAAGCCGGCGAGGATCGCTTCCACATCGAGAAGTTCGGTGACCCTTCCTTGGGTGACCATCGACCCCAGGGTGCCCTTTCGGGCCAGCCTGCCCTGTACGGCTTCGTCGGTCTCGACAATGTCCAGAATCCGGTCAACTACCAATCCCGCACTCCGCCCGTGCTCGGAGTAGACGACCACCTGGATCTTCTCATTGGCGTTTTGCGGCGCCTCTGTTCCCCAACCCTCCGGTCGCCCGGTGCCGCCGAGAGAGGAAAAGAGGAAGATCAAAGGCAGGATCTCGCCTCGGTACTGCACTACGTGTTGGCTCCCTGTTCTTTCGACTGCCGAGCGGTCGAACTCCTCCAAGCGGGCCACCAAGGAAAGCGGGATAGCCATGCGTCCGCCGTCCGGATTTCGGAAGAGCAAAAGCGTCTGCAGGCCTTTGGATTTCTCCCGTACCGTGGTGGTTTTCTCCACCAGTCCGTGGTCGCGGGTTTCGTTCACCACCCTGGTCTGCTGCGCCAGTCCCAGGACGTCCAGGATCAGAGCCACACGACCGTCGCCCATGATGGTGGCGCCGGCAAAAGTCGCGATGCCCTTCAACTGCTTGCCGAGAGGCTTCACCACGATTTCTTCCGTGTCGTTGATCTCGTCCACCACCAGCCCGAATTGCCGGTCGTCAGCCTGCAACACCACAATGTTCGCCACGTCCGCAGCGGGCTTCTCGGTTCCATTGCTGGAGGATGCTTCTTCAATACCCAGGGCTCGATTCAGGTAAACCAGCGGCAGCAGGCGCCCGCGCAGCCGGTAAACCGGCGCTCCGTGAATCATCTCGATGCCTTTGCGCGCCTGCTCGCCTTCCAGCCGCACCAGTTCCAGCAGGCTGACTTGAGGTATGGCGTAGCGGTCCCCGCCGCTGGTGACCGTGAGCGCCGGAATGATGGCCAAGGTCAGGGGGATTTTGATCTTGAGCGTGGTGCCTTTTCCGATTTGGCTTTGGATGTCCACGACCCCGCCGATCTTCTCGATGTTGGTCTTGACCACGTCCATCCCCACGCCGCGGCCCGAGACGTTGGTCACTTTTTGGGCGGTGGAAAACCCCGGAAGGAAAATCAGGTTCAGAATTTCCCGCTCGCTCATGCGCGCGGCGTGATCGGGTGTGATCAGTCCCCGCTCGAGGGCCTTCTGTTTCACCCGCTCCAGGTTGACGCCTGCCCCGTCATCGGAGATTTCGATATTGACCTGGCCGCCTTCGTGGAAGGCGCACAGGAACAAACGCCCTTCGGCGGGCTTGCCACAAGCCAGCCGCGCTTCCGGGGTCTCGATGCCGTGATCCACGGCATTGCGCACCACGTGGGTGAGGGGATCCTTGATAGCTTCCACCAGGGTCTTGTCGAGCTCGGTCTCCTTGCCCTCCATCTCGATGCGCACTTGTTTGCCGCAACTCATGGCCAGATCGCGCACCAGGCGCGGAAACCTCGCCCAGATATTGCCGATGGGCTGCATGCGCGTCTTCATCACCCCTTCTTGCAGTTCGGTGGTGATCAAGTTGAGGCGTTGCGAGGTGCTCAGGAAGACGGGATCCTGTTGCGTGGTCGAAAACTGAAGAATTTGGTTGCGGGCCAGGACCAGTTCCCCGACCAGGTTCATCAGCTTATCCAGAAGCCCCACGTCCACGCGAATATTGCTGTCCGTAGCGGCCAGCGCTCGAATCTCCTTCTGCTCCTGGATGGCTTCCAAGACATCCGGCGGCTTCGTCGCTCCATTCTCGACCAGAATTTCTCCCACTCGCCGTGGGTCGCCCTGGTTTTGCTTTTCGAGCGCTGCCGTCGACTTGCGCCGGCGAGGTCTTGCCATGATCCACCAGGATTTCCCCCAAGCGACGGTTCACCTCTCCTGTCTCTTCGAGTGTGCCCTCCTGGGGCGAAAGCGGAGAGGTCGGAGGCGCGGGTCCCGCTTTTGCCGGCGCGGTTTCAGGCTTGAGACCTCTGCAAGCGGGTCAGAGACTCGATCAGCGCTTGGTCGTCTCGATCGCCCTCCTGGCCCGTCGCCTCGATGTTGGCCAGCATCTCCCGCACGGCGTCCACCATTACCAACAATCCGGAGGTGATCTCCGCGTTCAGGACCAGTTCACCGTCCCGCATCTTGCTCAGCAGGCTTTCACCTACATGGGTTACCGACTCTAATTTGCTGAACCCGAGGAAGCCGCTGGTGCCTTTTATGGTGTGGATAGTTCTGAAAATGCTGGCCAGAATATCCCGCGCTTTAGGGTCCTTTTCCAAAGCCACCAAGTCGCGGTCAAGCTGGTCCAGGTTTTCATTGCTCTCTACCAGAAATTCTCGCACGATGTCATCCATCTCACTGATCCTTTACTGAGCAATGATGATGCTCGCATCCCCTGTTATCGGCGGGTGGCGGGGGGGTCTTGAGGCTTTTGCAGAAAATCGAAACCACAAACTAGCTGGATAATAGAAACTAGAAGTTCGAAACTCGAAGGTGAGAAACTCGCAGACGACGCCTGGGCAACTCAGTGAATGCGAGTCCCGATGTTCAGTTTCGATTGCCGGCAATCGTCAATCAAAAATCGATAATCCCACCGTTCCCGCGTCGCCCCCGTCTTTTCTCGCACTTCTGCCCTCGGCCGGGAGACTTGTGCTCTGGGTCGCCAGGAGGCGTTCTCCCTCGCGCCAAGCCTCGCGCAAGGCGGAGAAATGCTCGGTGAGACCACTTAGGATTTCCTTAGAATTCTGGGCGGCCGCGTTCAAGGCCCGCGCCCTTGCAAGTTGATAGAATCTTTCAAGGTTCTTTGCTACTTGGCCTCCGCGCCTATGATCTAATGAACCTTCGAGCTCCGCAATCACACCCAAAAAGTGGTCCAGATGTTTCGTCCTCAGCTCGATGTCGTGGGCCTCGACGGCAGTCGTGGCGCGTTGCAGGTCGGCTATCGCTCTCTCGTAAAGCATGACGACCAGCCCCACGGGACTTGCTCCCTCGACGGAGAATTGACGATAGGCCTTGGCTGGGTTCCACATGGCAATATTGCGGGTTCAGGATGATGTCTTCAATGAGTCGAGCTGGGTGTTGACCTCGCTCAGTAGCATAGGAAGTTCCTGCAAAGTCGCGTTCACAGCGCTGTACTGGTCAGTCAACTGCTGCTGCGTCTGAGTGAGGTTTGCCTGGAAATCCGAGACCTGGCTCTTCAGGTCGGCTAGATTCTGCGATATGCTATTCGACTCCGCATTGAGAGGACCCGCTGTCGTGCTCGTTAGGTTACTCAAGTCGTTGGCGAAGTTGGCTGCGAAGCCGGTCGGTGAAGTGGACTGGAATAGATTCTGGACGGCGGCGAAGTTGCTGCTCAGGGCATTGCTGAGTTTGCCGCTGTCCACCGTAAGCGTGCCATCGTCGTTCATGGTAATTCCCAGGCTCGCCAGGCTCGTGTAGCCGCTATTCCCTGATATGCTGTAAGCGGCATCCTGGAGAATGGTCTGCTGGACCATTTCGAGCGAACTGTCTCCGAGCAGAGTGCCCGCGGTTCCCGTACTCGCGTTGCAAGTAAGTTGGCTGTTTATGTCCTGGATGAGCGTATTGTAGTTTGACACGAAGCTATTGATGGCCGAAGAAATGTTGCTCGTGTCAGCGCTCACGCTGAGCGTGACGGTGCTCGACGGGGCCGCGCCGGCCAGGCTCAAGGTCACGCCAGGGATGACGCCCTGCACCGTGTTGGATGAACTGCTGATGGGGATGCCGTCCACGGTAAGCGATGCATCCTGGCCGCTGCCGGCAGCCTCTGTAAACCCCAAGCCGGACGAGTCGTTGGATATGGCCAAGTCGCCTGCGGTGCCGGAAGTATCGCTGACCAGAGCCAGCCGGGCCCCATTGGCGTCCGTGATCACGTTGGCGGTCACGCCCATATCCAAATTGTTGATGTAGGATGCTAGCCCCGACAGCGTGTTCGTGTTGTCGGCACTGTCTACGGGGATCGTCTGGACGTCGCCTGTCCCCACTTGCAGATCAAACGAGCCCGAGGTGGGTAGCGTTGTCGAGCCGGAGGCAAACTCCGAGGTGTAATAGGTCGAGGCGGTTGCCAGATTGGTGACAACCACTGTGTGTGTGCCGGTTGTTGCCCCTGAAGCTGCTGTGGCCGTTACTACGCTGCTGTTGGAGGAAGTCACAGCAAGGGAGCTGAAGGCACCGGAAAGATCGTTGAGCGCATTGACGCTGGATTGGAAGTTTGAGAGGTCGGTCATGATGGTCTGGAGAGCAGAGGATTTGTTTTCGAGCGTCGTTTCTTCGTTCTCCATCAGCGTCACGGGCGCGCTGTCTGCCGATATCATTTCACTTACGACATTTGAGACGTTAATCCCGCTGCCCAGTCCTCCGTTGGAACTCGACGAATACAAAGAACTCAGGATATCCTCTCCAACCGTGGCCATCAAATTCGACGTGTCGCTCGTTGAGTTTGAGGAACTCGAGCTCGACGAACTGGCCGCCGAATTCAACAAGTCTGCCAGTGAAGTCGAGGAAAGCGAAGAAGTCAGCGCTGATGCAATCGAGGACGTTGAACTCATGGCGTCTCCTTGCTTTTCGCCGACGGACGAGCCTATGGCGAAAACGCCTGATGGATGACTGCTCAAAAACAAAGGCGGTGGGACCCGCGAGGGTCCCACCTGCTGTCAACAGATCACGGGCTCAAGCTACTGAAGCAATTTCAGGACCGCCTGTTGGTTGGTATTGGCCTGCGCCAGGGCGGAAATACCAGTCTGCTCCAGGATGTTGTACTTGTTTAGGTTTGCCACCAGGCTAGGAATGTCGGCGGCGGTGATGCTATCCTCCGAGGAGGTAATGTTTTGCAACTGCACATTGGTCACACTGACTGCAGCTTGCAAACGGTTGATGCCTGCCCCCAGTGCTCCGCGTGTGGCAGCGACCTGCGCGATGGCATTGGTGATCGACGTCAAGGCTGACTGGGCCGACGTAGCGCTTGTCAAGCTGGCGCCGGCTGAACCCCCGGTCAGGGTTGACGAGCCTACGCCGCCCCAGGTCGCTACCGCCGCATTACTTGATATAACATCGATACTGTTGCCGGCTGTCCCCCCTTGCTTTGCCACCACGGTGAGCGTGGAGCCGGTGACCGCCGTAGCCGTGACTTCGGGATTGGGACTGGCGGCGGTAGCCACATAATCGGTTCCCGCATTAGCTCCACCGTTGATCGCTTCGTACAAGTGCTGGAGGGAGGCGGCAACGTTTTGAGCGGCAGTACCGCCGCTCCCGATCAGAACATCGCCCGCAGCCGAAACACTGCCGGATTTGAATGTGTAAGTCGTTTGTTGGCCAGTGGGGCCTATGGTGATCGTGTCGCCATTCGAGAAGTTGCTAATCGCGCTGAGGGTGCCGGTGGCGACTCCTCCCAAGCCTATAGCTGTGGAGCTGAGCGCACCGGGTGTCACGCTGATCGGGGTTGTCGGCGTGCCTGCCGCTGTCCCGTCGCTCATGAAGGCAGCGACAGGGGTGGAGGTGAATACTGCGGTGCCATTGAAAGTAGTGTTCGTGCCAATCTGGTCAATTTCGTTTTTGATCGCTGTGTATTCGGTGTCGAGCGCCGAGGCCTGCTGAGTGGTCAAGCCGCTGTTGGAGGCTTCGGTAGCTAACGTTACGGCTCGATTCAGAAGATTGGTGACTTGGCCCATAGCGCCGTCGGCTACCTGGAGATTGCCCACGGCGTTGTTGGCGTTGATGCTTGATTGCTGAAGCGCCATGATGTTAGCTTGCAACCCGTTGGCAATGGCCATGCCCGCCGCATCGTCAGCACCGGAGTTGATGCGCGAGCCTGATGCCAGTTGGAACAAGGTCTTCTGCAAAAACGAATTTGTGACGGCCAACTCGTTCTGGGCCATCAAAGAGGGAATGTTATTCAAAATACTCAGTGCCATGTGGAGGCTCCTTTTCTGCTTAAGTTTCCGTCTTCGGGCTGAGCCTCTACGGCTCGCCGCAGGAGCTCTGTTCCGACTCACGGAACCGTTTCCAAATTCACCTACCCCTATCGGCACGAGAGCGCAAATCTTTACACACCGCATCTTCGAAATTGGAGACTCGAAATTCGAAACTGGAAATTCGAAAATCGCAGAAGACGCCGCTGCACCCACTTAAATGCGAGTTTCGATTTTCGAATTTTGAATTTCCAACTCCGTGAGGCCACGTCGAAGCTCTTCCGCTTGGGGGAATCGGTCCAGGCCCGCACGCAGAACCTCCGCCGCCTTTTCCCGGCGGTGCAGCCGGGCATGGATACTGGCGGCGCGCAGAAAGGATCGAGGGTCCGGAGCCACCACGGCCAGCTTGTGGTCTGCGGCGTCCGCTGCCTCCTCCAGAAGGTTCAGCCACACGCAGGCTTGGATCAAACGCTCGTGAAGCTCACCTCTCGCAGGCTCCTTTTCGACCGCTTGACGCAGCCGCGCGAGTCCGGCACGGGTGCGGCCCAGGCGGACTTCAGTCAAGCCGAGCTTGCACTCGACGGAAGGTCCATGGTCGGGATAGGTCAGAGCGCGTTTGTAGCAGCGGCGGGCAGAGTCGAAGTCGTGCAGATTGTAATGGGCGTCGCCTTCGCCGTCGGCCAGGGCCGCGCTGTTGCCACAGACGGACTTGGCGCGCCTGAGTGCCGCGAGCGCTTCGGCAGGACGACCCAGGCGCACGAGCGCCAACCCTTGAAACAACCACGCGATACCCAGGCGTGGGTTAAGCCGGCAGGCAGCCGCAAAGCATTTCAGGGCTTCCTCATCATTCTGGAAATGATCGAATTCAGCCAGCCCCAACTCGAGATGCGCCTGGGCATCGTCCGGCATTTCCTGCACTTTCTTCTGTCCCAATTGCCGGTAAAGAAAGTTCTTTCGCGCTCGAGTGCCCGCATCGATTGCCAGCCCAAAATGGTGGATAAGAAAATCCGCCTTGCCAAGGACTCCTCCCATCTGGACGATCCGTGGCCCCACCGATTCGTGTACGCAACCCACAAAGTAGATTTGGGGATGGCGGCGAAACAGCCTGACGTTCTGGTGCTCGACATAGGCGGGAAAACGCCGCGCCGCCTCGAGCCCGGAGTGGTTGGTTTTGGTGGGGAAGTCCCAGACCTTGGCATTCACACCGAGCACATAGTCCAGAATGGTCACCTGATAACCATCAATCGAGGGAGCTTTGAGCAAACGCGGAAGGCTCCACCTCGCCTTCTCATCTAATTGCTCATCGGCGTCAAGGACAAGCACCCAGTCGGAGCGGACATGCTCCAGCGCTCGGTTTCGGGCGCGGGCGAAGTCGTTTTCCCAGGGAATGGACAGGCTTCGTGCACCGAACTGCTTCGTCACTTCCAAAGTGTGATCCATCGAGCCAGTGTCCACGATGACCATCTCGTCTACGAGGTCTCTCACACTCTCCAGGCAGGCCGGTAGCGTAGCTTCGGCGTCCCGCACAATCATGGAAAGGGCTAGGGCGGGCACAACGCTTCCTCCTTTATGATTGCCGATCGCTGATTGCCGATCGTCGATTGAAAAGCGGTCCGACGAAGTGCTTCGCTGTCAATCAGCAATCGACAATCGAAGATCGGCAATTCGCGAGGGCTCCTTTTCCCCGTCGCCCCAGAGTTCCAAAAGCATTTCGAAGAGGTGGAACCAGTGCACTTGAGGAATGATTTGATCGAAAGTCTTCAAGACAATCTCCGCCTCAGTCCGTTCACCCCTTCGGATGGAAAAGAATGGCGCGAAGTCGAGGTTATCAAATCGTGCGATGGCTCTGATGAGCTCGGCCACCTGCTGACGGGACTTATCCAGAGAATCTCTGGTTTTGGCCGCCCAATCGTCATCGAGGCTGCCGAAGGGGCCTTTCCCGGAACCGAGGAGGCGCGGATGCTTTTTGAATAGCAGAAGGTCGGCTGGGGCATAGGCACGCGCGCGTTTGATCAAGTCAGCGGTTGTGAACATTAAATGGTCGTGCCACGCAAGAGCCTTGGGATGATACCGAGTTCGGTATCCGTCCTGTTCCAGGCGGGCGCCCAGTTCCGTGTCTTCGGCCACCCGGAATTGCGGATCGAAGGACCCCACCCCCAACACCGCCTCGCGACGGATGCTCAAGTTCGAGGCGATGAAGTACCAGCTTTCGCGGTAGAAGCCTGCTTTCATGTTGACTTGTGGAAATAAGAACGGCCGTGTGGCGAGAAAGCTGGTCAACGCGCGTTTGCCCGCTTCCGTGGGGTAGCGGTAGTCCCCCAGTACCGTGCACCTTTTCGGGGAGAACTCATGCTGGGCGCGCAGGTGCTCGGCCAATAGCTCGGGGGTCGCGATTGTGTCGTCATTGAAGAGGAGCAGGTATTTCCCGCGCGCCACCTCGCTCCCCAATTTTCTGGCGGCGCCGGCGCCGGCGTTATGTTGGCGGAGATAGACCAATGGGAAGGACATGGAGAGTCCCTGGCACAACCGCTCGGTCCCGTCTGTTGAACCGTCATCAATAACGATGACCTCGAATCGCTCTTTCGCCAGCGACTGTTGCTCGAGGGCGGCCAAACACGAGGCCATTACGGCACAACGGTTATGCGTAGGGATAATGACTGAGATATCCGGTCGTGCGCGACGACGTGGGGTTCTGATCCCGTTCGCTGCCGTGAAAACGGCCGACGACGAGACTGTACGGTCGAGTTCTGATTCTTGGCTGGCGGTCGTCCAGGGACGGGAAGTATCAACCGGCACAAGACGCTCCCTGGCCTCTCTCACAAAGTCGACAGGAAGTTCTCGAGTTCCCAGCTCCCGATAGCAGCGGTCAAGGTCTAGCACGAGGCGGGCATAGAAACCGCTGCGCGGTAAGTCGCCACGAAGGACGGTGAAGACATGGCGTAACTGCTCGAGTGCCGCCGCGGGTTCTCCCTCGGCAAGGAGGTATTCCGCCAGGATGCAATAAGCTTGAATGCGTGACGGGATACGCACGAGAGCGGGCCGAGTGAGGACATCTGGGAACTCCTTCTCAATCCTGAGCACCGACCATACGTGCTTGGCATCATAGCCTTTGGGTTCAAGATTGCGAACCCGTTCGCAGACACAACGGATTTGAGCAGCCAGCCGCTTTCCCGAAAATTCACATTGCGCCAAGCCGGCGCCGGCTTGGGAAAGTTTCTGCCAGAGATGCTCATCGCTACAGGCACGCATGATCTCCCCGGCAAAGCTCTCCGGCGTGGCGGCGACCAGAACTTCCCTTCCATGCTGCAAATTCAGGCCTTCCGCGGCGGCGGGTGTGATGACTGCCGGGAGGCCGCGCGCCAAAGCCGCCAGGACCTTGGTTTGAACTCCGGTGCAATACCGGACGGGTGCGACAAACACCCGGTGCTGAGCGAGCACCCCGTCGAGATCCATGGCATAACCGAGCGGGACAACGCGATCGCCCTCCAGTCCTTCAGGCAGACGGTAACCCGCCAAGTGAAGCTGGACCTCCGGCAAGCTGCGAGCTACGTGTGGCCACACTTCCTCGAGCAGCCAGTTAAGGCCCTCGAGATTCGCGGCATTCTCGAAATTTCCCAGGAAAAGGACGTCGCCGCGGCGGGCAAATTCCACCCCGGGAGGTGTCCCTTCCGCCACCATGGGCAGGACTTCGATTTCCAAGTCCGGGGCTACCGCCAGCATGCCCTGGCGGTCTGCCTCCGAGATGACCAGAACCAAATCGGCGTGTCGATAGATTTCGAATTCTCTCTGCCCAAAATCGCGCGCCCTCTCGAGATTCGTCCAGCGACCACTCAGTTCCGCCAGGCGGCGCTCGCGCAGGCCGTGTTGGTCGTCGGTGAGCACGGCAACACGGGTTTGAGGGGATGAGCGCCGAATCTCATCGATGTATTGTTCTGGCACGGAAAGAGCAGCCCAGAACCAGTGAAATAGAATGGCCAGGTCAAATTGGCCTTCCTTGAGCACCGCTTCCAATGTCCAGGCCGGCACAGCATCAAATCCGAACCGGCGCAGGCGTTCGAGATCGTGGCTATAAACCTTGATGCCTAATCTTTCGAGGGGCAGAGTGTATCGTTCTCGATCTGCCCCGTCTCGGGCCAGGTAGGTGAGTTGGTGACCCTGCACGACAAGTTCATTCAATATCTGCATCAGGCGAACATCGCACCCATTCTTATCCGGATGCGGAAGCACTTCGTGGACGATCAGAATACTGAGTGGACTCTGCTTGGCTTGGATTTCTCGGAGCAATCGGAGCGCGACAGACTTTTGGCCCTCATCTAACCCCGCGAGGCTCATTTCGAGATAGCCGCAAGCTTCTCCGTACCGGTGCAGATTGAACAGAAACCCACCTAAATTGGCGGCGGCCTGGGCATTGGTGGGGTCGATTTCCAGCGCTCGACGAAACCCCTGCTCAGCTTCCTTGGTTCGATTTAGCGCCACCTGCGCGGCCGCCCAGTCATTCCGCCGTTCACTGGTTTCTTCCTCGCTCAGGGCCCGATCAAATTCCCGGAGTGCTCCTTCGTAGTGTCCTTCCTCAAACAGTTTCAGGCCCCTTTGATGGCTGCCCTCGCCCGGCATCGATACCTCCCGTTCATGTTGGGCGGAGATATCCGAGGCTGCCCCACCCAACACAGGGATCGGATAACTCCTCGCCCGCCAAAACCTCAAGAAACTTGCCGTGCTCAGGATGGTTGGGATTGGCAATGTCAAGTCCGGTGAATTCTTCAGCGGAGAATCCGCTCTGGTTGCGCAGAAGGTTGAAGCCCACGATGTTGGCGTGGAATCTCTTGCCGAACCGAACAAACTCCGGCAGCTCCCGGAAATTCAGCGCCGAAACGACGAAGGCGAAACCCAGGCCGAAATCTTCGCCTTCCCGGATTCGAAGACCATCGATGAACTCCAGATTGGCCAGGAGCCGCTGGAAATCTCCCCCGTGCTGGACGACCCGATAAGTTTCTTCCCGGGCGGCGTCAATGGAAACGGTTATGTTACGGATCCGCCGTCTGAGATTAAGTTCTTCGTAGGTCCGGCGGTCGAAGAGCAGTCCATTCGTCATGAACACGAAGCGTAGTTTGGGATAGTTGTCTCTCGTGAGGCGCTTCAAGAGTTGGCGGCAGTGGCGGCTGGCGAACACCTCTCCCGAGCCATCCAGTCGCAAGATGTAGGCATCCCTGAGTACACCCCCAAGAAAGTCGTTGGCGATTCTGGCCAGGCCCTTCTGTTCCTGGCGGTCCGCGGAGTAGAAGTCGTGCCGGCACTTTGGACATGCCAAGTTGCAGGTCCTGTCATGGGATAGCACTACTTCTTTGGGACCTTCCTCGAACGCAAGTGGCAGGGCTGTCGTTGGGGCCGAAGAGATCGGATCGCTCACCGTTCGGATATTGCAGTCGACCGGTATCGCCGCGCCCTCCGGCGAAAGTGGCGAATAGGCAGCGCTACGGGGGCGCAAGGCGCGACACGAAATCCAAGCGCAGTGAATCCTGCCGCAGTATTTGAATGACCCATCCAGAATGGATTTTCTGATCTCCTGTGCGGCGGGAGAGTTCCACAGCTCGAGGGTGGACGCGGTCGAGGCATTCCCAATGGGCGCGGGCAGCCAGCCAGGGCAGCACACAAACAAGTCGCCGTCGGTTGCCAGTTCAAGTTGGCGCCAGGGGCGGTCACAGAAGCACTCTGCAAGATACCCATCTAACCCGCACCATTTGTGCTGTGCTCTGGACTCCTCAGGCATTGCGGCAAGTTCAGCTTCAATGAGCAGCCGTTGAACATGGTTGTCGTACGGCCTCACCTCGATTGCGTCTCTGGCGAATGACAGTGCGGTCTGAGGGTCGTCCAGCGCCAGGTAGTGGCGGGCTAGAACCAGCAGGAGTCGGGGGTCGTGTTTTGACTCTTCTTCAAGCCTCCTGACCGCCAGCGATTGGACTTCAGGCGGCAAGCCTTTCAACAGCGCACAGCATTGTTGTACATAGTGTCGGGAATCGAACTGCCGGCGGCGATTGGCCTCGCGGAGATCAGCCGGCATCTCCGGGTCATCGTTGGGGACGAGTGAGATCACGGTCAGGAAGGCATCCAGCAAGAGTTGCGGGTCCGGCGCGGGCAGCGGAGCAGTGGATGCCCCACGCCCGCCCGGCATCATGACGAGATTCGCGAGGACGGCCTTCTCGCTTTCACTCAGGTCGTGCGCGCGGGGTGCGAGAATAGGAACGGATTCCTGAAGCCGTCCTTGAGCTATCAGCAACACGGCCAGATTGACAGCAGCCTGGCGATTGGCCGGGTCAAAATGCAGCGCGCGGCGATAACCCAATTCGGCCCTGACCTCTCGGCCACAAGCCAATTCTGCGCACCCCCAATCGTTCCATCGCTCGCAGGTTTCTTCCTCGCCGAGGGCCCGTTCCAATTCCCGGAGGGCTGCTTCGTACTGTCCCTGCGCAAACAGTTTCAGGCCCCTTTGATGGCTGGCCTCGCCCGGCATGTACATCTCCTATTCATATCTGGACCGCCTCGCGCTCGGCAGCTTCTGCCCATTGTTCTGGTGTCACGGGCGGATAACGACTACTACCAGAAGGCTTGGCGGCATTTCGGCGGCCAAAGACCATTAGGGCAATCCAATTTGATAGGGGTAGGGAGAACGTAGTGACGCTCCCCCTCCCTCCGAACCGGACTGGCGGATCTCCCGCATCCGGCTCTCCAGTCGGTGGTGTTACCTCCGAGAGGACTGACTGGCGGTGGCATGAGCTGTAACCAAGGAGAACAACCCGCGCTCCGCAAAGTAGGCGTTGGACCAGCGCTGATGATCCGCTCCGCGCCCCGGTCCCTTGCCGCCCCGCCAGCGGCGCAGGATGCTGCGCAGGCGCATGCGCACCCAGCCGTCCAGCGTGGCGAACGTGGTCTTTTGGCTGTGTTGAAAATACTCGAACCAGCCCACCAGGGTTCGGTTCAGATCGACGAGGGTGGCCGCCAGGCTCTGCCCGTGCGTGCGCCGGGTCTTGGCCCGAATCGTGTCTCGAAATTTCCGCTCACTCTTTCGGCGCGGCCAACGCATCCCCCGCTCGAAATGGTAACCGAGAAAATCGAAGCCCCCCGGTTGGGTGGCGTCCACAATCCGCGTCTTGACCGGATGCAGCATCAGTGCGGCTTGCGCCGTCCAGCGTCGCACCTCTTCCAGCGCCTGCTGAGCTTCCCCGTGCGTGCCACACAACACCACGAAGTCGTCCGCGTACCGCACCATCTCGATGCCCCGCACCGCCATCGCGTGGTCGAGCGCATCCAGATAGATATTGGACAGCAACGGACTGATCACCGCGCCCTGGGGCGTTCCCGCTTCCGGTGTCCAGAGGTTCATTTCCTCCAGGACCCCTTGCGTCAGAAACGTTTCCAGCAGCTTCAGGATTCGCCCGTCGGAAACCTTCGCTTTCACCCGCTCCAGCAGTTGCTGTCTCGGGATCGTGTCGAAGTAGCTCTTCAGGTCCGCGTCCACCACCCAACTGTAATCTTGCTTCAGCAGGTGATCGACGCGGCGGAGCGCATCCTTGCAGCCCCGCTTCGGTCGGAACCCGTAGCTCTGCGCCGCAAAGTCCCGCTCGAAAATCGGCTCCAGCACCGCTCGGAGCGCCGCCTGCACCACCCGGTCGCGCACCGTGGGAATCCCCAGCGGGCGTTGTTCCTTGCTGCCCAGCTTGTTGATCCAATGCCTCCGCACCGCCTGCGGGCGATAACTTCCGTCCGCCAGCGCCTGCGAGAGCTTTTCCAGGTTCGCTTCCAGGTCGCGCTCGAACTCTTCCACCGTCACGTGGTCCACGCCTGCCGCCCCGTGGTTCGCCTTCACTCGTGCGTAGGCCTGCCGCAGGTTGGGCAGCGCATAGACCTTGTCGATCAGACTGTGCCACTTCCCTCCCATCACTCCCTGTTCGAGAGCCGTCAGCATCCGTTCCGTCCAGACCTCGGCTTCGACCCAGGCCCATCGCGCCCGAATCTCTCCGGCGGGCTTAGCCGCGTTTTCCGGCACTGCTTCCGGGGGTTGCCTTGCTCCGTCTGTCACGTCTCCACCTTCCTGCGTCCCTTCGCTCCGGACCCATTACAGGCCCCTCTTCGCTCTTATGGACGCTCTGACTCCTGCTCGCCCGGCTCTTCGGCCTTCTCCAGGCATGAACACCGGCTCTGGCACGAGCAGGTCTCCCTGATTCACGCACCCGGCCTTCCGACCATTCCGTCTCCAACCACCTGTGGACGCTGCGTCTCCTCAGGGCACGTTACCCATCGACGGATCGCACCGAGATTGCTTCCCCACGGGTCTCCTCCCAACGGGAACTCGGGGCTTCGCCACTCGCTAGCAGGCTCGCCACGCCACACCGGCCGAATCGAGTTTCTTATCGTACGGACTGGCCGTTCACCTCCTGCTGCTCCCCACCCCGTGTCGCCACGGCGCAGTTGCAGGCGATTACAAGTTACGTTGACTTGGAGAGGACTTTCACCCCTCCAACCCGGTGCGCTCTCAGGCGCACTAGCGTCGACCTCTAGGTCGGCATTTTCAGCGCTGACCCCAAGGTCAGCGTTACGACAGCGGCTCGAGCATAGTTGCCACTCGAGAAGGCTTGCAGGTTGGTCAGTCAGTTGCTCGCGACGTGGGTGACGGCAGGCCGCAACCCGAAAGGCCGCCAAAAACGCGGCAAGAGTTGCCTATCGCTGGAACGATCTGGCGACCCCGTTAGGAAAGCTTAACCATGGCGGAAGCACATCAGCGTGGACTCGAGTTGTTTGGTCAGGGCCGATTTCAAGAGGCCATCGGCTGCTTCGAGGAATGCTTGCGGCGAGCCGAGACGAGCGAGGTTTGGAATGACTGGGCCACGGCGCAGTTCGCCTCGGGGCGCGCAGGGGAAGCGAAGGAGGGCTTGAAACGAGCACTCCAGCTTGACCCACAGAACACCCAAGCCGTCGAAAATCTTCGCCTTCTCGATGGTCTGGCCCGCCAGCTTCCAGATTCCTTTGGCGAGAATCAGCAAAAGGTTATCGGACCAGAGTTTATCATTGACGAACTTCTCCAGGATATTCAGGCCATTCCCGGCGAGGACCCCTCCCTTGCCCCGTCCGTGGTTGAAGCGATCCGAAAGACGCGCCTACACAGTGGGTACTTTGTCGAAAGGTGTCTGGCGCGGCTGGCTCGGCTTCCGGTGCAGGCCCTTGCAAAGGCCCTCGAGGCTCTTGAACAGAAGTCTGCGGCTGACTACCGGCTGTCCGTCGTCCTCGCCGGTTACTACATGCGGGCGGGAGACTATGAAACAGCCTTGCGCCATTTGCGCTCCGCCTGCGACCGGAATCCAAGTGATCTGTTCGCGGAGAGCACACTGATCGCCTGCTCGCGCCGGGAGGCTGCCAAGACCGGGGCTTTTTCCGAGTTCGAGGGACTAGAGGCGTACTTGGCCGGCGCCTTTTGTGAGATACCTTGGCATCATTTGGAAATCTCCTGGGAGGGCAATGCCTTCCTTTGTTGCCCTGCATGGCTCCCACTGCGGGTGGGCAATGCCCCGAATCAATCCCTGGATGAGATTTGGAATTCCCACTTCGCTATCGAGATCCGCCAATCTATTCTGGATGGGTCATTCCGATTTTGCAGCAAGGTTCACTGTCCAAAAATCGCCGGTCGGACTCTTCCCCGAAAGGCTAGCAACATGCACGCCGGTGAGTCAACTCCAACCTCGGCCTTCGAGCGATCATCCGAGTTTCCCGCCCGCGTCGCAGGTGGGCCTGGAAAGCTCGTCCTAGCTTATGACAGAACCTGCAACCTGGCGTGCCCGCAGTGTCGCGGAGACTTCCACGTGGCAAGAGGTGAGGAGCAAGCGAGCATGGACCGCAACTACTTGCCCCTCATCTTGCGCGCCGTCCAGGAAGCCGAGACGTTGTACCTTGACGGGGCGGGAGAAGTCTTCGCCAGCAAACACTCCCGCCACGTTCTCAGCCTGCTCAAGCGAGAGCAATTCCCTCAACTGAAGTTTTTGTTGATTTCGAACGGACAATTGCTCAATGAAAGGGCTTTTCGCGATTTTGACCTTTACGGGCGAGTTCAAGCGATACAGATATCCATGGACGCGGCCCGGCCGGAGACTTATCGCGTTGTCCGGCGAGGAGGCAACCTTCAGCGATTATTTTCAAACCTCGCCTTCCTTGACGACTTGAGGGGTTCGCGGGGCGAGAACTTCAGGTTTGAACTCAGTTTCGTCGCCTCTAGCATAAACTTTCGTGAAATGCCGGAGTTCGTGCAACTGGGGAGAAAGTTCCACGTGGACTCGATCCTTTTCACTGTCGTGCGAAACTGGGGGCACCTCCCTCTGGCCGAGTTTGAAAAACTGAACGTCGCCAATCCCGGTCATCCCGAGCATCAGGAGTTTCTGAGAGTCCTGGAATCCCGCGAGCTATCCGATCCCATCGTGGACTGCGGAAGCGTTGCACCTTACCGCCGCAACGAAGGTTGCCAAACCGTAAATCCACGCCAGCTAGGTGCTGAAGATTCTTGAAAGCAACCCGGCGCAAGTGGGGACAGCGTGTGACATGGTGGTCAGACGCCTGTGCAGAGGTAATTGGGGTTTTGTGCGGAAAGACCTTTCAAGAGTCCGCCGTCCCACCTACTGCTGAGTGCAAATTGTCCCCTCCCGTCGCCACCCCATGGAGCTGCGCCGAAATAGGAATCAACCATCATTCTCAAAGTTCTGATACCTATCAGGTAGACGTTTCCTGACTGCTCGTGGCTGGAATGTCAGCCGATTTCAGGCGCCCGGAGATCTGTATTGTCCCCCCTGAGGAATCAAGGCAGCTTCGCGGGTTGCCGATAAAGTAGACGGAGGAATACGGGTCGTGTGATGGGTCCGCAGGAATTTTGGGTTGCAAAAGAAGGATCTCGCTCGCAGGCACGCGCAACCGGACCCGAGAGGAGGTGTCCCCGGAGCTGAGAGAATGATCCTACTTACGAGGCTCAACAATCGACCCCTCGTCGTCAACTCGGACATGATCAAGTTCATTGAGAACACGCCAGACACGGTCATTACTCTGGTCTCCGGGGAAAAGATCGTGGTACTCGAGACAGTGGCGGAGGTGCTGGAAGAAATCTTGAATTTTCGCCGCCGGATAGTGGCAGCCGCGGGCACTCTGGGTCGAGGTCCCGACGAGCGACGGAGACTCAGACTGAGGACCTTGGCAGTTGAGAGGGTGAGGAGATTGGCGGGTGGACAAATCCAGTGTGGGCGGGATTGCTCTTGCGGTATGCGGAATCTTGCTGGGTCTGATTCTGGAAGGCGGGAATCTCGGTCAAGTCCTTCAGCCCACCGCGGCGATGATTGTTTTCGGGGGGACCATTGGAGCGGTCATGTTGCAGTTTCCGCTTTCCACTGTGCTGGCCGCTTTTCGGAGTTTGGCGCGGGTCTTCTTGGAGCGCAAAAGAGACGGCCAGGCGGTCATTCGTGAAATTGTTGGCTATGCCCAAAAAGCACGCAAGGAAGGAATCGTCTCGCTCGATAGGGATTTGGAAAGAATCCACGATCCGTTTCTTAAGAAATCACTCATGCTGGCGATCGACGGCACGGAGCCTCAGGAACTGCGGAAGATGATGGAACTGGAACTCCACAACCGGGAGGAGCAAGAGGAGAAAATCCCCATGGTGTTTGAGGCGGCGGGAGGCTTTTCACCTACCATCGGAATCATCGGCGCCGTCCTCGGGCTCATTCAGGTGATGCAGCATCTCGACAAGATGGATGAAGTCGGGCGGGGAATCGCGGTTGCCTTTGTGGCGACAATTTACGGAGTGGGGGCAGCAAATATCTTCTTCCTTCCCTCGGCCGGCAAGCTCAAGATTCGCGCCCGAGAGGAGCAAATGGCGCGTGAGATGATGCTGCGAGGGGGTGGTCTCCATTCTGGAAGGTCTTAACCCGCGCATGGTCGAAACCAAGCTGCGAGGTTTCTTGGCCGAGGCGGCCAAGGAAGAGGAGTTGAATCCGTCATGAGCCTGAAACGGCGTCCCAGTTCGAGGCCCTAGTCACGAGCGTTGGCTGGTTTCCTATGCGGATTTCATCACACTGCTATTTGCCTTCTTTGTGGTGATGTTTGCCTCTTCGCAGGTGGACAAGGGCAAGGTTGGCAAACTTGCAGCGGCGATTCAGTCGGCCTTCAAGGACCTTGGAATACTTCCCACCCCTTCCTCAAAGACTCCTCGTGAGCCGGGAGGGAGCACCCCCGGATGCTCTTCCCTCCATGACGAATTTGCTTGACGCCAGGAACATCAGCGACCTGGCCAAGCTTCAAAAGGAGCTTGCACAAGCGCTGGAGGGCGAAATCAAGCGGGAGGAAGTAGCCTTGAGGGTAGGCCGCGAGGGGTTAGTGGTCAGCCTTCGAGAAGTGGGTTTCTTTGACAGCGGGTCCGCTGAGGTCAGGTTAAAGTCAGAACCTTCCGTAGCCCGCATCGCGAAAGTGTTGGAGGCCGGTCCTTTCTACGTTCGGATAGAAGGGCATACCGACAACGTTCCGATTCACACCAGCCGCTTTCCAGTCAAACTGGGAGCTTTCCACTGCGCGCGCAACAGAGATGATCAAGTTGTTCATTGCCAGGTACGAGTTTCCCCCGGAAAACTTATCTGCCGCTGGCTTTGGGGAGTTCCACCCCGTGGCAACCAACGGGACGGCTGAGGGAAGAGCGCTTAACCGGCGAGTGGATATCGTAGTCGTGGCGGCGCCCAGGAAGGCGCCGTCAAGACCGTGGAGCGATGCAGGGATCAGCAACTTAAGCTCCCCGGTCATCAAGGAGCAAGTTCCAGAACGATGAAGTAAGAAGCTATCGCAGGTTCGTTTTGGGTCCGCATCACAGACAGTCCTCCAGCTTCGGAATTCAGGTTGGACCATGACCGCCGGGAAAATCATGGCTTCCGTTCCCACGCAGGAGATGTGTCCAGTACTTCGCGCACCTTCCGTGCCAGGGAGCTGGGAGTGAAGGGTTTCTGGAGAAAGGACGTACTGGCTTCTAGAATTCCATGACGGACGACGGCGTCATCTGTGTACCCTGACATAAACAGCACTTTGGCCTCGGCATGCGCGGCAGACACCTGTTTAGCCAGCTCCTTGCCGCTCATTTGCGGCATCACCACATCCGTCAGCAACATGTGAATCGGCTCGGCATAGCGCTCAACGAGGGAATGGGCCTCAAGCGATCCCCTGGCTTCCAGCACCTTGTAGCCTTTAGATTTCAGCGTCGCGCACACCAGCGACCGCACCCCTCCTTCGTCTTCCACCACCAGAATGGTTTCTGATCCTCCCGCAGATGCAGGAGGTGCAAAGGTCCGTTCATCTTTGGTCGCAGGCGCATTGAAGCGAGGAAGGTAAATCTTAAACGATGTGCCCCGTCCGGGTTCGCTGTAAGCCCAGATGCTGCCCGAACTCTGTTTAACGATTCCGTACACGGTAGCAAGGCCTAGGCCGGTGCCCTTGCCCTTCTCCTTGGTCGTAAAGAAAGGTTCAAAAACGTACCCCAGGGTTTCGGCGTCCAGTCCTACTCCGGTGTCGCTCACCACCAGCATGACGTAGGGCCCCGGGGCTACACCCGTACGGGTTCGCGCATAACTCTCATCCAGATTGATGTTGGCAGTTTCAATCGTGAGTTTGCCGCCCTGGGGCATGGCATCGCGGGCGTTCACAGCCAAGTTCATGATGACCTGCTCGATTTGTCCCGGGTCAGCCTTCACGTGTCCCAGCTTAGGTTCGAGAACGGTCGTGAGCTCGATATCTTCGCCGATGAGTCGCCGCAGCATCGTCTCTGTGTTGGCGACAACCGAGTTCAAGTCGAAGACTTGTGGCGTCAAGATCTGACGCCGGCTGAAGGCCAGCAGTTGGCGCGTCAGGGAGGCCGCACGATCACTAGCTTTCAACACTTCGTCCAAGAGGTTGAGGTCCTTGGGATCCAGGCGTGCCCGCAGAAGTTGCCCGTAGCCGGTTATTACGGTCAGCAGGTTGTTGAAGTCATGGGCAACGCCCCCCGCCAGTCTGCCGATCGCTTCCATCTTCTGTGACTGGCGGAGATGATCTTCCAACCGCTTGCGCTCGCTAATGTCCTCTTTGGTAGCGATAAAATGGGTGATTTCACCCTGCGGGCTCCGCACCGGAGCAATGTGCATTTCTTCTGTGTAGTGGCTTCCGTCCTTCCGGCAGTTGGTGATTTCGCCGTGCCAGTTTTCCCCCTTGAGAATGGTGGTCCATAACCGACGGTAAAACTCCGAGTCCTGTTTGTCTGACTTCACTACCCTGGGGTTCTTCCCCAGGACTTCCTCCCGCGAGTAGCCGGTTATGCGGGTGAAGGCCGGGTTGACGTACTGGATCTCGCCACTCGTATTCGTGATCATGACAGCTTCCGCAGACTGCTCAATCGCCGCCACCAATCGGGCATTTTCAGCTTCGGTTTTCTTGCGCGCAGAGATGTCTGAGACGATTCCGCACAGATAAGCCTCCCCGCTGATGTCGGAACGCCTCAATTTGATTTCCGAGTCGAAGTAAGTCCCATCCGCACGGCGAAACTGCCATTCGAAACACTGCATTCTCCCTGACAGGGCCCGCTCCGCCCGGTCCCTGATCGATTGCCTGGAATCTGATCCGTCGGGCTGGACAGGCGGTGAGAAGTGCGAAAGAGATTGCCCGACGAGCTGGTTACGCGTGCATCGGAATAACTCCAGGGCCTTCTCGCTGCAATCGGCAAAGACATCCCCTTTGCTCAAGAGAATGGCGTCGGCGGCGGATTCAAAGATGGTCCGGTAGCGTGTCTCGCTGTCGCGGAGCGCGGCTTCCGCCAGTTTGCGCTGGGTGATGTCCCGATGGAGGACCATGCTGGCCGAAATCAGGATGGCAAGCGCGAACAGGCTTCCCAGGGTCACAATTTCTTTTGTGTCACGGAGATCAGTCTCGGCGACTTGATGGTTAGCTTCAATCACGTTTTGGGTCTTTTGGTAAGACACCACGTCCACCGTGATCAGGACAGCCGCTGCCAGGATCGGGAAGATCCCTAGGCGGATCTCAATCCGAGAAATCATGTTCACCTTGAAGTGCGTCGGTCACTCGTGGCGCCAAGATAAGCTAGAACGGCAATCAGCCGAAAAAGATTAGGCCAAGAGGCACTAACCAGCTTGTAAACCGACAGTAATGCCACTTTCAGCACGAGTGAATGAGGGGCCGCGCTCGTTCTATACCACCACCCGCCGAACCTACACGTTGACAAGAAGAGGACGTTTATTATATTAAGAGCCACAGAGTTTGAAGCGTACAAACTCTGCGCTCACTCGCTTTAGGCGCCACTACATACCGAAACGAGGTCACATTGCGTATGTCAATAATAAAATCGACGTTGGTCCTGGCTGTGGCACTTATCACCGTTGCATGCTCCACCGCCCCCCCTCCTGCTCCCGCGCCAGAAAAAACCGCCGCTGTGGGAAGTATTGTGCGGCTCGACCCCGCTTTTGACGAACTTGTTCCCAAGGACGCGCAGCTTGAAAAGCTCGCGGACGGGTTCACCTTCACCGAGGGTCCACTCTGGCGCCCATCCGGCGTCCTCTGGTTCAGTGACGTGGTTGGCAACGTAGTGCGCCAATGGTCTCCGGACGGAAAAGTGACAGAGATTCTTAAACCGGGCGGTTATGACGGAAAAGGTAATTTGCCGGTGGGCGGATACAATGGCCCCAACGGTATGACTGCTGACAAAGATGGCGCTGTGCTGCTCTGCCAGCATGGGTACCGGCGTATTGTCCGCATCAGCAAGGACATGAAGATTACCACCGTCGTGGACAAGTATCAGGGGAAGAGGTTGAACAGTCCGAACGACGTTGTCTACCGCTCCGATGGGTCGTTCTATTTCACGGATCCCCCCTACGGATTGCCCAAGGGCGACGACGACCCGGCCAAAGAATTGAAGTTCAACGCCGTTTTCCGCATGGCCAAGGGCAAGCTGCAACCGGTCATCAAGGACCTGTCCCGGCCCAACGGCATCGCCATTTCTCCCGATCAGAAGACCCTTTACATCGGAAATTCGGACGAGAAGAACAAGGTGTGGATGGCGTACGACATCGCCGATAATGGGACCGTCAGCAACGGGCATTTGGTCGCTGACGTAACGGCGGAAAAGGAAGAGGGAGTGCCGGACGGCATGAAGGTGGATGAAAAGGGGAACCTCTGGGCTTCCGGCCCGGGAGGGATTTGGGTGCTCTCGCCGGCGGGAAAGCACCTGGGCACAATCAAGATGCCGCAGGTGCCGGCAAACTGCAATTGGGGTGATGACTGGAAATCGCTCTACATCACCGCACGTACCGGCCTGTACCGCATCAAGCTCAGCGTAGCGGGCGAGAAGCAGCTTTATCAGTGAGCGGCGACGAGCCAAAGGAGAGAAAATGAGGCGCAGGACCTGCTTGAAGACAATAGTCGCAGCCGGAGCCAGCGCGGCTGGCGTCCTGGCGGCGGGGCCCGGGCATCCCATTCAACTGCACGTTGACCTGGCAGTTGACCCGGCCAGAGAGAAGGAGATGTTGCACAACTTCGAGAGCATCTTCCGCCCCGAAGCGGCCAAACACCCAGGTTATATCGATGTGAAGATGCTGAAGCTGCGGACAGCACTGCAGGGGAGCGCTCCGGCAGGTGTCAATTATCGCTTTTCCCTGACGTACCGAAGCGAGGAACTCCGCCAGAAATGGGTGGCCTCAGCAGTGCATCAGAGGGTCTGGCGGACCATTGAGGACACGCTGTCGTCCAAGAACTACACCGTTCTGTTATTCGACGTGGACTAGTGTCGCGTTACCGAAATAATCGACTATTCACTCGCCCCGCACTCTCACAAACGGGTTCCCTTGCCTTTGAGGGCGCCGTATCCAAGCCCCTAAGAGCAAACCAACAAGAACTGAAGGAGCGACTATTTGCGAGTGTTAGCCTCAATTTTCTCTAAGATGCCGATGAGTTTGTTCGTTTTGCGAATGTAAATCGTAGGGACATAGATTGCCAGTAAAGCAACCAGTATGATGCACCCACCAACCATTGCCACGGACCACGGCATAGAAACCTCCTTTGAGGAACGATGGAGTTTTGCGCCACATATATATACATCGACTTGAAAACCTAAGCAACAAGTAAATCGAGGTTCAATCCGCAGAGCGCGCTGTCACTCCGCAAAGCAAACAATTTCAGGTAGACGGGTCTCGCAGGTGCGGCATCCGCGTTAGCGGTGGTCACACGGGTTCACCTCTCGCCGGGAACGCAAACATTATGGTCTTGGGTTCCCCTTGAGATCGGCATCTCCCTCCTCTTTTTGCCCAAACAATGATCGCGTGGTAGAATCCACACCGGTCTGATCCTCAGCCAGTCGTGCAGATGACATTGGAAGCCAATCCTGCGACTTCGAAAAGCTCGGGACCCGCGACAGCCCTTCCAGGAGCTATCGGTTTCCGCACCGGCGTGAATAGCCTTCAATCAGTTCAATCTTCAGCTTGCCGATTACGATACGGAGGAAAGAGAGATGAAGACAGGGCAGCAATTAAGCGAGGGTCTGCGTCGGATCGCAGATCTGGTAGTTCCGGAGCATGTGCAATCCACGGAGCGCTTACAGAAAGCCCTGTGGGCGTACGAACCAGTCGAGCGCATCCCCGTCGTGATGTTCTGGGTCGATCCGCCTGAGTGGCCGACCTTTCCCTATTGCGAGATCTTTGAAGACCCTGAAAAGATGCTCTGGAATGAACTGTTGCAGACTTACGTCGGCGTGAGCCTGCAGGACGATCGTGTGATGAATGTTCGCGCAAACTACGGGCCCGCCATCGTGCCTTCGCTGTTCGGAGCGAAGGTGTACGCGGATGCGAACACGACTTGGGTGGAAGCGTGCCACAGCACCCGCGCGATCTGCGCGATCGTTGATCGCGGCGTGCCTGACCTGACGAACGGCTTGGCACCTCGGGTTTTCGAGACCGAGGCCCTTTATCGTGACTGCCTGCGCGACTGGGGGTTAACTCCCTACGTGCACATGTTCCAAGCTGATAACCAGAGCCCATTCGACTGTGCCCATCTCTTGTGGGGCACTGAAATCTTTGCGGCGCTCTACGATGAGCCGGATCTGGTGCATGCATTGCTGAATCTGATTACCGAGGCGACCATCCTTCTGGTCCGCCGGCAAAAGGAGATTCTGGGTGAAGCGCCGGACTGGATGTATCACTGGTGGTATCGGGTCCCCGCTGGGGTGCGCGTGGTCGATGATACAACCCTGACCCTCTCGCCAGAAATGTATGCTGAGTTCGCGCGCCCTTACATCGAGCGCATCTTTGCTGCCTTCGGCAACGGCTACATGCACTATTGCGGACACGCACTCCACCAGCAACACCTGCGGGTCACCACGAAGGGCTTGAGGGGGATCGAGATGAATCAGGAGGTCAGTGAAAATCGCAACCCTGCTTTCAATCTCGAAGAAATTTGGCGCCAAGCCGCGGAACACCGGGTGACTATATGCTGGATCGGCACCAGGCTTCCAGCGCAGCGGCCGCCGGATATCAAAACCGGCCTCGTTTTTGGCTTGGTAGATCGCAGCCCGTTGGAACACGCCCGGCGCTGTCTGGCGGTGGCCCAAGCGTTCTGGCGCAACGAGTGACTTGCTTGCATTGCTGAGGACAACACCATCGAGGAGGTTTTCCGCAGCCTGTGAGGCCCGCCGCCACGAAACACGAGACACAATTTTCATACAGAGAAAGGAGCGCGAAGATGTTTCCGCAATCTATCATAAAAGGTCTTACATGCCTCGGCATAGGTACGACCCTGCTGGTTGGAATTCAACTGCGTGCGGACCAGAACGAGGAGTCGTTTGCAGATGTTCAGCATTGGGTGGCGGCAAAATTCCTGGGCAAGACGGAGCCGCCTTCGTCGAAGGGCTATTTAATGGTTTACAACACCTCGGGAGAGGTGGCTAAAAACGGCCTGGCCGGCCATCGTTTTCGCATTGCAAGCAAAGAATACGACCGCGGCTTGGGCTTTCCGTTGGTAGGCACAATTCTAGTGCACCTGCCGGCTCCGGGGAAGGACTTTGAGGCAGTACTCGGAGTGGACAGTAGTGACAGCGGGGGATACTCCGATACGGGACGAGGCAACGTCGCGGCATCAGTCAAAGCCGCGGGCAAGGAGATTTATCGTTCCGAAACGATACGCGAAGGAATGGCAGGAATCCCCGTGAGGGTTGATCTCGGCGGCGCCACAGAATTCACCCTGGGACTGGAAGGCGTGGGTCCCAGAAAGCCCTGGGACGATCCCCTGTCTGACCAAGCAGACTGGGCCGATGCTCGCGTGACCTTAGCCGACTGCCGCGCCGTTTGGCTGGCGGATCTCCCTGTGGGCCCGTTGCGTCAGCCCTACGTGGCGGAGGCACCGTTTTCCTTCCGTTACGATAACCAGCCTTCCAGCGTATTGCTGGAGAGGTGGGAATTGCAGCGCAGCGAGCGCCGTCTCGACCAGAACCGCACTGAGTACGTGCTGAAATATCGCGACCCGAAGACAGGACTGGTGTTGCGTTGCGTGGCGGTCGCCTATCGCGATTTCCCGACGGTGGAGTGGACCGTGTATTTCAAAAACGAAGGCAAGGAAGAAACACCGATTCTGGAGCAGATCCAGGCGCTGGATACTCAGTTCGAGCGAAATGCGGAAGGTGAATTCACGCTGCACCACGGCAAAGGATCGCCGGCTTCGGCGACCGACTATGAGCCCAAAGAGACGGTACTGGAGCGTAAAGCAGATGAGCGGATCACGGCGGCGGGAGGCCGGCCGACGAATAGTGATCTGTGCTACTTCAATGTGGAGTGGCCCAGGGAAGGAGTCATCATTGCGTTGGGGTGGCCTGGGCAGTGGGCGGCGGAGTTCAAGCGAGACGAAGGGAGCAAGCTGCAGGTCCGGGGCGGCCAGGAACTGACCCACTTGAAACTGTTGCCGGGTGAAGCGGTGAGGACTCCCCTGGTAGCGGTGCAGTTTTGGAACGGGGATTGGATACGCGCGCAGAACGTCTGGAGGCGGTGGATGGTGGCGCACAACCTGCCACGTCCCGGCGGCAGACTTCCGGTTCCGCAACTCGCGGCGGAACTGAGCATTGTAACCACCTTACAGGAATCGGATGAGTCGAACCAGAAAGCCATCCTCGATCGTTACTTCGAAGAGCGAATCCCGCTCGACTACTACTGGCTGGACGCCGGCTGGTTCCCCCTACAGACTGGCTGGTGGAATGTAGGCACTTGGGAGCCTGACCCACAGCGATTCCCGCATGGGCTGCGTGCGGTTACCGATTACGCGCACAGCAAGGGTCTCAAGTCGATTGTCTGGTTTGAGCCGGAGCGCGTTGCCCCCGGCAGTTGGCTGTACGAGAAACACCCTGAGTGGTTGCTGGGGCCGGACGGACAGGACAAGCTGCTTAACCTGGGAAATGCGGAAGCTTGGCACTGGCTGGTCGGGCACGTCGGCGATCTGATCGAAGAGCAAGGGATCGATCTGTACCGCCAAGACTTCAATTTTGATCCCCTCCCGTTCTGGCGGGCGAACGACAAAGAGGATCGGCAAGGGATAACGGAAAATCGCCATGTCACGGGTTACTTGGCCTATTGGGATGAGTTGCGCCGCCGCTTCCCGAACATGTTGATCGACAGTTGCGCCTCCGGCGGCCTGCGGAACGACCTCGAGACGATGCGCCGCGCGGTCCCGCTATGGCGCAGCGACTACGCCTGGGAGCCCACCGGCATGCAGAACATAACCTACGGCATTGCTCTGTGGATACCCTATTTCGGAACTGCTATTGGAACCGTTACCAATCGGATCGACGCGTACACTTTTCGGAGTGATATGTGCCCGGCATCCGTGCTGCAGCTTGATGTTCGCCGCAAAGATCTGGGCTACGACTTGCTCCGTCACCTCTGCTCCCAGTGGCGGCAGATCGCGGGGTACTATTACGGCGACTATTACCCATTGGCCGCCTATAGCACAAAGAACGATGCCTGGCTTGCCTGGCAGTTCGATCGGCCCGAACACGGCGACGGAATGGTACAGGTGTTCCGGCGCCCGGAAAGCCCGTTCGAGGTGGCCCGCTTTAAACTGCATGGTTTAGACCCGTCGTCTCGCTACCAGGTCGTCAATCTGGAAGCTCCGGGAACCAAGCAGATGACTGGACAAGAATTAATGGAGCAGGGATTGGGTGTGGAGATTAAGGATCAACCGGGTTCCGCAGTCCTCACGTACGCCCGATCGGGGCGCTGACCTTTGGACCGTCTCGGTTGTGCAAGAAATGCGCTGAAGATCACCAACGTAGCTACAGCGCGCTGTAACGGCGGTCTATGACCTCGGTATTCTAGGATCAATGAGTTCGGCGCCCAGAGAACGCCGCTACAAGCTCCGCTTGTCCTTGCTCCTGCCGGTCAAGACATCCTTTCGCACGCCCGGAGGATTCCGCCATGTCAACATTGCTGGGGGCCGCACTGGTGGCGCTTGCAGGACTTATCCTGGGAAGTAATGCTTGGCCGATGAAAATCATGCGGAGATACGAATTCGAGCACTGGTGGTTCATCGCCAATCTGGTCGGACTGATTATAATACCTTGGCTTGTCACCCTCACCGGTTGTCCGAATGCGTTCGCGGCATACCGCAGCGTCGATCCCTCACTCATAGTGAAGGCTAACCTGTGCTCCGTCGGCTGGGGCGTGGCGAGTGTTCTCTGCGGTCTTTGCTTCGTGCGGATCGGCTTTGCCCTGTCCGGCGGGATCCTGACTGGGTTGGGTATTTCGGTCGGCGTGACGGTCCCCATGATCGTCAAGGGCACCGGACTGTTCAGCGAAGCACCTAACCTGGGCTCCGCCGCAGGCCACGCCGTCCTGCTGGGGGTGGCGATCATGCTTGTGGGCGTTGTTCTGGTCACGCTTGCGGGCTTCGGTCGAGATCGGGCGCTGAAGAAATTGCAAAAGCCCTCCGGCCATTTTGGAACTCCTCTCATCATGATCGTTATAGCGGGCGTGCTTTCCGTGGGTTTGAGCTTTTCGTTCGTGTATAGCCAGGGCCCAATCGTCAAGGCGATGGAAGCGCAAGGTGCGGGGGAACTTCCGGCCAACTTCGCGGTATGGGCGGCAGGCTTGCTCGGCGGCGCAGTCGTCACCCTCCTCTATCCAATCTATCTCATGACCAGGAACAAATCGTGGGGGATCCTGAAAGCATCGTGGCGCGAAGGCGCCTTATCCGGCCTCATGGGCTTCAGCTCTTTTGTTGGAGCCTCGCTCATGGGCAAGGGAATGCTCTTGTTTGGCGCATTAGGTGCGTCGGTGGGATTCGGTATTCAACAGTCCTCACAGATGTTGGGCAGTCAGGGGGTGGGCTTTATCAGCGGCGAATGGCGTGGCGTACAAGGAACACCTAAGCTGCAGATGTACCTCGCCATTCTCATTCTCATCGTCGCCGCTATCGTTCTGGCATACGGCAACACTCTTGCCAAGGTTTGAATCCTGTGCCCTGCGCGACACTCTGAATCACAGACTATGTCACTACCAATCGCGCGAGAAGCCCGCCGTCCAGCCGCCGTCCACGACCAAGACGTGGCCGGTGACGTACTTCGCGTCGTCCGAAGCAAGGTAGAGGACCGCGGCGGCAATGTCTTCGGGTTCCCCAGGTTTGCCCAGTGGAACGTGACTCAGCAGGCTTTCGGCCTTCTGTTTCGCTTCGCGATTATAGAACATCGACTTGGTCCCCGTCGTGAGGATCGAGCCGGGGGCAATCCCATTCACGCGCACGCCGTATTGCCCTACTTCGAGGGCGTGCGAGCGCGTGAAATTGAGGACGCCCGCTTTGGCCGCCGTGAAGGCGCATTGTAGCCGGGCCGGGACTACCCCGAAGACGGAGCCAATATTGATAATCGTGCCCTTCCTTCGTTTGATCATTCCTGCTGAGACCGCGCGCGAACAATAGAAGACACCGTCGAGGTCGACGCGGATGATTCGGTGCCAGTCGGAATCGAGGAATTCATCGATCGGACAGCGGTCCGCGCCAACGTTGACTCCGGCGTTGTTCACGAGTATGTCGATCGGCCCCAGGTCCCGTTCCACGCTTGCTATCATGGCGTTGACGGCATCGACGTCAGACACGTCGGCCTGATAAAAGGCTGCCTTACCGCCACGGCCGCGGATCTCTTCACAGGTCGGTTCACCATTGGTCACATCGTTAACGGCGACCGTAGCGCCATTGTCCGCCAGCGCCAGCGCGATCGAGCGCCCGATGCCCCCTGCCGCTCCTGTCACCAGGGCGACTCGGTCCTTCAGTTCAACTTTCATGTTGCTCCTTGGTCAATCAAAGATGCACGGAGTCGCCTCCGCTTCCACCTATTGCGAGATTCCTCGTCGCCTGCGGCTCTCGGAATGACAGGCGAGACGATGTCACATCGCCTTGACCCGGTTCGACAACCGGCCGACCCCGTCGATTTCGACTACAATCTCGTCTCCGGGCTTTAGGAAGGCTGGCGGGTTTTGCGCAAACCCAACTCCGTGCGGCGTGCCGGTGCTGATCACGTCGCCGGCACGCAGGGTAATGCCACGAGAGATAAAGGCTATGAGCTCTCGCACGGGGAAGATCATCATCTGCGTGCTGGAATTCTGCAGCACCCGCCCGTTAAGCGAGCAGCGGATCGGCAGCGCTTGCGGATCCGGAACTTCGTCGCGAGTCACCAGATAAGGACCCATAGGCCCGAAGGTGTCCTGGCCCTTGCCACGCGCCCACTGCCCGTCGCTTCTTTGGAAGTCGCGCGCGCTGATGTCGTTCATGCAGGTGTAACCGGCGACATAATCGAGCGCCTCAGCCGCTGAGACGCCGCGGCATCGCCGCCCCATCACCACCGCCAGCTCCGCTTCGTAATCGACTTCGGCCGCGTCCGGGGGCAGCACAATCGGGTCACCCGGGCCGATGATGGCGCTGGTCCATTTGGCAAACAATATAGGGCGTTCGGGAAGTGTGCCACCGCCCTCCTGGATGTGCCGCTTGTAGTTTGCGCCGACGCAAAACACATTTCCGGGCAGGAAGGGCCTGCCGACTCGAACTCCATCTTCGGGAATCGCCAGCCTGCCGACTTGCGGATTATCCAGAATCGCTCGCAAATACGGTAGCACGCGCTCGATCCCACCCTCCTCAGTGACAGCGGCTTGCAGCGTCAGTGGAAGGGCGGTTCCTTCACACCGAAGATGCGCCTTGGCCTGCGAGAAGATCAGAATTCCCGCCGGGATCTTCGCGGCAAGCCGAGGCCCCTCTGAAGTTTCAACGGATAACAGTATCATCCTGGCCTCTTTCGGCTGCTAAAAGTGCCATGACAAACAATCTCAAGCAGAGATGCCAAGGCGCCCTGACTCGCAAACGAGTGAATCGTCTTCTTGCGCTTTCTACGACTTCGTCCCGCTTCACGGGATCAACTGCTTTTGCTCATCCTGAGATAGAGCGAAGCCCCCCTATTTAGTCTCCGCGCTCCATAAAATGCGGTAAGGGTTCTCAACCACCTCGGCAATACGTTCCAGGAAAATGGCGGCCATAGCCCCGTCCGCCACACGGTGGTCCACCGAGACGTTAAGCACGATGGTTGGCTTGATGACAAGGGCAGTATCTACCCACGGCCGGTTCCGCAACTTGCCGACAGCAACAATAAAGCTCTGGCCTGGGCTGATAATGGCTTCAAAGCGATCCACGCGGTACATGCCCAGATTGCTCAGCGTGCCCACACCGCCTTCCAGGTCGCTCAGGGCCAGCCTGCTCTGACGCGCTTTTTCGGCTAGTTCAGCGCGGCGCGCGACCAACTGCCCCAGGGACAACCCATCCACCCCGCGGAGGACTGGCGCGGTGACGCCGTGTTCGGTTGCGATAGCAAGCCCCAGGTCGATCTTAGTGTGGCGGCGGATAACTGCTTCTTCCCAAGTCGCGTTCATTTCAGGGCTGTTCGTAAGCGCCAGTGCGAGTGCCTTCAATAACAGGTCGGTATAAGTCAGCTTGGACCCAACCGCTTGCTCCACAGGCTCCCTCAGACTGTCGTACAGAGCGACGAGCTTTTCCGCATTGACCTCAACCGATACCGAGAAATGGGGAATCGTCCTGACACTTTCCACCATGCGCTCCGCGATCAATTGACGGCGTCTGGCTTGAGAGCTCGTCCCTTCGATAGGGACGGGGGCGGCCGGGCTGCCGCTGCGTTCCGCACGTCTTCCTCGATAATCAGGCCGCCTGGGCCAGTGCTCTTCACTCTGGAAAGGTCGACACCAAGCTGTTTGGCCAGCCTCTTGGCCCGAGGGGATGCGCTGGCGCCCCTTCTCCGGCCATCAGGTTCGAGTAGGGCTGCCGTGGCTTCCGCGCCTCCGATCTCTCCAGCAGCGCGAGGTTCTTCAGCCATCACACTCGCTGGCGGAGTTGCGTTGGAATCCCCGGCAGGCGCTGACGAAGACTGCCCGGGAGTGGCCCTAGAGCCGTCTTCCTGTGGTCCTTCGACGTAGCCCAAAACCGTTCCCACGGGCACGGTCTGGCCAGGATTCACAATGATCTGGCGCAGCGTTCCTTCCACCATGGATTCAACTTCCATGTCCGCCTTGTCGGTGGATACGACGAAGATCGGCTCGTCCTTCTTGATGGTGTCGCCAGGCTTCTTCAGCCACTGGCTGACAGTCCCCTCCGTCATGGTTAGGCCGAGCTGGGGCATGATCACGGTAAGGCTCATAGGAATGACTCTCGCGGTCAGGCCTTCTTTCCGAATAGGCCCGCCACCTCCTGTGCGATTCGATCGGCTGACGGCACCAGATAGGCATCCACGGAGGGGCTGAAGGTGTGCGGCGCCGGAAGACCGCAGATTCGGAGCACCGGCGAATCCAGCTCATCAAGTGCCTCGCCTGCGGCGATGGCCGCGATCTCAGCCGCCATTCCACAGGTGGCGTAGGCCTCATCAATGATGGCCAGCCGGCCGGTCTTGGCCACGGATTTCAGAATCGTCGCCTTGTCGAGCGGGACCAGAGTCCTCGGGTCGATGACCTCGGCTGAGATGTGCAAGCTCTCCAACTTGTCGGCCGCCTCGAGGGCGCGGTGGACCATCATGCTCAGCGCCACCAGGGTTACATCTTTTCCCGAACGGACAATGCGGGCCTGCCCGAACGGAATCAGGTACTCCTCCTCCGGGACGGGACCTTTCGTGTTGTACATCCCTTTGTGCTCAATGAACAAAACAGGGTTTTCATCGCGCAGGGCAGTCTTCATCAGACCCTTCACATCGTAAGGGGTGGATGGAAGCGCAACCTTCAAACCGGGAATGTGGGCGAAAAATGCCCAAAACGTGTGGGAATGATGCGGCCCGGTGCTGCGGACGCCCCCTCCCGCCGCGCGGATTAGCACCGGGACTTTGAACCTGCCGTTCGAGATATAGTGAATCGTGGAAGCCTGCTGGACGATTTCTCCCATCGCCTCCAGGGTGAAATCCAGGAACACGATATCCACAATCGGATGACTCCCGGCAAGCGCTGCTCCGATTCCCAAGCCTGTCTGCGCGCGTTCCGCAATCGGCGTATCACGAACGCGGTCGTCGCCGAATTCCAACCAAAGGCCGCGGCTCTGCTGGAAGTTGCCTCCTCGAACCCCGATGCCCTGCCCGGCGTAAAAGATGTTCGAGTTGCGACGCATTTCCTCACGTATGCCTTCCACGCCTGCCTCGGCGTAGCTGATCACGCGCTGCTTTTCCGGCGGATGCTCGCTTGTCAATGGTGTGGTTCCTGTAGCCTGCGCCATGGGTTCCTCTCTCCTGAAAGTCAGTTGCTGAAAACGTGCTCCAAGGCGGTGCTTACGTCTTCGAGCGGACTTTCCAGGGCGAATTGGGCCGCCTCGTCCAGCACTCCCTTTACCTCAGCATGGATCCCGCTCAAAGTCTTCCGCGGGCGCCCAATTGTTCGCTATGGCGTCTTCACGGAGCTTCTTGATCGGGTCGCGTTCCTTCCAGGCTGCGATCTCTTCCTTGGGCCGATAGGCAACACCAGGATCACCCTCGTGATGACCGAACCAGCGGTAAGTAAGGCATTCCAAAAGCGTGGGGCCATTGCCCTGGCGCGCTCGTTCGATAGCTTCGCCTGCCCTGCTGTAGACCTCCAGAACGTTATTGCCGTCCACCTGCACTCCCGGTATACCGTAGGCTGCAGCCCGACTTGCGACGTTCGTGTTCTTCGTGGCCCTCGAAAAAGGCATCTCCGTGGCATAGAGGTTGTTCTCACAAACAAAAACCACCGGGATATTCCAGGTGGCGGCCATGTTGATCCCCTCGTGAAAGGCGCCATTGTTCGAGCCCCCGTCGCCGAAGAAAGCCACCGCCACTTGCCCGCTTTTTCTCAGCTTGGCGCTCAGTCCGGCTCCGGAGGCGATCAGAATGCTCGGAGGCACAACGCCATTCGATCCGAGAAATCCGACCTCAGGATCGATAGAGGTGCATGGTGCCGCCTCTTCCGCCCGAACACCCGGAGGCCGCGCCCAGCAGTTCAGCCATCACCAGTCGTGGCGGAATCCCCTTTGCCAAAGCGTGACCGTGACCACGGTGCGTGCTGGCTACGTAATCATCTTTACGCAACTGAGCACATATGCCCGTCGCCACAGCTTCCTCCCCTACATAGACGTGAATGAACCCAGGCATGCGGCCTGTGCGGAATACCTCCCGCGCCTTCAGTTCAAACTCACGAATCAAAACCATGCCGCGATAGAGCGACAGCAAACTTCCCGCGAGGGTTGCACTCGAAAACTCCTTCCTTTCTCCGGACGGGGTAGTCCCCCTGAAAGCCGTTGCCGGCACGCGGAGAGGCGATTCGCAAGCGGCGGAAAAGCGAACCCCCTCGTTCTCCGAGGAGCCCGGGAAAACTGCTCTCGAGAGGGGCTTCACTGCTTCACCAGACTCAGGCCCACTGCCCTGAATTCCCGTGCAGGCGGAACAAAATGCTATCACCCCGCCGGAACAGTGTCAAATTGTGGGCGGAACGATTGTGGGCGGAAAGAAGCGTAGCGGCGCTCCATGGGCACCGAAGTCCGAGTGCAGCAAGGAGTCGCGCTGCGGATCGGCAAGCGCTGTCATTCCGAGCGTAGATTTCATGATCCTTCGGCTCACCACTGTGCAATGAAAACGCTCGGAATGATAGAAGCCTTTCGGATAGCAGATGGCAGAGCCACAGGTCATCGCCGATGGGAGCAGGCGCAATTTGGACACGCCTGGTTATAGGCCGCCTCTACGGCGCCTACTTGCCAAGATAGTTCGCGCCCCCGATTGCAATGAAGGCGATGACAAGTAAGGCGATCCCCGCGCCAAACGCCCCCGAGGTAACGCGCCGCGTAAAGTGCCACTCGCCGGTAAAGACCGCGGCTAACTGACCTGACACTACCACCGTGATCATATATAGCCCGAAACCAATGGAAACCCCAAGGATCCCCAGGAAGGTTGTGCCGCTGCTGTACAGGGCGATGCCGCCCATCCACATCAATCCTGCCAGAACAGGGTTAAACACTTCCTTGATCCCACCTCGGAAATTCCCCCAGGTTCGATTACGAGACAGCAGGTAAATGCTGTACGCGATGTTGACGAGCGACCCGCCAAGCAGAGCAATCGGCCAGACCGCAAAGGGCGCCCAGGAAGCTTGCCCACCTTCGCTGCGTACCTTCTGCATGATGTCGCCGCCATAGGCTAGAGCGACATTCAGTAAGGACGCCAGCACTCCCGCTACGACGGCAATGCCCACATTCAGAATATAGCCTGCTCGCGTCGAGGCGACCTGGGTCATCGCGGACTCTTTCACCGAGAACCCGGCGCCCCGGCCTTGTTGCCTCGCCTCGTTTTCCCGCTGGTAGCCGCTCCAGCCGCAAAGGGCCACACCAGTCATCATCACGAATGTGCCGACCAGGATCAGCACTCCGCTCGTCTGGAAAATCATCGCCCGGTGCAGAAGCGCAAGAGGAAGCAGCGTTCCGAAAGCGGCCCCGACCCCGTTGACTACTGCACCCGTGACCGCAAAGCCCAACTTGTGGATGCAGACTCCGGAACCAAGCTGCGCAAATCCCCACAGCACACCTAACAAGAACGGCGTCAAAACTTCGGCAAGCGTCAGGGAAGCATAGACCCGCCCAAGGTGAGGCAAAAGCCAAAAGGCCAGAGCAAGCGGATAGATAATCAGGGAGAAGAGAGCGTAGACCAGCCAGAAGTTCTCCCACTTCCAAATTCTTGCCCACTTAATCGACCACAAACTGAACCCAACGCTTAGGCCAGCCAGGAAGGTCAACGAAAACCCATGGAGAAGAGTCATATTATGGTGGGCCTCCTATACCGTGCGTTTCAGCTTAACCCCGAATACCTGCCGTTCAACGGCTCTAGAACACCAAAATCGCCCGCTCCTTATAACATGCTTGAACGAGACGGTCAATCAGGTCGTGGTACCC
>CAVXWN010000008.1:0-212478 GCA_963765485.1 uncultured Acidobacteriota bacterium | reverse complement strand
CAAGACCGGGACCAAAACCTCCACCGCGTCCTCCCGGCCCGCCACCTGGTCCACCTGGCCCGCCGCCCTATCGCGAGAGCCTTCCGGCTTTTTTCCGAAACCGAAAACTTTGCTGACGCGTAGGTTCAGCGAAAATTGGCCCGGACCTTCGGCGTAATACGGCGGGATGATGGTTCCCGTGGAAGTGGCAGAGGTGTCGGAAATACCGTAATGAGTCGTTAAAATGTTGGGTCCCGTTGCACCGGCGGCAGCGAATGCCTGGCCGTGCATCGAAAACGCCCGTGCCATACATGTCCCCGGCCAGAATGATGTTAAAGGGCGAACCGGAGTTGGCGACCACGAAGGGGCTGACGCCGAATCCGCGGGGCAGGGTCCAGCTACCGCCCGCGAAGACACGGTGCCGTACGTCGAACGCTGCCCGGCCATAGTCCACGGCAATATTGTACGGGTTCATCACGCCGCTGCCGCCGCCGGTTCCGCCCCCGCCCATGCCGCCGCCCCCGAAGCCGCCGGTATTGCTATTTGCGTAGCCCAGCGTGTAAACACCAAACAAACTGAGCTTCGTGCCCACACGAATGTTGACGTTCGAGATCAGCTGGTTCTGATTAAAGAGACCTGCCGACTCGTACGGTAGACGTTGCCAGAGTTCGGGTAGGGTGATTGGCCTACTGACGGGTAGCCCGCCGGATAGGTTCCAGGAATCCCGAATCGATGTCGCGTGTAAGAAGCTGATGAACTCCATGCGAGTTGAGATACGTGACCGACACCGTAGCGCTCTTTGAGACTTGCCGCTCCAGTCCTACGCCTGACTGGATTGTATACGGCGCACGATAGTTCGGATTGATTTGGTAAGTTTCTGGTGGGACCGCCGCAGCCTGCGCGACCGCGCTCAGGGAAGGAGAGTTAGGGAAAGAGTCCCAGAATCGCCGGCGATGTAGCTATATACTGCTGTTCGTTGATTCCATTTAGCAGTTCCGCCTGGAGAATCTGAGTATCCTGGAAACGGTCATAGAAAATTCCAAAGCCGGCGCGCAGGACGACGGCAGGGGTCTTTCCATGGCCGATCCCCCGAGCTAAACCGACCGCGGGGCGACGTCGGCGTGGTCATGAATATAATTCTGCGTCTCAAAACGCAAGCCCAGGCTGAGCGTCAGATTGGGACGGGCCCTGTAGTCGTCTTCGCCATAAACTCCTACGTCGACGAGGTTCAGGGTCGCGCGAGGGTTCCCCGCAGCCATCATAAACTGGTTCGGTCGCCCCCATTCGCCAGCGGCGACAAGCCCGCCTGGAGGTTTTGCTCCGTGATCTGATAAGCGGTAGCGATGGAAATGTATACGTTCCATTGAAGTACTTATACGAGGTATTTGACTCGTCTTCGTCGCCAGGCGTCCTCCGACACGGATGAAGTTCTTGCCCACAGTGATCGAGGTGTAATTCTGGAACTCGAAGCGATCCTGCGTGTCCAGAACCTTCCCCGTGCTATTCCCTCCGCCCGTGAATGCGCCCTGTACGGAGAAGGTAGGCAGCAAGCTCAGGGGAGTGATGTTGTCGGTCTCGTGGGCCCGACGGAATCGGGCCTGATTCACCACCTTCTCGCTGAACACGTGCGTATCACTCACCTGAATGTTGTGTTCGGTGTCATTCTCGTTATATTCCTGCGAGGCGAGTGAAAACTGCCCAGGGCCGTTCTCGTACTCCTTGTCCTGCTCGAGCTGGTAGCGCACAGTCAACACATTCTTCGAGCTGAGCTGGAAGTCGACCCGGGGGCCAAGGTTGAGTCGCATTCGGTTATTCGGGACAGCCTGGCTGAACGGGACCTGCTGAGTCAAGTCGGGGCTGAGAACGTATGCGCTCACGACGTTCACATCGTTGATGTCGCGGCGAAACAAATTGAAGAAGAAAGATGCTTTCTTGCCCAGCGGACCGCCGACGTTGCCGTTATAGAACTGCGAATGATAGCTTGGCTCCTGGGTGGCGAAAGGATTCCTGGTGTTGAAGCTGGAAGTATTCCCATTCACAAAGCCCTGGCCATGATACTTTTCCAGGCCTGGCTTGGTGGTAATTTCGACGCGGCCGTAACCAAGCTTGTCGTATTCCGCCGAGAAGGGGTTCTGGTTCACTCGGATTTCGAGGATGGAGGACTTCGGCGGAAGCTGCCCGCCGGTGAAGCCGTCAATGTAAATCTGGCCGCCACTAGGTCCCGCTGAGGGTCCAGCCAGCGCTTGAAGTTCGGACTGCAGTTCATCGGGGTCATCGGATAGCGATTCGATCTCCTTCCCGGAGATGACGAGGGAACTGGCATTGTTTTCGGGATTGACGCTCACGGTTGGCGCCTCACCTGAGACAGTGATCTTTTGCAGTTCCTGCTCGATGCCGAGCGAGATGGTGAGCTTTTGGACTTGGCCCGCGGCGATCTCAACGTCCCGCTGCTCATACACCGCGAAACCTTTTGCAATCGCCTTCACGTTGTACTTCCCGGGCGCCAAGCCTTTGAATTCGTAAATGCCGTCCCGGTTCCCTTGTACGGCCTGCGTCTGTCCGGTCGCTGAGGTCACCAGGACAGTCGCTTGCGTCATCGCCGCGCCTGAAGGATCATTCACCTGGCAGCGCAATGTCCCGGAAGGGCTTTGCGCGAACAAGACGCTTGCCAGAACTGGCGCCACAAAAAGCACCAGAGAGATAACTGCGTACTTCGCGTACACCCGAGACCTCATTGGCTCTCCTCTGATAGCGCCCACCCTCTACTGCCGGGCGCTCAATTATTAAATCTATTCTTCTCCACTTGGGGCGCCGCCGCCGAGATTCCAGGGCGACATGAACATCGCTTGGCTGGCGCTTCCTGAGGAAGCCAGAATCGCTTCCACTCCGCCCAACAGCGTGATCGCAGTGACCGCACCGGGAGCCGTACCTTCCGTCGCCACAATCATCACGGCATCACCCTTCTGCAAATCGGCAAGCGTTGCCGGCGGCATCCGGTTCAGAATCTGCTGGAGGTCGGGCGCTCCGCCGGGTCGTGGCCCTCCGGGACCGCCGCCCGAGGGAGGGGCGCCCGCCGGCTGTGCGGTGGCGGGTGCACCCCCACCGGCGCCGTTTGGTGGTCCGCCCGCCGTGTCGCCTTTCAATCGCATGGCGATCCTTTGGGCCATCATCGGAGGCAGCTTGCGCAGTTGGGAATCTGACGTAACCTTTACGAGAACGGGCTTCTTTGTCTTCAAGTCGGTGACACTGATCGTGCTTTGGCCGGCATCGATGGAAGAGACCGTGCCGGCTATGTTTCGAAATGATCCCGAAACGATCTCCTCCGCAGTAAACTCACTGCCGTCCTCACTGCGCGTGCCGCGCGCGCGAAGTTGATCCCCGGCTTTGATCTCGTCAAGCTTCGCGGGTTTGGCATCGTCGAACCTGACTGAATCCGCTGCGTACCGGCGCAGGACGGTGTCCTTGGACATGTGAATTACCACTTTCTTGACGGCGCCCCCCGTCGAAATCGTGATTGTGCTTGTGGCGGGATCGAAGGAACTCACAAGCCCGCCCACGCCACGCTTCTGCCAGTCAGCGCGCTCCGCCTCCTGCTTACGGGTAATGTCCGCCTTGCTCATGACGATCGCGGCGGCAGCGAAAAGGGTCTTCTGGTCATCTGAAATACGTCCCCGGACTAGAATGCGGTCGCCTACGCTGATCTCCCCGGCATTGATCTTCGTGGCATTTTTCAAGTCCTTTTGGTTGGGAGCGACACGGAGCAGGAGGGCGTGATCGGAGAGCGACACCGTCAGACGGTTTCCGGAATCGGCTTGGATGGTGAAGCCTGTCGGCTCGATGCTTACCACCACTCCGATGGCCTTGTACGCGGGACTGGGTGTCTGCTGGCCACGGCCTATCGCAACAAGACTGAAGACGAGGAAGCCCCGAAAAAACCAGCTAAGGGCGATCCTTGCATGTGCGTCCGGCAGTCGCCGGCAAGTTTCCTTCCTCATTATCCACCTCCACTGAAACAGCCGGTCGAGCGAGGCTGCCATCCAGCTTTCCTGTCAAAATTGCGATCCGGTGAAGTTACTTGACGGCAACTTCCAACCCGGTATGAGTACTACCCGTACAACCTGACCGATGAGGTCGGACTATCCTCCCTCTTGAAGCTAGTACGTTTCAGAGGGATAGACGGTTTCTCCATCAAGCTGAAATTCGAAATCGGGGAACACTGTCCCCTTGCAGTCCGTTGAACTAAAGGCGATACCGGGAATGAATAGGACAGTGCAACTAGAACGTACCCCGCCTTGTTGAAAAAAGAAAGTGGTTTTGCGCCAAACGCCGAGCGCGGTGTCCCGCCTTGCAGGATGGTGGTGGGGCGGGGAAGCCGGCCCTTCGCTGTGATTCCGAGCGAAGCCCTGGACTGGACGGTCCAGGTCGACGCGAGGAATCTCGCTCCGGAACCAAAGGGCTTCTGAGATTCCTCGTCTTCGCTGATAAGAAAGCGGAATCCTCGAAATGACACGCTGGACGGGTCATTCCCTGCTGGACGTTCTGTCGCAACATGTCCAGTTTTGTCGAAGTTGTCCGGTTCTCCTCCCGCGGAGAGGTAGATCACCGCCATTACACCTCAATTAGGAGGGCAGAATCGCGGTCCACCTTCGGAATTGAAGTATAATGCCGCTGTGGCGAGTGGGACACCGCGGAAGGGTATCTTGGACTTTGATGGCCACGGTCGCGCCGCCCCGGAAAGGCGGGGGACTTTTAGCAGGCGCGATGTGCTGAGGCTTATGGGGGCATCCCTTCTGCCGGGTGCCCGAGGCCGCTCTTCTGCGCGAGCACTCACGGGCCCTTCTCCGAGCATCCGTTTCTCGCTGCAATCCATACCCTTCCGCCTCGAGACTGACGAAACCCTTCGCGCTCCTCACACTCCGTGCACGATGGCCGGCGGAGTTGCCGTTTTCGACTACAACAAAGATGGGCGGCCGGACATCTTTTTCACCAACGGGGCGAATATCGCCACCTTGAAGAAAGATTCGCCGAAGTTCTCCAACCGGATGTTTCGCAACGAGGGACATGGCGTGTTCACTGACGTCACCAAGGAGGCGGGCTTGGCGGGCACTGGATACGACAATGGCGTGGCCGTCGGAGATTACGACAACGATGGGTACCCCGACGTTTTTGTGGCTGGCGTTCACCGTAACACCCTATATCACAACAACGGCGATGGAACCTTCACCGATGTCACTGCCCGTGCGGGTCTGGACCAGTTCAATGATCCCGACTACGGTCCCCTTTGGGCCATCACCGCCGTGTGGGTGGACGTCAACAACGACGGGCTCCTCGACCTGTTCGTCGCCAACTACTTGCAGTGGGATTATGCGAAGGAACCGCTCTGCGGCGTCGGCGATACGTACGATTACTGTAGCCCGACGTTTTATGGGGGCCAGCCCAATCAGTTGTTTCTGAATAGGGGCGACGGAACCTTTCAGGACGTGTCGGCGCAGTGGGGCATTCGCTCGCACGTGGGCAAGGGTATGGGCGTTGGCATGGCCGACTACGACCTGGACGGACGGCCCGACCTCTTCGTCACCAACGACACGTACTACAATTTCCTGTTTCATAACACGGGACAGAAATTCGAGGAGGTCGCGCTCCAGGCCGGTGTCGGCCTTAGTCGAAGACGGGGACTTCATCTCGGGAATGGGCTTGGACTTTCGGGATTTCGATAATGACGGTTACCCCGATATTGTGACCGTGGCCTTGAACAATCAGACGTTCCCGCTTTTTCGGAACATGGGCGGGCGCGGGTTTGAGGAGATCACGTTTCCGAGCGGGATGCGACAGTTGAGCCGCTCCATGGGAGGCTACGGCCCGGGCCTCTACGACTTTGACAACGATGGATGGAAGGACCTGTTCGTCACGCGCGGTCATGTCCGGGCGCTGCCAAAACCCGGGATGCCGGTCGACCAGTACAACACCGTTTTTCGGAACCTGGGCGCCAGTGGGAAATGGCAAGCTCTGACCGAGGAAGCGGGGCTGAACGCTTCTCCCCCGGCGCGCCACCGTGGGTGCGCGTTCGCCGACTTCGACGGAGACGGCCGGGTGGACGTCGTGGCCACAGCGCTGGGCAGGGAGGCTGAGATCTGGATGAACCGCAGCGAGGGCGCCGGGCACTGGCTGGACATCGCACTGGAGGGGACCAAAAGCAACCGCGACGGCATCGGCGCACTCGTCAAAGTCGTGACGAAGCGCAGGCGCACAGTACAATCACATGACCACCAGCGTCGGCTACGCTTCCTCCAGCCATGGACCGGTCCATTTCGGACTCGGCGCCGAGAACAAGGCCCAACAAGTCGAGATCCGCTGGCCTTCGGGCATCGTCCAGACGCTCCGGAACGTCGCCGGCGACCGCGTGCTCAAGGTCAGGGAGTCCGCGGACTGACGGTGTGCAACTTTGACTGGTGCTGCCGCTGTTCTTCGGAGAGTCGATCCACGATCTGCTTCTCTCTCGCTCCATCCTCCGGCCGCTTCAGGCGATAATACAGCGCAGTCAGCTCAATGTGCGGCGGGATCCACTCCGGTTCGGCCCCCACCACCTTTTCGAGATCCTTGACAGCAGCGTCTACTTGCCCCTGCGCACGTTTGACGCGCGCCATTTCATAGAGGGCCAACGGCGAGGCGGGGCGGATTTCGAGTGCGCGGCCAAGATGCAGCTTGGCGGCGTCCAAGTCTCGACGGGTGTACAGAACGGCGCCGAGTAGCAATTGGGCCTGAAAGTCATTGGGGTTGGCTTCTAGTGCCTTCTGAAAGTTTGCCGCCGACCCCTCCTGATCTCCGGCGTAGTACATGATAACGCCGCTCAGCGTGTATAGGCCGGGTAGATTCGGGTTGAGACGGATGGCCTCATCGACGCTGTGGCGCGCTTGGTCGAAGGCCTGGAGCTTCAGTTGCGCTTCCGCGGTCCGCATATAAGCCTCAGCGCTGTGTCCTTGCTGCGCGACTTTTTCCACTCGGTCGAGGCCCTCCTGCGTGCGGCCGGCGCGAATCAACGCCCATCCAAGCGCCAACTCGAGATCGAGATTATCCTGGTGGGTTTTCTCCAGGGGCGAGAGAACTGAGATAGCCTGAGCGGTGCGGCCCAGGCGAACATAGCAATTGCCCAGCAGCGTTGCGACCTGAATATCGCCCGGCTCGTCTTCGTGCAGAGAGCCGAACTCCCTGGCTGCTTCCACCATGTCGCCCTTTTTGTAGTAGGCCACTGCCAGGTTCAGCCGGAGGACGGGGTTACCGGGGGCCTGCGCGAGCGCGGCACGATATTGCGCGATGGCTTCGTCAATCCGGCCAAGGGATAGGAGCGCCAGGCCCAGGTTCGCACGCGCCGCAATCATGTCCGGACGAAGCCGGATGAGTTCTTGGTACTCGCGCACGGCCAGTGCCGCATCACCACGCTGCTGGGCAGCGGACGCATCCTGGAACAGCCGTTGGGGATCGGGCCCTTGTGCAAAGGTGCCGTAAGCAAGACTCAAGATGAACACCGGCGCGAGCAGGCCAAGTCCCACGACCCGGCGGCGCGGAACCGTTTTTGACTGCTTTCGAGGATCTGTCACGGCATCAATCAGTTTACGCTCCCAATCGGTTTTCTACCACTTGGCGACTGAACGGCCACTCGTGCCTCACTCGTGAACGCACGAAGTAGGCTGTACTCCCCACGGCAAACACCGCAAAAGCGAAGAGCAGTGACTTCCTCGCCGCGGTTCCCAACACGTACAGCCAACCAAGGAGCGAGATGATTCCGGGCAGGGGATAGAACCACATACGGAAGGGTCGCTGGAGTTCAGGCGATTTTAGCCGGAGCATGAAAAACCCCACGGTCTGGGGCAAATACTGGATCAGCACGCGTGTAGCAACCAGGCTTCCGATGACTTCGCTCAGATGGCCGAGGCTGAAAATGGAGGCCACAACTCCCAAGGCAATGAGCGAGACATACGGGAACTGACCTTTGGGATGAAGCCGCGCGAAGACACGGAAGAAATTCCCGTCCATGGCCGCCGCATAAGGGATGCGCGAATATCCCAAGAGCAGTGAAAAAACCGAGGAAAAAGCAATCCACAGCAACAGCACCGTCATCACTCTGCCGGCGGCTGCGCCCTGGAGTGTTTCGATATAGACGGAGGCGATGAAGGGGCTGTGAATGGCATCCCGCCAGGGGATCACGCTGAGGAAGGAGGCGGTCATCAGCACATACAGGGCTCCCACCGCGAGGATGGAGAACATGATGGCGCGTGGAATCACCCGGCCCGGATCGCGGATTTCTTCAGCGAGGTAACAAACGTTGTAATAGCCGAAGTAATCGTAGAGCGCATAAAGCGTGGAGTGGCCGAGCCCCGCCCAAAAGATCCAGTTCAGGTGAAACGCGCCGGGGGGAAAGTCCACCAGGCGCGCAACGCTCAAGTGAGGCAGCCCGGAAGCGATAATCCAAATGCATCCCAGGAGTACCCCACCCACCAGAATTACCGAAAGGTTTCCGAGAGCCCCGATACGCCGGTAGAGCAACCAAACCAGCAACAGCGGAAAAACCGCGGCGACGATGCGGACTCCCCCTGGCGACAGGCCAGGCAGGAGGTAATGAAGATAATTCGCAAAGCCGATGCTGCCGCTGGCCACTGAGAGTGGCGCCGAAAACATGATCTGCCAGACCATTAGGAACGAGAACCAACGCCCCGCGCCGCTTGCTCCGTATGCTTCGCGAAGGTAGTTGTAACTCCCGCCCGCCTGGGGCATCGCCGCGCCAAGTTCCGCCCAGACCAGTCCATCGCAGAAAGCCAGCAGCGCTCCCACCAGCCAGCCCAGCATCGCCTGTGGCCCGCCCATCGTGGCCAGGAAGAGGGGGATGGTGATGTAAGGACCGATCCCCACCATGTCCGTGATGGCCAGGGACGTAGCCTGGGTCAACCCCAGCTCTCGACGTAAAGCCATAAAGAAGTTGTCAGTCGTCAGTTCTCAGTGGTTAGTGGTCAGTTGTTGCGAACCCACGTCCCGATTGCTGCTGGCACCTAGAGCCCGGCATTTGACACCTGAAACCTGCCACCCGGCGCCTGAGACTTGACACCCGGCAACTGGCCACTAACCACTAGCCACTGACCACTGGCGCCTGACACCCGAAACCTGAGCCTCGGCACCTGGCGACTGTCCCGGCTACTTTTTAGGCAGCATGCGCAGAAGGTCAATCTTGGCTTGCGGCAGGGGCGAGAGGGGCTTGGCAGTGAGGCTGAGCACGTAGACGGTCCCAGCAGCTTGCTTGACTCGCTCCGCGCACTGAGAGCAACCCTGGGTGAGGTGCTCGCGCAATTCCAACGAGTTCGCATCAGACAGTGCTCCGAGCAGGAAAAGTTCGTAAATGTCCTCTAGATTTCGGCAGTCCAAGTTCCCAACACCGCCCGTTGGCGGTGCCTCATGAAGGTAAATGCAGCGCGCAACCCCGCTTGTACCTTGCCCAAGGGCTCACTGAGCTGATCAGCGATTTCTGATTCGGCAAGACCGCCGAAAACCGCAAGCTCCAATGCGCGGCGCTGCGGCTTGGGGATTTGGCTGAAAGCTCTTTGAAGCAAGGCCATGCGAGCGTCAACCAATGCGACCTCGTCAGGACGTGGCATCCAAACTTGAGGAGTGGCGGCGAAGAATGACAAGGTCACAGAGCCACCCTTAGTTGAACGGCTCTCCCTTGGTTTGTACTCAGTGCGCGTCGAACCGGCTGACTTAGACGCGAGCTTTTCCTTTTTCGTGCGACGCCGGTCACGGGGAGTTTGAGCAGCGTGAGGTCCAACTGTCCGCTGCGCAAGGAGCCGCTGTAAGGCGGCGTGGCGCGCGGTGAGCACAAGCCAAGCAGCCAGACTCCCATTGGATCGGGCAATGCCGGGCGCTCCATCCCACAGTCGGAGGAATACCTCTTGCAGCACGCTCTCGGCATCGAGGACCGGCGACAAGATGCGCGTAATCAGCCCCATTAGCCTAGGGGCAAAAATGTCATACAAGCTCCCAAGCGCTTCGACATCACGATTCGCCACGCGGTCGAGAAGATCCTCCACCTTCAATCCCCTGCCCGCGCCCACTGACTTGTAGCACCCTGCATTTTCTTCACTATGCATGACATTTCGACCGGAGTCAAATCACAAATTTGTTTGGCAGTGATGCAGCTTCACGTAGCGGAGGCTTTATGCCGCCAATCGGCAAGGTAAGTGCCCCCCTACAGCATCAAGCGGTAGTACCGCTATCCATCAGACAGTGGTACAGCGGTAATTATGTCCCTTCTGTCCCCGGGCCGTCAGGACTTCGCCGCTTGCCCGTCTGCTATGATAAATTTCGCTAATGGTAACGATAAATAAAAATGATTGGACTACTCGCCCACTTGGGTTTATGCTGCTCTTGAGTCCCGCTGGTATATCGGAACGTTGTCTGAAGACCTGGCCCCCAGGGCGTCGTGACTCGATCGGGGCGGGACCGATTCCTCTTCTTCACTCCGGGCCCCTTTGATGGGGCCCGGTAGTGTTGCATGCGAGTTCTTGCCTTCCTCCCTGTACAGCCCAACTGGCGATGCTTTCCCGAAAATTGTTTGATCGTGTGGCAGCTAATCTCAGCGCGGTGGTCCAACACCGTGCCGTTCAGTGCTGCGTGGCGCGTGCGAATGGGCTGGAGAAAAGCCCGCGCTCGCTAGCGCACCGACTGTGACGACTACTCGAACCTGCCTTCCGACATCCCGGAACGGATGGCGGCGGGAATTCAGAGCGCAGCGCGCCATCCGCTGACGGTCATCCTAAGATTCTCTTATTTCCGGCATCCCAATTGGCTATCGTGTTGTTGAAGTACGAGTGATTGGCCATGTGGCAGGCAATGGCCGTATTGTTGCCGAAGGTCGCATCTTCGACGGAAGGCCTTCGCGTTCTCACCGACTCGAAGAAGTTCCAGAGGTGCTCGCGGTCATCGTTATAGTCCGGTGGCGGGTAATAGCGCGTAGATTCAACCGTCGCCAACGTAGCAGGTTTCGGGTCGTGTTCCTGGTGCCAATGCTGTGCGAAATCGGTCCTCATTTTGATAGGCCAACCCGGGGTGCAGGGTGCGTAATCTATCCCTCGCTGGGGCGTCAACGTCAAATCGCCGTTGCGGATCTCGAGCATTCCCAGCGTGCCCATGAATCGCGTCGTCTCTTCCGTCTCCGTGTTCAAGGTCACTCTGAAAGTGGCGCGGAAATGAGGGTATTCATATACGGTAGTCATCGTGTCGGGGACATCCCGCCCGTCCTTCCACCGGAAAAGGCCGCCCAGTGAAAAGGCGCGCTTCGGCGGCGCCGTGATTCCAGCTACGTGGTGGACCCCGGTCAAGAGGTGGACGTAAAGGTCACCAGGGATCCCTTCCCCATAATCCTGCCAGCAACGCCAGCGTGTGAAGTGCATGGGGTTGAAAGGCTTCTTGGGGGCCGTCCCCAGCCAAGTCTCCCAGTCGAGAGTCTCCGAAGACAGATCCGGAGGCACCGTGTATTCCCAAGCGCCGCAGGGGTCGTTACGCCCCATCGAGGCTTCGACAAGGCAGACATCGCCGATCACGCCCCGTTCGTAGAGTTCCTTGGCTTTGCCATACACGATCGAGCTGCGCCGCTGGCTGCCAATCTGGACGATTCGGTTGTTCTTCTGTTCCGCAGCAATCATCTCAAAGCCATCAGCCACAGTATGGGTCATGGGCTTTTCGCAGTAGACGTCCTTCCCGGCATCACAGCAGTCCACGACGATCCTCTTGTGCCAGTGGTCCGGCACCGCGGCCACGATGCAGTCTATTTGCTTGTTGTCCAGGAGTTCCTGGTAGTGCCGCGTGGTAGGAATATCTTTGCCGACGATTTCTTTGGCCAACTCGCGCCGTCCGTCATACAAATCGCAAGCGGCTACGCATTCCACTCCCGGGAGCTGGATACTCGTGCGAAGTAACCCGGAGCCTTGCATGCCAACGCCAATGATGCCCATTCGAACCGTGTCACCGGCCGCGACTGACCGGGGAGAGGCATAGGAAGGCCCCGGCTCCAACAGAAATGACCGGCCTGCCAGTGTCACCCCCGCCACGCACGCCGTCGTCTGCATGAATTTACGCCTGGAAATCTGTTGTTCGCTCATGGGGCATAACCTCCTCGTGAATCAATTCTCTTGGGCGTGCCTATCCTATTCGCCCCACGACTCAAGATCAAGGGAGAATTCAACTCGCGGCCGGCTCATTCGAACGGCATCGAAGAAAGTGACTAGATGGGTGGCTCCGTCCCTGTAGCCAGCAGAATGGTTGGATTTCCTTTCTGTCGGTCAATCGTGTACTCGCCGGGCTCCGCAAGCGGATTAGTCCTTTCGCCAGCTAGGAGGTAATGCGATTCGCCTTCGCATTCCAGACGGCGGGTGTCCTGTTGAAATAGGAATAATTCGACATATGGCAGCCGAGGGCGGTGTTGTTTCCAAACACCTCATTCTCGACCACCGGCTGGCGGGTCCTCACGCCGTTGAAGAAGTTCGCCTCGTGATCCGCCATGTCGCTGTAACGCGGCGGTGCAGTATAGACCTCATCCTCCACTTCGATCTTGAACTGTCCCGGCGGCGGCGCGGGATGTTCCTTGTGCCAATTATCCAGGTACTCTTTACGCATTCTTTCCGGCCATGAAAAGATCGAATAATCTTCCGGCTGAGCGGAGGGTGCTTGCGGCTTGAAGGTGAGAGTGGATTCAGTGATAAGCATGGTTCCTTTTTTGCCGTAGAAGCCGAAAAACTCGCCCTGGTAGTTGTTGTTATGGTTGCAACGCAGGACGACCTGGAAGTGCGGATAATCGTACATGGTCCAGAGAAGGTCCGGGAACTCGCGGCCGTCTTTGTAGTAGTAGAGCCCACCGGTGGAAAGCGCGCGCTGGGGAGGAGTCTTGGTGCCGGTCACAACGTGAATGCCGGAGAGCAGGTGAACGAACAGGTCGCCCGCCAGGCCGGCCCCGTAATCTTTGTAACAGCGCCAGCGGAAAAAGCGCGTCGCATCGAAGGGGCGTTGGGGCGCGCCGTCGAGCCAGGAGTTCCAGTCGATGGTCTGCTCGCTGGCGTCCGGCGGAATCGGATATACCCAGGCGCCGCTGTCCGTGTTCCTGTCCCACGCCGCCTCGATCGTATCCACCTCGCCCAGCCTGCCGGAGTCCCAGATCTCTTTGGCCTTCGCGTACAGAATCGAACTGACCCTCTGGCTGCCGACCTGGAAGATGCGGTTGTGCTTCTGGACAGCCTCGATCATGGCCAACCCGTCCTCCACACTGTGCGACATCGGTTTTTCACAGTAAACGTCCTTCCCCGCTTCGACCGCCTCCGTCACCGCCTTGCGATGCCAGTGGTCGGGAGTAGCCACAAAAACCGCGTCAATATCCTTGCGATCCAGAATCCTCCGGTAATCCCGTGTGGTTTCGATGTCCTTTCCTCCCAGAGCTTCTTTGGCTGCAATATGACGGGTGTCGTATAAGTCCGCAGCAGCCACACATTCGATTCCTGGGACCGATAAACTCGCTCGCAAAAGGTCGCAGCCCTCGGTGCCCGTGCCGATGATGCCGAACCGCACGGTGTCCGAAGGCGCCATGGGACCCGGCGACGCCAACAAGCTGTGGGGCTCCAACAGCGTAACCTTGGCGGCCACCCTCGCCGCCGCGACGCCCGCTCCCACTTGCATGAATTCACGCCGAGTAAACGAATATTTCTTCATGACAGACAACACCTCCATTGAAGACTGCGAATCCTAAACTACCTATAGGCGCACAGTCTGCCAGAAACCAGCGACGAGGGGAAGTGTTTTATGGAAGTATGTTTTATGGAAGTAGGACCGGACCCTCCCATGCCCACGTGGAAATCACCTGCGCTGAAAGCCGGGTCGCAGCCGGGTCGCAGCGTTGCGTGCGGAGGTTGCCAGATGTATATTAGCCGTCGGTCGGGCGAGCTGAATTCTAATGCAGCTTAGTAAGTGAAAATCAGATGCCATCGTCTGCCCAGGGAGCCTGATATGAGAATGATCAAGGAGGGAGGCCATCGGCTTTTCGAATGGGATGCTGAGTGCGCCGCAGTTGTCTCTGCAATGCTTTCAGACTTGGAAAGAAATGGCATGGACGCGGTTCGCAAATACAGCCAGCAGCTTGATGACTGGAGTCCCAGTGACTTCGAATTAAACGCGGAGCAAATAGCTTCTGCCATCGCGCAGCTCGATCGGCAGGTTCTCGACGATACGGATTTCTGCCAGGATAACGTGCGCCGGTTTGCAGAAGCGCAGATGGATGCCCTGAAGCCCCTGGAAATTGAAATTCGCCCGGGCATTATCTTGGGCCACAGGCACATTCCGGTGAAGTCCGTGGGCAGCTACATCCCCGGCGGACGCTATCCGATGTTCGGTTCTGCGCAGATGAGCATCATCCCCGCGAAGGTTGCAGGCGCGGAGAATGTCTATGCCTTCTCCCCCCCGGTCAAAGGGATGGGATATTACCCCGCCACGGTGAACGCCATGAAAAAGGCCGGGGCCAACCGAATTTTCATTCTTGGAGGGGTACCAGCGCTGGCCATGATGGCTCTGGGGATGGGAGTCTTCGAGCCTGTCGACGTGATTTGTGGGGCAGGGAACAAGTACGTCGCCGAGGCAAAACGGCAACTTTTTGGCCGTTGCGGAATCGACTTGCTGGCAGGGCCAACCGAAATCATGGTCATTGCTGATGAATCGGCGGATGCTTCTCTCGTAGCCTGTGATCTTCTTGGCCAAGCCGAGCACGATCCCAATAGCGGCATTGCACTAGTGTGTTTCAGTGAAATCTTCGCCAGGAAATGCCTGCTGGAGATCAACCGGCAGTTACAACAACTTCCTACACGCAACGTTGCCGAACTGTCTTGGGGAGCCAACGGCCGGATTTACCTGGCGAATGACCGTGAGGATGCTGTGGCTATCGCCGATGACTATGCTCCGGAACATCTCGAGATTCATACCCAAGATCCTGATTATTTCCTCGAGAGATTGAGGAACTACGGCTCCCTTTTTCTGGGGATGGAGACCACGGTCGCCTACGGCGACAAATGTATCGGCACTAATCACATTCTTCCCACCAGCCGTTCTGCCCGGTACACAGGAGGCCTCTGGGTGGGGAAATTCCTCAAGACAGTCACGTACCAGAAAATGACGCCGGCAGCCAGCAGGTTGATTGGCGAGGTTACAGAACGCCAGTGCGAAGCCGAGAGAATGTTGGCCCACGCCATCACGGCCAGAGTCCGTGTTCAACGTTATGCCGGATTCTAATTGCATCTCGGCGCTCTACCATTAGCCGAATCAAGTTGTCAGCAACACTTCCATTCAGGTGACGGTTATCGGATATAGTCGAATAATTATTCGACTATGTTTGAAGTCGCGAGTGACTACATGGTGTGCCGGCAGCGGCTCCTCGAAAGACTTCAGGAGCCGGCCCCGGGCGGAATCCAGCTCCTCACGGGGCCCCGCCAGGTCGGCAAGACAACACTTCTCCTCGAGATCGCCGCACAGTTTGCTGGCTTATTCCTCTCTCAAATTCGTTCCCCGTCCAGACATTTCTTGACGACCTCATCGAGCATAGGCAAAGGGATAAGGAAGCGAGTTCCCATTCTTATTGCACCCACTCTGCCGGAGTTGATCCACCGATAGAAGGTGGTGCGCGAGATGGTCCCGCCGGTGCGCCGGCAAAGAACCCGCCAAGCGTGGGTGGGAGTAAGCATGGCTAGGGGAGGAGGCGCCTGTTTCACGCCGGCGCCCCCCTGGACTGGACTTAAAGAGGTTCGAGCGGTATAGGGATCCATAGTAGAACGACTCCTCGAGCGAATTTCAGAGTGAACAGTCGGCGATCAAGTGTGAAGGTTGCATGCATTGCGCCAGGCTGGCCCAGGCGCCTTGGTAGCAAAATGCTGAACGAGTTTCTTGTCAATCCCGACGAGGAATCTCGCTCCTGAAGCAAAGCAGTTGCAAGATTCCTCGTCGTCCGCCAATCAGACTGGCGGACTCCACGGAACAACGGGCTAGACAGGTTTTTTGCGGGATCCAGCTAGGCTGCGTCGTCCTCCAGCATGGACCGTACGTGTTCCATGGCCAACCGATGCCGGTCCCTGATGCGGCTATCGTCGGGCTCCGATTCCGGCAGGCCGAATTTGGCCTGGTCCAGAAGCAAACACGTTGGTTGTTTCGATTGGAAACAACCGGGCTCGAGGGACTGGCGGCGATGATAAGCGCACTCGCCGCCCCATCCTGGGTGGGCCGGAAAGACGCAGCCCTTCCGGCAGCAGCGGGAAAGGGAGAGTTCTCCCAGCAGCACGCCGGGCTGGGGGGAGGCCAGCGAACCGCCTCGGAGTTTGTCCGGGGCCCGTTGCGGCGACACTTGATGAAGGACAGGAGGGTGAGGTCGAATCATCTTTGCAGCTTCGTGATGGTTTTCAAACAGCATAGATACGCTCCTTGGTGAGAGGTCGTGGGATAGCCGCAAACTTGCTCGTAATGTCGCGAGGGAAAAGGAGTCTTGGAAGTCTGGCGGGCGGGAGGTTTTTCTCGAGATGCCCACTCCCGCAAGAGAGCAAAGTGTGCTACCATGGCGTTTTGTACGGCACGGAAAGTATGCGAACACTTGAGTAGCCGACAGACGTATCGAGCGGTGTAGGCCAGTTCGTCTAATGTTATTGCGCCCAACTTCCGATAAGAGGGACGAGACGCTGCATGAGGAAACGAGGCTGGATGGGCGCAGTAACGCTGCGAAAGAATCCGCCGGGATCAGAGGGCGTTGATACTGCCTTCGTTTATAACGCTTCAGATGCATACAAGGTAGTAAACACGGTGACCGAAATCGCGCCCGCGCCCCAATCGTGCGAGGGAAACTCCAGGGTAACGTGGGGGAGTGGGCTGGCCTTGGATCGAAGCTCAGGCCGCCCGGCAAGCCGCCACCGGGCGACCGTTAATGCTGGGCCCGAAGAGCGGCGACTCAGCCTTACGATGTAGCCGAGCCGGGAGCATTGGCTACTTCTGTAAGGTTGTAGCAGTGTAGCCTACATCAATCGACAATGTCAAGCTTTTTTTGATGGGAAGAGGAGTGGCTGCGATGGAAGATATGAATGCCGCGAAAATCGTGAAGAAGGTTCGGCAGAGGTTGGGAGTCAGCCAGGAGGGCCTGGCGCGGCTGCTGAATGCCACGAAGGGGGCGGTTCAGCACTGGGAGCGGGGCCGCAACCGGCCGGACTTGGCGCGACTGCTGGCGCTGCGACAGTTCTGTCCACCCGGTACGGAACGCAAGGAATTGGAAGCGCTCATCAAGGATACGCAGACTCAGGTGGCGCCGCTGTCGGCCCACCAGCCGGGACCGGGCGGGAAGATTACTCTGCCACAGCCGGGCGAAAGCCTGATCCTGTTGCGCCGGGACAACAATAGGCTGCGGAAACAGGTGGCCAAACTGGAGTCGACCTTGAAACGCCGCAGTGAACAGTTGCGTATCCTCGAGGATTTGGCGACGGAGCTACAGCGGGAGATGGCCAGACTGCGAGCGGCTCAACCCGCTGCCGCGCCCGAGCCCGCGACCAGCCCAGTTCCGCAGGCGGGCGCATAGTCCTGATTGTTGTGGCGGAGGTTCACCTTGGCGGGACGGCACCCATATGATGACCCCCGTGTGTGGCCCCGAACGGCAAGCGATGAGTCTGTGATCCCGCCCGCCGGGCGGAAGTGCGCAAACAAGTTCAGAGCTTCCTGAGGCGCACCAGGCGGACGGATATGACAAGGGGGAGTTCCCCGGGCTCCTCCTGCTGCTCCAGCAGCCGTAGGTAGGTTACTGCCCGGCTCAACAGTTTCTGTGCCTGAGGCCTTGAACGAAAGCCGAGCAACAGGCCGAATGCTTCCCTCAGTAGTGTCCTGTCTGACCTTGTTCCCTTCCTCATCCTTTAGAAGACTCCCTTCGACATGAACGCCGCGTTCCGCATGGAAGTAATTTGGTGGAGCCCGGCTTCCCGAAGAAACACCTCCCCCGGGCCTGAAGCACACAGCACACCTCTCCGGCGCGCCCGGCCGAATGACTTCTCGGACCCCCATTCGGGCCAGCGCTCCCATTCCCGTTCTTGGGAATCACACGTGCTGTGGCAGTTTGATTGCCATAGTCGATTCCACACCAAACCGCGGCTAGGTGGCTCATGTATGCGCGGCCAGAACGGTGGGCTACCAGGCCCGCTCAGTTGCGCCGGAAGATGTGGCGCGACGGTTAGAGTTGCGGGCGGCGGCCATGGACGATGCAAATACCTCAGCATTTGCTGATTGCTCACTTCGCACAGATAGGATCAAGGAGCGCTCGCGAAACCTCTTCTTCAGTTGACGGGTTATGAGTATAATGAGAGACGTTATCTGTCATGTGCCGCTGACTTTTTGTGTCAACTTCGCCCCCAACTCTCAGTGATCACATATCTAATATCCACTAAGTAATATACCAGTTATACATATACTAGTACATCATCCCCCCTGCCGGGTTTTGTCTTTTTGCCGCTTCGAATCCAGCGCGGCCACGGGCTCTCCGACCGCGAGGCGCGCCACGCGAATTTGCAGACTCTCCATATCAATTTCACAACGCTGCACGGGTGGGCAGGGGATAGTCCCTGTTCGGGAAACCCGATACACCTGTCTCAGTTGCTCACACGCCCTTCTGCCCGGGATGATCGAGCGCCGCCACGGCCGGATTATCAATTTCCCCACCAGCGCGGCCACCGTGGCGGTTGCGCACATGGGCGCCTGCGTCATCGCCAAGGCGGCGCTCATCCGCTTCACAGAGAACTTGGCGGCGGAACTCGCAAGCTCCGGCGTCCGCGTTTTCGCCATCAGCCCCGGCACGGTGCGCACCGCGATGTCCGAACACGTGCTTGAATCCGAGGCCGGGAAAAAGTGGCTGCCGTGGTTCCGGAAATTGTTTGACAGGGGGAGGGATGTGCCGCCCGAGATGGCCGCGCAACTGGTCGTGCAACTCGCCTCGGGGCGGGGGGACGCGCTCACCGGGCGCTTCATCGACGTCTCTGACGACCTCAATAAGCTCCTGGAGAGTTTGGATGAAGTCGAGAGCGAAAACCTCTACCTGCTCCGCGTCCCCAAACTGAATTCGGAAAAGCGAAAGTAGAAACGGGAAATCGGAGGCCGCTAACGACCGTGCTCCAGGCGGAAAATATGCACCACGGAGCTACTTTCGCGATGCATCTGGACCTTCGGGAGCTCGCTGGTAAGTGCCGAACTTTTGCGCCAACGGCTTCAGCGTAGGATAAAACTGGACATAGGTGTTTTCCACCGCTCCGCCGGAATGATGACATTGCGAACACTCCGCTTTGGGGTTGGCTTTGGCTGTTTTTGCGGAGGAATCGAAACTGAAGTAGGCCCACTTTTCCGGGAATCGAGCGGTGTCTTTCACTTCAACATAGATGCTTATCAAGTCTGTCTCATAATGGTCGCCTGCCTTGGAAGAGACCGTATTTGACGCCATCCTTGTTTCCATCACGAGAACGGTCTTGTCGGGCCAACTTCCAGTTCCCAGGAACTGATGGTACGCCGATCGCGGGACTAAGACGCTCGCCATCGTTTCCCCCTCGGCACTCGTGGCCATGCGCAGGCGGGAGGATAGGAATATCCACTCTTGATATTCTGGACGCACGAGCTCATCCCCGTTGGTGTACTGTGGCAAACCTGCGCGCGAGTCTGGGCTGCGTACTTGCAGCGACGCCGCGCACACCGAAACAAAAACCAAAGTTCCCAATAACGTAACGGTCTTCAAATTTGCCTCCCTTGGGCCATTCCTGATTCCTGAAGTCCAATACCCGCCTCCCGGGGGTAGTGTCCCAGTTCGAATGTAGGGCCGCCCCAAGGGGCGGCCCAGGCCGGGGCGAGCCCCGGCCCTTCGCCGCATATCAGGACACTACTCTCCCGAGAGAAAGGTCGCTACTGGCTCACGGTACAAAGGATACTATGAAATTCGTCGAGGGTCACCCTTTCTGGCCGCAGTGGGAGAGGCACCTCTCCCTGGACTTCTCGGGGGCCCTTGATTGCGATAAAACCCAAACGGCGAGGCTGTCCATTGACGTGCCCATAGACCGGGACACGCATCGAGAACTGATCGGAGACGTCACTTTGCTTCAATGAGTACTCCAAGGTTGTTTTACCTCCGCCTCCGTCCTTGAGGTTGTAATGGAAATCGTAATGGGGGACTTCCCTGCTGTAGACCCATTCGTTGAAGAACCAATCCATGGGTTGGCCGCAGTGTTTTTCCACGATCTTGCGAAAATCCTCCGTGGAGGCATTCTCGGACGCGTAGGTCGCCGCGAAATCCCTTAGCGTCTCAATGAAACGCTGGTCAGGCTCCCGGAGCTTGGGGTCTTCCAGAAGAACTCGCAGCATTTCCAGTACGTAGGCGCCCTTGAGATCGTAGTGGATCAACTGCACTTCTTCGTCGTTGCTGGCCTCAGGAAGAAGCAGTGGATCGCGGTTCCAACTGATGTGGTAGAGCAGGGAGCCTGCGTGCTGCGCCTTGAAATCCGCGAGGAAGAAACCGCGACTGGAGGGGTCCGAGAGGTCGGCCAAAATGCGCGCCGCAAGGTTGCGCATGAGGGGATTACCGGCGTGTCGATTTTCCCACCAATCGTTAAATCTCTCGGAGTACTTGCGTTGGGCGGCCGTGAGAACCTTGGTGGCGGCCGCGGCATCCGCCCCGCCCCCGACGCGCACCAGTTGCTGGAGTTGGCTCCAGGAGTCGTCTGTAAAGAAGAAGACCGCCTGCTCGAATTCATCGACCAACTCGGGGATCTTTGTGTGCCGGGCCAGTTGGTGGTGCTCGATCTCTGTCGGAGGCTTAAGTTCGATGTGGCCGCGGCCTTCGAAAACCGCCGCTACCACGTGCCCAGCCACCGGCTCCGCGAAGGTCAGGCGTCCGTCGATAAAGGTGAAAGTTGCCGCGTCGCGCTTCCAGTCAACATTTTCCGCTACTGCACCTTGATCGCTCCCCTGCAAAGAACGCAGTTGCTGATAGAGGCGCAGCAGTTCCTCTGGGGGCGCCGTTGAGAGGTCTGCGGCAGAGAGGCTCAGGGCGAGCTGTAAACAGAAGAAAAGCGCAGAGATTCTGAGTTTCATGAAGAACCTCCGAGCGCGTCTTATCCGGGAGTCGCTGCCAACGATCGCCAGGCGACAAGTGCTTCAAAGATTATCCTTCCGGGGCCAACATTGCAACCTGCCTGTTCATCCGGGGCGCGCGGCGTAAAGGTGAAAGCCGACGTAGCGCGGGCGTCTCGCCCGCTGTGGCGCGGGCATCCTGCCCGCTCCCTCTTGCACCTCGTCTCCGGCTGCGATGGACCTCTTTTGCCAGAGGCTGGTTAAGCTTCCTGCGTGCGGGAGCGGGACGCCCGCGCTCCATTATCCCCGGCACCCGCCCCGATAGGTTCTGGGACCACGGCAGACTCGAGCACGCGCACTAGTGCGCGTTAGTGCCTCTGCCTTTCTATTCCTCGCAATAACGCGTTACTGTGTCGAAAAAGTGGGCTGCGTGCGGCGATGCGGCCCGGACTTTGGCGGGATCGATGAGTGCAAGCAGAGCGAAAGCGTGGCGCGACTTCTGATACGGCCCCTTTGTAGTTCTTCGCGTAGCCTGCTTGAGCGAAGCCTCCACGTGGGTTTTCGTTATCAACTCCACGTTTGGTTGACGGGGCAGTGCTCTCGTGCCGAAGTGCTGGCCGTAGTACTCCCGCAGCAAATCCTTGTCCGTCAAGAACCAGGCTTCCATGCACTGGACCATGAGGTGGGCCTGGTCTTCAGAAGCATCCGCGGGTTTATTCCAGCCGTCCTCCGACCTGGAGCTCAGATGATCCCAGACGCCTGCGGTGACAGGACCCTCGGAGTCAACGAGAAGCATGATCCTTTGCTCAGGGTAGTCCCGTAACGCGTCACAAAAGTTCTGAAAAGCCTTAAGGCGCGGTCCGGAGGCAATCACCTTGGGCGCCGACCCGGCCGGGACAATCTTCTTGAACAGTTCCCGAAATCCTTCGCGGCACGCATCCTTAGTGCTTCGCGCGTCACCCCCTCCCTCAACATAAATGCGCACACTCACCAGCGGTTTCCCCCGATCTCGCCGGTCCGCCATAGCTCTCCCAGCCTGTAACGTTCAAGCCACGAGGAGAGCCTGCGCCGGTCCAAACGGTTGAGGGTGGTGGAACCGTCTTCCTTTTCACAGACTATCACCGACTCTGGGATGTCGGTGAGGTGGTCCACCAGCGCGTCCGAGTGCGTGGTCACAATCAACTGCATGCGCTCCGATGCCTTGATCAGCAATTCGGCCAGCGGACGAATGATGTCTGGGTGCAACCCAAGTTCAGGCTCCTCGAGGCATACGAGGGGCGGGGGTGTTGGATGAAGGAGGATCGTAAGCAGAGCCAGCCAGCGCAAGGTACCGTCAGATACACGAATTGCGGGAATACTTATTCTATTCTTTTCCTCAAGTCGAATGTCAACGAGGCCGCCCTGGATTGGCGTGGCGACATACTCGGCGTCTTCATAAAACATTTTGAGATACTTGAGCAGTTCTGGTCTGACGTGGGGATTAGACATAAACCTGTTCAGCATTATGCCAAAGTTGGCGACGTCCTCCTCGAGATAATCATTCTTCAATTCGGCCCCATACAAGTCCCGCATCTTCGAATCTTGGCCGAATTCCCAGTTCTGATAGAGCCTAAATGCGGCTAGCAGGCGACCCAGGTAAGTGATCTCTGGATATCGCATGGGGTCCTTACGTTGCGCAAGAACCGATTGCTGGGCGTCTTGCTCCTCGTCCGGAAAGGCTTCCTTCGTACCGTTCGAATAGATAATCGGTGCTCCGTTCAAGTACCTAAGGAAAGTCTGAGGAGCCGCCTGACCTTTGGGGAGGGGGGCCGACTCAAGGAACTCGTCAGTGATCGCCAACTTCCCAGCCTTCTTGGTAAAGCTCAGTGCGTAACAGACAGGTGTCCTCGTGCGACGGGGGTTTGCGACGACTTCAAGCCGGGCGATCGGGTTCTTTGACCCCTTCCACAGACATTCGGAGATTCCGCCGGATTTGGAAATTGCATCGGCGAAGTCCTTGGGAATGGCTTTCAAAAGGCCGATGATTTCGAGAAAGTTCGACTTCCCAGAGCCGTTTGGACCGATGAGGACGTTGAGTGGTCCCAACGCAATCTTGACGCCCTTGTCTCCAAACGACAGCAAGCTCTGGATCGCGAGACTTTGGATCGCTGGCTTCTTGGACATCTTAGGTCACCTGGCCGAGGTTTCCTTTTGGGTATCCCCCGCTTGCTGTGAGTATAAACCGTGTGGTCTCGTTTTGGAATGTTCAAGCGCAGTTCAAGCGCGTTTTTCGGCACGGTGCCCCTGCGAGGTACTGGTGTCATTTGCGAGACACGGGAGTTGCAGATTACGTACGCTTCGGAAAGGGTCCAGTCCTAAATGACGCCACCCCCCCGAGATAACAGCCGGCTCGTGTGGAATTACATTCCGCGACCGTGTTTCTTCGACTTCTCAGGAGGTGCGACGATGAACCTTGGTGAAACGTTGATTTCGGTATGGCAACAGGCGTTGGGCGAAGGGCGCAAAGACATCGAGCTGGAAGGCAAGATTTACCCTGTGACGGTCTCAAGGGCTAAAGGACTTCGCATGGTGGAACTTAACGTTGGCCCGTACCGCATCGTGGGCATCGAACAGAACCCCAAGACAGAGTCACGCTGGGCAAAGCTGGCGCGCGAAGCCAACCGGGTCATGCAATTCCGGCGCAGAGGGCGATACGTGGCGAACGTGTGCGAAGGGAAATTGCTGCGCCACCCCGCTTGGAAGGCCCTTGAGCTTCCGGAGTGAAATCCGGATGTCGTTGAGGCATTCGCGGATGGTCCCGTCATCAAGCTTCCAAGCGGACATCGTGTCTCTTGACTCGCGAGATAAAGTAGGCTAGTTTAGTAGGCGCTAGTGTGCAGGGGCTTGGGGCCTTGGCGGGACGATTTGGTTTGGTGGGACGCGCAACGCCCCGATTCGCCCTGGAGAGCGTGCCAGCCCGGACGAGAAACCCAGAAGAATCCTCGCCTTATTCGGACAGATTGTAGGTTCGGAAGAGCGTGAAAAGAATGATTTTGAAGGAACGAAGCGGGAATGTCTTTGAAAACAAAGGGTAAGTTTTCCAAAGAGAAGAACGAAGCGGGAATCTAATTGATAATAAAGGAGATATCATTCTATAGCGGGAATCTTATTGAAAACACGAGAGGTTGTTGCCACACGTGAAGTCGGAGGCCAGGGTGGAGCACGATGTCCAAGAGCTGATCGCTGCAGGCTGAAAGCTGACGGCTGACCACGGAGAGCTGACGACTGAAAAGAAAAAAGGGGCGCGCAACGGCGCCCCTGGTGAATAGCCAGCTCACGCGGCCGGGTTCACGGTTATGGTCACGGGACTCTTCAGGGTAAAGTCGAGCTTGGTCTCCGAGGGAATCCTGAGTTGCTGGCCGTGAGTGGCAGCCCCCGCCGCCGTGCCTGCTCCCGCGCCCGCTACGGTTCCGATTGCTGCGCCTTTCCCCCGCCCCGCCAGCGCGCCGATGAGGGCGCCGAGGACGGCTCCTCCGCCGGCGGCCTCCGCCGTACGCTTCCCACGCGAGGCCCCGACTTGCTCATAGTAGCCAGTCTCGAGTGGATAGGTCTGGCCGCCGGCGGTTACTCCAACCAACTCAACCTTCAGGTCGGAGCGGCCGCTCACGCGTCCGGCGCTCGTGGCTTGCACCAAGCGCACGCGCGCATTGGAATTGCGCGGGATGACGACTCGGTCGCCCACCGCTACCGGCGCTTCGACGGTAGCCGCGAACTCATCGCCCGCGTTGCTCCGAGTGGAGTCGATGCTGTCAATCATACGAACCGAGAAGACGGTGCCCGAAGGAATGGTAATCTGCTCTGGCGGCTTGACGACTGGCGCGGGCGGGGCAGCCACGGGGGGAGCGGGGGCGGCAGCCGCGGGTGGCGCAGCCTGCGCCGCCGTCACAGGGGGGCTCGTTACAGGGGCCTGCTGAGCAGCCTCGTCGGCGCTAGTCTCATTCCTGTAGGAACTTGCGGCGTGACGGCGGTGCCCGGAGGCTCGAGGGCGCTCCGATGGGGTCGAGGCGGGAGTGGGCGATTGCGGCGGTGTTGCCTCACTCGTTTCCGCCGGCGGCTGGGTCGCGGGTGCGGCGGCAGCGGAAGCGGAAGAGACCACGAGTTGGTCGACAACGTTCTTCACGCCGTCGGCTTGGCCGGCAATGCGCTCCACGGCCGCTTTCTCGAGGTCCGTGCCGACCGTCCCGGTGAGCGTCACCGTGCCTTTGTCGGAGGTCACATGGATGTCACGCGTTTTCAGCACCGGATCGTCAAAGAGCTTGGCCTGAACCTGTGTGGTGATGGCATTGTCGTCCGTGGACTGGCCAAGCTTCAAAGCCCCGCACGCGGCAAAGAGAAGCGCGCCAGCGATCATGATGAAACCAATCCCGGATCTCAGCCCCGGTACTCTTACCCTCTGCATGGCTACCCTCCTGAAACACCTCTGTGAATGCGTGAATCTTGTTGGATTCATCTCCGCCCGCTTAAGATGCTCGCGAGTGTGCACTTGTCCGGCCGAAGACCAGAGCGAAATTCTCCGTTGCTTTGAAACTAACCACGGACCTTGTAGGGCCGACCCTCGGGTCGGCCAGGCCGGGGCAAGCCCCGGCCCTACGGTGTACATTTCATGGTTTCCACTTTGATTATGCCCAAACTCCAGAGGCCGGGGCAAGCTCCAGCCCTGCAACGGTCGAGGTCCCCGCCGTTTTCAGGTCTGGTAGCGGCGAGTTTACCTCGCCACGTGGTGGCGTAAAGCCGCCGTTACATCAGTCCGACTCAGCGCGCGAAATCCGAGTCTCAAGAGTCCGCGCATGTTAGAATTACACGATTGCAGCGCACAGTCCGCTTGCCAGGGGCGGAAGGTGAATGTGGTATGAGGAGGCTGGCAGCGCAAACGCTGTGGGTGGCGCGACGAGCCCTTGGCATACTTCATCCAAGTCATGAAGATCCACTGAGCGAAGGACCGCGGGTGGAAAGCATCACATTAAGCGTCGTCATTCCAGTTTACAACGAAGCCGAGAATATCCGGCCGCTCGTTGAGCGGCTGGACTCCGCTTTGCGCGACGCTCCCGGGCAAAGCGAGATGCTGTTTGTGGACGACGGGAGCACCGATCAAACGCTGGCGCTCTTGAAAGAAGCGCAGGAGAAGGATGCGCGCATCCGGATCGCGCACTTCCGCCGCAACCTCGGCCAAACCGCTGCGATGGGTGCGGGGTTTCGCCTGGCGCGAGGCAAGGCTGTGGTCACGATCGATGGCGATCTCCAGAACGATCCCGCGGAAATTCTGCGACTGGCGGAGATGCTTCGCGAATGGGACGTCGTGTGCGGCATCCGTGTTCGCCGGCAGGATACCCTTTGGAAACGGATCTCGTCACGCATTGCAAACGGCTTTCGAAACTGGGTTACAGGCGACAACATCGTCGATACGGGATGCACGCTGAAGGCCTACCGGCGGTGAATGTTTGGAGCGGTTGGAGCTTTATCAAGGCATGCACCGATTTCTGCCCACGCTTCTTAAAATGCGCGGCTTCCGCGTAACGCAGGTTCCCGTCAGTCATCATCCGCGCCTGGGCGGAAAAACCAAGTACGGGACGTGGGGCAGGCTTAAGAAGGGTCTATCCGATGTTTGGGCTGTGCGCTGGATGAAAAGGAACTGGATCGACTATAGAGACGTCCTCGAGGTAGTGGAGGCGCCGGCGACAGTCCTGCGACGCGGAGAAGGCGGCGGAGCGGGCCTCCGCCTGATCACGGAGATGTTCCGGCAGGTCGTCTCTGCATGACACCAGGCGAACGGCCTGACCTTCATCTTTGGCAAGATGTCCACCAGGACCATCATTCTCGGAGTCAATTCGAACTCTTGGCCACACATTCGATTCATCTACCCATGTCATCTGAGTCCACGGGGATTGCATCCGGATTGAAGCCCGTGCTGCCTTTGCTCTTGCTTCTTGTTCTGGCGGGCTGCCTTTTCTTCGCGGGCCTTGGAAGTCTGCCCTTGCTGGAGCCTGACGAGGGGCGGAACGCCGAGGTGGCGCGGGAGATGCTCGCCTCAGGCGATTGGATGACTCCCCATTACGATACGTTCCCCTATCTGGATAAACCGCCAGTCTTCTTCTGGTTGGTCGCCTCTTCATTTAAGGTTGCGGGGCTTCACGAGTGGTCGGCGCGAGCGCCCTCCGCTTTGATGGGATTGTGCCTTTTGCTGCTTTCCTGGTTCCTTGCCCGCAGGATGTTCGGTGATTCTACGGCCGGGCGCGCCGGGGTGATCATCGCCACCGCCCCGCTGGTGATGGTGTTTTCCCGATTAGTCATCTTCGACACCACGCTCGCTTTCCTCATCACACTGGCGATGGCGAGTTTCTGGTTCGCTGAGGCCGCGGAATTCCGCCGTCCGGGGCTGGACATACTCATGTTTCTGGCCATGGGACTCGCGACGATCACCAAAGGCCCCGTGGGTTTCCTGCTCCCGCTCCTCTCTATCACGGCTTACCAGGCGGTGCGTGGCAAGCTCCGGGAATTGAAACGCCTGCGTTGGGGATTAGGATGCGCCGTATTTCTTGCCGCCGTGTTGCCATGGTTCATTTCCGTTTCGATGCGATACCCGGACTTCCCGCGCTATGCGCTTCTCGAGGAGAGCCTCGCAGAGGTTTTCCGGCGGCCTTGTGCATCGGAAGGGTGGTCTGCTCTATTACCTTCCTGTGTACCTGGCAGGGTTCTTCCCCTGGAGCATCTTTCTGCTTTTGGGGGATGGAATCGGCATAAGCGATGGAAAGAAATCAGGCTTGAGCAGAACCGGTCAACGCTGTTTCTCCTCTCCTGGTCGGTTGTGATATTCGTTTTCTTTTCGCTTTCTCAGTCGCAGCTCCCAGGCTATTTCCTCCCCGCTATTGTTCCACTGGGCATCTTGATGGCGAAGGTTTGGGAAGATGTGAGCTGCGCACGCCTCGATACGATCCCCTGATTGGCTGACCGCAGGTTTCGCCTCTCTCCTTGGAGTGGGGCTGATCGTCGCGGCTTCCTCCCAGTTGACGATATTCAGCTTCCGCGCACTCCCATCTGGCGAAGAAGGTCCATCCGGCAGTCTTCGCCATGCTGAAGCCTTCCATTCTGTATACTGGATTGATTCTCGTAGCCCTGGCGATCGTGGGGAGGAACATTTCGGTTCGCGCGCGGGGAAGATCGCTTTCCGTAGCCGCCTTTGCGCTTCTTGCTCTGACGACGCCCATGCTCCTGGTGCGCTGGATCGTCCCGCTGAAAACTTATGCGGAAACGAATTCCAGCCGCCTTCTGGCGGGCACACTTCTCTCAAGCCCGGAAAGAGAACTGCCGATTTACGGGTATTATTACTTTCGCACCAGCCTGCCGTTCTATCTTCGGCGGCCTGTGGGACTGGTGACCACCGGCGGGAGCGAGTTGACCAGCAACTACCTGGTGTCGCGGGTTCGCGAGATTCGACAAAGACCATCACCTGAGACGGATCCCAAGGACTTCCCGCGGACCTTCAAGGATCTTGATCCCGTCCCGCTCGACCAGCGGCGACTGTTGGATATCCTGGAGCTCATCCACCTGGCCCGTTCCTCGCCTCAACCCCGGCTAATACTGGTTCGCAACACTCAGGTGAGCATGTTGGCCCAGGACGTGGGCCATATCGAGCCGTTGTGGACCGGTTGGGACTATTCGGTCTGGGAGATTCCGTAAGGACGGTGGCGAGTGGCGAGTGAGAAGCAAGAAACACTTGTTCTCGTCACTTGTCACTCATCACTTTTCACTGACTTTCCATGTGCGGCATTTGTGGTCTCCTGAACCTGCAACTCGAGCCTGTGATCCATCGTGAGCGGATCGATCAGATGTCCGCGAGGATGGAGCATCGCGGCCCCGACAGCCAGGGTAAGTTCGAGCTTCCGCATGTGGCCCTCGCCATCCGGCGGCTTAGCATCATTGATCTTCAGACCGGCGATCAGCCCCTTTCGAACGAAACAGGGGACCTCACCCTCGTCTTTAACGGCGAAATCTATAACTACCGGGAACTCCGCCAACAACTCCTGGAGCGCGGGCACAAATTCAAAACCCATTCGGACGGCGAGGTGATCGTTCACCTTTATGAGGAGCGAGGACCTGACTTCGTCCGCGAACTGAACGGGATGTTTGCCTTGGCGCTTTGGGACGACCGCCGGAAGCGGTTGGTTCTGGCGCGCGACCGGGCTGGGGAGAAGCCGCTCTTTTACTGGCATCGAGGGCACACCCTTGCTTTTGCTTCCGAGATCAAGTCGCTGCTTATGTATCCGGGAATTGGCCGCACCATCGACAAAACGGCTTTGACCCAGTACTTCTTTTGCGGGTATTTCCCGTCGCCACGCACACGTTTTTGCGGAGATTCGGAAACTGCCTGCCGCGCACCGAATGGTTATCCAGGGTGGCGAGATCCATATCGACGCTTATTGGCGGCTTCAGGATCATCTTCTGCTCCGCGGGGAAGCCGAGAGTTTCGCCCGCCCAGGAAAAACAGCTCGTCGAAGAACTCTCGAAAAAGCTCTACGAAGCCTGCGTTTCGAGGCTGGTCAGCGACGTTCCGTTAGGCGTGTTCTTGAGCGGCGGAATCGATTCCTCCACTCTGGTGGCGATGATGAGTGAGCTGACGCCTGGGAACGTGAATAGCTTCTCGGTGGCCTTTGAAGAAAAGTCGTTCAACGAGGAGCCCTACGCGGATTTTGTGGCCAGGCATTTTCATACGCGGCACCGCGTTGTAACGGCAGACGAGCCAAGCATGCGCGAAGCCCTACAAATTCTGGCAGGCCATCTTGATGAACCCCTGGCGGACCCTGCGGTCATCCCCACATACCTCTTGTCCCGGTTTGCTCGCCAGCACATCAAGGTGGCTCTGAGCGGAGAGGGTAGCGACGAGCTTTTTGGGGGTTACCCAACCTATATTGGCGCCTGGCTGGCTGACTACTATCTCCGCTTGCCGCGCTTCCTGCGCCACGAATTCTTCGAGCGACTCAGACGCTTCCTGCCGGTCTCTACCGGCGCGGTGCCGATAGGATGGTACCTACGGCAATTTTTGAGCCACGCAGAACAGGCCGCCCGCCGAGCGGCACGCGGTCTGGTTCGGAATATCAACCCCTGATGAACTGGATCAACTCTTTATACCCGAGTGGAGAGGCCCGCAGCCACCCAGCCTGGAGGCCTTCGCACCCACTCGAGAAGGTGCTGGAGGGAGCGGCTTTTGAAAGCACCCTGGCGGAAATGCCTTACGTCGATTTTCGGCTCTATCTGGAAGATGATCTTCTGGTGAAGGTCGACCGCGCCAGCATGGCGTGCTCCCTTGAGATGAGAACCCCGTTCCTCGATCACCGGCTGATCGAATTCGCGGCTGGCTTGCCGGGGGACTTGAAAGTCCGCGGCTTCGAGCTCAAGTACCTTCTTAAGAAGGCCGCAGAGAAATGGTTGCCGCACAAAATTGTTTACCGCCAGAAGCGCGGATTCTCGGTGCCGATCAGTCGGTGGATGCGAAAGGAATTACGTCCATGGCTGGACGAGTCCCTTGGGGAGGAAAGAGTAAAGCGGCAAGGGCTGTTTAACGCCCCCTTTGTGCGCCGACTTCTCGAAGAACATTGGACGGAGCGGGTTGACCACAGGAAAATACTTTGGGCCCTCTTTTGTTTCCAGCTTTGGTACGAGCGTTGGGCTGGGTAGGGGCGACGCGCCGCGTCGCCCCTACGAACGCGGAATGTGGAGGTGGTAGGGGCGAGGCGGCGCCGCGCCCCTACGATCATCGCGTATGCCCGTCCGGTGGCGTGATGCCGCGGCCACAGGAATCATGAATTACGATCCGAAAATGCACCATCGGCGTTCGATTCGATTGCCGGGACACGATTATGCGAGCCCGGGATCGTATTTCGTCACAGTCTGCACGCATCAGCGAAAGTTGCTCTTCGGTGAGGTGATCGCGGGACAGATGCACCGCAACGCGCTGGGAGATGTCGTGCACGCGGAATGGTACGCCACGGAGCGAGTTCGGCCGGAAGCACGATTGGACGCGTTCGTTGTGATGCCGAACCACCTCCACGGCATCCTGGAAATCATCGATGTAGGGGCGAGGCGGGGCCTCGCCCCTCATGCCCACGCGAGGGCGGACAATGCAGAGATGAGGGCGACGCACCGCGTCGCCCCGACGGCAGGCGCGCGCAACCGTCCCCACGGCCCCGCGCCGGCTTCTATCGGGGCCATTCTGGGACAGATCAAGTCTCTCACCAAGAAAGCCATCAACAAGACGCGGGGGACCCCGGGCAGGCCTGTTTGGCAGCCGAATTATCACGAGCACGTCATTCGCAACGAGAAGGAGTTGCAGCGCATTCGCGAGTACATCTGCAATAACCCTGCTCGCTGGCCGTCCGACCGGGAAAACCCGGCACGCCAAAGCGATGCCGTGGATGAAATTGCTGATATCGTATCGTGGGACGACGACCCCTGGATTGAATCGTAGGGGCGACGCGCCGCCTCGCCCCTACTGAGCACGCGGTCAACCAGCGCCGGGCCGCCGAGGGCGAACTCTGGCAACCCAGGTTCTTCGACCGCGCCCTGCGCAGCGTCAAGGAATACAACGAAAAGGTGGAATACATTCACCTAAACCCGGTGAGGGCCGGTTTGGTCAGCCGCCCCGAAGATTGGCGGTGGTCAAGTTACAACGAATACGCCGGCATGAGCGCCGAGGAACAAAACGAACGCTGCGGTTTGACCGTCGACCGCGTGAGAATGCCCTCCGATCGGCGCGCACGAATTTGATCGCTCCATCACCGGGCCGAAAACACGCGGACCACAAAAGCGGTGGTCCGCGCTACGCGCTATGATTTGCATTTCGGTCCGAATATGCGACATTGATATGCCAGTGAACATGAACTTGACATCAACCACTCTCAGCCGCGCGACCGCGCCAGCGCGGTCGGCGTTTCATCCCAAGGAGTGGTCCATCATTCAAAAATACAGGACACCGCGCCAAGTCCAGGCCTTTCTTCGCGCCCTGCCGTACAACTGGGAGAAGGGCGGAGAAACGCTGCGGACCTTCCGGGGTGTGGTGCGGCATTGGAGCGCGCACTGCCTGGAAGGCGCCCTCTCCGCAGCGACAATTCTGGAGCAGCATGGCTATCCGCCATTGCTTCTCGACTTCGAATCCCAGGATAAATTAGACCACGTCCTGTTCCTGTTCAGGCAGCGGGGACGATGGGGAACAGTAGCCCGCTCCCGTGATGCCGGCTTGCATGGACGCAAGCCAGTCTTTCCCACAATCAGGCAATTGGCGATGAGCTACGTTGACCCTTATGTGGATGGGTCCGGACGGATTACAGGCTACGGCGTCGCCGATTTACGGACCTTGGTGAGAGGCGACTGGCGGCTCTCCGAAAAAAACGTCTGGGAAGTGGAACGCGCCCTCATCAAAATGCCTCACAAGAAGCTCAAGACCTCCGACCGCAGATACGCTGCAATCTTGAAGCAGTACCGCGCCTACCGAGCGAAACACCCCGACGGCCCTGTCACGTTTTACTCCAACAAGCACCAGTGGCTGTGACCTTCGAGGCGCTATAATACCCGCAGAGGTTGCATATGCGGTTTGAAGGTTTTTCTTTCGGGTCCATTCATATTGACGGCGAAAGCTACGACTACGACGTGGTCATTGACCGTGGGGAAGTCCGCAAGCGAAAGAAAAAGGCTTCCAAGAAATTTCGGGAAGAGTTTGGGCACACGCCTCTCTCAGTGGAAGAGCCGATTCCGTGGAAATGCAAGACGCTCGTAGTAGGGACAGGCGCGAATGGGGCATTGCCGGTGATGAAAGAGGTGCTGCTCGAAGCCGAGCGCCGCAAGGTCGAATTGCTGGTGTTGCCAACAGAAAAAGCCATTGAATTCCTGAACCAGCATCCGCAAGGCACCAATGCCGTTTTGCACATCACGTGCTGAGGCGGGGTTGATGGCGGCGAATCGTCAGGCGCAAGCTGTTGCGAGGCATTCCGGCGCGCGCTCAAGAGCACTTCTGCGAGCAGGGCGTCCCACAGCCACGTGAATGGAAGCGCATCAACTTCCTCGAGTGCCGTACCCACACCGCAATAACCGGCTGCTGTAGGAAGGGGATTCCCCGACAGTTATGCGGGATGCCCCACTTTGCTGTCCGTGAAAGGCGTTTAGAACGTTTCACAGGCACAATCGGGCAGAGGTGGTCGGAAGGGCTGTGCTCCCTTGTTGTCACGGCTGCCAGTCGATTCCGCAACTGCGTATGTGCGGAACGGAATCGCATCGGAGGCGCACGTAAGAAAAGGGGAAGCCGAAAGACGCGGGCGACCTTACGGCTGGAAATTCACGCGGCGCAGGAGGCCTCTGAAGCGAGGGTCGGAGCGCGGGGATTATTTCAGCTTTGCGTATTCCAGCTTGGCTTCCTTCAGGATGGGGATATCGGGGTCAGCGTCTTTCCAGAGCGTGAGGAAATCTTGATAGGTGGCACGGGCCTTGCCGAGGGCGTCCTGGTGTAGGGGCGCCCCTCGTGGGTGCCCCTGGGCGGGCAGGAGGCCCGCCCCTACACCGGCTTCGAGGGCATAAGCACGCGCCAGTCCCAGGCGTGCCAGCGCACCCCAGGGAAAGTTCCTCACTTGTCCTCGGTCAGAACTGTCCGGTCATAAGTCGAATAGTTTTAATTGATTACATGGTACGTCAATTTCATTCTCGGAGCTGATGTGCGAAAAAGCCTGTAAAAGTGGCACTTTTTCGAAAAGACTGAGGCTCAGGATTTGTGACATTGGGTAGAGATTCAGTTCGAGCCCCAGTTGCTTGCGAACAATCGCCAGCAACACGTAGACGGAGATGGCGATCCAGATTTGGGTCTTCACGGCGTTGGGTGACAGACCGTAGAATTTCTTGATACGCAAATGCTGTTTGACCCATTTGAAAAACAACTCCACCTGCCAGCGGCATTTGTAAAGCTGGGTGATGATGAGCGCGGCCAGGAGAAAGTTGTTGGTCAAGAAGGTCAAGCTTTTGTCGGTATCGGCGTCGTGATAACGAATGCGGCGCAAAGGCTTGGGATAAAACTTGGCCGGATAAAAACTCTTGAGCCGAATCGTTTGGTCGCAGAGTAGGCCAGTTACGTGGTCTACAGGATGAGAGCAGACTCGGCGAAAGGTAAAGTCCTTGCGAGGACGAATGATGAAGAAAGCCAAAGCCTGCTTGAGTCGGTAAAGCCGCTCGAAATCCAGGTAAGCTCGGTCCACAATGTAAATGGAGCCGGGTTCGGGAACGAGTTTGTCGAGGATGTGAATCTCGTGTATTTTCGCGGGTGTAACGTCGATGAGGGCCGGGATGTTGCCCTGCAGATCGAGCAAGGTATGCATCTTCACGGCGGCGTTCTTGGCTCGGTATCGAGCCCAGGGAAAGAGCGAAAGACAAAGGTCGATGGTGGTGCAGTCCAAAGCGTAGACGGCTTGCTGCAACTCCACTCCGAAATCTTCGTGGGCATACAAGGCGCGCGCGGTACGAATCAACACCTGCCCCAAGTCGGCGTAGATTCGCCAATCGCGAGTCTCGTTGGCATCGGCCAGCGTGCTGTGGGCGATGTGACCGTGGACGCCGGCGTGATAGAGTCGCGGCCCCAAGGCACGCAGACAGGTTTCGATATCGCGCAGGCTTTCGCGATAAGTGAGTTGCGCAAAGGCCATGCACAGAAATTGATCCCAACAGGAAAAACGACTGACTTTGTAATTGCCTTGGTAGCGATCCACACAACGCGAGAACTCGTGAGTGGGCACGAAATCCATCAACTGCGCGAAGACCGTTTTGCCAGCATTCATGTTCCAAACCCTCCCGGAATGTCGGGAAAGAATGGCCATAAATGCCACGCAAATTCAAATCGAAAACGCTCGGTTTGACGGATAAATACATAAGTTATCGCAAGTTACAGCGAAATCCGAAATCAATGACCGGACAGTTCTGGTCCTCGGTGGTCAATGAATTTCTGAAATTCCGCTGCCGCTCGGTTGCCGTCGTGCAGCATGAGATAGGCTTCCCCACGCAGATAAACTGGGCACAGGAATATCATGAGGTTCGATGGTAGGCCAAGTTCGACCGTGCTCGCCACCTTCAATAGTTCGATTGCCCGGTTCGGGTTTTTCCGTTCCAGGGCGACCCCCGCCCCGATGGTGGGCAGCCAATACGTCTGAACCAGTGTGTCCAGCGGGAAGGCCTTGTCGAGTTCGGCCGCCAACTTCTCCGCTCCTGCCGTGTCGCCTGCCCGCGCCAGGGCCAGCGCCGCCACGGCTCGCACATCGCGGTTCGGGGCCAGTTTCACTGCCGCATTAGCCTGGGCAAGCGCCTGCTCGCGGTCTCCTGATTCCACCTCGCGCAACGCTGCCGCTGCCTGGTAGGCTGCTGCACTCTCCTTGGCGTCGTGGTGCTGAGCTGAATCCATCGCCCGCCCGGTCAGCTCGCCCGCGTTCTTCAGCTTGCCGTACCAACCTTCGGTGTTCGCTTGCGCCGCCAGCAACAAGTCTTCATAGCCCGGCTTTCCCATGGCGGCTGAGGCCAACTGCGCCATCTGCGCCGCATCGTCCTTCAGAAACGCTAACTGGTAGCGGTTCTGGAGCATATGCTCGTTCTCCAGCTTGCGCTCCTCCGCCTGCTTGTACACCGCCTCCGCTTCATCCAGCCTATTGAGGGTCATGTAGGCGCGGACGAGGTTGACATAGCTGTACACACTATTCGGCTCCAGGCGCAGCGCCTCGCGCCATTCCTCCAATGCCTTTTCCCAGTTTCCAAGGAAGCCGGAAATAACTCCCAGCCTTCTGTAAGGCACGTCGCTTCTTGGGTAGGTCTGCTGCCACAGCTCGTAGGTCTGTGCCGCCTTCTCCAGCTCTCCCGTCGCGTTAAGGTAGTACTCCCCCTCGATGTTGAACCGCTCCCGTTCGCTTACCTTCTCCCGCAGCTCATAAGCTTTGCGTCCATTTTCGGCCGCCCGCCCCATTTCATGTAGGTCCCTGTAGAGAGTCGACATCCAGACGTAGGCCATGGCGAAATTCGGGTCGAGGTCCACCGCCCGCTTGAAGAAGGGCGCCGCGGCTGTGTCCCCTTTCGCATTGAGCGTCTTTACTCCCAGGCTGTAGGCTTTCAGCGCCTCCAGCGATGGTGTGGTCGCTTCCTCCAATGGCGTGGCGTATTTCTGCACCGAGCTGAGCGACTCGCCTAGCTTGCTCCGCAAACTGACTGCCGCAGCATCCAGAGCCTTGAGCACCGCTTCCTTGCCCGCCGCCTGCTCCTGCGCTTCCGCCAGCACGTCCCCCGTGTCGCAGTTCACTGCCTTCAAGCCAATCACGTACTGGCTTCCCAGCCCCGCAATCGAGCCGATCAGCATGGCCTTGCTCCCCGTGCGCTGGCAGACCTCGCGTGTGACCTCCGGCGTCAAGCGGTCACCGGCGGGACGTCCCATCAGCTTCAATGTCTCACTTACCTTGCGGTCGGAAACCAGGGCGAAAAAGGGCGATTGCTCAAGCTGCACCGAGAGTCCCTGCTTCAGCGTGTCGTCGAATACCGCATCGCCCGTCTTGTTGTCGAAATCGGAAAGCACGATAGTGTCTTTGTCGGTCAGGCGGGCCGTGGCGTGGTGGAAGCGGAAGTAGAGCGTTCCTCCGATGGCAGCCGCGACAAGTATCAGTGCGGCGGGAACAAGGACCTTCCATTGTTTTCGTAGGGGCGCCCCTCGTGGGTGCCCTTCTGGGGCGGGCACCGCTTGTATCGGGGCGGGCACAAGGCCCGCCCCTACACGCCCGGATTCTGTATCCCGCTTCAGGCGCTTCAGGTCCGTGCGGATATCAGCGGCGTTGTGGTAACGCAAGTCGCGGTCTTTCTCCAGCGCCTTGTTGATGATTTCTTCCAGCTTGGGTGAAAGTTCTGGGTTCAGCCGCCTCGGTGGGGTTGGGGCCTGGCTGAGGATGGCCGTGAAAATCATCGCAGGAGTATTGCCCGCGAAGGGCTGCCTGCCCGTCGCCATTTCGTACAGCACCGCGCCGAAACTGAACAGGTCCGTGCGGGCGTCGAGTTCCTCGCCTCGCGCCTGCTCCGGCGACATGTACTGGAACGTCCCCACCGCCATCCCCATGCTGGTCAGCGATTCTTCCGCTGCAGCCGTCGCCTCGCCGCCAGGGGCATGTTTCAAACCCGCCCCAACACCCGTCCACTTCGCCAATCCGAAGTCCAGAATCTTCGCCTGGTCCCGATTCGTCACGAAAATGTTCGCTGGCTTGATGTCGCGATGGATGATGCCCTTGGCGTGCGCGGCGTCGAGAGCGTCGGCGATCTGAATGGCAAGGTCGAGTAGTTCGTCCGTCTTAAGCGGCTTGCCAGCGATGCGATGCTTGAGGGTCTGCCCTTCCATGCACTCCATGGCGATGAAGGCCCGACCTTCCTGCTCTCCGATCTCGTAGATCGTGCAAATGCTGGGGTGATTCAGCGCGGACGCAGCCCGCGCCTCGCGGCGGAAGCGTTCCAGGAACTTGCGGTCCTGGGCCATCTCTTCGGGCAGAAACTTGAGCGCTACCATCCGGTCGAGCTGCGTGTCCTCGGCCTTGTACACCACGCCCATGCCCCCGAAGCCCAGCTTCTCCAGCACACGAAAATGCGAGATCGTTCGACCCGCCAACAGAGCCTCCTGGCCAGCCGCCTTCGTTGCCTCCCCTCGATCCTCAGCCAGCGCTCGGGCTGCTACCTCCAGCGCCCCGCCTTCCAGGAAACCGTCGCCTTCGTCCTCCTTTTGAGCCAGCAACGTTTCCACTTCCCGCCGCAACTCCTCATCCCCGGCGCAAGCCTCCTTCACAAAGGCAGCCCTCTCCCCCTCTTCACGCTCCAGTGCAGCGTGATACAAGCGCCCGATTTCCCGCCAACGCTCAGCCTCCAACCGCCTTCTCCTTGCTCAGCTCACGCCGCAGCCAACTCTTGGCAGACTTCCAGTCCCGCATGATCGTTTCCGGCGAAACCTTGAGCACTTGCGCCGTTTCCTCCACTGACCGGCCTGCGTAAGCGGCCGCCCGCAAGCGCTCCACTTCAACAAATTTCCCGGCCATATACTCGCCCCGCGGGGGCGTTAAGCAGGGACGCAGGGCGTCATAAGCGCGCCTTGGGCGGACTTGCTTTAGTGCCGGACCGGCCCCAGATATTTGTCAAGCCAATCGAGGCACTCGCGAACCGCGTCCGGATGCGGAAAGGCGCAGTGCCCTCCCTCGTAGATGACGTGCTTCTTGTCCTTGGCCGGCGTTCCGAGGTTGCGGAAGAGCGGGTTTTGCGACGACTCCAATGGAAAATCCCCATCGTACCGTCCGCTTATCATCAACACGGGAATGTTCACGTGCGGCACGAAGTTGAACGGATCAACCTCCGGAAGATCCTTTCTAAGCTGAAAACCTCCCGAGGATAGGATCATCGCTTTTATGCGCTTCTCGACCGCCGCCAGAAGCGCCCCTTCGGCCCCTCCCCAGCTCAAGCCGAAGTAGGCCACCTTCGTGCCGTCGATGTCCTTTCGCGTCTCGAGGTAATCGAGTGATCGGCCCAGGTCTTTCGACCACGCGATCACGTGGTCCCGGAAAAAGGCCGGCGGCTTGCCACCGGGCACATAGCCATCCCGCCGCTCATAGGTACCCTTGTAGATGGGAAAGATCAGCGCCCGGCGGCTTTTCAGCACGAAGTCCACGGGGTCCGAGGATTCGGCGGCCGCCAGATCGAGCTTGTCGTCCAACGTGGCATACGCACCTGGAAAGTACACGACCGTCTGGAACGGCGGCGTGCCGTGCCTGGGCAGAAAGAGTTGAGCGATCACGCGCTCGTGACCGTAGGCCGCGTCAAAGCTGACCTTCTCCCGCCTCCAGCTTTCCGTTGTCTCCGTCTCTTCTACTCGCGCGTTCAGTTCCCCTTTATCGTACGCATACAATGCCGTGTAGGCCTTGAAAACATCGTTAGAGACGGGCTTTCCCTTCGAGTAGTCGCGAGTGGCAACCTCGATGTGCGCTGTCGCCACAGCGGTGGGTGGCGAGTCCAGTCTGACGCAGCGAAAGCCGAAGTTCGACCGGCGATCCCATGGGGACTGCTCGTCGGAGAAATTGAACATGTATGGAGGCTCGCCGAAGCCCCCGCCGAGGATGAAGCGCTTGCCATCGCGCCCCTCGTTGAGGCACCACTCCTTCACGTTGCCCGCCATATCTGTGGTGCCAAAGCCGCTCAGGGCACTAGCACTTCCAACCGGCTGGGTTCCTTCGCTTCGAAAGTTGCTTCCGGGAGTGATCACTGGGGTGTAGTCCGCTGCTTGCGACGCCTGCATCCAGTGGTACGCGGTGGGAAGGCTCTTGCCTGCGAACTCGGCGTACGCCGCTGCCTCGTACCAGTTGACTCCGGCCACCGGATGTTGCTCCATGCCTTTCGGGTAGCTACCGCCCTCCCACGTCGCCGGACCCGGACGCCCCGTCGCATCAAGGAAGGAAGCAATCGCCTCTTCCCATGAGATCGTTTTCCCGTCCTTGACGAACGGCTGTTTCCAGAATTCGCGCTTCTGGTAACCCCCGGCGTCGACGAACTTCTTATACTCCTCGTTGGTCACTTCGTGTTGGTCGATGAGGAAGTCGTCGATTTCCGCTGTCGGAGCCTGGGTCATGGGGTACTGGAGGCCGACCGTTCCGCCGGTCACAACGAGCATCTCGGGCGGAACGCTTTCCTCAGGACGAAGCTTCAACGTCAGATCGAAGCCGGAACGTGCACCGGGCTGAGCCACGCCGGGCGGCCGGCCAATAAGAAACGTGGGAGCGAATCCGGGCTTGACGAGACGCCAGACGTAATCGTTCCTCGGCACTCGGACGTTCTTCAGCGGAGTGTTCCCGAGACTCTGCCAAGAATTCGGATCTCCGCGATAGGGCCGGATGGAAACGTCGGCCTCGGAAGGCACGCTGGTGATCGACACCTCTCCCGTCGAGCGCGTCCAGAGCTTCTCGATCGTTGGATCATTGGGGAGGACGGCGCGGGCCTCCCGCGTTAGCGCGGCGGCCTTCACAAATTCCCCAGCGTCCACTAAGCGCGCGATCTCGGGTGTTGCCGTCTCGAGCGCCCAACGCTCGCGGGACGAGCGGTGCCAGAGCCAGCCGATTGCAGTGCTGGCCACTACGGCCGCAACGCCGAAGGCCAGCCATGCGTTTCCCGAGGCCCTCGATGGCCGCCCCGGCACCAGCGAGGCTTCCAATGTTTTCTGCAGCTTATCATCACCAGCACTTACTGCCGGGCGCCCGTTTTTCTCTCCCAGCGTTTTTGCCATTGTTTTGTCCAAGTGAAGGCAATATCGCCACGGAACCCGCCGCCAAGCTGCTGCCAGCCCGCCGTCACCTCCTGCCATCGTCCAGCATAAGCAGCCGCCAGCAAGCGCTCCGCGTCAACATATTTCCCGGCGATATACTCGCCCAGCGGCGGCGTTAAGTAAGCACGCAGGTCGCCATGAGCGCACCTTGGGCAGACTTGCTTTAGTGCCGGACTGGCCCCAGATACTTGTCCAGCCAATCCAGGGTATCACGGACTTCCTCTGCTTGAGGCAAGCCGCCGTGCCCAGCATTGTATTTCACATGCTTCTTGTCTTTGTCAGGTGTCCCGAAGCGGGTGAACATTGGAATTTGTGCCGACTCTACCGGGAATAAGTCATCGTACAGACCGTTTAGCATAAGCACGGGGATCCTGACGTGCGTCACGAAGTTGATTCCGTCAGCTTCTGGCAGAGGACGGCGGGAAAAAAAGCCCCCGGACGAGAGGACCGCTACCTTGAAACGTCCCTCGATCGCCAGGAGGACCGGCGCGATCCCACCCCCGGTGCTGAAGCCGAGGTAGGCGATCTTCGTGCTGTTGATATCCCGTCGTGTCCCGAGGTAGTCGAGGGATCGGCCCACATCCTTCGACCACATGATCATATGGTCGCGCCATAAAGATGGCGGATTAGCACCGGGACCGCCAGGTTTCAGGTCGTCTCGCCGTTCGAAAGTGCCCTTATAGATCGGGACCATCACGGCCCGCCCGCTTCTCAAAAGGAAATCCATGTTTCCTTCAATCTGATAACCGCGCTCGATCGATCCGCGAGCGTATGATAAAGGGTTGAAATGGTCCTGAAGGAAAGCGCTCGCGCCGGGAAAGTAGACCACCGTCTGGAACGGCGGTGCAAAATTCTTCGGCAGAAAGAGGTGAGCGGTCACGCGCTCGTTGCCGTAGGCCGCTTCGAAGCTGACCCTGTCCCGCGTCCAGTCTTCCGTTGATTGTGTCTCTTCCACACGCGCGTTCAAATCGGTTTGCTCATAGGCGTAGAGACCCTTGTATGCCGCGAAGACCTCGTCGGAGACAATCTTGTCTTTCCACACGTCGCGCGTGGCGAACTCCAGTCTTGCGGTAGCAGTTGGCAACGGAGGCAAAGCGAGCTTGACACAGCGGAAGCCAAAGTTGGCCCGACGTTCCCATGGGGATCGTTCATCCGTCATATTGAACATGTACGCCGGCTCTCCGAAACCGCCGCCGAGAATAAATCGCTTGCCTGCCGAGCTTTCGTTCAGACACCACTCCTTCACGTTTCCGGCCATGTCGGTCGTACCGAATCCACTCAGCGCGCCAGCGCCGCCGACCGGCACGGTTTCCGTGCCCAAGAAATTGCTTCCCGCAACGATCAGCCGTGCGAGGAACGTCTGCGCGGCACAGGTCCAGTGATAGACAGTCGGCAGACTCTTGCCGGCAAACCGGGCGTACGCTGCCGCTTCGTACCAGCTCACGCCCGCAACAGGATGCTTTTCCAGCCCCTTCGGAAAGCCGCCAACCTCCCACGCCGCAGGGCCCGGGCGGCCCGTCGCATCACGGAAGAAAGCGACCGCCTCTGGCCACGGAATCGTTCGCCCATCTCTTGCGAAGGGCTCTGTCCAGAACTCGCGCTTCTGGTAGCCCCCCGAGTCGACGAACTTCTTGTACTCCTCGTTGGTCACTTCGTGTTGGTCGATGAGGAAGTCGTCGAGTGAGAGTCTTGGTGCATCTCCGAACGGCCACCCGAGGGTAATCTGGCTGCCGCCCTTAACAACGACCATACCCGCCGGGACCGTGTGCTCCGGCCAGAGCTTGAAACTCGTCGTTAAGGAAGAGGGTTGGATGATGAACATTGGGGCGAACCCGGGCTTGGCAACTCGCCAGACGTAGTCGTTCCTCGGCACCCGGACGTTCTTCAGCGGAGTGTTCCCGAGACTGTGCCAAGAATTCGGATCTCCGCGATAGGGCCGGATGGAAACGTCGGCCTCGGAAGGCACGCTGGTGATCGACACCTCTCCCGTCGAACGCGTCCAGAGCTTCTCGATCGTTGGATCATTGGGGAGGACGGCGCGCGCCTCCTGTGTCAGCGCCGCTGCCTTGACATACTCGCCCGCGTCCACTAAACGCGCGATCTCGGGTGTTGCCGTCTCTAGCGCCCAACGCTCGCGGGACGAGCGGTGCCAGAGCCAGGCGATTGCGGTGCTGGCCACTACGGCCGCAACGCCGACGGCGAGCCATGCGTTTCTCGAGACCCCCGCCGGCCGCGCCGGCGCCAGCGGGGCTTCCAATGCTTTCAGCTCTCTGTGTACCTCTTCGGCGCTTCCGTAGCGATTCGCTGGGTCCTTCTCGAGAAGCTTCCAGATTAGGGACTTGAGCTGTCCTGGCACCGGCGTGTCACCGAGGTCGCGCGGTTGCGCGTGCAGGACCGCGTCGGCGACGTCGATCGTCGAGCTTCCGGTGAAGGGCCGCTGCCCACTGACCATCTCGTAGAGGACCAAGCCGAACGAGAAGAGGTCTGTCCGGTGATCGACACGGAGTCCGCGCAACTGCTCCGGGCTCATGTAGCCGAGGGTCCCGAGCGCCATGCCGGTTTGGGTGTGAGCCGCGCCTGCGGTGGCCGCGGTCATGCTCTCGCCGGGAACCTCGGCTTCGATCACCTTGGCCAGCCTGAAGTCGAGCAGCTTGGCGCCGCTTTTTGTGACCATCACGTTGCCCGGCTTTAGATCGCGGTGCGTAATACCGACTCGATGCGCGGCGTCGAGCGCGCCGGCCATCTGGATGGCGTACGGCAGCGCCTGATCGACTGGCAGCGGCCCTTTCTTGATGCGGGCCGCGAGAGTTTCGCCCTCGATGTACTCCATCACCAGATAGTTGGGACCGACCTCGTAGATCTGGCAGATATGCGAGTCATTCAGCGCGGCAATCGCCCGCGCCTCGCGCTTGAGCCTCTCCAGGGCCTGATGATCCTTGGCTAAGTCCTCCGGCAGGAACTTGAGCGCTACCATCCGGCCGAGCTGGGTGTCCTCGGCCTTGTAGACCACGCCCATGCCCCCGAAGCCCAGCTTCTCCAGCACACGAAAATGCGAGATCGTTCGACCCGCCAGCAGAGCCTCCTGGCCAGCCGCCTTCGTTGCCTCCCCTCGATCCTCAGCCAGCGCTCGGGCTGCTACCTCCAGCGCCCCGCCTTCCAGGAAACCGTCGCCTTCGTCCTCCTTTTGAGCCAGCAACGTTTCCACTTCCCGCCGCAGGCCCTCATCCCCGGCGCAAGCCTCCTTCACAAAGGCAGCCCTCTCCCCCTCTTCACGCTCCAGTGCGGCGTGATACAAGCGCCCGATTTCCCGCCAACGCTCAGGCTCCATCCGGCTTCTCCTTGCTCAGCTCACGCCGCAGCCAACTCTTGGCCGACTTCCAGTCCCGCATGATCGTTTCCGGCGAAACCTTGAGCACTTCCGCCGTCTCCTCTACACTCAAACCGCCAAAAAAGCGCAACTCCACCACCTCACACTTTCGCCGGTCTAATGCCGCCAGAGCTTTTAGGGCCTCATCCAGGGCCACCAAGTCCGCCCCCGGCGCATCCACCACCACCAGCGCTTCCTCCAACTCCAGCGGCCGCGCTTCGCCACCCCGCTTCTGGGCCTGACGTGAACGCGCCCAATCCACCAGAATGCGCCGCATTACCTGCGCGCTGACGGCGAAGAAGTGGGCGCGGTTCTGCCAGCCTAGAGGGGGGGAATCGACCAGCCGGAGGTAGGCTTCGTTCAGCAGGGCGGTGGCCTGAAGTGTGTGGCCGGGCTGCTCGCCCGCCATGTAGTGGCGAGCCAGGCGGTGCAGCTCCCGGTAAACCAGAGGGATGAGGCGCTCCAGCGCGCTCTGCTCTCCTTCGCTCCAAGCCTGCAACAGGCGTGTGATCTCGTGAGCTGACCGCTCCATCGTGCAACCGCTTGTAGAGGGAATTCCGCCAACTGCAAGCTATCACATCTGGCCGGGGTTTTCCACGCGTTTCCTCCCCACCGCCGCTGGCCCGATGAGAATCTTTCACCCCCATGACAGTTTTCGAGCGGCATTTCCGCCTTATAGGGTGAGGGCAAGACAGTGTTGCCCCAGAAACCAAAAAAGGAAAAAGGAGAAACATCATGAAATGGATACAAAGTTCGACACTAGTTAGGTTGTTGGGGCTGGCGCTGTTGGCAGTCTGCTTCAACGCGGGACACGCAAGTGCACAGACGCTGCAAGGAAAGTTTACCCTACCGTTCGAAGCTCGCTGGGGACAGGCTACATTGCCGGCGGGCGACTACTCGTTCACGCTGGACAGCGTGCGCACGAATTGCGCGCTGCGCATCCGGCGCGGAGGCAAGAACGTGGGTATGGTTTTGGCCACGGCCCACGGCGAGAACTACTCCGGCCAGGCGGAGTTGAGCGTGGTGGGGGGTACGATCCGCGCTTTAAACCTCCCCGAACTGGGAATGGTCCTCGAGTACGCACCACAACACCCCAAATACCTCACCGCACCCGAGGAACGGGAAATTGCCCAGATCGTGCCCGTCGCCACGAAGGTCAAGTGACGGCAGGATCTTGACGAGGAAAACCAAGGGCCAGAGCACCAGCCACTCTGGCCCTTTCGGTTTGTCAATGACCCTTCCTCGCAGCGGGAATACAGCGAGCCAGTGCAAAGTTTCGTTTTCCAGAAACTCCGAGGGTGTTCGGTGGTTCGAAGCAAAAGAGCCGAAGAGTTCGAGACGGCCCAACTCTGCGCTGATCGCGAGGAGTAGTCGATCGTGAAGCGGTCGCGGCCGCAGACCACGATTTCGCCAAAGGATCCTGGGCGCATCATGGGTGCTGGGCGCATACAAAATGGATTGGGAATGATAAGTCGCTTCCTGGATAGTGGAGTACGCAGATCAAAGTTGCTGGATAACTGTTCGACAGCCCTCCCCTCCGAGACTTCCATGCGGTTATTTTGCGGCACGGGCGCCAAGTTGGCGTTCACACGGGGTCGCATTACCGTTCGAGCGCCGAGACGAGTAGAGAGGCCTTGCGCGCCAGGTTAAGTGCGCGTTGGAGGTCCCCTTCACTCAAAGCCCGAGTGGACTGCTCAAAGAATGTGCGCGCATCGTCGAGTGTTTTGCGGTCTGCGCCGGAGGGCTCTCGCTCGGCTCAGTTTAGCGATTCGCCGGCGGACATCATGCTGCAAGTCTTGAATTTGGCGTCGCAGAGCAGCTTCCTCGGCAGAACTCTCGCGCGGTTCCAGAGAGGGCACCTGGGGAGTTGGTGGCGGCTCAGTGGTTTCAGGTGTGTTTTCGGTCTCTCCGGCTGGTGGTTCCGTGCGCAGCACGCGCCGCGGCCGGCGCGCCGGCTCAGGACGGGAGGCCGGTTGAGGCGAAGTCGCCGGGGGTTCGGGCGGCGCCGCCTCTTCAATTACCATTGATGGCGTTTCTGTGGCGGAAGCCTGCGCCGCCGCCGGTGGTGGCGAAGGCACGTACACGATTCGCGTGGGGGCCTTGCCGCTTTGGACAGCCGCCGATGAATAACGCCAGACCGCACCACAAGAATGGCAGAGGCTCTAAGTTTCACCTTACCGAGGATTTTATCATTTGCAAGATCTTGGGGTGAACGTTAGAATATTTCTTTGCGGGTCGAAGCCTTGCGGCCGCCGTTCCCCAGATAGTTTATGTCCGAAAGTCTAGCTATTTACCCTGGATCTTTCGATCCGATCACCAACGGCCATCTCGATCTCATCGAGCGGGCCCGGCACATCTTTAGAGGCCTGATTGTTGCGGTCTTAACGAACCCGGACAAACTCCCGCTTTTCACGGTCATGGAGCGCGTGGAGATGCTGCAAGAAGCCACTCGTGGGATGCCCAACGTTTCCGTGGACACGTTTGGCGGGCTGCTGGTTGACTACGCAAAACAAAAGAAGGCAGGGGTGATCCTGCGTGGCATCCGCGCATTTACGGACTACGAGTACGAACTCCAGATGGCAATTATGAACCGCAAACTCGAGCCCAGCCTCGAAACTGTCTTTCTGGTCCCCGCAGAGTCCTACACCTACCTCAGCTCGCGGCTTGTCCGGGAGATTTTCCAGAACGGGGGATCAGTAAAGGGCTTGGTTCCCCCTCTGGTCGAGGATCGGCTTCATCAACGGGTTTTTCAAAATAAAGTTTAAGGGAGATTGGAATGCAGCTTTCCGAGCGCATTTCCCGGATTTCGGTTTCGACTATCGCAACTGTCCTGCAAAAGGCTGAAAAACTGAAGGTCCGGGATGCGAAGCTGGCGGACTTTGGCGCGGGTGAGCCGGATTTCACCACTCCTGACCACATCAAGAAAGCAGCCATCAAAGCGATTGAAGAAGATTTCACGAAATACACTGCCACGGGCGGGATCCGAGAGCTGAGGGAAGCCCTGGTGGAGAAACACGCGAAAGACTACGGATCGAACTACAAGGTTGAGGAGTGCCTGGTGACGGTGGGAGGGAAGCAGGCCATCTTTGAGGCGATGTCCGCAGCACTGAACGATGGCGATGAGGTCATCCTACCTGTCCCCCACTGGGTTACTTTCCTGGAGATCATCAAGTACGCGGGCGGCAAGCCCGTCCTGCTGGAGACCAGCGAGAGTGAGAACTTTGCCATCCACGCCAAGGGCATCGAAAAGCTGATCACTCCCAAGACCAAGCTCGTGATCGTCAATTCTCCCTGCAATCCCACCGGCGCTGTGGTTCCTCCAGGGGAAATGGAGAAAATTCTGGCGCTGGCCATCCGTCACAACGTGCTTCTGATTTCCGACGAATGCTATTGCCATTTCTTGTATGACGGCCGCAAGCCCTTCTCTCTCGGGTCCGCGAGGGAGCGGGAACACCTGCTGATTGTCGACTCCTTTTCCAAGACTTATGCCATGACGGGATGGCGAGTTGGATTTGCCCTTGGCCCGAAAAGACTTTTGGCCAACATGCTGAAGCTCCAGAGCCACTCGACCTCGAACCCCACTTCCATCGCCCAGAAGGCTGCGCTGGCGGCCGTTGAGGGACCACAAGTCCACGTGGAGATGATGCGTACCGAGTACCGTCACCGCCGGGATCGGGTGATCGAGGGACTGCAATCTATACCCGGCATCCGTTGCGTTCCTCCGCACGGCGCCTTTTACGCCTACCCGAATGTCGGGTATTACCTGAAGAAGGACGGGTTGGGAGACACATCCGTGCTGGCGGAACGGCTCTTGGAGGAGGCGCACGTTGCCGTGGTGCCCGGTACTGCCTTTGGAACACAAGAACACTTTCGCCTTTCATACGCAACCTCTCTAGAACACATTGATGAGGGTTTACGACGTATGGCCGCATTCTTCTCCAAACTCTGACCTGATCATGCTGACCCTGAATACACCTCTTCAACTCTCAACTGCCTTCAAACCAAAACTCTGGGGCCGCGAGGATCTCTCGCCCATCTATCCGTGGCCGAAAGAGTCAGACTCTCCGGCCTCCAGGAAGACTGGGATCGCAGTGAGCGCCACGCGACCCGGCCAATTGATCGGAGAAGTCTGGGCTACAGATGACGCTTCCCGGTTTCTGAACGGCCCCATCGCAGGTCTTACGCTGGCCGAGGCTTCCGAACAGTTTGGACCCGAACTCCATGGGCGCTCGTGGAAGGGTACACGTTTTCCGTTGCTCGCCAAGTATATCTTCACGAGTGACTGGCTATCCGTGCAGGTTCATCCGGATGATGAGTACGCGCGCGTCCACGATCCGGGTAATGCCGGCAAGTCCGAAATGTGGTACATCCTTGAGGCCGATCCCGACGCGGAATTCCTTCTGGCTGTAAAGCCGGGGGTCACGAAGGAGGCACTCAAAGCAGCATTCGAAAAGGGAACGTCGAAGCAACTCCTTCACTGCCACCGGGCCAAAACCAGCGAGGCCGTATTCATTCCAGCCGGCACCGTGCATGCACTGGGTCCAGGGCTGATCCTGTTCGAGGTCGAACAAAATTCAGACCTGACCTATCGCCTGGACGACTTTGGGAGAATTGGACTGGATGCGAAGCCCCGGCCTCTTCATCTAACGAAAGGTCTGGACGTTATCCAGGAAGGCTTGCTCCCGCGCCGGGACATTCCGCGGTGGGAATTTCAGGAGCCCTTCGGCACAAGGCGGTACGTCATGGCTTGCCGTCATTTCGCGCTCGAAGAGATATTCCTTCGGAAGACGGCCAATTTTGCAAGCTCGTCGGAGCGAGTGGAAGTCTATTCCGTCCTTGAAGGCGAGGGCCGCGTCGAGAACGCGGTGGGCTGGCTGGGTTATCGGACCGGAGAGACGTGGATCATACCCCCGGCGGCAGGAGCCTACCGGTTCGTGCCTCAAGAGGAAAGCCGCTTCCTGAAGTTTTATGTTCCTAATCTCATTGAGGACTTCCGCCGCCCGCTTGCGGCTCGCCACATTCCCCCCGAACAGGTGGAGAAAGTCGTGTTTGATTTGTGAGCATGGCTAAGAACCGAGTATTCAAACATGCCTACGTCGTAATCATGGCTGGAGGCAGCGGGACGCGCTTTTGGCCTCTCAGCCGCCGCAAATACCCTAAGCAGTTGTTGACTTTCTTGGGCCGTGATTCGCTACTGGAACAAACCGTCGCGCGTATCCAGCCTGTCATCCCGTTAGACCATGTCTACATCTTCACCAGCAAAGCGATATTGAAGAAGGTTCGGCGGCTTTTGCCTCATATCCCTTCCAGTCAAATTGTGGGCGAGCCGGCATCGCGGGATACCGCTCCCCCCCTGGGAGTCGCCGCCTATGAGATTGCCCGGCGTGACCCCAAGGGACTAATGGTGGTGTTGTCCGCGGATCATATCGTCACAAAGACGGCGGCTTTTCGGCGGCTTCTGGGTTCGGCATGCCGAGTGGCTTCTACGGCCGGGCGTTCCGTGGTCCTGGGCCTGACGCCCACTCGGCCCGAAACCGGCTTCGGATATGTTCGCCTGGGCCGGCGCGAAGGTAAAGTGGCAGGGCACGAAGTATTCCGAGTGGAGAGCTTCACAGAGAAGCCGACGGCTGCTGTCGCGCGCCGTTATATTTCCTCGGGACGCTATCTCTGGAACGGCGGCATGTTCATTTGGAGGGCTTCGACCCTGATCGAAAACTTCCAGCGTTTCCAGCCGGTGATGGCGAGCCAGTTGGGGCAGATCGCCGACGCCGGCGGAGTCCGCTCGCGCGCCTTTCACCAGCTTTTCCCCGATCTCCAAAAGATATCCATTGACTACGCGCTCATGGAGAAGGTCTCGAATATCTATGCCCTGCCCGCTGACATTGGATGGAATGACGTGGGTAGCTGGGCCGTCGCCTACCAGTTGAGCAATCAGGACTCGCAGAAGAACGTCAGGCCCCGCGCCAGCCTGAGCATTGATTCGCGTGGGAATATGGTGGTTTCGCCAAGGAAGTTTGTGGTCACGATCGGGGTTCAAGATTCGATCATCGTCGAGTCTGATGACGCGTTGCTGATTTGCGCGCGGGACCGCTCGCAGGATGTGGGAAAAGCAGTTCAGGAACTCGTTCGCCTGGGCCGGCACGATTTGCTGTAGCGTATGCTGGATAAGATTAAGTTCGGCACGGATGGATGGCGTGGTGAAATCGCGAAGGATTTTACCTTTGCGAACCTGCAGCGCGTGACCGAAGCCATCGCCCAGTATGTCCGCGAGGAGGGCGACCCGGCCAAGGGCCTCGTGGTGGGCTACGACACTCGCTTTCTTTCCGCGGAGTTTGCGCAGCGCGCCAGTGAGGTGGTGGCAGCTTCCGGCATTCCCGTGCTGCTGGCTGACAGGGCCACGCCTACGCCCGCAGTCAGCTATGCTGTGGTGGCGAGGCATACGTCCGGCGCAATCATGATCACGGCCAGCCATAATCCTTATCGCTGGAATGGGGTGAAGTTCAAGGCCCTCTACGGGGGCTCGGCGGCGCCCTCCATCATGCGGAGGATTGAAATCCATCTTCACCGCCTGGATCGTTCAGGGCGACGTCTTCACAAACGTCGACCGGCTCCCATTCAGACCGTGGACTTGGTGAGCCCCTATCTGGAACGACTCAAGAGCTTCGTCCATCTCGATCGAATCCGGTCGTCAGGCCGGCGGTTTGCGATCGACCCGATGTTTGGCGCCGCGCGTGGGTGCCTGGCCCGGCTTTTTGATGAGGCGGGTATTCCTTATCGGGAGATCCACGGAGAGCACAATCCGCTTTTCCCGGGCATGAATCCTGAGCCCATCGAACCTCACATCGAGCAGCTTCGGCAGGCTGTTCTCGATGGCGGTTACGATGCCGGTTTCGCCACCGACGGCGACGCTGACCGGCTGGGAGCCGTGGACCGGAGTGGTGCTTTTATCGATTCCCACAAGATTTTTTCGATCCTGCTGAAGCACCTCGCAGGAGACTTGGGGCTGCGCGGAGAGGTGGTGAAAACATTTTCCACCACCGAGATGGTGACTAAGCTCGCGCGAAAATACGGCCTTCCTTTGCACGTCACTCCCATCGGATTCAAGTACATCTGCGAGTTGATGCTCACCCACGACGTGCTGATCGGTGGCGAAGAAAGCGGCGGAATTGGCATCAAGGGACACCTGCCTGAGCGCGACGGAGTCTTGAATTCCCTGCTCCTGGCGCAGGTGATGGCGGACGGAGGCCGAACACTCGGAGAGTTGGTCCAGGAGTTAACCCAGGAATTCGGTCCCCACTTCTACGGGCGGATCGACCTGGAAATCGATAAAGACGTTGCCCAGCGCATTGTTCGTCTGGTAGCGCAGAACAAGATCAAACGCATTGCCCGACTGAAGGTAACCTCGGTTGACGACTTGGACGGAGCCAAAATGCGCTTTGGCAACTCCGCCTGGCTCCTGGTGCGCGCCTCGGGTACGGAGAACATCCTCCGTCTCTATGCTGAGGCCCCCTCACCCGAGCAGGTAAAAGCTTTGCTTGTCGAGATAGAAGCGTTTTCGCGGAGGCAGTTGTAGCCCCGATTGTGTCAGCCCTCAGCGTTGTCATTCCGAGCGCAGCGAGGAATCTTGCTCTGATCCTTTCTTCCACACACTGGTCCCCCTTGAGCTTCGATCCACCTTTGCGCAGGGCGAGATTCCTCGCTGCGCTCGGAATGACATCCGTCCAGGGATGGATGGGTACCTACTTATTTGGACGGTGGCTCAAGTGCTGGAAGCTTCTTGCGAATGCCATCGAGCACGCCGTTGACGAACTCGACAGACCCCTCTCCCGAAAAACGCCGCGCGATCTCCAGCGCCTCATTGATCACTGCGACAGGCGGGGTTTCCGGGTGGTGGAGCAGTTCACACAGGGCTACGCGGAGGATGTTGCGGTCAACGGCTGCCATGCGCTCCAGACGCCAGTTTTCGGCACGCTCACGAACCAGCCCGTCGAGCCGGTCGAGATCGTTTACGGCGCCTTCGAAGAGGTCGCGCGCATAAGCCTCGACTTCGGCAGCCGCTCTATTGTTGGCGAAGAAGCTCGCTTGCACCTGGGCGGGAGTGTACCCGCAGATCTCCCACTGATAGAGCATCTGCATGGCGAATTCGCGGGATTTTCTGCGTGATCCCATGGGAAGAGCGAAATTCGAAAATCGAAAATGGGCATCAGTGTCGATTTTCGAATTTCGAGTGCCGAAGCGGGACTACTTGCCGGTGAATTTTGTCGGCCGCTTTTCCAGAAACGCGCGAGTGCCTTCCTTCATGTCAGCCGTCGTACTGCACAGACCGAAAAGCGTGGCCTCCAGGAACTGGCCCTCGGCTTCGGGCATTTCCGCTCCGTGGTTCACCGCTTCCAGCACGAACTTTACGGCAAGTGGCGCATTGGCGGTAATCTTTTGCGCGAGTCTTTCCGCCGTGGCGATGAGGTCCTGCGCCGGGACTACCTGGTTTACCAAGCCGATGCGGTAGGCTTCCGACGCGCCGACGGGATCGCCGGTCAGCAGCATCTCAAGGGCTCGTCCTTTGCCGACCAGGCGCGGCAGGCGTTGTGTTCCGGCATAGCCCGGGATCAGTCCTAGTTTTACCTCCGGCTGTCCGAGGCGCGCGCTCTCCGAAGCCACACGCAGCGTGCATGCCATGGCGAGTTCGCAGCCTCCACCCAAAGCAAATCCATTGATAGCTGCAATCGCCGGCTTGCCCAGATTCTCGATCAAGTCCAGAATCTCCTGGCCGCGAACGGACATCTCTTTGCCTTCCACAGCCGTTTGAACCGCCAGTTCGTTGATGTCTGCGCCTCCAACAAAAGCCTTTTCACCGGCCCCGGTGAGAATGACGACGCGCACTTCCTCATCCCGTTTAATATCCTGAAAACACTCGAACAGCTCTTCCATTAGTTTCCGGTTCAGGGCGTTTAACTTCTCGGGGCGGTTGATAGTCACATAGCCGATACCATTTCGCTTTTCGTAGAGTAAGTTCTCGAAAGCCATGTTGAGTCCCCCGATACTCATTGAAGAGAATCTCCGCGACATAGTATGTGGTCTCACTGCCCACGAAGTCCAGACGCAAATTGCGGATCCGGCTTAGTCTTCGGCCATTTGCGACGCCGCGCGTGCCGCAAAATCATTGACCTACAACATTTCGGATGTTAGATTCCGAAGGGGTCGTGCATTTTGGATTTTGGATTTGCGATTTTGGTTTGAACGGAGAGAGGAGCCGCACAAGGATCTTAATCCGAAATCCAAAATCTAAAATCCAAAATCAGTTTTCTGCCGCTGTGGCTGCAGGGTGAGTCTCGCCTCGATTCGAAGCATACCTGGGACCACGGAAGTGGTTGGCTTATGACGGACGCGCGTTACGTTCGTAACTTTTCGATTGTCGCCCACATTGATCACGGCAAGTCCACCATGGCCGACCGCGTGCTGGAGATTACTGGCGCCCTTACCAAACGGGAAATGTCTGACCAGGTGCTCGATTCCATGGACCTCGAGCGCGAGCGAGGTATTACGATCAAGGCGCACGCCGTCCGCCTCCACTACCGCGCTCGCGATGGGAATGAGTACCAGTTGAACCTCATCGACACGCCCGGCCATGTCGACTTCTCCTACGAGGTTTCGCGGAGCCTTTCCGCTTGCGAAGGCGCAGTCCTGGTGATTGATGCTTCACAGGGAGTCGAGGCGCAGACCCTGGCCAATGCCCAACTCGCCCTCAGCGGCAACCTGGCGATCATCCCGGTCATCAACAAAATCGACCTTCCGGGCGCGGATGTTGAGGCCACCAAGCAGCAAATCGAACACGCTCTGGCGCTCGATCCCAGCGAGGCTCTGCTGATCAGTGCCAAACAGGGCATCGGCGTGGATGAGGTGCTGGAGGCCATCGTGGCGCGCGTCCCCGCGCCGCGCGGTTCGCCGGAAGAGCCTCTCCGGGGGCTGATCTTCGATTCCTGGTTTGACCCCTATCGTGGTGTGGTGGTTCTCAGCCGCATCGTCGAAGGTACTTTGAAGGTTGGAATGCGGATTCGCCTCTGGTCCAACAACCAGGTCTACACGGTTGAGGAACTGGGTGTGCTGACTCCGAAGCCGGTCCGCGTGGAACGCCTCGAGGCGGGAGAAGTCGGTTTCGTCATCGCCAATATCAAGCGCATCTCGGATACGCGTATCGGCGATACCATTACCGACGACACTCGACCCGCCGCAGCGCCGCTTCCGGGCTTCGAGGAAATCAAGCCCATGGTCTTCGCAGGGCTTTACCCCGTGGACGCCAGCGGCTACGAGGCCCTGCGCGACGCACTCGAGAAGCTGCGGCTGAATGACTCCTCGCTTTTTTACGAGCCGGAGAACTCTGAGGCTTTGGGTTTCGGCTTTCGCTGCGGTTTCCTTGGGCTGCTGCACATGGAAATCGTGCAGGAGCGGCTGGAGCGCGAGTTCAATCTCGACCTGATCACCACCGCCCCAAGCGTCCGCTTTCGAGTCACCACCAAGGCGGGTGAGGTGCTGGATGTGCACACGCCCACCAAGTTTCCAGCCGCCGGCGACATCGAGAAGGTTGAAGAGCCCATTCTTCTGGCGCGAATCTTTACCCAGGATGAATACCTGGGCGGCATCCTCAAGTTACTCGAGGAGAAGCGGGGCGTGCAGAAGGGATTCGAATACGTCTCGCCAAAGCGCGTGCTGCTTACCTACGAGCTTCCCCTCAACGAAATCGTGCTGGACTTTTACGACCGGCTGAAGTCCGTTTCCCGCGGCTATGCCTCGCTCGACTATCACATTGCGGGCTTCTGGGTTTCGGACCTGGTGAAGGTGGATTTCCTGGTGGCCGGTGAGCCTGTCGACGCTCTTTCGTTCATCAGCCACCGCGATCAGGCGTTTGCGCGCGGCCGCGTCCTTTGCGGGAAAATGCGGAAGCTCATTCCCCGCCAGCTCTTCGAAGTCGCGCTTCAGGCCTCCATCGGGTCAAGGGTGATCGCTCGCGAAAACGTCCCGCCCATGCGGAAGAACGTTCTCGCCAAGTGTTACGGCGGCGACATCACGCGCAAGCGCAAGCTGCTCGAAAAGCAGAAGGAAGGCAAGAGGCGCATGAAGCGCGTGGGGCGTGTCGATATCCCGCAAGAAGCTTTTCTTGCTGTCCTTAAAGTGTCTGAGGAGTAAAATCTGCGTAATCTGTGTAATCTGTGTAATCTGTGTAATCTGTGTAATCTGCGGAGGATCTGCGGATGGAGCTTAAAACTGTCACCATCGAAAAGCCTGCCGACATGAATTTCATCCTCGGCCAATCGCATTTCATCAAAACTATCGAAGACCTGCACGAGGCCATTGTTCAAACCGTCCCCGGAATGAAGTTCGGGATTGGATTCTGCGAGTCGTCCGGCCCCGCGCTAGTGCGTTACGCCGGCAACGACCAGCGGCTGATCGAACTCGCGCAGAAAAACGCCCTGGCGCTCGCTTGCGGCCATTGCTTCATCATCTTCATGGATGGCGGCTTTCCTATCAACATCCTGAACACCATCAAAAACGTCCCGGAAGTGTGCCGCGTTTTCTGCGCTACGGCGAATCCCGTCGACGTCGTTGTCGCCGAAACCGAGCAGGGCCGCGGTATCCTCGGCGTCGTCGACGGTGTGAAAACTCGGGGCATCGAAACCGAAGCCGACATCAAATTCCGCAAAGATTTTCTGCGCAAGATTGGATACAAGCTTTAGCGGTTCTTCCTTGGCGTCCGGGAATTGTCTACGTCCAAATTGGAGGCATGTCAAATCGTATGATTCTTCGAATCGCAGCACTTCTATCGGCATTTGCGCTTTACAGCCCGGCATTCGCACAAACCGGCAGCCTTTACGACGCCGTAGACCCGTTCATTGGGACCGCTGGCGGAGGACTTACGTCGCCGGCTGCGTCAATGCCGTTTGGAATGATCCAGTGGGGCCCAAGCACAACTAATGGGGGCTACTATTTTAGCAGCGATAGGATGATCTATGGATTTAGCCTCACGCACCTCAGCGGAGCAGGTTGCCCCACCGGTTCTGATGTGCCCATCCTTCCATGGAGTGAGGAGCTGCGAAGGAGCCCAGGAGAGGATCACACCCCCTACGTACAGTTTGTACAGGCCTTCGATCACCACACTGAGGAGGCTCACCCCGGTTACTACGCGGTGACTTTGCCGAATGGCACCAAGGTTGAGTTGACCGTTGCTGAGCGCGCAGGAATGGCGCGTTTCGAATTCCCACCGGGAATGAAGGCCGCATTGCTGGTAAAGACCGGGGCCAGCGCCGACACCGACGTTCATATGCCGGAGCTGCCCCCAGTCGGGCGTGAACGTTATGGGAGCCGCGTTAAACTCGCTGGCAACGATGCGTTGGCCGGCGCCGTGACTTCAGGTGGCTTTTGTGGAAGTCCAATGCGCTACACCCTGTACGTAGCAGCAAAGTTCCAGCAACCATACCAGCGCTTCGATACCTGGCAGGACAACCAGATTCAAAGAAATCAACGTGTGGCCATTGGAAAGCACACTGGCGCGTGGCTTGATTTCGGTGATCGCCGCCAGATCCAGATGAAGATCGGGCTCTCGTATGTCAGCGAGGCAGGCGCGCTTGAGAATCTGGAAAAGGAGTTGCCCGGATGGAATTTTGATGAAGTGCATTCACACGCGCGTGGCACCTGGATTGAGCTTCTGGAGCGTGTTTCGGTTGAAGGCCGGAGCGCGGAACAGTACAAGATATTCTCTACCGCTCTATATCATTCCTTGCTTACTCCGACTCTTTTCAGCGATGAAAACGGGGACTACACCGGTTTCGACTGGAAAGTGCATTCGCTTGCCGGTTCGAGACAAAAGGCGCAGTACACAAACTTTTCCGATTGGGACACCTATCGAAGCACCGTGCAGCTGCAATCACTCCTGGTCCAAGAACGCGAGAGCGACATGATGCAGTCGCTGGTTAACGATTCAGTCCAAGCTGGCTGGGTGCCGCGGTGGCCGCTTGCCAGCGAGTCAACATATGCGATGGGCGGAGACTCGTCCACCATTTTGTTGTCGTCAGGCTATGCTTTCGGCGCCCGCGATTTTGACCTCAAGACTGCGCTGCACTACATGATCAAAGGCGGAACGCAGCCTGCTGAGGGCTCGAGTGCTATGCCGCTCATCAACATGGCGCCTGTGAAGCCCCAATTGCTTCACGTAGAAAGGCCGTTCTTGGCCGAATATCTGAAGTTGGGGTATGTGCCGGCTACTGATCCCATCTCTGCATCGCGGACCTTGGAGTACGCCAACGCCGACTTCGCCATTGCACAGTTCGCGAAGAACATTGGAAATACTACGGCGTATAAACGCTTCATGGCGCAGTCTCAGAGCTGGAAGAATCTGCTTGACCCCGCGACCGGTTGGATTCGTCCACGCTATGCAGACGGCACATTTTTGGAAGGCTTCGACGTGTGGCGTTCGCTGCCAAAGCAAAGCACGTGGGGCGTTTCGCCAGAACAGTATGGTTTTGAGGAAGGCAACTCGGCCCAATACACGTTTATGATCCCCTTCGATTACCCGCAAGAGTTTGCCGCGATCGGTGGGGATGAGAAGGTGGCTGGGCGTCTCGATAAGTTCTTTTGCGACAATCAGAACAGTTCTAATGACGCATGTTTCACCGCATCCAATGAACCCGATTTTGTTACCCCCTATGCGTATGTGTTTGCGGGTATGCCGTGGAAGACGCAAGAGGTGGTGAGCCGCGTTGCCAAAGAAGCATTCAATACTACACCGAGCGGTCTTCCAGGGAATGATGACCTCGGCGCCACATCCAGCTTTTATGTGTGGAATGCGCTTGGCATGTACCCTGCGGTTCCGGGCGTAGGTGGCATGGTGCTCGGAACGCCCATGCTCAGAAAAGCCGTGGTTCGTTTTGCTGATGGTCGAACCCTGGTTATCGAGGGATCAGGGACTGGACCTTACGTGCAGCAGGTCTCTCTGAACGGAACTCCTTACACAAATAGCTGGTTGCCGCTCAGTAGTCTGGCCGGTGGAACGACGCGGTTGCAGTTTACGCTGGATAAGGAACCAAACAAGGACCGAGGAAAATCTGAATCTGACCGTCCGCCATCCTTTCGTGAGCCTTGATCGCATGATTCCGGCGCGTACTATGAAATGATCTTGAATTCCGAAGCAGGATAAATCATCGCGACATGCGGGAGATGGGGACCGGAGGGAGGCTCGGGCGTCGCCAACAGGGTGATTGCCATTCCAGGCCGCCAGTCAGGCTTTGCCTGACTGGCCCTGACGGCGATTGTACCCTGATACGGAACTCCCTGAAATTCATAATACACGTTTAGATACCAGTTCTTGAGGCGCTGGTTGATCTTGGTAATCAGTCCCTTCACCACTATGCCGCCTTCTGCAATGGTCCGCATCTTCCTGTACATATAGTACGGAAGCCACAGCATCGTAACCCCAAAAGCAAGGGCCACCAGGATTTGCCACGGCCGGTAAGGCCGGTCGTCGTCGAGCACAACTTGCGACGGAGCCTGCCGCAGATAATGCACGGGGACAGATTCGCCTTGCAAGCTGCGGGCATAATAGCTTCCGGCTGTTTGTACGCGCACTAATTGCCATCCTGAAGGTGTGTCGTATCGCACAGCGAGGTAGTAAGAGTGGTTCCGTCGGTTCGCGCGGCCGGTTTCGAAACTGTAACGCTGTTGAATTGTTCCTTTGGTTGAGATGCCGTAAGAGGTCAGGTAAGCGTGCTTAAGGGATGGCAGGCATACAAAGCAGAACATCGCTCCAACCGCGAATACAACGAGTGCTCCGACCAGCTTAGTGCTTGCGCCAAAGGAAACAGAGCGGGGAGGCGCTTGCGCAAGTTCCGGCTCCGGTTGCCAAGCGGCAGATTCGTACTCCGGCCGCTTTTCGTTTTGAGCCCACGCTTGGACCAACATCAGCTACAACTTCCTATCCTTGATGGTGGCGGCAAGTTCTCCTCGCGCCAGACGAATGGAAACATCGGCGCCGCGGGCGACGGCCTCAGCGTCCCGAATGATCTTGCCGGCGGCATCGCGGGTGATGGAGTAACCCCGCTGAAGGATGGCCAGCGGGCTGCGCTCCTTCAGAATAGCCTCCACCTGCGCCAGGCGGTTGCGCCTCTCGGTCAGCAAGCGACGGAACTCGGTCTCAAATCGCCGCTGCCGGTCATCGAGCGCGCTGCGCTTCATACGCAGTAGCCTGCGGAAGTCGTATCGGACCACTCCCGACGAAGTCCGCAGCCATTCCTGCCTCGCCACATTCAACCGGGAGCGCATCGAGCGCTCAAGCGAGGCGACGGCGTCATCCACGCGCTGGGCTCTTTCGGCCAGCCTGCTGGCCAGTGTCTGGAAGGCGTGGTGCATTCGCAGTTCCGTCAGCCGGTGGCGAGCCTGGGAGAGTTGCAGCCGCACAATCTGGGTCATGCGGCGGGCGCGGTTTTCAAGTTCGGTGAGGAAATCCTGCTTGCGATGGACCACAAGCTCCGCGGCAGCAGAGGGAGTGGGGGCGCGAAGGTCGGCGACAAAATCCGAGATGGTGAAATCTGTTTCGTGGCCCACGGCGGATATCACCGGAATTCCTGAATCGGCAATGGCGCGTGCGACCACTTCTTCGTTGAAAGCCCAGAGGTCTTCGAGCGATCCCCCGCCGCGCCCCACAATCATCACGTCAACGTTCTGCTGGCGGTTAAAGTGCCTAATGCCCTCAACAATCTCCTCCGCCGCACCCTCACCTTGCACTTTGACGGGATAGATCAGCACATTCATGTTCCGGAAGCGGCGGCGGAGGATGCGAAGAATGTCGCGAATTACGGCGCCGGTGGGTGATGTGACCACGCCGATGGCCCGCGGAAGCACGGGGAGAGGTTTCTTGCGGGTAATATCAAACAAACCCTCGGCGGCAAGTTTCTGCTTGAGCTGTTCGAAAGCAAGTTGAAGCGCGCCCAGGCCGGCGGGTTCCAGATACTCAACGTAAAGCTGATACTCGCCCCGCGCCTCGTAAACGCTTAAGTGGCCGCGTGCGACCACTGAAATGCCGTCCTGAGGTTTGAACTTCAGGTAGCGCGCCTGGTTGCGAAAGCAGACGGCGCGAAGCTGGGCGGATTTGTCCTTGAGGGTGAAGTAAAGGTGGCCGGAGCCGGCAGCGCAGAAGTTGGAGACTTCACCCGTCACCCATACGTCCGGGTACTGCCGCTCCAGCAAGTTCTTGATTCCCTGGCTCAGCTCGGAGACGCTGAAGATCTTCCTCGTGGGGCCGAAATTGAGCGAGGGTTGAGTCATAAAAGAAAGTCGTCAGTACTCAGCCGTCAGTTATCAGTCAGACGACTTCACGAGGGGAGAACTGACGACTGAAAACTAACAACTGAAAACTCTCCACCTATTTCTTGGTAAGGAACGATATAAGCCAAAACGCCAGCGTTAACACTGCACTCAAAACCAAACACGTGACGATCGGGAAGTAGATTTGTGCGTTCTTGCCTTTGTAGGCGATGTCACCCGGCAGCCTTCCAAGGCCGAAAAAGGAGAACCTGGAGCCGCTCATCACATACAAGCCGACCACGACGAGCAACACACCGACGATGACCAGAAACTTGCCAAGCTGAACTGGAATCACACGAATATTGTACTTGAAACCGGAGCGTTGTCCAAAAGGCAGCGCCGCTGACGTAGCGGGGGCGAGACGCCCACGCTACAAATCAGCCAGCCAAGTCCACCCCCGGGAAGAAATAGCCGATTTCATAGGCGGCGGTCTCCGGGGCGTCTGAGCCGTGGACGGCGTTGTGCTCAATGTTGGCGGCGTAGAGCTTGCGGATAGTTCCGGGGGCGGCATTGGCCGGATTGGTGGCGCCCATGACCTCGCGCAGGCGGGAGATGACGTTTTCGCCTTCCAAAACCATCACTAGCGCGCGGCCGGAGCTCATGAAGGTCGTAAGGCTCTCGAAAAACGGCTTACCGCGGTGCACGGCGTAAAAGCCCTCAGCCTTCTTCTTGGATAGGCTCACGAGCCGCGCGGCGACGATCTTAAACTCATTCGCTTCGAAAATCTTGATGATGTCGCCCATGTGGCCTGCCGCAACGGCGTCAGGCTTTATAATCGTCAAAGTGCGCTCGGTTGCCATAAGCTCCTTAAAGTGTAAAGGTCAAAGTGTAAAGGATAAAGGGCAGAGCGAGGTTAAAGAGTAAAGTTTAAAGGGTGAATCAAAAGCCGGATACATGGCACCCGAGCTTAGATCCTCACCCCCCTGCGTTGTTTTGCCTTTATCCTTTAGCCGTCACCCTTCAGACAGCCTAGACACTCACCCGTCTGCCTTCTTTATCCTTTAACCTTTACACTTTATCCTTTACCCTTCAGACTTTCCTTCAACGTCTCGCCGATCAGTGCGGGGCTTTCCGCAACCGCAATTCCCGCCGCCTGGAGTGCAGCGATCTTGTCTGCGGCAGTGCCTTTACCGCCTGAAATGATGGCCCCGGCGTGGCCCATTCGACGACCCGGTGGCGCAGTGCGGCCGGCGATAAATCCGACCACAGGTTTCTTGACGTTCGCCTTGATGAAGGCGGCAGCTTCCTCCTCGGCCGTGCCGCCGATCTCGCCGATCATGACGATTCCGTGAGTTTCGGGATCTTCGTTGAAGAGCCGGAAGACATCAACGAACGTGGTTCCAATGATCGGGTCTCCGCCGATGCCGAGGCAGGTGGACTGGCCGATGCCAAGAGCGGAAAGCTGGCCTACCGCCTCATACGTCAGGGTCCCGCTTCGGGAAACCACACCAACGTGTCCCTGCCTGTGGATGTGCCCTGGCATGATGCCAATCTTACATTTTCCCGGTGAAATAATACCCGGGCAGTTGGGGCCGATCAGCCGGGTCTTGGTTTCGGAGAGACAGCGCATGACGCGCACCATGTCGAGCGTGGGGATGCCTTCAGTGATGCAAACCACCAGCGGCAACCCGGCGTCAGCGGCCTCGAGGATTGCGTCCGCGGCGAATGCCGGCGGCACGAAGATAACGGAAGCATTGGCGCCGGTCTTCTCCACAGCTTCCTGAACCGTGTTGAATACAGGCACGCCGGGACCGTTGTCTGCAAGTACCGTCGTTCCACCCTTTCCCGGGGTCACACCAGCAACCGCTTTTGTTCCGTAAGCGATCGCCTGCTGGGCGTGGAATCCACCCTCGCGACCAGTAATGCCTTGTACGAGCAGGCGTGTGTTTTCACCAACAAGAATGGCCACCGTCTGTTTACCCCCTCGCACGCCGGAGGATCACTTCCCGCGACAAGAGATCCCTGAAGTTGTCAATTTGCCGTTGGTCCAGCGAGCCCGAAAGCTCGAACCTACCCACGTGCAGGACTTCTGGACTTGTATCCGCAGCAACCGAGAAGTCATGAATCATCCAAAGCCGACCATTGGTAAGCACACCGCGAAGGAGCCATCCCCCTACGGGTGTGGGGCGGACCCGTGCGTTGTATCCGTTCTTGCCCTGGAAAAGCCGGTCCCTCACATTGTTTCTGAGCGTCTCCACAAGGGCCTGGCTCTCGAGGTCCTGCTCGCGGCGGGTTAGGTCCTTAACCTCCAGGAGTAGTCTCAGGTCCCACGTGCCTTCGGGTGACCCAGCGTACAGGTGAATGTCCGCTACCTGGCTGGGTCTGCGACTTTCCCTTCCCACCTGTTCAATATCAAGCGTGTCCCACCCAAGACCGCGCAGTAGCGGCTCCACGAAAATGGAGGCCGTACTCCACTCGCCTATGCTCCTCGGCTTGTACGCTTCCGCTTTCCGTGCGAGCCCTTTTACCAAGGGAAGGGCGGCCGAAGGGTCGTCGAGCCACCCAATTCGAAGCAGGTCGTTGCTCATGAAAGAGCCCTCCCTTTCTGTTGATATTCTAATCGGCGAGGTTCGAGGGCGCGCCAGCGCCACGACTTTTTCCGCCGCGTCTTTCATCCCGTGCGTAACGGTAAAGTTCAAACCCGAGTCCCGGAGGATTTGCTGCCCTCGTTCAACATTCGTCCCCTCCAGGCGGACGACGACCGGAACTTTGGTCCCCAGGCTTTTCACCGCCGCCACCACGCCGTTCGCAACGATATCGCAGTGCATGATGCCGCCGAAAATGTTGATGAGCACAGCGCGCACGTGCGCATCGCTGAGGATAATCTCGAAACCGCGGCGAACCTGTTCTTCGTTGGCGCCACCGCCCACATCCAGGAAATTGGCAGGCCGTCCACCGGCGTATTGGATGATGTCCATGGTGGCCATGGCGAGGCCTGCGCCGTTCACCATGCAGCCCACGTTGCCGTCCAGGCGGATGTAGTTCAAGCTGTAGTTGGAGGCCTTCACCTCGAGGGGGTCTTCCTCATCCAGGTCGCGCAGCTCCCGGATGTCGTTGTGGCGGTAAAGGGCGCTGTCATCGAAGTTCATCTTGGCGTCGAGCGCCAGCAATCGGCGGTCCCACGTGACGACGAAGGGATTGATCTCCACCAACGAGGCGTCCGTGGCGATCATGGCCTGGTACAGGCTGGAAAAGAAGCGCACCGCGTCGTTCACAAGTTTCGCGTCCAGCTCGAGCCCGAAGGCCAGCTTTCGCGCCTGGAAAGGCTGCAGGCCCAGAGCGGGATCAATAAACTCCTTCAAAATCCTTTCCGGATGCTCGGCGGCCACCACTTCAATTTCCACACCGCCTTCACTTGAGGCCATAAACACAGGCCCCCCGCTGGTGCGGTCAATCACCAAGCCAAGGTATAACTCGCGCTCCACCTCCAGACCTTCTTCGATCAGAACGCGCTTGACCACGCGTCCCTCAGGCCCCGTCTGGATCGTGACCAGCTTCTTGCCGAGCATCTCGCCGGCAATTTGCTCGGCCTCACTTGGGGTGTGGGCCAGCTTCACGCCGCCGGCTTTACCGCGGCCGCCGGCATGAATTTGCGCCTTCACCACAACGGCGCCGCCCAACCGCTCCGCCACGGCGTGCGCTTCTTCGGCGCTGAAGGCGACTTCGCCGCGAGGAGTGGCGACTCCGAACTTTGCAAGTGTCTGCTTGGCCTGGTATTCGTGAATTTTCATAGTAGGAATCGTCAGTTGTCCGTTGTCCGCAGCCAGTCGTCAGTCGCCATGAATGCGCACACAACCGTCGGCGTGCGTGACGGCATTCTCTTTTATAACGCGTCTGAGAAAGTGCAGGATTACAATTAGCCTGTAATCTGCCAGTATAAGAAATGCGTGGCCTAATTGCAACGAGCACGTCAGTTTCAAAACGGCCTATTTCGTCTTGCTGGAAGACCGCCAGGCCAGAAGGAGCGAACATGCCACTATTAGACGAATGTCACGATGATCGGATCCTACGAATACTGCGGAAGCAAATAAATGCCTGACAGCGGAGGAAGCTACCGAGACAATGAACGGTGAGCTAGGCGGAACGTGCTACGCGGAGAGGTTCGTTCGACACCGACTCGATGAGCTCGCTGGGCTCGGCCAAGTACAAAAGGACGGCGATAGGTACTGCTTCCGAGCGGCAACACGAAGCTAGTGTCCTGAGTCAGAAGTTCGTTAAGAAAGTCTATCCGATGCCGGCCCGTTTTTCGGAGCCCCGTCAGGGGCGGCATAGAGTAGCCCAGGGCGGAAGCCCTGGGTTGGGTGGCCCTCACCCCGCCTTCGGCACCCCTCTCCCGCTCGAGCGGGAGAGGGGACGGGGGAGAGGGTGCGGTCTGCCGACCCACGGCTTGCGCCGTGGGCTACAGGCTGCCGCCCGCTCCGCGGGCTGAATTCTCCAACGAACTTCTGACTTAGGACACTAGCGCATTACCGCTAACGACAGCACTATCCAACTGACGACAGGCAACGGACAACGGACGACGGACAACGGACCTTTGTAGCCATGCGAATCCTCGAGACTATCAAAAAGCTGGAATCCCGCCAGCACCTGAGTCGCGAAGAAGCGCGGGCGGTGATGGAGCGGTTGTTATCAGGCTCCGTGCCGGACGCAGAGATTATCGCCTTCCTTGCGGCTTTGCGGGATAAGGGCGAGCAGCCGGAGGAGCTGGTCGGGTTCGCAGAGGTCATGCGCGCCCGCGCAGCGGAAGGGTTGCGGCAGGCGGGAGTTGATCTGGAAGCCTTGCGAAGTGGTGCGCCCCTGCTGGACACCTGCGGAACCGGCGGCGACGGCCACGGTACCTTCAACGTGTCCACGGCGGCGGCGCTGGTGGCTGCGGCCGGTGGCATCCGGGTAGCGAAGCACGGGAACCGCTCCATCTCCAGCCGCTGTGGAAGCGCGGATGTGCTGGAGTCTCTCGGAGTTGCCATTGATCTGCCCCACGCGCGCATTCCCACCTGTTTGGACAGAGTGGGGATGGTCTTTCTCTTCGCCCCGAGTCTGCACTTGGCCATGAAGCACGTGATGAACGCGCGGCGAAGCTTGAAAACAAAATCGGTCTTCAACCTGCTTGGCCCGCTTACGAATCCACTGCGAGCTTCGGTTCAGTTGGCCGGCGTTTACGACGCTTCACGAACAGAGATGATGGCGCGCGCCCTGGGCGCGGTCGGAACGCGGCGGGCATTCGTCGTGACAGGAGCAGACGGCATCGACGAGGTCACTCTATCCGGCCCCACACGCCTCTCATCGATAGAGGGCAGTGCAGTGTGGTCGCGTAACGTGGCGCCGGAAGAGTTCGGCCTCGGGCGGGCTTCGCTTGAAGAACTTCGGGGCGGGGATGCAGAGACCAACGCGCGATTGCTGCGAAGCGTCCTGGAAGGCCAGCGAGGTCCCCGCCGCAATGTGGTGCTCGCCAATGCCGCCGCAGCTTTTGTGGTGGCGGGAAAAACTCCAGGCTTTGTCGAGGGGGTCGAGAAGGCCGCGGAAGTCATTGACTCCGGCGCCGCACTCCAGACGCTCAAAGACTTGGTGGATTTCACGCAGCGGAACAGGAGGTGAGGGATTGAGCCATTGCTTCATTGAGTCATTGGCTCACTGCATCTTCAAGAAATTGGCGAGTATTTGTTTTCCCGCCAGCGTGAGGATTGATTCGGGATGAAACTGAACGCCCTCGACCCTCATCTGCCGGTGGCGTAGGCCCATGATAAGGCCGTCGGGCGAGGTGGCGGAAATTTCGAGGCAGGCGGGCAGGCTCTCGCGTTCCACGATCAAAGAATGGTAACGAGTGGCCTCGAAAGGATTGGGCAGGCCTTCAAAAATGGTCCTGCCGTCGTGATGGATCTGGCTGGTCTTGCCATGCATCAGTTGCGGCGCCCGGATAACTTTTCCGCCGAAAGCTTGGCCGATGGCTTGATGACCGAGGCACACTCCCAAGATGGGAACTCGTCCGGCCAGCTTATCAATCACCTCCAGGCAGATCCCTGCATCGTTTGGAGTCTTAGGTCCGGGTGAGATGACTATCGCGCTGGGCAGTTTCCTTTCGATTTCGGCCGTTGTGGTTTGATCGTTTCGGACTACGCGCATTTCGGCGCCCAACTCTCCCAAGTACTGGACCAGGTTGTAGGTGAAGGAATCGTAGTTGTCGATAATGAGGATCATACTATTTCTTGCTGCTCCGGGCTCTTCCAAAGCCATTATAGAGGAAAAGAAGCAGTAGGTTAACTCTGGCGTTAGTGGTGTCTGGCGTTAGTGGTGCAGTTTGATGTAGAGGCGGCTTTATGCCGCCATATGCCGAGGTAAACTCGCCGCCACAGCGCCAGACTGCACCATTGCCACCTCGGCTGTATTTATACGGTGTCCATGGCGAATGGCTCGGCGCTGCCGAGGAGCTTCATCGAGGAGGAAGCAACAAAGCACTTCGCATTCTGGACATTGTTTTCCGCGGCGAGCGTGAAGGGGTAAAATAACGCGCGAGAAGCAAGGACAAACGACCAGACACGAGCGTCTGGCGAGTCTTCGCGGGGGGGAATATGCGCGGGACCAGGCGACGCGAGTTTCTGAAGGCCGACCTCTTGTCGGCTGCCGGCTTGACCTCTTTGGAGTTGGGTAAAGGCATTAGGGGCTTCACCACTCCAGGCTTGCGTGCGACGACTGAGACGGCGGGAACACCGCCCCCGTTCCATCTCGGCCTGGTAACATACAATCTGGCTGCCGATTGGGACCTCGAAACCATTATCGAGAATTGCAGGAAGATAGAGTTTGAAGGGGTGGAACTGCGCACCACGCACAAACACGGCGTGGAGCCATCCATCGGCGCGGAGAGACGGGCAGAAGTAAAGAAACGCTTTGCCGATTCGGGCGTACGGCTCGTGAGCCTGGGAACAACATGCGAATACCAGTCGCCGGACTCTGGAGTGCTAAGAAAGAACATCGAAGAAACGCGTCGCTGGTGCGAGTTGGCGCAGGACCTCGGGTGCCTGGGCGTGAAGGTCCGTCCCAACGGATTCCCACACGACGTTCCCCACGAACGGACCCTTGAGCAGATCGGCCACGCCCTCGCCCAGTGCGGCGATGTGGCGCGCGACCACGGCGTGGAAATCTGGATGGAAGTTCACGGAGAGGGAACGCAGCTTCCGGCGAACGCTCATCAGATCCTCTCGTTGGCAAATCACCCTTCGGTGGGCGCCTGCTGGAACTCTAATCCCACCGACCTGGAGAACGGCTCTGTGCGGAAAGCCTTCGAGCGGCTGCAACCGTGGATTCGCAGTTGCCACGTCAACAACCTCGACAATAAAGCTTATCCCTGGCGCGAACTTTTCACACTGCTACGTTCGATCAACTTCGATCGCTACACATTCGCCGAGGTTGCCGAACCGAGCTGCGAGCCCGTGCGCTTCATGAGCTATTACCATGCGTTGTGGGACTACCATGTGGGGCTTGGGAGGCCGTAGGCAGAAGGCAGTGGGCAGTACGCAGAAGGCAGCAGGCAGCAGGTGTAGCGCCGGTGCCGCTTTCCGGACCTGCGGCTCTTCGAAAGCAGAAAGCAGAATTCAGAGGCCAGGAGCCAGAAGTGGGCGAGGTACCCAGCCTCCCTTTCGCATTGGAGATTGCATGTCGGAGCAACAGGTGCGGACGCTGGACCCCAACCTTCCGCCCATGGTGGTCGAGCCGGTGACGCTGGAGGGTGAGGTCATTCGCCTGGAACCGCTTTCCCTCAACCACGTCATCACCTGGAGCGGCCGCATCCGCCATTCGGTCTATTACAGCATCATCGATTCCGAGTGGCCGGACGTCAGAGCTGGCCTGGAGAAGAGGCTCTTCATGGAGTGACGCCGCCTACTGTGTCGCTTGATAGTCGCTTTTCATTCGCCTATCATCTGGAGGGTGGGCAGTCAAACTGGGAATGGAGGATTTTATGACGATCAGTGACGCGCTTCTGCCGGAGTTCGATCAGGAGATAGCCAAGACACGCAAGACCCTGGAGCGGGTTCCACACAAACCGGACTTCGCCCCGCATCCCAAGTCGATGCCGCTTGGCAAGCTGGCGCCCCACGTGGCTCAGCTTGCCGGCTTCGGCCTCACCGTAGTTGAGACCCCGGAGCTGGACGTTTCTGCGGGCAGCTACAAGCCTTTGCCTTTCGAATCTGCGGCACAGCTCGTCAGAGCATTGGACGAAGGTGCCGCCAAGGTCCGCCAAGCGCTTATCAAAACAACGGACGAAGCCTGGACTGAGATCTGGAAACTCGCGTTCGCGGGCAAGACCATTTTTGAAGGACCCCGGTTCCTAGCTTACCGGCAAATGTTCCTCAACCACCTTGTCCACCATCGCGCCCAGCTCGGCGTCTACCTGCGGATGAACGGCATTCCCGTACCCGCGATCTACGGACCGTCGGCCGACGAGCCTTTGGCTTGAGCGAGGTAGCGTGTTTTGATTTACGCCGGCGCGATGCGGTAACGTTCGCCCGCCTGAGTAAGGAACTGCACCCTATCGCCTTTGATTGAAACGGTGACTGGCTGGTTGTCTTTCACACGCGTCACCTTGGGCTGCGATTTGGGCCAGGGGTTAACCAGCTTTGCCGCTGCCCCTTTCTCACTGAACAGTGACACCTCCGAAACCGACTTGCCATCGTAGGAGGCGCTCAGCAAAAAGGCCCCCACCGTGCGAAGATCCCGGAAGCGCGCCTGTCCCAATCCCTGAGTGTTCGGAAACAGGCGGATGATCCCCGAAAAACTCTGCAGCATACATTCGTTCAGAACGGCCGGCAGCGATAGGTTTTCCGTCCAAACGCCCATGCGCATCATAAAATCGAAATCGAGATTGTCATGGTAGCGGCCGTCGATTTGCCGGGCCCGGTCGTTGGCAATACCGTTGGGCAACAGGCAGTAGCGCACCTCGTTCTTGAACCATTTCAGATCCAACATCCCTAGCCGCGCGCGTATCAGGGGCTGATACACAAGATCATTGCCGCCTTCTAGCCGAATAGTGCGCGCGGTGCGCTTGGCGATGTCCAGGTACTCTTCGTTGCGCCCGAGTCCCACCTGGTCTCCGGGAAAGACCGGGGCCAGCGTTACGGGGACGTTGTAGACGTGCTCGGGCGGAGCATTGAGCACGTCCAGCCAGACTTCGCCATAAGGCCCCTGAGTTTTCGGGTAGGGCGCAAGATTGTTGCCGACTTCCGTCCACTTGTCGCGCTCGCCCTCGTCGAGATTCAGGATCCTGGAGGCCTCGATGGTTGCGCCCAGCAGGAAGTGCACCAGCGCCAAATCCATGATGCAATCTTTGTTCAAGCGGAAATCCACGGTGCAACCCCAGTTCTCGGGCGAGGCGGTGGGAGCGATGTGGTATTTGCCGTCGGACTCCTTTTTCACGAAAGCGACCACGAAATCGGTGGCAGCGCGGAAAAGGGGATAGACCCTTTTCAGGAACTCCGTGTCGAGCGTGTACAGGTATTGCCACCAGAGGCTTTGCACGGTCCAAGGCGTCTCGCAGACTTCGTAACCCCAGGGTGGCGCCGGGTAAGGCACCACCTGGCTTGGGACCGGGTAAGCGGAGTGCGGGAAGAAGGCGCCGGGCAAGCCGAATTTCTCCTGCGCGTAGTTGTGGGCCATGGGCAGCAGGTTTTCAACCACTTCCACGTAGGGAAGATTCTGGTCCGCGTGATTGCTGGAAAAGATTCCCCAGAAGACCTGCTGGGTGTTGTAGTTCATGTGATAGTCGCCGTGCCAGGCGGTGCCGATTTTGCCGCTGGTCCAATTGCCGAACAGGCCGGGCGCCACCTTGCCTTCCCGCAAGCAACAGGCCAGAAAATACTGGTTGTGGTACCAGATCCTTTCGAGTTCCCTGTCTTCGAACTCGACCGCCGCGCGCGACCAGAAAACCTTCCAGCCCTTTTCCGTTTCCTGCTGGAGCTGCTTCACGGGGACTTGCTCCAGCCTCGCCACCTCGCTCTTAGCGAAGGCCACGTTATCGGCGTGGTCGCGCGGTGTGAAAAGGGTGAGGTCCAGGCGGAAGGGCTGCACTTTCTGACTTCGCAGGAAGACGCAGGGAGGGGAATCGAAGTCCCAATAGGCTTCCTTGCTACCCGGCCCTAACTTTCCCAGCCGCTCCTGGCTCTCCGGCAGACCTTCCACCGACCAGGAGCCTCGCACGCGGACGCTCAAGGCAAAGTTGCGGTCTTTATCCGTGCGGGGCGGATTCGGGTTCTCCAAGGTCGGCACTGCCGCCGGGAAGTGCTGATAGCCGGAGAACTCTGCGAATCCTTCAGCGGCGCTGCCGTCAATCTCCGGCGGCGGGAGCTGGGCCTGGGCATCGAGGTTCGGGCAGTAGGAAATCGAAACGAAGGGCGCGGGCTCCTCGCTTGAAACCGACACGTGCCCGGTGTTCCAATTCACAAAGCAGTGCACCGTCACCTTGCGACGCTTGCCTTGCAGGTCGTCGTGCTCGATGTCGAGCGTGAAAAGGCCGTTCGAAGGGTCAAGCGTCTGGCGCAAGACTCGGACCTTTCGCGAATCCCAGTGAATCCACACAATGCCGCATGGCCAGGGTCGCGGCCAGGACTTGGAGTAAGAGGAGGTCACCTTCATCGTGTATTCACGGAAGAAATCGATGCTGTATTCGAGATAAAGCATGTCAGGCTTGCCCTGCCGCTTGGCTTCTTCGCTGGCCCGCTCCCAGAGCTTCAGCAGCTCGTCGAAAGGCAGAACATGTTGATAGTGGTCTTCGCTCACGCGAATATCCCAGGAATCTTCCTTGCCCAGGTGGAGGCCCAGTGCGTCCGGCCGCACGGTGACGCAAAGGCCGATGTCCCCGTTACCCAGCAACATACCCTCGAAAAAATTCGGCGTGGGCAGGTCACGAACTATTTGATGGCGCTTGGCGATTTTGAACCCATCCAGGTTGGTATCTTCAGAAAGCGGGCGAGCTTCGGGGCGCAGCACACCGGCAGCGGCCGTCGCCGCTGTCGCTTGCAAGAACGTTCTCCGGCTGGTTTTCATTTTGGCCTCCACTGGGATTGATCCAGGTTGGGTATGCTACCACGCGTGGAGGCCTAGTGAGCGGCAGATTTACCCTATCAACAATTTACCCTGTCAACGCCTGTCAACGCCTGTCAACGCCTGGCACCCACGGCTTCTTGGAGGTACAATGTCTTGCCTTGACTGTGTCGACGCAACGCCGGAAGAGGTCCGCCGCATTCCACCCTGAACCAGGAAAGGGTCTTCGTCTTCCCTAACCGAGCGAGCATCCGGAAGTTTAGGTGTGGTGTGAGCAAATGAAACGCATACTCTTAATTTTAGGGCTGTCGTTGTTCATTCTGTACTTCGGTGACTATCTCTACGTTCAGTACAGGATCATGAAGACGCGCCCTCCATTCGAAACGGTGAGAATCCAGCGCTATTATGCGGTCGGCCTGAAGAACAAGAAAACCGAGTTTATGTTTCTCGAGCCGGAAAACCAGGTCTGCGTTCATTCCCTGTTTCCTCACCTCGGCTACAGTCCATGCTGGTACGTCGGCCGGGGAAAGGTGAAACGCATCGATATCTGATTCCGGCGGCACCTTTTTGGGAAGGCCTTGCGAACAGGAAGCTGCAAAGTGAGCAATTTTGAACAGATTTTCTCCTGGCAGACGGAATAGTCTCCCGGCAGCCGGTTTTCTCCTCGGGGTTTCATCATTTCGTTGCCAACGCCTCGGCATAGTTCTCCACCCCAGGGAGAGCGGGCGTCCCCAAGATAGGCACAACGCTCCATCCAGCGGAGTCCACACGGGGACCCGTTACTCACGAACCTTGGACAGGTGATTCATGAACCAAGAATGTTCCCACCAAACTGTGGTACCGGCTGTTTTCCCTCCTCTCGGCACAAGAATCAAAGCACTCATGGTCTGGCCCAAAATCCCTGATTCCTTTTGGACGTTCACGGGCATGATGCGGCTCCTCCCTGAGAAGGTCGTCATGCCGCCCTTGGGGCTCATCACGGTAGCCGCGTTATGTCCTAAGGATTGGGACATTCGCCTGATTGACCAGGGTGTGGAAGACCTAAACGATACCGACATCCTCTGGGCGGACCTCGTCATGGTGAGCGGCATGCGAGTCCAGAGGAAAGGGTTCGAGGAGGTCCTTTGCCGCGCCCGCAGCCTTGGGCGACGCACGATCGTCGGCGGACCGTACGCAAGCAGCGATCCGGACGAAATGCTGAAGTGGGCGGACCATGTGGTGGTGGGCGAGCCGGATGAGGTCTTTGACGCGATCGCTAAAGATCTTGAAGAAGGGTCGGCCAGAAGGCTTTATAGGATCGAAAACAAACCCGACATTACCAAGACGCCGGTGGCGCGATTTGACCTTCTGCGAACCGACCTCTACGCCTCGATGGCAATTCAGTTTTCCCGCGGCTGTCCCTTTCAATGTGAGTTCTGTGACATCACCCAGCTTTACGGACGAAAGCCTCGAACCAAGCTTCCCCAGCAAATCATTTCGGAACTGGACACGCTCCTGGAACTGGGATGGAAAAAGCAGGTGTTTATTGTTGATGACAATTTCATAGGCAATCACCGGCTTGCCCTCGAACTGGCTCAGGACTTGGAAAAGTGGCAGCAGGTTCAGGGTTATCCGCTGGCTTTCTATACTGAGGCGTCTATGGACCTGGCGCGGCATCCAGCTCTGCTCGAGGCAATGGTCAGGGCGAACTTCCTCCATGTGTTTGTGGGGATTGAAAGTGCTTCGAAAGCGTCTCTGGTCGAGGCGAAAAAGCTCCAGAACCTGTCACTGGATCCAATTGATTCCATCAAGATTTTGCAACAGGGCGGGCTCTGGGTCACCGGCGGCTTCATCCTTGGGTTCGACTCCGACACCGAGGACATCTTCGAGCAACAAATTCGCTTCATCGAGCGCGCCGCTATCCCTTGGGCGTTGGTGAATTTCCTGCACGTCTTGCCGCAAACAGCGCTTCACGCCCGGATGAAACGAGAAGGGCGTTTGATCGAAGACAACATCAGCAGCCGGGATGGCACGGCCCCGAACTTCCGCACCGTTCTTCCGCTTGACGTTTTGCTGAGAGGGTTTCAAAAAACACTTACCTCAATTTATGATCCCACGAAGTTCTACGAACGCGCCTGGCGTTCTCTCCAGGCCTGGCAGACGAGGAAGTGCCAGCGGCCCGCCCAGCAGCCGGGTTTGGTCGACATAGCCAAAATAATGCTTCGCTCGATCTGGCATCAAGGCTTAAGGTCTTCCTACAGCCGGCCATATTGGAAATACTTGCTTCGACTCATCACCCAGTGTTCGACAAACCCCGCCAAAATTTGGTTAGGCGTTACCATTCTGATCGCTGGGCACCACTTTATTCCCTATGCCAACGAGGTGGCGCAGCGCGTGGAAGGAGATATTGCCGAATTTAGCAATAAGGAACCGGGTCAAGTGAAAGGCACCGTTCCTGAAATCGGAATAGAACCGATGCCCGTTGGATCCAAGTTCTGAACGCGAACGGCGCGCAACCTGCCGCGGATGTGAAATAATCCCAGGCGACTAAAAGCGGCACCAGGCGACAGTTATTCCCGTCCTCCCGTCCCGCAAGGCAGGAGGACGGGAGGAATCCCTGGCCGTGTGTGGACCCCTCCCCAAGGCGGGACCGGGGTCACAGTGAAAGGCCGCGGTGTAGCTGTGAAATAATTCCGAGGGGGCCAGTATCGCACGAGTAGGCTATTAGATATGGCGAATCAAACCATTTTTGCAAGCATCCTGACGGCGGGGTGACGACTACGCCGCCGGAGGATCAGCCGAGGGTTCAGGATGTGCGGGCGCCGGAACCGGTCACCCCGGAATGATCGACCGCATGTCGGGCATCGAGCGATGAAGTGCCCACGACGGGCGGAGAGCGTCAGGCGGCGCCGCCAGAATCTGATCAGGCCCATATGCGCAGATTGTTCGCGTGCCGGTAAGAACAGGTGAAGCTTGCAGGCTCGCTCTCTTACTTTATTCTAATAAGAGGCCTCCCCAGCTGAGCGAGTCTGTAGTGATCCACAACCTGGCCATTTAGCGGATCTGCGGGACCCGTGACATATACCCAAATGTCTCCGGTGCGAGTATCCGCTGCGTAAAGCCCACCCTCAATGGCGCAGAATTGAACGCCATCAAGGCTTCCCTGAGCTATGGCGAGCTGTGGTTGAAAGATTGGTTTCAGTGCGATCAGCGCAAGTAACAGAACGATGAGCGTGAGAATTATTTTCGTGTAAAGGTCAATGCGCATGTGAGTGCCTCCAATCGGACCCGATTATACCAAGAACAAATTTCAAAATTGCCGCAATGGCAAGCTCTTTCCGAGTCACTTCAGATCCGCTGCCCCCACCAAACGCACGGTGACGATCTGAAATGGCTTGACGGAGAACCTGAAGCTGTGGGACGAAACCGAAAGAGGCCCCTGCTTCCTCTCCATTGCATCACTCACCCATGCCGAGGTCAGGTCCAGAAGCGGAGTCTGCACGTCCACCGAGCTCTCTTTACCGGCCACCTCAAGAAAACGTAGAATCGTTCCCTCTCCGTCTTCGGCCCTCTTCCAGGTGACCAGTACAACATCGGGTTGATTTACTTGCAGGAAGCTTCCCTGGGCCGAGTCCAATGGCCGCGGAGAATTGATCGCCTTGTCCTGTGAGGTGATTTGGTCTACTTCCAGGGGCGACATCTCCTCCCAACCAAGCCGGCTCAGGTAGGCCGGTTGTAGGTTGTTGCCGCTGGTCAGCACGTAACGAAATGTAAAGTCTCCGCCTTGGCCGGCGGCGTAGTTCGTGTCCCAGTAATTGTTCATAATATAAGAAAGAATCGTGCCGGGGCGTTGGCCAAAGTCCAACGGCCATGTCCCACGGACAATGTCCCCAAAAGTAACCAGTGGGGCATCCACCGGAACGAGAGCCGCTGTCACGCCATCTTGCTCCGCTGTTACCCAGTGCTGCACCGAAAACCACTCCTTCCCCGCTCCCGGCAGTTGATCGCGGCTGGGGTCCACGAATCCGTTCTGAATCTCGTATCGGAATTGCGGATGTTCCATGGCGAAAGGGAAGGCAAAGTAAACACCTTCCTTGGTGTACACCTCCGTCTTGTGCACATGATTGATGAACTCGATCTTCTTCTGTCCATTAAACAAAATCACTTCCGTCTCGATGCGCGGTGTGTTCACGCCAGAGCTTTCCAGACGCGCCACGAATCCAAAGGGCTGGTCCGTCACCGACAGCAAGCGTCCTGCACCGGCGTTATGGATGGAGAACTCTGGAACCGGCGTGACAGAACTATACCGCACCAAGCGGTTCGGCGTTTGGTCTGCTCCCGTGACGTAGAGGTACTGATCAAACCGATAGGGGCTCGAGGCATTGACCAGCTCTTTGTTCAGTTCCTTATCCAAAATGCTTCTCACCGCCCCGCCGGCGGGGTCCAACACCACACGATAGTACTGATTCTCAAGGGTCTCTTCCGCCGTGGCCTGCGGAGTGGGCGGCTCTGCTTTGGTCTCCTTCAGCGCGTATGCCTTGTAACCCACCGACGGCACGTCCTGCGCGAAGAAACGGACTCGCCGGTAAGCCGGCCCCGTCGAGAGAACCTCGTAAGGAACTGCCCGGCTGGCTGCCAGGTCGACCAGTTCCAGCCCTTTGTCCAAGTCCATCTCGACCATGCCGGAACGCTGCCAACTGAGGGGATTAAACACCAGCAGCGTCCCCTTCGGGTCGTAGATGTAGTCCGCAAGCGCGCCCAAGCCTCGCCGCAGCACGTAATCAACATCTTTCTTTGCCTGGGTGGCGAAATCTTCTTTGATGGCCCATTGCTCCACGGTTTCCCGGCTCTTGGGGTCCGACACGCTGCCGGCGGCTCCCCAAGTGTGTTCGTCGTAAAGGACCATGTTGTTCCAAAGCCCTTTCAGGACGTCGGCCTCGGGGCGCAGGCGGGGATTGACCAGGCTGCTGAGGGTGGAAAACTTCTCTGCCGCCATGGCTCGCTGTTCCGTCTCCCGCTCGAGGACAGCCGAACGGGCGGTCGAAATAATACCGTCTTCCCAGTACGGCCCTCCGTCGCCTCGCACCACCGGAATGGCATCTCCGAACTGCTTGGCGATGTAGCCCAGCGCGCCGGCAAAGCCCGCGTATTGCAAGTGGGGATAGGCGTAAATCTTGTTCCAATCCTCGGCCATAGTCGCCTGTTGTGGGAAAAGGTCGGTGTTTTCGACCTGCGTGCCGTAAACCAGAACCGCGTCGGATTTGTATTCAGGGTGCGAATACATCTGGAGAAAAAGCGGCAAGGAATCGTGCCCGCCCGCAATTTGAGGTGGCATCCCGAACATGGTCGTCACTTGCAGGTAGTGCCGGGAGTACCACATCAGGATTCTTCCGCCGTCGGGGCCTTCCCACCAGAATGGCGACTTCTCATTCAGACGGCCGAGCAGAAGAACGGGAGCGCGGTAATTGTCGCTTCCAGCGGCAAAGTACTTTAGCCCTGCCGCCGCCATCACCGATGCATAAGACCACGAATAAGAGGGTACATCCGTGATGTTGGCATAATCGGTCTCTCCTCCGTGCTTCTGATTGAATTGAAAAGCAGGATAAAGCGAGCGAAGGAGAGTTTCCAGGCTTGGAAAACCGGTGAGAACACTCGCCTCCACCGTGGGCACAAAGATCTTCTTATCCTGTACCATTTGGAAAAGCTGCTTCTGCTGATCTTCACTGCGTCCGGCCAGGAACTGCCGCACACACCAATAACCGTCCGAGCTGAAGCGAAAGTCCGGATGGTCGCGAATCATCTGAATGGCTTCGTCCAGGGTTCGACTCTGAGCTTCCGCCACCTTGGCTTGGTAATCTGTGTAACCCACATCCAGGTGAGTGTGAGGCACGACGAAGATATTCCACTTCTTAGCCGGATCCAGAACCACCGGGAAGCGTCGCGAGTGCCCGCCCAGGCTGACAGCAACTTCACCCTTGGTGCCGGGGGCAAATTCGGGAACCGCCGACTCCACCAATTGATCGCCGAACTCCCAATCAGGGGATAGCTTCTCAGTGAATTTCTCCTTACCCACGGTCAACGCGGCTTGCCCGCCCTTGGAAGGGGAGTTGTGACGGATAAAGACGTCCACCAGCTCGAAGAGCTTGTCGTCTTTGCGCTGGTAAAAAACGGTCGGCAGGACCTGGACGGTGACCTCTCCGGATGAAAACTTCCGGTCATGGTCCTGCTCAAGCTCCAAGGCGTCATAGGTGAGCCCGGAGTTTGTCACGTCATCGCGCTCTGCCGGCTCGTCCATGGCGGTCAAGACAAGCTCGTTGGTTCCCTTCTTCAGGGAATTGGTGGGAAGATCGACTGCGATTGTGTCGGCAGAGTACGCGGGCAAGAATACGCTGTTCACATCGCCCCCGGCATAGTTCAGGGTTGGGTGCTGAAAAACTAGAGCGCGGTGACCGTTGATTTCCACTTGAAGGCGTGGAACACGTGGGGTTTCAACGAGCAACCCTACCTTCAGCGTATAGAGGCCCCGCGGAGTGTCGGGCAAATCAAATTGGATCGTGTAGGGATGCGGCCGAAACTCAGCCGTTCCGTTTGCCGAACCTGGCTGAAAAACGGGCCAGTCGCTTGCCGGTTGGCTCTTTCCGACGATGTAGAGCACATCGCACTTCGGGTGACCAGAGGCCAAGACGGGTGGCTGCACCTGGCCCTGATTGAACTCGCCGGATGACTGATCAAATTCGCCAATCTGCCACACCACCTTCGGGGTGGCCCCTGCACATCGGCATAAGCAAAGCACAATGACCAGCGCCAGAGGCATCTGCAGAACTCGTTTATATGTGCGTATCTTCACGTTATCCCCCTGTATCCGAATGTATTCCCTGGCAGGTTTCGGAGCATCAATCTCGAAAAGGCTCAGCGGGCAGGTGCTCGAGGTGATTCAAACCGGACTGAGCCGGCCCACCCTGCCGGCCCGATGATTCTACACCTTTATGACGAAAACGTATTGACAGACGAGCGAGGCCCGGGGTAGAAGGTTGTCGGCGGTTTGTCGGACGACCAGCCATGTTTCGGGAAGCAAGGGCAGGAGTCCTTCGGTCTCGTTCTAGACAGAGATAAGAACCCATTCAGCTATGAGCAGGTGAGTTGTGATGACACGAGAGAAGGCTTCCACACTGGTAATCTTGGCCCTCGGGCTCCTTTGCTTGGCGAGTTGCGGCGCAGCAGCGGAAAATCGCGCGGAATGGATGTATGAAGCGCGCTGGGGAGTCTTTATCCACTACCTGGCCAAGACCACCGATTTGCCGGTGACGAAGTGGAACCGGCTGGTGGACGGATTCGATGTTGAAGGCTTGGTGGACCAGCTCCAGTCCGTAGGGGCAGGGTACCTGATCATCACGATCGGCCAGAATTCCGGACACTACCTCTCGCCAAACCGGACTTACGATTCTTACGTGGAGGTCCGTCCAAGTAAATGCTCCAAGCGCGATCTGGTTATGGACCTCGCCAAGGCTCTTGAACGCAAGCATATCCGCTTGATGGTCTACCTGCCGGCCGGAGCTCCTGACGGGGACCAGCGTGCGATGAAAAAGCTGGAGTGGAACTGGGGGTCCGATCGCAATGCCAATTTCCAGCGCAAATGGGAGAATGTGATCGGGGAATGGTCCGCCAGATGGGGCGCCTCGGTCTGGGGGTGGTGGTTTGACGGCTGTTACTGGCCGAATGCCATGTATCGATCTTGTACGGCTCCGAATTTCAAGACCTTCGCCGCTGCCGCGCGGAAAGGCAATCCGCAGAGTGCCGTGGCCTTCAACCCCGGGGTAACTTACCCGATTATCGCTGAGAGCGAACAAGAGGATTACACTGCCGGAGAGATCGACGACCCGGGGCGGGTGCAGTGCGGGGGGCGGCTGGTGGACGGCAAGCAGTTTCACATGCTGAGTTACCTTGGTGCAGCGTGGAGCAGGGGCGAGCCACGCTTTTCCGAGGGCCAAGCGGCGGAATGGAGCGCCGCAATCTTGCAGCACGGTGGTATTGTAACGTGGGACGTCCCCACCAGTCCAGCGGGTCTGATTCCCCAGTCTTTTCTAAAGCAGCTTAAAGCAATCGGTGAGGCCGCGCGTCAGGTGAACCGGAAATTGACTTCCGGTAGGCAGACAGGGACAATGCGCGAGGCCCGGATCTCGGATGATCGTATCGCGATGTTCTGCGAGTGATCCTGTGGGAGGCAAACGGAACGAATGGTCCGCAGGGGCGGTCGCGCGATGAATTGTGGATCGCGGCCTGCTCTAACTGGCCTTCTTTGGAATTAGGAGATAGCAGGACGCGAAAAACTACTGGTATGGCGGGGGTACTATGAACTGTACTCAACGGATTTCTGCACTTTTTCTCGTGGTGTTTGCTCTGGTTCCAGCAGCGCGCAGTCAAACAGTCGCTCAGGCGAAGCCGGTTTCTCCGCGCGATTTTCTGATCATGGCGTGGGGGCCATCGCCGTCCGACCCGGAGCAGCTTGCAGGCATGAAAGAGGCGGGGCTGAACGCCTCCGGGTTTTGCCGCCCGGAAGACCTCGATCGAGTAAGAGCAGCGGGGCTGGCCTGTTTTGTGGATGATCCGCGGGTGAATGACTACAACTGGGAAAAGCTGCCGGCCGACGCTGAGCTTAGGCAGCGCATCACCGCCGCGACGCTCGGGATCAAGGACCATCCGGCCGCACTCGGGTTCTTCCTGCGCGATGAGCCCAACGCAGCTTTCATGCCGGGACTCGGCCGGGTGGCGGCTTTGATCAAGGAGGCGCTGCCGAACCACTGGTCATACGTAAACCTTTTTCCGACCTACGCCAACGAGAAACAGCTTGGAACCGCCGATTATGAAACGCACATGCGGACTTTTCTTCGTGACTTCCACCCGCGCTTCCTGAGTTGGGACAACTACTCGCTCATCAATGGGGAGATGCTCGATCGCTTTTATACCAACATCGAGATCATCCGGAGCCTGGCGCTCGAGGCTGGAATTCCCTTCTGGAACTGCATCCTCGGCAACTCGCACTTTTTTTACATGGAGCCGTCGGATGCGACGCTGCATCTCCAGGTGTACAGCACGCTGGCCTATGGTGGGCGAGGCATTCAATACTTCACCTACGTGACGCCCGAGGTCGGAAACTACCGGCTCGGCCCCCTCGATCCCTTTGGCCACCGCACGCCGACCTGGGATATGTTGCGCCGTGTAAACCTGGAGATTCACGCGTTGGCCCCGTGGCTCGACCGGCTCACAAGCACCGGCGTCTATCACTCCAGCCCGGTGCCTGAGGGCTCACGGCCGATGAGCGGAAGCCGCTGGGTAGAACAGGTGACCGCCTCGACTGCGGATCCGTCGGTTGCGGCGCGTTATCTGCTGGGCGAATTCAAGGGCGAGGATGGCAAACCTTACCTTATGCTGGTCAATCGGGATCTCAGTCGCTCGATGCATTTCTCGATCAAGCTGAAACAGCCGGACCTGCATATAAAGCGGATCTCCCCTTTCACGAGCCTGGAGGAGGACTTTGGCGGCGAAATGGACTTTCTAGCTCCGGGCGCGGGCATTCTGTTGAAGCTCCTATGAGCTGTGCCCGTACCACGGAAGGCTCTAGAGGTCGGAGCTACCGTCGAATCGGTATGCGTGGGTATGCGTGGGTTGACAGTGGCTAGTGCGCCGCTTATAGTTTACCGCTCTCGCGACAAGTACTCGACGAGTTGCGGGGAGTACGGGCACGGGAACAATGCGTGGGGTTTTCCGTCGTATAGCGCGCGCACTGTCTGAATGATCCCGGTCCGGAGGAGCCTTCTCCCGCGACTCATAAGGGCTGAGCGCGGTGAGGAACCCGGCCAGCACCTACTCATTTGCAATTGCCGCCTGGAGGAACTTCACAATGAAAACAGCATGGAAACTGGTTAGCACACTCATTCTTCTTGCGTCGCTGAACTGCAAGGCCGTAGAGCCTGGAACGTCGAAGACGTCGCCGATTGACGGCGGGCAAGTCCAGATGAGGGCGGGCACGGGAAGTTACGGTTGTTCCGCGCAGGACATTGCACACTATGTCTGCCGCAGAGCGGCGGGGCGGATAACAATCGATGGTAGGCTGGACGAACCCTCGTGGCAGAAGGCCGAAAAGTCGCCGCGTTTTGTTGACATGGTTTCGGGAGACCCCGGGTTTTACGACACGCGAGCCGCAGTATTGTGGGATGACGAATATCTATACGTTGGCTTATGGCTCGAAGAGCCGTACGTCGAAGCCCACCTGACCAAGAAAGGTTCGCTGATTTTCCAGGAAAATGATGCCGAGGTCTTCATCGACAGCGGTGATGCTTACTCTGAGTTCGAGATAAATGCGCTGGGCACCACTTACCAGGTCTTCTTCATCTGGCGAGATGCTTACAAAAAGGGCGGCGTTTTCGACGTTCCCGAATTTGACATCTTCAGGAATAAGGCCCTGACCTTCGGGGGTGACTACGATCGCCAGGACCAGTCTTTCTGGGTGGGAACTCATCCCCGAGGCCTCCGCTGGGCATTCCTGAACTGGGAGTTTCCGGGCCTCCTCAAAGCCGTCCACGTGGAGGGCAAAATCAACGACAACTCCGTGGCTGACAAAGGTTGGACCGTTGAACTGGCTTTTCCCTGGAAGGGGATGAAGTGGCTGGCGGCGGGGCGTTCTCTGCCTCCCAAAGACGGAGACGTATGGAGGATTTTCTTTGGACGCTTCGAGCGCCTGAAGCCCGGCGGCATTGAACTCAACCCTCATCCCGCCTGGGTCTGGAGCCGCCACGCCGTGTACGACACCCACATCCCTGAGTGCTTTCCCTTTATTCAAATCTCGAATCGAACCGTAGGGGAGGAATAAAGCCCTGGCCGTCATTCCGAGCGTAGCGACCCGTCGCCCGAAGGCGGATTTGGGCCGCAGGACGAGGAATCTTGCATTGTCTTGAAGACACTCAGAGCGGGATTCCTTGCTTCGCTCGGAATGACAAAGTTAAAAGCCCTGGTCCGCACTACTCACCGTCGTGGTAGACTCGAATGGCCGGCGAACAGCTCCGGCAAGCCTCAGGAGAATCACCAAATGGGCGTGACAGGTAAGAGCCTCTTCCCACACTTGGCGACGGAGCAAGTCTCGCCACGGACCACGGGAATCCTGCCGGCTCAGATCATTCGGGAGTTAATCGCCGGCGGGCGTATCGAGGCCATCGAAGAGATCACGGAAGAGCAGATTCAACCTGCCAGCATTGACTTGCGGCTGGGTCAGGTTGCGTATCGAGTCCGCGCCAGCTTCTTGCCTGGCCAAGACTGTACTGTCGAAGACAAGCTCTCGACCCTGCTTATCACCAAGGTTGATTTGACCGGCGGCGCCGTGTTCGAACCGGGCTGCGTTTACATAGCGCCTTTGATGGAGGAGTTGCGCCTACCGAAAAACGTCGAGGCAAAGGCTAATCCTAGAAGCACGACGGGAAGGCTCGACATCTTCACCAGGCTGATAACCGATTACGGATCCGAGTTCGAACGCGTCCGTCCCGGCTATTGTGGAAGGCTGTTTGCGGAAATCGTTTCACGCACATTTACCATCAACGTGCGTACAGGTATGAAACTGAATCAACTGCGTTTCATCCGAGGCAACCCGCCATCCCACGACGGCCCCTTGGCGGAGTTGGACGAAAAGGAAAACCTGGTGTACGAAGAGGAGGAGGGTCCCGTAAAAGCCAAGATTGACAGGGGGCTTCGCGTTTCCGTGAAACTCAATCCGGAGGGCGAGACTGATCTTGTTGGTTACAGGGCAAAGAAGCATGCGCCAGTGATCGATCTTGGGTTGAGAGACTTCTACGACCCCAGAGAGTACTGGGACACCGTTTTCTCAGTGCCAGGACGCGGCATCATTCTCGAGCCGGGTGATTTTTATTTATTGGCGTCGAAAGAAAAGGTCCGTGTGCCGCCCGACTACGCAGCCGAAATGGTCCCCTACGACCAATCTATCGGGGAGTTCCGCGTCCATTACGCAGGCTTCTTCGACCCGGGATTCGGGTATGGTCTGAGCGACGTGCTGGGAACACTGGCAGTGCTGGAAGTGAGGGCGCATGAGGTGCCAATACTCATCGAGCATGGACAAATCGTGGGCAGGCTCGTCTACAGCCCCATGCTCGCGCGGCCCGACAAAATCTATGGCGTCCAAATAGGCTCTTCCTACCAAATGCAAGGGCTGGCGCTCAGCAAGCAGTTCAAGAGATGGCCTTGAGGATTGATGATTTGCGATTGGCGATTGCCAATTGCCGCCACCTTTTGCGTCCGCCGGGTGGCGCATACGTCCAGATGCCTTTTGTCGGGATGTATGCGACCCACAAAGGTGGCAAGCCCAGGGCAACCTTTTCGCGGGAGTGACCGCGACTTGAAGAAAGAATCAGAGCGAGATTCCTCGCTGCGCTCGGAATGGCACAGCGGGTACTTACAGAGCTTGCCAATCGACGATCGGCAATTACAGGGTCGGACTGTCGTCGCCGAGCAGCGCTTTGCGGAGGAGTTTCAGTGGAACTGCTCCCTGGCTCAAGAAGCGGTCGTGAAAGTCCTTCAGAGTGAAATTCTCACCCTGTTTCTTTCTGAAGTCATCGCGCAGCTTCAGGATTTGGAGCTTGCCCAGCGTGTAAACGAGGTAAGTGGGGTCACCCGTTCCACGCTTTGACTCTACATCGGCTACCGGGGAAGGCTGGTATCCCTCACGGATAAAGAACTCCCTGGCCTGTTGCAGGGTCATGTGGCCGGTGTGCATCTCGATCCCAACAACAAAGCGGGCGTCGCGGAGCAAGGCATCCTGTAACTGTCCCAAGCGCAACTTTGGATCGCCGCTGCCATAACCTTCGTCGAGCATCATCTGCTCAGTATAGTGCGCCCAGCCCTCGGCATTGGTGCCGACCGCGATCAGCTTGCGGACCTTCGAGGGGGCATGCTGCACCCAGAGGAATTGCGTGTAGTGACCCGGGTATGCCTCGTGCACCGCCGTGCTGAGGATGGTGCCGCGATTGAAGCCCTCCATCCATTCTTCCACCCGCTGGGGTTTCCAGCCCGGCTGCGGAATCGTGACGCTGAGCAAAGCTTCAGTGGCTTTCGTCTCGTAAGCGCCAGGGATGTCCATGGACGCCGTAGTGGTGGCACGCATGAAGGGCGGCGTTTCCTGCACGATCGGTAACACCTGAGAGGGGATGGTGACAATCTGTTTCTGCTCGATGAACTGGCGCAGACTTCCCAGGAGATCGCGGAAGCTCTGCAACAAATGATCCGGCGCGGGATGATCTTTGCCCAACTCCGCCAACACCTCACGAGGGCTGTGATGAGGATCGATCTGCTCAGCCGTCTCCTTCAGTCGTTGTTGGTTACGCCGCAGATCGGCGTAGCCCACTTCCAAAAGACGGTCCAAGGGGATGTCCACCATTTCGTCTGCGAGGAGCTTCTTGCGGTAGTTCTCTGCCCCGATGCGGAAGTCGCCTTTGGAAATCGGCAGCAGGTCCTCGCGAAGGAAGTTCTGGTATTTCCGCAGGGCGTCAACCACTGCCGAGTTGCGGCGTTGGAATTCTGCCAACAGTTGCGCGTCTTTGACCTGCGCAAAGGCCCCAGGGACATCCTTACGGAAGAAATCGATAATACCCGGTAACTGCTCCAAGGCGATTTCGGTATAGATCTTCGGCGGGTCCTCAAGGTTCTGTCGGGCGGCCACAGTCGCCCCCGGAATCGCGCCTTCGCGGGCGATTACCGAACGCAGCCGGACCTGCGGCGCAGCGAAGTTGCGCTTGATGATCAGGTAGATGCTGCGAGTGACTCCCGAAGTGTAGAGGTCGGGGTCTTTCCTCCACATCCTGATCGTCTCGAGACTCCAGCAACTGCGACTTGATAGTGCTTTCGAGTAACTCCAGGTCAGCAGCGCTCGGGGGCGGAAGTTTCGCCGAGTCAAGCAGATCAAACCTGGACTGCAGTGCCTTCAGTTTGACGATCTCGGCGTCTACCGCAGAGCGTGAGTAGTCTTCAAGCTTGCCGTCGTACTGGTGAAAGCCGGCCTCTGTGGCCTCGCTGGGGTGGAACTCAAAATAGGAATTGAAGTAGTCATCCACGAGTCTGTCGAACTGGGCGGGAGCGTTGGTTGTTGCGTTATCCGTGGAAACACTGCGTTGGGAAGTGATTGCGATGCAGCACAGAACCGCGAAAAGGGACGCCAGAGCAACTTTGAACTTGATCATGTCATCTCCTGCAACCCAACTTGAATTGCCGATTTTCGATTGCCGATTGCCCGGAGGGCAACTTGCCGGCCCGCTCTTAATCGAAAATCGACAATCGGCAATCGGCAATAACAGCCGGGTCATGGGGACACATGGACAACGGCCTTCACCACGCCGTCCCGATAGTCGGCGACCAGGTCGAAAGCCTGCTTGGTTTCGGCAAGCGAGAAATGGTGAGTCACAAGTTGATCCACGTTAATGGCGCCGTTCGACACCATCTCGATAGCAGCGGCCATGCAGTGGTTTTGCCTGCGGACGGCCTGCAATTGTATTTCCTTGCGCCTCAGCGTGTGGATGCTGAAGCTGACCCGATCAACTTCCGGAATGCCGATCATCAGTACGGTTCCCCCCGGTTTGAGCAGTTCAATCGACTGATCGAGGGTTTCCTGCTGGCCCGCGCACTCGAAAACGAAATCCACCCCCCGCGGCTCGAGCTCGCGGATGGCCCGCACGATATCGGTACGTCTCGGGTTTCCGGTCCAGGTTGCCCCACAGCGCCGCGACACCTCCAGGCGCTCATCGAGCAGGTCGGTGGCATAGACGGTGCAATCGCAGGCGGCGCGGCTCGAGAGCAGCACACACAATCCCATAGGCCCGGAGCCCAGGATGGCGATCTTTGCTCCCGGCTGCATCCGGGACATGCGTTGAGCGTAGAACCCAATGGAAAGCGGCTCAACCACTGCGGCTTGAACCATGGTCATGGAATCCGGAATCGCATAACAGGACCTTTCCGGCATCACGAGGTATTCAGCCAGCGCCCCTGGCCCCTGGCCGGGGCAGGCCAGGAAGGCCTGGTTGCGGCAAGTGTTTTCCCGGCCTGACAGGCATTGGTCGCAATGGCCGCAGGTAATCAGCGGATCCACCGCGACTCGCTGGCCAAGCGTTAGCGTCCTGACTTCATCCCCGACGGCGACCACGCTTCCCGCGCACTCGTGACCAGTCCATTCCGGATAGTTGACGACAAGGGAGCCGATTCGGCCCGTCGTGTAATAATGCACATCCGATCCGCAGACACCGACCACCTTGATGCGCAATAGGACACCGTGCGGGTCGGTGATCTCCGGTTGCGGCGTCTCGCGAATCTCCAATTGTTTTATGCCGGTCAAGAACGCTGCTTTCATCAAAACTCCTCCACAGATGCAATAAGACATTGTATCAGGTGATTGAGAGGAGCCTAAAGTACCTACCCACTCGCAACACTCTCGTCCCGAGGGATGCAGTTAACCCAAGGCGGAACGGGAGAGACCGTCATCGCAGGGGTGGCGCCAGTGGGCAGGAACGAAGGAAACTCTTAATGCGTCTTTAGAAAGTGACCGACCACTGCGCAGTTTCACTGGGGAACTTCAACTCAAGGTGGATGATTTCGGCGCCGGAAAAAGGCTTCTCAACTCGATAGCTTCCTGAGGCTGCGCTGACCTCGTACCCCTTTGGGACATAGATCACCACGTGGCCTTCCGCCCCGCTGTGTCGCTGCGCTACGCCCGTCAACTCTTTTCTGGCCGCATTGTACTTTACCTGAGACAATTCTACCCCTCCCTGACTCAGGTGCAGGTCGGTCGAAAGCACCCAAGGGTGCTCGGGCACATCACGGATCGCGTAGGTCTCCCCTTGCCGCATGCCTACTTGCAAGGACGCGCCGCGCCGGTACTCTCCCAGAAATGTCTGATCCCAAAAACGGTATACCAGATAGCTACGGTTCTCATCCAGCCCGAGCCTTGAGAACTCCACGTCATAGGTCTTATCGTCATCGTTCCAGTTCTGCAGTATCAGCACGTGCCATTGGTCCCAGCTCGCTTTGACCTTCAGATCGTACACTTCCGGGGTGGTGTGAATGAACAGGTCCAAAGGGCGAGCCGCCTGCCCGTACGGAGGGAGTACCAAAGTCAGCAGGTGCGTACGCGCAGGATCGGAGTCCCCTAGGTCCTCGCCAAGCGTAACAAAACCACCGCTGGTGATCTGATACTGCAAGCGCATTCGTACTTCGTCACGCGTGGCCGGATCGGGTCCGACGGACGTAACTCCGGGATTGTGAACGAAATCGCGTCCACCCACATAGAGAGAATCTGGATCATTGATCCAAAACCGCTGATTGAGCATGTAGTTGGCAGCCAATTGCCGCGCCATCTCCTTCAACCCCTGGAAGTCCCCCAAAGCTGGCGAATCACGTCCTACCCGAACCTGGTCTGCCAGGGCGACATACGTGAAATAAGGGCCGCAGCAAAACCGGTGTATGAACACATCCGGTCCCACTTCGTGGCGGATGACCTTCATGCCGTCACGGATATCCTCGAACTGCATGATCTGGTTGGGATCATGAAGAGTTCCTTGGGTGGGGCCACCATCGAAATCGTCCCACCAGGTCTTAGCCTTGAACTCAACGGCACGATGCGCAATGTTCTGTAACCAAGCCTGCGCGCCTGGAGCTGTAAAGTCGATGGGGTATCCGAAATCGATTCGGCTGAGGTCCTTCCACATGATCCACGGCACATGCGTATTCGCGATGGTAGACTCCGGTGCTGCGTACGCATAGTTGCAGCCAAAAGCGCCCTGGAATCCAAGAGCATTGACACGATCGGCCAGCCATTTGACACCGTGAGGGAAGAGCGACTTGTCCTCCTGATCTTCACCAAAGCCAAAATGATCCGCCAGGTCCCCGGGTTGGAATCGCTGTAGCTGCCACTCGCCAAGCAGCACAGTCGAGATTCCGTAACCTCGCAGGGGCGAAGTGCGCAACAGGTCGACCTGGTGAAGGATATCCTGCTCTCTAATCTTGTCTCCGTAGATGTACCAGGGGTTCAGAGCGCCGGTTCCCGTATCGTGAAGGAAACGAGGCTGCACTACCTTGGCGGCCGCGTCTGCCCACTCTTCCAGCATTCCCAGCGGATCCCGGCCCAGATCCAGCAGTACACTCTCCGTGCGCAAGTCCCCCTCTCGAGGCCGATGACTGTAATAGTGCGCCACTGCTTCCACCCCGATCTCATCCTCGCCCAAGTACTGCGAGACCACCGAGGTACTGGCCCTGTCGAAAGAGTAGAAACCCAACTCCAGAGCATCCTGCACTTTGGGCTCGTAGAGTACCGATAGAGCTGCGCTGTTCCACCGCTGAATTCCCATCTCCCAGACTCCCGATTGTCCTCCCGCCGATCCCTCGTTCACATAAATCCGGGTCTTGAAGGCCGATGGCGAGTGGACTTTCCCGTTGATCAGCGCCAAGTCGCCCAGCGCGTAATCGCCACGCGGCAAATAAGCCACAACGGAGAGCCATGGTTCTTCCTGGTAGAGAGAGAGTTCGTACCGGAATGAAGGGACATCGCCAGCAAACGTATAGTTCACTACCAGCTTCTGACCGCTTCCCAGCGTGTCAGTGAAGCTGGTGCGTTGGACCTCGATCCGAGTGGCCTTGCTGGGAGAGACTTTCTGGCCATTGATCTGAAAATTGGGCCCGGCGTCGAGGAGGTGAAGGACCCCTCCCAATGAGGATTGGACTTCAAAGAGGCCCGTCTGGCGACTAAGCGAGAGCCGCAACAACCCGTTATCCAGCACGCCCTGAGTCTGTGCTCGAGCGAAAATGCCACGTCCTGCAAAGGCTAGCACCACAAGACAAAAGGTTATTATTTTCTCTCATCCATCCCTTCTTTCGCAAGCACAAGAGCAAGCTTCGCGCGATCAACATCTGGAGTCTTCTGAAAGTGTTCGGCGAGAGCGGCAAGCACCATTACGTTGCTGGCCTCGAGATTCGGTCCAAATCATAACATCATCACGCTGCGCGTCAATAGCCGCGCAAATGCGGGCCAGATTGGCGTTGCCTGCTGCAATTACGGCGAAAGCGCCATTTCCGCGGCGAAAGTGGTCCCTGCTAAGTAGAGGTCAAACTCTGATGGGCGGCGGCAGCTTATCTAGCGTACAATAGTGACGATCGACGGAACCGTATCGCGCTTGGAAATTCTTCCTTCTTCGAACAGAATATACCGCTGTTGGCACGTTTGTTCGAACTCCAAGAACTTTGTTTGAGAGGATTCGGCATCCCAATTATGCACGAACAACGGAATGCCAATTGCAAAGCTCAAGGGCACTGAGGGACGGGTTGCGAATCTGCGTGAGCACCGACCCTCACGCCCGGCATCTTCGGACGAATCGTCCGGAATGCCGGGCGTATGTGGGTCCAGGGGCGACCGGGTGCCACTCTTTCGAGAAATCCATATGGACAGGTAACCAGCGACAAGCTCCACTACTCAGGAGGATGACGAAATGCGATATCTCATGCTTGCTGCTTTGATGTTCAGCTTTCCCGTGGAATTGCTTCAGGCCAAGGCGACCAAGGAAGCGAACCGGCTCGAGAACGCTACGGTGGTGCTGAACGACATCATGAACATGCCGGAGAACTCCATTCCCAGAGACCTGCTCGACAGGGCGGTCTGCGTGGGCATCATCCCGGGGCAGAAGAAACTGGCTTTCTTTCTCGGCGGAAGCTACGGTCGCGGGGTGCTGGTGTGCAGGCGAAATGGCACTGGCCCCTGGGGCGCGCCTTCCATGATCGGCTTGCATACGGGGAGCTTCGGGTTTCAGTGGGGAGGATCGGAGACCGACTTGGTGTTTGTGGTGATGAACTCGGGGGGGATTCGCAAGCTGCTGAAGAGCAGGGGGGAACTGGGCGCGGACGCCTCGGCGGCGGCGGGGCCGGTGGGACGGACCGCCTCCGCGTCCACCGATCTGCTGATAACGGCTGAAATTCTGACCTATTCCCGGTCCAGGGGCTTATTTGCGGGGGTTTCTCTCAAAGGAGCTGCGATTACCCAGGATTGGGAGGCGAACTCGCGTCTGTATGGCCACAGCGTGGACCCCCAGGAGCTTCTCCTGGAAGGCAAGGGTGATGTACCGCCCCCGGCAAAATCACTGGTCTCCGAACTCCAGAAGTTTTCACCCCACGGCGGGGAACCGTTTGCCCCCATCCAGCAGCCGAAACAAGAGGGTGCCGCTCCAAAGTGAGGGCTTTTCCCACTCCATGAAACCAGGACCCTCGTTCAACTTACGAATTCGGGTTTATTCCAGTTGGATAACCGCGATGTCGGGATGGTTGCCGGTGCGCATGGTGGGGCCCCAGGTACCTGCGCCGCTTGAGGTGTAGAGCGTGTAATTCCCTTCGACATGCAGCCCCTGGTAGTACCGCCCGTAGACCAACCTTGAGATGAACTGGATGGGAAGGATCTGCCCGTTGTGGGCGTGCCCGGAAAGCTGCAGGCTGACGCCCGCCGCTTTCGCCTCCGCGATATGGGTGGGGCTATGGTAGAGCAGGATAGAGGGCAGGGCAGGATCGAAGCCCGGAAGTTCCGCGATCGCGTGCGCGAAATCTTTAGGATGGCCCCGCTCGGGGTAGCTTACGCCGATCAATTGTAGACCATCGATCACGACTCTTTCGTCGGCCAGAATCCGCACGGGAGTCGTCCGCAGCGCGGCATACGCGCGCTCGACGCCCAAGTACGTCTCGTGGTTTCCAGTCACAAAGTAAATCCCCAGTGGCGCCCGGAGGGCGTTGAGCGGGGCGACCAGACTCTCGAGCTTCCCATCGGCCCCGTCAAAGAGATCGCCGGTGATGGCCACCAAATCGGGGTTTTCGGCATTGACCATCGCCACGAGGCGCGAGGCAAAACCCGCACGCAGGATGTACCCCAGGTGCACGTCGGAGAGCTGCACGACTTTTCTCCCTCGCCAAGCGGGCGGCAGGTTCTTGATTCGGACCGTAAGGTGCCGGGCACGGGGATGATAGGCGTTCCATATGCCGTAGACGGAGTACAGGCAGGCCAGCACCACGGCGGCCCAGCCGAAGATGGCGGGGCTTGGCGAACGCGTGAAAAGCTTCGTGGTTCCCCAGGCTCCCCAGGCGAGCGCCAGGGTGAGAATCAACGTCAGCCCAACACCGAGCCACATTGCCGAGATGAAGTAGGCCGCGCGGGAGAAAAAGTTATCGGTCCAATGAGCAAGCATGGACGAGCCTATGAAGCTCGCAGGGAGGAGAACGAGAATGGCCGCCAGCGTGGCCCGGCGCGGCGGTGCGATGCCAAAGAAATGCGAGAGAGAAAAATAGATAAAGTAATGGCTGAAAAACAAGATCGAGAAAGCGATCAGGATGAAGAGCGGAATGATGATGTAGCCTCGTGACATAAGGTGTCGCCCCACAGCGGTGCAAGACTGCCATTCTACACAGGGCGGCCGGCAATGCAAAGAAGGGGAAAACCGGACAACCCCTTTTTTGGAGGCTTACGGTGGTGGCATTGCGGGTGGTAGCCTATCTTCGCCCGGCGGGCAAGACGGTAGCTGGCGCTGCCGCACTCGAAGGTGGACTTCGCCCGCAATTGAGAGGATCGCGGCGGCTTCGACTGGAAACATACTACGGTTGTCTTTGACCCATCTTGAAGAGGGTCCACGGGCCTGACTTCATATCGCGCAGCAGCGGCGCTTGCCAGGCGAATTCGGGATGCGCTTTGAGGAAGGGAGCAGCGAGAAAATCTCTGCCGCAGGGATGGCCCACATGGGCGGAAAAGCTCATCGCCTTAGCCATCTTGCCGTCCATTGCTTTTCCCTGCACTGCACCAGCAGGGTAGTAAGGGGGCCATTCCCAAATAGTTTCACCGTGAGGGAAAGATCCCCGTGTCCGCAAAGAGAACGCTCGTCGGCGTCCACTTTCTTCTGGTAAGAATCGTAGTGATCGGCCACGAAGCTCTCCGCCATCTTCACGTCGATCTTGCCCTTCGCTTCCTTCATCAACTGTTCCCACCTGATCCGGCGGGCGTTGGGAGAACTCTCAGGCTTGTTAATATCAAAGGTGGTGTCATTGGCCAGCACATTCGGATCGTGGGCAAAGTTTGAGCCCACGAAATAGCCATCCTTCGTGCGCCACAACTGATGCGCTTTCAGACCCAGCTCAAATTGGGCGATTTCGCCGCTCTTGCTATCACCTAACAGCCAATCATTGGCATAGCCGCCGTTATTGCCGTCCAGCATGATGCGCACGTAGTCGTCAAGGGAACTCGCATATTGGAGCGCCTTGCGGGAGCGCACGAACTCCGGCTTGCCATTCGGGTCCCACCCGGCGAACTGCGAAATGGTCGTTTCAGTCACCATGATGCCGCTTGAGTTCACGCCGAAATCGTCGTCGCTGGTGATGACGCCCGGGAAGCCGTCCATCAGAATACGGTGCCCGCGCTGAGGCTCGATGTCAAAGATGATTCGCCAGCGTTCGCCGTCCAGGTAGCCCGACCAGTTGTTGTGCGCGATCACGATATTGTGGTCATGTGTGTAGCTGCCGGTGGCGACAAAAGCGCTACAGTTGCCGGGGCTCACCAGGTGTGGCGCGCTGGCCACCTTGTGCTGCGCGTTGTACCATGGCACGTAGTAGTCAGGCAGTTCCTCAAAGGCGTTCAGCGCCACCACGTCATCGATATCCATCGAGACGCCGTGCGCCTTAAGGCCCTCCGCGATTCCCGTGAGTTCCTCCTGGTATTCCGGATCGATCTTCGGCCAAAGCATTTCGCGTGCGGCTTTGCGGAAGAAATCCCAATCCTTTTTGGTGCTATGGGTGTCTACCAGCCTCACCACTTCGAAGGCGTCGGCGATTTCAGGGGCTAGCAGGTAACCGTGCTGGAAACCGATCCGGCCGGGCGTTCCCTCCAAGTGAACATAAATCCAACCGCCTTTTTCGAAGCGGTAGGCAGGTTTCAGTCGAGGGTCAGCAAGCTTGCCCGCCGCCTGTTTGCTGGGGTTGTCACCCCCGCGTGGACGGGGGTCCATATCACTCCACATTGGGGCTGGATTCCCGCTTTCGAGGGAATGACCGGCATCGATAGAGCACAAAACCAGAACCAGGAAGGAAAGAAGCAACGCGACTCGATGTGTATTTACGCGTGTTTGCATCGTCACCTCAGTCAATAAAATCAACCGTCGTCCAGAATCGCCCTCGCAGCAGTGTAACCACTCTTGACAGCGCTTTCAATGGTGGCGGGCAATCCCGTAGCACTCCAATCTCCTGCGAGATAAAGGCCGCGCACTGGCGTCCGGGCCGCCGGGCGTACCTGCTCAGCTTCCCCGGTGGGCGAAAAGGTGGCGAAGCGCTCCTTAATAACGAGGAAGTGACGCAACTTCGCCTTCCGCGCGTCCGGGAAAAGCGCCCCAAGCTCCCGCAAGGCCATCGCCAACAACTCATCCTTTCCGCGCCCGATGTGCTGGTGAGCGCCGCTCAGGACGAGGGATACATAATTCTCGCCCGAGCCAAGGATTTTGCCTTTGTTGAACAGCCACTGAATGGTGGTGCCGCGCAACCCGACAACGTCGAGCTCGGTGATGGCGCGGTCAAACCAAAGGTTGATGGAGATGATCGGCGCAGGACGTAGGCAGAGAACTGAGGCGAAGAAGGGCTGCGAGCGAAGCAGGTCGCCCGGCAACAAGCCGGCAAGCTGAAACGAGGGCACTGTGCTCAACACACTTTCCGCCGCTATTTCCTCGCCGCTGGAAAGGCGGACGCCCCGGCACCGCCGCTCGGAGACCAGCAGAGCGGCCACACTCCGGCTGCACTCAACCCGCCCACCCCTTGCCTGGAGGTAGGCGGCTGCAGCATCCACGTACACATCACTCAAACCAACGCGGGCAATCCCGACGCGCGAGTCCTCCGGCGAGGTGAACAGCGCCAGCCGCAACACACGCTCGAAGAGCGCCGCGCTGGCGATGGCCGGATCTTCATTGAGGGCTGCGGTGCAGAGCAGGTCCCAGAAATTGTATTGCAAGCTCTGGGATTGGCCAAGCGTGGTGAGCCATTCGCGCACGTTCAGCTTTTCAATGCCACAATCCGCCTTCGCCGATTGGAGCGATCGTCCGAGACGCAGAACTTCCAGCTTCTCTTTGAAGGAAAAACTTCTGGAGCGGAGCACGCCCAGCACGACATGCCAGGGCGACGGAAGGCCGGGACATTGAAGGACTGTCAGGCGCCGGCCTCGATCTAGAAAATGGACGGTCAGGCGTGGTTGAAATCGGATTCGGCCCACTGTCCCGATTGTCGAAAGGAATTGAATCGTCGAATGGTAGCAGCCCATGAAGATGTGCTGGCCGTTATCCACTACGGAGCCCGTTGTGGGGTCACGAAAGGAGCGCGCGCGCCCACCCAGGTGGGGCTTCTGTTCGAGCAAGCGTACGCGGCGGCCCGAGTCCGCCAGTGCGACACCCGCCGCGAGGCCCGAAAAACCGCCACCGATGATCAAGGTTTCGTCCGGCATGAGAGAAGGAAACAGGAAACACGATTCAGGAACAAAGAGCCTAGCCGTCAGGATTCCCGAACCAAGAGTCCAATTCTACCTGAATTCGCAACTGGCAGCGCGTCGCCGGCCGCGGCGGTCCGGCCTAAAACACCTACCCATCGCAAGGCGAAAGGACGGCTGGCCACGACGCCTCTAAAGCAGGGGGGCGGCGACCTTCACGGCCCGCCTACCCGGGTTTCTTTTCCCTTGCCGATTCCCGCTTTTGTTTGCTATAAAAAAATGGGGCATGAAAACCACAAGAAAGGCTTGGGCTTTATTGCTCTCGATCCTTCTTTCCCTCGTTCCAGGCGCATCGTTGTTGGCGCAGAGAAGCCAGGGCAACGGGTGCTGTGTTTCCGGGGGGTGTTGCTGCAGCAAGAACTGTCCAATGCGTTCGTCACATTCCCCAATGCCTGCATGCTGTCCCATGTCCAACGCACCCCACTCGGATTCCATGGCGACCTGCGCGTGCAGCGTTTCGCCGCATCCTTCAGCACCCGGACTGACCACGCCAGTTCATTTGATTTTTGATCTGCCCGCGTCTCACGAACCCCCGAAGCTGGACTCCTCTCATTACCGTCGAGTGGCCCAATCACTTGCACGCGAGGATGCATTTATCCCTCCACCTGATCAACCGCCGCGCTTTGCGGACTGACTCCTTCAAGGAACTTCTCACTGAGGACGCCAGCCCGGATTTCCCGTCTTGGCAGTGAGGGGTGGGGCTTCAGCCCCGCCCTTCCTGTCACCCGACCTCAAACGGCAAAAGGCGGTGAGAACTCCGGGCTAGCTGTCCCCCAAGCTCTGTACGAGTTGGTGTGTCTTCAAGGAGGCCAGACGTGCGTCCACGACATTCTTTCTTTGCCGTTGCGTTAGTCCTGTTGTCAGCACCGCAGTTCTACGCCGCAGTTCTTGCCGCTGTTCGCGGTGTCATTCACGATCCAAACCACCGCCCGATCCAGGGCGCTCAGGTGACCATTCGCGCTCTTGCTTCTGCGTGGACCCAAAACGCGCAGTCGAATGCGGACGGCGAGTTTCAATTCGACGCCGTCCCGGTGGGGGACTATGAGGTTTCGGTGAGTGCGCCCAACTTTGCGCCCTTCCAGCAACAAATCACCGTAACCTCAGGCAAGAGTCCGATTTTCCATTTCCAACTGGAGATCTCGGGGATCAAGCAAACGGTGGAGGTTTCGGGCGCGGTCAGCAAACTCAACACGCAATCCTCTACCATCCAGACTGGAATCGCGCCCCGCGAAATTGCCCAGACTCCGGGCGCGGACCAGACGAACAGCCTCGCCATGATCACCGATTACGTTCCTGGCGCTTACATGGTCCACGACATGCTTCACATGCGAGGTGGCCACCAGGTGAACTGGTTCTTCGACGGCATCCCCGTGATCAATACCAACATTGCCGCCAACGTGGCGCCTTTAATCAACCCCAAGAACGTGGAATCACTGGAAGTCCAGCGCGGTGGCTACTCGAGCGAATACGGAGATCGCACCTATGGCTTTTTCAACGTCGTCACACCTTCGGGGTTCGAGCGCAACAACGATGCGGAGTTGGTTACGTCCTACGGCAACTTCCACACCACCGATGACCAGCTTAACTTTGGCGGACACACGGAGCGCTTTGCCTATTACGCCAGCTTGGATGGCAACCGCTCCGACTTAGGCCTGGGCACGCCCACCTCGGCGGTAATTCACGATCAGAATAGCGGCTTGGGGGGGTTCGTTTCCCTCCTGTATAACCCCTCGGCGCAAGACCAGGTGCGATGGATCGCCTCCCTGCGCGGCGACCATTATCAAATCCCGAACGGGCCTGACGACCAGGCGGCCGGAATACGCGATCTCGATCTCGAACGCGACTACTTATTGGGCTTTCAGTGGGTTCACACTACACCCGGTGGGCTGCTGTTCTCGCTCTCGCCCTATTTGCATTTCAATACCGCGAACTATGTCGGCGGGCAGGGAGATACACCGTTCGTCCTGGACGACAAGAGCCGCTCAACGTATGTGGGGGCCCGCGCCGTGCTCCAGGGACAGAGGAAGGGGCACAATGTTCGACTCGGCGTCGAGGTTTGGGGGCAACACGGCAGCACCTTCTTTGGCCTGACCGCGAATCCGGGAGGTCAGGTGGTTCAGCAGCAGGAGCAGCATTGGGCGAACTCAGAATCTCTCTTCGTGGAGGACCAGTACAAGGCCAGTTCCTGGCTTACCGTGGACGCCGGCGTCAGGCTAACGCATTACGGCGGCTTGCTCGACGAGAACGCTGCCGCCCCTCGGCTGGGTGGCGGTATTCGTCTGCCGCGCCTGCATTGGATCGTGCGAGGGTACTACGCGTACTATTATCAGCCCCCACCGCTCGACAGCCTTTCTGGCCCCCTGCTGCAGTTTGCTCTGAACCAGGGTTTCGGCTTCGCTCCCTTACCGGGCGAGCGAGACATCCAACACGATATCGGTTTGACCATCCCGTTACGTGATTGGGCGGTCGAGGTGGATAACTTCCACACCAACGCGCGCAATTTTCTCGACCACGATGTGATTGGCAATTCCGGCATCTTTATACCATTGGCCGATTTGGCGGCGCGTATTAGCGGAACGGAAATCACCGTACGCTCGCCGGAAATCCTTGGCCACGCCCAACTGCGGATTGCCTATTCGAACCAACTTGGCGAGGGTCTGGGGCCGATCACTGGAGGGTTGATCGAGTTCGCACCCACAAGTTATTTCTTGCTCGACCACGACCAGCGCAATACTCTGAGCAGCGTTCTTTCCCTCCGGCTTCCTCGCCGCTTCTGGGCCACCCCGGCCGTTAATTTCGGGTCAGGCTTCCTGAACGGCGAATGGCCCGGCTCATCTGCCGCCACATACCACGGTTGACCTTGCCCTGGGTAAGTCCTTCGGAGAGAAATGGTCAGTCTCTGTAAACGCGGTTAACCTTGCGAATAACCGCTTTATGCTGGATGACAGCAATACCTTCGGTGGCACACACTTCGTCAACCCACGGCAAATTTACGCCGAGCTGCGCTACCGCTTCCACTTGTGAGCAGGCGGAACATTCTCGGCCGTTCTGCGTATGACTAAGCCAGAAGACATTATGGAGGCGCCCCGATGGTTAAATTCCTTCTTTGGTGCATACTTCTTGTTCTTTGCTGGCCGCTGGCGCTTGTGGCTCTCGTTCTCTACCCGTTCGTCTGGTTATTGCTGTTGCCTTTCCGCCTCGTAGGCGTCGCGGTGGGAGGAGTTTTTGAGCTGCTTGTAGCGATCATCACGTTGCCCGCGCGCATCCTGAGAGGGCCGCACCGTGCTTGAGGCGTTCATGGCGCTTGGGCGGCCTTCCCGTCCACCGCAGGGCTGTCCAAATTACCAATTCATGCCAGGTGCTCAACGCGGCTCTGCCGCCTGATGTGCGGAAAGCCTCCGAAGCTGTCAATTTTTTGGAATTTTCATGCATTTTTCTCTTGACTTGTTATATCACTAGTTACACAATCCCCTTATGGGATACCTATCGAGAGTGCAATTGATTCAGCGGGCGGGTGGCACCCGCCAGTTCTATCTGATCTGTCCCGCCCAACTGGCCGAGGCCTTAGAGTTGGAGAAGGGCGAGGAGATCGAGTGGGTGGTCGAAGACAAGCGCACCCTGACGATTCGGCGTCGGCCCTCCCCCCGACGGCGGGAAGCGGGGTCGCATGAGCGCTGAGCCGACCGTGCCGGTGCAGGGACGGGAACCAGGACCCCCGGCGTCTTCTCCCACCCCTCTGCCCTCCAAGCCCAAACTGCGACTGCAACACGTCGACCGCCAGCAGATCGTGCTGGAGGTGGTGGATACGGATCGGCTGGTGGAGCAAGATCACGACGTGCGCGCCATCTGGGATCTGCTGGGGCGGCTGGATTTGAGCCTCTATTATAAAGGGATCAAAGCCATCGAGGGGCGGGCGGGGCGCGACCATTCCGACCCGCAGACGCTGATTGCCCTGTGGATCTACGCCAGTATGCGTGGGGTGCAGGCGGGGCGTGGGTTGGCGGAGTGGTCGAAGTATGAGCCCGGCTGCCGCTGGTTGCTGGGGTTGCGTAAAGTCAACCATACGACCCTGTCGAAGTTCGTGACCCAATACCAGGCGGGGTTGCAGGATCTGTTCGTGCAAGTGGTGCACGTGTTGATGGCGCAGGGGGCGGTACACCTGGAGCGGGTGGCGCACGACGGCACCAAGATTCGCACCGCCGCTTCGCCCAACAGTTTCAAAAGCGAGGAGGGGCTGGCGGAGTGCCGCCGGGCCGCCGAGGAGCAGTGGACGGCCCTGCAGCAGCAATCGTCGGCGGAATCCAGCGCCCGTCAGCGCAAGGCGGAGCAACGAGTGGCGCAGGAACGACGGGAGCGGGTGGGGCGAGCGGAGGAGGAATTGAAGCGGCAGGGGGGAGGGAAAAAAGCCAGTGTGAGCGACCCCGAGGCACGCCTGATGCGGGAGAGCACGGGAGGGATTGCCCCCAACTACAACGCACAGATCTCCAGCGATGACCATGAAGGAGTGATCCTCGCCTACGAGGTGAGCCAGGCGGGCGAGGACAGCCACGAGTTGCAGCCGGCGCTGGACCGCCTCCAGGAGAACACCGGCCGCTTGCCGGAGCAGATCCTGGTGGATGGCAACTACACCACCCGGCAGAACATCCTGGACACGGCCGAACGGCCCACGGAGTTGGTCGGCTCGCTGGGAAAGAACCGCTCCCGGAGCAAGCTGGAACGGCGCGGGGTGAGTCAGGAGTTCATGCCCGAACATTTCCAGTTCCAGGCGGAGCAGAACTGCTATACCTGTCCGCAGGGTAAGACGCTGGCTTACAAAGGCAGCAAGCAACAGGTGGGGGCGATCGAGAAGCATTATCAAGCCAAGGCGAACGACTGCGCGGCGTGTCCGTTCCGTTCGCAGTGCTGCCCCAAGGCCCAGCGCGGACGAACCCTGTATCGAACCGAAGAAGATGCGAAGGTGGCGGCGTTTCGGCGCAAGATGCAACAGCCGGAGTACCAGAGGATTTATCGGCGCCGGGCCCAGGTGGCGGAGTTCTCCAACGCTTGTTTGAAGGAGAAGCGGGGATTGCGCAGGTTCATGCGCCGAGGCTTGGAGAAAGTGCGAGGGGAGTTGGGTTTGGCGTGCTTGGCTTGCAACGTGGCGATCTGGATTCGACTGCAGCGCAAAATTACTCCCCAGGTGGCGACCTAGGATACGTGTGTCTGGACGCTGAAGAAAGAGACAAATGGACGGCAGCGAGGAAGAAAACGGGTTGAGAAAACGAGTTAAAAGCATCGACTCATCCTGAAAAGACCAACCCAACGAGGTCTGAGGGAACAGAGTGGCTTCGAAGAGCCAAAAAATTGACAGCTTCGGAGGCTTTCCGGAAAATGCCGGACCCCTCGCGCTCCTCCGCGCAGGCTGGAAGACTCAGCCTTCCAGCCTGCGCGGAGGAGGGAGTTCGGGACGCACGTCCTTCGGAAAGGCCAAGCTTTTCCGCACATCAGACGGCGGAACCGCAGGCCATCGTTGGCAGGATAGAGCGTAATGTGGACAAGCCCGATGTAAAATCGCCGCTACGCAACTTGTCCCTTGCTCGCGTCCCAAACTACTTTCATCCCGCGCTTCAGGGCAATATTTCCAATCCAGGAAGTGCGCGCCGCCTCGAAGGCTACGTGGATGTTTGCATTGGGGGTCTTGCGAGTGCGCACGCACTCGATGAAGTTATTGACGTTGTCGATCGTGCCATCGCGCTCGGAGCGGAAGATGATTTCAGGCTCCGGAACCAGCGTACCGGGCACAGGCGTTCCGCCTTCGGGATATACCGCCATGTGCTCGCGGTCGATTTTCAGGGTGGCCTCGCTGCCCCGGAATATGATCCCCCCATCATCCACGCTGCTGTTAATGGCGCCGGTGAAGGTAACCATAAACTTCCCAGGATACTCGTATGCCGCCGTCAGGGTGTCCGGGGCCTGCCAGGGCATACGATAGACGTCCCCCGTGGTGGTGACGGTCAGGGGCACCGGCTGTCCCATATACCATTGGATAACGTCAATCCAGTGAGTAAAAAGATCCGTTAATATTCCCCCCCGAAGTCCCAGAACCAGCGCCACCAATAGAATTTCTCCAGCGTAAACGGCTGGTCCGGGGCGTCGCCGAGGAAGCGCTTCCAGTCGAGTTGCGACTGGTCCACGGGAGGCAGGCCTTTGAAAAACAGGGTGTAGTCCTGGTACCAGTAAGTATGGATGAAAGTGATTTTGCCCAGCTTGCCGGAATCGACAATCTGCTTGCCCATGATCCAGTGCGGCCAACTCCTCTGCTGCGTGCCCGTCTGGACAACGCGCTTGCTTTCCTCGACAGCACGAACCATCTCCAGGCCTTCCTCGATGGAGTGCATGATAGGCTTCTCGCAGTACGCGTCCTTGCCGGCATGCACCGCATCAATAAGCATCTGTTTGTGCCAGTGGTCGGGACTGCCAATGATGACGGCATCAATATCCTTGCGGTCGAGCAACTCGTGGTAATCGAGGTGGGCTTTGGCATCCGCCCCGGCAATCTTCAATGCCTTATCGCGTCGCGGTCCGTAAACGTCGCAGACGGCTACCAAGTCAACGGAGGGATTATCCTTGAAGAACTCCATCAGGGACTGGCAGCGCCCACCGGTGCCGATGGCGCCAACACGGATCTTGTCATTCGCGCCCAGCACGCGCGCCGGCGCCGGACCCCCGAGTACGGCCGCCGCTGCGCCCGCCACGGCTGTCTCCTTCAAGAAATCTCTTCGGGTCATTCCCGCTTCAGTTTTCATGGACTAGCTCCTCTCTTCAGGATTCAGGATTCAGGAGTCAGATGTCAGAAGGCGGGCGGAGTATGAGATCAATTCGAAACTGCCCCGGCCCGTTGTCTTGTTACAAGTTTCCAGTTTCGAGTTTGAAATTTCAAATTTCAGATTCCAGGGTCCTCAGGCCCCGAACGACAGGCCAAGCCCGCGGGCGACCCCCTGGATGTAGCGTCGTCCCTCCTCGTATTCCTCGGCGGTTTTCAAATGCTCGAGCATCAAGGGGGCGTCAACGGGAAGCTTTGAGAGTTCGCTCAGATAGGCTTTGTAATCGATCTTGCCGCGGCCAGGAATCACTTCGCGCAGGCACACCTGCACGTAGTGCTCCCAATCCAAGTCTTTGGCGTGGCATGAGACAATCCATGGCCCGAGCTTCCGGAAGCATTCGCGGATAACGGCGCCGTTGTGGTACATGCGCTCGGGACTATTCATCACATTGCAGACGTCAAGGTGCACGGCGAACACCTTTCGGTTCACGCCCTTGATCAGCTTCAGGTAGTCGTCCGGCCCGGTGGGGAAGGTGAACGGCATCATCTCAATGGTGAACTTGGTGCGCGTCGGCTTCACCGCGTCAATCAGCTTGCGGCAGTTCTCCACCGTCGCGTCGATGAATTCCTGGCTGATGTTTTTAGGGTTAGGGCCATCCCAAAACTTAGGGTCGTAGGAGCCAGCAATATCCACGCAACAACGCGTGCCCAACTCCTCAGCCAACGCTAAACGCTCTTGCACGTAATCCAAGTTTTTGCGGCGCTTTTCAGGGTCGGGGTCGACCATGTTCACCCAGGCGCCCACTTCCGCAAGGGCTACGTCCTGGGCCGCAAATTCCTTGATGACGGCTTTGATCCTGTCCTTGTCCTTCAATTCCACCTTGGGAGCGTAAGCAGCTCGGTATCCCAGCCGGCGGTGCTCTCGGGCTTGTTCGCCGGGATCTTCCGAATTGAGAAAGATGGGGCCGCCCAACCGCATCGGCGGGGGAAGCGGCAGCGCCAGCGTGCAGGAACGTAGGCATTGCCGCCGCTGCGCCGCCCACGGCTGTCTGCTTCAAGAATTCTCTTCGACTAATTTCGGTTTCTTTTCTCACGAATGGCCTCCTCTTTGCGGATGTATGCAAGAACACACGTCGGGGAGCCAGCGCAGACCTGCTTCTCAAGTTTTCGGCTTATCAAATCCGCGCCTTCTTATGGGCTGGCAGACGCATGCGATCAAATTCGTGTTTCGCGGCAAGGCTAAGCTCGCCAAGCCGAAAGCCGCCGACCTTGGAAAGCAGGTGCGCGCTACTTTCTTGCTTCCGTTTTCCATCTTCCGGTTTCCACGCGCGCGAAGTCTCAAGCGCCGAAGGAAAGGCCCAACTCCCGGGCGACCCCCTCAATATAGCGGCGTCCCTCCTGGAACTCCTCAGTGGTCGTGAAGTGTTCCATCAACAAGGGAACGTCACTCGGAAGTTTCGAGAGTTCGTTCAGATAGGTCCTGTAATCAATCTGACCTCGGCCGGGAATCACTTCGCGCAGGCACATCTGCACGTAGTCCTCCCAATCCAAGTCTTTGGCGTGACAGGAGACAATCCACGGCGCCAGCTTCTGAAAGCACTCGCGGATGATGGCGTCGTTGTGGTACATGCGCTCGGGGTTGTTTATCGTATTGGCGACGTCAAGGTGGACCGCGAACGCTTCGCGGTCGACGGCCTTGACCAGCTTCAAGTACTCGTCCGGTCCGCTGGGGAAGTTGAACGGCACCATTTCGATGGAAAACTTGGCGCGCGATGGCTTCACAGCGTCAATGAGCGTGCGGCAATTCTCCACCGTCGCGTCCATACATTCCTGAGTGATGTTCTTGGGGTGGGGGCCGTACCAAATCGTAGGGTGGTAGGAGCCTGCAATAGCCACGCAACAGCGCGCGCCCAACTCTTCAGCCAACGCCAATCCCTCCTGGACGCAATCCCTGTTCTTACGGCGCTTTTCAGGGTCGGGGTCGAGCATGTTCACCCAGACGCCCACCTCCGCAAGGGCCACGTCTTGGGACGCAAATTCCCGGATAATGGCTTTGATCCTGTCCTTGTCCTTCAATTCCACCTGGGGAACGAAAGCAGCGCGGTATCCCAGTCGACGGTGCTCTCGAGCTAGTTCGCCAGGATCTTCAGAATCGAAAAAGACGGGGGCGCCCAGCCTCATCGTCCGGCCAGAGGTTGTCCCGCCACTTGAAAACTGATTCTCCATCATGACTTCCTCCATAGACCGTTTGGTGGTATTCAGAAAGTTCTTATTGCGACCATCGGGTAGGTTTGCGGTCCCAGCGATGAGGCCGCAACTTCGCGAAAAGTTCGCCCGCAAGAGGCCCGGCGTTGCAGGCGGCGACATTTGCGTCGACGTGCCTGGGCTTGCGCATTCCGGGAATGATGGTGCTGACCGCGGAATTGTTGAGTATGAAGCGCAGAGCCATCTCGGGCATCGTCATGCCGCTGGGAATCAGAGGCCTGAGCGCCTCGGCTCGCTCCACGCTGGCCTTGAGGTTCTCCGCAACGAAGTAGCTGTTGCGCCAATCGCCTTCCGGCCACTTGCTGTCGGGCGTGAGGGTCCCGGTAAGCGTTCCTTCATCAAAAGGGACGCGGGCGATCACCGCCACGTTGTTCGCGGCACAGGCCGGGAGAAGCTGGTCCTCGGGGTTCTGGTCGAAAATGTTGTAGACCACTTGCACGGAATCAACCAGTCCGGATCGGACCGCGCGCACGCCGTTCCAGGGTTCCCAGCGGTTGATGCTGATCCCGATAGCACGAATCAGCCCTTGACGGCGCAGATCGTCAACTTTTCTCGCCCAACGGTCGTCGTCGACCCAGGAATCCTCCCACACGTGAAATTGCACAAGGTCGAAGCTTTCCAAGCCGGAGTTCGTGAGGCTTCGATGGACGTATTCCTCGATGTGATGGGGTGGAAAGCAATCGTCTAAGGTGTATTCGCGCTGGCTGGGCCACTTGAAGTTCCTGGGGGGAACTTTGGTGGCTGTGTAGAGCTTCTTATCCGGGTGGCTGCGAACCAGCCATCCCAACAATGCCTCGCTGTGACCCTGCCCATAGGCCCAAGCTGTATCGAAGAAATTGCAGCCCAGCTCGACGGACCGTTGCAGGGCGTGCTTGGATTCATCATCGTCGGAGCCTGTCCAGCCGCCCATTCCCCACATACCATAGCCGAGCTCACTGACCATCCATCCCGTACGCCCAAACTTCCTGTAGTTCATCGCTATTCCCCCTGCGATTGTCGATTGACGATTGCCGATTGCCGATTGCAACAGCGCGGTGCTGAGTTCCTGTCAATGTAGCGCCGCCCTCTAGGTCGGCATCCCATCCCGCTAAAGATCATCGCCACGCCTTTCAATCGGCAATCGTCAATCGCAAATCGACAATCACTAGCCCCGAATGCCGAGGCTCTGCATCAAGCGGTTGGTCTCTCGATATGCTTCTGTGACCCAGTCAACGATCTTCTCCGGCTGGGGCGAATACTCCAGCTCAATGCTTATCGCGCCATCAAAACCGAGGTTTTTAAGCTGCTGGAGGTAAGGTGTGAAGTTCACCACCCCGCGTCCGGGGGGCAGATCACCGTGGACCTTGCCGTCGCAGTCGGAGAAGTGGACGTGGGCAATACGCCCTTTAAGATTCGGAATGGACTCTGGGGGCGTGTTTGCGAGCGCCAGATGCGAGATATCGAGGTTGGCGCGCACGGCGGGATGGTTCACGTTCTTCAGGAACTGATCCATCTTATCCAAAGTGTTAACAATGGATAGCTTGAAGGGCTCGAGCTCGATCGCTACCTCGACGCCCAGTGTCGCGGCGTAATCACCCAGCGCCCTGACGTTGTCGACGGCGAATTGCCATTGGGCCTTGGGCGGAATGACCTCTTGCTGCCAGGTGTACTCACCCACGACCAGCAACAGGTTTCTGGCATCGAGTTCATAGACGAGGTCCAAATAGGCTTTGCAACGGCTGACGTGAAACCGCTGCACCGAGGGATTGAAGTCCGCGATGCCCAGTGCAACACAACAGACGGAGATGACCGGTAGGCCGACTTCCCGGCAGGTGTCCTTGATCAACCGCCGCTCCTTGGCGTCAATGTCCAATGGGTCGGCGAAAATATCAATGGTGTCGAATCCGATCTCTTTGGTCTTGCGGATGCCTTCGGCGGTGGTGACGGAGGTTCCCAACCAAGCCGAATTGATGAGTCCGAGTTTCATGATGCCCTCCTTCCACGCGTTCTGAATACTCTGTCATTCCGAGCGAAGCGAGGAATCTCGCTCTGCTTATAAGTCGAGGGGTCGAGAGTCGAAAAGGCCTTAGCTCTTCGACCTTCGAATTTCGAATCTTCAACCTATCAGAGCGAGATTCCTCGCTTCGCTCGGAATGACAAGCCACCCGAAGCATCGCCCGAGCTAACCTTTCAACATCTCTTCCAATCTTACAACCCGGTGTTCTTCGATTGATTTGTAGCAGGCCTCCACCAGGGCCATGGTTTTGAGGTTATCACGGCCGCTGATTGCTGGCTCGGCGCCCTTGGCGAGCGCATCCAGCAACTGGCCCATGGTACCTTCAAAAGCGTCAGGGAACCACACTTCTTTCCAACGCGGTGAAAACCAGCATCCAGGCTCTTGCCTGGTCGTGAAATCAATCGTGCTGGGGCTGGCGTTCGGATAGGCAGGCCAGCCAATCGTTCCCTGCGCCATCCCCTCCGTGCCCTCCACTCTCCATTTGATGTAAAGGTCCGGGGGTGTGCCTTCGCGTGCCGGGCCGGCCCACACATCGTCCCACGCGCTGGCGCGGAAGCCGCCCGGATATTCGAGCACGTAGAGGACCACTCCATCCAGGTGTTCAGAGCGGGTCCGGGGATCTTTCCGCGCGCTGACGTACACGCTATCAGGCTCACCAAATAAGTAGCGGAAACTGTCGAGATGGTGGATGCTCATGTTCAGCAAAGTCAGGTGAGTGTAAGCGAGCTGCCATGGCTTCCAGTGCGGTATGGCACGCATTTCGATGGTGGCAAGGACCGGTTCGCCCAAATAACCTCGCTTCAGCAGGGTCTTGAGCGCGCGCATGGAATGGTCGTAGCGCATGTTTTGGTTGACGGCAAGGGTGATGCCCGCCTGGCCGCATAGGCGCACAATCTGTTTGGACTCTGCATAGTTCATTGCCAGCGGCTTCTGCGCCAGAATACCTTTCAGGTGGCCGGAGTGTTTCACGGCCTCGCGCACGATCATCAACTGCTTGTCCGGCGGCACGGCGATGTCTACGACTTCGATCGAAGGATCAGCCAGCAATTCCTGGTAAGTGTCGTACACCTTGGGTATTCCACGTGTTCGCGCCACTTGCTCCGCCTCGACCGAAGGCGCGGAAGTGATGCCAACGACGTTGTAACCGGCGTGGCCATAAGCTACCAAATGGCATTCACTCATGATGAATCCGGCGCCGATGGCCCCAATCCGATAATCCTTCCGCACCGGCGCCGGGGCGACATGTTCGAGATCAAGGTTAATGGTCATTGTGGTTCCAACCTTCCTGCTGACGGCGGCAAGTATATCGCTCCACGCAAACGTGCCGCAAGCTCGTGCGTGAATCTGTCGCGGCAAAGTGATAATGTCCGGTTTCAGCAAAGTAGAAATGTCCTGTTGAACTCCGTCAAGCTTGACGGATGGAAAAACAGGAGATGCTGATGTTGAGTGGGAAAGAGCGGGACCGGTTGAAGGTATTGCATGAAGTGCAGGGGGGACATTTAACGCAAGGTGAGGCGGCGGGGCAGTTACAGATCAGCGACCGCGAGGTGCGGAGGTTGCTGGCGCGGATCGCGGCGGAGGGGATCGCGGAGTGGTGCATCGGCTGCGCGGGAGGGCGTCGAATCGGCGCTTAGCGGAGAGTCTGCGCGCCAAGGTGCTGAAGCTGGTGAAAGCGAAGTACGGAGACTTTGGCCCCACGCTGGCCTGCGAGTACTTGGCGAAAGAGCACGCGGTGGAGGTGAGCAAGGAGACGCTGCGGCAGTGGATGATGGCCGCGGGGTTGCGGCGGGGGAAGCGGCGCCAAGTCGAGGAGGTGCACGTATGGCGGCAGCGCCGGAGTTGCCGGGGAGAGTTGGTGCAATGGGACACCTCGGTGCACGACTGGCTGGAAGGGCGGGGGCCGCGGCTGTACCTGGTGGCCATGATCGATGACGCCAGCAGCCAGGCCTATGCACGTTTTGTGGAGCAGGACAGCACGGAGGAGAACCTGCACGTGCTGTGGGGATACGTGGAGGGTTGGGGTCGGCCGGTGGAGTTTTATACGGACAAGGGCAGCCTCTTTACGGTGAATCGGCCGAGGGTGGAAGCGGCGGATGAGGCCGTTAAACCAGCGTGGACGCAGATCGGGCGGGCCTTGCGGGAGTTGGGGATTGGTTGGATCCCGGCGCACTCGCCCCAGGCCAAAGGTCGCATCGAACGCTTCTTCGGCACGGCCCAGGACCGGTTGGTGAAAGGGCTGCGCTTGGCGGGGGCGGACCGTCTGGAAGCGGCGCAGACCTACCTGGAGGAAGAATACTTGCCGCACTGGAACCAGACCTTCACGGTGTTGCCGGCGGGCAGCACGGATGCGCACCGTCCCCTGCGCGCGGAGCATGAACTGGCGGCGATCTTAAGTCTTGTGGAAGAACGCATCGTGACCTCCGACTACACGATTCGCTATCAGGGGAAGATCTTCCAGATCGCGCGCGGTGATATCCGACCCGGGCTGCGGGGCGGACGGGTGCGGGTGGAGCAACGGCTCGACGGGAGCATGGTGGTGAAGTTCCGTCAGTACGGCCTGAGCGTGGCGGAGCGCCAGGCTCAACCGAAAATGTCCCCACCCCGGCTACCGGCAAGCGCGCCGAGGCTTCGCCCCAAAGTGCACAACTGGATGAAAGATTTCCATCTCCGGAAGAGTCCACCTTTGGGAGTGATTCTGCCGGGCGCGACACGGGGTGGGTCGCCAAAGAACCAAAAGCGGAACTTTCTACTTTGCTAAGAACAGGACATTTCTACTTTGCTGGGATTAGGACATTTCTACTTTGCCTTGACAGCTCGTGCGTGAATCACGGCGGACAGGAAGATTCTCCAGTGAAAGTGAGTCACGACGCGAACAGCGAGCTTGACCGCGGTCCGGCTAGGGCGGTACATTTACCCCCGTTGATTCGGATCGATACTTATACTGCGGCGCGCTGCATCTTGCTGTGATAAGCGAGGCTCCGTTCTTGATGGGAGGTGGTTGTACATGGCAATAATTCAAAGCCGTCAAACTCGACGGGAGATGTTGTCAGGCATCTCAAAGCTCGCTGGCGCCGCGCTCCTCAGCCGGCAATTGCTTCCGGGTTCTACTGAAGTAAGGGTGGCACGCTATGCTCCCAAGCTCTCGGTTGAGGTTTACATTTGGCTCCAACATCTCGCGTCCGAGAAGAAGACTTTGGCGGACGGTGTGGCGGAAGTTCTCGCCAGCTTCCACAGGGCGGGGTACCGTAGAGTGGAGCTGAATCAGGACTTCTTCAAACCGGAATTGCGCGAAAGGACTTTTGCGCTGTTGGCCAAATACGACTTGGCTCCGGAAACGGTCTATACAGGCACAACCCTGCACGAGGCCGCAGCAGCCGAGAAATCAACCAAGGAGGTCGTGGATCTCGCGCGGTTGCTGAAGCCACATGGGACGCGCGTGATCGTCACCAACCCGAGTCCCAAACCCGGCCAAGCCCGAAAGACAGATCAAGAGCTTGACACCCAGGCTCGGTTCGTAGACCAGCTAGGCGCCGAACTGCGCCAACAAGGAATGAGACTGGCACTTCATCATCACACACCCGAGCTGGTTGACAACGCTCGTGAATGGCGACACCTTTTGGCGCACACCGACCCCCACCGGGTCCTTTGCTGTGTGGACGTGCATTGGGCCTATCGCGGCGGCCAGGAGGTGATGAGCTTCATTCGTGAAACGGGCGACCGGCTTGTGGAACTGCATCTGCGCAATTCGAAAGAGGGTGTTTGGACGGAAGATTTCGGCCCGGGCGACATTGTTTATCAAAAGGTCTCCGATTACCTGCACGGAGTCAATTTCGCCGGCTTTCTGGTAGTCGAACTGGCTTACGAGAAGAACACCCAGGTCACTCGCTCTCTCGATGAAGACCTGCGCTTGAGCCGCCTTTATACTGCCAAAGTCTTCGCTCTTCCGGCTTCCGCCTGAATGGCTTCCGATGAAGAACAACCCAAAAGCCTCGTGGCAAGAATGGATGAGATTCGCGCTGCGCTGGGCAATCACCTTGGCCATCATCGTGGCGGCCGGGAGGAGGGTCTGGTTCGAAAAGGCAAAACTCGCCTCCTACGCGGTGTCGCCCTCTCCGGCATGGCTGATCGTGAGTGGCGCCTTTTACTTCGTGGGATTAGCCACTTGCGCTGTATTCTGGTGGTCGGCGATGCGGGACATGGGAGGGCGACCCACTTGGACAAGCACCCTGGCTGCGTACTACGCCGGGCAGCTTGCGAAATACGTGCCAGGAAAGGGCCTTGTTCTAGTGGTCAGAGCCACGATGGTGAAGGGTCCCGGTGTGGAAATCGCTCAAGCGGGAATCACCGTCGTGCAGGAAACTTCTTTGATGATGGCTACCGGCGCGATTGTCTCAACCTTGATTTTGCTGCTTGTGGACGTCCCTCACCGCGGATTGCCTCCTGGCGGTTTCCGTCGGCGCTGGCGCTGGGGCTTGGCGTGGTCGCCCTGCCGCCTATTGTTTTCAGGCTGGGATCGCTGGTGAAAAAGGCGCTTCCGAAGGTAAGCACAGCGGCCTTGAAGCCGTGCCGCTGGAAGACCGTAGGTGTTGGAGCCCTTTTCATCACTGTGGGGTGGCTGATGGTTGGACTGAGCCTCGCAGCCGTCCTTGCGGCCATGCACCAGTTGCCGCCGCTGGCTCTCCACCTGAGTGGAGTCGAGGCTTTTGCTGTATTGACTGCGGCAATCGCCCTGGCAACGGTCGGAGGATTCGTAAGCTTCACTCCGGGCGGGCTGGGCGCCCGCGAATGGATTCTGGCCGAAATGCTCACACCTGTGATAGGTTCTGAGCACGCCATCGTCGGCGCAGTGATGTTGCGGATTGTTTGGATCGTTACGGAGGCCGCTGCCGCCGGCGTCCTCTTGATTGTGGATCGTCAATGGAATCGAAGCCGGACAAATCCGAGCTGATCAGCATCGTCGTTCCTGTCCTCGACGAGTCTGAGAGCCTGGAGGAACTGGGACAAACCTTGCTGAACGTCGCTGCGACGCACGGGCTTAACTTCGAAGTGATTTTCGTGGACGACGGCAGCCGGGATGGTTCGTGGGATAAGATTCGCCGCCTCGCCACTAGTGACCCACGCATTCGCGGCATTCGCTTTCGGCGCAACTTTGGCAAGGCCGCCGCCCTTGCCGCAGGGTTCGATGCCGCGCTGGGGAAGGTGGTGCTCCAGATGGATGCCGACCTGCAGGACGACGCCGCGGAAATTCCAAAATTCCTGGCCAAGCTGGGGGATGGTTTTGACGTCGTTAATGGCTGGAAGCGAGTAAGGAAAGACCCCTGGCACAGGATCTGGTCGAGCCGCGTGTTCAACTGGCTCGTCAGTCGCGTGACGGGCCTTAAGCTGCACGACCACAATTGCGGGTTCAAGTGCTTTCGCGCCGAGGTGGTCAAGGAGCTGCATCTGTACGGTGAGTTACACCGCTTCATCCCGGTGATGGCCCACGCCCGTGGATACCGTGTCGCGGAGCTGCCCGTCGAGCATCATCCGAGGCGCTACGGGCGATCGAAGTACAGATTTTATCGTTTCATCAAGGGCCTACTGGATCTCCTTACGGTCGTTTTCCTGACTGTCTTCGGGCAGCGTCCGCTTCATCTACTGGGCGGGATCGGCCTTCCCGTCTCCTTGCTTGGAGTGGCCGGACTCTCCTACCTTGCGGTGTGCTGGGTGGTGGCGCGTTTTGGAGTTTCTGGCTTTGGGCCCATTGGCAACCGGCCCCTTCTGATTTACTCTCTCGCCTGCCTCACCATTGGATTTCAAATGCTCGCCATCGGATTTCTCGGTGAGCTGATTACTGCTCAGAGCATTCGAAATGAACACAAGTACAGTATTGCGGAACTCACTCCGCCCCCTCAGGAGATCGTGCGATGAAAGATTCCGTGCAGTTGAATGCACAAGGTGGGTCTTTCGCGGAAAGGAGGCGCCTGGACTTTATACTGATCGCCGTGGCCGCAGGGACTGTGCTCGGCCTGATTTTCCTGGCACGGGGTGAACAGAACCGGCAGGGTGTGAGCCTTCCCATGCACAGCGTCAACGATCTCTCGCGCTGGGCGACGGTCTACAGCCTCGCGGAACGGGGAACCTACAACATCGATGAAACTCCCTGGCCCAGTACGATTGACCGGGTCCGGCTCAATGGCCATTTCTATTCCTCCAAGCCTCCCCTGTTGCCGACCTTACTCGCCGGCGAGTACCTGTTGCTAAAGAAGGTGAGTTTCGACCGCCTGAGTTTTCGTAATAGCCCGGAAAGCGTCATCCGCATTATCGTTGCGACCGTTAATCTGTTGCCGCTGGTCTTCTTTCTGGTTCTCTTCTCGCGCCTCCTCGACAGGCTCGCGCCTGACCCCTGGGTTCGGGCCTACGCCATGACGGCGGCCGGGCTAGGAACATTCTTAACCGGTTTCAGCATCACGCTGAACAACCACACCATCGCGGGCTTCAGCTCGTTCTTCGCGCTTTACCCTGCTTTCCTGATCTGGTGCGAAGGACAGCGTGGGTGGCGGCTCTTTGCAGTCGCAGGCTTTTTTGCAGGATTTGCGGCGGTGAACGAATTCCCGGCCCTTGCCTTCCTGGTGGCGCTGGGCGGCGGGCTGGCCTGGAAGGCCCGGCGGCAGACTCTGATCTGGTTTCTCCCCCTCGCGTTGCTCCCCATCGGCGGGCATTTGTTGACGAATTACTTGGTTACGGGAGACCTTAAGCCCGCTTATGCGGACAAGTCGGCCTACGTATATCCCGGCTCTTATTGGTTGATTGATCCGGCATCAGGCCGGCTGGTGGGCAGCGAGGTCGACCCTGCAAGCGGAAATCCGACGGGGAAAGTCGGCGAGGGAATCGACAACATGTATGAGCCCTGGCCCGTGTACCTGTTCCACATGCTCATCGGACACCATGGGATTTTCTCGCTGTCTCCGATTTTCATCTTCACCTTGATGGGGGTCTGGAGTTCTCTCCGGTCGCCCGGAAGCCCACTACGTGCCTTCGCGGCGCTTGCTGCCTTCCTCACCTTACTGTTGCTCGTCTTCTATACTTTCATCGCTGGTCAGCGGAACTACGGCGGGATGTGCTGCGGTCTGCGCTGGTTTTTCTGGTTGATCCCTTTATGGCTTCTGCTGCTTCCGGAGGGGCTGCGAGGCAAAACCGCTCAGCGCTGGTTCCGCGGCATGGCGCTGGCCTTCCTGCTCATTTCCGCGATTTCGGTCTTCTACTGCGCTCGTAATCCCTGGTCACGACCCTGGCTCCACCAGTACCTGTATTACAAACAATGGATCAAGTATTGACTGCGATCGCATCCGCAGATGGCGCAGATTTCACAGGGCTTTTGTCGTTTGTGCCGCCAGGGTCTCGACCGCCAGGCGGGTGGGCAGCGAAGGCTGAGCTCCCAATTTGGTCGTCGCCAGAGCGCCGGCACAATTTGCGAAGTGAATGGCATGATCGATGTCGTGGCCAGCGGTCAGTTCGACTGTCAGAGCTGCAGTAAATGCATCACCTGCCGCAGTGGGATCAATAGGGTCAACCTTGCAGGCGGGGAAATGCTTTGACTTCTTCGCGGTCACCAACATAGCGCCGTCGCTGCCCAGCTTCAAAACTACCGTCCGCACGCCGAGAGAAAGGAGTTTTTCCGCCGCTCCCCGTGCCGAAACTCGTCCACAAACTTCCTCGCCGCTCAGGAATGCGAGTTCCGTCTCATTGGGTGAGACAACGTCAGCCAGTTTCAAAATCTCCAGTGGGCAGTGCCGGGGCGGACCCGCGTCAAGCACCGTGAGTTTGCCGGCCTTCCGAGCCAGGCGCAATGCCGCTTCCACGACTTCCAAGGGGATTTCCAGCACGGTCATAAGCGCATCCGCGCGTTCAATGACATCTCTTGCCCGCTCGACATCAGCGGGTTTTAGGTTGAGGTTCGCGGCTGGGTCCACCGTAATGCAATTGTTCCCGTTGGGGAAAAGCATGATGAAAGCACATCCGGTTGCGCGCCCCGGGTCTCGCCGGACCCAGGTGGTGTCAATTCCGTTCGTCTCGAGCCCCTGAAGCAAGAAGTCGCCGACCACGTCACTGCCAACAGCGCCAAGAAACGCAGTCTTGGCGCCCATTCGCGCCGTCGCCACGGCCTGATTCGCTCCCTTGCCGCCGGGAAAGAATTTGAGATTCGAAACCAACATGGTCTCGCCTTCTTTAGGCAACCGCTCTGCCTTAACCACCAAATCAAAATTCGTGCTGCCCACAACGACAACCTGAAGATCTTCCGGGCGACGTGTCATAAAACCCCCTTGGAGTGCTCAATCTTGGGAAAACTGCTTCCAACCAGGTGTAGCGCTGACCGCTAGTGGGTCAGTTTGATGTGAGGCGGCTTTATGCTGCCATTTGGCGATCCCGCAGACGCGGGATCGCCGCTACGAGGCCAAACTGACCCACTACCCACTGCCCCCTTTACATGCTGAAGAGGCAGGGTTATTTTATCATCACTGATAAGCGTGGTCTTCCGGAGGCAAGTGCGACGGACAAAATGGCAGCGGGCAGAATCGGAAGCAACTGTTCGTGTCGTCCCTTGCCGTCGCCGATAGAACAATTCGAGCTCGACTCACATTGATCGCGGGAGCAAACCAGTGGCGTTTTCTGACGACTCCCACTTCACGGAGGTAATTTCATCATGCCAAAAGCAAAACAAATTACAGCTTGGGTGGAAAGCAAGCCTGGAGAACTGGGCCGAATCGCTGAAGCACTCGGCAAGGCGAAGGTGAACATCACGGCATTCTCCTGTTGGGGCACAGCCGGTGAGAGTCCCGTTCACCTCCTGGTCAGCAGCCCGGCGAAGACGAAGAAGGTGTTGGAGGGCCTGGGCATTCGCTGCACCGAAGAAGAGGTGTTGCGCGTGACGGTTCCCGACCAGGCTGGAAAATTAGGGCAGTTCGGGGTGCGCCTCGGCGCTGCAAACATCAATGTGGACTATGGCTATGGAAGCGTCGCTGAAGGCGGTCGGAAGGCGGATATCGTGCTGGCCGTTTCTGACCTCGCGGGCGCTGCAAAGGCCCTGCGCGGTTTGTAATCGGCCTAAGGACGCTCGCTGCAGGATGCTGACAAGCCTTGTCGTCCGCCAACAAAGACGGCGGACTCCCCGGAATGACAGGCTAGGCCCTTCTTCGGCGTCGAAGCCGCAGGTCCAGAGGACGGGAGCTGCGCTACGCATCCGGGAGGCTGGTGTTTTTGCCCAGGGACTCCCTACTCCCTATCCCTTGTTCCGGACAAGATGCCGGCGGGGCGCCTTGTGACGCTTACGGCGCGGAGAACGGGAGTCTAGCCTTGGAAAAGGGGTGGAACTTCAGCCTGGTGGGATGCGTAGACTCAAAGGGAGAAGTGTCTCCAGGCGGCAAGTGAGTGGGAACCATGGGCCTCAGCTTTGAGGAGGAAACATGCGGAAGAAAATCTTGGGAGGTCTTGTTTTATTGCTGGTGATATTTGCCATTCCCGTCCGGGCCGAGGAGTGGTCGAAGACGTTCGAGTTGAATGGCAAGGCGGACCTGCGCGTCGAGGCGGATGACGCCAGGGTGCAGGTGGAGGCCTGGCAGCGAAAAGAAATCCAGGCGCGTGTAGTTTCGGGGGGTGTGCACATCGGCTTGCGGGGCAGTTCGGACGTTCACGAAATGCGAGTGAGAGATTCTCAATCAGGAAATCGCGTTGAGTTGGAGGTCCGTAGCCCGAGGACGAATTGGGAGATTGGCGTTGATACCCGGACCACAAGAATCGAGCTGAAAGTTCCTCCGGAGGCCAGCCTGGATATCCATTCCGGTGACGGCGATTTATCTGTCCGCGATATCAAAGGCGAAATCAATCTTTCCACCCAAGATGGCAAAATCGAGGCGGTTTCCATCGAGGGAGCGTTGCATGCCACCACTGGCGACGGAAACATGCGGGTCCAGGGGCGCTTCGATGCCCTGAACCTCAGGACAGGCGACGGAAGGATTTACGCCCAGATCAGCCAAGGTTCACAGATGGTCTCCGGCTGGAGCGTGCGCAGCGGCGACGGCAACGTGGAACTAAGCCTTCCCGAGGGCTTTTCCGCGAACCTCGACGTTCAAACTGGCGATGGCCGGATAACCTCCGATCTGCCCATCACGGTCTCGGGCTCCCTGGACCACACATCACTGCGCGGCAAGCTGAATGGGGGCGGTCCAACCCTTAGCATCCACACCGGTGACGGCTCAGTTTACCTGAAGCACATGTAGCAACGGAGTTCCCTTGCTCCGGCGGCGTGACCTGCCATGTGGTTTCGGAAGACGGCGCCGCACAAGAAACCTGAGTGATTTCGGGATGGGGCCTCGTTCGTCCCGGTCATGGTTTGGTAGGAAACGTTCAACACCAGCGGCGCTTTACGTCTCCAAATCGGCTTCCTGAGTGACGATGTGGACGTCCACGGCGGGGGCATGGCGAAGGAAGCGGTTAAGCACTGAAAGGTACAGGTACCTACGCCAGCCGCGGGTGGGGGAATGTCCAAAAACCACCTGGGTAATCCTTCTTTCCTTTACAAACTTCGCCACTACTTCACTCACGCTATCTCCCCGTAGGCGCTCGATCTTGGCTTCCAGTTCTTCAGCGAAGCGAATATTCGCCGCCAGGGAGCGAAGTTTTTCATCGCTTGGCTGCGCAGAGGTCTCAACGTAGACCACGTACAGCTCCGCACCGACGGCACGAGCTATGCGCGCCCCGCGGGCGATCAGGTACTGTGAGCTGGCATTCGAGCTGATGGCGACGGCGATGCGTTCTCGCACTCCCCAGTTCCGGCTGATTTCCTTGGTAACGAGGTAGGAACCAAGGTCGCGGTCGACCGCCTCTGCCACCTGGCGAAGCGCCAGCTCCCGCAGGGCGATCAAGTTCCCAGGCCTAAAAAAGTTGCCCAGAGCCCTCTCGATAGTTTCAACCGGGTAGATGTCTCCCCGCCGCATCCGGTTCTGGAGCGCCTCGGGTGTGAGGTCAACCATCACCACTTCGACCGCGCGTTTCAGCACCCAGTCCGGGACGGTTTCGCGCACTGGAACCCCGGTGATCGATTGAACCAGCGGCGCAAGGCTGTCAATGTGCTGAATGTTCATGGTGGAGAGCACCTCAATATTTGCGGCCAGGAGCTCCATCACGTCTTCGTAACGCTTCCGGTGCTTACTCCCCTCGATGTTGGTATGAGCCAGCTCATCGACGAGCGCGACTCCGGGCCGCCGGGCCAAAATCGCGTCTACATCCATTTCCTCGAACGCAATCCCTTTATAGTTGAGCTGGCGCTTGGGAATTTGTTGGAGTGTTGAAGCCAGTTCCTCGATGGGTTTCCGCCCATGTGTTTCCACAATTCCGACCACCACGTCTTGCCCGCGGCTGCGGCGTCTGTGTGCCTCGCTGAGCATAGTGTAAGTCTTCCCAACACCCGGCGCGTAGCCGAGAAACACTTTCAGCGCGCCCTCTTTTTTTCCTGGAGGCGACGACTTCTCGAGCCACTGTTCGGGACTCCTGGTCATAGGGAATTCGCCCCTCCGGGCGAAAGTGCTGGAAACATCCGTTATAATACCATTCAGTGTTGAAAATCTCCCGATGGCAAATCCCGCGCTTCTTTGCCTCTGTCGGCGTAGTCCTGGCCATAGTCCTCATCTTCCGACGCGTGACGCCGGTAAACGCTACCGGCGTGGCTCTCATCTTTCTTCTCGCGATTCTCTACGTTTCCGCCTTCTGGGGCCTGGCAGTTTCCGTTTTCATGTCGGTGCTGGCCACTTTGGCTTTCAATTATTACTTTCTTCCGCCGCTCGGCACCTTGACCATCGCCGACCCCCAGAACTGGGTCGCGCTTATCGCCTTTCTGGTTACCGCGATCACCGCCAGCCGCCTTTCAGATCAGGCGCGCCGGCGGGCCCGCGACGCGAACCGTCGCCGCCTGGAAGTTGAACGCCTGTACGGTTTCTCGCAACAAATGCTGGTGACAGGAAGCGCTGTGGAATTGCTGAACGCCATCCCGAGGCAGATCGTTGAATCCTTCGAGGTTCAGGACGCCGCCCTATACCTGGCCAGCAGGGATGGAATCTATCGTTCGGGCAGGGATTTTCGGGAATTGGACGGCGAGCAGCTCAAGGCCATCATGGCCCGCGGGGAACCGGTGACGGAGGCGGATCGGCAAGTTTGTTATGTGCCCGTACGAATGGGTGTGCGGTCCGTGGGAAGTCTTGGCATTTCGGGCGCCGTTCTCGCGCGCGAGACGCTCGAAGCCCTCGGAACGCTCATCGCCATTGCAGTCGAGCGAGTCAGCGCCATCGAGGCGCTGGGCAAGGCCGAGGCTGCCCGGCAGGAAGAACGACTCCGCTCCGCCCTCCTGGATTCTGTTACGCATGAGCTTCGAACCCCGCTCACGGCGATCAAAGCTTCGGTCTCGAGTCTCCTCTCACAACCCGAGCTGAGTGATGCCCAGCGGCGGGAGCTTCTCTCTGTCGTCAACGAGGAGAGCGATCACCTGAATCGCCTGATCGAGGAAGCGCTCGAGATGGCCCGCCTCGACGCCGGAGAGATTAAGCTCGACATCGAACCCCGCGCCATCCACGAGGTGATCGATGCGGCGATCGAGGCATCAAAAAACGTCCTGGGGGATCATGCCGTCGATGTTCGCTTGCCGGACAGCCTGCCTACGGTCCCGATGGACCCGGCGCGAATCAGGGAAGTTCTGACGCAACTCCTCGATAACGCGGCGAAGTTCTCCCCGCCCGGAGCCCCTATCCTCATCAGCAGCGAAGTGTCGGGCCGATTTCTCGTCACCAGCGTGGCTGATCGCGGACCGGGGATCGACAGCTTCGAGCAGGCTCTTATCTTCGACAAGTTCTACCGGGGCAGGGACCAGCGTTACCGCGTGCAGGGCACCGGCATGGGACTCGCCATCTGCAAGGCGATTGTCGAAGCCCACGGCGGGAGCATGGGAGTCACGAGCCAGATTGGAAGCGGGTCGGTATTTCATTTCAATCTGCCGCTGTCTGCGGAAAGGGCCAGAGTCTGATGAGCTCGGGCAGGGTCTTGATCATCGATGATGAGGCGCAGATCCGCCGTGTGCTGCGGACCACCTTGGTGGCGAGCGGCTTCGTGATGCGCGAGGCGCGGAGCGGTGAAGAAGGCCTTGAGATGATCAGGAAAGAAGTCCCAGATCTGTTGATTATTGACATCAACTTGCCGGGCATGAGCGGATTCGAAGTGTGCCGCGAAATACGCGAATCCTGCGACGTCCCGATCATCATGCTGTCGGTGCGGAATAACGAACGCGACAAGGTGCGGGCGCTTGACTCCGGCGCTGACGATTATGTGGTCAAACCTTTCGGGATCCAGGAACTCCTCGCCCGCATTCGCGCCAATTTGCGCCGCCGCGCCCAAAGCGCCGATGAGCTGCCAGTAGCTTTTGAGTCGCAGGACCTTACAATCGATTTCGCCCAGCGAACGGTGGTGGCGCGTGGGCGTCGGGCGCGACTGACGCCCAAGGAATTTGACCTCCTCCATTACTTGGTTAGCCATCCCGGCAAGGTCCTGCCACATCGTGAGCTGCTGCAAGCCGTCTGGGGCCCCGACTACGGAGACCAGGTGGAATACCTCCGCGTATTCATTAATCAACTGCGTAAGAAGATTGAGCCCCAGCCTTCCAGGCCCCGTTACCTGCTTACCGAACCCTGGGTCGGCTACCGCTTCTCGATGCCTGAAGAAGCCCAACCAACGAGGGATTGATGCGTCACAGCCGTAACATCCCCCTGGCCAGTTACGCGATGCGAGTGGAGGAGTCGCAAGGCCGGCGCTATCCCGAGCCTCCTCATCTCTTCCGCAACGATTACGTGCGAGACCGCGACCGCATCATTCACTCCCGCGCCTTCCGGCGTCTGGAGAACAAGACCCAGGTTTTTACTCGGCGTTACTCCGACCATTTTCGCACCCGGCTGACCCACACTCTGGAAGTGGCGCAGATCAGCCGCACGGTGGCGAAAGCGTTGGGACTGAACAACGATCTCGTGGAAGCTCTGGCGCTGGCGCACGATGTGGGGCACCCGCCCTTCGGCCACGCCGGGGAATCCGAGCTCAACCGGCTCATGGCCCCTTACAAAGATGGTTTTGACCACAACCTGCACGCCCTGCGCATCGTGGAACATTTCGAGCAGAAATACGTGGAGTTTCCCGGATTGAACCTTACCTTCGAAGTCCGCGAAGGAATCATCAAGCACTCGCGGGACTACGATCCCGCGCTTTACCCCGAACTCGCCGCCTACGGGTTGGACGCCCGGCCTCCGCTCGAAGCCCAGTTGATCGACCCCGCCGATGAAATCGCCTACAACTGCGCCGACCTTGACGACGGCTATGAGGCGAAACTCCTCACCCTTCCCCTCATCCGCCGGGGTCTGCGCTTGTTTGATTCACTGTATCGGGCCATTGACCGGAAGTACCCGACAGCTCGCGAGAAACTGAAATTTAACGAAGCGCTCAAGGCGATGCTGAACATTCTCGTGACGGACCTCATCGATTCGACGCGCCGGAGCCTTGCCGAGGCCCGCGTCAGGTCGGTGGCGGACGTCCGAGCTCATTCAAGCCGCTTGGTGGGTTTAGGCCCCAGGCGAGCCCGCGACAACAAGGAGCTGAAGGAATTCCTGAATGTGAACCTCTACTCTCACCGTCAAGTGGGGTCGGAGCGGAAAGTGATCGTGCGGTGTGTGCGGCGCCTCTTTAGTTACTACCTCGAGCGTCCTCGCCGTCTCCCTCCCTTCTACGTCGCCCAGAGCCGAGAGGAACCCCTGCATCGCGTGGTTTGCGACTATATCGCCGGCATGACGGACAACTACCTCTTGCTGCAATACCGCAAGCACCTCGAACAGTGAGTGCCCTCCGCCTCCTATGTCCAGCGGAACCATCGAAGGGCCAGCAGGTACGAGACGGCACCCCAGAGGAGGAGGACGATCAGACGTGTGTCCTGTGCGGCGAATGAACCACCCCCGAGAATCGTAGCGCGCAGAGCGTCATTGAGTGCAGTGAGTGGCAACACTTTGATAAACGGCTGAATGATGGCAGGGAACCGGTCGTAGGAGAAGAAAACGCCGGAGAAGAGCCACATCGGCATCATCACCAGATTGATCAAGCCGCTGACAGTCTCGATTTTCCGCGCACGGCTGGCCGTGAGCAGGCCTAGTCCGCCGAAAGACAATGCCCCGACCGTACTGATCAGAATAACCGACGCCCACGAACCCAGCACTCGCATCTGAAATGCCAGTACGCCGAATCCGAGCAATAGTACAAGCTCAATCAGCATCAGGGCCAGGCGGCTACTGGCTAGGGCAAGAAGAAAGTCGCCCCGCCGCATGGGGGTCGCGACGAACCGCTTGAGCAGTTTACGCTGGCGCATCTCGACTAGCGCAAAACCGATGCCCCACATCCCTGAGTTCATCAGGTTCATGCCAAGCAATCCCGGGATCAGGAAATCGATATACCTTGCCCCAGGCTCGCTCGAGGCCTTTTCGGAGGTTGGTAAGGTATCCTTTCTCCCCGCAGCGGCTTGCAGGGCATCGTTCACCACAGCGCGGGCCAAGACGCTCTCGGGACGCCCCGGATCGTAGCGAAATTCAAAGCCGCCATTCGCTTGGGGATCACCACCAAGTCGTACTTGCCCAGCCGGAATTGATTGAAAGCGGCGGCCTTGGGAAGCACGTCAGCGCGCACTGGGCCCTTCTGGGGAGAGGCTTGCAGCAACTCGAGCGCACGCGCTCCTCCCTCCCCGGCCACGATGGCCACACGATTCACGCCCGCGGGCTTATTCCGAAAGGCAATCCCTAACCCAAGCGCCAGGAGTAAGGGAAATACGAACACCCAGAAGATGACCTCCGGCTCGCGCCACATCTCCTTCATGCGCGCCATCATCAGATGACCATAACCCGCCCAGCGGCCGTTTTCCGGTGAAACGGTGCGCACCTCCGCTTGCTCCACAGGGGAGGAGGCAGTCCCGTGTTCAAGGTCAAGATCGGCCATGCTGTCGTTCCTTTCAGACTTGGTGCTACGAGTCGCGCAAGCGGCGCCCAGTGAGGCGAACGAAGACGTCCTCCAAGCTGGCTTGACGTGTCGTGAGGTGCAGCAGGTGCGCGCCCTGGCTCTGCAAGGCTGCCAGTAGGGCGGGGATGGCCTCGTGAGCTTCACGCACCCTCAGCACTACCCTGCCGCCTTCCTCATGAGCTGCCTCGACACTCGGGAGCGAACGCCACAGGTCCGCTGCGATGAGGCCGTTGCCAGTGGCCTCGAATTCCACCATCTGATGCCCGCCAAGTTCCTTAACCAATTCGGCGGGGGTGCCGGAGGCGATGGCGAGGCCCTGATCGATGATCGCGATGCGGTCGCAAACTCGCTCCGCCTCGTCCATATAGTGGGTCGTCAGCAGGATGGTCCCTCCGTGGCGCTGGAACTGACGGATGACGTCCCAAAGCTGCCGCCGGCTCTGGGGGTCCAGGCCCGTCGTGGGCTCATCGAGGAACAGTATCTTCGGATTGGCCACCAGAGCTGTAGCTACTGCCAGCCGTTGTCTCTGGCCTCCAGAGAGCTTTCCAACCCAGCTATTTGCCTTTTCGGTCAGAGCTATCTCTTCCATGACCTCAAAGACCGAACGTGGATGGCGATAGAAGCTCGCGAAAAGCTCCAGTGTCTCCCGCACCGTAAGCTTCTCGGCGAGGCGAGTCTCCTGCAGCGAGATACCCAGTACCTCGCGTAATTCCCGGCTGTGGTGATTCCAAGTCTTCCCGAAGATCTCAACTTCGCCGGAGCTTTGCGGGAGCAGACCCTCCAAAATCTCGATAGTCGTCGTCTTGCCCGCGCCGTTCGGGCCAAGCAGCCCGAAGCATTCACCGGCCAGGATTTCCAAGTCGAGTCCCCGAACGGCCTCAACCTTGCCGTCATATGTCTTGTACAGTTTGCGACACCGTACCGCCACGCCCATGGTGTGTATCATAGCGAATGACGCGCCTCTTGGGAACCAATCAGCGGTTGGCGCGGAGTTTTGCTTCCGAGAGACTCTACTGTCTTGAATGCCCGGGGCGCAGCGTACGGTCGCGCAAGATATTGGAGTGGTCCTTCGTCATCGCCTGAGGTGCCGGATTCCGGTCAGGGTTGGGTTGGGGAGGCAGACTGAGGGAGGAGTTCATCGAACACGAATGGCGGTCAGGGATGCTGAATGCGGCGGAGCAGCCGCACCTGACTCTGTTGAGTTCTGCTGGGGGTGGAGACCCGGCCCCTCTCCTGCCTTGATGGCCGGATCTCCTTCGTATTCGCTTAGCCCCCACTCCGCGAACTCGCCGCCACTTCCTTGGCGCCCTTTGGGGCGCTGAGATAGCCCTTCACCGTATCTGATTTCACTTCATTTACGACCAATTCATAAGGCTTTTTTGAGCCACTGACATAGAAGAAGATCGGCTCATTGATGGTGCGGTCCTTCTTTTCCACCCGGACGTCATCCGCCACCAAGTCCAGGTTGAATCGGTGGCGCTTCACGTTGGTCTTCTTCAGGGCCAAGCCAACTCCGGCCACGTGAACGGGGTTCTTACGGTCCACGGTGAACTCGAAGTAGTCGCGTTCCCCGAGTTTGCGGAGTTGCTCGATATCATCATGGTTGCGGGCGATCAAGGTGCCCATTTCGCTGCGTGCCATGCCCAGGTCAGAGCGAACGGACTCGAGCGCCGTCTTGGTGTTATTGAGGTCGGTGCGTTGCGCGGAAACGTCCTGATTCAGCGCTCCCACCTGTTGCTGGTCGGCTTTTTGGGCCAGTTCCGCCTGAAGTTGTTCGGCCTGTTTGCGCTGGTCGTTCTGAAGTTGCGACACCATGGCGCGGGCGTGCTTCAGTTCGCCCCCTGTCGAGCCCAAACGCTTCGACGCGGCATCCAACTCGTCTTTAAGCGCGTCCATTTGCTGCGCATTAGCGTTTTCGATCGCGCTCAAGCGTCCAGTGAGTTGATCCTGGAACTCTGCGCGCAGTTGTTTCCGGGTCTGAGCTTGCTGTGCTTCCAGCGCGTCGCGTATCGAGTTGATTTTGTGGATGCCGTAGAATTCACCCACGATCAACGCCGCGAGCACCGGGAGGATCAATAGAAACTGGCCACGCGTGCTGGAGCTTTCCGGCTCCGTGCCGAGGACTTCCTTTTCTGGAACCTGGTCAATAGCCATGTTATTTTCTCCTTGTGGGGGTGTCATCGCGCCATCAGCTCTGCATATGCACTTCGTCCCTGCCCTGGAGGTGCACGCCGATTGCCATTCCTGGATTTTCATATCGTGCTGAAAATACAGGCGTTACTATGCATTTCAGATTTGCAGGCTTCCTTCCGTGCAGAAATTCTTACTTGAGGAATGCAAAAAGTGCCTGAAAAGTCGATAGAAGGGCTTCGACCTGCCAAGCGCGTTCGTTACGGCAGCGGGCAACGCACAAACGCGCAGCGAAATACAATGGGGTGAATAAAAGGTCGGTGGTGCCAGGAAGTAGGTGGACAAAACATCCCGGAAAGTTTTGTGGTTTCAGACTCCTTTCTTCAGGTCGTCACGCGCCACTCGCCAACGACTTTATGTCCCTTGCCCATCTTCGCTAACCAATGTATACAAATATGGGAAGTGGAATTATTTCCGACAGGGCTTGATGCGATTGATCTCGATCGCGTTCCCATTAAAGGGACGCGATGCTTACACAACGTCATAATACATTAAATAAAAGGGGGCCATCATGGCTACGACTGAAAATAATCTCAAGAAGCGTTTGCGGGCGAGAGCCAGGCGAACCGGAAGTATCTGGCGTTCGCAAAGAAGGCTGAGCAAGAGGGTTTCAGCAATGTGGCACGATTGTTTCGAACCGCCGCTGAAGCTGAGACCATCCACGCGTTGGGGCACTTTGGCGCCATGGGCGGCGTTCGCTCGACTTTGGAGAACGTACGCGCAGCGATGGCGGGGGAAACCTACGAACACACTGAAATGTACCCGCCGATGCTGGAGCAGGCGACGACGGATAAGCACCCAGCCAAGCGGATGTTCTCCTATGCCCTGAAGGCAGAGGCTGTCCACGCCAAGCTTTACCAGATGGCCGTCGAAGCCCTACAACAGGGACATGACCTGACCCAGGCGGACTTCTACCTGTGCCCGGTCTGCGGGAACATTGAGATCGGGAACGCCCCCGACGCCTGCCCGATTTGTGGGGCGAAGGGGGAGCAGTTCGTAAAGATGTAAGGGCTAGCAAGAACTCGCCTTTCGGCATCGGCGGGCGACCCCACCCCGATTCTCGCATCTAACACAGAGGGTACTTTCGAAACGCCCTACGACCCGGCCACCAGATTTGGCCAGGATCGGAATAGGTGCTGCACCCAAAGGCCGCTTGTTCCAAGCCGAAGAAGGGTGCGAGGCTTTTGGAGGGGCATATGCGCAAATTGCATATCGTCTTATTGTCATTGGCTATTTCTTTCTCTGCTTCCGGCACTACCGCCTTGGCTCGAGGTGGCGGGGGACGTGGCGGAGGCTTCCACGGTGGCTACGGCGGGGGAGGCTTTCGCGGGGGCTACACGAGCGGGGGCTTTCGCGGCGGCTACGGTACTGGAGGCTTTCGCGGGGGTTACGGTGGTTATCGAGGTGGTCACGGTGGCTGGGGCTATGGACGCGGTTACGGCTACCGAGGTGGTTGGGGGGTTGGGTTTGGCCTCGGGTTTGGATGGGGGCCGGGGGCCTACTGGCCTTATTGGAATTACGGCTATTACGGAGGGTTGGGATACCCTTACCCGTACTATCCTGACTATCCGTACTATCCCGATTACTCGTCCAACCCGTGCTATCCCCACGGTCCTTACGATTGCCGGATTTCTGGGTACGGCCTCGCTTCTTATGCGCCCGACCCGGCTCCGGCTGGACCAAATCCGTATTTCCAAGGGACCATTTCGCCGGAAACGTCCAGCGCTTACGTAGCGGACGGCCAACGGCATGGCTTCGGCCCGAAGCCTGCTCCAACCGTGCGCGTCTCGTCCCCTCGAGCTACGCCGGCTTCTCGGGCTACTCAGCCGGCTCCCACTTGCAGCGCCTATGTGGGGGACGGCCGATGGCATCGCTTCGGACCTCAGCCCGCTCCGCCGATGCGTGCCTCGTCGCCTCGTCCAAAGGCTAGCGAACCCGTTCGCACCTACATCGCTTCCTCGCAAGGCCGGTAACATCACGGTAGGGGCGCAACGCCTTGCGCCCCTACACAACCTCGATCCTCTCGCTAAGCGCTTGCGGGGTAGGATCCGCCGCGTTCACGCCGCATCCCCCATCCTTCGGGCGCCCCTCGCGCAGACACGCTGCCCCACATCTATCATCCTGAGCGAGGTTATGTTTTGACACATGCTCTCTTCATCGCGGACGCGGGTGGAGCGGGAATGGGGTGGAAGTGATGTTAAGAAATTTCTTTCCAGCGGTCGTGGAAGGACTTCTTCGCGAGTGCGGGGACGTCCCGTGCATCCGTCCAGCGGGACGCAGGGTACAACGGCACTTTTCGAATCCAGCCGGAGCGCGCGAGCAGGAACTGGCCCCAGCGCGCCAAGCGGCCGCCGAGCGCATAAACCCAGGGCCGGGAGAAGGCCCAGGCCCACAAGCGCATCATGGTCCTCTCCCGCAAGAGAGAGCCTTTCGGCCTGGGTGCAGGCGCCAGTTCCTGCGCCTTACTCCGCAAATGCAGCAGGAGATCGGGGATGTTGATCTTAACGGGACAAACTTCGCGGCAGGCTCCGCAAAGAGAAGAAGCGAAGGGCAATTCCCGCGCCTGGCCAATGCTGGTGAGTTGAGGAGTGATTAACGCCCCGATGGGGCCGGTGTAAACCCAACCGTAGGCGTGCCCTCCAATCTTGCGATAGACGGGGCAAGTGTTCAGGCAGGCGCCACAACGGATGCAGAAAAGCGCTTCCCGCATCTTGGGGTCCGCCAGCGTATCCACGCGCCCGTTGTCCACCAGCACCACGTGCATCTCGTCCGGGCCGTCCTCACCCGGGCGCCGCGGGCCGGTGAGAAAGGAAGTGTAAGTCGTCAGCTTCTGTCCAGTGCCCGAGCGCCCCAATAGCCGCAGGAAAACGCCAAGGTCCGCGAAACGTGGGATAAGCTTCTCGATTCCCACAAGCGCTACGTGGACTCGCGGCGCAGTCGTGCAAAAGCGGATGTTCCCCTCGTTTTCGATCAACACCACCGTACCGGTTTCCGACACTAAGAAATTGGCGCCGCTCACTCCCATGTCCGCTCTGGCGAATTTCTCACGCAGCGCCCGACGCGCAATCGCCGTCAGGCGCTCCGGCACCTCGGTACGCTCGGACTGAATGTGAGAGGCGAAGAGATCCGAAATATCGTGCCTCGTCAGGTGCATGGCCGGGGCCACGATGTGTGCCGGCCGGTCGCCGGCAAGTTGGATAATGAACTCACCCAGGTCGGTCTCGACGGCGTGAATCCCCCTCGCCTCGAGGGCGTGGTTCAGCTCCACTTCTTCCCCGACCATCGATTTCGCCTTCACCACTTGCTTGGCGCCGCACTGCTCCGCGATCTTCAGAACAATCCGGCAGGCTTCCTCGGCTGTCGCGGCCCAGTGCACCTTGCCGCCGCGCCGCTCCACTTGGTCGGCAAACTGCTCGAGGTAATAGTCCAAGTGCTCCATCACTTCGCGCTTAAGTTCCTGGGCGCGTTCGCGCAGCCGTTCCCAGCCAGGCACTTCGCTGATCGCTGCCAGGCGGTGCGTGAAAAGACGGAGGGTGGAGGAGCGATAGGCTTCCTGAAGGTGCGCGTCAGCGAGCGTCTTGTTACCTTGCTCGTGAACTTCGTTGCTGTAAACGCCTGTGTCAGCCATTTTAGTCAAGAGTCAAGAGTCGAGAGTTGAGGGTCGAAGGTCAAACACCAAAAGGCGCGCGCCGTTGCTACTCTTGCGCCAGCACTTCCGCCAGGTGCATCGTCTTGAGCGGCAATCCCTGGCGATGAATCATTCCCGCAAGGTGCATCAGACATCCCGAGTCATTGGCTATGAGGTACTCGGCGTCCGTTTGGGCGGCAAACTGAAGTTTGTCTTGACCCATAGCGGCTGAAACTTCGGGGAACTTGACGGCAAAGGTCCCCCCAAAACCGCAACATACCCTGTGCCCTTCCATCTCTACGAAATCGATGCCGCGCACTTTGCGCAGCAACTTCCGCGGCTGTTCCCCGATGCCCAGCTCGCGCAGAAGATGACAGGAATCGTGGTACGCCACGCGATGGGGAAAGCTTGCCCCAACATTCTCGACCTTCAAAACGTCCACCAGGAATTCCGAGAATTCGAAGAACCTGTCACGTAGCTGATGACATTTTCGAAGCCGGTCAGGGTCGGTCGCGAAGAGTTCGGGATAAAACACACGCACCATCGACGTGCAGGAACCCGAGGGGCACACCACATAGTCCGCGCCATCAAAGAGGTTGAGGACCTTTGAAGCCACTGCATGGGCTTCGTCACGGTAACCGGTGTTGAAGGCAGGCTGCCCGCAACAAGTCTGCGCAGGGTTGAACGTGACTTCAACATCCAACCGGCGCAGCAGCTTAACAACTGATTCGCCCACCTGGGGGAAGAATTGGTCACCCAAACAAGTTACGAATAGTGCGACTCTAAGTCTCGACATAAGTAATCTTGCGAACCAAACACGTTAATGGAAAGTGCTTATCCTCGTCAATCCAGAAACGCCAGGAAAGAGCTAATGGGTAAGCCAAAAGATTCCCCGATCGTTTCGAGCGCGGATGTTCATCCGTTGCTGGCAAGCACGCAGAGAGGAAGATTTGCGAACTCCGCTGGCGGCCTCTCCACAGTTGGAGAACGTCAAGGTGACGGCGGGCTGGACCCAGAGACATAGAAGCGACGGACAGGGGAGGCAGGATTGGGAGAGGATTAGACTGCCCGAGTTCTGAACTTATCTTCCTCCATTATTGCTCATCGAAGAGAGGAATTCGGCGTTGCTCCTCGTCTTCGAGAGCTTGTCGATAATCAGCTCCATGCTCTCCACCGGGGAGAGTGGGTTCAGCACTTTGCGCAACACCCAGATCCGGTTAAGTTCATCGCGGGGGACCAGCAATTCTTCCTTGCGGGTGCCGGACTTGTTGATATCGATAGCCGGAAAGACGCGCTTGTCAACAAGCTTACGGTCAAGGTTAATTTCCATGTTGCCAGTGCCCTTGAATTCTTCAAAGATCACGTCATCCATGCGGCTGCCGGTATCAATGAGCGAAGTAGCAATAATGGTGAGGCTGCCGCCTTCCTCGATGTTGCGCGCCGCCCCAAAGAAGCGCTTAGGTCGTTGTAAGGCATTGGAATCCACGCCGCCGGAGAGCACCTTCCCGGAGGGTGGAACCACGGTGTTGTAGGCTCTCGCCAAACGGGTGATGGAGTCGAGGAGGATGACGACGTCGCGCTTGTGCTCCACCAGGCGCTTGGCCTTCTCCAAGACCATTTCCGCCACTTGCACGTGCCGGGCCGCCGGCTCATCGAAGGTGGAACTGATCACCTCTCCCTTGACGGTACGTTGCATGTCCGTCACTTCCTCCGGGCGCTCGTCAATCAGCAAGACAATCAAGGTGATTTCAGGGTGATTGGTGGTGATGGAATTGGCAACGCATTGCAGCAGCATCGTCTTGCCGGTGCGGGGAGGCGAAACGATCAAGCCGCGTTGGCCCTTTCCGATGGGCGTCAACAGATCCAGCACCCGCGCCGAAATGTTGTCCTTGACCGTCTCCAGGTGAATGCGCTCCTGGGGATAGAGCGGTGTAAGGTTGTCGAAGAAGAGCTTGTTGCGCGCCTCGTCGGGTGGCTCAAAATTGATCGCCTCGACTTTGATGAGCGCGAAATACCGCTCCCCCTCTTTAGGAGGCCGGATCTGGCCGGAGATCGTATCGCCCGTCCGCAAATCGAATTTGCGGATTTGGGACGGCGAAACGTAGATGTCGTCCGGGCCGGGGAGGTAGTTGTAATCCGGCGCTCGCAGGAATCCAAAGCCGTCCGGAAGGCATTCTAGAACTCCCTCGGAGAAGATAAGGCCGCTCTTTTCCGTTTGCGCCTGCAGGATCTTGAAAATCAACTCCTGCTTGCGCATTCCGGTCGCACCAACCACGCTGAGGTCTTTCGCCACCTGCGTCAAGGTGACGATGTTCATTTCTTTCAGCTTGGCGATGTCGAGGACTTCGCCTTCCTTCAGGTCCTCAATTCTTTCTTCCTGAACTTCCTCGGTTTTTACTTCTTGTTTCTTTGCAGGCATAACTTCTCTCTTTAGCTAGAGTGGATTTTTAAATCTCGGTGTCTATACGCCAGTGATTCCGGATTCCACCGCCCTATCGACCTTCAATCCATGCGAGAAGAACGCATAGTCATTGGCGATGGCAAAAGAGCGGTACGCAATGCGTTAAGGAGATTTCCTCGCAGATCCGGAGTCGTGCAAGCTTGATCTATCAGGGGCTGCCAGTCCTGCCTTCTGTTCACCTGGAGTGAACACGTTGGCCGTTTCTTTGATGCGCGACTCCGGTAAGAGGTTTCATCTGCCTCTAAGTCCCGGCTTGCCGCCTTCGCGTGCTAATTTGTCAAGGGCCCGCGGTCAGTTTCGAGCGTTGGAGATTCCAAGCCGATCGGGGTTTCGGACTTGTCCACTAGGACCGGCTGGCCCTTGATCTTACTTTCCAGCGCCCAATCCAAGACTTCATCCATGCTCTCAACGAACCGGATTACTAGTTCTTGTTGGATAGCGGCAGGAATATCGATCAGATCTTTTTCATTATCTTTCGGCAGGATCACCGTTCGCGAGCCTGCGCGGTGAGCGGCAAGGAGCTTTTCTTTGACGCCGCCAATCGGCAGCACCTTCCCTCGTAAGGTGATCTCCCCGGTCATGGCAACATCTCGCCGCACCGGAATCTTGGTCAGGGCGCTGGCCAGTGCGGTGGCGAGGGTAATCCCCGCTGACGGGCCATCCTTGGGAATAGCTCCCTCCGGGATGTGAACGTGGATGTCCAGATGACGATAGAAGTCAGGACGGAGACCCAGTTGGGTGGCGCGCGAGCGCACGTAGCTCAAGGCTGCCTGGGCGGATTCCTGCATCACGTCGCCCAGCTTACCTGTCAGGAGCAGTTTTCCCCGGCCTTGCATCAGGGTAACTTCGATGTTGAGGATCTGGCCGCCGACTTCCGTCCAGGCCAGTCCCGTAGCCACGCCTATCTCATTTCTCTCTTCGGCCTTAGTGTCCCGGAACTTGATGACACCCAGGTACTCCTGCAGATTCTCCGGTCCCACAACGACCTGGAGGCTCTTGCCTTCCTTCACGACTTTTCTCGCCACTTTGCGGCAAATGTTGGCGATTTCGCGCTCGAGGTTGCGGACCCCCGCCTCCCGCGTGTAATGCCGAATGATGTGGACAATTGCCTCGTCCGTGAAGGTCATATTGCCGGGCGTTAAGCCTGTCGCCTCACGCTGCTTCCGAACAAGAAAACGTTTGGCGATTTCCAGTTTCTCGGGCTCAGTATATCCCTCCAGACGCAGAACTTCCATGCGGTCCTGAAGGGGCTGAGGAATGGTGTGAACCACGTTGGCCGTGGTAATGAAGAAGACCTTGGAGAGGTCATATTCCACGTCCAGGTAGTGGTCCATGAACGTGTTGTTTTGCTCGGGGTCGAGCACTTCGAGCAGGGCAGCGGAAGGATCGCCGCGGAAGTCCATGCTCATCTTATCCACTTCGTCGAGGAGGAAAACCGGGTTGACGGTGCCGGCCTTCTTCATCATCTGGATGATCTGACCGGGCAGAGCCCCAATGTAAGTCCGACGGTGACCGCGGACTTCCGCTTCGTCACGGACCCCGCCCAGAGAGAGGCGAACGAACTTGCGGCCCGTGGCGCGCGCGATTGACCGGCCCAGGGAGGTCTTGCCAACACCCGGCGCCCCCACAAAACACAGGATGGAGCCGCGAGGGTTCTTCACCAGTCGCCGGACAGCGAGAAATTCCAGGATACGCTCTTTGATCTTTTCCAGTCCGTAGTGATCTTCCTCGAGAACCTTCTGCGCGCGACTAATGTCGCGGATTTCTTTGGACTTCTTCTTCCAGGGAACAGCGAGCAGCCAATCCAAGTAATTCCGTGAGACAGTGGACTCCGCCGACATGGGGGGCATCATCTCCAACCGCTTGAGCTCGGTCATCGCGTGATCGAGTGCGTCCTTGGTCATCCCAGCGGCTTCAATCTTCTTCTTGAGCTCGTCAAGTTCGCTCTTTTCGTTGCGCCCCAGTTCCTTTTGAATGGCCTTGATCTTCTCGTTGAGGTAATACTCGCGCTGGGCCCGTTCCATCTGCCGTTTTACGCGGCCCTGAATGGTGCGGTCAACATTGAGCTTCTCAATTTCCACATCCAGGATATCCGCCAAGCGGGTGAGACGGTCCACGGGGTCGAAGATCTCCAGTAGTTCCTGCTTTTCCTCGATGCTGACGTTCAGGTTTGCGCCGATGGTGTCAGTGAACTTGCCGATTTCGTCCACCTTGATCGCCGCAATCATGGTTTCGTAATTGAGGCTCTGGGAAAGCTTTACGTACTGCTCGAAGAGCGCCGTTGCCCTCTGGACGAGCTGTTCCAGGCTGGGTGTGGTCACGGTGCGAAAGATCTTGGTCTGGATTGTGACGCGGAAGTATCCGTCTTCATTCGAAATCTTCAGGATTTTTCCCCGGTCGACTCCTTCCACCAGCACTTTTATATTGCCGTCAGGCAGTTTCAAGCTCTGGACGATGTTGGCAATGGTTCCTACCTGGTAAATCTCGTTGGGTTTGGGATCGTCCACCGAGGCGTCATGCTGAGTGGCCAGAAAGATCCTCTTGTCTCCGGCCAGCGCTTCTTCCAGCGCTCGGATAGAGGCTTCCCTTCCCACGACGAAGGGAGTCATCATATGAGGAAAGATGACCACATCGCGGACGGGCATCATCGGCAACGTACGAGTCTCGCTTTTTTCTCGACCTGCAAACATAATATTGTCCATCAACCTACCTTCTCGAGGAACGTTGAACTGAAGCTGATTTCGTGGTTCTCGACCATCTCCTCGGTCACCACGAACTCACGCACCTTCCGCTGGCTTGGGAGGTGGTACATCAGGTCTAACATCAGGTCCTCGAGGATCATTCTTAGTCCGCGAGCTCCCACCTTCCTTTCGATAGCCCGAGCGGCGATCACCTTCAACGCGCCTTCGGTAAAGCGTAGTTTAACATTCTCGAACTCAAAGAGCCTCTGGTACTGCCGGACTAGGGCGTTCTTGGGCCTCGTAAGGCATTCGATCAGCGCCGGCCCATCCAAATCATCCAGAACGCTTACCACCGCCAATCGACCTACGAATTCAGGAATCAAGCCGTAGCGGATCAGGTCGGCTGGCTGCGCTTGCTCAAGCACTTCGACGTTTATCCGGTTCAGCGGCGGGGGAACGCCCTGGTCATCCGAGTGGAAGCCCACCGTCTTCTTCCCCACGCGGCGCTCGATGATTTTCTCCAGTCCTACAAAGGCCCCCCCGCAGATGAATAAAATGTTAGTCGTATCGATAGGCGTGCATTCCTGGTGGGGATGTTTGCGTCCCCCTTGTGGGGGCACGTTCGCGACTGTTCCTTCCAAAATCTTTAGCAAGGCTTGCTGCACACCCTCGCCGGAGACGTCGCGCGTGATGGAGGGATTCTCGTCCTTTCTCGAGATCTTGTCGATTTCATCGATATAAACAATTCCTTGTTGGGCCCGATTTACGTCACCCCCGGCGTTCTGCAGGAGTTTCAAAATGATGTTCTCTACGTCTTCGCCCACGTAACCGGCTTCCGTCAAAGTCGTCGCATCCGCAATAGCAAAGGGGACTTCCAAAACGCGCGCGAGAGTCTGGGCCAGAAGCGTCTTGCCCGTCCCAGTCGGACCGATCAACAGAATATTGGACTTGGTGAGCTCTACGTCACTGCGTGTCCGAATCAGGATGTTGCGCTTGTAATGGTTGTAGACAGCGACGGCCAATTTCTTCTTGGTTTTCTCCTGTCCCACCACGTACTGGTCAAGAAAAGACTTGATTTCGCTTGGCCTCGGAAGCTTGGCCTGGGAAGCAGGAATGCGATCACTCCGGTCCCCTTCCAAGATGGAATTGCAAACAGCAACGCACTCGTCGCAGATGTAAGTGCGTGGCGAGTCGCCGGGCGAGGAAATCAGCTTGCCCACCGCATCCTGTGTTTTCCCGCAGAATGAACAGCAGAGCACTTCGCCCGAGCTAGGACGTTTCGATGTCATTGCCGCAGATTACTTGTGCTTGTAAATGATTTCGTCAATGATGCCGTACTCGCGAGCTTGCTGGGCACTCATCCAAAAATCGCGCTCCACGTCGCGATCGATCTTTTCGATCGTTTGGTTCGTGTGCTTGGCCATTATTTCATTGAGGCTGGCGCGAATACGCAGGATTTCGCGGGCGTGGATGTCGATGTCCGTCGCCTGTCCCGAGAGGCCGCCCATGGTCGGCTGGTGAATGAGCACGCGCGAATTGGGGAGTGCAAAACGCTTCCCCGGGCTCCCCGACGCCAACAACAGAGCCGCGACGCTGGCCGCCTGGCCAATGCAGATGGTAGCTACGTCAGGGCGGATGAACTGGATCGTATCATAGATGGCCATTCCGGCTGTCACCACCCCGCCCGGGGAGTTGATATAAAGAGAAATGTCTTTTTCCGGGTCCTCGGCTTCCAGGAAGAGCAGTTGGGCGGTCACCAAGTTCGCCATGTTGTCGTCGATAGGCATCCCGATGAAAATGATATTGTCCCTGAGCAAGCGGGAGTATATGTCGTAAGCGCGTTCTCCGCGGTTGGTCTGCTCCACGACCATGGGAATCAGAGTCATATTCGGCTGGCTGGTCATTGCCTTTTCCCTGAGGAAACTTCGCACCGTTTCTGAAAACTACTCACTTTTCCGAGTGATTTTGGCGCTGCGGTAGATGAAGTCAATAGCCTTCTGATTGCGGCGAGTAGAAATGATTGTATCTAACTCGCCATCTCGTGTCAAGCGAGTCTTCAGCGTGGCGGGGGGCTCGCGCATTTCCTGGGCCATTTCTCGAATTATCTCGTCGGCTTCTTCCTCGGAAACCTCCAGCTTCTCGGCATCAGCAACCTTGCTCAGTAATATCGAGGCGCGAACCTCCCTCTCAGCGTCGGGCCTGGAATCCTCACGAACCTTGCGCCAGTCCACCTGCGCCTGGCGGGGATCGATTCCCTGTGAAACGAGCTGGGTTATGGTGCGCTTGAGTTTATGCCCAAGCTGGGCCTCTACCATTACTTCCGGAACAGGAAATTCGTGGGTTTGAAGAAGCTGGTCCACTAGCTTTTGCTTGGCCGCCATTTCAGCCCGGCGCTTGGCGCGCTCCATCAGATCGCCGCGTAACTTGGTCCGGAGGCTCCTCTAGAGTGGCAAACTCGCTCACAGATTTTGCCAGTTCGTCATCGGCAGCCGGGATCACCTTCTGTTTGATGCTTTGAACCTCGACCTGGTAACTGAAAGTCTTTCCCGCCACAGACTTTTGCGCGTAGTCCTCGGGATAAGTTACTTCGAACTCGCGCACTTCGCCGGGTCGAGACCCCCGCAGATTCTCACTGAAAGCGGCGACCGTCCCCTTGCCACCCAACTGGATTGACACCTCGCGAGCTTCCACGGGGCGGCTCGCCGGCGCCTTTACATCATGGCCCTTGTAACTCATTGTCACGTGGTCGTCATCTGCCGCCGCTCGGTCCGAAACGACTTCAAAGGTGGCGGCACGTTCGCGAACCTCTTCCAGCCTCTGATCAATTTCCGCCTCCGTCACCTGGGGCGTCTCTTCCTCGACTTCCAGTTCCTTATACTGTTTGAGCTCGGTTTCAGGATAAATCTCGAAACTGGCCCTGCACGTCAGAGGTTCGCCCTCGTCGAGTTTAAGATCGTCGAGGCGAGGGCGGCCCACGATCGACCACTTCTGTTCCTTGACTGCACTCTCAAGGAATTTGGGAACGAGCGCCTGGATAACCTCGCTTCGAATGTCGTCCCGAAAGTGCTGCCTGACCAGCGGGAGTGGAGCGTGGCCGGGGCGAAAGCCGGGGATTCGCGCTACACGAGCGTATCGTGATGTCACCGTATCGGCCTCGCGTCGAACCACATCGACAGGAATTTCAATCTGGAGTTCTTTCTTGCAATTCGTTGCTTCCACAAGCCCTCAATGGTTGTTGTATTGGTGGGAATTAGGACGGCGAGTTTGAAGCTCCACTCCGCTGGACCCTATAACCCGGTAGAAGCGAAGCCGCGATTCCTGCCAGAAGGCTCTAAAGCCCCTCCCAACTCCTTCAGTATAGCACGCGGCTTCGGCTTGTCAAACGCCGCGCAACAGCTCTAAGCCTTGTGGACGAACACCAGAGCGCTCATCGTGACACCGCCGGCATCACATTGCCCGACAGGATGAAGCCGTGCCGGTTAGATTCAAAGGCCTCGCGTGCTTCACCGAGGTCGTTATTAGCGAAGACTCGCTGCTTCGAGACACCGCTCTGTGTGAAAACCCCATCCACCTTGTCATTCCGAGTGGAGCGAGGAATCTCGCTTTGAGTATTTTCAACGCAATGCGAGATTCCTCGTCGTCCGCCAATAGGAATGGCAGACTCCTCGGAATGACACACTAGCCGAGTTTTCACACAGGCTCTAAAGCCACCACTACTTCATCTTCAACAGGATCGCCCCATTTGTGGGCACCTCGGCGGTGAAGCTGTCTTTGAAGACGCCCAGGTTCTTCCTCGCCCAGAGATCTCGCACCGTGGCCGCCTCTGCCAATCCCACTTCTTTGAAGGAAGCCGTCACCGGGGTCGCGCGACCGTCGTGGTTAAAAAGCCCAACAGCCTTGCTACCGTCGGCCAGCGGTTTTACCCAAACCTCGAGCGGACCCTCTTCCGCAACCCGATATCCCTGAATCCCCGCGGGATCCTGGTCGATCGCAATCACCTCGGGGTTGGTGAGGATCGCCAAATCTGCGGGGGAAATCTTCGTCAGATCGGCACTGGCAAGGAGCGGGGCAGCCAACAGGCACCACAAGCTCATCTGGGTGCGATTCTCGTTCTCATCGAGCTTGCCGAGCCCGACCATCAGCATGTCGGGATCGTTCCAACGCCCGGGTCCGGCAAATTGTTCCAGTCCGGCTTGTTGGAACCCCACGAGCGTAGTCCGGTCAGAGGTGGGGTCGCCGATGTCCGGCGCGGTGCGCCACATGCTGGCCCCCACGGATGGCCCCCACCTCCACGGCAATTCCAGCCCGATGCAGAGGCTAAAGAGTATGGGACGCCCAGTACGCAGCAGCGCGTCATGCATCTTCTTGGAGGCGGCCTGCGGACTGCCTTGACCCGTATAGACCACATCGGCGTTGCACCAGTCGTACTTTAGGAAATCAACTCCCCAGGCAGCGTAGGTCTGAGCGTCCTGCTCTTCGTGACCCCAACTGCCCTCGAGTTGGTCGCAGGTCTTGGGACCGGGTGTCGAATAAATTCCGAACTTGAAGCCCCTACTGTGGATGTAGTCGCCGAGGGCTTTCATGTCGGGGAAGTTGCTGTTTGGATGGATGATCCCTCGCGCGTCGCGCTGCCCTTCCCAGCCGCCATCGATGTTGACGTACACGTAACCAAGGTCCCTCATGCCATTGCGCACCATGGCGTCGACTTGGGCGCGAAGGATGGTGTCGCTCACCTTGGACCCGATCCCATACCAACTGTTCCAGCCCATGGGCGGAGTGGGAGCGAGCTCAGCCGCCTGGGCAACGGAACTCTGCCACAGGCAGCACGAGACGCAGAATGTCAAGCTCAACCGTATGACCCAACGGACAGCACGTTTATCCATGGTTGGACTCCTCATTCAAACTCCTATCAAAGCCTGGTCCACGAAGTGCAATGTTTTCAATAACATACTCGCTTTAAGTAGCTAACTACCTTTATTATCATACAGATTCCGGCTTCGTTCCCGAGTTTTCCACAGCGGCCCTTTGTTTTCATAGACATTCCCGGTTCGTTCCCTCAATTCTAAAGAATTCTTGCTTGTTTCGGCTGCACGTCCAGACTTTTTGTCCGTTGTGCGGAGAGACGATTGGCGGTCTTTTCGTTCCGCTTGGCACCTTCTCGGAAGTGGGTTGGGCGGGCAGCAGCATTGCCGCAGCGTGTTTGCGGCACGCCGTGACCTCCTGCACAGCTTCAGCGTACAAAAGTAGCCTATCTTTTTCCCCTTGTCAAGAGACAGGAAGTCTGTTCGGGTCCGCCCGCAACCTTACGCACACCCGCTGGCGCCGCGCGTGCGGCATTCGCGCTGCGATGATACATGTAAAGGCCGCAGAGCAAATCAAACTCGCGCTTCGCTTGCTCATCAAAAAAGTCCATCGAAAGAATTCTTGACATCAGCAACGGCGATTTGTTAATATAGTCACGTCACTCACTGGTAAACTTACTAATGGAGTTCGTCGCCGCGCTAGTCAATTCTCGGCCAGACGATGGGGGAGAGGGCTCGCGTATCTCAGCGATTCGGGGTGTGCGCGCAGGGGCTGTACGCTTCGCCGCTACTCACCCGGAATAAGTGCCATATGCCTAAGACAGCGCACGTTCAGGCAACTTGCGTCACTACCACGACCAGATTAATCGAGTTCTTACTGCTGCGGAGACCGATGTGACTGTTCGTGCTGTTTTTGGGCTTCCTCCATAATCCGTGGCGACAAAGACGGTTGTTATGCTCCCAGACGCCTCATGGTCGCAGCCCTTCCGTGAGCGACTGCGCGTTTCGATTTGGCAGGGGCTAGGCAACTCCGCGACCCTCAAACTCGAGAAGCGTGCCAACGCTTACACTTGCGGGGATTGCGATGCAAAGGTATACCTCATCGAGCGTGGTCGGATAAAAACTCTCGTGCTTTCGCAGACCGGAAGAGAGTGCATCCTGGCCGTTTACGTCGCGGGCGATTTTTTCGGCGAGCTTTGCCTGGCCGGCGGGAGTCGTCTTGAAACGGCCACCGCGATGGAGCGGACGATTCTAAGACAGATGCCATGCGCAGAATTCTTGCTGCGGTTGACCCACGACAAGTTGATGGAAGATTTGGCCAAATACTTGGCGACTTCCGTGGTGGAGCAGCAGCGGACGATTGCGTATCTCCTTACTGCTGACAGCGAGCATCGTTTGGCGGCCATACTCTTGCGACTCGCTCGAAAGCTTGGCAAGCATGAGCTCCACAGCTTGCGCGTGGAACAGAGGATCTCACACCAAGAGCTTTCCGAAATGGTCGGCACCACGCGACCTCGCATTACAGAGTTCATGCAGAGGTTTCGCCGTCTGGGACTCATCGAAACGACACCGGAATCCTTCCTCGTCGTCAAAGAAAACCAGCTTGCCGGATACCTAAACGCAAGCGTTCAAACCTGTCGGACGAGCACACACGCAAATAATGTTTCATATTGGTCCAATATTGGACCGACACGGCCTCTAATCGCCGGGTAGACTACCAATCACTTTGGAACCAGTCAACTCAGAGAGGGAGGTGCCCGATGGCACTCGAGACAATTGAACCGAATAATCTCCAAGTCGCGATTGATGACGCGGGGGGAGGTTGGACAGCCGGCGTCACGTCAGTCTCGCAACTTTCTGGAAGTGAGAAGCGCGCCATTTTGGGAGCTACGTTTCCTGACGGTTACGCCGCGAGCCTCCAAGCTCAGGCCGGAGCCGCCGCTGGGGCTGGTGCGGGCGCTTATCCCGCCGCGTTTGACCTCACCAACGTGAACGGGAGCAACTACATCACCTCCGTGAAAGACCAAGGCGGGTGCGGTTCCTGCGTGGCTTTCGGCACTACCGCAACCGTGGAGGGTACGTACCAGTGGCTGCGCCAGAATGCGAGCACGGGGATCGATTTGTCTGAGGCCCAGCTCTTCTACTGTGGTTGCGGCAACTGCTGCGATTCGGGCTGGTGGCCGGACAATGCGCTCAACTATTACAAGAACCCCGGCGTGGCGGATGAGGCTTGTTTCCCGTACACTGCGGGCAATCAACCGTGCAAACTGTGCTCGGACTGGCAGAACCGGGTACTCATGATCTCGGCGTGGCACAACATCACTAACACGGCCGATATGAAGACCTGGATCTCCACCAATGGGCCGCTGAGCGCATGCTTTACCGTCTACAATGATTTCTTCAGCTATGTCAGCGGCATCTACAAACACGTCTCCGGAGACTGCGCCGGCGGACATTGCGTGTGCATCGTTGGCTACGATGACAATCAAGGCTTCTGGAAATGCAAAAACAGTTGGGGTACCGGGTGGGGTGAGAAGGGGTTCTTCCGCATCGCGTACGGTCAGGGTTTTTACCCGGACTCAATTTCCAACAAAGGGTGCGGGACGGGTACAGCGCCTCCGATCGACGCCAACATGTGGGCGGTGGACGGAATCGTTGCCACTGGCTGGGAGAACAACAGGAAAGTCCTCGGCTTGTGGGCGATCGACCAGGATTTCAACGCTTGGGCATATTTTGATGGTGGAGTCGGCTGGAGAAAGATCTCGCCCGATAACGACAACATCTTCTTTGATATGCTGAACCAGTTGGCTGCGGCCAAGGCAGCCGGTCGTACCGTGAGCTTCTATCAAGTTCAGGGCGTGATAAAACAAATCTATTGTTGGTGAGGAGGAATGAGTATGGCGGACACACAATCTCAGCCTCAGATACCTCTGCAGGGAGCGGGAGCGGCAGCGACCACGGCAAGCGTGCCTTCTGGCGAGCCGCCCCAGAGCGCCATCGGTGCGGCAGGTGATGGGACAGCCGCAGCGGGGACTGTCTGGAACAACAACAAGACAGTGAGTCTCGCTTTGGAGCATCAATCAAGACCGGAACTCGTGGATGGGAGTTGCGAACGTTGGATGGGTGAAGCTGTCCACGGCTTCTGATTCGGGGGTGGTGGCGCTCACAGCTCTGGCTGCGCACGCCTATCAAACCAAGCACATCGTCAACTACCGAACAGAGAGCGATGGGATGGTGCACGAGATCTACGTGTGGTGACGCTCCTATGGTGATCATCAAACGGCGTTGAGGGGAGCGGGCTGGACCGGGCCGTCCAGCCGCTTCCACAGCGCTGGCTTGGAGAGGAATAACGAACATGGCAGCGACCAGACCGACGTTACCGGCTGGGCCGAGCCGTGGGGCCGTCTCGAACTTAGCTGCGGCAGGAGGCGGCAGCGCACCTTCGGCGCAGCCGCCAGAGCCGCACACTTCCCCCTCACCGGGCGCGCCGGGCTCGCAAGCAGGCAGCTTGACTCGCGGCGCTGGCGCATCTCCGGGGATGGGTACAACGACCATAGCGCCGGCAGAACTGAGCTCGCCGGCCGGGCTTAGCCGTCCGACCGTCCCGAGTTCGTCAGCAGCAGGGGGGCAAACCACACCTTCGGCGGCTCCGCCGCAGCCGCACACCACCCCGTTCGCGGGCGCGCCGGGCGCGCAAGCAGGTAGCTGGACTTTTCGTAGCGCTGAGGGCATGGCGCAACCGCAGTTCTCGCGGCCCGAAGAAGTGCCCGGTTTCGCGTCCACAGTGCTTGCAGGCTCAGCTTCGGCCGGCCAGCAGTCTCAACCGACGCAGGGGCCGCCGGAGGCCGCCGGGCAGGTCGCGATACCCACGTCCGCTCCGTCCGGCACGCCTCCGACCACAGCGAAAGACGCACTCAGCACGCCACCAACCTCGAAGGCGCCACGCCGCGCGAAGACTTGAGCTAATATGGTTAGGAGAACGGCCGCGCCGGGACGTGGTTGTGGTTGAATCCTGCTTGGCGAGGCCGGGCAGGAGGCAGAGATCTCAGTCTTCACATTGACTCAGGCGGACGATGGACGGCTGTTGAGCGTGGGACTTGGTGACGTCATCAAGGTCAACTTGGCCGAGAACCCCACCACGGGATATCGCTGGGCGGTTGACACCTTGGATACGACTGCGCTGCAACTCCGGGAGTCAACCTATTCCATGACCCCTGGCGGCGGAATTGGTGGCGGTGGTGTCCACACCATGACGTTTCAATCGGCGAGTCCCGGCAGCGCAAAGCTCAATCTGAAACAATGGCGCGAGTGGGCTGGCGACGCCTCGATAATCAATCGCTTCAGCGTTACAGTCACCGTTCAACATTGAGCGGAATGGCGTCTCTCGCCTTTGGCTCCTCCGCAGCGCGGAGCTAGGTGCAGTTTGCCTTACCCCACGGCTCTTAACTTTTCGGGATTCCCGCTTTTTTTCTAGGTAACACCTCCTGTTCCGTTCGTGATCCGGAACTCGATCAATCGCGTAACACCCGAGACCGCGAGCAGCGCTCGGGCCGCAAACAGCCACCGGCCAAAGCCACGCGGCCGGTGAGCCAAGCCACTATGGCTTCCAGTACCGCCCCGCCCGCACCTCCATGAATCATTCACGGGACGAAGCCGGAAGGCTAACCCGGTTTCGGCGACGTAAGTCAATCGTCGTAATGATTCTTGTGGGTCGGCGAGTGTGAAAGGCACGGCAAAGTCGATCGCTTCATGAACGACAGCTCGCCCATTTCTCGCTGCAATTCTGCCGTACGGGACAATACATGTTACACGGCGTTGCCCTTCAAGGAGACGCTCAACTCGCGGGTGCAGCCAACAACAAAAAAACCAAGCCATTTTCACGCTTCTTTCAGGTTGCATGGGTAAGGTGCTTGTATCAGGCGAAACCGTGTGATGTTATGCCGTAAATCACTCGCTCAACGGCGCCTGGAAGGTTGATCTGAGGAGATCAATCCAGAACGATGAGGTGAGGAAGATTCAAGTGAGATCGGTATTTATTTTGCTGCTGCTCACAGCCGGTGGTTTCTTGCCGGCTCAGCAAAGCCTTGCCCGGTCTTTAGGGCCGGCAAGAGACTCCGGTTCCGGGACGATTCCCAGTCAGCCGGAACCCCAGGCCCCGACAGGTTCTCATGTCATCAGCGGGACGGTGCTTGACCCCTCCGGCGCTGTGATTGTCGGCGCGCAAGTCATACTTATGGGAACGGCTGGGAAGCCGCTCGCCCGCTCGACCACGGACAACGCAGGCGCGTTCCGTTTTGATAAGGTGGCTTTCGGTAACTACCGCATTGAGGTTCAGGCGCCCGGATTTCAGAAAACCGGGATCGATGTGAGTGCTGGGACCAGGCTGCGTGCCTCCCTTCGTGTCGTGATGTCGATTGCGACCCAGAGCCAGGTTGTTACGGTTAGCGCCGGCAGCGCGTCTCCGCAAGTTGCTACCGAGGTCTCGGAAAACCAGAATGTTAATACGGTGGATCGCCCGGCGCTCGACCGCGTGCCGGTCTTCGATCAGGATTACATCACCACGCTTTCTCGCTTCCTCGACGACAACGCGGTCGGCACGAATGGCGTCACGCTCGTCGTAAACGGCGTGGAAGCGAATGGCCCAGGTGTGGCCCCTTCTGCCATCAAGGAAGTGAGAATAAATCAGAATCCGCACTCAGCCCTTTTCGCACGCCCCGGCCGGGCGAGACTTGAGATCATCACCGAAGGCGGCACGCCCCGGTTTCATGGCACGCTCAATCTCATGTTTCGCGATTCGCTTTTCGACGCACGGAATACGTTCGCCCTGATCAAACCACCGGAGCAACGCCGCTATTACGAAGGCTCGTTGACAGGCCCCATCGGACACAGCAAGAAGACTAGCTTCTTGCTGTCTGTGGATCGGGACGAAGAGGACAAGCAATCCATCGTCGTGGCCGAAGGCGTTAATGGTCCTATCAACGAAAACGTGCCCAGTTTCATGCGGCACTTCTTTGGCTCGGGGCGCATTTTTCACGATCTTGCCAACGGCAATCAGTTCTGGATCGGCTATTCGTACGAAAGGCAGACCACCGAGAATCAGGGTGTGGGAGGGACGGTGCTGCCGGAGGCCGCGACCAACTCCAAGTTTCAAGAGCATGAAATCAATGTCAGTTACCGCAAGGTGTTTTCTCCCACATGGGTGAATCAACTAAGATTCCTGGTTGGCCATTACGATGCTCCGACGACAAGCTTGAATTCCAATCCACAGATCGTTGTCTCAGGCGCGTTCACCGGAGGCGGCGCGCAGGCCAACGCTCGGCGAACGGAATACCACTTTGACGGAACCGATATCGTCGCGTACGTGAGCGGGAAACACCAATTGAACTTCGGGATCGATGTGCCTGACATCAGCCGCCGGGGATTCGATGACTTCACGAATACCGCGGGCACCTACACCTTCGGAAGTCTCGCGGCCTTTACGGCGGGGCAGCCCTCCACCTACCTCGTCCAGCGCGGGCAGGGGCACTTGGTCTTTCTTGAGAAGAGCTTGGCTGGATTCATCGAAGATAACTTTCGCTTGAAGCCGAACTTTTCAGTTTCTCTGGGCATGCGGTACTATTGGCAGAACTACTTCCACGATGACCCGGACAATTTCGCACCGCGATTCGGGTTTGCATTCTTGGGTATTCCGATGAAGGTGGTCAGTGATTCCGATTTGAATCCGGTCGCTGGTTCCGAGGTGAAGCCGGGCGTTTTCGGAGCGAAGCGACGCTGGCGTTCCTATGGTGCTTGAAGTGACCGGAATCGGTCAACTAGAATCCGGTTTTCTCTTTATCTTTCCTTGGCTCCTTTCTCCATAAATAGGTTCGCCGGCGGCGCTGTGGAAATGTGGGAATCCGGCTGCCTTGTGCCGGATTTCCAAGCCCGGTGGAAAGGGTGGGAAACTCGTTCTGAGAGTTTTCCACCCTTTCCACGGGGCGGCATTTCCACAGCGCCTGCTCGGGTGTTCGGAGCGCAGCGACGCGAGCCGTACGAGGGCCCCTCCCAACGTGATCTCCGCCCGCACACCCTGGCGTGTTCGGAGCGCAGCGACGATGTTCATTCTTTGCCGCCAGGCTTTTTGCGCATCGACTCGCCGCGCATCTCGATACGGTGAGCGTTGTGCACCAGTCGGTCGAGAATGCTATCGGCCAGGGTCGGATCACCAATCTGTTCATGCCACTTGGCCACCGGCAGTTGGCTGGTCAAGATCATGGATCGCTGCTGATAGCGATCCTCACAGATTTCCAGGAAGTCGCGACGCTCCGTGTCGGCCAGGGGAGCCATGGCCCAGTCGTCGACGACCAGCACCTGCAACGAGCCCATCGTGCGAGCAAGGTGCGTAGACTGCCATCGGCGCGGGCCAGCGCCAAGTCACGAAACAGTTGGGCGGCGCGCGTGTATAAGGCCGTAAAGCCATCCCGGCAGGCCTTCTCCGCCAGAGCACAAGCCAGAGAAGCTCTTCCCGATCCCCGTGGGGCCGAGCAGAAAAATGTTCTGATGTTCGCGCACCCAAGCGGAGTCCTGGGTGAGCGACCGCAGCAAGGCACGGTCCAGACCCCGCGGGGTGCGGAAGTCCAGGTCCTCCACCGAGGCCCGATGCCGCAGCTTGGCCTGGCTCAAACGACGCTCCAGGGCGCGGTTCTGTCGCCAGTTCCACTGCTGGTCGACCAGCAGGGCGAAGCGTTCCTCGAAGCTCAACTCGCTGATGCCGGTCTGCTCGGACTGGGCGCGAAAGGCCTCGGCCATGCCGTGCAAGCGCAAGGCGCGCAACTTTTCCAGGGTCTGCTGATTCAACATGTGTTCTCCTCTCTGCCGATCGAGTTACTGCACCCTCGACGTATCCGAGGGATCGAAATAAGCCGCGCCCCGCAGATTGTCGTGGGCGAGGGGCGGTCGGGGCGCCGGGGTTTCCAGCGGTTGACGATCCAGTCCGCGTTCCAGCATCGACTTGACACTCTGATAGGAGCAGGCGCCGGTGACCAAGGCCCGTGCCGCCGCCGCTTCCACCCGCTCGGGCGAATAGCGCTGGCCCAGGCGCAGAATCCCCAGACAGGACCGATATCCCATCTCGGGGTGCGGTTTACTCTCCAGGATGGCCTTGAATAACTGTGCCGTCGACGGCCCCACCGACTGCGCCCAGTGCAGCAGGCGCGAGGGCGGCCAGGCCAGGTGTTGCTGATGGCTCTTGGGTCGATGCTCGTTGACGGTCGTGGCTTTATAGTGCTGGTGGCTGCGGACATGCGAAGCCACGCGCTCGCCGCGGTGAAAGATCTCTACCGTGGTCAGCGTCGAGCGGATCTCCACCACCTGCCCGGTCAGCACGTAGGGCACGCTGTAGTAGTGGCGGTCGATCTCGACGTGATAGTCGATGTTGACGCGCGCGGTCGCCCACTGCTGCAGCTCAAAGCGATCCTGCGGAAGCGGGCCCAGCGCCGGTTGGTCTAGTTCCTGGAACAAGCTGGCACGGCAGCCGGGGCGCTTGCGAAACGGCCGTTGGTTGAGTTTATCCAGCAACTCCCGGATCGCCTGATTGAGTTCGGCCAAGCTGAAGAACTTCCGGTGCCGCAGGGCCGCCACGATCCAACGCTGCACGATCTGCACACCGGTTTCGACCTTGGCTTTATCGCGGGGCTTGTAAGGCCGCGTGGGCAGCACCCCCACGCCGTAATGCATGGCCAGTTCGTGATAGGTGCGGTTCAGATCGGGCTCGTAGCGGCAGGCGCGATTCACGCCGGTACGAGTGTTGTCGGGGATGACCAGCTTGGGCACGCCTCCTAAAAACTCGAAGGCACGGATGTGGGAACCAATCCAGTTCTCCAGTTCCTGGCTGTGGGTGGCTTCGGCGTACGTGTAGTTGCTGGCTCCCAGGACGGCAACAAAGATCGCCGCCTGCCGCTCCGGTCCGCCCTCCGAGTCTTGCAAGGGGATCGTCGCCCCGGCGTAATCGACGAAGAGCTTCTCACCGGCTACATGATCCTGGCGCAGCACCACGTCCAACTGCTGTCGCCACCGTTGGTAGAGTTCGCAGAAGCGACTGTAAGCGTAGCCGTCGGGATGCGCCTGCCGGTATTCTTCCCAGGCGAGCTGCAGCGTCAGGTGGGGATGGCGTTGGAGTTCTTCGTGGAGCTTCGCAAAATCGGGCTGGGGCTTGCGGTTTTCGTAGGCGCGCCGCGGGGTTCCTCCAAATACGGCGGCTTCCAGTTGGCGATCATCCCAGCCTTCCGGCAGCGGCCAACGGACCCCAGCCTCCCGGGCACGTTTCAGATACTCATAAACCGTGCCGTGCCCGATCGAGCAACTGCGGGCGATCTGCCGCTGCCCCAACCCCAGCTCATAGCGGAGTCGGAGTACTTCTTTGAGCTTTCGCATGGACAACCTCTGCATGGGCAATGTCGGTTACCTCCACCTTCCAGTGGAGCCGCATTGACCGTAATGTTGTCCAGCGTCCTTCGCCTCCCGTTCACCGTCCCGTCCGGAAGCGTGTGGAAATCTTTCCGAAATGATCCCGGTCAGGGTTCCGACAAGTGCCGGAAACTGACCGGATTAAAATCGGAATCCCTGCCCGGCTTCATCCCGGAATCGTGACCGAATTAATTTCGGAATCCTGACCGGATCAACTTCGGAATCGCGCCCGCCTTGCCCCGGAATCCGCACATTCTCGCCGACCAAGAACAGCAAGACTGTGATTCGTGGTGGCACGGGAGTGTTCTATGACCGCACAGGGCCCAGGCCGATTTCGGATCTGCTGCATTTCAACGGGGTAAATCTGCTGCGCTTCATCGTTGACAATCCGACCTATCCCGTAACACCGGGTTCCTTGTCGAGTTTGCCCACGAGTCTTGTTGTGCTGGACCCGAAGGCGCGCATTCCGTACACCGTTCAGTACAGCATTGGAGTCGAGCGGCAAGTGACCGAGAAGAGCACGTTTAGCGTGACGTATGTGGGGTCGCGCGGGATCGATCTGTTTCGATCGATAGATGCCAACGCGCCTCCCCCACCGGACTACCTTGCGCGGCCCAACCCGGCTCTTGGGCAGGATAGAGAGATCCAATCCGAGGGGCATCAAACGAGCAATGCGCTGGAACTGACCTTTCGGGGAAGGCCCAGCAAGTTCTTCACCGGGCAGGTGCAACACACGCTCAGCAAGACATACAACAACACCAGCGGAGTCACCTATTTTCCCGCGAACAGCTACGATCCATCCGCAGATTGGGCACGCTCGGATTTCGATCGTAGGAACAAGTTTGACTTGCTGGGATCGTTCCAGGCGAACAGGCTTTTCACTCTGGGGGCAGCCCTATCGCTGTACTCCGGAATGCCGGCCACGATCACGACAGGGAGTGACGATAACCACGACGGGGTGGTAAACGACCGCCCACCGGGAGTACCGCGCAATTCAATGCACGGGCCCGGCCTGATCAATCTGGATCTGAACGTCGCGCACGATTTTCCGCTCTGCAAGTCGCGAAAAGAGGGTCCAACCCTAACGGTGGCTTTGAACGCGTTCAACATCCTCAATCATGAGAACGACATCACGTATATCGGAACGATCACATCACCCTTCTTCGGACGCGCTGTGGCGGCACAGCCACCGCGGCGGATCCAGCTCAATCTTCAGTTCAAGTTTTGAAAGCGGGGAGGGGGGAGCGCGGAGTTAGGCGCAGTTTGCCTTGCGCCGGGGCTCTTAACTCGATCAATCGCGTAACACCCGAGACCGCGAGCAGCGCTCCGGCCGCAAACAGCCACCGGCCAAAGCCACGCGGCCGGTGAGCCAAGCCACTATGGCTCCCAGTACCCCCCGCCCGCACCTACCGGCGCAATTACGTTTCCGGTCCAGCTAATGAAATTAACAAACAATACCCGTCCGGTGAACCCACCTTCCGCGGTTGAAGTCTCCGCCTGATAATGCCGGGTACAAACCCTCGCGCCAGAGTCAATGTCCGGGACTTCGATTCCGTGGGCCGGTTTTCAGGTCACCATCGAGGGGGCCGATTTTGGGTGACCGCTGAGGCGAGAGGAAGCGGAAGCTTGGTTCGTGTCCGATTGCTTATGAATGTCCTAACCGGCAAGGATGCCGCTCTCCAATCGGCAAAGCTCTTATTTTCCCTTCACAGCAGGAAAATGGGATACTGGATGCTCGGGACACTCAGGATAGACGAACCATCATAGGAGATGCTTATGCGCTACAGGGATTTGAGGGAGTTTTTGTCGTTATTGGAACAGGAAAACCAACTCGTAAGGATTAAGGATCCGGTCATGCCGGAACCTGACTTGAGCGCCATAGGCCGGGCGGCGCCCGACTTGGAGAACGGACCGGCTGTTTTTATTGAAAAGATCAAGGGTTACAAAAACAGCATTGCACTGAATGTACAGGGATCGTGGCAGAATCACGCCCTCATGCTGAACTTACCAAAGGACACATCGATCAAGGAACAGTTTTTTGCACTGGACAAGCTGTGGAACGATTATCCGGTAAAGCCTGTATGGGTAACGGAGAAAGATGCACCTGATCAAAGAGAATAAAGTCAAAGAGGACATCAACCTTTTCGATATCCTCCCCCTCTTCAGGGTAAATAAATTTGATGGAGGTTTTTTTATTTCCAAGGGGCTCGTTGTCTCTAAGGATCCTGAAGACCCCAATGATTTCAACAAGGAAAATGCCGGCATATACAGGATTCAGGTTAAAGGGAAGGACCTTGTAGGAATTCAGGCTCTGCCTTTCCATGACATAGCGATTCATCTGAGAAAGGCAGAGGAAAGGAATGAACCACTGCCCGTGGCTATATGCATAGGCAATGACCCTGTGCTTAATTTCATGGCTAGCACGCCTATTGAGTATGCACAGTCCGAATATGATTTTGCCGGCGCCCTAAAGAGTGCTCCCATCGAGCTTGTCAAGAGTGAGACAGGCGACCTGGACATCCCAGCAAGAAGCGAGGTCGTCCTTGAGGGAAATATCTTGCCCAGAGTGCGCAAAATCGAGGGCCCATTCGGTGAATTCACTGGCACCTATTCAGGTGCCAGGCTGCAGTGCGAGATAAAGATCCACACTATCACTCATCGTACTAACCCTATCTTCGAAAACCTTTACCTGGGTATACCCTGGACGGAGATCGACTATCTACTGGCATTGAACACCAGCATCCCTCTCTACAGGCAGCTCAAGAAAGATTTCCCTGAGGTCGTTGCCGTGAATGCGATGTATACCCATGGAATCGGGGTTATAGTTTCCACCAAATCAAGGTTCGGCGGATACGGCAAGGCCGTAGCAATGAGGCTTTTGTCCACTCCTCACGGCATGCCCTATTCAAAGATCGTAATCATAGTCGACGAATTTGTTGATCCCTTTAATCTGCCGCAGGTGATGTGGGCCATGACGACAAGGGTCCGGCCTTCCAAGGACGTTGTGCTTATCCCGAATGCTCCGGGCATGCCCCTGGATCCATCATCAGAACCGGCCGGCATCCAGACCAAGGTGATAATAGATGCCACCACCCCGGTCGCCCCTGATGTGGGGAGAGAGACAGAACTTCTGGAGGTGCCTGAAAAGACGGAGTTCTGGCTGGATTATTTGAAAAAAGCCATGAGAAAGGAGAGATAACATGATTTGCCCGAGATGCGATTCCAACGCTGCGGATCTGCTGGTGAAGGCGCCTGTTGATAATGCCTGGGAAGTATATATATGCGGCACCTGCAATTTTACATGGCGATCTACCGAGAGCGAGGATATTACGAATCCCGCCAGGTATGACAGAAGATTTAAGATCGATCCGATCTCGATTCCCAACATGCCTGTGATTCCGCCCGTACCGAAATTGATAAAGTGACTAGAGAGCCTACCAGGCGTAGCGGCGAGGCTTCAAGCGGCGTGCAGTACGCCAGTCGCGAGTATACGCGCAACTACTGTAACCGTCCGGCGAACCTGCTTCTCCCGATTGAAGGTTAGGGCTGATACTCCCGCACACATGGACACCACACGCACGCTTACGAAGAGTCCAGGTTTTCGGACGAAGGGACAGACGGACGCAGGTTAAGATTAGTCTGACCCACTGGAGTGGAAATTGACCACGGCAACCCTGGTATTGCTGAGGATTGCAAAATAGAGTGACGCTTTATCAGGTAGCGCCGCCGTCCCGGCAGCGGGCGCTGGGGCGTTACGCCCCCGTAAATACGCGGGCAAGATGGCCGCGCCACAGCCGGCAAGATGCCAGCGCTACGAGGCCCCCTGTCACCCTATTGTGCAATCCTCAGCAGATATCAAACGGCCAATTCGCAGCGCCGGCCGCGAGGATTCGGCCTTGAGAAACGGTGGCGGACTGCCGGCCTGGCCTGAAGCACGTCGGACGCACGACACCCGGTGATATCTCTACTTGTCGACGTTCCCCAGGTTGCTGCCGACGCCAGTAAGAAACATTAATTTGCTATTTGCGAAATGGACAAACTCCCCCACGTCAGCCCAAAGACAGGGCGAGACGTGGGGCACCCGTTTCTATAGAAATTCAAACCGGTCTACTGCGCTTACTTCAATCCTTTGACGAAGCCCGCCAAAGTGGAATTGAACTTCTGCGACTGCTCATAGAAGAGCATGTGTCCGCCATCTTCGACGGGAACGAAGGTCCCGCGCGGCGCCATGCCGGCGAGGGCTTTGCCCATCGCAATGCCCTTGGGGAACACGCCCGAGTCGGCCGCCATAACCAGGAGCGGAATCTTTACCGCCGGCAATATCTTGGCGTAATCGCTCATCACGAAGTCAGAATAAATGGCGACCGCAATCCACGGCGGCGTCTTGGTCAGCTCCGTGACCACCCACTCAACGTCGGAGTCGGAGGGTTTCTGCTTGAACATTCTGCCGGTGAACGCGGTGGCAAATTTCTTAGGATCGGACGCCAAGGCGAGGAAGGTGGCGTTCATGGCGTTGTAGTTGTAGTTCTTAAGCGGATGATTGTTCCAGTCCGCTGGGCTGAAGGGAAAAGGATCGGAATCGACCAATCCCAACGCCTTGACCCGGCCGTCCTTCCCGAACTGTTCATAATAGGAAAGCACTACCGGCCCGCCCATCGACCAGCCAACCAGGGTAAAGTTGCGAAGGTCGAGGCGTTCCACCACGGCGCGCACGTCGCGCCCATACTGCGCAATGGTGTGCCCGCTCAGCGTCTTGGAAGAATTTCCGTGACCGCGCAAATCGAGCGTCACTACCCTGAATTCCTTGGCTAATTCGGGGGCATTCTTCTGCCAGAACTTCGATGAGCAGAGCCAGCCGTGAACAAGCACGACGGGCTGCCCTTTCCCATGGTCTTCGTAGTAGATCTTGGCTCCGTCCTTGGTTTCCAGATACTCTGCTGCACTCATCGATGGAAAAACTAATGCCGCTACGCCCAGCGCGGCAACCATAAAGTTGAGTTTGGCCGTAATCATCGCCTTTCCTCCTTCATGGAGCTGCGCAGCTATTGGGAAGGAAGAATAGCACGCAGCAGCCTCTCCGCCTACTTCTTAAACTGCTGGTGCCGCGGTCCCCATGACGCCAAAAAAAGGAAGATATGGGACACCTGCCGGGCTTCGTCTAGCAGTTCGAGCAGGTATAATCCGGAATTTCCATTATGGACTCCGGCCCGACCAAGAACATACACACGGTCGCCTCCGAATGCAATCGCCCGTATCGCGCCATCTAAAATGTAACCCTGGGAGGAGTGATCGCGCCATTTAAGACGTAACGCGGGCCAAGGAGCGGGTAGCCACAGTCAGTGGTTTGCTGACTGTGGGCATTTCTTGTGGTTCGGATTCTGCTAGAGGACGCCCTAAGCACGAAAGTGGAGGGCATAACGATCTTCGATATGGCCGCTTCCCGCGCGTTCGGCGCCGATCAGGGCGGGCCGATGGTCGCGCTGGCTCGATCTGGACGCCCGGTCTTCGTCGAATGGACTCTGGAGCATGCCGATTGTGGCCGCGTGGCTGTGGGCAGAATCAAGCACAACCCACTGGCCGGTTACCGTACAGGTGGAGGCTGAAGCCACGTCATTGCGCCGGGCCAGGTTGTCATTCCCTTTATGAAAGGAACATACTTGCCCCATGCACAGACTGACGCTTCCGGTGATACTGGAAAGTGACGAAGATGGCTACTTCGTCTCCTGTCCCGCCCTCCAGGGGTGTTACAGCCACGGGGAGACGTACGAAGAGGCCATGGCGAATATCAAAGATGCCATGCGGTTGCATCTCGAAGACCGTCTGGCGAGTGGAAAGGTGGATATTTATCAAATAAAGAGCCGCAGAGTCTGAAACGCACAGACTCTGCGCTGCTTTGGCCATCGACCGCGTGAGATTCCCCGCCGATCCCCGCACCCGGCTTTGACCGCCACCACGCCTTCGCCCTCAGGACAAGAGACGCGGGCCGCCAAGGCGGCAGTCCGCGCTACTTGCGTGCCGGTGTGCCTGTACGTAGGGCCGCGAGTGGCGCTCGGCCTTGGCCGAACGCAGTTCGGCCCTACATCCTTTGGGCGCCCAGGTCGTAGCGATCAAGATTCATCACCTTGTTCCACGCCGCCACGAAGTCCTTCACAAACGCCTCCTTCGAGTCGTCAGCAGGCGTAGACTTCCGCGATGGCTCGGAGCTGGGAGTTCGAACCGAAGATAAGGTCGACGCGGGTGCCGGTCCACTTGAGTTCGCCCGTGGCGCGGTCGCGCCCCTCATACACGCCTTCGGAAGTCGAGGATGGCAGCCACTTCGTCTTCATGTCGAGCAGGTTGACGAAGAAATCATTGGTCAGCGTCCCGGGCCGGTGGGTGAAGACACCGTGTTTGGACTGCCCCAAGTTAGCATTCAAGGCGCGCATGCCGCCGACGAGAACCGTCATCTCGGGGGCAGTGAGCGTCAGCAACTGCGCCCGATCCACCAGCCGCTCCTCCGCGGTTCTTGGGTCTCCATTCCGGAGGTAGTTGCGGAACCCGTCTGCGGTCGGCTCCAGCACGGCGAATGAGTGCACATCGGTCTGCTTCTGGGATGCATCCGTGCGCCCCGGCGAGAAGGGAACCTTCACCTTGTGCCCGGCCCTCTTCGCAGCTTCCTCGACGGCTGCGCAGCCGCCCAGGACGATCAGGTCAGCGAGCGAGACCTTCTTCCCGCCGGACTGCGCGCGGTTGAAATCCTTTTGAATCGCCTCAAGCTTCTTCAGGACCTTCGCCAGTGCGGCCGGCTGGTTCACTTCCCAACCCTTTTGCGGCTCGAGGCGAATGCGCGCCCCGTTCGCCCCACCGCGCTTGTCGGAGCCGCGGAAGGTCGCCGCCGACGCCCAGGCCGTCGTGCCCAGCTCGGAAATCGACAGTCCGGATGCGAGGATCTTGGCCTTCAGAACCGCAATGTCCCGCATCCCGATGAGTTTATGATCCACTGCGGGAACAGGGTCTTGCCACAACTGGGGCTCCGCGGGAACGAGTGGGCCAAGGTACCGCGAGAGAGGCCCCATGTCGCGGTGCGTCAGCTTATACCACGCTTTGGCGAACGCGTCTGCGAACTGATCCGGATGCTCGTAGAAGCGTCGTGAAATCTTTTCGTAAGCAGGGTCGAACCGCAAGGAGAGGTCAGTCGTCAGCATGGATGGCGCGTGACGCTTTGACGGATCGTGTGCATCCGGCACCGTACCGGCGCCTGCGTTATTCTTCGGTTTCCACTGATGCGCACCCGCTGGGCTCTTGGTCAGTTCCCATTCGTAGCCGAACAAGTTCGCGAAGAAGTTGTTGCTCCACTTCGTAGGCGTCGTAGTCCAAGTGACTTCCAGGCCGCTGCCGATCGTGTCGCCGCCTTTGCCCGTGCCGAATTTGCTTTTCCAGCCGAGACCTTGCTCCTCGATGCCGGCGGCTTCCGGCTCTGGGCCCACCAGTGCCGCATCGCCGGCGCCGTGGGTTTTGCCGAAGGTGTGACCGCCGGCAATGAGCGCAACTGTCTCTTCGTCATTCATCGCCATGCGGGCGAACGTCTCTCGGATATCCCGTGCCGCGGCCACGGGATCCGGCTTTCCATTGGGCCCTTCCGGATTCACGTAAATCAGGCCCATCTGAACAGCGCCGAGAGGATTCTCGAGCTCACGATCACCTTTGTAGCGCTCGTCCGCCAGCCACCTGCCCTCCGGCCCCCAGTAAATGTCCTCTTCGGGCTCCCAGACGTCCTCGCGCCCGCCGCCGAAACCGAAGGTCTTGAACCCCATCGACTCCAATGCGACGTTACCGGCGAGAATCATGAGGTCGCCCCAGGAGATTTTCCGGCCATACTTCTGCTTGATCGGCCAGAGCAACCGGCGCGCCTTATCGAGGTTCACATTGTCCGGCCAGCTATTGAGGGGCGCAAATCGTTGCGTGCCATGGCCTGCCCCGCCGCGGCCGTCGGCGATGCGGTACGTACCTGCGCTGTGCCACGCCATACGAATCATCAACGGCCCATAGTGGCCATAGTCTGCCGGCCACCAGTCCTGCGACGCCGTCATCAAGGCATGGAGGTCCTTGATGACGGCATCCAGGTCGAGGCTCTTGAATTCTTCGGCATAATCGAACTCCTTGGCCATCGGATTGGACAAGGGGGAGTGCTGGTGCAGCATCTTCAGGTTCAACTGATTCGGCCACCAGTCCGCATTCGTCGCGGCTCCGGCCGCTGTGTGTCTGCGAGCGCCGCCCGATACCGGGCACTTGCTTTCGGCTGACAAGGCTTGCTCCTGATGAGCGGGAACAGGCGCCCCCGCTGGGGTGGTGTGTTTGTTATCCATGTGCGCATCCTCCTTGTTTTTTCATTCTCGCAATCGCCGCCGGCCGCGTATGCCGGCGCGCGTAATTAATCCGCTATCCACATGCCTACGACACTGAACGAGAAGCTTTCCGCGGAGCACACTTCGCGCAAAGCCCCCGGGAAATGAGTTCGCATTGGCGAAGAATCCGCCTACCGAGGGATCGCGAGGAAGGCCTGGGCACGTCGTACCACTCCATGTCCTCAACCTTGCCGCAGCGGTCGCAGATAAAGTGGTGGTGCCGCATGCCTTTCGCATCGAATCGCGCGGCGCGCCCCTCGACGGCCACTTCTCGCACCAGACCCGCCTGCACCAAGTCCCGCAGATTGTTATAAGTCGTGGCCCTTGAAGAGCGCGGATCCGCGCGATTCACGGCTTTGAAAATTTCCGCAGCCGTGGGATGGCGGCTGTTTTCCATCAAGAATGCCATCACTGCGTAGCGCTGCGGCGTGCACCGCAACCCGCTGCCTTCCAGGGATTTTTTGATCGCCTCGGCGTCCATGTAAGAAGTTAGATTAAATCTGATGTAACATTTTGTCAAGACTCATGTCATGCTGAGGACGACGCACTTTGGCGGGCGAAGCATCCCTGCAGTTTCCTTGCATCGTTAGCCGCTGCATTCTTCTTGCGAACTGCGGCGATTCTTCGCTCCGCTCAGAATGACAGACTCAAAGGTCCGGCGTATCCGTGTAGCACAGTTACGCTTTCAACTTCCGAATTCGGGTTAAAGCGGTCGAAACCCCAGGTCCATAGTTACCCCATCCATCCTCTGAATGGTTCCATCCGGCATTTCCAGTTTGTCGAAACGGTAGTGGGCGGACAGCGGGTACCGCGGAGTTAGGCGCAGTTTGCCTTACCCCGCGGATCTTGACTGACCTCGACATGGTTATTGACAACCAAGAACGAAAAGCCGCGGAGTAATTCCGCTCGGGGCGGGATCACTCCGCGCTACCCCGCTCGTGCGCACGCATGGAGTGCTCGAGTCCAGCCTTCGATCCAGCAATCTCCCGCGTGACCGGCTCGGGCGCGGGAAAGATGAGGCCTTCCCCATCGAACGTCTCGATTGAACTCAGCGCACCAGCGTGACGGATGAGGATATCCGCTCCAGCAGTTTCCCGGCGCCGGCGCCCGTTGCCGTGAACATCCATACATTTCCGCGGTCGAGCAGGACTGCCCCGGCGTTTTGGGCGGACGACACAGCGAGGGTCTTTTTTCCGGCAATTCTGATTGTGGAGCATGCGCCTTCAATCCCCTCATCCCGGAGCCGCTTCACGGCATCAAATTCCGGCGTCGGAACGGAAGCGGACAAATTTCTGAGCTCAACCTTCTGTCCCTGAGGTCCCTCCATAGCAATAACGGTTGTTTGAGGCCACGCCAGGTCAGACTCAGAAAAAGTAAATGCCGGCGGCTTGGCTATGGAAAAACCGAGCCACGGGTTGTGGTATGTATCGCTTTCGATTGTGAATGGCGCGGCGCCTTCCGGCACGTCGACTCGCTTGCCCGCCACGGTGTACTGCAGAATCTTGATGTCGGCATGGCCAAACAGTTGCGCAAGGGACCCGATCCCGACCAACGTTCCTTCTTCGAGTGCGCTGGTGAAGAAACTGAACCTCGCTGCATCAGCCGAACCCGGTGTGTAAAGAGCGCCGTCGAGCGGAATCCAGGTGCTGCCGATCCGCACATCGATCCACGCATGCCCGCCCCACACGCCACCGGCGTACACGTAGCCCATCCGAAGGCGCGAAGGAATGCCGGCCACCCGTGCCAATGCGCCCAGCAACATCGCGTACCCGAAGCAGGTTCCACGACGGTCGCGCGCTACTTCCGATGCCGGCGCCAGCGCGATGCCGAGATCAAAATGCATGTTCTCGTTTGTCCACAATTGGAGTGCCCGAGCAGCTTTCCATGTGTTCCGTTCGTTCCCAACCACGCTCTTTGTGATCCTCTCGATATTGGGGTCGTCAGACTGAAGCAGGGCGTTCGCAGACAGGTAGGGCGTGAGTGTCGCCGCGGTGGCAGCGGGCAATGTTTTCGTCTTCTTGGGCTTGACACGCGTTACTTCCAGAACTACATAATTCCGCCTCTTTTCCAGGACGTGTTGGTTCTCGGTCTCAAGGTTGGGCCAGCCCAACTCCGGTTGTTGTTGAATGATTTTCAGTCGAATGGATTCGATAAAACGCTCTTGGGGTAAGCGCAGATTCGACTTGATGATGGATTGAGTGAAGGTTTCTTCGGGGAGCGCGGCTCCTTGGATCAGGTGTTGTTCTGATGACGCATTGCTGCGAATTGCTTCGATATCTCCAAAAGGACTTGGTACTGTTTGCCGAAGGAGCCAACCATTCTGATCGAGCCAGAGCGTGGCCTTGCTTGGCATTGCACTCACAGCTTGTTCGATCTTGAGGCCCGAGATCTTCCCCTGATCTGTAGTGACCTCTTCAGACCCGAGGAGTACGTCAGTTACCGTCACCACTGTACCTAACTCCGGGAAAAAAGTGTCATAGGACACGGTGTCACCCGGCGCCTGGCAACGAGAAACAACAAGGCGCCGCGCACCTTCCGGCCCCAGCAGACTTCGGGTCAGCGGCGTGTTCCGCTCATAGGTCTTCTCTCCCGTCGTGGTCTTGATCTGAAGCGATGTTTTGCCGACCAGCACCTCCAGGTGTGTCGCCTGCTGCGAACTCGACACATCGCCAGTTGCGACCTTCAGATGTCCGTCGCTGGTTTCTTCGTACTGACTGCTGGATTTCATCTCCAGCTTGCTGCCCATACGATTGAAAATGAGGTCGCTGTCGATGAGCGTCTTGGTTCCGCCGTCGATCTCCGTAGTGGCTTTCTCACGGTAGGAACCCATTGGCTGTCCACTGACACGGAATACGGCATGGATCTCATAGGCGGACTTGGCAGTTGGGAGTTGCGGAGTCTTGGGTGCTCTCAAGTCTTGCGCGCGGCAACAAGAAACGACGCAAAGAACAACCCACAAAAGAGGCATGGTGCGGCGAAAGTTAATTCTTAACGTCTGCGGAACTGTGGCGAAAGGATTCATTTGCTCCTCCTCGGTGTAGGGGCTCGACATATGCGCGCTCTGCGGGAGGTAGTCTCCGGACTGCGATATCCTTACAAAAAAGGTGAAAATAAGTTTTGTAAGGATCGCTCCTCTGGCGAGACTAGCTTGATTTGAGATGAGAATGGGCGATTATGAAGGTCCGGGACAATGGCGGGGGGGTGATAAGTGCACGCCAGGTATTCTCCGCCGGCGCAATGGGGAGCAGGAGCGTGGAAATCGGACGAGAGCAACTCGAACGGGACTATGAACAACTGTGGAGGGAGTACGGCGCCAGCCTCGGGCGGCTGGCTTCATCGTATGAATCGGAAGCTCATGCGCGCGAAGACTTGCTACAGGAAATTCAGTTGGCCATCTGGGTCGTCCTGCCACATTTTCGTCGCGAATCGTCGCTGCGGACATTCGTCTTTCGCATCGCCCACAATCGTGCGCTGACGCATGTATGGCGAAGGAGAAAAACAGATTTGTTCGATCATCCCGAAGAGATTGTGGACAGCCGAGAGGGGCCCGAGGCTGCCGCGATCCAGGGTGTGGACCGCTCCCGGCTCATGGATGCCATTCGGTTGCTGCCGATTTCATTCCGGCAGGTGGTGACCCTATGGCTGGAGGATCTCTCGCACTCTGAAATCGCTGCCGTTCTCGGCATCAGCGAGAGTAACGTCGCCGTGCGGATGAACCGGGCCCGCAAACTCCTCAAAGAAACACTAGGAGCCCAAGATGAGCATTGATTTTGAACTCAAAGACTGGCGCGCCGAATGGCAAGCGCAATCCGAACCTAGTGTGGCGAACTCAGTCGAAATTCGCCGACGCGCTGTCAAGCAGCAGCGCCGTCTGCGTGCTTTGCACATCGCCGAACTTCTGGCCGCATTGATCTTTCTTGCATTCAGTTCCGCAGTCGCCTGGAAAATACCCCGCGTGGAATCTTTTCTGTGGGCGCTGGCTGTTTGGATCACCACGCTGGCCGTAACAGCTTTTTCCCTCTGGAATTGGCACATCCTGTGGAAAGCTGATCTGAAATCTGTTTCCGAATTCGCGCAGGAGTATGAAAAGCGATGTCTGGCCAGCCTCCGGGCGGCACGCTTTGGGAAAGGTTTTGTCGTCGTTCAGGTTGCGATTTCCGTACCCTGGCTCACTTGGGATTACCTCCGTCACCACCTTTCGAACGCTGCGTTCGGTGGGTCCATGGCTTTGTTGATTGTCTTGACGGTAGGGTTCTGGGTGAAGTTCTCCCGTTTCCGCCAGGTCGCAAGGCGCGAACTTCACGAAGTCCAAGAGGCCGGGAACGTTCTGGCAAATCCCGGTCAGGCAGAGCGCTCCATTCAGACATAGCTGATGAATGGTCGGCGACTTGAGTGGGTAAGCCGTTAGGCGTATCTTACCGTTCAGCAGCGAAGTCATAATGGAAATTCGCGTTGAGGGCCACCACCACATTGTCCCGGCCGAGCATGGCCACGCGTGAAGGGAAGGGAAAGAAAGTGTTCAAAGTCGGCCTGGTCGGCCCCGAACTCGAAGAGAACCTCAGCACGCGATACCGTGCTGCGTCCCTCACAGCCGCCGGGATTGACTCCGAAATCGTTCCCTTCGACAACCCGGCCGACCTTCCTCGCGTGGTCGCTGTGCTGCTGGATTCAGGTGAACCGCCGGGGCTTGTGGGTTTTTCCCTTTCATTCCAACGGCGGGCGAGAGACTTTCTCGCCCTCAGCATTGCTCTTCGGCAAAGGGGATGTACCGGGCACATTTGACCCCTGGCGTGCGAACAACAGCGTTCTTCACTGCCTGACATAGATCCTCACCCATTGGCGCCGCCTTTCGAAGCTCGCCAGCAGTCTTAAATGAAACCTGGCAGTAAGCTCCTGCTCCGAGACTTGCGGATGATATCCAAAATAGCGCTCCTGAAGTCCTTGCACCCAGGGGAAGCGCATCAGCCAGTTCTTCGAGGGCTCCCAGCGGCGCGAATAAAGGTACAAACAATCGAACGAATCCGGCGAGATACTATCGAAGTCGTCCTGGCCGAAGCCCTGGGAGACAACTACGTTGAGGCGCCGGCGAACGTAGCCCAGGAACGGTTGTGTGAGTTCGTCGGAGGCAGGCCAGGCGGTCAGGATTCGCCTGTTGCCTGGAGAAGCTTCCAGAAACCGCGCCGCCTGCTCATGCAGGCGAATAAAGTCGGCATAAGCCAAGTTATCCTCAAAGGGAAACGGGTAGGAAGGATTCAGAGACCATGCCCATACGAAGCACCCTGCGGTGAGCACCAAAATAGACCGAGCTGCGGGCCGCGGCAGACGCCATATCAAGATTACCGCGACCAAAACAAGTGGCGGGAACACTGGCAACAGGTAGCGAGGTAAGACGGCGCCGCCCACCAAACTCAGCATCGCAAGATAAGCCGCTGCGAGCCAGCCTGCAAGAAAGAGAAATCTCCGCAGATAACTCGGGCCTAGTTGATTCCGAACGGCCGCTTCTGAAGAGTCGTGGGCGGCGTCCCGTGCCTGCAGCGTTGTCCTGCGGCCAGGAACTTGTGCGCCTTCGGGCGACGGGTCGCTTCGCCCCGGACCGTCCGGTCCAGGGCTCCGCTCGGAATGACATGCGGAAGGATGAGACTCGCCTTGAGGTGTGTCAATTCTGGTCCTCCGCGCCCATCGACTTCCTGCTATCGCCCCGACAGTCAGGAGCCAGTTAAATCCGCCGACGAAGGTTTGATACAGACGACGCAGCACAGTCAATGACATCCGTAACGGGTTGAGTGTTGAGTAAAGGTTGTAGCGAAGATACTCGCGGTTACCCGTCCAGAAACCCGTGGCATGATGGTAGAAACCCACCCAGGCAGCCAGAACTACGAGCGGCGCAAACCAGGCAGCCCACCAGGTGCGGGAAAGGGAACCGGTTGCCCGCCGGTGCTGCCGCCAGGAAAAGATCCAGGCAACCGGCAGCAGGACTACGGCAGTTTCTTTGCTTAGGACTGCACATGCTGAGGCGAGGGCGAACCCCCAGGGGTGTTCGTCAAGCAGCGCCAAGAGCGCCAGCAAAGTAAACAGTCCCGCGGCAAGATCGAGGTGAACCAGCACACTCTGCGCGAAGAACAGGGGTAAAAGCGCCAGCAGCAGAACGCTCCAGCACGCGACCTCTCGATTGGCCAGGCGGCGGCCGAGCGCATAGACGCCGACCAGTGTGCACGTGGCAACAGCGATCATCGCCACGCGTGTAACCAGCGGCGAAAACCCAAACGCTCGCCACGCCAGAGCCAGATAGATGACGACGAGCGGAGTGTGTCCCGAAGGGAGAGTGGTGTTAGGAATCAGTTGTCCTGACCTGTAGAAGTCCATCGCGGCAGGAATGTAGTACCCGGCTTCGTCCCAGTAGTAGGGCAGGCGAAGCAGTGGATAGTGAAGAAGAAACAGGACGACAAAGGCGGCTAACCAACCGAAGATGGCGCGAAAGCGGAAAGCTGCAAACCTGGCGAGATTTTGCGCCCCCGAGCGACGGTCATGCGTCTCCGAGTGACTGTTCATTACAGAGGACACAGGGAAGCCAGAAAGCAGAAATTAGAAATCAGAAAGCAGAAATCAAAAAACCAACGTCTTTTCTTCAGCTTTCTAATTTCTGCTTTCTAGTTTCTGGTTTCAACTGCGACTTCCTCGCACGGTTGACTTTCATTGCCTGAAAGATCCACCGCTGTGACCCGATATGCGTAGGTGCGGTCCGGTTCGACGCTTGCATCGCGGAGGATTGGGGTTCGGAGCAGATCCTTATTCAACTTCTTGGGCTGCTGGCCGTCCTCACGCCGGTAAACATAATAACCGGCTAGATCCTTCTCCGAGTTGGCCGTCCAAACCAATTCCACTGTGCGAGAGGTGTACAAAGCTGTTAATCCTGTGGGGCGCGCCGGCGGGAATGTATCACGGGGGATCACTTCATACGGCTGCGAGCCTTCGCTTTCGGCTGAGGCGCCGCCCTTCTTGAACAACGCCCGGAGCTCGTAAGAGTAAGGGCGCCCAAATTCAAAATCACTATCGAGGTACACTGGTTCCTTACTCTCCCCAACCAACTGGAATGAACCCGGCTTTCCCGTCCGGCTTCTGTAAATGCGATACCCTGCAAGATTCTTAGCCTGCTCGCCCCCAAGTGTGGTGGCCGGTGGCGCCCAACGAAGCTCTATCGCTTTCTCAGTTGTATGACTCTGGATGTGGTCGATGGGGCCTGAAACGTCCAACAACCGCATTTGTACGAGATTGGAGATTTCACTGTCCAAGGGATGGTGCCGAAACCCGCGAGTGAGCGTACGAATTGCTATGATCGTGTCTTCCGCCCGCCAGTTCTTGAAATCTTCCTCTGAAAGGCGCGCGGGGAAGATGATCCTTTGGTCATTGATGTAATGCGTCCATTGGTCCGGTTGAAGCCTCATCCAAAGCCCCAATGAGGGGGAGCTTGGCGGCTGCGAAGCGGGGGGACCTGAGCGTGAAGGATTTCGATCTCTTGAGGTTTAGTCAACCGTTCCCCATCCGCCGCTTGCTGGGGGAGTGCAAACTGAATCTCGAGCGTGCGTCCTCTTTGAAGTACGGTGAGGTCCGACACTTGCTTCGGCACTTCGACTCGTGGCGGCTCTGGCGGCCCTTGCACACCACACCCAAGCAGGAGCGAGATGCCGACTGGCTTGCGCCAGAAGAACCACCGTGGCGATGGGGGAGAACCCAAGAAACAGCTTTCTCCCTTGGGGTCTGTGTGAACACTCCATCCACCTTGTCATTCCGAACGGAGCGAGGAATCTCGCTCTGAGTGTTTTAAACGCAATGCGAGATTCCTCGTCGCCTGCGGCTCCTCGGAATGACACTCCAACCGAGTTTTCACACAGGCTCCCTTGGGGAGAGGGTGGCGAGCGTAGCGAGCCGGCTGGTGAAAACGCCGGCCACGGTCCACCCTCTCCCGTGGGGAGAGGGCGAAGGCCCAATTTCCACTCCTTTTCTTCGGGAGAGTGAAAGGCGCCGGCCGATCGCCGCGCACATGACGGGTGTTTCACAAGATATACCGGCTGAGATCCTGATTCTTGACGATATCCGCCAATTGTTTCTGAACGTAACCGGCATCGATACGGATCGTTTTCTTCTTCAGGTCCGGGCCTTCAAAGGAGATCTCGTCGAGAAGCTTCTCCATAATGGTGTGCAAGCGGCGGGCGCCGATGTTCTCAGTCTGCTCGTTCACCACGGCGGCGTACTTTGCAATTTCTTCCAGCGCGTCGTCTCCGAAGGAGAGCTTGATGCCCTCCGTCTCAAGCAATACTGCATACTGCTTTACGAGTGCGGTCTTGGGCTCCTTCAAAATGCGGATGAAGTCTTCAGTGGTGAGCGAGTGGAGTTCGACCCGGATCGGGAACCGCCCCTGAAGCTCAGGTATCAGGTCGGAGGGCTTGCTGACGTGGAAAGCTCCGGCCGCGATGAAGAGCATGTGATCGGTGCGGACCATTCCGTAACGCGTGTTGACGGTGGTCCCTTCCACGATGGGCAGGATATCGCGCTGTACACCTTCACGACTGACGTCCGGCCCGTGGCCCCGTTCCCGCCCGGCTATCTTGTCAATTTCGTCGAGAAATACGATTCCGGACTGCTCGGCGCGATCCACGGCCACCCGGGTGACCTGGTCCATGTCAATCAGCCTGTTCTCTTCCTCCTGGATCAAGTAATCCATGGCCTCTGCCACGCGCATGCGCCGCTTCTTGGTTTTTGAGCCAAAGAGCCCCGGGAGAATGTCTTTGATGTTGATGTCCATCTCCTCGATGCCTTGAGAAGAGATGATCTCAAAAGCCGGGAAGCTGCTGCGGTCCCGCACTTCAACATCGACCTGCCGTTCGTTGAGTTTTCCCTCCCGGAGCTGGGCGCGCAACTTCTCCCGCGTGCGGTGAAACTGTTCCTGGGCGACAGCAGCACGTTGTTCTTCTTCGCCGTCGCTCTTTTCATGGCGCTTCAAAGCAGGTGGAGGGGGCAGAAGGAGATCGAGCAGGCGCTCTTCGGCGTTCTGCTCCGCTTTGTCAGCCACCTCATCGACCCGTTCTTCCCGGACCATGTCAATGGCGATTTCAACGAGGTCGCGGACCATGGACTCCACGTCACGGCCGACGTAGCCCACTTCCGTGAAGCGCGAGGCTTCGACCTTAAGGAAAGGAGAATTCGTCAGCCGGGCAAGCCGCCTGGCGATTTCGGTCTTCCCTACGCCCGTGGGGCCAATCATGATGATGTTCTTGGGAAGGATTTCTTCCGCCTGCTCCGACGGCAGCTTTTGCCGACGCATGCGGTTCCGCAGCGCAACGGCGACAGATCGCTTCGCGTTATTCTGGCCGATCACATACTTATCTAACTCCGCAACGATCTGGCGCGGGGATAACTCATCAAGTGACGTGGCGGTCTCAAGACTCTCAGGCAAATAGAAAACCATAGGATTCAGCGCTCCGAGCCCAGTTGTAGGGGCGCATGGCCATGCGCCCCTACAGTTCTTCGATCGTCACCTGATCGTTGGTAAAGATGCAGATCTGCGCGGCCAGGCGCATGGCCTCCTCGACGATTTCCTTGGCGGTCATCGTCGTGTGTTCTGCCAAGGCACGCGCGGCGACCAAGGCGAAAGGTCCGCCGGAGCCGATGGCCACAATCCCGTCATCGGGCTCGATCACATCTCCGTTGCCGCTCACCAGATAGGTGTTCTTTTCGTCTGCGACCAGAAGCAACGCTTCGAGGTGTCTTAGGGCGCGGTCCGTGCGCCAATCCTTGGCCAGTTCCACGACGGCGCGGTTCAGGTTCCCGTGATACTCCTCAAGCTTCTGTTCAAACCTGGAAAAAAGGGAGAGGGCGTCGGCAGTGCTTCCGGCAAAGCCCGCCACAACTTTGTCATTGAAGAGGCGGCGGATTTTTCGGGCCTTCTGCTCGACGATATTCTCGCCCATGGTCACCTGACCATCGCCTGCCATGGCCAGCCGCTTGTCTCGCCGGACACAGAGAATAGTCGTGCTGCGCGTTTTGGGATGATTCTTCACGCTTACCCCGCCAGGTCATTATAACAGATTGAACTCTTACTGGGCGGACGCCTGGAAATAGTCGGCAGGATATTCTTCATCATAGTGGGCGAAACTGCGGAAGCTCTCCGAAACTCGTTCTTCATCCAAAAACCTCGCAATGTGCATCGGGGTCATGATGCCCTCGATGTTTTTGTAGTCGCTGTACACGTCCGCAAACTCTTCCCAGTCGCCTGTCTTGGGATCCCGCACGCGATAGGTTACACTAACCGGCAGAAACGTCTGGCGGTTCACATCCAGCTTCAGTTGGGTTGCTTGTGCGTCAACCATATCGACAGCTTGTGTCGCAACGTTATCCACAAAGTCAACACCGCCCTGCTGGATGAGAATTCCGGGCTCGTGGATGCGAAGACGGAGGAGATTCTCCAGCGAATAGCGATTCGAAATCCTCCAGTGCCGGGCCTGCTCCGGCGGCTGAGCAATTCGTCCGTACCGGTCCAGCTCCATTGCCTGATCGCCATTGTTGATGAGGATGACAGGGGGCTTCTTCCCGAAGGTAAAGCGGCGCTTATCCGGATATTCCACGGCGCTCTCGAAAGGGAAGAACCCTGACGTGGACCCGTCCGTGATGGAATAGACGCGGCCTCGGGTCGTCAGCCGTTTCACATTCAGGAATGCAGCTCCGCCCATGGCGTGAATCACGCGATCGAGCACTTGCTGAGCTTTGGGGTCGATCCGCGAAGGAGCCTCGGCTGGATTCTGCTCGGCGCGCGGTCTCGACTCGTTAGCTGCTCCAAGCAGGAAAGCAAGCGCAGCCGCCCCCAAGACTACCAGTCCGAGTCCGTGGCGTTTTTCAGCCATAAGCCACTCCCTTCTTTATCCCGAAATCCGAACAGCCAGTTGATCCGGCGCGGCCCCTGCCAGCGACTAGACAGGTCTTGTAGGGCCGGGGCTTGCCCAGGCGAAGGCCGACGGTCGCCGCGGCGACTCGGCGCTACAGTCCCGGGCTCCTTGTTCACACAAAGCTATTCTCTCGTTTCCAAGCCGCGCTGAATGACCTTGGCCAGTTCCACGGCGAGCGTCCTGGACGCCAATAGGCAGGCAGATCTGCCAAGAATTGCCCATATGCAGGTTCCAAGCGAAGCAGCGCCGCCCGGGCCGTGTCGGCCTGCTGGCCGAGGACCTCGAGGCTCAACGGCCCGGAAGCCACGCAGAATGATTCGCATACGGCGCGGTAATGGAGCAGCCAGTAGCGGAAATTATCTTCCAGCTCACGCACCCGCGTGCGTACGTCAACAAGAATCTTCACCCTTTCATCGGCTTCGGGATTGTCCGCCCCGAACCCAGCGGATGTCCAAAGCCGATCGGTCACGACTTCAGTGCCCAAGCCAGCAATCACCTGACCTACCACCCTCGCGTCACGACCGCTGAGCTTGAGCCAATCCCCGGCGTAACCCCGCGCCACCTCTTCGACAGTGCGCTCAGGCGCTTGGGCGAACTGCAAGAGTGCATAGCGGTTCACGTCATCGTGAATCCCCTCACAGTATTGTGCAACCCCCGAAAGGTGAACCAGGTCGTATTCGTATCCGCGCTTGATATCAGAGAGCACTGGACATGGCCCAAACCTGCCCCAGCCGTTGACCATGGTCGTCTCCGGCAGCATCGCAGCCCTGATCAGCGGCTTGGGGCCCCGGGGAAGGTCCCAGACATAGTCCACGCAGGCCATTTTAGGCAAAAGCTCGCGCAGCATGTCATTGTCAGCCACCGAGGCGCTGATCCCTGACGCCACGATCTGGACTTCCGGATGGTAGCGTTTGGCTATTGCCGACTGCTCCTCCAGCACTCTCAGATACGTTTTCGGATACGGCGCGCACTTGCTGCACCCACAGCCGCCGTAATCAGTAATCTGGGTCATGACGTAATTGAGGCTGGGCAAGCCCGCAAAGAGCTTCTCCCGCAGCCGAAGCATCTCTTCGCGCGCTTCCGGAACCGAAGGGCAGACCTCGGCTTCCTCCAGGAAATAATCTCCCCTCGTGGCCCGCCATTCCGGGTGCTCATTCCAGGTTTCCGGGAACACATCATTGAGCCCCAGGTAAATTCCCACTTCGAGTCCTGCCTCGACAATCTCGCGGCATATCGCACGCTGCAACACCCAGTGGGGCGACGTATCGTCAAAATCAGGTCGCGAGCGCTGCCCGAACTCGAAGGGCAGATACCAGATCGCCTTTGCACCCATGCGCCGGATGTCACTGATTTCCCGCTTCCAGCGCTCCAACTTCCAATAGCGCATTCCCGTGTCGCCATTGTGATTCGCCAGAAATATTCCGAACGGACGCAGCGTCTTTCTACTCTGTGCCACAGGTGACCTGCTGAAACCGCGCTGGCGGCCGGCGCCAAGCGGAGCAGCGTTAAGACCGTCAGCCTTGGCTGAGACCGTCATGCCGGTCCCAGCAGCAATTCCTGCCCCCAAGCGGAGGAAGGCTCTCCGGTTACAAGATGACGAATGCTCCATGGGCTTGTCCTCCTGGCTCAAGTGGCTGCTAACCACACAAAACGCTACCGCCGTTCACATTCAGGATTTCCCCTGTGATGAACGTTGCCATGGGCGAGGCCAAGAAGAGTATGGGCAGGGCAATCTCTTCCCGTCGAGCGAAGCGACGAAGCGGGATGGCGGAAATTGCTTCCTTATACTCGCGCCTGTTGTTCAACACCGGTGTGCTCATATCCGTCTCCACCCAACCCGGCGCCACGCCATTTACTAAGATGCCGTGTCGCGCCAGTTCGGTAGAGAGCCCTTTGACAAAGCTAATCAGGCCACCCTTGCTGGCTCCGTAATGAGTGTGAAAAGCCTCCCCGCGTTGCCCGGCGGTTGAGGAAACCACGATGATTCGGCCCCTTTTCTGGCGGATCATATGCGGAACGGCGTGGTGGATCAGCGAATAGACGCCTTTGAGGTTGATGGCCATCATTTCATCCCACTGCTTCTCCGTCATCTTCTCAATGGGCAGAGGTTTGTAATTCCAAATGCCTGCGTTGGCCACCACAATATCCAGCTTGCCGAACCGGTGAACCGCAGCGTCAACCAACCTCCTCGCGTCAGCCATTCTTGCGACAACGGCCCGTTGAGCAGCGGCCTCACCCTCCAGGCCCTTACAACTTTTGATGACTTGCCTTGCTGCTCGGTTCGCCTGATGATAGCTGAAAAGAACCTTCGCGCCCGCTTCGACAAGCACCTTCACTGTTGCCGCACCGATGCCACGTGACCCGCCAGTAACCACAGCGACTTCATCTTTGAGACTTATCTGCATGTTCTCCCCGCTGCGCTCGCTGCTCGCTTGCTACTCGCCACACTGGCTGATGCTTACTCATCAGAAGGCACGAAGCGCGAGAGTATCTGGGCACGCACGTTCGCGGAAAGCGCTTCGACATCCTGGAGCTTCAGCTCGGTGGTGGGAATCGGAGGATGAACAATCATCTCCGTTTGGCCTGGCCTGATGTGGTAAGTATCCGGTTTCAGCACGGCGCGCGTCCCGTTCAAAGTTATGGGCACTACTGGCGTTCCGGCCTGGATGGCAAGGTAAAAGCTGCCGGACTTGAACGGCCCTATCTTTCCGTCACGGCTCCGGTGACCTTCAGGAAACAGGATGACAGAGCTTCCAGCACGGATTCTTTCCGCTGCCTTGTCCAGACCTTTTCTCGCCTCCCTTGGGCGCCCCCTGTCTACCGGGATGTGTCCCGAGCGCTTCAGATGCCAGCCCATAAAAGGGATCTTAAACAATGAACGCTTGGCAACAAAGCGGAACTGGACAGGCAAATGCACGAAGAGGATGGGAATGTCCATGGCGCTTTGGTGATTCGCGCAATAGACGGCCGCCTTTCGGGTTTCCAGGTTTTCAACACCTTCCACCCGGGTCCGGATCCCGCTTGTGGTCAAGATCAGACGGGACCAGAGCTGTGCGAAGGCGTGCTGCCATCGGCCACTGCTATCGAATAGGGAGGCGAAAAGCGAGAGGGTTCCACAGACCGCGGTGTAAATGTAGATCAGGAGATTGGTGAACAACAAAGAACGCAGATAGCTTAAATAATAGGAGACCTCATGGGGTTTGAGTGAATCCTTAGTCTTGGTAGTTTGAGCAGTCCCCATGGCGCATCACACGAGCTTTTCAGCGACGGAGTGGCCGGAGTGGTTTGCTAGATGGAGTTGATCTTCAAGCAGCGCTTTTTTGACGGCCCCGACCAGAAAGAGGGAGCCAGCAACCAACACCGCATCTTCACCTGAGCTTGCCTGGCAGGCCTGCGCGAGGGCGACTGGGGGCTCTGGCGCAATAACCAGCCGCCGGGGATGAAAGCGAGCCGCCGCCAAGATCTCTTCGGGAGCGGCCGCGCGCGGAAGGTTGGGACGCGTCAAGTACACTTCCTCAGCCAGGGGAAACAGGATTTCGGTGATCTCGGCAATGGCCTTGTCCCGCATCGAGGCATAGACAAGTCGCAAGTGCCGGCCCGTCAACTCCTCCCGGATGTACTCGGCCAGCACGCAGGCCGCAGCGGGATTGTGCGCTCCATCCAGCAAGACGAGCGGATGCTCCAGCACCTTTTCAAGCCGACCCGCCCAGTGAGTGTCTTGCAAGCCTTTAACGATGGCCGGAGCGGTTATTTTCAAGCCATCCTGGCTTAGCCGCCACGCCGCCGTCACCGCCGCCACCGCATTTTTCACCTGAAACTTCCCGAGGAAGGGGAGACTGAGCCTGCCGAAGCGGTCGGTATTTAAGGACAGATTGAAGAGGTAATGCCCACTCAAACTTTGTAAATTCGAAATCCGGCCAAAATGGCAAGCCTCGATTAACTCCGCACCCAACTCCGCGCACCGCTGCCGGATGACCTCGACGGCTTCCGGTTGTTCACAGCTTGACACAACCGGCGTCCGAGCTTTGATGACCCCTGCCTTTTCGCGCGCGATGTCGCCGAGGGTGGAACCGAGAAATTCCACGTGGTCGAGCCCTACGTTGGTGATCACCGCGACCCGCGGCTCCGTAACGTTGGTGGCGTCCAGCCGGCCACCCATGCCGACCTCAAGAACAACGAAATCCACTCCCGCCCGTGCAAAATACTGGAAACCTGTGGCAGTCAGAAACTCGAAGAAGCTCGGCAAGTGCGTCAGACTCTTTTGCTCCAGCAAGCGCTCTACAACTTGGCAAACTTCCGTGAATGCCCGGGCGAAATCGTCATCGGAGATTTCCTTTCCGTTCACCCGCACTCTTTCGTTGACCCTGAGCAGATGAGGAGAAGTGTAAAGACCGGTGCGATAACCGGCGTGCTGGAGGATGCTGGCGAGCATTGCCGAAGTGGACCCTTTCCCGTTCGTGCCGGCGACGATAGCGGTGGGATATTTCAGGTGGGGATTTCCAAGGCTTGCCAGAACCTTAGTTATCGTTTCCAGCCCCAGCATCAGGCTAGGCATTTCATGCCCGAGATTTTCCAGATATTCCAGACACTCGTTGTAATTCATCCAACGTGTCCTTGCCACGATTCAGAAGGAAGAAAGAAGGCGGGAAACCTGGGGATAGGTGGCGGCTGGCGACTCTCGGCTTCTGGCTCCTGAGTCCTGACTCCTGTCAGGTCTCCCACGCCCGCAATAAGCGCAAGGCTCGCGCCAAAAATCCCTTCAACTCCTTTCGAGGAACGATGGCGTCCAACATGCCGTGGGCCAGCAGGAATTCGGCGCGCTGGAATCCCTCGGGCAGTTTCTGCCGGATCGTCTGCTCGATAACGCGGGGGCCCGCAAACCCGATGAGGGCGCCAGGCTCCGCAACGTTCAGGTCACCCAACATGGCGAAGCTGGCGGTCACGCCACCGGTAGTCGGATCCGTCAGAACTGAGATGTAAGGTTTTCGAATCTCATCCAACCGAGCCAGGGCCGCACTGATCTTCGACATCTGCATCAGGCTGATGGCCCCTTCCATCATGCGGGCGCCCCCGGAACAGGAAACCACTACCAGAGGAAACTTTTTCGCGATGCAGCGGTCGATTGCTCTCGTGGCCTTCTCGCCTACTACGCCGCCCATGCTGCCGCCGATGAACTGAAATTCCATCGCACAGATGATGGCCGGCTTGCCCTCCAGTTGGCCCTCTCCGGTGATGAGGGCATCCTTCAATCCCGTCTTCCTTTCAGCTTGCTTCAGCCGGTCGCGGTAACTCTTGTTGTCCTTGAATTGCAGAGGATCCGTGCTTACGAGCTCGGCGTCGTGCTCCTCGTACCGGCCATCATCGAAGAGCATTTCCAGGCGGGTGCGCGCGCCCAGCTGAAAGTGATGGTTACATTTGGGGCAGCAGTGCAAATTGTTTTCCAGATCCTTCTTCCATAGAATCTGCTTGCAATCGTCGCACTTCACCCACAGCCCTTCGGTCTGGATGCGCTTCTGCTTGGGCGGTTCGATCGGCTGCTTTTCTTTACGAAACCAAACCATGATTAGTATTGATTCATCGGATCAGTGACTCATTCATTCATTGAAAGGCGCCGAAATCCTCCAGTGTAGAAATGATTCAATGAATCAATGGATCAATGAATAAATCGTTTAGTACTCGATTCCCCTCTGGGCCGAGATTCCTTTCTGGTACGGATGCTTCACTTCGCGCATCTCGGTGACCAGGTCAGCCAGCTCCACGATGGAAGGATGCGCATTGCGCCCGGTCAAGATCACGTGGACCATTTCAGGTTTGTTCCTTAGTGCGTTAGCCACTACAACCGGGTCCAGCATCTTGTAGCTGATGGCGTAATTGATTTCGTCAAGGATGACCAGATCATACTGGCCACCGAGGATGTTTTCGCTGGCAAACTCCCACGCCTCTTGCGCCAATCGGATATCCTCGGGGTCAGGCCTTTCCGCGCCCACCTTCACAAAGCCGCGACCCATAGGCAGGATCTTGAAACGCTCCTCACCGAGCATGTGAGCCGCGTCGAGCTCCCCGTAGTGCCAGGAGCCCTTTATGAATTGTACCATCAATACCTTCAATCCTTGCCCTACGCAGCGTAGGGCAGTCCCGAGAGCCGCGGTGGTCTTTCCCTTACCCGGTCCCGTGTTGACGATAATCAATCCCTTTCGAGCTTCCGGCAATCTCGCCTCTTCCTTCTACAACATGTAGGGCCGCCCCTTGGGGTGGCCTGGCCGGGGCAAGCCCCGGCCCTACAAAAAGGATGAATCGCATTCCAGAGCTAGCGCGCGTACGGGTATCCCCGAAGGATGGTGAATCCCCGATAGATTTGTTCCAGCAAAAACGCCCGCGTCCAATCGTGCGTCAATGTCATCCGCGAAAGGGCCAGGAGGACATCCGCTTCCTTGCGGAATGCTGCGGAGAACCCTTCGGGTCCCCCAATCAGGAACACAAGTTCCCGGGTCCCTCGCAAAGCCTGCTCTCCAAGCCATTCGGCGAATTCTGCAGAGGTCCACTCCCGGCCTCGTTCGTCCAAGAAAACCTTGGTGCAGCCACGAATTTTTTCAAGCAGGGCCGTTTCACTCGGAGAGAGCCCGGGCCTGCCTCGTCGGCCTGGGCTGCGAACCGGCGCTATTTCCTCGACAGTCAATCCGGTAAAGTGTTCGATCCGGCTGACCAGCTCAGACTGGAGGGCTCGCAAGTGTGCGTCTTTTGTCTTTCCTTCCCAGAGGACGCGAATTCGCATGCGACTTTAGCCCTACTCCGGAATGGGCAGCCGTGGCGCATTCTTCCACAGGCGTTCAAGATCATAAAAGTGTCGGCACGCTCCAGGAAGATGTGGACCACAAAATTCAAATAATCCATCAGTATCCACTCCGCCTGCGAGTAACCTTCGATGTGTGCCGGAGTAAATCCTCTCTTCTCGAGCTTTTCAGCGATCGCATCGCAGATTGCCTGTGCATGCCGCGTGGAGGTGCCGCTGCAAATCAAAAAATAGCTCGTGAACGAGCAAGTTTTCTCAAGGTCCAGGACGCTCAGGTCCAGAGCTTTCCGGTCTTGAGCGGCGTGGACGGCTTCCTGCAATTGCGGTGTCATCATCCCTGCTGCCTCCCGCCACGGCGGGGACGGTAAAGACCCTCCTTCAAAATGTATTCTTCCACAAGCCGGGGAACAAGGCCAGTCACACGCCGGCCTGAGGCGATCGCCTTTCGTATATCGTGCGAGGCGACGGGCATGTGGACGCCCCGCAGGACATGAAGGGTGCTGCGTCGTAATCGAATAGTATCGGGCTCGTTCGGCGCGCCACCTGATGGAGTCATCGCTGCCGGCACCACCTTCCGAATCTCATTCGCATCAAAACCCGGTCGCGAGACGACGATGAAATCAACCAAGTCCAGCAAGCGGCGATACTCTTTCCAATAGGGCAGGTCCAGAAAGGCATCGACCCCAATCAGGAAGAAAAGGCGGTCACTCTTACGAAGTGAGCGGCGCACCTTACGGACGGTATCTATTGAGTAGCGAGGTTTCCCTTCCGGTGTCGGCGCTTCGAGGAGAGACGGGATCAATCGCTGATCCCCGGCGCACGCCAGGACCACCATGCCATAGCGCTGCGGGAACGGGGTCAGGCCATCGCGGTACTTGTGTGGCGGCTTTCCTGTTGGAATGAAGAGGACCCGGTCCAACCCGAACTTGCGCATAGCCGCACGAGCCGCCTGCACGTGTCCGGCATGTATAGGATCGAAGGTTCCGCCGAAAAGAGCGATATTCACCGCTTTGAGACCCTGTCAGGGTGTTAAAAAGCCTCTCTGAACGCTGTCAACTGGCGGGTTTTTCAGCATCCCGCTGTACTTCAGCACCAGATGTCGCGATCGGAGCCGGGCTGTGCCGCGGCATCTGCTCCAGCATCGCCCAGGTTTGTCGCTTGAGTTCTTCCAACCCTTCGCCGGTTACGCTGGAGATTTCAATAAGGACCATGCTGCGGGCGCGGCAAAACTCCCGCAACGCCGCCAAACGTTCACCTGAGCCGGCTGCATCGATCCGCGATGCTACCAGCAACATCGGCTTGCCGGCAACCACCGGGCTGAAACTCTTCAACTCTTCCATGACCACTCGGTAGTCTTCAACGGGCTCGCGGCCGGACGCCTCAGCGGTGTCGATCAGGTGGAGCAGTAAACGGGTTCGCTCCACATGCTTAAGGAACCGGGTCCCCAGCCCGCGCCCCAGATGGGCGCCCTCAATCAGACCGGGAATGTCTGCCATGACGAAAGAGCGTTCTTCATCGATCCCCACCACTCCGAGGCATGGCTCCAGCGTAGTGAAGGGATAATCCGCGATTCGCGGCCGTGCGGCGCTGAGCCTGGAAATCAATGTCGATTTGCCGACGTTGGGGAAGCCCACCAGTCCAACATCCGCCAGAAGCTTGAGTTCGAGCTTCAGGTCCCGCTCCTCACCCGGTCTGCCAAGCTCCGCTTTGCGGGGCGCTTGATGCGTGGAGGTTGCAAATTGGGCGTTTCCCCGGCCACCTCGCCCTCCTCTTGCAGCCAGGACGCGCTGTCCGGGGCTATCGAAATCCCAGAGCCTTTCTCCCGTAACGGCGTCGTAGACCACGGTTCCGACGGGAACCGTTACGGTAATATCCTCGCCATCCTGACCGTGCCGGTTGGACCCTTCCCCGTGCCCTCCGCGGCCCGCGCGAAAAAGGCGGTTGTACCGGAACTTCAGCAGGGCGTTCATGTTTTCCGAGCTTTCGAGCGTAACGTCGCCGCCCCGACCCCCGTCCCCGCCACTGGGTCCGCCACGCGGGACGAACTTTTCACGGCGGAATGCAACACAACCATTTCCACCCTGGCCGCCGGCAATATGGATTTTGGCTTCGTCAATGAACACGTTGAGTCACGGTCGGCAGGACAAATGGCCAGGCCATAGGCGTTGGCGCCATCCCGAAGCTTTTTGCCGGTTTGTGGGGAAATGGGTGCTCGTTCGCTTCCGCAAGACACCTCGGGAGGTCTAGCACGATGCTGTAGCGGCGATTTCACATCGCCACCACCCCAATGGTTTCCACCTGGCCGTGGCGACGTGAAGCCGCCGCCACAGGTTTTTCAGCACCCCTCTACAAAAAACAGCAAAAGCGGTGTAAGGCCCCAGGACGCCGCAACCTTCACCGCTTCTTTGCTCAATTCGTTGATGGAACCAGAATACTCACGAACCGGCCGGAATGGCCCTTATCCTCAAATCGGACTACGCCTGAAACCTTAGCAAAGAGCGTGTCGTCCTTGCCGATGCCCACATTCTCCCCGGGCTTCAACGGGGTGCCACGCTGGCGAACAAGAATTGACCCGCCCGTAACGAATTGGCCGTCAAACCGCTTGACACCTAGCCGCTGCGCATTGGAGTCACGCCCGTTGCGCGAAGTTCCTTGTCCCTTCTTGTGGGCCATATCGAGATTCCCTCTTCCGGTTGGGGCTCTTAATTCGTAACGATGTCCTTCACCAGCACTTCGCTGAAGTCTTGCCGGTGACCGATGGTGCGCCGGTATTGCTTCTTGCGCTTGTATTTCAGCACTCGAACCTTTGGAGCCCGCGCGTTTCGCAGGATGGTTCCCCGAACCTTGGCATTATCGACGAGGGGCGATCCTACGACGAAGTTCTCTTTCCGCACCACAAAAACATGGTTGAACTCGACTGTCGAGCCCGGCTCCCCCTCGATGCGCTCGACCCGGATTACATCTCCCGGCGAGACCTTATATTGCTTTCCACCTGTCCGCAAGATCGCGTACATTACTCTTCCTCTCTTTGGCTGTCACGAGAACCTCATTATATGGGCGCGTTCACTTCCCTGTCAATCGTCAAATCCTTGGTCTCAGAGGGTTGCGTTGAAGTCGGCGAAGTTCCCCGAAGGGGAGCAAGATCATTAGTCCCGCAACTGGTCGCGCAGAGTCCCGGTTTTTAGAGACTCTGCAGCCTTTCGTTCAGATACGCGTTCGTTCATCCCCGGCAACAGTATCCGAACAACGGCGGAAGTGCGATTCCGGCTGACCGCCCCGCTCAGAACCCTGTGTAATCATGGACACTCGACCACGGCCAATCGTCCGCTCGGCTGACTCCAGCCTTCACCGGGTGCAGGTGAGTGTATTCCACCTTGTCGTCGTACTCCTTCACCGTACGCAGGGCACGATCAAGAAAGCGCGGCTGGAACGTCCGTCCCACCGCACGGCGGGTGTGGTTCATCCGCGTCGAGGCGGCGTCCTTAATCGATTCCATGACTCCCCCATCTGCCATTCCAGACTCACTCACCTTCGCCCGATAATTCTGGCACATCCCCCACAGGCACGTTGGCCTGACGCAGTACCACGAGCCCTGGACGCCTGCGATCAAGCAATCAGCACTGTCGACACCGCGAGTATTCGCGGACATCACACAACGATGTACCTGTCCTGACCTGTCCCGAGGCTGGGTGTTGGGATGTTTCTCGATCGGGATGCGCCAGCCTCGGGACGAGTCACGACGCACCTTGCGGCGCGCAGAACTCTGTTCTGCCCCAGCCAGCGAACCGTTGCGAAGGCTTAGTCGGCACAAGAACTTTTCCGGTGGGAAGTAACCCCTCGGGAGAGGGGGGACCCGCCTTGGCGGGTGGGTGAGGGGGCTAGGGCTGAGATTAACGCAAGGGGGCGAGTGGCACAGACAGGGCCATCGCGTATATGCGGTCTAGCCGAAACCACCCAACGGGCTAGTCGCCCAAGAGCAGCAAATCCCCCGCAGGCGCGGGAAAGCAGGTGCGCTACACGTCCTTCCTGACTTCAGGGGAAGGTGCGCGCAGCGGTCGGTTGCCCACACTTCCGGCACTGTCTCCTCCGCCGGGCGTTTAGCGTCCGGCAGGCTGGACAAACAAAATACATAGCGCGAGCGAACAAATTTGTGAGCACCCAGGCGCCCCCCAGAATAGCAACGGTAAGCGCGAAATTGAGAATCGCTGCCGTCATGCCTTGCTATTTGCCGAGCGATGCCCGCGCTGAGCGGACAGCTTCGATGAACTTTCGGGCATTGGCAACGACCGCATCCAGTTTGCCTTCTTTAAGAACTTTCAGGTTCACCAGTTCTCCGCCAACTGCCACTGCCGCCGCGCCGGCCTTGATGAACTCCGGTGTGGTTTCAAGATTGACTCCGCCCGTGGGGATGAAGTCGATTTGCGGGAATGGGCCTTTCAGCGCCTTGATGTAGCTGGGGCCGCCGACTGGACCGCAAGGGAATATTTTCACCATGTCAGCGCCGGACTGCCATGCCAAAACCACCTCGGTCGGCGTCAGGGCGCCTGGAAAACACGCCTTGCTATAGCGGCGCGCGACGTCGATGACGTGGGGATTGAGGGAGGGTGTGACGATGAACTCCGCGCCTGCCAGCAGAGCTGCCCGGCAGCTCTCGGGATCGAGGATTGTTCCCGCACCGAGCAGCACCTTATCGCCGAACTTCTCCGCCACGCGTTCCATGACGCGGATGGCGTTGGGAACGGTCATAGTGATTTCGGCAATTCCTATCCCGCCTTCGATAATCGCTTCCGCCGCTCGCAGGGCGTCGTCGGGCGACGGTGCGCGAACGATAGGAACAAGTCCAATTTCACGAATACATGCCAGAGCCTTTTCTCTTGTCCAAGACATTTCTTCCTCCTCGAATTAAGGGGCTACCTTGCGACTCGCAGGCTGGCTCCCTTGAGCAGATTCTCCACTTCCGGGAGCGTCGCCCAGTTGAAGTCGCCGGGCGTGGAATGCTTCAGGGCGCTGAACGCATTCCCGTAACGAACGGCGTCAGCGTAGGACCTCTTGGTCAAATAACCGTAGATAAACCCGGCGCTGAAGGAATCCCCTCCGCCCAGGCGGTCCACGATTTCAAGTTCGTACTTTACATCATCAAAGTACTTGCCGTCGGCGTAGGCAATTGCCGTCCAAGTGTTCCGCCAAACCAGCGGATTCTCTCGCAAGGTGATGGCCACGGCTTGAAACCTAAACTTCTCCTGAAGCTGGCGCGCCACATCCCTGTAAGTTTCGGCAGAGACTTCGGCAAAACCTGTATCATCGGTACTGCCGGAGGCTCTAATCTTGAAGACGACCTTCGTGTCTTCCTCGGTGGTTATCAGGACATCCACAAACTCCATCATGGGTTCCTGGACGGCCTGTGCTTTGTCAGGTGACCAGAGCTTGCCGCGGTAATTCAGATCGTAACTTACGGTAACTCCGGCTCGCTTTGCCGCCTTCAAGGCTTCGAGCGTGACGGCGGCCGCTGAATCGCTGAGCGCCGGAGTGATGCCGCTGGTGTGAAACCACTTCGCTCCGCGCAACACTTCTTCCCAATCGACCTCGCCGGGTTTCACCGCGCTGATGGCGGACTGCGACCGGTCGTAGAGCACGGAACTGGCTCTGGGCGCCGCGCCGAACTCGAGGAAGTAAAGCCCCACCCTTCCGTCCCCGCTCCAAACCAGGTTGGAAGTGTCCACCCCAGCCTGGCGGACCCTGTTTTCCATTAGCTTTCCGAGTGCGTTCTTCGGCAGCCGCGAGACCCATGTGCTTTTCAGGCCCAAACGGCTTACGCCGACAGCAACGTTCAACTCGCCGCCGCCAATGCGCAAATCCAACGAGTTGGCCTGCTCCAGTCTTTCGAAGTGTGGCGGCGAGAGGCGAATCATGGCTTCCCCAAAGGTCACAACATCGAACATAGTTTACCTCCACGAGATGAAAGTCGACCCACGACGGCGGGTCACTCGTCACTGATCTTCCTACATTCCGTAAAGCGTCTCCGTATTCACGGGCAGGCCGAGCAGCTTCAGGTAGGTGAATAGTTGCATCTTGTGATTCGTGAAGTGCCCGAGGAAGCCTATGGCCATGCGCTCCAGCTTTGCCGACATGCCCCACGGCACGGAAACGACTTTGTTGGTGAAGTCCTCCTCCCTCACGCCATCCAGGATTTGGCGCAGGATTTTTTTGTCCTTTTCGAGCCTGTCCAGGGCCTCCTGGGGACTACAGGAAGGAAGTTTCTTCAGCTTCCAACTCTCTCCCACTTCTTCCATCGAGGGCAACTTGCCGCTGAGCAGCATCTCAAGTCCGCCACCCAGACCATCGCTCAGGTGGCAAATCACCTGGCCAACGCTCATGAACGTGGGCCCCGGCTGCCAGTTGAGATGGTCCGCTGGAACCATGCCGATGAGCTTTTCGGCTGGCCGGTAGTTTTCCATCACAACTTCGTAAAACTCGTTCTTGGTCATAAATCCTCCGCCCGTTTATCTTGGCCCCCTGCCTTTCTTTCTTGCTGGCGCTTGTCCTTGCGTACATGGTACGCGGAAGAAGGTTCGCTCAGCCTGTGCTCCCCGAAGGGGAGCCCCACGGGTAGCCGTGGGTGAAACCCACGGTCACGGTGCGTCCAAAAACCATCGGCCCCGCAGGGGCCGAACTGTTCGACCCCTGCGGGGTCGATGGGCATTGAGGGGGCGCGGCCCGTGGGCGGCGGGCGCAAAAACCGTGCCCTTGCCCACGGCTACTCAATTTGAACCCCTTCGGGGTTCCCAGACCGACCGGCACGGAGCTTCCGTAACGGCACCTGCACCAAGATGTAAGCAATGATTGCAAACGCCAAAAGCGAGGTCCAACCTCCCCACTTGGCCAAGAACGGCAACTCCTCGAGGCCGGTGATGACCTTGGTGATGGAGGCGACGCCCGTCAGGAACATTGCGGCGAGCAATATACCCGTAATGGCCTCGCCGGCGATGAATCCGGAAGCCAGCAGCGTTCCGCGCTCGTCGAACTTCGCCTTTCCTTCCGTCGTGAGTCTCTTGCGCGCCGCCCACTGGTCAGCGGCCCATTTCAAGGCGCCACCCAGGAATATGGCCCCGGTGGTTTCGAGGGGCAAGTACATGCCCACGGCGATGAGCATCGGCGAAGGCGCACCAATCATCACCAGCGCCAAGCCGAAGAAGCATCCCATCAGCAGCAACCCCCAAGCCATTTGCCCTCCCACGATCCCCTGAGCGAGCTGGGCCATGAGGCCGGCTTGTGGCGCAGGCAACAGCTTGCCGCCAATGCCGCCGGTGGCGAGGTTCGCTTCGTGCAGCGCGATGATGGGCAGCAACAGGAAAAAGGAAACTGCGGTGACGGCCAGCACCTCGACGATTTCCATCTTCCACGGCGTTCCGCCGAGCAGATATCCAGCCTTAAGATCCTGAATCAGGCTGCCGGAAACACAACACGCGCAGCACACCACGGATGCCACACCCAGCACTGCCGCGACTCCTCCCAGGCCCTTCACGCCGATAGCCACCATCATCAAAGCGGCGATAACCAGCGCCGCAAGCGTCAGACCGCTGACGGGTTGATTCGAGGAGCCAACCAACCCCACCAGGTAACCGCCTACGGCGGCAAGGAAGAAGCCGGTCAGGGTCATTACTATCGCGGCTGTTATGGCTGCGGTCCAGCTCTGCGCGAAGTATTTGTAGATAATCACAATCGGGATGATGAGGCCGGCAATGGCAATGATGATCCACTTGATGGGGATATCGATATCCAGCCGCGTGCGGGCTGTTGTTTGCTCGCCGGTCGCTGAGGAAGCATGAAAAGCCCCCCGGATGGAGGTAAGAATCGACTCGCGCATGCTATAGAGCGTGTAAACCGCCCCTACCAGCATCGCTCCGACGGCGATAGGGCGGACGACGTTGTACCACACGGTATAGCTCGCAAGGTCCCAGGGAGCAGTGCCTCCGGTGGTCGCCCCGATGCGGTGCGGCAGGTCGGGATCGATGAACAGAACCAGCGGAATCAGCACCAGCCAGGCGATGACGCCCCCTGAGAAATTGATCGCAGCCAGACGCGGTCCAATGATGTATCCGATACCGATAAGTGCGGGGGACGCGGAAGGTGTGGAGTAGGCAATCCCTCCGGTGTAAGGCACCTGGCCCAAAAGTTCCTTCTGATATCCGAAATAGCTGACCAGGGATTTGGGGAATTTCATGAAACCACTGACCGAATCCTGAAAAACCTGAAAGCCTTTGGCGTCCTTGAGCAACTGGAGGAAGGCGCCCAACCCCATGGCCCCGAAAATGTATTTTGGAGCGTCGGTGGCGCCGTGCTGGCCGGCTTTCACAATCTCGGCGCTGGCTGTGCTTTCGGGAAAAGGCAGGTCCGGTGAATCAACGCAGAGGGGGCGTCGCAGGATGATGATGAAAAATACTCCCAGTAGTCCGCCCGCAAAGAGAATGAATGTGCCGGTCCAGTAATGGGCTCGCAAGCCAGTCCAGAGCCGCTGCCCGCCCACGTTGACCATCATGAAGGCGGGAATGGTGAAAATTGCCCCGGCCACCAGCGCCTCACCCACCGAAGCGGCGGTGCGCGTCAGGTTCTGTTCCAGGACGCCGCCGCGAAAGAAGGGCAAGCGAAACAGCGCGATGGCAATCACCGCCGCTGGAATCGTCGCCGCTACCGTCTGGCCGGCCTTCATGCCCAAGTAGGCGTTCGCCGCGCCGAAAATGGCGGCCATGATGATGCCGGCCACAACGGCTTTGATTGTGAACTCAGGTTCTTTCGAGTCGTGCGGGACGAAGGGCTTGAATTCGGGCATGGGTACGCTCCGGTCAGGATTGGGTAGCTCGGCACTATAACACGGTGCGATTTACCTTGGAGTGGATTTTCGCGTTTGGTCTTTTGGTCAGCAGTTTCGGAAACCGGTGATGGACTGCTGCGACGGCAGGCAATAGTCAGGCTTCCTGCGGGCTTTCAGCGGTTGCTCTCCTAACCCTTCCTATTTTCGCATTCCCAATAAGCGCTTGACTTTTTTTGTTTCTTATGGTATTGCTACCATAAGATGATTGACGAACACGAACCTCGCGGCCCTCAAGCCTCGCGTCTCCGGCAACGTAAATTTGAACTGGTGCGCCGTTTCCAGCTTCCCGACGATCTACTGCCCGGCTCACTTTCCCTCTCCCATCTCCGCTGCGGCAAGCCCACCTGCCATTGTGCCAAGGACCCGCGGGGGCATCCCGCCTGGTCCCTCACCTTCATGGTACGCGGCAAGAAGCATGTGCAGCACATTCCCAGCGACTGGGTCGAGGACGTCCGCCGCCGGGTCGAGGCCGGACGGGAACTCCAAGCGGCGGTGCGGGAGGTCTTGGCCGCCAACGCCCAACTCCTGGTGCTGGCGCGTCAGCAAAGGCGCAAGCCGCGGTGAAAGGGCCGACGCCGCGTCGCCTCAAGAAGTACGTCTCGAAGTGTCTGCGCTTGCAGCCCTACTTGCGAGCGCCCGGCGATGGGCGCAGGGCGGGTCGCATTCCGGCCCCGGCTTTGCTGTGGGCCTTGCTCCTGGGGAGGCTGCTGCGGCGTGCGGCTTTCCTGGCCATTGAAAGCTTGGTCGGCGCTCGGGCGCGCGCCCTGGAAGTTTCCCGGAGCTTCAGCGATGATGCCCTCGGTTATTTCACCGAACGGCTCGACCCGGCCGTCACTCGTCAGGCGGCGGTCACTGCTGTCCATCAGGCCAAGCGCCACAAAGCCTTCGACGACTGCCGTTTCATCGGACTGGCTTTGGACGGGACCGGCGCGGGCCGATCGCAGGAAAATCTTTGCGATCTGTGCCGTCCCCACCGCAACCAGAAAAGGGAGATCCTCGGCTTCCATCATAAGTTGGTCATGAGCAGTGTGGTGGGAACCGGCCTAACCTTACCCTTGGATATCGAACCCTACGGCCCTGGGGATAGCGAGTACCGTGCCGGGCGGCGACTTCTCCGCCGCACCGCCCGCAACCTGGGCCGACGCTTTGCCGATTATGTGGTGGTCGACGGGAACTTCGCCAAGGCCCCCTTCCTGCACGACGCCGGGGATTTAGGACTGTTCGTCGTCGCCCGCTTGAAAAACAATCTCCCCGAATTGTTGGCGGCTGCCCAGAAAAGATTTCTCCACCAAGCTCCCCATCACGTCTTCCGTCACGGCAAGGATCGAGTCGAAATCTGGGATGCCGACGACTTCGACCCTTGGGAAACCCTGCGCTGGGAAACGGTGCGGGTGGTTCGCTACCGTCAGTACCATCCCAACGGCGAAATCTGTGAGGCCTACTGGTTCACCAACTTCCCCCGCCAGTGGGTCAGCAGTCGCGCCCTCTTCCGCATGGCCAAGAGCCGCTGGGAGATCGAGAACGAAGGCTTTAACGATGCCAAGAACCGCTACGGCTTCGAACATATCTGCCATCATGAACAAAATAGCCTGCTGTTGGTCTGGCTTTTGACCTGCTTGGCCCTGACCATCGAACGGCTCTACCGCATTCGGTACCTCCACCGTGGTACCCACCCCATCCTGGAAGCCGCTCTTCTCTGTCAACGCCTCTGGCTTAGCTTGTCGCGCCCCGTCCCTGACGATACCAGTTAGGTGTTTCTCCCCTCCCGCTGGCCCCCCAAACAACCGAACTCCGCCTGGGCACCTGCGCCCCACGGCGAAGTGCTCTCGAAAATGCCACCAGTTCTGCACCGCCCCACTGCAAGCGTCGAAACCGCGCTGATTCCGCCTCCCGTACGCTGCTGCTCACGAGCTTTGCGAAACTGCTGTCTTTTGGTCCAGGGCCTTGACAGGTTCGCCCAAGACATGTAATTATATGCTTAAAATATGCTAAGGCATCGAGGCGCGCTATGATTGACCTTCGCGAAGTTCGTTCCGTGACCGAGTTTCAACGCAATCTCAAGGATTACGTCGGGCGACTCAAAGAGAAGAAAGCTCCGTTGGTTCTAACAGTCAATGGCCGGGCTGAACTCATCGTCCAGGATGCCGAGAGCTATCAGATCTTGCTCGACCGATTGGAGCGTGCCGAGACTGTAGTGGCGATCCGTCAAGGCATGGAAGAGTTCGATCGCGGCGAAGGAATCCCCCTTAAGCAGGCGGAGCGGCGGCTCCGGAAAAGACATGGCTTTTCACGTTGAGATTTCACCGAGGGCTTTCAACGACCTCGACGAAATCGCGCGCTACATCAAGCAACAGGCGAACTCCGAGCAAGCAGAAGAGTGGTTCAATGGCATGATTGCCGCCATACAAACACTGGAAGATTTGCCCCACCGTTGCCGGGTTGCGGACGAGTCCGAAGAACTTGGACAGGAAGTGCGCCTTTTGCTGTACGGAAAGCGCAACCGCCAGTACAAGGTGTACTATTCGGTTCAAGAGAGAACACCCTCAACAGGCACCGTCCGCGTGTTTCATGTGAGGCATTGGGCGCGGAAAACCCCGAACCCTGGCCGGCTGCGGGAGTTGATGCGGGACCGCACCACATAAATCAACTGCCTGGTTCCAAACCGTCTTGTATTTGTATGCAATTCAAGTCATGCTGCAAAATATGAAAATCGGCCAACGCGGTCAAGTCACCATACCCAAAGACCTTCGGGAGAGGTTTGGGCTGAAGCCTGAAACGGAGGTTGAATTCCAGGTGCTCAACAACTCCATCCTCCTCCGCAAGAAACCGGGAAAACTGAACTTGACCCGGTGGAAGGGCCGATGCGGGAAGAGCTTTAAGGAGTTGGGCTACACTCGGGTGGACGAATTCATCGAAGACGTGCGGGGACGATGATCACTGACGAAGTCAAGAAGTCGAAGAGTCCAAGTGTTGAGGAGTTAAACCTCCTCACGTCGGTTTGTCTGTTGCCTCTCTTCCGCGGGTTCTCTACTCTTCAACTTCTCGACTCTTCAACTCTTCAACTCTTCGACTCTTTAACTGCCCTTCCTCACTGCCCCAGCAACTCCAAATACTTCCCCACCGCGTCAATCCCGCGATAGAAGTTGGGCAGGTGGAATTTCTCGTTGGGCGCGTGCAGGTTGTCGTCCGGCAAACCGAAGCCCATCATGACGCTGGGTACCTTGAGGCTCTTCTGGAAAACGCCCACGATGGGGATGGAGCCGCCGCAACGGATGTAGACCGTCTTGTTCTTGAAGACCTGTTCCATGGCCGCGGCCGCGGCGGAGATCCAACGGCTTTCCGTGCTCACCACGGAAGCGGGCGCCGAACTGATCACCCGCACCGATGTCTTGATGCCTTTAGGCGTGATCGTTTTCACGTAGGCAGTGTATTGCCGGATCACTTCTTTGGGGTCCATGTCCGGAACCAGCCGCATACTGATTTTGGCCACACCCACGGCGGGAATAACCGTCTTTGCGCCTTCGCCCGTAAAGCCACCGCGGATGCCGTGAACCTCGAGTGTCGGCCTGGCCCAAAGGCGCTCGAGCACCGAGTAGCCTTTCTCTCCGGTCAAGGCGCTGGCGCCTACCTCCTTTCGGAGGAACTCTTTTTCCTTGAAGGGCAAGCGCTTCCATGCAGCCAATTCCTTCGCGCTCGGTTTTTTCACGCGTTTGTAAAACCCCGGAATTCGGATCTTTCCATCCGGCCCCTTGAGTTTGTTGACCATCTCCGCCAGGGCCTGGAACGGGTTGGGAGCAGCCCCGCCATACGAGCCGGAATGCAGATCGTGGGCGGCGCCGCGCGCCTCCAGTTCGGTGTAAACCAGGCCGCGCAGGCCGGTGGTGATTGTGGGCAATTCCGGCGCGAACATCTCCGTGTCGCAGACGAGCGCCGCGTCAGCTTTCAGCCGTTCCGGCTGGGCCGCCACGTATTCTTCGATGTGCTCGCCTCCCACTTCCTCTTCACCCTCGAGCAGGAACTTGATGTTGATCGGCAGCTTGCCTTCGGTCTTCAGGAATCCTTCCACCGCTTTGACGAGAAGATAAGTCTGCCCCTTGTCATCCACGGCGCCGCGGGCATAGAGGTTGTCATTGCGGATGGCGGGCTCGAACGGCGGCGAGACCCATTCCTCGAGGGGATCAGGTGGTTGCACATCGTAGTGCCCGTAAAGCAACAGCGTCGGCTTGCCAGGCGCCTGCAACCATTCTGCATAAAGAAGCGGGTGCTGGCGCTCTTTGCCTTCGATGATTTCGACGTTTTTCATCCCCATTTCCCGAAGCTCGTTCGCCAGAAACTCGACAGCACGCCGGATGTCCGGTTTGTGTTCGGGAAGAGTGCTGATGCTGGGAATCTTTAGCAGGCTCGTTAAGCCTTGCAGAAACCGCTCGCCATTCTCGTGATAGTATTGAAATACGGTGGTTGCCACGTTTCATACCCCCACGTTGAGATCTTCGATCATTCGAGGAACTAGAAACTCCGCTAAGAATGTCGGAAAACGACCAGAGCCGCAACCAGGGCAGTCTACACCGCCCTTGGTGTGCCGTCAATTCTCCCTGGGGCCTGCTCTTAAGCATGCGGCTCGTAGCGACGGCGGAGCACGAGCGCATAGTGAATACCGGATGCAATCGTCAGGGTGGCCGCAAGGTAGACACAGAGCTCGACCAAGCGCCCTGGCACGAAGGGTACGTGGGCCTGAAAGCCTACGGCTGCAAACACGGTTGACACCTGGGCCACCGTCGATGCCTTTCCCAAAATACTCGGCCGAAAAGGCCGGTATCCGGCGACCAGACTGATCAGCAGTGCCGTAATCATAATGACGGCGTCCCGGCCGATCACCAAAATCGTCAGCCACCACGGCAACGCATCCCGGAAGGCCAGGGTCAGGTACGCTGTGGTCATCAGAAGTTTATCTGCGATCGGATCGAGTGCCACGCCCAGCGGAGTTTCCTGCTTCAGCAGACGCGCCACCGTCCCGTCCACGACATCCGAGAGCGCTGCGGCGGTGAGTACCGCGAGGGCGCCGCGGTATTTTTCAGCCACAACCAGTATGGCAAAGAAGGGGATAAAAGCCAGTCGAAGGATGGTGATTTGGTTGGCGGGTGTCAGGGTGCGAGAAGCCATGGTTTCGAGACAATATAGCGGCGCTGCTTCGCGGCTGTCAAATTTGTTCTTCCGGGCCAGTTCGGTCTTGTAGTGGCGAGCCTACCTCGCCGGGTGGCGGCGCAAAACCGCCTCTACCCTAAGACGAGCCCAAACTAATTCAGGTCTTCAATCTTCGCTGCACCGCAGGGCTCTGCAGCTCCCGCAACGCATCCGAGGCAATCCAGCGCGCGCTCGACGAACCCAGCTCGCGGATCTCCCGCGCGGTTTTGATGGCCGCCCGGTTCAGCCGCCGGTTTCGCTTTCCAATTTGACGGAGCGCCCAGTTCACGCCTTTTCTTACGTAGTTCCGCTCGTCGCCCGCCTCTCTCGTGATGAGCGGAAGAAAATCGAGGAACGCTCGATCAGTTGCCGCCTTATCACTCACAGTCAGGCATGCCATCAGCGCGAATGCTGCCCTTTTCACGAACTCCTCTTGCCGCTGGCTCCACTCCCAACATTTCTTGTATGCAAAAGGCGTGTAGCGGAAAAGGTTCAGGCAACTCCCATCGCACACCGCCCAGGAATCGAAATCTTTCGCCCAGTCCTCCATCTGCCGTTCTGTTACTTTTTCCTTCTCATCAATCAAACCAGCGAGAGCCCGCGCTTCCAGAATTCCGGTGGACCACAGGCTCAGAGCCAAATCATGGTCTTTACCGATCTCGCCGGCAAACTTCTTCAGCGCCGGAGTGGACCAGCCGTAGGCCTTTGCAGCAGTGATACCGAACCTCGCCATGCCGCGAACCGCCGCCGGATCCGATTTCGACTTGAGCCTTTTCACTACTTGATTGAGGGTCATGGATAATTGCTATCCGTAGCGTGGCCCCTTCGCGGTGGGGTCAACCCCCCTCCGGCTACCCGACTCGAATGGCAGCGCGTGCTGACAGATCCGGTCTACTGTCAACAGTCCTATCAGCCCAATGCCGTCTCGATTCCGAGGTACTCCTGGATGCTCAATCCAACCAGGCTGCGGAATCGTTCTGAAAGCGAGGGAATGGACCCCCAGGGTTCATCAAGGGCAACCCGCTCCACGCGATGCATGGGATAGAAAACCTGGTTCATTGCCACGGTGCTTTCCTCGCGGCCCACGACTTGGCGGATGAAATCATCGAAGGAGTTGAGTTCGATCCCGCGAACAGTCACACCTTCGGCGGCGAGCTGAAGCAGTTGACCCCAAATCTTTTCCTTGGGTGAAGTCAGGCTCACAATGACAACGTTATTGATTTCCATGCCACACCTTGGAGTCGCTCGAGGGACGCCGTGGTGACGTCTTCCCCAGTCTCGATACAAAGGACGTCCGCTCCGAAGGGTAGGATGCGCCCCCCAAAAACATAAGGCTAGCCAAACATTTTGAAACCTAGTGCCCGTACCGCAACTCTCCTGCCTCCACTCGCACTGGAAGGTAATTCTGCCGGGGCGGAAGCGGGCACGTCGCAAAGTCAGTAAACGCGCAGGGAGGATTCACCGCCTTGTTAAAATCGAGAATCACCTCGCCGTTCCTGGGCTTTACAGCGTAAAGAAATCGGCCGGAAGGATAAGTTTCCTTACCGGAAGTCAGGTCTCTGAATATGAAGAACAGGCTATCACCTTCAGCAACGGGATCGAGCCGGCACTGTTGGCCGTTGAGCGAGAACTCAACGTAGCCGGGGCTGGCGTCCTCCTCGGTGTCACCCAGAATGTTGGGTATGGGCAGCATTTTTGGCGTAGCGTACGGGACAAATCTGGCCGTAATCCGAAAGCGCTCGTGCACCGGGAAATACTTCAATCCGGTAAATGCCTTCCTGGCTTCGTTGTTCTTGTCCTTGAGCCGGATGCCGAAGCGAGTGCCTCGTTTGATAACGAACATCGACAGGTCGTTAGCTCGCAGCACGTCGGGCTCTCCCGATGCGTCGGGCTTCAGAATCGCCGCGGTCGCTGGCTTGCCGTCTACCGTCGCCTGGACGCCCGGCGCAGAGTGAAAAGTCGTATTGCCGTTGTGAAAATCGAAGACCCCCACCTTGCTAGGCGCAGAACCCTTGGGCAAGACGACGTTGTTGGAAGGGTCGGCGCCCACCGTGTTCTCACCTTCCTTAAGCCAGAACAGCCCGGCGACCGTGAGCCAGCCATCGTCGGCCTTCAGAGCCGCCTGCCGATGCTGCCGCCATTGTTCAATCTCAGCCTGGTAAGAGGGTTCTTTCCCTGCCACAAGGAAGAGCAAAAGAGGCAGGGCGAGTAACTTTGAAAAGGTCGTCACGCTGTGCTCCTTAATGTAGTGCGGTCTCAAGCCAGCCAATGACCTAGCGGATCACGCGCCCCGGTGAGCGCACCGCTCAAGTATTCTGCGTCCCGACTTCCTTCTCATGACGGCATTCGTGCGCCCGCTCCGCAACTGACTTGCACGATTATATGCCCTCAGGACGCTTGGGCGAACTTCGACTGGCCGCCCGGAGGCTTTCCCGTAGCTTCAGAGCTTGTTGGAACTCGCGCTCCAATTCGCCATCGCCTAAGTGATGCTTCATAAACTCGAGTTTTTCAACAAAAGCTTCAAGCGCTTGCTGGATATTCTCGAGGTTGGTAAGGCAAATGTCGCGCCAAACGGAGTAAGGACTTTCCGCCAGCCGCGTCACATCCCGGAAGCCGGAGGCCGCAAGTTCTAGCGGAAGTCGCGTTTCGACGTTTTCTTCTGCAATCAGGCTGGCCAGGCCGGAGGAAAGAAGCTGGGGAAGATGGCTGAGGAAGGCAAGCGCGCGGTCATGGCTGGCGGGGTCCATGATAAGCGACCGCGCGCCAACAGCTTTGACCAGGGAGACGAAAGCCTTGATGCGAGTGTCCTCAAGATGGCATCTCTTCAAGCGGCGTCAGAACATAGCGCGCATTTACGAAGAGTGTTGCGTCGGCATTTTCAACGCCGGACCGTTCTTTGCCGGCCAGGGGATGCCCTCCCAGGAACAATAGCTCGTCGCCGAAAGTTTCCCGCGCGCGCTGGCAGATGATCCGTTTGGTGCTGCCGACGTCAGTTACCAGCGCTTTCGACGAGGCCACGCCCTTCAGCCGGGGAAAACAATCCAGGATTGCGCCCACCGGCGCCGCGAGAATGATCAGGTCGGCATCCCGGACGGCCTTGCCGAGGTCGTCCGTCCCTTCGTCCACGGCATCCACCGCGAGGGCGCGCTCAATTGTCGAGGCGCGCCCGAAGCCGATGCGGCAGACGCGCCAAGCCGTACTTCTTCAGAGCCAGTCCCCAGGACCCGCCAATCAGGCCCAGTCCAACGATCGAAACTTTGTCGAAAATCATAACGAATTGTAAATAGTGAATAGTAAATAGTACAAGCCTGAACATTTAGAATTTATAATTTACCATTTACTATTGTGATTTCGCCCCGGCTATAGCTTGGCGCTAAGCCGTCCTTCCCACCGCCGGAGCAATCATTCGCAATTCCTTCATCAACTGCTCGAATTGCGCCGGATAAAGAGACTGGGCGCCGTCGCTCAAAGCTCTCTCGGGATCGTTATGGACTTCGATCAACAATCCATCCGCGCCCGCCGCCACTGCGGCGCGCGCCATGGGCGGGACTTTATCGCGCCGGCCCGTGCCGTGCGACGGATCGACAATAATCGGCAGGTGCGAGAGTTTCTTGATGACGGGAATGGCGGAGACGTCCAGGGTGTTTCGCGTGTAGCTCTCGAAGGTGCGGATGCCCCGTTCGCAGAGAATGACGTTGTAATTTCCTCCCACCATTATGTATTCGGCGGACAGCAGAAGCTCTTCGAGGGTCGCGGAAATGCCGCGTTTCAACAGCACCGGCTTTGAAACTTTCCCCACCTCCTTCAGCAGGTTATAGTTCTGCATATTGCGAGCGCCCACCTGGAGCACGTCAACATACTCCATCAGCAGAGGGATTTGGGTATGGTCCATCACTTCCGACACGACCAGCATGTCGTGTGCGTCGGCGGCAGCCCGCAGCAGTTGCAGCCCCGTCTTCCCCAATCCTTGGAAACTGTAGGGTGAGGTCCGCGGCTTGAACGCACCGCCGCGAAGCACGCGCACGCCCTGCTTCGCCAAAAAGGCGGCGATGGTTTCAATCTGCTCGGGGCTTTCCACGCTGCAAGGGCCGGCCATCATCACCACTTGTTCGCCCCCGACCGCCACGCCTTTCCCCAGTTGAATCACGGAGCCCTCGGGTCGGAAATGGCGGCTGGCCAGTTTATAGGGCGCGGAGATCCGCACGACCTCCTCAACGCCCTCCAGGAGCTCGATGTCGCGGACGTCAAAATCTATTTTCGCGCCGACCGCGCCCAGCACCGTGTGACGCGCTCCGGTGGAGCGGTGAATATCGAAGCCCATCTCCATCAACTTGTTGATGGCGCGCTGGATCTGATCTTCCGTCGCGCCCTCTTGCATCACCACCACCATGGTCCGTTACTCCTTCTCCAGGGAACCACTGCTGTCCATTGCATGGCGCTCCAGCGACCGGGCTTCGTCGATGATGCGCTCGAAGAGGCGACGGATGGCCGCGTCGTCAAGCGGCCCCGGGTTGGATTTCACGACGTTGCGCAGTATCTCCACCTCGCGCTCCGGCTGCCAGGCCGGCAGCTTCATCTTCTTCTTGATGTGACCTATCTCCACCGCGCACTGCGAGCGCTCATTCAGCAGCTTCACGAGATTTTGGTCGATCTCGTCGATCCGCTTGCGCCAGCCATTAAGATCGCTCATGCGGGCCTCTCACCCGTTCCCTCTTTGAGCCATCGGGCGAACCGCTCAATCGCCCCCGCCCCTTCTCCAGCGTACCGCTCTTCGATTGCGTGCACGACCGCGCTGCCTACCACTGCCGCATCAGCAACTGACTGCACCTCGCGTACCTGCGCAGGATTGGAAATGCCGAAACCCACAGCCAAGGGCAGCGAAGTGTGCCGCCGAGCGCGCTCCACCAGCGGCCGGAGGCTTGAGGAAATCTCGTTGCGCTCGCCCGTGACGCCGGTGCGGGAAACCAAATAAAGAAAACCTGTGGAAAGCTTCGAGGCCCGCTCGAGCCGAGCGTCCGTAGAGGTGGGCGAGGCCAGGAAAACTGTATCGAGGTTTTGTGCGCGCAGGACGCTCACGTACGGCGACGCCTCTTCAGGGCTAAGGTCCACCACCAGCGCCCCGTCCACGCCCGCTTGCGCAGCATCCCGCGCAAATTTCTCCAGCCCGTACTGCAAGATGGGATTGTAATAGCTGAATAGAATGACAGGCGCTTGGACGGATTCGCGCCAGCGTGGAAATCGCTCCATGATGCGCCGCAGAGTCGTCCCGGCTTTAAGCGCGCGCTCGGAAGCCCGCTGGATCACGGGGCCATCGGCGAGTGGGTCTGAAAAGGGAACGCCCAGCTCAATCACGTCCACACCCGCGCGGTCCAGGGCGGCGAGCAGTTCACCTGTGGCGTCGAGCGTGGGGTCGCCCGCCGTGAGGTACACGACCAGTCCCTTCGCCTGCTCGCTCGCGCAGCTCGCGAAACCGGGTCTCGATGCGAGTTGTTGAAACCATGGACATTGCCCCTAGGCCGGGATGCTGGCTTTGTCGGAGAAGGCAAACTGCTGCAGAAGGCTCAGATTCTTTTCAGAGAGGTTCAGCCCTTCAGACTACCCTCGGTAGGCTCGAGATAGAGCACAATAGCCTCGGAGACGTTTGCCATAGCCTCCCGACGTTCTCGCCTTCGCGGATACATCCTGGCAACGAGGGAACGTATGCGGTGTATCCACCCTCCTCGCTCGGCTCTAGCACAACCTTGATCTTCATGATCTGGCCAACCTCGATCTCCAGTGTAACACGCTAGCGCCGCAGGCGATCACAACACTCCCCGCGACTGGAAAATCCCCAAATCTTTGTCCCCACGGCCCGAAAGATTGACCACAACAACTGCATCCCGGCTCATCTTGGGGGCCCGCTTGATGACTTCCGCCAGCGCATGAGCCGATTCCAGCGCCGGAATTATGCCTTCCTTGTGCGAAAGAAGTTGCGCGGCCTCGAGCGCTTCTTCATCACTCACGTGCGTGTATTCCACGCGGCCCTGCCGGTAGAGCGCCGCGTGTTCCGGGCCGACGGCGGCGTAATCGAGACCCGCAGAAACCGAGTGCGTGCCTGCAATCAACCCGTCCGCGAGTTTGAAGCACATAGGTGTAAGTGCCTTGGAGCACCCCAGGGCTTCCACCGGAAAAACGCGCCGCATGGTCGCCCAATTTCGGGCCTCGCCCTCCAGCTTCCACGCCCACCATTTGGACTTCCCGGTCAGGGATGAAATCATAAAAAAGGCCGATGGAGTTGCTGCCGCCGCCCACGCAGGCGAAAAGCGCGTCCGGCAGCCTTCCAATTTCCGCCCACATCTGGCGGCGAGTTTCCTGCCCGATTACCCGCTGAAACTCGCGCACCATGAGCGGATAAGGATGCGGCCCCAGCACCGAGCCCAGCAGGTAATGCGTGTCTTGCACGTTCGTCACCCAATCGCGCATGGCCTCGTTAATAGCATCTTTGAGCGTCTTGCTGCCGGAGGAAACTCCAACCACCTTTGCACCCAGCAGGCGCATGCGGAAGACGTTGGGCGCCTGCCGCGCCATGTCCTCTTCGCCCATGTAGACGACGCATTCAAGGCCCAATAGCGCCGCCACGGTGGCTGTGGCCACGCCGTGCTGCCCGGCGCCGGTTTCCGCCACCAGTCGCGTTTTGCCCATTCTCTTGGCGAGCAAGCCCTGCCCCAGGCAGTTATTGATCTTATGGGCGCCCGTGTGCAGCAAGTCCTCGCGCTTCAGGTAAATTTGCGCTCCCGCTCAGATGCTCGGTCAGGCGCTGGGCATGAAAGAGCGGCGTCGGCCTTCCTGCGAAATGCTTCAAAAGGTGCGCAAGCTCGGCCTGAAACTTCGGATCGCTGCGCGCAGCCTGATACGCTTGTTCGAGTTCCTCCACAGGGTGCATGAGCGTTTCAGGCACATAGCGGCCACCGAATTCTCCGTAACGGCCGCGCTCATCAGGCCATGAATGTTGTCGTGACGATGCTGCTACGATGTTAGGGTGTTTCTGTTCCGATTCCATTGGTTTTCAATCCGTGATCAACGAGTCAAGCTTCGTAACTGATGTCTCACCGGCCTGCGGGCGGAAGCGCCAATCGTCACCCGCTGCCGGAAGCAAACTTCCGGCGAAGGAAAGCGGCAGCAAGCTGCCCCACTCCAAAATCACTCCTTGTCTGCTTCCGCTACCGCGGCAAAAAAAGCCCGCAGCTTGGCAGCGTCCTTGATTCCCGGAGCCGACTCGACGCCGCTTGCCACGTCGACGGCGAAAGGCCGGACCTCTCGAACAGCCCGGGCAACGTTCTCAGGGGTCAGCCCGCCGGCCAGGATGATCGGCCCGTACTGCTTTGCTTCCCGCGCGGCGCTCCAGTCGAATGTTCTTTCCGGTGCCGCCGGGCAGGACTGGGTCAAAGGCGTCGAGCAAGTATACGCTCGCTTTGAGCTGGCGGAGGTCTTCCGGCTTGAATCCTTCCCGAACCGCCACCGCCACCACCAGCGTGAAAGCGGCAAGCAATTCATCCAGAGCCGGAAACGCCGGACCATGCACCTGGACGGCTGCTACACCTGCCTCTCGCGCAAGTGAAATCACGTGCCCCGCATCCGTTTCATTCGCGAAGACGCCAACGGCGGTGACAGAGGACGGCAAGCACCGGATGATCGCGCTCGCCGCTGCCGGCTCAATGTACCTGGGGGAGGGCGGATAAAAGTTGAATCCGAGTGCCGCCGCTCCCAGATCGGCCGCCCGTTGCGCATCCTCGAGTCGTGTTATTCCGCAGATTTTGACACGGGTCGGCATGCTTCATGCCCTCAACGACTCTTCGGAATGACATGGTTGGCCCCCTGTCATTCTGAGGCCCCTGTCCTTCGGGGCCGAAGAATCCCTGTCGTTTCTTTGCACGGTCACGCAACAAACTTTCCCTCTGAACTGCGGAGATCCTTCGTCGTCCGCCAATCAGAATGGCGGACTCCTCAGGATGACAAGCTTGGGGCGGAGCGCGCCTTCAGGCTTTCCAGCATTTCCCGCAATGCCGCGCCAGGATCGGCCGCGGTCATAAATCTCTCCCCGATTAGGGCTGCCCGGTAACCCGCTTCAGCAATGCGGCGCAAATCTTCCCAGGTTTTAATTCCGCTCTCGCTCACCGCGATACTCCCCGCTGGAATTCCAGAGCGCAAGCGGAACGAAGTCTCCAGGTCCACTTCGAGTGTGGTGAGGTCGCGGTTGTTAACTCCGATGATTCTGGCGCCGGCCGTAAGAGCGCACTCGAGTTCGAACTCGTCATGAACCTCCACCAGGGCAGCAATTCGCAGGCCGTGGCAAAGTTCAATGAACCTGCGCAGGTCTTCATCGGAAAGCGCCGCTACGATGAGCAACAGAGCATCCGCGCCCGCCGCCACAGATTCGTAGATCTGGTACTCCTCGAGGATGAAGTCCTTCCGCAAGACCGGCAAGCGGACTGCGGCGCGAACCATTTCCAGGTCGTGAAGCGAACCGAGGAAGTGACGCTCTTCGGTCAGTACGGAAAGAGCTGAGGCGCCGGCAGCTTCGTAACTTCGGGCGATTCCGCGGCAGCGGTATTGTGGCCGCAGGACTCCCCGCGAAGGTGAGGCGCGCTTCAGCTCCGCGATAACCCGCAGAGGGCCGCCAGAGAGAGCGGCGGCCAAGTCGCGCCTTTCCGACCTTGCCTTGGCTGCCCGCTTCAGGGCATTGAGCGGCGTACGCGCCCGCTCTTCACCGAGCTGCCTTCTGCGCGCGGCTACGATTTCACCCAAGCAGGTTCCCGATAGATTCACCACCCGCAAAGCCCGTCCTCTCGCGGATTTTCCCACCGCCGTCGGTAGGGGGACGGCTTGCCGTCCCCTGCACTACTTCTTCCGGCTTCTTACTCCTGGCTTCCAATGCTCGTTCATGAACCTGGGGTAGGGCAAGCCCTAAGCCTACCCGCGGCTGCTCGTTTAGTATTGATGGACGTTGGTCACGGTATCCCCGTCGAAGGTAACAAAGAGCACGTGGGGAGGTATTCCGTAGATCCAATCCTCCTGTTCGGCGCCTTCGCGCACTTCGCGTACCCTTCGGTCCGGCGGACCCTTGGATGAAAGGACGGCGTCGCGGTCCATGCCGACGATCACCTTGTGCTTCTTGATGGCATCCTTATACTTGGGTGGCACATCCTGCGAATAAAGGACGGTCGGCGAGTGGCGGCTGAAATCGAGCACATTTCCCAGAGCTTGCTTAACCTGATCGACGCTCAGTTCCGGAACCTTGCTGGAGAACGCCAGGGTGACGGACGAGCCGCCTGCAATCACGGACGGCTGCTGGACGACGGGAGTAGGTATCGTTCCCATCCCTACCTCGAGGTGCTGGTACCACTTGGAGCGCTTTTTCCCTCCACCGTCAAGCTCGAAGACAATCTCGGCGGGCTTGAACGTGATCTTAGTGATCTCTACCGGTACACCAGACTTGATAGCCATGCCGTTGACCCTGAGCTGGGAATCAGCGTCGGCCTTGTCCAGCTTGCCGTGTGAGTCCACGCGCACCCCTTTCTTACCCTCGGGTAGAGACACTTTGCTTACCGCAATTTCTCGCAGCAAGCCACGGATAAGCCGGATGTGAAAGTCGCGCTGGACCTCCTCCTTGGGGAAAACTGAGGGCGATAACGCAAGCGCCAAACAGAACCCTGCAAGGCCGCGCAGCCACAACATCGCGTCTTTCCCCATTGTCCGCGAGTGCAAGCCGGGCATTCAAGTCACTCCATCGCTCTCAAGATCAGGTCCCCTCGAAACGTGAACAGCCGCGCTCTGAGCGGTGTCCGCGAAGGGGCCGAAGACCAATTCCCTCATTCTCCTACTCATTTTGATGCTTGCTGAGGTGAAAAGGAAAATTCCCGCACCGACGACTACGAAGGTACAGACGAGCCCACCCTCGGGTCCATAATTGGAGCCGGTCAACCAGGCGGCGCCGTGAACCTGAGCTTTGAGCAAGGATGTGGAAAATGTGTAACCGCTCAGCGGAAGCCCAAAGACAAAACCCTGTATGTAATTCCATATGAAGTGCATACCCACCGGCATCCACAGCGAACGCGTGCGAAGATAGGCGATGGAAAGGGGCACGCCTACGAGCATGGTATTGACGGTTGAAATCCAGGTGTGGTGAGCGTTCCCGAGATGCGCCAAACCAAAGAAGGCAGAGCTAACGGTGACGGCTCCGACCGGCCCCAGGGACTCCACAAGCCTTTGAAAGGGATATCCTCGAAAAACCAGCTCCTCGTTTGTCGCGGCGATTATCAACAGCAGGAACAAACCGCCGCCGGCAGCAAGCTCCGCCCTGGCCGGAAGCGGGTTACGGGCGAAGCGCGCCAGACCGGATAAGGCTTCGACTCCGCCCACAGAGACCATCATGATCCCCCCGATGCCGAGACCCACGCAAAGTTCTCTCACCCAGCAAGGATGGAATGCCAGGCCAACCACGCCAAGGGGCTTATGCTCGAAGATCTGAGTCATCACTTTGAAAGAGCCCAAGAGTGCCGTCAGCAGGAGAAGGTTCGTGAAGGAGAAGATTCCGTACCACGCGCCGGCTCTCAGAACATGACCCGAAACTTCTTTGGCCAGAGGGTTAGCAACAGAATAGGCCAGGAAAATCAACACGAGCGACAGAAAGAATCGCCAAATGGGCCGGAGCTCTCCATTAAGAAGAAAGAAATCTTCAAGCGTCATGGCATGCCGGCCTCAGGGTTTTCCCGAGCTCGTCCAGGCTGGTCCGCCCAGACTTCCAGGCCGGTGCGCGAAACTGCGAAGTTGATGATCTGCCCTCCGAGTTGCGTCAGCGCATCCTCGACCGCAGGCTTCGTTCCGGGCTCCACCATGAGGACCACACAACCTCCGCCCCCAGCCCCGCAGACCTTGGCCGCGACCGTTCCTCGTTTCCGCGTTTGCTCTATGATGGTCTCGATAGTGGGCGTGGAAATGCCTTTGAAATTCTGTTTGCGGTTTTCCCACTCCAGAGCCAGCAACTCCGCCACGTCCTTCCAGTCTCCAGTCAGGAGGGCTTCCCGCATCTGGCTGGCAATGGTCGTAATCTGGTCGAAATTGCGCAGCACTTGCTCGTCGCCATCGATGTGGGACTTCATCACTTCCCAGTTGTTGATGGCAGAATCGCGAGGCTGGCCGGTGTAGCAAAGGACAAAACGCTTCTCGATATCGGAAACGAAGATAGGAAGCTTTTCGCGTTTCACACCGTCCCGCTGCAAGTGGACAACGTTCGCCCCACCGTAAAGCGCCGGGAAATAGTCCTGCCAGCCGGTAGGAACGCGGATCACGATGGCCTCCACATTCTTAGCGATTTCCAGGATTTGCGCGCGGGTAACGCGCTTGCCGGTAACGCGCGCCAATCCTCCGCAAAGCGCGATGTTAAGGGCGGAGGAACCGCCCAGACCGGCGCCAGCGGGAACCTGCGAACTGGTCTCAATGTTTAACCCTCGGTGCGGCTCGAAAAAGAGCACCAACTCTCGAACCAAAGGCAACTGGGACTTGCCTCGCACCAGATCATCAAGGTCTTCAAAAGTCTCCTGAATTCCCTGGTCCTGGGAGACCAGATTGATACGCCGGTCCGGCCGCGTCTCAATCACGCAGGAGGCGTAACAGCGGATTGCAATGTTAACCGTCTGTGCCCCCGGATGAAAAAGGTAGAGCGGCCAGATGTCAACCGTCCCGCCCGCTAGATCTACTCTTGCCGGTGCTCGAGCTTCTACTCGCATGAGAACCTCGCTCTACTTTTGCGTCACTTGCATATTCTCATCTATCGACAGTGTGGGCCAGCCTTCCTTGGCGGGGTCGGAAGGCGCCGCCGTTATGCTGAAATGCTGGCCGTCGTCGAGGTCGGCCGCGTAATTGTAGCCCCGACGGTTGGTGCCGGAGAAACTGATCGCTCCGTCCTGCTGAAGCTGGTCGATGCTGCCGTAGGACCCGTGGCTGGCCAGGTAAATGCGCTCCGCCTGCGCGATCGCCAGCAGATCAGTTTTCACACCCACCACGTCGATCACCTGCTTGGGCGGGGCTCCGCCCGTCGGACCCTGGGTAAACTGCGCCTTGATAATGAACCAGACAATGGCCAGCACCACGACTAAACCCAAAACACTTACTGTGGCCTTCATGCCGCCCCCAGAAACGCAACGCCGGCGTTCCAGCGCTGTGCCTGCAGAACTCTCGAGATTCAGATTCGGCGTGTGGCGCGACCCACATTGTCGGGTGCGCGTTCGCTCCCCTCGCGATCTGAGGAGCCCCGGCCAACAACCGCCGCCAGCCCTATTCTGGCCTGAGCCGGGGCGCGATGCAACAGGCAAACGGCTTGTCGTCCGGTGCCGTAGTCATCCGTCGATGTTTACGGGCATCCCTGAAAACCTAAATCGCGTGGAGGATCACGCCGTTTCACCCGCTATCGTGCAACGACATACCCAATTGATTCAAGAGATTCTCCATGGGCCATTGGGGAACCACTCCGTGCAAGGTGAGCTATGCCTCCAACTCGTTGATAAGTGGTACGGTCGGCGATTGTGGAATTCCCACCTTCGCGGTATCAGAATCTGATATCGTAAGAAACCGTCCAAGGAGGGTTACGCTTTCCTAGACCTCCTAGCGACCGAGTCGGCGATGCAAAACTCGTAGGGGCGGTTCACGAACCGCCCCTACGCATTTCACGAGGGGTGCGTCCCTGGAGTGGCGTCATGACTTACCAACACTTGGTGGAAACCTTGCGTGCGGTGGGAAAGGCTACAGAAACCTGGCGAGGCCCGGACGGAACCCGGGTTCTGCTGCTACCGTACGGAGGCAGAGTTCTGGGGCTGTTCGCCGCGGCCGATGACGAGAATTTCTACTGGACCCACCATTCGCTCGCGACGGTGGGCACGGCCTCGGCGTTTTACGCAAGCGCTGAGTGGCAGAACTCAGGCGGCGACCGCACTTGGCTTGCACCTGAGGTGGACATCTTCTTCCCCTGCTACCCCAACGTGGATCTCGGGACTTACTGGCAGCCCCGGGAACTTGATCCGGGCAACTATCGGGCCGAGAACAACTCGCGGCTGGTGAACCGGCTCCAGGTGAAGATGTCACGCGTGAAGAAGACGGTGGAAGTGGAAATCACGAAATCAGTAGAGCCGGCGGCGAATCCGCTCCGGTACGAGAAGGCAGTCCGCGGCATTAGCGTAGCATATGCTGGCTACACTCAGCGTACCACCCTTGAGATCACGGGCGGCGAGCCCGCCCAGGTGGGCCTCTGGAACCTGATCCAGATGCCCCACGGCGGCGATCTGTTGGTGCCCACGTACGTCCGGAGCGAACCGCGAGTCTATTTTGGAACGGTTCCCAGCGGGGATCTTGTCGTGAACGACCGCCTGGTCCGGTACCGGATGCGCTCTCCTGGACAGCATAAGATCGGCATCCGCGCAGTAGCTTCGGCGGGTCGAGTCGGGTACCACAACAAGACGGAGCGGCGCGAAACTCTCATCATCCGCAACTTTGCAGTAAGCCCCTCCGGCGAATACGTGGACGTTCCCTGGACCGAAACAGAGGACCGCGGCTACTCGACGCAGGCCTGCAACGTGAACGACCAGATGGGGCAGTTTAGCGAACTGGAGTATCACGTCCCCGCTATCGGCCCTGGCACCGGCCGACAATGTTGCGAAGATGTGAGCCAAGTGTGGGCCTTCCGCGGCACGGCTGAAGAGATTCGAGCCGTAGCGCACACGCTCCTATCCCCTGATATTTAGCCTTGCTTCATTTTGGAAAAGTCTCTTTAGGCTTCGCCGGCGGCCGAGATTAGATGACGGGGCCAATTGAGTCATGCGAGACATACCAGGTCACAACTCGATGGCACAAGATACCCTCATCAGACATCAAGCTTTCTGGAATCATGCCGAAATGGATCGGCCTTCCTGGGGCGTCAGCATCGGCTTCTTCGCGAACGAGGCATATCCACGGGTGATGGCGGGAATCGGGCCGGGCGCCGTGAAACCGGAGAGTATTCTCATCGATGAACTTTTCAAAGACTTCGATGAGCGCTGGGAGGCCCAGCGTGGTATAGGCGATTTTCCTTTCACTTGCTCGCCGTTTCCCAGTATTCCCTGGCTGGAGGCTATTGCCGGGTGCACTATCATGTCATCCCCCACCAGTTTTTGGGCAGAGCCTTGCCTGCGCGATTTGGAAAGCTGGGAGTGGGACCGGCCGGTGTTGGAGAATCCGTGGGCACAACGGCTGCTTGAACTGATGCAGGCGCTCGTCGAGCACTCCAGGGGGCGATACCAAGTCTCACCGACCCTCATGCGCGGGCCATCGGACATTCTCGCCGCTATGCGCGGCTCATCGCAGTTTGTTTTGGACTTATTAGATACCCCAGATCTGGTTGTGCCTGCGCTGGGTCAGTGCGCGCGAATCTGGCGCGAGATGGCCCAGGCACAATTGGAGCTGATCCCGCCTTCGTCCGAGGGATATGTGGCCTTGGAATCGGCGCTTCGCGCCTGGGCACCCGACAGGCTCCTTTGGCTTCAGGAAGACGCCATGGCTTTGCTCTCGCCGAAACTCTATCGCGAGTTTGTTTTGCCCTTCGATAGGGAACTTTCCTCAGCCTTCCCTTGTGTCGCGTTTCACCTCCATGGTACAGCCTTGTGGGCGATCGACGATTTGGTATTGGTCCCCGGAATAGATGCACTTGAGCTGAACCTGGAAGCCGTGATGTGCGATGAGCCTGGAACGTTCGCCGGCTGGAAGAAGATTCAGCAGCATAAACCGCTGGTAATATGGCGCATTTACGGGGACGATTTCTCCTCCTGGTTGGCGAGGATCTCGCGGGAGTTCCCGGCGAAAGGTCTCTCAATTCAAGTCAGCGTGCATAACGTCGAAGAAGCAAGGAAGGTCCAGACCGAGTTCCGCGAGTATGAGGATTGACGAGATCGAGAGGCACGCAGTCAACGTCGGCTGGGAAGACTAACTATCCAGCCCGATGCTAGCGATACTTCGCGGCCTCGCGACGCTCCGCAATCAACTCGTCTGCCAGTGACGCCCAGGTTTCAGAAATTACCGCGATGTGCCGCTGCGCTTGCTGGAGGCGGTGCCTCAGCATCGTGATCCTACCTTCGTCCTCGAGCCGGCCAGCACGTGGTCCCCGGGGCGGATGTTGAGAGCCTGGCGCAAGGGCGCCGGAGGGACCACTCGGCCGCTCTCATCAACGCGCAGCCGAACCTCAGCCATTGTCACTCCTCTCTAACAGTCGTCAGAATTCTTTTGCTGGATTTCGGGCCCCTAATGCGACTATTATCACAGCGTTTATGGGGGTGCCGATTCGGTAGGAGTCCCCTGAAAGCACCTGATCGGAATAGTATTGCGCTCAAGCGGTACCGTTCAGCACGCTGTAAGGAGTCTTTATATGAGGTGCTTATCTGCATGGTTTGCCGTGCTGTTTTTTGCGACCGCTCAAGCTGCTTTTGGACAGGCCGCAGCGGAAAAAACTTGGGTCCCGCTTTTCGACGGCAAAGACTTGAGCGGCTGGAAAACAAACGGCTCTGAGAAGTGGGTAGTGGATGGCGGCGCGATTCTTGGCGAAAGCACGGTGGGCAAATACGGTTACCTGACGACCGAAAGGACGTATCGCGACTTCCATCTTCGCCTGCGATTCAAGTGTGAGACTGACGGGAACAGCGGAGTCTTCACCCGCTCGCGCATCACAGGCGAATCGCCTAAAACCGGGCCGGACATTGAGGGCATGCAAGTAGAAGTCGATCCAACGCGGCATACGGGTGGACTCTATGAAAGCGGTGGACGCGGCTGGGTTGCACTGCCGACGCCCGAGGGCGAGCGAGCTATCAAGCCCCGGAACTGGAACGACCTCGAGATTCTCGCGCATGGAAACCACATCATCACGCGGCTGAACGGCGTTCAAATTGTGGACTTCACCGATCCGGCGCCGAAATTCACGGAGGGAGTAATCGGGCTACAACTACATACCGGAGGCGGAGTCAGGATCCGCTTCAAGGATATTTATATTCAGGAACTCGGGAATTAGGAGAAAACCAGGGGGAGGAATATTCATGGCGGATGGCGCGAATGAAAAGGTTAGTCGGAGAACGTTTCTTGGCGCGGCGGCCGCAACTGCGGCGGGCGTGATGATCGTGAAACCTGGCGCGGTGCGAGGTTCGGCAGCGAACTCGGCCGTGCGCCTGGGGATTTTGGGCTGTGGAGGGCGCGGCACGGCGGTAGGAGCAGGGTTCGTGAACAACACCAACACACGCGTAGTGGCCCTTGCGGATCTCTTCGCCGACCAACTGGAGGCCGGCCGTAAATACTTCGATCAGCTCCAGCAGGCGAAGGGTTACGGGCCCATCGATTCATCGCAACTCTTCCGGGGCCCGAAAGCTTACCGGCAGATCGCGGCCTTGAAGGAGTTGGACTTCATCCTCATCACGACTCCTCCTTACTTCCACCCTCTGCACCTGGAAACCGTGGTGGCGGCCGGAAGGCACGTGTATTGCGAGAAACCCGTCGCGGTGGACGTGCCGGGCGCCAAGCGCGTTATCCGCATTGGCGAGAAAGCCCAGGGAAAGCTCAGCCTGGAAGTGGGGTTTCAAATCCGCAAAGCGCCGCCACACGTTGAGTTGGTGAGGCGCATCCACGGAGGCGCGTTAGGCAAGATCGGTTGTGGCTTGGCCTACTACTACTGCGGGCACATTGATCGTCCCGAGTGGCCGAACGCTTCTCCGGAGGAGAAAAGGCTTCGAAACTGGGTGTGGGACCGCGCACTCTCGGGAGACATCATCGTCGAGCAGAACATCCATGTCATTGATATGTGCAACTGGACTCTGCAGGGGCATCCTGAATATGCCGTGGGCGGGGGCGGACGCAAGCTGCGCACCGATGCGGGGGATTGCTGGGACAATTTCAATTTGGTCTTCACTTATCCGGATCATGTGCAGGTCAGTTTTGGATCCACGCAATTTGACAGCCCGGCCTTTGACGCTGCAACACGGTTTTTCGGCACCAAGGGCAGCTCGGAAGTGCACTACGACTCTCGAGTCAGCATCGCTGGAGCCGAGCCTTGGGACGCGGGCCTTGGCCCTGCACAGGGAACCGGCCAGTTCTCGGTCGCGGGGACGTTCAAGGGCTCCCTGGACGAATCCGATTCGGAAAAACAAAAAGGCTTTGTGGAGAGCATCACGGGGGGCGAATTCCACAACCAGGCAGCACAGGGCGCAGAGTCCGCGCTTACCGCCATGCTGGGGCGCACGGCCGCGTACACGGGCAAGTTGGTTGCGTGGGACGAATTGATGAAGTCCAAGGAAGTACTCGACCCGAAAATCGATATCTCCAAATTCGCATAAACGTGAAGCACGCATGCCGGAGTCCTAAGAATTAGCGCCTGCTGGGCGCAGCGGGGCGGAGCCGCGACCGAGACGTTTTCTCCGTGCCTCAAAAAGCTCAACGCAGAGACCGCGGAGGGTCTCAGTGGGTTTAAATCTCTTCTGGCCACAGAGAACACGGAAAAGGGGAGGGTGAAATGAAAGACGATAAGTCACGACGAGGTTTCTTGAAGGCTTCGATTGTCGCGGGAGTAACGGCGCTGGGCAGTGGGCTGGGGGCTTCTTGGGCGTCTCCCATGCCGGAGGCGGGTCACATGAAGAAAGCCCTCCAGATCAGCATGCTGCCCAAGCAATTGAGCTACGCCGAGCGATTCAGGCTGGTGCGGGAAGTGGGTTTCGAGGCTGTCGAGGGCCAGACGGTAAGCGACGAGCACGAAGCCCAGGAAATCAAGAAAGCGGCTGAAGACGCCAAGGTCAAGATCCACTCCGTGATGAACATGGCCCACTGGGACAATCCGCTCTCCTCGAGCGATCCTGCGGTGGTGGAGAAGAGCCTTGACGGGATGCGGACTTCGCTCCGGAACGCCAAGCTTTGGGGAGCGGAGGCGGTATTGCTGGTACCAGCCGTCGTTAACCCACAGACAAGCTACCGCGAGGCGTGGGTGCGCTCCCAGAAGCAGATTCGGAAGTTAATCCCCCTGGCCGAGGAGCTGAAAGTCGTCATCGGCATCGAGGAGGTCTGGAACAAATTCCTTCTCAGCCCGCTCGAGTTCCCAAAGTACGTGGACGAATTTCAGAGCCCCTGGGTGAAGGCGTATTTCGACGTCGGCAACGTGGTGCTTTACGGTTATCCGCAGGATTGGATTCGTAATCTGGGCAAGCGAATCGTCAAAGTCCACCTCAAGGACTTCAAGCGACTCGAGGATGGCTACCGCTGGGTTAACCTGGGAGAAGGCGATATCGACTGGCCCGCGGTCCGCAAGGCCTTCGCGGACGCTGGCTACACTGGCTATGCCACAACCGAGCTCGACGCCGGCGATGAAGCCTATTTGCGAGACGTAGGCCAGCGGGTGGACCGGCTGGTCCTCGGGATGTAGCGCGTCCCCCGACCTAATGGTCATCCTGAGGCAGTCACGCTCGTTGGGACGCCGAAGGATCTCTGCCGTTCGCGGGGCCTCGGCACAACCTAGAGTTCCGGCTTGAAAACAGCGACGGCCAGAGGCGGCAAGGTTATCTCAAGATGACAGGGTTGATTTTGCCAGGGCGCAGGCACCGCCTGCCGGCCAAGCGCGTTGGTAACGCCGCTCCCGCCATATTTCGCATCGTCAGTATTGAGGACCTCCCGGTAGAAGCGTGGCTCCGGCACGCCGATCCGATAGCCGGCGCGGGCGACAGGCGTGAAGTTGCAGACCACAACCAGATGATTCCTTGGGTCACGCGCGTGGCGCAGGAAAGCAAGCACCGAGCTGTCGGCATCGTGGAAGTCGATCCACTCAAACCCCTGCCATTCAAAATCGACCTCGTACAGTGACGGCTCCGCCCGGTAAAGGCGGTTCAGGTCCGAAACCAGTTGCTTTACCTGGCGGTGGGGTTCGTAGTCCAGCAGGTTCCAGTCCAGGGCTTGGCTTGAATTCCACTCGTTCCACTGGCCGAGCTCCACCGCCCATGAAGAGCATCTTCTTGCCGGGATGGGTAAATTGGAAGGCATAAAGCGAGCGCAAGTTCGCAAACTGTTGCCACGCGTCACCGGGCATTTTCGCAAGCAGCGCGCGCTTGCCATGGACCACTTCGTCGTGCGAAAGCACCAGCACAAAATTCTCATTGAAGGCATAAAGGAGCGAAAAGGTGAGGTTGTGGTGGTGATACTTGCGGTGGACGGGGTCCTTCGAATAGTAAACTAGTATATCGTGCATCCAGCCCATATTCCACTTCAGGCTGAACCCCAGGCCGCTCATGTGCGTGGGGCGTGAAACCGCCGGCCAAGCGGTGGACTCTTCTGCGATAGTCAGCATGCCGGGACGGTCCTGGTGAGCGAGTTCGTTAAACCGCTTGATGAAATCGATGGCATCCAGGTTTTCGTTTCCGCCGTATCGGTTAGGGATCCATTCTCCGGACTTGCGCGAATAATCCAGGTAGAGCATTGACGCCACGGCGTCCACACGCAACCCGTCGGCGTGATATTTTTCCAGCCAGAAGAGGGCGCTAGTCAAGAGGAAGTTCCGGACTTCCGCCCGGCCGTAATTGAAGATTCGCGTGCCCCAGTCGGGATGCTCGCGCAAGCGCGGGTCATCATGCTCGTAAAGGTGCGTGCCGTCGAAGTAAGCCAGGCCGTGGGCATCGGAAGGAAAGTGCGCCGGCACCCAGTCCAGGATTACGCCGATGCCGTGCTGATGACAGTAGTCGACGAAATACATGAAATCCTGGGGCGTGCCGTGGCGGCTGGTCGGCGCGAAGTAACCGACGGTCTGATAGCCCCAGGATTCATCCAGCGGGTGCTCCATCACCGGCAACAGTTCGACGTGAGTGAACCCCAGGTCACGCACATAGTCCACCAGTGGTTCGGCGAGTTCACGATAGCTGAGCAAGCGGTTGCCTTCGCCGCGTCGCCAGGACCCGAGGTGAACTTCGTAGATGGAAAGAGGCGCCTTGAGGGGCTGGCGTTGGGCGCGCGCTTCCATCCATGCCTGGTCCTGCCACGCATAGCCCTTGATGTCGTGTACGATGGAAGCATTGTTAGGGCGGAGTTCTGCATAGAAGGCCAACGGGTCCGCCTTCAAACCCAGATAGTCGTTGTGGCCCTTGATCTCATACTTGTAGATCTCACTTTCTCTGAGGCCCGGGACGAACAGTTCCCAGATGCCGCTACCTCCGCGCACCCGCATGGGATGACGGTGGCCGTCCCAGTTGTTGAAGTTCCCCACCACGCTCACCCGTCGCGCGTTCGGAGCCCACACGGCAAAGGCTACGCCTGGAATTCCCTCAAGCTCCATCACGTGAGCGCCGAGTTTCTCGTAAGACTTGTAGTGTTTGCCCTCGCCTAGAAGGTAAAGATCGAAGTCGGAGAGGACCGGGGAAAATCGGTAAGGGTCTTCAAACTCCGGCTCGTCGTCCTCCCCGTAACGGGCGCGAAGCCGATATCGGAAAATCTGGGTCTCGTTCGGGAACACGGCCTCAAAGAATCCGTCCTCATGGATGCGTTGCGAAAGAAAAACGCCCGAGTCGCGCAACACCCAAACTTGCTCGGCTCCCGGCAGGAAGCAGCGGATGGCAACGACTGGCTTGTCTTCCCACTCCGCGACGTGCGCGCCGAGAATGTGGAACGGGTCCTGATGTTCGGCCTTCAGAATTGACTCAATCTCTTCGAGTGGCGCAGTTGTGGCAGCCTGCAGATCGCTTGGTTGTAGCATATGTGACTATTGTATACGGTCAGGTGTCAGATGTCAGGTGCTTGGAGGGTCATGGAGGGTCAAGAATTAGGTTCTAGAGGTGTCGGGTGGCGAGTGTCACGTTTCAGTTGGGGTGTCAGGCATAGGCGCCGGCACTGGGTTTCAGGCGCCGGGTATCGGGGGTCAGTTCAGGAGTCACGAGTCAGACGTCATGAGCCAGGACTCAGAAGATTCTCACTCGCCTGACACCTGGCGCCTGACACCTTCGCTCACCGCCTGCCGTGGCCGCCACCGGAGGATCCCCGACCCCCGCCTGATGGAGCGGAATACCCACGCCCTCCACCCGCCGGCGAGGAGTACGAGCGGCCACCACCTGACGGCGCGGAATGTCCACCGCCTCCATAGGAGCGCGGCGCCGCGGGTCGTTCGACCACGATAGGCTTATTAATGTTCAGCGAGGGACGACTGCCGTACCCGCTGTAGGATTGCGCCTCTGGGCGGGAGGAGAGGCGGCCCCAACTCGGGGCTGAGTACTGCGAGCGCGGCGCAGGAGCAGGAGCATTCCAGCCCCCTCCCCTAGTCGAGGGCGCCGCCTGGCTTTGCCCTGAGAATCTCTGCCAGCCGCCCCAGTTGCTCCCTTGCTGCGGAGCGGAAGACCGGGGCTGGAAGCTCCGGCCAGCAGGCGCCGATTGAGGCCGCGTCGCGTTGTAGGGCGCACTATTGGTGAAGCTACGAGGCGCTTGGCCGCCTTGTGCCGACGATGAAGAAGGGGCACGCGAACTAAACCCGCGCCAGCCTGAGTTGCCTGATTGACCCTGAGTATAAGGCGTCGTCGGCCTCGTGTTCGAGTACCCGAACCGGCTCACGTTTCCAGAGCCGCCGCCGGCTGCGCCTCCCGCGTTACCGAACCTCCCCACTGAGTTCGCGTTCGACCTTGCGCCATAGTTCGACGTCCCAAGTGGGTTCTGCCGGACCATCTGTTGAATCTGTGCGGCTCGCTGATTGAAGGACTCGGGACGGGCAGTAACCGGACTCCTGCTGTAGAAGCGTGTGTTGCTGACGGCCCGCGATGGAATTGCAGAGGGGTTGGCCAGGCGATTACCCGGCATCAAGCTCGCGCGTGTGGGAACGACAGGAAGAGTTCCCTGGACCATCCGCCCCTGCCGCAGAGTGGCCTCATCCACGCTGCGTCCTAACCCTCTCACCATGCCTCTTCCGAACTGGTCCGCCGGCATGGTGGTTATAGCGCGCCGGATGTTCGGGTTGGTAAGCGCCGCCTGGAGGTTGGAAGTGTAGCGCCCGGGGAAATTTCCAAAGGGACGCCGGCCACCATAAAAATTGTTGGCGTTCATAATATTAGCAGCACGGTATCCGTTCCCATGTCCCCACCAGGCAAAAGGCCTCTCGAAGGGCCCCAGCGGGCACCAGCCAATCGAACCGAAACCAAGACCGAGTCCGAACCCCAGGCCTCTGAAGCCGAATCCGAGGAAGGAGACGAAGGCCGGCGCCCACATGGGCCGCGGACCCCAGTATCCGGCCCCCGGCCACCAGCACCATCGGCTCCCCCACCAGCACCAGCGACCGTAGTGGTAAGGCGCCCAGCCCCAGGGCTCATACGAAACCCAAGTCCATCCCCAATAGGGCTCCCACGTCCAATTGCCGTCATAATAGGGCACCCAATCCGGCCCAACATTCGGAGCCCAGACATAACCGTAGTCGGGCGTATTTTCCCACTGGCCGTACTGATCAAGATCCTGGGCGCCCGCGTAATAGCGGTTCGCGTACTGCCAGCTTTGGGCTTTCTCGATGTCGTGATCGCGATCGTTATTCCATCTATCCCAGTCGTCATTGGGCGCGGCATCGGCGATCTGGTATTCGGGATTGTCCGTGCCTCTAATGTACATAACCTGGCCTTTTTCCACGGTCATGCTGCCCTGCGGAGTTGTAACCTCCGCCCGGCCCTTGCGCACCGTGAGTTCCGTTTGCGATTCCGCGCCGATCTGGATGCGGTAAACGCCTTCGCCCTGGGGAATTACGGCCATGTTGGGTGTGTCGATTTCCGCGTTCGCTTCCGTGCCCTTGAACACCGTGTAGTCGATGGTCCCGCTTGCCACCTGCAGTTGAATGTGCTTTTGCGCAAGGTCGGCGATTTTCACATCGGCATTTTGGTCCATGCGCAGAACGTTCGCGAAGTCCAGTTGGACTTCAGCGCGCGAGCGAGTGGCCGTCGCCACCGTATCGCCCGTGACGACTGGCGCGTTCACGATGGCCGCCACCCATTCTCCGCTGTCCCCGCGCATGGTAGAAACCTCGCCATTTATTACGCCGATGCGGGCGGCGCCCGGCGGGGGGCCTTGCTCCTGGGCCTCAGGCCCAGGCGGAGCCGCTTGCTCCTGAGGTGGAGGCATTTGCTCCTCAGGCGGAGGGGCTTCTTCCTGAGCCATGACGATCCTCGCGGCCACAATACACAGCGTGCTTAGCGCAATCACATACCAAAGTTTTCTTTTTTTCATGGCCCACCTCCCACTAGCTGACCGCTAGACCATCGTCCGCCTTGCGTAAGGCACGTGAATCGCCAAAGCTTCTGGCTGCGGTGGAGCGAGGCATTCCGTTGAAATGACAAGGGTTGAAACGTGTTTCTCAAAATGGCTGCTCGTCATAGGGTGAAGTGAGCTTGGCCGAATTCAACCGAGGGTGGCCGAATTCGGCCAAGCGGCGCGCGCACATCCGAATGAACCGACCATAGAAGGAAGATGGAACAGGACACCATAAGGACCTTCAGCCGCTGACGCATGTCCCGCCAAAGCAGCGATATGCTTCACCCCCGTGAACTGACGACCTTGCCGCGAAAGGGGAACGAAAAGCTTGCTTTGAACGGCGACCCCGGTAAAATGCTAAGTAAAGTGGAGAAGAGGCGACCGTGGCGGGTTTTGACCTGAGAAGTTATCTCGATCGCTTTCCCGAAGTCTGCAAGAAGAAGTTCGGGCGCACCTACTCCTTGCAATCGCTGGAAAAGAAGTTCGAGCAGCTCCGCTCCGGGAAACGCTGGCTGGTGGCGAAGGATGTCCTCAACATCTTCGACCCGGCTCAGACGGCCTTTGCACGGTATTGGCCGAAGCCGGTTGAGAAGGAACTGGATCAGGCCCTGAAAAACGCTCATTTTATCGTTGGTCCGCTTCCTTCCGATGGACGCGAGCTGGTGCAGCGGGGCCTACAGGTTTTCCAGAACATCGGCCTCCTCTCGCTGGTGCTGCGCTTCGTCCACCCCGACCGTTTCGGCATCTTCAGCACGCCGATCATGAACCTTCTTCAGGTTTACCGTCCGCGAACAATCGATCTCTACCTCGCCTATTGCGATGAGCTTCGCGTGTGGAAGGAACACTTCCAACTACCTTCCGTGGCCTCGACCGAGACCGCTCTGTGGACCTATCACGAACTGACGATTGAAGAGCTCGAGGCGGCGGACGGGGGCAACCTGCGCACGGCCTTCGACGCGGACATTTGGATCCAGCGCCGGCGCGTGGCGCGCGTCCTCCGGCCTTTTCTCAACAAATACGGCCCTCTGGAGCTTGCCCGCATCCTGGTTTACGAAGATGCGAACCTGGCCGGAATGATCGCCGGCGAGGAGTACGAGCGGCTGCTGCGGTTCGCCGCTCGAAGGCTCTGCGGCGGTCTGAAGCTTTATGTGAAGGGCGCCACCGAGGTTCTTTTTGACAAACTGCTGGAGGGAGGACACATTTCGCCTGGGGACAGATCTCTCCTCAGAAGGGCGTGGAGCGCGCGTTGCGCCGCCGTACATCCTGAAGATACGCCAACTTCTGAAGAAGTCGAAAACATGATCGACATCATCGAGCGCATCTGCCGCCCCTGGGAATCCGCCGCTGCGTAGGGGGGGTAATGTCATTGTGACTGTGATGCGCCCGCTGTTTTGGGAAGCATGAACACTGTCATGCTGAGCGCGGTAATACCATGCCGAGCATATTCTTTTGTCGCCGCGCGCCTCGCCGCTGTCATGCTGAGCGAAGCGAAGCATCTCTGCAGTTTGCCAGGCTAAACACAACAGGCCATTATTCCGAGCTGAGCGAAGATACCGAATGAAGACGTATTACGTTTACCTCATGACCAACAATTCTCGCACGCTCTACACGGGCGTGACCAGCGACTTGGTGCGCCGCGTCTTTCAGCACAAGCACAAACTCCTCCCCGGCTTCACTCGAAAATACAACCTGAACCGCCTCGTCTATTACGAGAGTTGCGGGGACATCCGCGCCGCGATCCAACGGGAGAAGCAGATTAAAGGCTGGCTACGAGCGAAGAAGGTCGCCTTGATTATTTCAATGAATCATGCATGGAGCGACCTGAGCGAAAGTTGGTACGGAAAGGACAACTGCAGAGATTCTTCGCCCGCCAAATAACGGCGGGCTCAGAATGACATGCTTATGTTCATTTCAGCACCCGGGTGGTCCCCCGACC
>CAVXWN010000007.1:0-172951 GCA_963765485.1 uncultured Acidobacteriota bacterium | reverse complement strand
CTCCCCTCCTCATCCTGCTAACTTCTTGATTACCGAAACGATTGAGGAGTATGATCTGCCCTGGCGTCGTGGCCTGGTTCTCCGGCGCCCCTTTTGCAGCAGCCTTTGACCTACGAAACATCCTAATGTTGAGTTAACAGGAGCTAAGTCATGAGCGAGAAATCGCAAACAAGTCGACGTCAGTTTTTGAGAGGGGCAGCTGGGGTTGCCGGCGCTTCGTTGGCGTTCCCTTATATCGTGCCTTCCTCGGCGTTGGGTCTGGAGGGCGCCGTGGCCCCGAGCGACCGTGTCACCCTGGGGTTCATCGGGGTCGGAAACATGGGTCAAGACCACTTCCGTCGATTCATTTACCAACCGGATGTGCAGGTGGTTGCGGTGTGTGACCCGAACCGTTGGCGGCGAGAACAAGGGCAACATCTTGTGAACGCAGAGTACAACAAACAAGTCTGTGCGGCGTATAACGATTTCCGCGAGCTGTTGGCGCGGCCCGACATTGATGCCGTCTGCATTGCTTCGCTGGATTCGTGGCACGTGCTGCACGCGCTGGCGGCGGTCCGGGCAGGCAAAGATCTCTATGTTGAAAAGCCGCTCGGTATGAGCATTGACGAGATCAAGTTGTTGCGGGAAGAAGTGAATCGGCACGGTCGTGTATTTCAATTCGGCACACAGCAGCGATCATCACAACCGTGGCCGATGTTTCGGTTCGCGTGTGAACTGGTACGCAACGGCCGTATAGGGAAGCTGCAATCGATCAAGGTTGGCGTGCATTCGGGGGCAAGTTCCGGTAAGGGGCCGAGGGCTATTCGCCCCATGCAGGGGGTGGCACGCACCGAGAGCGATGTCACTGACGAGAGGAGCGGCCTGGCGAAGTTTGAGCCGGAGCCCGTGCCCGCCTGGCTGGATTACGAGATGTGGCTGGGGCCGGCGCCTTCGGCGCCCTATACTACGGCCCGCCTGGCCTACCCGCACTGGTTTCATATCAGTGATTATTCCATAGGTTATGTCTCAGGATGGGGAGTGCACCATATTGACATTGCGCAGTGGGGCAACGGCACCGATTTGACAGGTCCCGTGGAGGTTTCCGGCACAGCAGTGTGGCCGCACGATGACGCTCTTTGCGACAACCCCACAAGCTGGGATGTCAATTACGATTACGGCAATGGAGTGAAAGTGCACTTCACGGGCTCGGGCCCTGGATTCGACGGAGTGAGACATGGCGTTACCTTTGAAGGATCGGATGGCTGGGTCTTCGTCAATCGGGGTGTGCTGGAGACACAACCCAAGGCCTTGCTGGATTCCAAGATCGGTCCGAGCGAGCTCCACCTGCCGGTCAGCGATCTGCAGGAGAAGAACTTCATCGAGTGTGTCAAATCTCGAGGGCGCACCATTTGTCCCATTGAGGTTGCTGTGCGTTCGGATACCGTCTGCCAGTTGGCCTGGATTACGTTCAAGTTGCAGCAGCGCAAGCTGAAATGGGATCCGGAAAAGGAAATATTTCCCGACGATCCCGACGCCAATCGACTTATGAAACGCACTTTGCGCAGCCCTTGGCGGTATGAGGCGTAACTCCGCATCAGGGCAAACGCGCCCTCGACGCTGTCTTGTCTCCGACGAGAGGGCTGGCGCGTCTCAGCAACAGATCATGTGAAGAGGGAACCAGATGGCTACGCTACGGAAACGATCAGCAATCAAGGTTCGCAGAGCCTTGGTCATGGCGAGCATAGTCCTGGGTGTCACGTTCTCGCTTTGGTCGCCTTCGGCCGCCGAGACTATCGACCCCGACGCCGCGTTGAAGGCTATTGCCGGTTACACGCCTGGCCAGGACCCGCAAGTCCTCTACGACATCGAACAACTGGTGATTGCTGTCAATTCCCGCACCGATGCCGGCGCGGCTGCTGCTCGAAGTGAGCTTTCAGCGAGAATCGCAGACACGCTCGCCTCGAGCGCCACGCCTGCGGCTAAGGAGTTTCTCTGCCGGCAGATTTCAACCATTGCTACGGAGAAGCAGGTACCGGTCCTGGCCTCATTGCTGCTCGCCCGGCCGGATAGTCCGGAGGCCGAGGTGGCGAATGCGGCCCGGGGGGCGCTGCAATTGATACCAGGGCCTGCGGCGGATACTGCGTTGTGGGAGGCCCTGGGCAGAACCAGCGGGTCCGTCAAGCTTGGCATTGTCGAGTCCTTGGGAGAGCGTCGCGCCCGACAGGCCGCAGGGGCATTGATTCCCTTGTTAAACGATCCCGATGACGCAATGGCCGGCGCCGCCGCGGCAGCGCTAGGAAAGATCGGGGGCACCCAAGCAGAGGAGACGTTGAGCGACGTGCTCGCCACAGTTCAGGGCGCACTGCGAGCGCAAATCGCAGACGCGTACCTGAAGTGCGCCGACAGGCATTTAGGCGCCGGTGAACTGGTTCCCGCAACAGCGATGTATACGCGGCTTTACGTTCCCACCGAAGCGCTTCCCATCCGGGAAGCTGCGTTGCGCGGGTTGGTTCTCTCCAACCCCCAAAAGGGGATTCCTCTTGCCGTCGAAGCGCTGGGGAGCTCGGAACTCGGAATGCAGCGCGCGGCCCTCCAACTTATACGGGGGTTGCCAGGCAACGCAGGCACGACGGTAATCACGGAACAACTCACCAAAGCTCCTCCCTCCGGCCAGGTATTCCTGCTGGAGGCTTTGGCCGACCGTGGTGATCCGTCTGCAATACCTGCGGTGAAGAGAGCAGCCCAAGGCGAGGACGAATCTGTTCGTGTGGCGGCAGTGAAAGCTTTGGGTGCGCTGGGGAACGACTCGCAGGCGGAGTTTCTGGCCGAGCAGGCAGCGACCGGTTCAGACGCCGTCCGCGAAGCAGCGCGCCATAGCCTTGACACGCTTCGCGGCGCGGCTGTAGATGAGACGATGGGCAAGTTGATGACCGGCGCCGCTCCCAACGTCAAAGCCGAACTGAGACGCAGTCTCGATGCACGCAAGGCAAGCGGCGAAAGCCCCGCCATTGGCGGAGGTGAAACGGGTCTCAGCGCGCAGCGTCTGCTCGAGCATCCGAACTACAAGTGGGAAGAGACCGATAGCTCCATCGCTTTGCTCAACTATGATCGTACCGTCTGGCAGTTCAACTACGGCAAAGACACCCGCAAGCCCTACTTCCACCCGGTGGCGATGGTTGATGGCACTGTTCTGACTTGCCTCAGCCCACGCGACCACCCCTGGCATCGGGCGCTGTGGTTTTCGTGGAAGATGCTGAACGGTGTCAACTACTGGGAGGAAGACCCCAAAACGGGGCTGCCTGACGGCCGCACCGAAGTCGTGGAGGCGAAGGTCGCGCCTGGCAAAGATCACTCGGCCACCATTTTCTTGACCTTAACCTATCACACGCCTGATGGGCCACCTCTGCTCACGGAGAAGCGGAAGATTGCTGTGAGCGCGCCCGACACGGACGGCCGCTATCGCATCGATTGGGCGGGCGTGTTTACGGCTGGTAAACAGGATGTCCTGCTCCAAGGAGGAACTGCGGGCGGCGGATACGCTGGGATGTCGGTGCGCATTTCGCAAACTACCAAAGATTGGCGGTTGATCGACAGCGAAGGGCGTGTGGACCTGCCAGGTGGACCCGTAGCGAAGAATACTCATGGCCAAAAGGCGCGCTGGATGGATTTCTCCGTTGTTGACACCGCGACCAGCGAAGTTGGCGGTATTGCCATCCTCCAGCGCCCTTCGAGTTTCCGTTATCCGACGCATTGGCATAACGTAATGGATGACAAGTTCCCCTTCGGCTATTTCAGCCCCGCGCCACTGTGGGCCGAACCCTACACCCTCCGGGGGGGAGAGAGCTTGAAGGTTAGCTATCGTATCCTCATTCATCCAGGGCGGGGAACTAAAGACCAGTTGGACGCCGAATGGAACGCCTTTAGTCAATCCAAAGAATAGAGGAAACAACCTTTACATGACCACGAGAAAGGTTGAAGTAAGTGACAGAAAACAGATTCGAATGGGTGTGCTGGGGTATGGGTTCATGGGGAAATGTCACTCCCATGCCTTCAAGGTGATTCCGTACATCTATCCCGAGGCAAACATCTTGCCGCGCTTGCTGCTTCTGTGTGGCAGGAATGAGGAGAAGGCACAGCGAGCAGCAGGGCATTATGGGTTTGAGGAGTATTGCACGGATTGGCGCGATGTGGTCCGGGACGTGCGTGTCGATGTTTTCGATAACTGTGGTCCTGATCCTGTTCATCCCGAACCTTGCATAGCGGCGCTTGAGAACGGCAAACACGTGATCTGCGAGAAACCGCTTGCAGTGTCTGTCGATGACGCTCGGAAAATGCGAGACGCGGCAAAGAAGGCGGCAGGCAAAGCAATGTGCGTTTTCAATTACCGCTTTTTCCCAGCCGTCCGGCTCGCGCGAGACCTCATTGCCGCTGGAAGACTGGGCAAGGTTTACCACATGCGGGTGAACTACATGCAGATGGCAGGGCATGACCCTTCAGTTCCACCCGATCAAGTCTGGTACTCCTCCTGGCCGCACTCGGGTGTTCTTCAGGGGATCGGCAGTCATGCGATCGATCAGTGCCGCTTTCTAGTTGGGGAAGTGAAGAGCGTTATGGCACGGGCCGGTACGTTTAATCCTGTAAGAGCAGTTCCGGGCACGGGATCTAAGAATGGCCTCATCGACGAAGCCACGGGTGCGATCCTGGAATTTGAGAATGGCGCCATGGGTGTCATGGTGGCAACGGCGCTGGCGACTGGACGGAAGAACACGCTCGCCTGGGAAATCAGTGGTTCGGAAGGCTCGCTGCAATGGAATCTCGAACACCCCAACAGCCTGCTGGCATGCCTCGAGGGCGTGGGAGACCGTTCGCTTTCGGGTTTCACTGAGATTTCCGTGACGGACCCGGATCATCCATACACTACCGCATGGTGGCCGTCAGGCCATACGCTGGGTTGGGAGCACGCCCATATTATCGAAAAGGTTCATTTTCTTGGCGCCATAGCGAGCGGCGCCGATCTGAGCCCCTGCCTTGCTACGTTTGAAGATGGTTATCGGGTATCGGTGATTATTGCCGCCATGAAAGAGTCGAGCCGGTCGGGCAAACAAGTTGCCGCCGAGTACTGATAGAGAATTTCTTGATACGCAGATGCTGTTTGACCCATTTGAAAAACAACTCCACCTGCCAGCGGCATTTGTAAAGCTGGGTGATGATGAGCGCGGCCAGGAGAAAGTTGTTGGTCAAGAAGGTCAAGCTTTTGTCGGTATCGGCGTCGTGATAACGAATGCGGCGCAAAGGCTCGGGATAAAACTTGGCCGGATAAAAACTCTTGAGCCGAATCGTTTGGTCGCAGAGTAGGCCAGTTACGTGGTCTACAGGATGAGAGCAGACTCGGCGAAAGGTAAAGTCCTTGCGAGGACGAATGATGAAGAAAGCCAAAGCCTGCTTGAGTCGGTAAAGCCGCTCGAAATCCAGGTAAGCTCGGTCCACAATGTAAATGGAGCCGGGTTCGGGAACGAGTTTGTCGAGGATGTTAATCTCGTGTATTTTCGCGGGTGTAACGTCGATGAGGGCCGGGATGTTGCCCTGCAGATCGAGCAAGGTATGCATCTTCACGGCGGCGTTCTTGGCTCGGTATCGAGCCCAGGGAAAGAGCGAAAGACAAAGGCAAGAAGCCAGGGAAAAACCACCGACACGCTCAGCCATTTCTGAGGACTCATGATGTCCCCCGAAGATCAATTGTGTTTGTTGCTGGGCCGACCGATTACGAGTTCCTCCCTCTCCCCAACTCGCTTTTTCCCCTCCATTACGCCTTGCGGCCTTTGCACGTCGCGTGCAGCAAGTCGGCGTGGTGGCTCGCCGAACGTCCCAAATTGTGACACTGCCTGATTTTCGCTTCTACCCCGCTCGCACAGTTGATATAATAATTGGAGGTGTCGGCACAGACAATGGACTATGACCAGTTAGCCAGCTTTTTGGAAGTGGCAAAGCTGCAAAGTTTTTCCCGTGCTGCGGAGAAGCTTTTCCGCACCCAACCTGCCATTAGCGCTCAAGTGCGGCTTCTGGAACAGGAGTGCGGGGAGAAATTGTTCGACCGAAGCGGAAAGAGGGTTTTGCTGACACCGGGAGGCGAGATCCTCTTGAGCTACGCGGAAAAGATGCTCAGCCTCCACAAGGAAGCCCTGCAAGCCATCGCTGAGCTGAACCAGACCCCGCGCGGAAAACTGTACATGGGCGCCAACGAGGCGACCTGCCTCTACGTGCTCCCGAAGACCTTTGCCAAGTTCAAACAGCTTTACCCGCTGGTCCAGATCAGTATTTATCGCAACTTCAGCCACAAGATTCTGCAGAAAGTGCAGGAAGGCGTCCTGGATCTGGGGTTTGTCACGCTGCCACAATCGGCGAATAACGTGGAGACTATTCCTGTCTTTCGCGACGAAGTCCAGCTTGTCGTGCCCAAGAATCACCCACTAGGAAAGAATAAGACCGTGACTCCGGAAGAGATGTCGCACTACCCGCTTATCCTCCCGAAGACCGGTCATACGCGAGTGCAGATTGATCGGCTGTTGCGCCAGTACCGTGACCACATTCAGATCTCCATGGAACTGGCCAGCGTTGAAACCATCAAGAAGTTTGTGGGCGCAGGCTTGGGAATTTCCCTGATTAGCAGCACCTACGCGCAACCGGAGGTCATGGCGGGCGTGCTCAGGCTGATTCCCTTGGAAGGCGAGAAGATTTATCGGGAGCTAGGTTTGGTGTACCGCCGGGACCGGTACTTGTCCCTTCCTGCCAAGGTCTTCATTGAGGTCGTCCGCGAGTCGACAAAGACCGCCAATTCCGCTTCCTCATCCACGACCACGAATTAGCTGGCCTGAGCAAACCAGGATGCCAGGTTCGCTCAGCCGGGCAGAGATTGATTCATACCCGAGGCCATGGACGGATTATGGTTAAAGATGCGACAGTTCCTTCAAAAGGCAAGAAGCCGCTTCTGGTCATGAAGTTCGGCGGCACTTCGGTGGGCAACGCCGAGCGGATGCAGAATGTGGGTCAGATTCTGGCCCAGCGCGCTCAACACGCCGAGCTTGCGGTGGTGGTTTCGGCCATGGGTGGCGTGACGGACATGCTGATTCGTGCGGCCACGGAAGCCAGCGGCGGCGCTGGAGAGCACTGGAAGAGCGTGCGCCGCGAGCTGGCGCGGCGTCACCGCGAAGTCGCCGACCAGCTTCTTTCGGCCGCGGAACAATCGTTAGTGTTGCCTCGCTTGGCCGCCCAGGTGGGAAATTTTGAGAACCTCTGTTCGGGTTTTTCCCTGGTTCGGGAAGTTACCCCGCGCGCCATGGATACGCTTTCGAGCCTGGGCGAAGTTATGTCCGCGAGCCTCATGGCGGCCATCCTTCGTTCCCTTGGCGTTCCGGCGGAAGCCGTGGACTCGACCGAACTCATCGTTACGGATGACAACTTTGGCAACGCTTCTCCCCTCTTCGACGAGACAACCACCAAGACCCGCCAGCGTCTTGCTCCACTTCGCAAACGTGGAATCATCCCGGTCATCACCGGTTTTCGGGGGGCAACGCCCGAGGGCGTCTGCACGACGCTTGGCCGTGGGGGATCGGATTTCAGCGCCACGATCATCGGGGCGGCTCTGGATGCCGACGAAGTGTGGATCTGGACCGATGTTGACGGAGTGATGACGGCGGACCCTCGCCTGGTGCCGGAAGCACGGATTATTCCCGGCATCTCCTACCGGGAAGCAATCGAGCTTTCGTTCTTCGGCGCCAAGGTGCTTCACCCCAAGACCATCCAACCGGTAATGAAGAAGAGAATTCCGGTCTGGATCAAGAACAGCTTCAACCCTTCCTGCCCGGGAACCCAGATCGTCCCCTCTGCGCCAGACGGTTCGCCGGGCGTGAAGGCTATCACCTCCCTGAGCAAGGCAAACCTCGTCATGGTCAGTGGAGGTGACCGGCTGAGCTTCGCCCAGTTGGCAGGCCGCGTGTTTACTTGCCTCAGCCTGGACGACATCACCTCACTCATGGTGACGCAATCATCCGCCGAAAATGTGCTGTGTCTTGCTGTCCAGGATGCGGATCTGAAACGGGCGAAGGCAAAGCTCGAGAAGGCATTCGAGCTGGAAATAATTCACGACCGCTCAGCGACAGTAGAAATCATGCCGCATGTCGGAATTGTCGTGATCATCGGGGAAAACATGAAGGGCATGCCGGGCATCGCCGGGCGAGCTTTCGGAGCGCTCGGGCAGCGCGGGATTAACATTATCGCCATCGCCCAGGGGTCTTCCGAATTGAGCATCTCATTTGCCGTGAAGTCCTCCGACGTAAAGGAAGCCGTTAAAGCCATCCACGAAGAATTCAGAATGTAGGATTCCAGTATCCAGGATTCGGGATCCAGGCGGCAGAAGAAAAGGTTCAGGTCTCGGGTGCCAGGGGGCAGAAAGCGGCACGCAATGGGAAGCGAGGAAAGCCATCAAGAATGTACAACTCAGAATTGCCTCAGCTCCCCGTTTTCTTCAACTGACCAATGGCCACTGTCGGCTTGAACCACTGATGAGTAGGGTGGGGTTGCCACCTATTCCTGGCAAATCACGTATGAAACGGAAGGCCAGGTTCACCAGGAGTCTGGCCGTGACATCTTTGTGTTGTCTCGAGTCGGCGGTAGGTGGCAAGTGACGTGGCGTGCGGTCTTGCTTTCTCCAGCGCAGTAGTTGGTGCCGAAATCCGATCGCTAGAGCACAGGCAGGCACGAATAGCGGGCATGAATAGTGGGCATGAATAGCCTTGACGCTCTTTTCATTTGTGAGCTAACGTCTAGCGTTGAGGCTGTCTGCGGGGGGCGCCAGGACAAGTTGGGAGGTATGGCAGGGTCCCCTGCCGAGCAAGCGGAAGACAAAAGCGATGGAGCCTCTTTGAACTTACTCAGGCCCTAATCAACATCGAGTCCGTGACAGGTCACGAGCGCGCCTGTGCGGAGTTCCTGCATGGCTATCTTGTGGCGAGAAGCTTTGAGGTGGAATTCCAGCCGGTTTCAAGAGATCGTTCCAACGTATTCGCAAAGAAGGGAAAACCGGACGTCGTTTTGAGCACTCACATCGATACCGTCCCTCCTTTCTTTCTCGCCCACGAAGACGAGGAGTTCATCTATGGGCGCGGATCATGCGATGCAAAAGGCATCGTGGCTTCGCAGATCGCGGCGGCTGAACGGCTGCTGAACGAAGGGGCGACAGACTTTGGCCTGCTCTTCCTGGTTGGAGAGGAAACTACGAGCGACGGCGCACGCGAGGCGAACCTGCACCCCGCTGGGTCCCGCTACATCGTCAACGGTGAGCCGACGGAAAACAAGCTTGTCGTGGCGTCGAAAGGCAATTTGCGGGTCGACATTCGATTCAAAGGCAAGATGGCGCACTCTGCTTACCCCCACCTCGGTGAATCCGCAATAGATAAGTTGCTGGATGTTCTCGTGGATTTACGGGGCCTTCCGCTGCCCCACGATCCCTTACTGGGCTCCGCTACGCTGAATATTGGAGTGGTCGCCGGCGGGAGGGCTGCGAACGTTGTGCCGGACCAGGCCACGGCCCAGGTCATGATTCGAACCGTGAGCGGCTCGGAGGAGTTGCGCAGCAAGATTTCGGAGTTGCTCGCGGGGCGGTGTGAATTTGAGTTCGTCCGCGATACGCCGACCATGCGCATGGAGAAATTAGCTGGCTACGAAACCGACGTGGTTTCCTTCACCACCGACCTGCCGGCCTTGACCCGATGGGGCCGACCGTTGTTGCTGGGGCCGGGTTCGGTCAGCGTAGCCCATACCGAGCATGAGTACGTTCGCAAAGCTGAGTTGGTCAAGGCCGTCGACCTCTATTGCCGACTGGTCCGTGAGCTGAAAAAGGCAGTCTAGAGTCGAGAGTCAAGAGTTGACCCTCGACTCTTGACCGTTGACTCTCGACTTGTTGGGGGCAGAAAGGCAGTCGTAGTTCACTATGAAAAAGATTGAAGTCGGTATCCTGGGTGCGACGGGAATGGTCGGCCAGCGCTTTGTAAGCTTGCTCGAGCGCCATCCCTGGTTTGAAGCGCGATGGCTTGCAGCCTCGGAGCGGTCAGCAGGGAGAAATTATGCGGAGGCTTGCAACTGGCGTGTGCGCGAACCTATGCCCAAAGCCGCTGGGGAGCTTCCTGTGCATGAATGCAAGCCCGGCCACGCGCCGCAGTTGCTCTTTTCCTCGCTCGATTCCAAGGTTGCCGGTGAAGTCGAAAGGGAATTTGCGCAGGCCGGCCACGTCGTGGTTTCGAATTCCGGCAACCACCGCATGGACCCGGACGTCCCCTTGCTGATTCCGGAAGTGAACCCCGAGCATCTGGCTCTGGTGCGAATCCAGAGAAAGCGGCGCGGGTGGAAGGGCTTGATTGTAACGAACCCGAACTGCACGACGGTCGGTCTGGTGATGTCGCTGGCGCCGCTCGAGAAGGCATTCGGCCTCGAGAAAATCCTCATGACCAGCATGCAGGCGGTTTCCGGCGCCGGATACCCAGGCCTGCCCACGCTGGATATTCTCGGCAACGTGATTCCTTATATCTCGGGCGAAGAGGAAAAGGTGGAGCGCGAGACCCGCAAGCTGTTGGGGAAATTCCACGACGAGGCTGTCAAGCCCGGTGAGTTCCTGGTAAGCGCCCACTGCAACCGCGTGCCGGTCGAGGATGGGCACACAGAGTCGATATCGGTTTCCCTGAAGTCCAAGGCGTCAGTGGAGGAATTGGTTGAGGTCTGGCGGACGTTTCGCTCCCTTCCGCAGGAGCGGAATTTGCCATTCGCCCCCAAGCATCCTATTATCGTTTGCGAAGAGCGGGACCGCCCGCAGCCTAAGTTTGACCTCGCGGTCGAGCACGGGATGGCCACCGTGGTGGGGCGTGTGCGGCCCTGCGCCGTGCTTCAGTTCAAGTACATCGCCCTCAGCCACAACACCATACGTGGGGCCGCCGGCGCTGCCCTGCTCAATGCCGAATTAATGAAGTCCGAGGGCTATCTTGACTAGCAGGTGTCAGGCGCCGGGTGTCAGGGGGAGCGCCGGGGGGGTGTTCAGCGGGCTGAAGGAGGCGTATTCCTGATACCTGCGACGTGACACCTGAACCCTGAAGCGAGCGAACCTTGAATAACCCTTTTTCAGAATCCCCGGGTGGGAATCCCATTAACCTAGCCTTGCTCGGCTACGGGAAAATGGGCAAGACGCTGGCGCAGCTTGCGCCGCAGCGAGGCTTCGAAGTGCGCTTGGTGATGGATGTTGACGCCAACGCGCAAGGCCAGGGCATCACGCCTGAGAAATTCCAGGGCATACATGTTTGCGTTGAGTTCACCACTCCTGATGCAGTCGTGGAGAACATTCGTCGTGTCGCGGAGTTGGGCGTGAACCTGGTGGTGGGGACTACGGGTTGGCATAACCGTCTGGAGGAAGTACAGGGCATCGTTGAAAGCGCCGGTGTGGGCATGGTCTACGGGGCGAACTTTTCCATCGGCGTGAATCTTTTTTATCACGTGGCTCAGGCGGCGGCCGAAATATTTTCGGGCTTCTCGATGTACGACCCTTACCTCATCGAGACCCATCACAAGTTCAAGAAGGATGCGCCCTCCGGTACCGCGCTCGAAATCAAACGGCGGATTCAACCCGAGTTCAAGAGCCGCGAGATCCCTGTGACCAGCGTGCGCGCGGGCTACTTTGCCGGCACACACGAGCTGGGCTTCGACTCCGAAGCGGATACAATTATCCTCCGGCACACGGCTCGCGGCCGCCAGGGGTTTGCTGAAGGCGCCCTCCACGCGGCGCGTTGGGTGGTGGGCAGGAAGGGCTTGTTTAGCTTCGGAAATGTCCTGGGATTGACCGGGGGAAGGTAAGCTTTTTATTCTCGCAGGACTCTTGAGGCGGAAGGGCCCTCAGCGCTGATCACTGAAAGCTGAGAGCTGATGGCTGATAGCTGAGCTGCTGACGAGTTTTCGGCATGGAGGTAACATGGGCCTGGACATTCGAGGCTGTGGTACGGCGCTGGTGACGCCGTTCAGGAAGGATGGTTCCCTGGATCTGGACGCGCTGCGGCGCCTGGTTCAGTTCCAACTCCGGGAAGGCATCGACTTCATCGTCCCCTGCGGTACGACGGGGGAAACTCCTGCGCTCGAACATGCGGAGTACTTGGCCGTAGTCCGCACCGTGCTTCAGGAAGTTGCGGGCAAGGCGCCCGTGATCGCTGGAGTCGGTGGAAATAACACCCGAAAAGTGATCGAGCTCGCGGCTGAGGTGCGCAGGTTGGAGGTCCAGGGGATCCTTTCCGTTGCCCCTTATTACAACAAACCCACACAGGAAGGCCTCTACCAGCACTTCAAAGCCATCGCAGACTCCACCGACCTCCCGATCATTGTTTACAACGTTCCCGGACGTACTTCGTCCAATATCGAGCCCGCCACGGTGGCTCGCCTCTCGAAAATTCCCAACATCGTCGGCATCAAGGAGGCCTCCGGCAGTATCGTGCAACAAATGGAGGTTTTTGCCGCCGTTGAGCCGGACTTCCGTGTGCTGTCAGGCGATGACTCGTTCACCTTTCCTCTCATGGCGCTGGGTGGCGTGGGAATTGTCTCCGTCGTCTCGAACGAAATTCCGGGCGAGATGACAAAGCTTGCACACCTGCTTCTGGAGGGAAAACTCGAGGAAGCGCGCAAACTCCACTTCAGCCTGTTGCCGCTGATGCAGGTGAACTTCATCGAGACCAACCCCATCCCCGTCAAGGCTGCGCTCGCCATGATGGGTATGATCGAAGAGGTCTACCGTTTGCCGCTGGTTCCCATGAAAGCCGAAAACCGCGCCAAGCTTGAAGAAGTTCTTGGGGCGCGAGGGCTGGTTCAACCGCAGAGGGTGTAAGGTGATCCGATGAAATGCTGGCTGTTCCAAGTCATGCACGATTGGTCTCGCCACTCTTGGGGTGCCATGGTTAAGGAACGTCTTGCCGCCCAAGGTTATTCAGAAGGGACGCTTCGTGAGCGAGCCAACATTTTTGGGAAGCGGTACGGCGAGCGGGGAGAAGGGTTTATTGAGGTTCATCACGTCAGGCCCATCGCCGCCCGTGGCAGGGCGACGCCGATCTACCCGAAAAGGGACATGATTGTCGTATGCTCCAATTGTCATCGAATGATTCACAAGCGGAGAGACGATGTGTGGTCTGCTGCCAGACTCAAGCGGCACGTGAAGCGGTAGCTTTTTGAGCGACGCCCGTTCAGAGAAGCCGTGGCAGATACCGGCCAGTGCCCTGCCGCGTCGGCTTCGCTCGAACTCAAAGCACTGGGGGCAATCTGCGCAGCTTGTTTCCTGGTATAACTCAAGTTATACTTCTCTCATGAAAACAGCGATATCGATTCCTGATCCTATTTTTCATGCCGCGGAGCGGGCGGCGAAGCGACAGAAGGTTTCGCGTAGCCGCTTCTACGCCAAAGCAGTTGCGGCATACCTCAAGTCACAGCGGGAAAAGGGAATCAAGGAAGCGTTGGACGCGGTTTACGCGAGCGAACCTTCCGAGCCCGATCCCTTTTTGGCGGCCGCAGCCTACCACATACTTTCCAAGGAGAAGTGGTGATCCGACGAGGCGAAATCTGGTGGGCCAATATTCCTTCGCCGCGAGGGTCGGAACCTGGTTTTCGGCGTCCCGTCCTCGTTGTTCAAACCGACCCATTCAACCAAAGCGGAATTGGGACGGTGGTCGCTATAGCGTTTACGTCCAATTTGAGGCTGGCGAATGCTCCTGGCAATGTGCTATGCCAACGGCAGGACACGGGTTTGAGCATCGACTCGGTGGCCAATGTTTCGCAGCTCACGGCGCTCGATAAGAGCTGGCTCACCAGCCGCGTATCCAAGATGTCGCCGCAGCTTTTGCGAGAAGTCGAGGACGGTTTGCGTTTGCTGCTCGGCCTGTAGCAACGCCCGCTGAACTAGCTCGTCGCGGCCTGGAGCCGCTAGTGCACGAGATGAATCTTCAGCCACACATCGAAGAACTCTACGCTCATGAGGCCAAAGAATTCAGCCAGGAGTACTTCCGCACCTTCGACGAATTCAAGCTGGCGCTGAACGAAGGCCGTATTCGCGCGGCGGAGCCTGATCCTGGTTCTCCGGTAGGATGGAAGGTGAATCCCTGGGTAAAGAAGGGGATTCTGCTGGGGTTTCGGATTGGGCGCATCGTGGAAATGGGGCCCGCCGATTTTCAGTTTCGCGACAAGCACACCTTCCCTTTGAAGCAAATCCCCGCGAACCAAAACGTGCGCGTGGTCCCTGGGGGCTCTTCAATTCGCGATGGGTGTTACATCGGTAAGAATGTGACGTGTATGCCGCCCATGTATGTGAACGTAGGAGCCTACGTGGACGATGGCGCCATGATTGACTCCCACGCGCTCGTCGGTTCGTGTGCTCAGGTGGGCAAGCGTGTCCACATCAGCGCTGCGGCGCAGATTGGCGGGGTGCTCGAACCGATTGGAGCCATGCCGGTGATTGTGGAGGACGAGGTCCTGGTGGGAGGTGGCTGTGGAGTTTACGAGGGGACAATCGTCGGTAAGGGAACTGTGTTGGCCGCCGGAACGATCTTGACCGGCTCGACCCCGGTGTATGACCTGGTGCGTGACGCCATCTATCGTCGCGAGGGCGAGAGGCCCTTAATGATTCCCTCGGGCGCCGTGGTTGTCCCGGGCGCCCGCACGATCACTACGGGACTGGGAAAAGAGCTGGGCCTTTCCCTTTACACTCCTGTCATCATCAAGTATCGCGACCAGAAGACGGATCAGGCTGTGCGGTTGGAAGAATTGCTGCGATGAATGGTGCTGTCGCGGCGCTCTGAGCGCAGGACTTCGTTGAGGATTCAAGGCCGGCGGTCAGGGACGGCCATCGCAAGAGCCATGAGGTGTAATAAATAAAAGTTATCGTGGTAATAAGCAATTTGAGTTTTACTTGACCAGCAACGTGGAGTAATATCCCATTTCTATGCCTCTCCCGCGTTCTTTGGTGTTGGGAGGCGAACGATACGATGAATAGTTCGGTCTCAAACAGGAACGCCATCCGTCTCATCCTTACGGCGCCGCCGGCCAAAGTGCTGAGCGGCGAACCGACAGAAGAAATCATCGTCATTACTGTGCCGCCAGCCAAGTGCTGAGCGGCGGTTCCCAGGAAAAATCGAAGTCAACGCCGGGTAGCCGAAATAAAGATTGACGGCGGCAAAGAGGAATGCTAATCTGCCTACCGACTGGTCGGTAGTACCGGCCCAGCCGCTGTCGGAAAGAGAAAGACCGTGGGAAAACTTTGCTCCGGTTCGGAGTCTCTTGCTCGAAAGTCTCAGCCGTCAAAAGGTGGACGTGTTCTTCGGGCTGCCGGGCGGCGCAGTTCTGCCGCTCTACGACGCGTTATATAGCGCGGGCATTCGCCACCTCCTGGTCCGCCATGAGCAGGCTGCCGCTTTCGCCGCAGACGGCTACGCCCGCGTCACCGGCAAGCCCGGCGTATGCCTTGGGACGTCCGGGCCCGGCGCCACCAATCTGATCACCGGTCTGACATCGGCCATGATGGATTCCATCCCGGTCGTTGCATTGACGGGCCAAGTGGATTTATCACTGATAGGCACGGACGCTTTCCAAGAAGCCGACACTATTGGCATCAGCCTTCCCTGCACGAAGCAATCGTTCCTGGTTCGTTCCGCGGCTGAGATCCCTTCTGTGATTCAGAGAGCTTTCAAAGTCGCTGTCTCGGGACGTCCGGGACCGGTGCTGGTGGATCTTCCCAAGAGCGTGCTCATGGAGAATGCAGAGCCAAGCTACGCCCCAACCGCTGGTTCCGAAGTTCCGGTGCGCGTCCGAGAGTGGACGAGCGATGACCTCGAGCGTGCCGTAGATATGATTCTGGAGAGCAGAAGGGCGGTGCTTTACGTGGGTGGCGGCGTCATCACCGCAAATGCCTCCGATGAACTGCACGAGCTTGCCGAGTTGACGCATATTCCCGTCACCACGACGCTGATGGGTATGGGGTGCTTTCCTTCACGTCACCCACTTTCGCTTGGCATGTTAGGAATGCACGGCGCTTATGCCACCAATATGGCAATTTGCCAGTGCGACTTACTGATTGCTGTGGGGGCACGGTTTGACAACCGCGTCACGGGCCGCCTGAACGGTTTTGCGCCTAACGCCAAGAAGATCCACCTGGATGTGGACCCATCCGAGGTCAACAAGATCGTGCGCGTCGACTCAGCTTTGGTCGGCGACGCCAAGGAATCACTGCGCGCCCTCATTGCCGCCTTGAAACGGAGGGATGCGACACCCCGGAATGAAAGGTCGCAATGGCTTGAGCGAATTGAAACTTGGCATTCCGAGCACCCGTTGGCGTATGACAAGTACGCCAACAACATCAAACCTCAATCCGTGATCGAGGCGCTCTCGCAACATGCCAGCGACGATGCCATCGCCGCGGTTGACGTGGGCCAGCACCAGATGTGGGGAGCCCAATATTGGAATTTCACGCGTCCGCGAGCTTGGCTCTCTTCAAGCGGCCTCGGGTCGATGGGATATGGATTCCCGGCGGCCATGGGCGCACAAATGGCATTTCCCGATCGACAGGTGATCGCCATCGTGGGCGACGGCGGATTCCAAATGACCCTGAACGACCTTTCGACCGTCGTACAGTACCGTGTTCCGGTCAAGATCGCCATTATCAATAATCGAGCCCTGGGTATGGTGCGCCAATGGCAGGAGATCTTTTTTGAGAAGCGTTACTGCGATATCGACTTAGACTTCGCACCCGATTTCGTGAAGTTGGGCGAAGCTTATGGGATTCGTAGCGCGCGGGTCGAGCACCGGACAGACGTCGGGGATGCGGTGCGGGATTTCTTGAGTGATCGCGAGCCGCGCCTGATTGACTTCTGGGTTGATCCGGCAGAGAACGTTTATCCGATGGTGCCACCGGGTGCATCGCTCGCGGAAATGGTCGTTGAACCTCCGCGCGTCCTGGTGGAGGAAGAGGCGCTCGACGACCTGTGGGCTGTTTAACACCTGTTGAGAGGGTAGAAGGATTCCAAGCGTCCTTTTGAGCCGGAATGGAGAAGGTTATGCAGTGGTTACTGACTCTTGAGATGAATAATGACATGATTTCAATCGGCCGGCTGATGAATATTCTTCGTCGGAAGAGCGTAGAGATCACCACGCTGGCGTTGACGGCCCGGCCGTCGGGCTACTCCTTGATGAGCGTTGTTGATTCGGCGGAGGCTGACGTAGACTACCTTTTCAATTTCTTGCGGCGCACCGAGGGGGTCCAGCACGTTACATGCTACCGGCATCAGTCCTTTCCGAATGCTTCATTCGTGTTTATCGATTCGGAGGCGGACAGTTCCAGGGTCACTCAAGTGTTCAAAGCATTTCCAGACTCGAAGCTGGTTTTTGCCAGCCACGGGAAATATTTGCTGGAGATTCCGGTGGAGAAGCGGCGGAACCCTGTCTCGGCAGGTTTTCATGACTCGGCGTTTCTTCCTTTCGCTTGCGTCAAGACAACACACAGTGCCACGCGTCCGGAGCTTGCTGCAGTTCAGGCGTGATCTTTCCTTTCGCGCTTAGTCGAGAAATGTTGGTGCATCCTCTGCCGTTTCCCGGGGAGGGCGTGACCTGACGCGTCTGAGAGGAAACCGGCCAGTGTGACAGGAATGGTTTTCAGCACCCTACTAGGCGTCGAGGCTGGTTTTTTCTCGGGAAATCTCATTCTTCAAGAGGAGACGAAATGGCAACAGTCTATTACGAAAAAGATGGAGACCTCCGACAGTTGGCAGGCAAGACGATCGCTGTTATCGGTTACGGGAGCCAGGGGCACGCGCACGCGCTCAATCTCCGCGACAGCGGGATGAAGGTGATCGTGGGTGAGGTCCGCCCCTCTACCCCCCAGGCCAAGGCGCAGGAGGCAGGCTTCGAGGTCGTTGATGCGGCGGAAGCCTCCCGGCGCGGCGACCTTATCGCGGTGCTCATTCCTGACCATGTGCAACCCACGGCTTATAAGGAACAGATCGAGCCCCATCTGGGTAAAGGGAAGACCTTGTTGTTTGCCCACGGCTTCGGTATTCATTTTAAGTTTATCGTTCCGCCCCCAACCGTGGACGTTATCATGATCGCGCCCAAGTGCCCCGGCCATCGGTTGCGGGAGCTTTTCCAGGAAGGCATCGGCGTCCCGGCCTTGCTCGCCGTTGAGCAGGACGCCTCCGGCCAAGCCGAACAGACCGCGCTGGCCTACGCAAAAGGTCTCGGGAGCCTTAAAGCGGGTGTCATCCGCACGACTTTCAAGGAAGAAACGGAAACAGACTTGGTCGGCGAGCAAACAGTACTGTGCGGTGGCGTGTCAGCACTGATCACGGCGGGGTTTGAAACCCTGGTCCAGGCGGGGTACCAGCCGGAGATTGCCTATTTCGAGTGTCTACATGAGTTGAAGCTGATCGTGGACCTGATTTATCAGGGCGGGATCAAGTATATGCGCTACTCCGTGAGCGACACGGCGGAATACGGGGACTACACCCGCGGGCCGCTGGTCATTGACGCGCACGTCCGAGAAGCTATGAAGAAGATCCTCGCTGACGTCCAGAGTGGCCGGTTCGCGAAGGAATGGATGGATGAGAACGCTCAGGGCCGGAAGAAGTTCCTCGAAATGCGCACCCAGGCAGGGGAGCACCTGATTGAGAGGGTCGGGAGAGAACTGCGGAAAATGATGCCCTGGATTCAGGGCTCCAAGGAAGAAGTCACCGCCGCCCAGGCTGAGGCTCGACGATAGCGCGGCCAAAAATCTTACTTACCCAGGCCCCCCGGTTTCATACCGTGTGTGGCCGCCGTGGAGTGTGTGCGAAAGCCCTGCCGCTCCGTATGGCGCGCCAGCCGGCGAAACGCCCGGGAGAAATGACACGAGTCCGTTCTTCGCTATCCGAGGAGAGACATGAGGCCAGGAAAAGACGGTTCGCAAACGAGTGCTCAAGCCGCGAAGGGTTTTCACTCACGCGTCAGGAAACTCGCAATCATCGGCGCCGGGAAACTCGGTGAGGGCCTGCTGTCGGGGATTTTAGGCTCGCAGCAATTTCCGGTTGGGTGCGTCGAGGCGACGGTGGCTCACCAGCCACGCGCTGACTATCTCACCGAAAAATATAGCATCAAGGCACACACCAATAACGCGCAGGCGGTCTCCGGAGCGGACTTGGTGCTAATTTGTTTGAAGCCCCAACAAGTGAAGGGCTTTCTGCATGAGGTCAGTAAGAAGCTGAAACGAGACGCTGTCATCATTTCCTCTGCCGCATCGGTGACAACCTCATTGATCGAGCGGGAGTTGGGGCGCCCGGTGCGCGTGGTCCGCGCTATGCCCAACACGCCGTGCCTCATCCGCCAGGGCATGACGGCCCTTGCGGCAGGGAAGCACGCCGCCGAAGAAGACATCCGACTTGCGCAAGAAATCTTCAGCTCCATGGGCCGAAGCGTGGTTGTGGACGAAAAACACATGGATGCCATCACAGGCCTTTCGGCCTCCGGCCCTGCTTACGTTTATTTGATTATTGAGTCGCTGGCCGAGGCGGGGGTGAAAATGGGACTGCCTCGCGACCTTTCTACCGAACTCTCTGCCCAAACGTTGCTGGGCGCGTCCGCAATGGTGCTTCACACAGGTGAGCATCCTGCCAAGTTGAAAGACATCGTAACCACGCCAGCCGGCTGCACGATCGACGGTCTGCTGGAGCTCGAGGAAGGCGGCCTGCGGGTTACTTTGATTAAAGCAGTGGTCCGCGCCGGCGAGCGAGCGCGACAACTCGTCGAAAGCCAGAATACGTAGTCGTCCCTCCCAGAGTCTTCTCGGGTGGGGACTGACCACGTGCAGAAGCACTCACCTCACAATTGCAGATGGCTTACCGGGCGCGGAGAACAGCTTTTTCGATGCTCAGGCGTTCGAGTTCGTCCGGGTCAGGCAGCGATCCCACGCCGGGGGTAGGAAGCAGCATCACCTGCGATGGCATTGATAACATCATCGGGGGGTACGCCAAGTCACGCTTATAAAACCGCTCGCTGGGGAAGATATCGGCAGGGTATTTGAAGTTAGGCAAGGTGGCTAGTGCAGCGCAATGCCGCGCGCCCACGGCCGATTCGAGCATGCCGCCCACCCAACAAGGGATTCCCGATCCTTCACACAGATTGTGGATTGCAACCGCATTCGTGAGCCCGCCGACCCGGCCGGGCTTGATGTTGATCCACCGGCACGCGCCGCTTTGTATAGCCTTTCGGGCTTTGTCCACGGACGTAATACTCTCATCCAGGCAAATGGGCGTGGAGATCTTCCGTTGCAGCTTCGCATGGTCGATCAAGTCGTCATGCGCCAGTGGTTGCTCGATCATTGCCAGATTGTATCGATCGAGCTTTCTGAACATCGGCAGGGCGTCTAGCGTATATCCACTGTTGCAATCGATATGGAACACGGTTTTAGGATAGGCGGCGCGGACTGCAGCCACCATCTCCAAATCCCAACCGGGGCGGTACTTCAATTTGATTCGCTTGAAGCCTGATTGGACAGCGCCGGCAATCGTCTCGAGGCAGCAAGTCGATGCTTTCCATCACACCGAAATCGGCGCCCACATCAATGACATTGCTTCGCCCTCCAAGCGTCCTCCACAACGGCTCATTGCGTTGCTTCGCATTGAGGTCCCACCACGCGAGGTCCAACGCGCTCTTCGCGAAGTGATTCCCCTTGATTCCGGAGAGCCTGCCCCCGATGTCCGCCCCCGATGAAACCTCCTCGCCCAGCATGGTGCGCGCGAGGAAATCTCGGATCGCAATGAAGGCGCCACCGGCCCATTCGCTGCTGTAGGCGGGAAGTCGCCAGGGGCTGGCTTCGCCCCAGCCGAAGATTCCGTCCGACGTGATGCGAACTAGCACCGATTCGATCGTGTCATCATTGCCGAAAGCCGTGCGAAAGGGATAAACAAGCGGCATGGCGACGCGGAAGATTTCAATGGAATCGATTTTCACCTATGCTTCTCCCGGCGCCGGACCGACGCCATGCGCGGGGGCTCCGCACCGGCGCCTTTTTTGCGTTCAGGATTCAATCAAGATGCCTCCGGCCTTGAAGCCTGCTGTGGCGGCCGGGCTGCCGTCGCGAACATCAAAGATATCATGGCGGTCTAACTAAGAACGACCGCCACGCCTGGGATCATAGAGGGAATCAAAGCACCCGCAAAATCAAACACTTCAAGTAGTGTGTTTCGGGCATGGTTAGCAGTATCGGGTGGTCGCGCGACTGCGTGCGCCGCTCGACCACAGCCACCGTGCAGTGAGCATCGAGCGCGGCGCCGGCGATGACCTCGAGCAGTTCCGGCTTCGCTCACATGATGCGAGCATGAGCATGTGAGGAGGCATCCACCCCGGTTCAGTATCTTGAGGGCGCGCAGGTTTAGCTCCTTGTAGCCGCGCAAGGCCGCGTCCAGGTTGGATTTCTGGCGCGCAAAAGGTGGAGGATCCAGCACGATGGTGTCGTAGTGTTGTTTTTCCTGGTCAGCGGCCTTCAAGAAGTCGAAGCAGTTGGCTTCCTTCCATTCCACATTTGCAATGCCGTTCAATTGCTGGTTGCGGCGAGCGAGATTCAGCGCTTCCGAAGATGAGTCAATCCCCAGGACAGAATCGCACTGCCGAGCCAGGTTAAGTGCAAACCCGCCTGTGTAGCAGAAGCAGTCGAGCGCGCGGCCTCGCGCGTATTGGCGACCAGCTAGACGATTCTCTCGCTGGTCGAGAAAGCCTCCGGTTTTCTGACCGCCCATCAAATCGAAGACAAACCGCAGTCCATTTTCTTCCACTTCCACTTCGCTGATGCTTTCCCCCGCCAGTGTGCCTTTCTGCTCCGGAAGTCCCTCCAGTTTCCGGACCGCCACATCGTTACGCTCGATAATCGAGCGTGGCGAAAAGGCCTCCTGGAGAATCTCGACAATCTGCGGCTTCAGCCGGTCCATGGCCTGACTGAGTGTCTGGACAACGAAGCAGGAACCGTAACGGTCAATGATGAGAGAGGGAAGCAGGTCGCCTTCTGCGGAGACAAGGCGGTAAGCCTGAGCGGTATCTACAACCTGCGTTCGAAAACTCGCCGCCGCGGCTGTGCGCTCCGCCAGAAAGGCGCGGTCGAATGGGCGCTCTTCACGGGTGAGCAGGCGCAAGGCGATCTGAGACTTGCTGCTGTAAAGCGCTTGCCCCCAGAAATGCCGCCTTCGGTCCTGCAGGCGAACGACGGCGCCAGGACCTGCCTCGCGCGCGTCCAGCACGTCAGAACGGTAAACCCACATGTGGCCTGAAAGGACTCGCTCCATGCCATGCTGTGAAATAGTGACCGTTGGAGAAAGCATATTGGAACTTTACCACAGACGGGATATGGTGCGTTGTCAGTGGTTCGCTGTCGAATTGGCTCTGCCCTCTCCCTTGGGGCGGAGCGTGTCTCACATTTCTTCTGGACTCCGCGGGCCGAAGTCCGAAAATCAGCCCTCTCCCGTGGGGAGAGGGTGTCGCGCGATGGCGCTTTCTCCAGCCATCGCGGGGGGCGGGTGAGGGGTCGGTCGCGCGGGCCCCAATTCAACGGACAACTGACTACGGACGACGGCCCCTTCTCACTGATACAATTGCTGATCGATGCTTCTTGATGAATTCGATTATCAGCTTCCGCCGGAGTTGATCGCCCAGCGGCCTCTGGCCGCGCGTGACGCATCGCGGATGATGGTGCTCGACCGCGAAGCCGGGGTCTTTAGGGACCAAGTTTTTCGGGATCTCCCTCAAGTTCTCGAGCCCGGCGATCTTTTAGTTTTCAACAACACTAAGGTCTTTCCTGCGCGCTTGCTTGGCCGGCGGCGCGGCGTCCACTCGCAGCCCATTGGAAAGCGCAATCCTGCAGTGAGAGAATTTCTGAAGGGAGAAGCCGAGCTGTTGCTGACTCGGCAAGAGGAGGGAGATGTCTGGGAGGGGCTCGTCCACCCGGGACGAAAGGTGAGAACGGGAGAGGTACTTGTCTTCGGCGAGGGCGAGTTGGAAGCAGAAGTGATCGGCCGAGGTGATTTCGGCGTGCGCCGCGTGCGTTTGAGAGCACGTGAAGGTACGATCCAGGATTCGATCGACCGCCTGGGCCATGTTCCTTTGCCACCTTACATCCGGCGCGCTGACGAAGTGCAGGACCGCGACACCTACCAGACGATCTATGCCAAAGTTCGTGGCGCGGTGGCCGCGCCCACGGCAGGCTTTCACTTCACTGAAGAGGTTCTTGGAGCGCTTCGCCAACGCAAGATTGAAACTTGCGAGATTACACTCCACGTGGGCCTGGGGACGTTTCAGCCAGTGCGGGAGACCCGCGTGGAAGAACACAAGATGCACGCCGAGCGCTACGAGATTTCACAGGCCGCGGCGGCCGCGTTGAGCGCGGCGCTCGCGCAAAGGCGGCGCATCATTGCCGTCGGCACCACGAGCGTCCGGACGCTTGAGCACGTGGCGCTCGAGCGCGCCGTAGGAATCGAGCCGGCGAGAGGGGAAACGAGCTTGTTCATATACCCCGGGTTCAAATTTCGCGTCATCCGGGGGCTGCTCACCAACTTTCACCTTCCCAAGTCCACGCTGCTGATGCTGGTGTGCGCCTTGGCGGGACGTGACCTCACACTCCGCGCCTACGAACACGCAGTCCGAGAGCGCTACCGCTTTTACAGCTACGGCGACTGCATGCTTGTGATCTGACAGGAGTCACCACTGCACGCGCACCCGATACTTCAGCACCGATTCCGCACCGGCCGCCACGGGCACAGTGAACTGCGCGGCAAAAGCAGCGGTTTTTTCATACTTGTGACTTGAGTCCAGCATCGTCCAATCGCCGCCAATAGGTTCATTTACAACCACCGTAACGGGCTCCGGCTTGTGATTGCGAAGTGAAATCTCGAAGGCGAACTCGAAAGCCCGGCCATAGCTTTTGAAATCCGTCTGCTTTCTTTCCGCCACCACATCGAAAGCGTTGCCGATGTGTAGATCGAGCGTCTCATCCTTGGGGGTGTGGCTGATGCGGTCTTCGCCGATAAACTGCACGCGCCCCTTTGAGTCGCCTTGATACACCCGCACGGTTCCCGCCGGCAGCGGGATGCCGAGAGAATTCTCCTGTGAGTTTTTGAACTTGATGTGGACTTGCACCGGTTCCTTAATGGGCTCCCCGGGGCGCTGGGCATTGTGGTAGTAGTACTGCTGTCCGTCCACTTCGAAAATCTTATCGAAGCTGACCCCCGTGGCGTCGAGCAGGCTGATCTGCTTGGTTTCATTGTTCTGGATGTTGGTGCGGCGCTCGAGGGTATAGAGGTGATACTCGGAGATCGGTTCCTGGACAAATTGAGGCGCCCCAACTTGAGCGCGCATCATCACCTTTGGCGAGGGCGGTGGCGGGGCCGCCGCTTCGTAGACCCTGTGTACCTCGCCCGCCACAAGCTGGAGCTGTGCATTCCGAAATGCAGTCCCGCTATTGTTGACAACCGTCACCCAACCGTTCAAATCCGCCGCCTTCTGATCCGACCGAATCGTGAGAACGTAGTCGGCGTTCCAATTGACCTGGTTGGTCAGGTAGGATGCTTCCACCGTCTGCTCGCCAGCCCTGTTGTTGTCCAGCAGCCACACCAGGGTCGGCTTGCTATAAAGGTTCTCCGGCAGGTCCGGGAAAACATAACGGTCAGCCCCCATCCCGGTGATGATTTCGTTTCCGACTTTCCACACCGGCCCTTCATTAAGGGCAAGCAGGGTGGCTTTAACGGGAACTTCCTTGGTGGAATTGTTCTCGGTCACCAACCGCACGAGGGTCAGTTCTTTGCCCACGTATTTCTGGAGAAGCTTCTGCGGGCTCAGCAGGTCGTACTCGTAGTTCTGCTCAAGGACGCTCAGGTCCTTGGGGGTGGTGAGCGAGACGATGTGGACCGTGGCGGGATTCACCTGCGCCGCAATGTCCGTGTATCGCAAGTCCAGGGTCCCGGCGGGGAGCCGCAGTCTCCGCACATCGCGCACCAGTGCGATATTAGAGTTATAAACGGTGACAGCGAGGTCCTTCTGATCCTGTTCCGTGGAAGTCACTGTGGTTTGGGCGAACGAGTGGATGCCGACTACCAGAGTGATTCCCAGTGTGCAAACCAGCCAGACGGGCGCGTGGTGCTTCAGCATAAGTTACCTTCCTTTTTCGGAGATTTCATGGCAGTCGCTCATGCCCGTCGGCTTGCGGGCATCCGGAAACCATGAAAATGCTCCGATTCCCCTCCTCAGCCGAGGAGGGGAGTGATTTTCAAAGCTGACCTTTGGAAGCACCCAGCCTACCGCGCGTTGCCCCGAAATAAAAGGCGAATCCCAGCCCCGGTGGGCTCACGCTCGAGTCTGCACTGCGCCGCGACCCACGACGGGCGAAGCTATGAAGAGTAAACAATCTCACGCGAAGGCGCCGAGACTCCAAGACGCAACGACCCAATGACCCAAGGAACAACTGCTCTGTTTTCATTGCGCCTCTGCGTGAAATGCTTTTGCTCATGCAGAGATCTTGACGGCGAGCGTTTGGCCGGGAACGATTCGAATCTCCCGATCGAACGCAACCAAGCGCAACTTCCCCTCTTCGCGCAGGGTCGCGGCCAGCGATTCCGTCCCGATTCTGGCGGAGACTTTCTTTCGCGTTCGCTTTCCATTCCCGCCCAATGCGAGGCTGTTCAGGGCCATCGATCCTTCGAGCGTCTCCACCTCGACGGCATGGCTGGGCGCGGTTACCGTTTGAGAGAATCTCCCCCATCCGCTGGGGAGCGACCAGAAGCAACGGAAATTCTGCGCCCGCACCCGCGGGGTGAGCGTTAGCTTGCGCTCAACGCCGGAGTAGTGAAACCCGCTTAGAGCAACAATCAGTGCCCACGCTGACATGGCGCGCGCGTAGTGATGGCCGCACTCCGGTTCGTTCCAAGGGTTGCGGCGCTCGCCATCGTGGCGAAGGCGCACGCTTTCCACTACGGCTTGCGCCTCTGTGGTCATGCCCTCAAAGACTAACTGTGCTGCGAACTGGTACTCCTCACCGGTCCAAACTTCAGCGAAATACGGAAAGGGGATTTCCGGCCGCTTGCCCGAGGGATAACTCCCGATCAGCACACCTCCGTCGTCATTCAATGCGTAAGTGCGCTGAACAGCTTCGTGCTCGCTCAAGTCAGGGATATAGTTGTAGTGGAAAACTGGATCTCGATGCCTTACGGACGTGCTCCTCTTGGAGCAGATACCCAAGCCCCGCCACATGTGCCATATACTGGCCGAGCAATTGGTCCACCAGGCACGCCTCGCCCATCTGGTAATCCGGTTTCTGGGGGTCGGCTGCGCCCATACCTACCATTACTCCGTCAAATACTTCTTCCTTCGGACGGCCCTCAACCTTCTGGATGTAATACTCGCCGTTGAACAAATTGGAGTCGATCCATTTGCTTCCACTCTCGAAAAGCCGCTGGTATTCCGCCGCCGAATCCTGATCCCCTAGGGCGCGCGCCATTTCCTCCCCAGCCCGCAATGCCCCCAGGTACCATATCCCACAAAGAGGATTCGGGCCGTAAAACTCGACGTCGTAGGTGTTGTGCTGAACGCCCTCCGCCACGCCGTCCCGGTTGGCGTCCCACCCACCCTTGATCCAGGCGAATTCGAGTGCCCGCTTGGCGTTGGGCCACAGGCCCCGCAGCCATTCCGTGTCACCCGAAAGCTGCCAGTCGCGGTAGAGTTTCATCAAACAGCCCATCTGGCCGTCCGCCGCCGCCTTATCCCAGATCTTCTTCCCATCCGGCAGGTAGGAGCGGAAGCCCATCAGGCCGTCTTCGCGCGTGTTGCGCAGGAATTCCGATTCCCGGATGGAACGCGCCAGAGAAGGAAAGACGAACGCCGTCACCTGCTCGTAGTTCCACACGTGGGTACACGTTCCGTGGCAGCATCCCGCTTGATCGTTGCAGCCCTCGAAACCGTGGAATTCGCCGTCGGCGGTGCGGAAAGCCGTGTTGGTGCGCAGGGTCGAAAGGTTGCTCAAGGCCGCGTCCAGCGCCGCCGCCGGCAAGGTGGATGATTCCACCACAGCAGCGAAATGACGGCTGCGCTCCTCCAGCGCAGGGAGTTGCCGCGCCGCCTGCCGCGCCGCTTCCCAGGCGTCCGTGAATGCCTGGCAATAGTGATTCCCTACCACCGCAGTCTTCTGATCATCTTCAGGCGCAGGCCATCCGCAACGCCCCGGCGTGCGGTTAGGGAAATGCCAGGCGAGGAGAAAAGTCACCGAGCTTTCGCCACCCGCAGGCACCGATTGCGTGACGGCAATCGAACCCACCGGGCTCACGGCGGGCGAGTCGCTGGTGAGAGCGCCGTCATCCGTGAAGTCGTCCCAGAAGGTCAACGGCCCATCCCACCACTGCGTTCTTTTCCACCCGCGCAAGTACGAAACACTTGCTTCCGTCGCGCCGAGCACGCCCAGGAACATCGACCCTTTCAGCGGATCAGTCGAGGGCAAGAAGGGATTGTCCATGAACAAGCCCGCCACACCTTCCTCCTGCCGAAAATTGGCCTGTCTTCCTTCTTTCCCCACGGGGTTTTGAAGGCTGAACGCCACCCCCACTTTCACCGGCGCCTTGCCGGGGTTCTTCAGCCGGTAACGAAGTACGGCGATAGGCAAGCCGGACGCCTCGACATCCAAAGGCACCAGAGGATTGAAGGCTTCCAGGCTGACCAGGAGGGGCAGTTTCTTGTCCTGGAATTCGAGGCGTGCAAAAGGATAGGCGCCGGTGAACTTGGCGGAAGCAAGGCGCGGCAGGCCAGGCACGTTGTTCGACCCCAGCCCGCTCGGGCCTTCGTAGGGCGGCTCAATCCGCGCTTCCAGAACTCGAGCCACCGGCTTCTTCCCTTCCGCCTGCGCCCAGATGGCAGGGAAGCAATAATCGGGACTGTTTCCCTTGTCCGGCCGGTTGAAGATCTCCCAATCGCGCAACTGTCCCCGGCCGCCCAGCGAAATCGTGCCCGTGCCGATTCCGCCCAGTGGGAAGGCAATCGTCTTCAGACTTCGGCCGCTGAAAGTGCGCGGGAAGGCGATGCGACTGCCCGCAACAGGCGGCCCCGAAGCCGGCTTCTCAGCGGCCGCTGCCCGGCGTGCGGAAGGATGCGGCTCTTCCCCTGCCAACCCTCGAGCGCTGCCAGCTAGCGCCCCACCCACGGTGACCTTCTTCAGGAATTCCCTCCTTGCGAGCTTCGTGTTCTTCGTTTTGCCAGGCATCTGTATCCCCTCCTGTCGCCCATATAGGTGCGAACATCGTGTGAAATCAACTCATACCGTAGTGCTGCGGAAACCAGTGATCTGGCCCGCGCAGCTTCGTCTCCATTACCGTGACAGGCTCATTCTGCGTGCAATTCTACTGACTCTCCTGGTCCAACCCCAAGTTCCTGTTTTAGGTATGCCTTTCCGACCCGCAGACTTCTGAGTTTCAGACTTCCAGATTCAACGGTGAGTCGGTAGTGTTCCCCCGGGAAGAGTTGTAGAACTCCATCCGCCGTGGGTGTAAAGAAAGGAAGCCTGGCAGGCGCGTCAACTCTCGGATCAAAGGAAAGGCTCTCTTCAGGTGCAAAATAATGCTGTCCTGAAAGCGCCAACGGAATAGCCCAGAGAATCAGTTGCCGGGTGTAATGGGAATTGCACCAAGGGTAGCCATCCCAAACGGCTGTGACGTCGGTATAGTCCCATTGGTCCCTTAGCCTGTGCTGCCAATCGGATGCGACCTTCTCCGCTTCACTCAGACTTTGTTGCACGTTCCCGCCTAGATATAGATTCAGCGAGCACCAATCCAGCGAACCCGCTTCCCAAACCAGGTTGTCCCGCGCCGGCTGTGAACCATCAGTGGGTACAGACGTTTCTCGTTCGGGATGCTCCGGTTCAGCTCGCCGCATGACCTTCAAGCCAAAAGGGCTCCCGCTTAGAGTCGATTCACTCTGAAGATGAGACTGAAGTTTGTCCTTGTCGGCGGTGAGACCAAGGTTCAGAACAAATGCCCAGAGCTGGCCATAAAGAGTATCGGCATGCAGGGCGTCGGGATAGGGTTTGCCGTTGCTCCACCAAGAGCGGAAATACTCGCCTGTCCAAAGGTGGTCGTAGAGACTTTTTTGCCCCAGCGCGAAGGCCTTCCGATATTTCTGTGCGAGTTCCGGCTCACCTTCGACCTGCGCGAGTTTCTCCGCCGCCAGCATGGCTGACAAGTGAAGAAACGCGTTATAAGAAACCAGGTCCTTCTTTTCGAACTCCCACCAATCATAGGTGTTGTTGAGATGTTCCGGAAGCTGGTACTTCTCGCTTCTATTCAATTGCCAAGCGGCGGCCTTCTTCACATGTAGCCAGATCGAGTCGAGATATCGTTTGTTACCGGTCCATGAGTAAATCTGCCACGCCTGGAGGATGAAGTCTGTCGCACTATCTCCCATCTCTCGGCCGCCCGGCTGCCCCAGCTCTGATTCGGGCGCAAAGCAGCCCGTCGTCAGTTGCTCGTGAACGAAACCGTTTGCCAGTTGAGCCTGAGCGTGTGTGGCAAGGAGTTGTTCCTGCAAGGATGGAAAGAAGAACGCATAGGGAAGAATGCGGTAGAAATCAATGTGAATTGGGTTAAGGCCGGCGCAAGAGAAAGACTCCCATTGCCGCCAGGATCCATCACTAAACCACAGGCCAGTCTTGTACATCGTAGCCACGCTGTTAATGAGTGAGTCTTGAAGCCAATCGGGCAAGGTGTTGTCGAAGATTGTTTCCTGCCAGCGGCGCATGGCTTCCCAAGTAGAGTTCAAGCGCCCCAGCACCGTTGATGCTACATCGCCCGCGCTCTGATACAAGGTCGTATAGTAATTTCCCGGCACCTGACCCTTGTAGGGGCGGTAAGGCAAATACCACGCGAGCACGAAAGTGATCGTCTTGGAGGCGCCAGGTCCGAGAGTGGTTCTGGCCGCCAAGGCCCCATACTTCGGCGCCGCTTCCAGGGCCTTGCTCCCTTGGAGATGGCCGGTGCGGGCAAATCCATTCCAGAGTGCTAACAAATTTGAGCTGGTCCCATTCGTGATTGAAATACCATCGCCTGCCGCTTGCGCCGCTACGCTGCCGCTTGTTGGATCTTTCCCGTCTCTCTGAAAGATGAGTTGTCCGTCGGATGTCGCCTGACCATTAGTGTAGTTGCGAACGTTGAACAACAAGCCCACTTCAACCGCTTCCCGTGAAGGGTTGTAAAGATTGAAGGTGAAGATTGCAGCCGGTGTCGCCGAAGCCTTCGGATCGCGGGGATGAAATTCGCTGTAGGCAAACAACTCAACCGCAACAGGAAGATCTGAATCTGCGAATCGCAACCGTGACACTGGAAATGCGCCGGCATACTCGATCTCAGCAATGGGCGGCAATCCTTCGGGAGGATGCGTCCGCAGTGTCCACGACTTGGGAGGCAAGTTTTCCTGTCGCACCCAAAGGCCAAAGAAAGTATCCTCGATTTGAATTTTTGGGCCGCCAGCCGGAGAGTTGTTATAGATGTTCCAGTCCCGTAAACCTCCGTCCGCCCGAAGTTCCACCGTTCCTGATCCGAGTCCACCCAGCGGCACCGCTGAACGCATGCCAGTGGGGGGATCTGTCCGCTTTTCACCCTCCACCAAATAGAGATACTCCATGTTGTTTTGGACATTCCATTGGTTGATTTCCTCCGCGTAGGAAACAGGCTGATTGAGATACCGGAATCGCATTCCACTCCGGACTGTGCCGGCGTTCTTGAATCTAAGGGTGGATAGAGTGTTGCTCGTTCGATTTGGTAGGGCTGCCGGCGCTTTCGACTGTGCGGAAACCATGTCGGAAGCCAAAAACACAAGAACAACTAGGCCAGCTATGGGTGAGTTGAAGATCTGTCGTCGAAGGAGTTGCGATGACAATAAACCGAAACTCGAGATACACCGCTTTGCAGCCGTCTGATCCAGCCTCTTCGGATGTCCCATTCTCAACTCCTTCCATCCGCGGGATTCGCCAGCGATGGCTTGCCAGTATAATACGACCTGATCTTTTCTGACGTGACAATCCTTGCATGGTCAACGCCCTGTGTCGAGCTTATCAGCTTAGACTCGCGTGATATGCGGCTGGGGGACGGGCGCGCGATACTCGCCTTGGAGCACCTAGCGGAGTGCGAGTTGCGCAGGAGAATCGCCGTTGTGAGCGCGATGCCGCTCCTGCGAGAAGGTACTCCGCGGGGGTTCGATTTTGACAAATCCGTTACGATAGTCAATGGTGAGAGCGTAAGAGCTCAGCGCCGGGAACCCAAGGACACCAACTACTTCCCGGCCGTAGTGGCGGCTCAGGTTCGAAAGATCTAAAGCCACAACGTCATTAGAAATGAGTTCCTGCCCTGCAATTTCGAAATGCACGGTGGATGACACGATCCGTCCTGTTGTGGCTCCAGTTCCTGCCTCGATCCGTACGTCCGGAGTCAGATGGGAGCCACTCAGCGTGTCTGCGACCTCTCGAGAGATGGCACTGCAAAAGGCGCCCGTATCCAAGACCACAGACCCCTGGTGCTTTCCGTTCAAGACCGTTCTCACGAGCAGCGGATCAGTTTTTGGCGCCGCACGCGTCAAAGGGACCGCCGGGTCTTGCGTCTCCGGATAGGGGGTCAGTCCAAGCGTCTTCTCGCGCAGATTGAGGCGCATGAGGAAGTCGGAGAAGAAGCTCAAGGGAATCACCCCGTCGGCCCCTTCGATCACATTGCCATCCACCAGAGCAACGCGGCAGTTTCGGAAGGCGACCGCGCCGATCACGACGCTATCGGCCCGCGCCACCCGTGCGGGTCTGGTGCCCAAACCCACCAAGTTCAGTTCCGATTCGCCGGAAAGGCCTAAAGTGCGCCCGGACTTGGCTCCAATCACAATATGCTCGGCGCCGCTGTCGAGAACCAAACGGAGAGGCCGGCCACCGTTGATGCGCACATGCAGGAGGACACCGGCCGGGCCGCTAGGGACGGGATCGAAAAGCCGTAGCTTCAATTCGTACGGCTGGTAGGGGCTTGCGAGCTCGGCAGGTGCATCCGGCGCGGGGGGCAAGCCGGCCCGACTCGCTTGAAGGCCGCCGAGTATCAACCCGCTTACCAGAAATGTCGCTGCGGTACGACGCCACACAGCGTGAGCTCCATGTTACAGTTATATGACAAATATATTACACCATGATTAAAAATAACAGATATTGTTGCTTCCTGATCCCAGGAAACGCCTTCCATGTCTCCCACCCGCAATATCCGTCCTTGCCAGCCGTGAACTGACACCTGTTCAGTCGGCCCAACGCAATCCAGGCTATGGCCGAAAACCGTGAGCGGGTAATCGTCGAGGCGAGAGTTATTTTCCGCGAAGGCCGGTTGCGAGTGGGATTCGAATGTCCCATCTGCTGATCCGGGACAAGAGGACCTCTGCCGATTCCGATTTCACACTCTGTTAACTGGTGCTTCACACGCAGTTCACGAAATGGCAACAGGCTTAGATTTGCGTGCCACAAGCTCAGGACCAGGGAAGCGGACCGCACACCTGACACAGAAGCTCACCCTCACGCGGTCTTTCGATCGTCGGATACGCTAACCGCAAGACCGTTTGTGCCATCGACTTCCCGGTCGTATAATTTCACTCCTTGATAATTAGCAGCTCTCATACTTTGATTCTGGCTCCGGATTGCGCTAGAGTCAACTGTAACTTATGCCTTCAGCAAACGCTCTCAAGCCGATGCGCTTTTATACTCTAGCAGGAGTTGACGAGGCCTCCGTCCATTTTGAAGCGCCGGACCTGATTGACGGCCAGTGTTGGAAATGGCTTCCACGCCGCTTCTACCTAACGGGCATTCAGGAGATAAAGAAACTGGCAGAGGAATTTGCGAATTGCCGATCTGACCCGAAGGCCGTGGTCAGGTTTACGAAAAAATACGGCCCGCTACGGTTTTCCGTTTCCCCAAATAAGAAGTTTAGATTCCGAATTAGTGCCTGGCTCGCTGCTCAGCGCGAGTTTCGTGCGATGTGGAAGAAGAGACGAGGCGTGCGGTTTGTGCCTGTTGACACACTCAGGGCAAAGGCGGGAGAAAGCTTCAGTATTTCTCCCAGGTATTTCGAGTACCAGACGACGAGTCTCTATCGCCTGCTGTTCTTGGTAGTACTGACCTTTGCCGATGGGCGGCTCGAACGGTGCTCGCGACCGGACTGCCCGACACCACACTTCATTGCTACCCATCTGCGGCAAAGGTACTGTTCGAAGCCTTGTTTCGACTGGAAACAAAAAGAACTGAAGAAGGCATGGTGGAACGCTAAGGGAAAGCGATTACGAGCGGGGGCCGCGAGCCGAAAGCAAAGTAGGCTTATCCGGTAACGCCCGGTGCATCCTGAGCCAATCCTGACGCACAGGCAAGCCATGCTGTGGGCCTCAGCACGGCAGCAAACGCAGAGAGTGGCCTATCTATGAAGCCGCCTACCCCCCCGGCCCTTAACGGTTCCCGGCGAAGGCACCCCCCGGAGCCGTGGAATGCGCGGGGGAAACCGACGACCTGAAAAGGTTGTCAACACTCCAGCGATTTGGGTAGTGGGCTACTTTGAATTTTGATTCCGTTTGACTGAGCCGAAGATTATGCCAAAGGCTACTCCGATGCCGACTCCGAAAGCAATATTATGTAACGCCACTCCGAGTCCAGCTCCCACAGCAATGCCAATAGCCATTCCCATGCCCATGTAGTTCTTCATGTTTTACGCCGCTCTTTCCGCCCTTGCGCCCCAGGGCCGCCATTACGCGCGATATTTCCGCTTGGGTCGGTGCTGTTGCCTCTGTGGTAGCTACGTTCTCCCGCGTAGACTGCTCGACTAAAATATGGGCTATCTGGTTGGCATCCGTTGGCCTGTTGGGCGTGCTGCGCTTCGGCTTCGTGGCCTTTGCCGCTTTTTTCTTCATGACCCAAGCATGACACGTCTGCTCGAACGGTCAAGCTGGGAGATTTTCAAAGTAGCCCACTACCGCGATTTGCGGCTCAATCGATGCTACTTAGTTCGGCAGCTTATCTGTCGAGGTACGTGTCGGAGAAGAGCTTCGCCTTCTTATGGTCCAGAACCTCCAACTTTTCAAGCGTCGGCCATAACTGTTGGGAAGCCCCTTGCACGAAATACCCGTACGCGAGCCAGTACCAGTTTTCAGCGTCGTCGGGGTCCATCTGGACAGCCTTCCTGAAGGCCGAGACTGCTTCGTCGTACCGATGGGTCTTAACAACTAATCTGCCAAGCGACCTCCAGGCTGCGGACAGGTCCGGTTGCGCCTGTATGGCCCGCTCCAGTGCAGTTTGGGCCTCAGAAAGAAGACCGCTCCCCTGGAATGCGTCCGCAATGCCGATCCATGCATAGACATCATCACTCTTCAGAGCGATTGCGTGTTTGTACGCATCGACTGCGCGGTCGTAGGCTTTCGCGCTGCTACAGGCATGGCCCAGCCACAACCATGCACCTCGCGATTGCGCGTTCAGTTGGAGCGATTTCCCCAAGACTTCGCTTGCTTCATCGTACAGGGAAAGGAACCAATAGCAGATTCCCAAATCGCGCCAGATTTCGGCTCTCTCGGGATGCAGGCCAGACAGTTTCCGCAGATGCTTGGAAGCTTCACCGTATTTTCTTTCCCCGAACGTTTTCAAGGCCAACCCCTCCAGGTCTAGCGAGCCATGTTCCGAGGTTCCCCCCGGTCCGGCACGCTCAGTGACCATCGACACTGGGAAATTGTCCAAGCTGGAAATCAAGAGCGCTGACAGCGCGAAGTTCAAGCTCTGCCCTTCTTCGATGATCGGAGTTGGCCGCCATCGCTAACCCCACATCTCCTGGGTTCACCGGATGGATACTCAGGAGTTGGGCTGGGATGCATGGGAAATCCCCCGGTCAGAGGAGCACTGACCGGGGGTACCAACTTCCGAATCACCCCGGCTCACTTCTTGTACACCAGCCCAAAGACCGACAACTTGTTCGTTGCGCAATCAACCTGAATATCCCATTCTGTTTTCTTATTGTCGCCGTGCTCCGGATAAATGATATGAACCTTGTTCCCATGTCGGGTCCAGGTCAGTGGCCTGATGTCCTTCGGGCTGTAGACTTCTGACCCTGTATGGTCACTGTTGAAGGTGAAAGACCTTGTTCTCCCACGCTCGACGACGGTCCATGTGCCGACCAGGCAGTCCGTGCTCGCACTCGCCGCCGACGCGGATTTCGACTCCGAGGCCTTGCTGCTTGGCGAACGGCTCACGACCATCAGGACAACGACGGCCAGGAAGCACCCCAGACTTGCGCAAAACAGCTTTCTCTTGTTCATGCGATTGACCCCTCCAGGAGATTGATGATGATGCGAATGATGCAAGAACCCGACTCGGAAACCACTTTCCACCCCTCGGGGTGTCAGCCGGAATTTCCGATTTAACCTTCCCTCTTCACGCACGAACATACGCCAACTGCTCCATCGTTTCAAGCACCCGAAAGTTACATTCTTAAATGGCTTGACGCGGCACTGGTTGCAATAGCCTCTTTTGGGTGGCATCGTGGCTCGTTTTGGCCGTTCCGTTGACCACCTATCTACCACGCCCAGGCGAGCCCTGCCATGGGTTCACCAGACGCTTACCCAATTCCGACGCACTGGCGGGCCATCCTGTGGGCCTCAGAGCGTGGCAGCGGACGCGGAGAATGGCTGTCCTACAAAGCCGCCTACCCCACCCCCGGCATGCGAGTTTATGGCCGATGGGCTCCCCCAAAGTGGCGCGATGCCTTGAAATCAGTGCGATAATATTTTTTTTAGGTTGTCAACACTTTCTTGGCCTGCGAGGGTTGCCGCGTGAGAAACTGCGCTCAACGCTCGTGGTACTTGTCAATGAGCCTCAGCAATTCAGGTGCATCGATCAGATGGATTCGAGTTCGATGGCAGAAATCCTTGCATTCTGTGGAGAATTTCCCGCTCGTGATGAGGACGCCTCCGGTGAAGTCCTGGGTGAGCAACCCATTGAGCCCGCGAGCGACTTCGACCCCGACCGTGCCATGCGGGTAGTGCTTACACTGACCGAGCGTTACGGTCGCGGCTCTGCTTCGCCGGTGCAACAACGACAGTTTTGCCCCGGATAACCCGGGGTGCGGAACCCCCCGGCAACTTCAGTTCGCCTTAACGCTGATTTTCTAGGGGCAAAATTTGGTGCCTGAACCCGCCCGGGAAGGGTGGTTTCGTTACAGAGACTGTCCGTCCAACAACAAACGAAATCAGCTCCTGGGCATGCAGCCTGACACATCGGCGTTTCCGTACCGTTACTCGTGTGGCTGCCACTATGCACAGGCTCCTCCACACACCCGCTGAGCTGCTTGACGCGCTGGATGGATCTGTACGATCGCGATAAACTGTTTCCGTTCTGCCAAGGTAAAGGAGCTGTTGTTATGCGTGGTTTTCGGCATTATTTGCTTTTGATCTTCTTTGTGGCCGTGGGCAGCCACTGGATGAGTTCGTGGTCCAAGTCGCGCGCGGCCCTGGACGCGCCGCCAGCCAGTGGCCCGGACTTCCGCAGAAGCGACAGTGACCTCTCCCACCCACTGCGAATCATCGTTTACGGCGACATGCGCTTTACGGATCCTCATGAGACCTCGGCGACCAATCCCAAGGTGCGACGCTGGTTGGTGAATCGAATTGCTGCTGAGAAGCCGGATGCCGTTTTCCTTACCGGCGATGTCCCCTGGCATGGGGGCCAGGCGGGTGATTACGATGAGTATCGCAGTGAGACCCAGATCTGGCGAGACGCGCGCCTTCACATCTACCCAGCGCTGGGCAATCACGAGTTCGGGGGCGGCAGAAGCGAGCAGGAGTGTCTTGAGAACTGGTGGAACGCTTTTCCGGAGCTCCGAGGCCGTCGATGGTATTCCGTGCAGCTCGGATCTTCCGTTTATGTCCTCAACCTCGACAGTAATTCATCCTTGCTGCCCGGTAGCGAGCAGATTGCCTGGATGCAGGCTCAACTCGCCAGCCTGCCCTCGACGGTGCGGTTTGTCTTCTTTAACCTCCATCATCCGCCTGTGGTTGACGTGCAAGAAACTCTGGACGCCAGCCATAACGGCCGCCCCAACGAGCAATCTCTGGCTGAGATCCTCGCCAAGGCGCCGGAGAAGTCGCGCCTGCGTTTCGTGGTGGCTGCCGGGCACGTCCACAACTACGAAAGGTTCTTTCAGGATGGCATTGTCTATTTGGTGTCAGGCGGCGGAGGCGCCAAGCCCTACCCTATCGTGCGCGGCCCTGTGGATCTTTACCGGGATTCCGGATTTCCGAATTACCACTACGTGAGGTTTGTGCAAGACGGGAACAACTTGATAGGGACAATGTTCCGCGTCGCCGACCCTGACGCCACCACTCCCGTATGGCAGGAGAAGGACCACTTCTAGCTCCCCGCGGTCGGTGGCGTCCGCAATCGTCGCAATAGGGAGGTGAGTGATCACCTGCCGCGGAATTGTCGAGCTTGCAGAAGGTGAAGACCTCCAGCGCGCCATTGCCGGCTTGAACGGACAGACCTTGGAGCGTCGCCCGCTGGCCGTAAAAGAGGCCCGGCCCCAGCCGACCGGATTCTCCCGGCCGCGCCGCGATTACTAGAAGCCCCAAACACGGTGAAGCCAAAGGCGCCAGGCACCTGCGTTTCCTGTAAAGAAGCAGTTCCTCGCATTCAGACCTCTCGGGACCGCTGGCGGGGATGACGGGAAGTCATCCCTGCCGACCGTATGAATTCCGCTACCGTCCCGGGCCGCGGAACCGAACTCTCTTCTGGACGGCTTGGTCCACCTCTTCGATGGTCAGCAGCGGGACGGTGCTGACGCGGACAAGCCCCGTGGCCGACACCGCAAGACTGATTGCGGCCACGGCAACGTTGTCAGGCGCATCGATAATCGTGACCGTGTCATGGTCTCCGAAAGCGAAGTACATCGCATCGATCTTTGCCCCTACGCTGGCTAATGCCTTTCCGAAAGCTGCCTTTCGTCCTGAAGCTTTGTCTTTTACCACCCCTTTGATTCCATCGGCCGAGTAAGTCGCCTGCAAAAGATATTTCGCCATAGGCCCTTCCTCCTTAACCGGAATCTCCATTTTCGATTCTCAAGCGACGGTCATGATATGCCTGACCGCCTCCGGACGCAACCGGCAGTAGGGTTTTCGACGTTCGGTGGCTCCAACGGCCACGGAAGGCGACTTCCTTGCCCATCCCCTGCTGCCGCTCGATCCCCGGCAGGAGCACTTCCTCCCAGCCGTCAGCACTGTGGACATTACCCGGCCAGAGATTCGGATGTACAGCTCAAAATGAAAATCTGGGCTTGATGATTCGTCCCTCATGGAAAGGCTGTGGCTTGAGTTCGGTGTAGTTGAAAAACGCAGAGCTGCGATCTGCGCCAGCCGCGTTTACGTCCCGCGGCCGCTCCATAAAGCAGCTATTATAGTTTCCGGCGTGTACGTCTTGTCACCTGGCAGGATAAAGCAATATAACAATCTTCCCGGAAGGAGACAAAAAGATGGCAGACACCAGAAGAATGGAAGGTAAACGGGTACTTGTTACAGGCGCAGGAACGGGTATTGGGCGAGGTGTTGCACTGGAATTTGCTAAGGAGGGCGCGGCGGTCGTGCTCCATTATTCAAACAGCGCCTCAGGCGCCGATTCCGCCGTGCAAGAGATCCTGAGGACGGGCGGCAAAGCCAGAGCCTTCAAAGTAGACTTTAACCAAGTAGAGCCCGTCAAACAATTGGCGAAGGACGCCATCGATTTCCTGGGCGGACTCGATGTCCTGATAAACAATGCGGGTATCACCATGACGATGCCCTTCGGGGAGGTTACTCCGGAGCAGTTCGATACCCTTTACCACGTGAACATCCGCGCGCAGTTCTTCCTGACGCAAGCGGTCGTTCCTACCATGGAAAGACAAGGGAAGGGGGTCGTAATCAACCTCACCTCCATCCATGCTTTCTCCGGGATGACTGAGCACTCCGTTTACGCCGGCACCAAGGGGGCCATCATGGCTTATACCCGCGAGTTATCCCTCGAGTTGATCCAAAAGGGAATTCGCGTCAACGCCATCGCTCCAGGCTGGGTCTTTACCGAGAACCATCGCAAGGTCCTTGGAGATGACTTTGATACCGAAGCGGCAGGTCGGACAGTCCCGGTGGGTTTCATCGGAACTCCCACCGATATCGCGAGAATGGCCATTTTCATGGCATCCGACGAATCGCGCTTTCTCCTCGGCCAGACGGTACTCATCGATGGTGGGCAGGCTTCGATCATGCCGTTGACAGGCGACTTTCGTGAAAAGCGGGATAAAAGGTTCGGAATTGGCTACGTGCCAGGCCTCTAACCGCTGCGACGGCTGTCGAAATTACTGCTGCACAAGGTCAGAGAAACTCAGCGGCGCATACTGCGCACACGACATACGTCGATGGTATAGTGTTTCGGCAAATCGACTGGAAGACCGGACCGTTAACGTTTAGTGCGGGCAGTGTTGGAATGTTAAGAAAAGGGAGGTTCAGATGCTTCTGAAAGATCAGGTGGCACTCATCACCGGTGCGTCAAGTGGCATTGGACGCGCCACTGCGGAAGCAATGGCAAGAGAGGGTGCACGCGTCGGGATAAATTACTGGAAGAACCGCACAGGGGCAGAACAAGCGGCTGAAACCATCCATAAAGCCGGGGGCGAATCGCTGGTTCTCCGGGCAGACGTCACGCGCAATGCGGACGTGGTCGCCATGGTCGAGGCAATCCGCAAGAAGTGGGGACGAATCGACATCCTGGTGAACAACGCCGGGGATTTCTTAGAGAAACATGACCTTTCCGACATGACGGAGGAGTTCTGGGACCGGGTCATGGCGGTGAATGTCAAAAGTGTCTTCTTGTGTGTTAAAGCCACTTGGGAGGAGATGGCAGCTCGCAAAAATGGCTGCATCATCAATGTCACCTCTATCGCCGCAAGAAACGGCGGTTCACCAGGAGGCGCTGCCTACGCAACTGCCAAAGGCGCAGTCTTGACCTACACCAAGAGCCTTGCCAAAGAACTTGCACCTTACGGCATCCGTGTGAACCAGATCGCGCCGGGCGTGATTGCTACCCCGTTCCACGACCGCCACAGCTCCCCTGAGTTCTTCCAAGGTCTTGTGGCGAGGATTCCGCTGGGACGCGCTGGAACCTCTGAAGAAGTCGCCGACGTGATGGTTTTCCTCGCGTCATCCGCGGCTCGTTTCATCACAGGAGAGACGATTGAGGTTAACGGCGGAATGGGGATGGATTGAGGTTGTAGGTGGGAGAGTGCGCCAGCAAGTTCGCGCCGGAAAAAGCGGCGGCAAGCCGCCGCACTCCAAACAGGAAGGAGCAACACCATGCGTGTGAGAAAGGCTGTGATTCGTGCTGCGATGATTCTGCTTGTTCTTTTGGCTCTAGGTGTGCTGCTTTCCGGCTGTGGCGCAGGCCCGAAGGTACAACAGCAGAAGCCGGAAATATCAGGGCCTGAACAAACGGATCTTTTTATCGGAACCCAAGGCGGCTATTACAGTTATCGTATCCCGGCGCTAATTGCGACCCAAAAAGGCACGGTTCTGGCTTTTGTGGAGGGGCGCAAAGACAGCGCCGGCCGACCACGGCCACAACGAGATACTCTTGCGGCGGAGTCTCGATGGAGGCAAGACATGGACCCCAGCCCAGCTCGTGGTGAGCGACGGGACCAACGCACTTAACAACCCCACCGCCGTCGTGGATCGGGCAACCGGCGCCGTCTGGTTATTGCTGATAAGGACGTCGACCAAAGAGTACAAAGATGACAACGCCGTTGCAAAGGCCCAGGGCCGGATCAGTGATATGTGGGCGATGCACAGTAACGATGAGGGCGTCACGTGGGTCGGTCCTGCCGATATCACCGCGTCGGTGAATCGCTCAAACTGGAACCGCATCGTTCCCGGCCCGGGCGTCGGAATCCAACTGCGTAGCGGACGCCTGGTGATCCCCTGCAATCACGTGATAGGGAAAGTTGCCTTCAACCACGTGATTTACAGCGATGACCACGGGAAAAAGTGGCGCTTGGGTGGATCGACTGAGGGGAATACGGATGAGAACCAAATCGTGGAGCTGGCGGACGGCTCTCTCCTGCTCAATATAAGGAACTACCGGGATCAGGGCCATCGGGGGCTCTCGATGAGCAAAGACGGTGGGCTGACCTGGTCAAAGATCACCAGCGATCCGACGCTCATTGAGCCGGTCTGCCAGGCGAGCTTCATTCGCTACACCGAATCTCCGCCGTTCATGAAAAATCGCCTGCTTTTCTCCAACCCTGCCAGCCAAACGGAGCGGATCAAGTTGACGGCGCGCGTCAGCTACGACGAGGGCAAAACGTGGCCTGTTGCCAAACTACTTAACGCCGGCCCCTCGGGTTACTCTTGCTTAACAGTTCTTCCTGATATGAAGATAGGGTGTCTTTACGAACGGGGGGAACGTTCCTCTATTGAGAAGGTCACCTTTGCCCGTTTTTCGCTTGAATGGCTCACCGACGGTGCCGATGCACCGTAGGAACGGATCAACCTGAGGATTGCACAATAGGGTGACAGGGGGCCTCGTAGCGCTGGCATCTTGCCGGCTGTGGCGCGGCCATCTTGCCCTCGTATTTACTGGGGCGTAACGCGCCAGCGCCCGCCGCCGGGACGGCGGCGCTACCTGATAAAGCGGCACTCTATTTTGCAATCCTCAGTAAGGATTTGCACCGTGCGATGACGAGTGTGATGTCATCTGCCTGTAAGCGGTTGCTGAACTTTTGCACTGTGGCCACGATTTTCTCGAGCAGCATGGGCACAGGTAGATGGCATTGGGCGCGCAGGCATCGTTATCAAATAATAGATTCGTGACAAAGGACTCCTGGAATGTTATAGACTTTCCCCGTGCAGCGGAAACAGAACCAGCCGGTCCTCGAACAATCCAAACCAACTCCGCATGACGTAGGGACTCGCTTCACCTTCCTCCTTCGCCGAAGAGGGGAGCTCGGCATTGATAACGAATTCTCATAAGTGAGGAATCTGACGATGAAACGTAACAAGGGTTCTTTTGAGACATCGCGCAGACATTTTCTTAGGGCTGGTGTGGGCGGAGGCGCGGGTCTGCTGGCGGCGCCGCTACGCGCCTTCAGTTCGGCTGCCCCCAAAGCGCCTGCGGCCGCGGCAAAGGCGGTCGTGCACGAGCCGTTTTCACCTCCGTGGACGAAGGACCTTATCATCTACGAAGTGGGGACGACTCAGGGATTCACTTCGCCCAAAGGTCCGGGGAGCGGCACATTTGGAAGTATGACGCCGAAGCTGGCCTACCTTCAGGAATTGGGAATTACCGGCATCTGGATGGATCCGCCTTCTTTGCAGGATTCTCAACGCTTTTTTTATAACATGTGGTGCCGGTACGGCGTTGTGGAGCCAGACAAATTTGATCCGACGCTGGGAACGGAGGAGCAGTTCAAAGGCTTGGTTGACGAAGCCCATCGGCGTGGCATCAGGATTTTTCCGGACATAAAAACGCACGGTGTTATGGATTACAGCCCGCTGGTCAAGAAACACCCTGACTGGTTTCGAGGTAGCCACTGGCGCATGGCGGACTATGACTGGTATGGCGGGCACACCGATCTTGACGACTGGTGGGTCAAGATTTGGACTGATTGTTTTGCGAAGTACAAGTTGGATGGGACTCGTCTGGATGTGGACATCTACAGGCCGGATCTATGGAAAAGGATTCGAGACAACGCCGCCGCTGCCGGGCATCCAATCATCATCTTCGAAGAAGCCAATACGGCTATCCCCGGTGTCACCGATTTCTCGCAGCACGAAAACGGAATTTACGACTATGAAGCCCTCGCCGAAAATGAGGTGCTGAGTCGGGACATGCCGGGTTTCTACGACCGAAAATTCGGCAGGATGGGAAACTATCGCGTGCTCATCCAATTCGCAGACGGGACCCGGGCCGAGGGCAGCACTGAGGGCCAGGGATCGTTGCGGGTTCACCTGGATGGAGTGACCGCGGACAAGGCGCCCCGCAGGAAAGAATTGGGCTCCTGGTATATGCCGGATGGAATTCCCGACGTTCAGCTTACCATCGAGAACGTGGCCACCAGACCGATCGAGAACGTTACCGTCCGCGACGACGTGCTTGGACCGTGGCAGTTGCACACTACGCTTGACGGATCCCGCTACCTGGCTCTGGAAGGAGAACCGCCATCCCTAAAGCTGTATCTCGCAACGGTCGCCCACGGCTGGCCGACGATCCAAGTGAGCTGTCATGACCAAGGGTGGGAAGGATTTCCTTTGGACAAGAGCCCCTACACTGCACGAGGCAGTCGCGCTCTGATGGGCTACTCCGGCCTGTTTACCCCCATGATTCCCATCTTCTTCGCAGGGGAGGAGTTCGACGCCACATTCCGGCCGCTGCCTTGGCAGTCCCCGTACTTGTACGGCGGCAAAGATCCCGGCAAAGGACGTTGGCTCTACGGTTGCATGCTCGATTGGGACGAACTCAAGCAGCCGGACCACCGCACAATGTTCGAAGACGTAAAGAAAATGATTGCCATTCGCAGGCGCGAAGCCAGCGTCTTGCCCGTGCTCCCCGAGAAAGAGAAACCGAATCTGATGGCGGTCCCTGTCCATTCAGAAATCAAGGTGCCGGTTCCTTACATTCGCTGGAATGACCGGAGTGCTATCCTGGTCGTCGCCAACCGCGATACGACCCAAGAGGCCAGCCTCAGGTTGGAGATTCCCCTTCGAGCGATCGGTTTGGGAGGCCGCGTTGATTACGGAGTGACGGACCTATGGCCGGGGGGAAGGACCAAGACGTACAGCGAAAATGACCTGGCAGCTTTCACTTGCACGGTCCGGCGCGATAAGACGCAGGGCGGTGGCCTCCGCGTATTCAAGATCGCGCCGAATGCTGGATGACGCGTGAGGCTGCAGGGTCAGAACGACAAGGGGCGCGCTGCAAGCATGCCATCCTGACGAGTCCTGCTATTTGGGGCGACGAAGGATCTCTGCAGTTTGCTGGGAAGTCGCAGACATGGGTGAAGATCGGCGGCGGAGGGGGGCCAGATAATTAGAGGAAGGATGGAGGGGCACAGCCAATTATGACGACCTCGGGCGCTGAACATTTCGGCAGGTCTTATGTCTATGTAATATCACTTGTCGCAGCCGTCGGTGGCTTCTCTGTTCGGATACAATTTGACGATCATTTCCGGCGCTGTGATTTTCCTGCAAAAACAGTTTTCCTTGACGGCAGCGCAGGTGGGTTTTGCCATCGGCAGTTTGAGTTTGGGCTGTATTTCCGGCCCCTTAATCGCCGGCTGGTTCAGCGACCGGTTCGGACGCAAGAAAGGCTTTCTTCTGTCAGGCCTGCTCTTGGGAATTTGCGCGGTTGGCACTGCGACTTCGAGCGGGATCGGGGAGTTTAATGTCTACCGGATTCTTGGGGGCATCGGGGTCGGCATGGTCTCGGTCATATCACCTATGTACATCGCCGAAGTGGCCCCGGCCCGGCTTCGTGGCCACCTGGTCACTTTGAACCAATTGGCCATCGTATTGGGCGAAACGTTTTCGATTGTGGTGGCCTACTTTCTGTCTTTCAGCGGAAACTGGCGCGGTATGTTCGCGTCTGCGCTGGTTCCTTCACTTTTCCTGCTAATCGGGTTCTTCCTGGTACCCGAGAGTCCCAGATGGCTGGTGCAAAAGAGCAGAGAAGAAGAGGCGCTGGATATCCTGACCAGAGTGCAAGGACGAGATAACGCGACCCTGGCTATTCAAGAGATTAAGGATTCCGGGAGGCAAGAATCCGGCGGTTGGAGCGACCTTTTCCGGCCAGGAATCCGAACTGCGCTGCTGATTGCTGCAAGCTTGGGCGTCTTTTCCCAATGGACCGGGGTAAGCCCGATGGTTTTGTACGCCCCCATTATCTTCCAAAAAGCGGGGTTCACTATCGCGAGCGACGCCTTGCTGAAGACGCTTATTTTTTACTTCTGGAACTTCATCTGTACGGTGGGCGTGCTGTTCGTGGTTGACCGTGTTGGACGACGACCGTTGCTGTTGCTGGGTACCACCGGCATGGTGCTCGGGCAAGTACTGATGGGGACTTTCTTCCACGTCAACATGATGGGAATCTACGTGGTCCTTGCCATGTTCCTCTGCCTTGGAAGTTTTGCCGTAAGCCTTGCGCCCTTGCCTTGGCTGATTATGTCCGAAATTTTTCCTTCTCGGAGTCGTGCCAAAGGGCAATCGGTGGCGGCGTTGAGTTTGTGGCTCGCGGTGTACTCGTCAGTTCAGGCCACGGCTCCGATCATGCACAACATGGAGCAGAAGTTTGGATCGCCCGCCGGCGTGTTTTGGATATTCGCACTGATTTGCGGAGCCGCACTGCTGTTCGAATGGCGGATGGTGCCGGAAACGAAAGGCAAGACCATTGAGGAAATAGGGAAGTCTTGGATAAAAGGCTAGATACACCGGTGCTTTGGGCACCGTAAAATTGTCTTGCGTCAGTGCGGAATATGCTGTACGATGCGTTCAGGGCGTAATAAACAGACATGAGGAAACGCAGAGGCCTGAGGCACTCTGCGAGTGTAGGCATTTTCTCCAATGCCCAGAGGCGGGACGGCGAATAGAGGACCGCGAACTGGGGAGTAGAAGGGGTTGCTGATGGGCGCCCTGCACGTCATGGGCTCGTTTCCCACGCGCGCTGATGTGAGCTTTGCTGCGGCCCGCTTCGAGAATCTGCGAGCAGCAGCCGGGAGTTTGTCTATGCCGTCGAGTCCGGCCTTGTCATCGTTCCGGCCCGACAAATCGGACGGGAGCTCACCGCAGAGTTGGGCTTCTCTCCAAGACACTTGACCCTGATTGCGATCGCGATTTCAGAGCTCGTTCGCTGCATCCTCCTATAAACAACGCAGGGGCAGATAACCCTGGACTCGCCGTGCGAGGCGACGCGCGCGGACTCGTGATCGTCGCGCGTGACGAAGGGCCGGGAATTCCCCTCTAGCGCAGTAGGGGAGGGGAACCGTAGTCGGAGGATGATATGCCAACTCAGGTTCTTGTTGCCGATGACCATCAGATTGTGCGCCAGGGCTTGAAAGCCCTCCTGGAGCGTGACGGGTTCGAGGTGGTCGCCGAGGCCGCTGATGGGCAACAGGCTGTGCAAATGGCCGAGAAACTCCACCCTGACGTGGCCATCCTGGATGTGACCATGCCGATTTTGAACGGAATTGAGGTGTCGCGGGAGATTCAGCGTATTTCGCCCAAGACTAGAACGATACTCCTTACGGCTCACACCGAGCACCACTATATTCTGGAAGGACTTCGCAGCGGCGCGAACGGATTCGTGATGAAGACCCAGGCGGCCGAGGATCTTGTTCGGGCGATTCGCGAGACGGCGAAGGGGGGCACCTATCTGAGTCCGGAGGTCGCCGAGGCTGTGGTTAAGGCCTACCGGAAAAAGAAGGAATTTTCCGTCGATCCCTTGAGCGCCAGGGAACGGCAAGTTCTTCAGCTTGTCGCCGAGGGAAAGACGACCAAGCAGGTCGCCGGTGTGCTGGGGATTAGCGTTAAGACGGCTGATACGTACCGCACTCGCATCATGGAGAAGTTGGACCTCCATGAGACCGCCAGCCTGGTCCGCTATGCTATTCGCAAGGGATTGGTGCAGCCCTGAAACCGGCGTCTGTCAGGGATTCTCTCACATCGCCTTGAGGGATTGTTCCGACGTTTCCTCAAGTGTCCATTTACGATTTGAAACGAGCGCGGAATTGAAGGCGCTGCCGGCTCGAGCTTGGTGCGGAAGACTAGCCATGTGCTTTCTGGTGGTTGGCTTCCCCTATCTGCACGAGGTCCAGCGCCATTCAGAGTATCTAATCTCATGAAAGGCCTTAGCAAGGTGGCCTTGGCCACGGCGGCGCTCTACGCTGAGGGAAACGATACGAGGCGCCCACCGAGGATCATCCTATGAAAATCCCGGTGGCACGGCAGAGGAACGGCAGAGGAGAAGTGATTGAAGCCGCCGAAATCTATTGACCAGGCCAGTAAAGGAAAGAAACGCAGCGAGAGTGCGCTTCGCGAAACGAAGGAGCAGTTGCGCCTAGTGCTGGAGAGCGCCAAGGACAAGCTGGAGCGAGTCAACGCCGAGCTTCAAGCCGAAACCCTCAAACGCCGGCGCGCCGAGGACAAGCTGGGAAGCTCCCCACAGCAGTTGCGGGCGTTGAGCGCCCGTGTGCAGGCCGTGCGGGAGGAGGAAAGAAAAAGAATCTCTCGCGAAGTGCATGACGAATTGGGCCAGTCGTTGACTGCCATCAAGATGGACCTGACGTGGGTGACGAATAGACTCATCGGAGCCGAGGAACCGATTCGCAAAAGGATTGAATCGGCTCTCCGACTGATCGATGAGACCATTCAGTCGGTGCGACGAATCGCCGCTGAACTGAGGCCCGGGGTTCTCGACGACCTTGGCCTTTCAGCCGCAATCGAATGGCAGGCTCAGGAATTCCAGACCCGAACGGGCATAATCTGCCAGCTTCTTCCGGCGCCCCTGGAAGACATCTCCCTTGATTCGGAACGTGCCACGGCAACTTTCCGAATCTTCCAGGAAGTGCTGAGTAACATTGCCCAACACGCCCATGCAACTCACGTTCAGGTTCGATTGGTGAGAAGCAGCGAATCCGTTATTCTCGAGGTCCAGGATAACGGCCGTGGGATCAGCGATGAGCAGATTTCGAATCCCAAATCGCTCGGCCTCTTGGGAATACGCGAGCGTACGCTCCGCTTGGGCGGCCATTTCGCTGTCCTCGGAGAGGAAGGAAGAGGGACTACGGTGATAGTGCAGATTCCGTTGGGAAAATCTTACCAAGGTTGCGGAGCTTGAGACGTGGTTAGGATTCTCATTGCCGATGACCACGCGGTTGTCCGGCAAGGGCTGATCCAGATTTTGACCGAGGCATTGTCCGGCTTGGTCTGGCGGGAGACCGCCAATGGTGAAGAGACTGTCGCTGCGGTTCGCGAGCGCGATTGGGACCTCGTCATCCTGGATATAGGCCTGCCGGGAAAGAACGGTCTTGAGACACTCCACGAACTCAAGAAACTTCGTCCCCGCTTGCCGGTCCTATTTCTCAGCATCCACCCGGAAGAGCAATATGCCACGCGAGTCCTGAAAGCCGGAGGGGCCGGCTATCTGACTAAAGACAGCGCTCCCAGTCAGCTCGTCGATGCGGTACGCAAGGCGCTGAAAGGGGGGCGATATGTGAGCCCCTATCTCGCCGAAAGACTGGCTCAGCACCTCGTGGTTGACACGAAGGACTCACCGTGCGAAGCCCTCTCGAACCGGGAACTCGAAGTCCTGGGTATGCTCGGGGCTGGAAAAACGGTAACCCAGATCGCCGGTGAACTCGGGTTGAGCGTGAAAACCGTGAGCACGTATCGCTCCCGCCTCATGATTAAACTAGGGGCGGGCAACACGGCGGAGCTAATCCGTTTCGCACTCGAACATCGGTTGAGTGACTGAGCTTTTCCCCCGATTTCCTCACTCATGTTTACTTCTCTGTTACTAGAAGGTAACCAAGGCCATTCGGAACGTGTCCCCCAGTGGAAGCTGTTCGTTGCTGTACTGCGAACTTCCGAGGTCTGCTCATCGCCAGAATCTAGCCCAAGAGGAATGTCCGAAGTCTCCTTCTCAAAGGCCAAAATCCGGCATCGATCTATATTTGGCTTGAGTTTTGTCAAGGATTTACCCTACATCCATCTAAGGGATTTTTACCTCTAAACTCCGGTATTCACCTGATTGCAAGTCTTGTTTCTGGCCTCTATGCTGGTAATGTTTCAGGGACAATTGGGAATTTTGCAAAAGCGTTGCTGCTGCGCTCAAGGTTGAGCCAGGCTTAGAAAAGGTGGGCGACTTCACAGCGCAGCAGAGCCTGAATTTTGCGCGGCGGTCGTGAGAGCCTCAGATAGTTAACTGAGGAAACAATGGGTCGCCTCGCATCAGAATGGCGGCCGGCAGTGCGTAATTGGGTCACCTAAGTGAGACATTGGGACTCAAGAGGCGGTAGCTTGCTCAACAACGGTCAGACTTCCCTAGAGCCACAAGTAATCAAGCCTCCTGCCACTGCGGAGATGAGAACGCAGTTGAGGGACGCGGGTTATCCATGGTTCGCCCTGCGAGTCAGAAGCCGCCACGAGAGTACCGCCGCAATGATCCTCGGCGGTAAAGGCTATGAATTGTTTCTGCCTCGATACAAGTCGCGTCGCGCCTGGTCGGACCGAATCAAGGAAATTCAACTCCCTCTTTTCCCGGGTTATGTTTTCTGTCGGTTCGACCCGCAACATCGGCTACCCATTCTTACGACACCGGGAATCGTATCCGTAGTCGGCATAGGTAAGATGCCGGTTCCCATCGATGATGCCGAAATTGCCGCCATTCAGGCCACTGTTCAATCCGGTCTTCCTAGCCGACCTTGGCCGTTTCTACAAGTCGGTCAAAAGGTGAGGGTGGAATCAGGACCACTTTCGGGGCTAGAGGGAATCTTGTTGGATTTCAAACGACAGCATCGCCTCGTGCTGTCGGTGACCCTCCTCCAGCGCTCCGTTGCCGTAGAAGTGGACTGCGCTTGGGTCGTCCGAATTGACCAACAGGATCGGGCTTGCACTGGATTGGCCGTTGCACAGCATCCCTAATCATCAGACGAGGGAAACACCGCGACGGCACGTTCTAGCAGAACGGCTAACCAGACCATGCGCCGGTTCGGGGGATGTGACAGGGCGGGCCATAGAAGAAAAGTCGCCGCTCAATCAAGCCTCTAGATGTTCAAACCCAAAAATCTTAGCCCCTCGGTGATAAGCGCGTTAGGAGAAGAGTCAAATTCTCCGGACGCCTCCCGATTCTCGTCACGGCGGCTTACTTCTTTGCACCAGCACCGTGAAGGACTTCTCGGTGAGGATGTCTTTCTGAGAATGCTTGCTTGGGAGCGGAAGAGAGCGGTAGCGTTCTGGCAGGAGCTTTCTATTAATGCTTTTGAATGTGGAGAGCCTCATCCAGGCCAAGGATAGCGAAAGAACGCTTTACGAAGTGGTGTCGGCACTTTGTTGTTCGACGAGAGAAACGGACATCGCCGGGTGGTATCGAGAGGGCGCGATACTTGGAGTCCTTTTCACCGAAATCAATGCGGAGGGTAGCGCGCCGGAAAGCCTGATACGCGCCAAGGTGACGGACGCGCTGTGCGCCAGGCTGGATGCAGAGCAGGTCGGCCGGATCCGCTGCTCCCTTCACCGGTTTCCGGAGGATTGGGACCTAACGAGCCCTGGGCCTCCGATTGACGCGAAGCTTTATCCGGACTTATTCGGGCGGGATGAAGCACGGAAATTCACTATGTTCGTGAAGAGGTTAGTGGACGTCATTGGAAGCATCTTGGCCATCATCCTCTGCCTTCCTCTCTGGGTTGCTATTGCGTTGGCCATCAAACTCACTTCAAAGGGACCAGTCCTGTTCAGGCAAGAAAGGGTGGGTCGCTACGGCGCGCGATTCGTATTCTTGAAATTCAGGTCCATGAAGTGCGTGAACGACCCGAGCATTCACAGGGAGTATGTCAGGCGATTGATCGTGGGCGCGGCTGATTCCGGGCAACCAAGCGCTAGCCAGAAAAGCGTCTATAAGATCCGAGATGATCCGCGGGTCACCCGGGTAGGGAAGTTCATCCGTCGAACCAGCTTGGACGAACTTCCCCAATTCATCAACGTATTAAAGGGTGAAATGTCTTTAGTCGGGCCGCGGCCTGCCATCCCCTATGAGTTGGAAGTTTACCAGGCTTGGCACCGGCTGCGCATGTTAGAGGCAAAGCCGGGAATCACCGGGCTGTGGCAGGTGAGCGGTCGCAGCAGGACGACATTCGACAACATGGTTCGTCTGGACCTCCAATATGCAAGAAACTGGTCGCTTTGGTGGGATATGAAGATTCTTCTCCAGACTCCATTCGCTGTACTTTTTTGTGAAGGTGCCTACTGATGCGTATTTCACGGTGCAACAAGATCGGAAGGAGAGTGCAATATGGCCACTCTGGCAGCTCGCATTGAGGAAGGCCGTCCCCCACGAGCCACGGCAAAACCGATTGTGGGCGTCATCGGTCATGGCTATTGGGGACCGAACGTGGCCAGGAATCTTCATAATTGTGAAAACTGCCAGCTCAGAGCCATTTGCGACATGAACCCCGCAAGACTCCAAGGCGCACGACAAGCCTACCCCAGTGTCGAGCTGACAACGAATTGCGGCGACCTGCTGACTTCGACGCAAATTGACGCCATCGCTGTGGTCACTCCGGTCTGGACGCACTTCGACCTGGCGAAAGCTGCCCTGCAGAACGGCAAGCACGTTTTCGTCGAGAAACCTTTCACTTCGACGCCGCAACAGGCCGAGGAACTCATCGAGCTCGCCACCCGGAACAAGCTCAAGATCATGGTGGATCACACATTTCTCTTCACCGGCGCAGTGAAGAAAATCCGGCAGCTCGTAGATGAGGGTATGTTGGGGGAGCTCTACTACTATGACTCGACGCGCGTGAATCTGGGTCTCTTCCAGCACGACGTCAACGTCGCGTGGGACCTCGCGCCTCACGATTTGTCGATTATGGACTACATTATCCCGAAGGAACCGGAGGCTATCGTCGCCACCGGCGAGAAGCATTTGAACGGCTGCGTGGACGTGGCTTATATCACCGTTTACTTTCCCGGCAACGTCATCGCCCATATTAACGTCAATTGGCTGTCTCCCGTTAAGGTCCGCACCACTCTGATCGGCGGGGAGAAACGGATGCTGGTGTGGAACGACCTGGAAGCTGACGAAAAACTCAAGGTGTACGACAAGGGCGTTCAGATGAAGAACGGCAACGAGATTCATCAATTGTTGGTGAGTTACCGTTCGGGAGACATGTGGGCGCCCAAAGTGGAACAGACCGAAGCGTTGAAGGCCGAAATGGACTACTTCATCGATTGCATACTGAATGATCGAACTCCCATCAATGATGGCGCAGCGGGCTTGCGCGTGGTCAAGATGCTGGAAGCTATCGATCATTCGTTGAAGCAGAGAGGAGAAATCACCCGGCTATGAACCTGTACCAGTGCATCGCGTCTGATGTCCAATTAGGGAAAGATGTAAGCCTGTCTAAGTTCATCAATCTCTATGGCTGCGCAGTTGGCGACGGCACCAAAATAGGCGCCTTTGTCGAGATACAGAAAAATGCCAAGATCGGTAAGAATTGCAAGATCTCGAGCCATAGCTTTGTTTGCGAAGGGGTGACCATTGAAGACAATGTTTTCGTCGGCCACGGCGTAACTTTCATCAATGACGCATATCCCCGCGCTACCGATTCGGAAGGCCAACTCCAAACCGAAGGGGACTGGAAAGTGGAGCCGACGCTGGTGAAAAAAGGCGCTTCCATTGGTTCCGGTGCGACGATTCTCTCGAACTTGGTTATCGGTGAAAACGCTTTGGTTGGCGCAGGCAGCGTCGTGACTCGAGACGTGCCTGACGATGCGATCGTGACCGGGAACCCAGCAAAGCTCCTTCGCTTCCTCGTCCCGGAGCTGAGGACGGCATCATGAGCGGCGACGGTTCTATTCCTTTTTTGGATCTGGTTACACCTCACCTCGAACTGGAAGAGGAACTGGTGTCGGTTTTCCGCACTACACTGAAGACTGCCGGATTCATCGGCGGACCGATGGTGGAAGAGTTTGAAAGGGAGTTTGCACAGTTTTGCGGAGCCGGTTACTGCGTCGGAGTAGGGAATGGGACAGACGCCCTGCGGTTTGCCTTGATCGCCGCTGGAGTGCAGCCCGGAGATACAGTTGTTACCGTTCCAAACACTTTTATCGCGACCACAGAGGCTATCTCGCAGGCTGGCGCGCGCCCGGACTTCGTGGACGTCGATGAGCGCACTTACAACATGGATCCGCAACGCCTCCAGGAATACGTTGAGGTGCAATGCCGCCGCGACGGATCAACTGGGAAATTATTAAACCGGAAAACCCAACGTCCTGTCACAACGATTGTCCCTGTGCATCTGTACGGCCAGATGGCGGACATGGATCCCATCTTGGAGCTTGCCGAACGGCACAACTTGTCGGTGGTCGAGGACGCCTGCCAAGCTCACGGGGCCTTTTACTACTCCCGAAAAGAGAGTTGCTGGAAGAAAGCGGGGTCGATGGGCGACGCGGCAGGGTTCAGCTTCTATCCGGGAAAAAATTTGGGCGCATGCGGAGAGGCAGGCGCGGTTACGACCAACAATAAGGGGCTCGCAGATAAGAGTCCGCATGTTACGCGACCACGGCCAATCGCAAAAGTATCACCACGAAATGGAGGGATATAACGGCAGGCTGGATGCACTCCAAGCGGGGATTTTGCGGACCAAGCTCAAACGCTTGCCGCACTGGACGCGGAAACGGCGCGCCAATGCGCGCCGGTACAACGAGTTGTTCCGGTCCCAGACCGACGCGATCACCTTGCCGTTCACATCTCCACAAACTATGCCGGTCTATCACCTCTATGTGATCCGAGTTAAGAATCGGGGTCAGCTCCAGGTGCGCCTCGCGCAGGCGAATATCGCAACCCAGGTTCACTATCCGACGCCCCTCCACCTTCAGAGGGCTTATAAGCATTTGGGCTACAAAGAAGGAGATTTCCCCGTCGCGGAAACACTAGCGGCAGAGATCTTGTCTCTGCCCATGTACCCCCAGCTTACACATTCCCAACAGAAGCGAGTCGTGGAAACGATGACGGAGGTGCTCGAAGGATCGTCCGTCAGTATCCAGAATGCGCACATCCTTCCGGGCACCGCAATCGAATCCGGCGCTGCTCGAGACGCTTTTCAATCGGCCAAGAAACCGATGCGGGAGTTGCGACATGAAGCTTGAGGGAGCGACACAGACGCCAGATGTGGCCTCGCCGCTGGCAGAAGCAGCGAGGTCTCAACCGGCAGCAGCTAAGAAAAAGATATGGATCGATTTGGATAACTCCCCCCATGTCCCTTTTTTCGTTCCCATCATCGAAGAACTCGAGAGGTGTAACTATTCCGTGGTAATCACTGCTCGCGATTGTTTTCAGGTGCGTGAGCTTTGCGATCTCTATCATCTGAATTACAACCTCATCGGGCGGCACTCTGGGAAGAATAAGCTCCGCAAGCTGGTGGGGCTATGTTTTCGCGCCCTGCGGCTGACGCCTATTCTTTTGAAGGAAAAGCCAGACCTGGCTCTGTCGGTCTGCTCACGTTCGCAGTTGATCGTCGCTTCGCTTTGGCGGATTCCTTCGTTCTTCATGGGTGACTATGAGTTTGCAACCCCGTGGGCTTTCGTTCGCCCGACCGTGCTGATTGTTCCGGAGGTAATATCCAATTCCGATATTCCGATGGAGCCGAATCGGATTCGGAAATATCCCGGCATCAAGGAAGACGTCTATGTTCCTCGTTTCGTTCCCGATGACAGCATCAGGCGTGCGCTCGGGTTGCAGGAACAAGACGTAGTAGCCACCCTTCGTCCGCCCGCGAGTGAGGCGCATTATCATAATCCGCAGAGTGAAGAGCTCTTCGATGCAGCCGTCGAATTTCTGAGCAAGTTTCATGATGTGAAGCTTGTTGTCCTCCCTCGAAATGACAAGCAAGCAGTGGAGCTAAGGAAGCGTTGGTCCACTCTCATGGCAAACGGGACGATGCGCATCCCGGAGCGAGTCGTTGAGGGTCTCAATCTGATTTGGAGTTCTGACTTCGTGATAAGTGCGGGTGGCACGATGAACCGGGAGGCTGCGGCCTTGGGCGTGCCCGTCTACAGCGTATTCCGTGGCAGGATCGGGGCAGTTGATCGCTATCTCGCCAGCCGTGGCCGGCTGGTGCTGCTTGAAAGCGTCGAAGATGTGCAGACGAAGATCGCGGTAGCGCGACGCCATCGCCCTAAGAGGCTGGAGAGCCGCGCTGAGACCGTTTTGCACCGCATCGTCGAGCAGATCGTAGCCTTTGCCGACGGGAGGCCCCCTTCATCCGCCGGCGAGGGGGGCATCGACCCGGTGGGATTCGGCTCCGTGACGGGGAAGTAGCCCCAAGAATTCGGTGGTTCCGAGATCAAAACATGAACATTCTCATTGTTGTTGGCGCGCGGCCAAATTTCATGAAGGTCGCGCCGATCATTGCAGCCATTAAACAGCACAACCAACGGGTTTCGATGGTGTCTACCCATAGGGATGAATCCCCAGCAGAAGCGATCCGGCATATCCTTGTTCATACGGGCCAACATTACGACGACCTTATGTCGCGCGCATTTTTTTGCGATCTGGGCCTTCCAAAGCCGGACGTTTACCTCGGTGTAGGTTCGGCGTCTCATGCAGTCCAGACGGCAGAAATTATGAGGAAATTCGAACCGGTACTATTGGACGAAAAGCCTCAGTTCTTGGTTGTTGTCGGGGATGTGAATTCGACCCTCGGCTGCGCTTTAGTGACGGCCAAAATCTCCTTCGACTCCGCGGGGTCCAGGCCGTTGATCGCCCACGTGGAAGCAGGGTTGCGCTCCTTCGATCGCTCAATGCCCGAAGAGATCAACCGCCTTCTCACCGATCAGGTGTCGGACCTGCTCTTTGTGACTGAAGAGAGCGCGGTCCAGAACCTACGCAGCGAGGGGGTCGCGCCCGAAAAGATTCATTTTGTCGGCAACACCATGATCGATTCGCTTCTTGCCTTCAAGGATAAGGCCGAGGCTTCGACGATATTGGACAAATTGCTGCTGCGTGTTGGAAAAACCGCTGGCGACGCCGCGATTCGCCCTTATGCTCTCCTGACTCTACATCGGCCGTCAAATGTGGACGATCCCGACACGTTTTCCAATATCCTGGGCGGGCTGGAAGACCTTGCGCGGACACATCCTATTATCTTCCCCGTTCATCCGCGAACGCGACAACGGCTTGAGCAATCCGGCATGCAGTTGGGGGTTGCGGACACGGAGACTGGCGATTATCCCACGGGGGCGGCATCCGGAACCGCTCGCCACGGCATTATTCTGACCGCGCCACTGGGCTATTTGGATTTTCTTTGTTTAATGAAGCACGCAATGCTGGTCGTGTCCGATTCCGGCGGTATCCAGGAAGAAACCACCTGTCTCGGGGTTCCTTGTGTGACCGTGAGAAATAACACGGAGCGGCCAGTCACAATGGAAAAAGGGACCAATATTATCGCCGGCACGAACAAAGAAAGAATTAAGGATGCGGTTCGCCGGCAAACCGCGAAGGTGCCCGTTGCTGCCCGCCTTCCGGAGATGTGGGATGGGCAGGCCGCCGGACGCATCGTTGCCACTTTGGTTCGCGTTCACGCCCGCGATGAAAAGAGTTTGGCCCGGCAGCCCCTTTTCGCCTGAGGCCGCGCCTACCTTTCTCCACGCCCCCGTTTGCAATTGGTGAATTTGTTTTGACGGTTTACACGTTCAATCCGCTGAAGGATCCACGCTGGGCAGAGCTTAGCGAGCGACACCCGCGCGCCTCCGTCTTTCACACAACCGGCTGGCTTGAGGCGCTGCACCGGACCTACGGCTATGAGCCCATCGTCTATACGACTTCTCCTCCGGGCGCCACGTTGACCAATGGAACCGTCTTCTGTCGCATTAGCAGTTGGCTGACCGGACGCAGGATGGTCTCATTGCCCTTTGCCGACCATTGCGAGCCTCTTGTAGAAAGCCACGAGCAATGGAAGGGGGTTTTCGGTTCGTTGCAGCGCACACTGGACGGAGAAAAGCTCAAATACATCGAGATTCGCCCGCTGAGCACAGATCTACTTTCGGGAATCTCCTTGCAGAAGAGCGATTCGTTTTGCTTTCACACGCTGGACCTTCGCACCTCTCGCGAGGACCTCTTTCGGCGCACGGACAAGAATTCGGTTCAAAGACGGGTTCGACGTGCGGAACGCGAAGCGCTCGGCTTCGAAGAGGGGTGTTCGGAAATACTTCTGAGGAAATTCTATGGCCTGTTGGTGCTCACGCGCAAAAGGCACAACTTGCCTCCGCAACCCATCGAGTGGTTTCGGAATCTGATCACCTTCTTGCGTGACCGGCTCACCATTCGCGTTGTGTCCTCTCGCCACGAGCCGATCGCGAGTATCTTGACCTTCAGCCATCGTGACACGTATGTCTATAAATACGGCTGCTCCGACGCCCGCTATCACAATCTTGGCGCAATGCCGCTCTTATTGTGGAGGGCCATCCAGACGGCGAAAGATCGCGGCATGCAGGTGTTTGATTTTGGCCGCTCCGATACCACCAATGAAGGACTGATTCGTTTCAAAGACAACTGGGGCACAAGCCGTTCAACGCTCTCGTACGGAAGGATCTGTGCCGAGGTGCGCCAAGAGAAGGGCCAAGAGTATTTGGTGAATCTCACGAAGCACCTCTTTGCCTACATGCCCGATGGCCTGATCACCGCTGCTGGCAGGCTGCTTTACAGGCACATCGCCTAGCCTTGATCGAGGATCGAGATACCATGAACTCCCCAATTTTCCATCATTACCGTTATTCGGAGAGTTTCACGGATTTCGCCTTCACCGGGAAGCCGTCCGGGAACAGCGGTTATTTCCGGTTTGGTTCCGACGTGATCTGTTACGGGCGCTGCTCAGGGGTCGCACCCGCTCCGCGTGCGGCGGATGAGTTGCACGACGCGTTAAGGGATGTGACCGTGGATGGGAGCACGCTTCTGCTCCCTTTCGACCCCTCAGAAATAATCGCGAACCTGCGTTACGAGCGCTACTCTTCATCCGGCCACGGAGCGGGTGCCACGCTTTCTCGCACGCCCGTCTTACAGAAGGCATACTACCTGGCAAGACCTCTCCTGCCGGTGGCGGTGCGGAAGTATCTCCAAAGAATACAACTGCGAGATTGGAAGGAAATTCGTTTTCCAGCCTGGCCCGTCGATTTGACCGTCGAGGTCCTTCTGGAAAGGCTTTTGGTTTTGTTGCTTAAAGCTGAGTCGATGGACAAAGTTCCATTCATCTGGTTTTGGCCGAACGGATCTCCAAGCTGCGCGATCATGACCCACGATGTCGAAGCTGTGGCTGGCAGGGACTTCTGCTCAAGACTAATGGACCTTGACGATTCGTATGGGATCAAATCCTCTTTTCAAATCGTTCCTGAAAACCGGTACCCGGTGCCGAAGTCTTTTCTCGACGAGATTCGCAGCCGAGGTTTTGAGATTAACGTCCACGATTTGAATCACGATGGCCTTCTTTTCAGTAACCGAAGACAATTCCTACTTCGCGCGGAGCGAATCAACGCCTACGGCAGAGAATATGGGGCCTCGGGTTTTCGTGCGGGTATTCTTTATCACAATTTCGACTGGTACGACGCCCTGGATTTCTCTTATGACATGTCGGTTCCTTCAGCGGGCCACTTTGAGCCACAACGGGGCGGTTGTTGCTCGGTGATGCCCTTCTTCGTCGGCAGGATCTTGGAGTTGCCCGTCACTACAACCCAGGATTATACCCTCTTCCATATTCTCAATCAGTATTCGACCGACCTCTGGAAGCGCCAAGTTGCACGGATCATGGAAAGGCACGGTCTCGCAAGCTTCATCGTTCACCCCGATTACCTTCTGGAAACCCGTGCGCAAGATACGTACAGATCGCTCTTGCGTGATCTCGCCGACTTGCGATCGCAGGGAAGACTCTGGGTTGCTCTTCCCGGAGAAGTCGATCAGTGGTGGCGAGCGCGCAGCGAGATGAAGCTGGTGCGTGAAGGGGCGAGTTGGGTGATCAAAGGATCGGGAAGCGATAAAGCCCGGGTTGCGTATGCGGTCCGCGACGGTGACCGCCTGGTGTATGAGTTAGAACCTCAGGGCAAACGTAGCGTGTGCGAAGGTGAGCAGTGCGCTACGCATGGCCAGTTGGCCGAGAAACTGCCATCCTGCGTTTGAGTGAGAAACAATGATCAAGAATTCTGAGTTGACGAGGCAACCTGAGCGCGATTCCGCGCCCGAGCAATTGATCCGAGTAACGCCAACGTCTGCGCCCTATCCGCCGTCTCCATCCTTCCCACGGATAACGGGCGCGACGGACGAAATATTCGCCGCCGTTCTGTGGCGAATCATCCTACGCTATAAGTGGATGATCGCCGCCTTCACATTCGTGGTGGTGGCGCTTGTCGTAACTGCGTCGTTCCTCATGAAGCCGAAATACGAATCAGTCGGCCGTATCGTGGTGGTGTTTCACCGCGAGAGCGACAGCGGCGCGCTGGGGTTCAAAGGGATTGATACGTCTTTACTCGAAGATGCGGAGGACGTCGGGGCAATCGACACCCAGATCAGCATCCTGCAAACCGACGCGTTAGCCCTGCAGGTCATTCGCGACCTCCAGCTCGACACGAACCTGAAACTCACCGGTGGCGCGCAACCGGCTGACAATCAAGATCGACTCGTGAAATCGCTTCACAGCAACCTGAAGGTCGCGAGGGTAAAGGGTACTCGTCTTATCGAGATAAGGTTCCGTAGCACCGACGCTCAGTTAGCCGCCGATGTTGTGAATAGCCTGTCTAAAGAATATGTTGATCAGTATTATCGAAGCCAATTTGAAGTCAGCCAGCAGATATCCGGCTACTTAGCGGATCAGTTAAAGGAATTACAGGCCAAGGTTGAAGATTCACAGCGCAAACTAATTGACTACGAGAAAGCGAATGGACTCTTTGGCCTCGATGACAAGCAGAACATTGCGACGGCGAAGCTCGGCGATTTGAATAAGGAGCTCACGGAAGCGGAAGCTGACCGCGTCCAGAAAGAAGTCAACTACCGGCTGGCGCGTTCTGGCAGGCCGGAGCTGCTTGCGAAACTGGAGCCCGAAAACCTTCTCACCAAGCTGCGCTCACAACAGTCCGATATGGAGAACCAGTACGCCCAAGCGTCGGTAGCGCTGGGCCCCGCGAATCCGAGAATGATTGAACTCTCGAACCAACTCAACCAGGTGCGGAAGTCCATCGATGAAGAAGTGAAGCGAATTGGTGAACGTACAACTTACGAATACCAAAGCGCCTTAGGACGCGAGCGCCAGCTGCAGGGGTCATTGCAAGGACAGAAACTCGTGGCGGATAGACTGTACGCAAGCGCGGTCCAATCAGACATACTGAAACACGAGTTTGAAACAAATCGAAAGCTGTACGAGGATCTGTTAGAAAAGCAGAAGGAAGTGGGCGTTTCCTCCGGCTTGAAATCGAGCAACATTTGGATCGTCGATCCAGCCAGGCCGCCAAAACTGCCTGTTGAGCCGAATATTCCTCGGAATACCGCGCTTGCTCTGCTGTTCGGAGTTTGCGGCGGCGTATTACTTGCCTTCGGCATGGCGAAGACGAATGAAAAGACCATCCACACTCTCGATCAGGCCCAACTTGTCTCGGCGCTGCCTGCGCTTGGCGCCTTGCCACTGCTGGATGCGAGAGGCGGAAACGGCTCAACCCACAGACTCCTGGGCATCAGCGGACGGAATGATCCCGCCCTGGTAACGCTGCTGCACCCCATGTCGCTCGCCGCGGAATCCTACAAAGCTGTATTGACGGCACTTTTGTTCTCGCAGCCAACTCCCCCATGTGTGATCCAGGTCACGAGCGCGCTTCCAGGGGAGGGCAAAACGACTGTCAGTACGAATTTGGCAATTCTGCTGGCGCGGCTGCACCGGCGTGTGCTACTGGTCGATGCTGATCTGCGCCGTCCCCGCATCCACGTCGCCATGCGATTGAGTGCCAACACCGGCCTGGGTCCGCTACTCAGGAATTCCATTTCCTTCCGGGACGCCCTAACCGGTTGGGCGAAGCTACCCGACCTGTCTATCCTGCCCGCGGGGCCGGTTATCCTGCCGGACGATACGGAATTATTGGTATCGAGCTTCAAGGACCTGATAGACGACTGGCGACAACAATTCGACCACGTCATCGTCGATACTCCACCTGTGTTGCCGGTGACCGATGGAGTTCGCATCTCCGTCGAAATGGATTCGGTGATCCTGGTCGTTCGTTCAGGGGAAATCACACAAGATACGTTCTTGCACGCTCAGAATTCACTCTTAAGGGTCAACGCGCCCCTTATGGGATTCGTGCTGAATGGAGCGCAACTGGACTCCTCAGACTTCCGGTACTATGAAAGCTACCATAGTCAGGGCGAGGCGAGACGCCTCACGGCTGGCGCATAAGCCTTCCGGAACGACTTCCCCAAAAGGAGAGGACAAAATATGAGTGCAAATGCGGAGGCTGTCATTTCTCTGCTGGCGAGCGAGGTTGAATCGCTCGAATCAAGATTTGCGAACCGTACCGCAAACGTCGGGATCATAGGACTTGGGTATGTTGGTCTGCCGCTTTCCCTGTTGTTCGCGGAGGCTGGCTTCCCGGTCACCGGCTTCGACATTGATGCCGATAAAGTGAAGAAGCTATCCCAAGGCGAGTCCTACATCTACCGCGTCCCCTCCAGCGAAATCAAGCTCGCGCGCATGAAACGGTTTTCGCCGACAGCGGATTTCTCGTGTATCGCTGACATGGATGCGGCCATCATCTGTGTCCCAACTCCGCTGAACGAGCATCGCGAACCTGACCTCAGTTGCATCACCGGCACGGCAGAAGCCATAACTCCTTACCTGCGGCAAGGTCAGCTCATCGTGCTGGAAAGCACGACCTATCCCGGGACTACCGAGGAAGTTCTGGTGCCAATCCTGGAGAAGAACGCGCGTGGGTTGCGCGCCCAACGCAGGGATGAGGAAGACGCGCGCAGCCGTTTTTATGTTGCGTTCTCGCCCGAGCGCGAAGATCCCGGTAATAACACCGTGGCGCGACGCGATATCCCCAAAGTGGTTGGCGGACTGAGCCCACGTGCCAGCGAGCTTGCTGGCATGTTATACCGGGCCATCTTCCGGCGCACTGTACCGGTCTCCACGCCCGGGGCGGCGGAAATGACGAAGCTGCTTGAGAATATCTTCCGCTGCGTCAACATCGCCTTGGTGAATGAACTGAAGCTGTTGTGCCTGCGCATGGGAATTGACATCTGGGAGGTCATCGAAGCTGCCTCCACCAAACCGTTTGGCTTTCAGCCGTTCTATCCTGGCCCCGGTCTAGGCGGGCACTGCATACCGGTGGATCCGTTCTATCTCTCATGGAAGGCGAAGCAGTGGGATTTTCAGACCCGCTTTATCGAGCTCGCCGGCGAGGTCAACGCCTCGATGCCGTACCACGTTGTGAATGCAATTTCGGCGGCGCTGAACCAGTGCCACAAGCCTCTGAACGGCTCGCGCGTGCTGATCCTGGGAGTGTCTTACAAGAAGGACGTCGATGATCTACGCGAGTCTCCCGCTCTTACCATCATCGAGTTGCTAAAGCAACAGGGCGCTCAGCTCAGCTACAACGACCCGTATTTTCCGAAACTGCTCAAAGGTCGTCATTACGACCTCCAAATGGAATGCGTTCCTCTGGACAAGATCGGCGAGTACGATTGCGTCGCCATCATCACGGATCATTCCGATTACGATTACCCATCCATCGTGCGCGAGGCGCAACTCGTGGTCGACACTCGGAATGCCACGCGCGGTATCGATTCGCCGAAAATCGTGCGTTGCTAAACACATCTTCGTGTTGCAGGGAAGTGTGCGCCGTGGCACTGTAAGCGAATTTATCTCCGAGGCGCAAACATCCTGCCCGCCAAGTCCCACCACAACTTCTGAAATTTGGAATCTGCAATTTGGATTGCGGCCGAAGGCCGCTGTGGAAACCTGACAAGAAAGTCGCCGCTTCCACTGGCGAGCCCGATTACTGGAGCCTTACCATGAGATTCAAATCCGCTCTTGCCCCTGCGCTTACGTTCTTTACCCTGCTATCCGTCAATAGTTTCGCCCAGGACCGCGCCGGCCCACTCGATGAGCGCGCTCAACCGGGAGGGTCTGCGGGTCAAAGTGCGCCCGTCGCGGCGCGCGGCACGGACCCCGCGCCGGAACTGTTGATGGGCGCCGGTGATCTGCTCACTGTCAGCCTGTATGGCGTGCCTGACTTTAGTACTGAAACGCGCGTCGATTCCCGCGGGGAGATCTCTCTGCCCATGCTGGGTCCGTAGCAGTGGGCGGACTCTCCGTCGAACAGGCTGAAAAGCAGATACGAACGCGAGCTGATTCAAAAGCGTCTTTTCAACGATCCGCACGTTGCCGATTTTCGTGAGGGAGTACGCGACCGAAGGGATTTCGGTGATGGGTGAGGTGCAGAAGCCCGGCATTTATCCGTTGTTGGGATCGAGAAGGCTTTACGACGCCATCTCCGCCGCCGGCGGCACGACCCCTAAGGCGGGCACCTACGCGCTGATCACGCACCGTAATGATCCGGAGCATCCGGCTCGTGTTACAATTTCCAACGGTCCGCCGGACTCGATGGCGAACAACGTCCCTGTCGTGCCCGGCGACACGATTGTGGTGAGTAAGGCAGGTATCGTTTACGTTGTTGGCGATGTCCACATGCCGGGCGGGTTTGTCATGGAAAATGACAAAAATATTACCGTCCTCCAGGCCATTGCACTGGCTCAGGGCCTCAACCCGAACGCGGCTCTGGATTCGGCCAAGTTGATTCGCAAGACTCCCCAGGGAACGCACGGATATACCGCTGCCGCTTAAGAAGATTCTGGCCTCCAAGTCTCCGGACCTCCAGCTCAAGTCAGAAGACATCGTCTTCGTTCCCAACAGCGCAGGTAAGAGTGCCGCCAAACGCGGAGCTGAGATGATCGTGCAAATGGCCACTGGGATTGCGATTTGGCGAATTCCATGAAGACGTCACAGTTTAACGAAACTGAAGTACTTGGGGAGAGCTCTGTAGCGCCGATCCTTCCGGCCACCCCCACGGTGAACGCGGGCGATGGAATCTCTCCCGCTGTGGATGAGTCCCTTCTCGCCCTGCGGAACTGGGTAGAAAGCCACAACTATGCGGGCTATGAACCTTTTGACATTCTAAGTTCCCCGCTGCTTCGGGGTCGTTGGGCACGATCGTGGCCGCTGGCGATAGCCTTGATCCAGTTCGGTAAGCGATTTGCCGGGTTGCGGATACGCCGCTGGTTGCGGGTGCCGCAAAGCACGAATCCCAAAGCGCTTGGGCTCTTCCTCTCGGCGTATTGCGACTTGGCGCGTTGCGGTGATGACACCTGGAGCGCAGCCGCTCATCTCAAATCTGAGCTGAAACGGCTGCGCAGTCCGAACGAACCTGAGTACTGCTGGGGCTACGACTGGGACCACGTATCTCGTGCCGGCGGAATGCCCGCCTTTAGTCCGAACTGCATTGCGACTTGCTTCTGCGCCCATGCGTTGCTCGACATGGCTGAGGTTTTTGGAGACGCCGAAGCCCGGGCGATGGCGCAGTCCGCCGGTCGGTTCCTCGTCACTCGGCTGAATCGGCCGGTAGACACGCCGGAACACCTGTGCTTCAGTTACACCCCTACGGCTCACATGAGGGTATTCAACGCCAGCGTCATTGCCGGGGCACTCCTCGCGCGCCTGGCGCCGCATGATTCTGATTACTCTCGACTCGCGCGCCGTGCGATGAATTATCTGGTGGCTTGCCAGCAACCGAATGGCGCCTGGTATTACGGGGCGGCGCTTGTGCACCGGTGGATTGATGGTTTCCATACCGCATACAACCTTGGAGCGCTGCTCAGTTATCAGCGCTGCACGGGTGACGCCGCGTTCGGGGGTGCGCTGCGCCTGGGATATGAGTATTATGTCTCGAACTTCTTTCGCTCCGATGGTGCGCCCAGGTACTTTCACGATTCTGGATACCCAATCGACATACACTCCTGTTCTCAGGCCGTCTTGACATTCTGCGATTTTGCCGACAAAGACCGGGATGCGAAGCAGCGCGCCTTCCACGTTACCCGTTGGACGCTGGACCACATGCGCAGTGCCGGCGGCACCTTTTTCTTCCAGGCGCACCGCTTCTGGACCAATCGCACGCCTTACATGCGCTGGGGGCAGGCCTGGATGTTGCATGCTCTCGCCCGCCTGAAGCGGCAGTACCTTTACCCGGTATCTCGCGAAGGGACAGCTTGAACTTCAGTTGCTTGCGCAGACCAAATCTTGAACCGTACACGGCGACTTCCCAGACGCCGTGCGCGAACCCGAGGGATTTATGCTAGCTCTCTTGACGGATAGGCAATCCGGCGAGGTGTCCACGTACGATATTCCAGCGCCGGAGCTGCGGCCCGGCGGGCTTCTGGTGCGCACCGAGTATTCGGTCATCAGCGCCGGCACGGAGCGCGCCACGCTCGAGTTAAGTTCGAAGTCGCTCTTCGCGAAGGCGAAAGCGCGACCCGACCTCGTCAAGCAGGTTATCGAATTCGCGCGCCAGAACGGACTGAAGGCCGCGTACGACAAGGTACATTCGAAGTTGGATACTCTGACGACTCTCGGGTATTGCTGCGCCGGCGAAGTGATCTCGGTAGGGGAAGGCGTTAACGAATTCCGTCCTGGCGATCGCGTAGCCTGCGCCGGTGGCACCTATGCCAACCATGCTGAGATCAACTTTGTTCCGCGCAATCTCGCCGCTCACATCCCGTCGCAAGTGTCCACTCTTGCGGCCTCTATAACCACGATTGGCGCAATCGCGTTGCAAGGTTTTCGACAGGCTGACCTGCGCATTGGCGAGACTGTGGCGGTCGTTGGCGCCGGTTTGGTTGGAGTGTTAACGATCCAGATTGCCCGCGCCGCTGGATGCCGGGTTGTGGCGATCGATCTTTCGTCCCAGCGCGTCAAGCAAGCGGCAGAGTTCGGAGCGGATCTCGCTCTCGTCGCCAGTGACCCGGCACTTTCGTCTAACATCAAGGACTTCTCCCGGTACGGTGTGGATGCTGCTATATTGACCGCAGCCACTCCGTCCACCGAGCCCGATCGAGATGGCGGCCAGACTTCTGCGCGATCGTGGCCGCATTATCGTTGTGGGCGATGTCGGCCTGGGCGTCTCGCGCAGTAACATGTACGCCAAAGAGCTGTCGCTAGCTCTCTCGCGCTCATACGGGCCTGGAAGGTACGACCCTCAATATGAGGAAGGAGGGATCGATTATCCCATCGGGTACGTCCGCTGGACCGAGCGGCGCAACATGGAGGCCTTCCTCGACCTGCTGGCGACAGGACAAATAGAAATCTCCCGGCTCCTCCAGCATCGGTATACCATTGACCAGGGCCGTAAAGCCTACGCCGCTTTGAAGGATGGCCTGTACACTGCGATCCTGGAGTATCACGGCGCATCCGTATCAGCCACGGGGAATATTCCACCCGCGGTCGCAGCGCGTTTTCGCGTCGACGGTGAAGTGAGGGTTGGTTGCATCGGCGCCGGAAGTTTCGCCTCGAGCGTGATCTTTCCAAACCTTCGGTCCAATAAGGGCGTTCGCCTCCAATCTGTGGGCACCACCTCAGGCGCCAGCGCTGCTTCAGCGCAAAACGCCTTCAAGTTTCAGGCTGCACAACAACCCTCGGAAATCCTTAGTGATCCCAATCTCGATAGCGTCTTCGTATTGACGCGACACGACACCCATGCGAGCCTTGCGGCCAAGGCCTTGCAAAACGGCAAGTCTGTTTTCGTCGAAAAGCCACTCGCGGTCGATCGCGAACAATTGGCGCACCTGCAAGAGGTGTATGCTACGCAGGTGAATGCTGGCGGCGCGCCCTTCGTGATGGTGGGCTTCAACCGGCGTTTCGCCCCCTTCAGCGAAAAGATCCGCCATCTGTTTGCCGGACGTCGCGAGCCCATGCTCATTCACGTCCGCGTCAATGCCGGCTACATCCCGCCTGAGCATTGGATCCACGCCGCGGGTGGTCGCATCGTGGGCGAGTTCTGTCACTTCGTTGATTGGGCGCGCTTCATGACCGGTTCATCTATTCACAGCGTCGCGGCAGCGGGCCTGCCCGACGGCACACAGTACAGGTCGGACAACATTGCAGTCACCTTGAAGTTCACCGACGGCTCGGTCGCCAACCTACTTTACCTGGCCAATGGCGACCGCAGCATTCCGAAAGAGTTTTTCGAAGTGTTCTGCCAGGGCACGATCGCGCGGCTGAATGACTTCCGCACCCTCGAGCTGGCCCGCAACGGGAAGGTCCAGAAGTTCAAGAGCGTCCAAGACAAAGGCCACCGCCGGGAGCTCCAGTTGACCATCGAAGCGATTCGCTCCGGTAAACCGTCACCCATTCCATTTGACGAACTCGTTGAGGTTACAGAAACGACCTTTCTTGTTCAGAGCGCGCTCGCGACCGGAGAGGTCGTCCGGTTGGCGCCGGCTACCCTGGCCGCTGGGTCCGATACGCCCATCTCCGACGTGCCCGGGGTGGAGAGTGCAGCCACCGAAGACCTCGCGCGCGCCTGACTTATTTAGTCTTGTAGCGGCGGTCTATGACCGCCGTAATTGCCGCAACAATGAGTTCGACGTTCAGAGGGCGCCGCTCCATCAACCTGACCCACCGAATAACCGCATGAATTGAGCTTTTATGAGTAGTGGCATCTCCATGACCGGAGAGCGGCGTACTCTCTTCGTAGTGCTCGTTCTTCTGGGCGCCACGGCGGTTGCCGTCTTCGTTTTGTTCCCTCAGGCGGGACTGGTGACGCTGGCGGCGTGCGTGGTTCTGGGCTTCTTCGCCGTGGTTGCTGAAGTGTTTCGGGGTGACTTTGACAAGATCATGTTGTTTTGGGCGGCGGTTTTTCCGCTCGGCTCCTACGCATGGTTTCCCAAGGAACACTCCATCGTGACACTGGAGCGAGGGATCATCTTCCTCGGGTTCGGCGGAATGTTGCTGGCCAAGCGCAGTACGATCAGCCCGACGCCGAAGGCGCTGCGCCGCACCGGATTCGCTTGTTTGGCCTTTCTTGCGGTCGCCGCCTTCACCGTCACAAGAACGCCGGATGTTCTGTCTTCTGGGCGCTTTCTGTTGGACAGTTTTCTGGTGCCGCTCTTGTTCGGCTGGCTGATTATTGCGTGGTTCAACGTTCGTCGTCACCTTCCTATGTTGCACACGGCCATGTGCATCGCCTCGGTCATCTGCGCAACAGTCGCCGCCGCCGAAATCGTCACCGGAGAGGATTTGATCCCCATCAGCGGCTCCAAAATGTTTTTTGCGGGAGGCATCGCTCGGCCCAACGGGCCGTTTGCCTCAGACGACAAACTCGCTGTGATCGGCGGGGTATGCCTTTTCCTGCTGTTTTTTCTTCGTGCCGCTCTGGGCAGTAACGTGAGTACGGCGCGCAGAGCGATCCACTTCACTGGGCTGACCGCGGCGATCGGTATGTCGTTGATGCCGATGTTCCGTTCTATGATGCTCACACTTGTGCTTGTGCTGGTCATCGATACCATCTGGGAACGCAGGCCCAGCCAGCGCGCCTGGCGAGTTACGCTCTTGGCTGCTTTTATCGGGTTGGTTCTCGTCATCCGCGTGGCGATGCCCGATGTGTTCGAAGACCGCGCCGGTTCAGATAATTTTTACGGCCGGATTGCCGAATATGAGCAAAGCTTCAAAGTATTTGTGGACCACCCTCTTCTGGGCGTGGGGTACAACAATTTCAATAATGCTGTGGCAGGAATCAGCCAATACCGCGCGTCCTACGAGGGCGTGGCTTCACTCGACTGGCCACACAGCAACTTCAATTCGGTGCTCGTCGAAACTGGCATACTCGGCTTCATTCCATGGGCAATGATGCACATTTTTCTGCTCAAGGCGTTTTGGCAATTACGCCGCGTTTCGGCTGCAGGCCGTATGGTGTGGAAATTCGTCCTGTACATGATGATGTGCTATTGGATCACCGGACTGACGGAGGCCTGCGGTACCGATCCCTTGAACACCGTGTACGTATTCGCGATCTTGGTTTGCTATAAGTACGCGGCAACGGCGCCTGATGCCGTTTTCCCAGCGGAAAGCCAGGCTTCTGCTCAAATCCGGAGTTCTCAGCCGCAATTTTCCTATGAGTCGAGTATCTAGAGTTTTCATACTCTTGCTGGACGGGCAAAAACGCGACTCCCTCGCCTTTGCACAGCAGCGGTACCCGGGGTGCGAGACGGTATTTCTGTCGAAAGCCGAGCTGCGCGAGTGCGGCTGGAGGAGCCAACTCAGGGAATTGCGAAAGCTGAGAGGCGACGCGCTCCTGATATTTACTTATTCGCTCAAATCGTTGCGGGAGCCGGTGCTGCTCAAATGGACAGTACTCGTGCACCGATGTAGGGAAACTGTCCTTGCGGACTGCTCCGGATCGTGTGAGGTGGCCAGCAAAGCGGGTCTATTAGGTCTGCTACCAGGAACCGTGATCGCCGCTCTTTCTGACCTTGTTGTGTTTGCGGTTGCCTGGGTGCTCCTGCAGATATTTCAGGTGTGGCTGAGGTTTGGGCGTGAACTTAAGCCCCGCGTAAGCCCGCTCGACCTCGCGTTCCTGTATCCGTCGCAAGGGGGGCTGGACCTTCCAGGCGGCGCGCTGACTCACGTCAGGGGATTCCTTTCAGGGGTGGCGCAGGAAGGATTACGCGTGGAAGCTTTTTCGGGTCAGCGGCTGGAAGTTGGGTGCAATGCGCATAACATCCCGGGATCTCGCCGCCTCCATCTATTCCGGGAAGCCGCGACCCTGTCCTACAACATCCGATTCTTTGCCGCCGTACGGAAACTGCTGGTGAGAAGTGGGGCGCGCCTATTATATCAAAGGCATGGAAGATTCTTATTTGCCGGCGCGCTTCTGTCGCGCTGGCTCGGGATTCCTTTGGTGCTCGAATACAACGCTTCCGAAGAGTCGATGGCCAAGTACTGGGATCCCACACGTTTCTATCCCTGGCTCAGGCTATGCGAAAAAGTATCAGTTCGGGCGGCCTCTCTGATTGTGGTGGTTTCAAACCCGCTCAAGCAACAACTGATGGAAGCGGGAGTGCAGGGAGAACGAATCCTCGTAAATCCCGAACGCGGTCGATCCTGAGTGGTTCCATCCCGGCTGTGGCGGTGCGAATCTGCGAGAAGACTTAGGGCTTCGCCCCGGGGACATCGTGGTCTGCTTTGTTGGCACATTCGGTTACTGGCATGGGATCTCAGTTCTCGAACAGGCCATCCGGTCATTGCTGGAGAACACCTCGCCTATGAGTGGGCGCGTTGAAATTCCTTCTGGTAGGTGACGGATTGCTTGCTCCACAGGTGCGGAATGCACTTGAGGCTCATGTGCGGCAAAAATCGGTTATCTTTACCGGCTCCATTCCACACCGGTACGGTCGCGAACGTATTTGGATGCCGCGGACATTCTCGTTTCGCCGCACGTTCCGCTGCCGGATGGCCGTCCGTTTTTCGGCTCACCCACCAAACTGTTCGAGTACATGGCAATGGGCAAGGCGATTGCCGCCAGCGCCCTGGACCAAATTGCCGACGTCCTGGAACACGGCAGAACGGCTTTGCTGGTCAGGCCGGGCGACAGTGGCGACTTGGTTGAGGCCATCCAGCGCTTGGCCGCCGACGCGCGCCTTCGCGCTGAACTGGGGCGCAATGCGCGGGAAACCGCTTTAGCACGCCACACCTGGCGGCAAAATGCCAGCCGTGTTCTTACCCACTGGGGCAGCGGGCGCGTTCAAAACGGAGATGCTTACAGTGCCGTTGCTGTTGGTGCGTTGCCGGCCCACATTACCAACCGGGGGGAGCAGAATTGGTGACGAAGGCTGGCGTATTCACTGCCCCGGCTCAAGTATGGCGCGCAGCGGTCGGCACGGAACTTCGCCGCAACGTGCTGGAAACCTATGGCACGCGCGTGCTGGTGGTCGCCGTGAGCTTTGCCACCGCGGTTGTAATTGCGCGGGTGCTCGGCCCTGGGGGCCGCGGTTTGTATGCCGTGGCCGTCGCTGTAGGCGCCATTGGCGCACAATTCGGTAATCTCGGTCTGCATGCCTCGAACACCTACTATGTTTCGAAAGACCGAGCCCTGTTGCCGGCGCTTATCGGTAATACGCTGGCGGTGGTCTTCGCGGTTGCCGTCGTCACAGCGCTGAGCGGAATTGCCTTTTTCGTCTGGCCGAAGCTAGCGCCCGTCCACGGTGCCCTTTTGGTGCTCGCGCTGGCTTCGATTCCGGCGGGCCTCGCCTATCTGCTCGGTCAAGGATTGCTGCTGGGCATTAACGAGGTGCGGGCCTATAACCGAATTGAGTTCGGCAGCAAACTGTTGGCGCTGGTGTTGATTTGCATCGCCGGCCTGGTTCATAGTGCCGCCGTTGAATTGTTCTTTGGAATCTTCCTGTGGTCTGCAGTGGTTAGTTTCCTGTGGGCTCTTCTGCGTCTCAGACGAGCCTCAATGGAGCCTCCTGCATTATCGTTGCCGGTTTTCCGTCAAACCATCGGCATCGGCATCAAGGCTTATCTGATCGCTTTCTTCGGGTTTCTTCTGCTTCGAATTGACCTACTCATGGTCAAGTATATGCTCGGCGCGGTGCAGGCGGGCTACTACTCGATAAGCCAAGTCCTCTCTGAGAACGTGATGATGTTTCCGGTGGTCGTAGGAATGCTCTTGTTCCCCAAGCTTACGGCTACCAAAGAGGCAGAAGTGAAGTTGCAAGTGGCAAGCAAAGCCGTGCTGGTGACCGCGGCTCTGATGCTGCCCGTCGTCGTGATTGCCGCATTGGCGGCGGCGCCGCTCATCTCACTGGCATTCGGACAGAATTTCTTTCCGGCAGTCGGGCCTTTCGTGTGGCTAATGCCCGGCATATATTTCCTGGGAATCGAAACGGTAATGGTTCAACTGTTAAATAGCGAAGGTTTTCCGCCCATCATCGTCATCGCTTGGATTGTAGCTACTGTTGCCAATATTTCCCTAAACTTCTGGGCTATCCCCCATTACGGAATAACCGGCGCGTCCGTTACTTCCTCGGTCTGCTATTTCCTGATGTTTTTGATCGTCTCTGTGGTGGTCTGGAGACGTACCTGTATCCCCGTGGGCGAAAGGGCAGGGCTTTAGCGCCATCGCCAGCTTGCAGTGCGGCAGCCTGCTGCCCGCTCCAACGCGCGACCTTAGGTCATTCAGGGTGAACTTCAATGCGATTGATACGCATCCTCACATGCGAATCCCCGTTTGTAGTGGCTCACGAGGTTTTGTGGCGAGCACGCAGACAATGGAACAAGCTCACACGCGAATCCCCGTTTGTAGTGACTCGCGAGGTTTTGTGGCGAGCACGCAGACAATGGAACAAGAGGCGCATGCTTGGCCGGATCGAGCGTTTTGGCCAGGTTACGTTCCGAAGTGTTCCTTATTACAGCAGGGAGCCACGGACAATCAGCGAGCCTAGTCGGGCCCTCATCATCTCCTTTGCGGAGGAAATTCGGGCCGGGCGTTACCCCTTTCTCGGCTATGGGACCGCGAACCTCGGAAGGCGCCCAAAGTGGAACCTCGACTTCGTATCTGGCGCGGAGTGGCCCTACGTGCGCTGGGGGAGCCGAGAGTGCATTCGACTTGACGGCTCCGATGTCAAAACCCCGTTAGAGCTTTCGCGCCTGCAATTCTTGCCAGTTCTTGGTAAAGCGCACGTTTTACGGGCGACGACTCGTATCGTCAAACGGCAAAGGATCTCCTGTCGCATTGGATTCAGTCGAATCCCGCTCCCCTGGGAGTGAACTGGACGATCGCCATGGAGGCGGCTCTGCGCGCCATGAGCATCTGCTTCCTGTTAAATTTACTGTCGCCTCTGCGCCGTGACGAGCAACCTTGGTTGGCGAGCGTGACGCGTTCCCTCGCCCAGCATCTTGTCTACATCGAGTCCAACCTGGAATTCTCGAATTTCCTGACGAGCAATCATTATCTGAGTGACATTGTGGGGCTCTACTGCATTTCCACATTCCTCGACGGCAAAGGCATGGCTGCGAAGCGCCGCGAATACCGGCAGCGAATTGAAGCCGAAATGGCGCGGCAGGTGTACGAAGACGGCGGGGATTACGAGGCCTCCACCGGCTACCACCTGCTGGTTACGCAGCTCTTTGTGACCGCGCTGCTGCTTATGCGTGCCGATTCTGTTTCACCTAAGCCACAGTTCGTCAACCGCCTCAAGTTGATGTTCCGATTCCTGAACGTAGTCGCCAATTCGTCCGGTGAACTGCCTCACGTAGGTGACTGTGACGATGGCCGCACGGAATTACTGTCAGACGACCTCCAGCAAATGATCACGCGCCCTTTCGAAGAGAGGAATTCACTGCGGGTCTCAAATTTCCTCGGGATCGGGCAGCGGCTCTTGGGAGAAGGCCGAGGTCCCGGCGACGATGCCGCGTGGTTCGGGTTCGAGCTGCCCCCTTCCGAGGAGAAAGGACCGCGGCGGACTGGGCAGGGGAGTGATGAGGTCGGCCAACCGCCCGCCGAACCCATCACAGTTCTTCCCGATTCGGGGATTGGTGTGCTACGGCACGGCTCTGCCGAGTTGCTGTTCTTCGCCGTGCCTAACGGTATCCATGGCAAGGGTAGCCACACTCACAATGACAAGCTCAGCTTCGTGTTGCGAGTAGGTGGACAGGAGATTTTCTCTGACTCCGGCACGGGCTGCTACACGCGTGACCTGCGTACACGGAATCGCTTTCGCAGCACGGCCGCGCACAACACTCTTATGGTTGATGGCACGGAACAGAATCGAATCCACCCCGGTCCGCTCGGGTGCTTTCACCCAGGAAACGAGGCAGTCGTCACTCGAATTGAGCAAGGCAAAGACCCGTGTGGTCGTTTCCTACGCGCCTCACATATGGGGTATTGCTCTCTTGGCGTTACGCACACCCGTACTATCCGCCTCGCCGAAAAACAGACCTTCGTTGTTGAAGACGAACTCGCGGGCAACGGCGTCCACGATTTCGAATTCAATCTTCAGCTTGCACGGGACCGAAGCGCCCAAGTGGCTTCCGCAGAGGACGACATCACATGTTGCATTCCGGGGGACCCGGAAGTTCAACTCACAATCGCCGGGCCCGCAAGCCTTCAAGCGTCAACCCAGCCGTCTCTGCTGAGCACCGTGTATGGGGTTACGGGTCCGGCAGTAAAGGTACGCTTCTGGGGAAGGGCAGCACTTCCGGTCCGTCTGACCACGCGCATCTGGTGGGCGGATGTATCTCACGCAGTAAGCAATCAAACCAGCTCAGCGTCGTGCAGCCGAGATTCGCGGTGCCGCCTCTGAGGCAGTTAGCCACCACTGAACACCATCATCTACGGGAGAAACCGGATATGCAGGTTGAATACGTCGGGCACGGCTGTTTATCAATTGACACCGGAGGCTTGAAAATCCTCACCGATCCCTGGATGCAAGGCCCGGCCTACTGCGGCCAGTGGAACTTGTTTCCCAAGCCTATCAATACGCGAGTTGTGGAGGACTGCGACGTAGTGTTGTTCTCGCACGGGCATGAAGATCACTTCCACCCTCCAACCGTCGAGAAACTTTCCAGGCAGGCCCGGCTGTTCTTTCCGTACCTGTGGTACGGGGGTTTTAAGCGGTACCTGAACGGTTTGGGCTTTCCTGCCGTCACAGAGGCGATGAGTGACAAGACTTACCGGCTCAGTTCCGACACGAGCATCACTTACATCGTAAACGCACTTGACAGCATCATCGTTATTGAGAATCGCGGCAGAATCTTGGTTAATGTCAACGACGCGTTGCACCCTTACCCACCCCAAGTGGTGGATATATTCGTCGAACGCCTTCGCCAGCGTTGGCCCAACATTGACACGGTCTTCTGTGGATTCGGTGGGGCGAGTTATTTCCCCAACGCTATTCACAGTCCGGGCAAGAACGACGTCGAAATTGCGCAGGTGCGCGAGCAGCTCTTTGTCCATGCATTCTGCCGCATCGTGCGCAGTTTAAATCCAAAGGTTGCGGTCCCATTCGCAGCCGATTATGTTCTACTGCGGCCGCGCCAGAGATGGATCAACGAGGTGCGGTTTCCGCGCTCTCGAATTCCAGAGTACTATCGCGAAATCTTCGGCGAATCACAAGGCGGCCCGCAGATTCACGTCATGTACCCCGGAGACGTTCTGAGCAATGATGAACTGTTGGCCCGCTCGCCTTATCGCGCGAAATTGCGTAACGGGGATCTGAACCACCTGATCTGCGAGGAGTACAAGCAAGAAATCGCAGCCTTCGAAAGGGAACATTGGCTCACCGAAGCTCAGATACGTTCCCTTGAGAATGCGATTCTGCAAAACCTCCAATACAGGCTTCAATTCTTCAATCCGCAGGTACTGAGTACCATCGAGTATTCTCTGAAGGTATCGGATATTCGGGAGAATCCCTACTTCATTATCAACTTGAAATCCGGCACGCCGCGCGTCCAGCGCGGCGCTGCTCCTAGCCCGGACTCACTGCTTGAGGTTGAGATTCCGAGTGAAATTCTTCATCACGCTTTTGCTCATGACTGGGGCGGAGGTGCAATCACCATAGGTTATGGGTGCGAAGTCCGGATCTTTCGACCTGAAATCCTCCCAACACAGATTGATTCTGTCTGTGTGCAACTTCTGGCGCGCACTCCTCGCGGGGGCCGTCACTGGAAACGGGAGCCACTGCGCATGGCGCGTTACGCGTTTTCCAGCCCCGTCAATCGAAGGTGGGCGGCGAAAACATTCTATAGTCTCGTCCGGGGCGGGCGTGGTCTTGGCATCGACTACGGCATCGCCTACAACCTAAAGATGCGTCCGTGGCTGCATCGAACGAAACGCGAAGTCTGCCGCGTTTTTGATCTTCCTCTGCTGGATGAAAAGTTCGCTGCTACGCTGTAGAAAAGAGAGGCAGGCTGCCTGGCGGTCAATCGCTTCACATCCATGAACCGAACCACAGGCCATTACGCACCAGAGTGGCCACAGCATCGAGGGGTCCTTCAACCATGAATGTCGTCACCTCCGAAGCCAGATACGAATCGGTGAGCGAGACTTCCGCCGGGGCCGCATCGTCCGTCCGGTACCCGCTTTCGGGCCAAGCCATTGTCTGTTTTGCCGGCGAGGACTGGTGGTACCACAATCCGCACTCGAAGAATCACATCCTCAAGCGGCTGGCTCGCCACAATCGCGTTCTGTTTGTAAACTCCATCACCATGGGCCTGCCTTCGATCGGAAGCCCTGATTTCTTTATGAGGGTCCGGCGCAAGCTTCGGAGCTATCTCCGCTGGCTGCGCAAGGCTCCGGAAGGGCTGTGGGTCATGACGCCGCTCAGCATTCCCTTATACGGCTCGCCGGTGGCGCGCAAATTGAACCGCCTGTTGCTCATACTGCAACTCCGTTTGGTGATGCTGATTCTCCGTCTGCGCAATCCGGTCGTATGGGCGGCGATTCCTACTGCCGCCGACATCGTCAGCTCGCTTGGAGGCAAGCTGTTGGTCTATCAAGTTTCCGACAAATACGATTGCAACGAAGAAAGTGCGCTGTCGCATTCCGTCATTCGCGACATGGATGCGCGCCTGAAACAGCTCGCTGCGGTGGTGATGTATTCCGGGAAAAAGCTGTACGAAGAAGCCGAACCCCACCACCGCTATTTCCTCGAACAGGCAGTGGATTTTGAGCGCTTCGCTAATCTACCTCCAACAACACCTCCGGACATCGCGGCAATTCCTCGGCCCGTCCTCGGCTATGTCGGCGCCGCCGACTGGTACACGATGGACGTACCCTTGATCCAACAAGTGGCCAAGCTGCGGCCGCATTGGCACTGGGTTTTCATCGGCGGGAAATCGAACGTATTTCAATTGTCCGGGCCCAATATCCATTTCCTAGGCCAAAAGTCTTATGCCGAGCTTCCCCGCTATTACCGGCATATCGACATCTGTGTGCTGCCGTGGAACCAGCAAAACGCATTCACCAGCTACGGAAGCGCGATTAAGGTCCGAGAATACCTCGCCACCGGCAAGCCGGTTGTGATTTCGCCCCTGTACGAGTACCTGCGCACGCCGGGTGTGAGAATCTACCGGACAATCGAGGAGTTTATAGCATTGGTCGAGGAGGCACTGGCCTGCGATACGCCTCGTGAGCGACAACTGCGACAGGACGCGGTTCGCGACTGCACTTGGGACGTCCGCTCTCGAGAAGTCGCGAGCCTCTTTCGCCGATTGCTCGACGTCAAGGAAACCGTCGCGCTCCAGAGAATCTTTGCACGCTGACAAGAAGTTCAGGACTACGGAACAGTCTCATTAACATTGAGAACGAGAATCATCGCAGCAGATAGGGAAGCGCTGGAACATTGGAAACTGTCCAGGCTCTTGCTTGCTGCTGAGGAGGGTTGCAAATGTGCGGCATCGTCGGGGTACTTTCCTTCAGTAATTCTTTCCAGGTCTCAGAGCCTTATCTGACGCGCATGCGGGATGAGATGTCGCATCGCGGGCCGGACGGCGCCGGGAACTTCATCTCCGGCGATAGGCGGCTTGGTCTGGGCCATCGCCGGCTGGCGATCATCGACCTATCGGCAAAAGCTGACCAGCCGATGACGAATGAGGACGGCACACTATGGGTGGTCTTCAACGGCGAGATTTATAACCACGCGGAGATCAGAGCGGAACTGGAGAGACGAGGCGGGCACCGCTGGAGAACAGATCATTCTGATACCGAAGTGATCCTGCACGCCTTCGAGCAATGGGGCATTGACTGCGTTCAGAGGTTTCGCGGCATGTTTGCTATTGCGCTGTGGGACGCCAAGAAGCGCCAGCTTTGGCTGATTCGCGATCGAATCGGAGTCAAGCCACTCTACTACAGCATTCACCACGGGCGGATCACTTTCGCTTCTGAAATCAAGGCCTTGCTGGCGGATGAGGAACAAGATCGCAGTCTCAATGAAGAAGCGCTCTATTACTACCTCTCGTTCAATGCCACACCGGCACCCCACACGTTGTTTTCAGGCATTCAGAAGGTTGCCCCAAGCACATGGTTGAGAATCAGCGAGGACGGTCACGTCCAAGCATCACGATACTGGGACGTCTGGGACCACACGCAGCCCCTAACGAATGTCTCGGAGGCGGAGATTGCCGAACAGATTATTTCCGAGCTGCGCACCTGCGTAAAGCTCCGCAAAATTAGTGATGTGCCAGTTGGGGTTTTTCTCTCCGGCGGGATTGATTCAAGCACGAACGCCGCGCTGTTTTCCGAGGGCGACGGGCAGCCGGTCAAGACCTTTTCGATTGGCTATGACCGGCCATACGAGAGCTACCCGAGCGAACTTCCGTACGCCCGCATGGTGGCGCAGAGGGTGGGTGCGGACCATCATGAACTGCTGTTGCGGGAAAGCGATCTCCTAAACACTCTGCCGCTGATTATTCGCCACCAGGACGAGCCACTCGCCGACCCGGTTTGCCTGCCTGTGTACTACGTTTCAAAACTAGCTCGCGACCACGGCGTGAGCGTTTGCCAAGTGGGAGAGGGCTCGGACGAACTCTTCTGCGGCTACCCCTATTGGAATCAATCTCTGCGGTTGCAGCGCTATAGCAGCTTGCTCCCCATTCCCGGTTTCCTGCGAAGCCTGGGACTAGCTGGCGTAAAGTTGGCGGAAGGGGGGCCGAAAGCTTCCTACCGCCGTCAGTGGTCGTGTGAGCTGATGAGGAGAGCCTTGTCAAATCGGCCGGTATTCTGGGGTGGGGCGGAGGTAATCAGCGACTCTCAAAAGCGGAACCTGCTCTCACCACGATTGCTCAAGAAATTCGCAGGGTTCAGCTCTTGGGAGGCCCTCCGCCCGATCCGTCAACGCTTCGAGGAGAAGGCCTGGGACGCTTCGCCCCTCAATTGGATGTCTTACCTTGATTTGAACCTGAGATTGCCTGAACTGCTACTCATGCGCCTCGACAAGATGAGCATGGCCGTGAGTTTGGAGGCGCGTGAACCCTTCCTCGACCACAAGCTCATAGAATTGGTAATGAGCATCCCCGCAGGGGTAAAAACCAGAAATGGTGTCCTCAAATACATCCTGAAGAAGGCCGTCAGGGGCGTAATTCCGGACGAGCTTATCGACCGGAGGAAGCAAGGCTTCGGCGTGCCGGTGTTCGAATGGTCTCAAACCCAGTTTGGAGAGTACATGGCGAAAGAGTTGAAGGACTTTTGCGAAAACGCCGACATCTTCAAGTACGAGGGGGTCTTGCCTTACTTGCAGAAAAGAGGATGGGCCCTGCTGAATGTCGCGCTATGGTGGAAGCAGTACATGGGTTCTTCCTCGACAGCACCCCAACGATTCGGGTTTGCCGGACGAGCTCCCGCCAGGATCCAACCTGCTAATCTTTCAAATTTGGCGCAGACCGTCGAACCGGCCAGATGAAGCGGGACGGTGGCACGCATGTGGCGACCTAAAGATGAGCCTGCTGAGCCCGCTCTCTTGTGCGTTGTTCTGATTATGGTTGCATTCGTGTCTGCGTGCGGCGGAGGGAGCAGCACTAGCATCGCAATCCCTGACACCCCCGGCATCATTTACCTCGACCATGACCTGTCGACCGGCGATCTTTCACAGTGGACCAATTTCAATTTCGGGTTAGGCACCGATGTGGGCTCGAACAGTAGCGGAGCTGGGTACCTGTGGTATCACTCTGCTGTTGAAGGAAGTAAGGCCGCGGGGATGACTGCTACCCCTACTGCTCAAGCTTCGCCAGCAGCGAACAGTGACAGCGTCTATCTGTGGGACCCCGCCGAGTACTGGAACTATGCCCCTTACGAAATCTGGCTACGCACCTCAGTCATGTTCCCCTCTGCGGCGACGATATCGACCGCCGGAGCCGAAGGTGAACAGCCCTTCCAGCCCACGACGGGTGTTTGGAACTGGTTCCTCGAATTTCACAACGACAGTAGCCCCATGCCGGCTTGTGCGCAGGAAGTCGCCAACATCTCCTTGGACGTGAAGACTGACGATCCTATCCGAAGCGGTGTTGTCGGAACACAGAATGTGCGTATCGCTGCGCGTATCACGGGCGGAAATGACTGCGCCCCAAACACCGTGTGGGTGAATGGCCCGCCGCTCGTGTGGGATCACTGGTACAAAATTCTCCTGCACATCAAGTGGGACGCCAGCAACGGCATTTTTGAGTGGTATTTGGACGACTTCAATGCTCCCTATTACTCGAACCTGAACCTCCCCACGCTCTTTACGAGGCCGGCCGGATATGTGAGCCCGAGTTATACCTCGCTAACGGCAGAGAACTATCGCATGCAAGCTCCCTGGAACTCGACCATTTATCTCGGGCCGCTGGTAGTGGGCTCCACTTCGAGCTCCGTGCTGAATGCTTTCTGATCGGCGGCGTTAACACGGAATTCGCATCAAGAAGAGGGAAGGGTGATCGCCGTCGTCACCCCCCCCGTGAGCGTGGGTGCACGTCAGACCAGAAGGCGATGGATTCCTGCTTTTGCGGGAGCGGCTGTCAAGGGGTGAGAAGCCATCGTTTGCATGTGCCGACCCAGAAACAAATCTGCTGAATCCGCTCGGTTGTTCCTTGTTCTGTTCGCGCTTATGGCCGCGCCCGCGTGCGGCAGCCAGCGCGGCTCAGACAGCAAGCGCCCGGGCCCCGCCAACGGCATTTACCTTAACCGCGACCTGGCTACCGGCAACCTTTCGCAATGGACCCATCACGATTATGGATTAGGCACCGATGTGGGCTCGAATAGTAGCGGAGCTGGGTACTTGTTGTATCACTCGAATGTCGGAGGACGCAGGGCCGCGGGGATGACTGCTACTCCTACCGCTCAAGCTTCGCCGGCAGCAAACAGTGACAGCGTCTATCTGTGGGACCCGACTGAGTACTGGAACTATGCGCCTTACGAAATCTGGCTGCGTACCTCGGTGATGTTCCCGTCCACGGCGACGATACCGGCCGCAGGAGCCGAAGGTGAACAGCCCTTTCAGCCCACGACAGGTGAGTGGAACTGGTTTCTCGAATTCCACAACGATAGCAACGCCGTGCCAAATTGCGCCCAGGAAAAGGCCAACATCGCCATGGACGTGAAGACTGACGACCCTGTCCAAAGTGGTGTCGTCGGCGCAATGAATGTGCGGATCGCCGCGCGCATTATGGGAGGAGATGACTGTGCACCGAACATCGTGTGGGTGAATGGTCCGCCGCTCGTGGCGGATCATTGGTATGAAATGCTATTGCACATCAAGTGGGAAGCCAGCGGCGGCATTTTTGAGTGGTATTTGGACAACCTCAAAACTCCGTACTACTCGAACCGGAACATCCCTACCCTGTATACCCGTCCGGCCGGGTATGTGAACCCCAGTTATACCTCGCTGACCGCGACCAACTATCGCATGCACGCTCCCTGGAAATCGACCATTTATCTCGGCCCGGTCGTGGTAGGTTCGACTGCGAGCTCTGTGCTGGACGCTGTGCACTAAGTGCTCTGTAACCGAAGTGCGTTCAATCCGCCCCTGACGGGGCTTAGGACCCGAGTGGCTGACTCTATCGTCGAAGTTGCGTCACCTGACACTGGAATGGGCGTTGGGAAACGCCGGCGTCGGCCCTTATTCTCCAAGGCTGTGTGGTGGGGAATGATCAGTGTAGCTTTGATATTTGGCGTGAAGGCCGCCCACGACTTCCTTGCCGTAAGCAATCCGGTTGGGGAGGGAGTCCTTGTGGTGGAAGCCTGGGTTCCTGCCCGTGCACTGGCGGAATCGGCGCACGTTTTCAACTCGGGACGTTATAGTTGCCTTGTGCTTGTGGGTGGACCAGTCCGAGGGACGGCGAGAAACTCCAATTATCCCACGACATACGACGACTTGGCCAAGAACAGACTCGAGAATATCGGCTTTGACACTAAGAAGCTTGTAAAGATCGACGTCCCGACCGAACCGGTTGGACGCCGTACCCTCAGCAGCGCCACGGCGGTTGCACGTTGGCTCAGCAGCTCGGGAACCTCCGTCTGTTGTGTGGACGTGTTCACTGTGGGAGAGCACGCAAGAAAGACTTGGGTGTTTTTTCGATACGCGCTGGGTGACCGTTATCGAGTCGGGATCATCTCCGGATCCGAGGCCTCCTACACCCGGACCCGGTTCTGGTTCTTATCAAGAAAAGGAATCTGGATCTTCGCTCGCGACTTGGTCGGCTACTTCTACTCGAAGCTTTGGGTTCTTGTCAACGGCGAGCGAACACTCTAGCTGTATTACGCTGAGTGGACATGGGCCTGAGGCCCACCCGAGCAGATGAAAACAATCGGCGTCGCATGATGGAGCGAAGGCAGGGGAAATTATGCCAACGAATGTCTTTGTAACCGGGGAGTATCTGCAAAAGATCCCTCAGTGGCACACGGAAGATTCAGCCTGGAAGGCGGATGGCGTCCTCCAGATGATTGAACGCAACCGGCTTTCTCCCCGCACGATTGGTGAAGTCGGATGTGGGGCGGGGCAGGTGCTAAGTTGTTTGCAGGATCAGATGGACCCTCAGTGCCTCTTCTACGGATATGACATCGCGCCTGCGGCCATCGAACTCTGCCGAAGCCGTGAGAACGACCGGCTCCAATTCCGGTTAGCGGATATCGCAAAGCAGCCGAGTAAGAACTTTGATCTGCTTTTGGTGCTGGACCTCTTGGAACACCAGGAGAATTACTTTAAATTTCTGCGAGATATAAAACCGCTTGCGCCCTATAAGCTGTTCCACCAGGTCCTCGACCTCTCGGTGTACTCGCTTATTCGGAGAGACGGTCTGACCAAGCGGCGGCGATTGCTTGAGGATCTCCACTTCTTCACCAAGGATACGGTGCTTCAGGCGCTTCGCGACGAGAAGTATGAAGTCCTCGATTGGTTCTACACGCCCCGTTCCATCTACAGGTCTTCGAGAATGATAGAGAAAATCCGCCAGGTGCCCCGCGCCTTGTGTTTCGCGTTTCACAAGGACTTCGCGGTGCGCCTTTTGGGGGGATATACGCTTTTCGTGTTGGCAAGATGAGCTGGCCCGAACGACGGTTCAGCTTTACTGCGAAGCGAAGTTTCATGGGGGATTCAAATCCGATGGAGAGATGCGATGTCGCAATCCTGGGCGCCGGTCCTTACGGGCTTTCCGCGGCTGCCCACCTCGTGCAGTTGAAAGGTTTGGACGTAAGGCTTTTTGGCGAACCCATGTCTTTCTGGGAACAGCATATGCCCAAGCAAATGCTACTGCGGTCCCCTTGGGCGGGCTCCCATATCGCTGACCCGGGGAATCGATATTCCTTGGACGCGTACCGGACGTTGAACGGTAACCACGATCTCGCCGATCCGGTGCCCCTGAAAAACTTTATTAGATACGGCCACTGGTTCCATCAGCAGGCAGGGCTGGCGTCCGATCGGCGCGAGGTACTGCGGATTGAGTTGGCGCCGGAAGGATACCGGCTCAGGCTCGAAGACGGCAGGACGCTGTCGTCGCGGCGAGTGGTGGTGGCGGCAGGTATCCAGCCCTTTGCCCATCGCCCGGCGATGTTCGCAGGCCTTCCCGCATCGTTGGTCACACACACGGCGGACCACAGGGACTTCGGAGAATTTCGGGGCAAGGAAGTCATCGTCATTGGCGGCGGACAAAGCGCCCTGGAGTCCGCAGCCATTCTGCACGAGTCGGGAGCCTCTGTGGAAGTCTTGGTCCGCAGTTCCTCTTTACACTGGCTAGGACGCCACCAGTGGTTGAACTCGAAAGGGATCGCCGGGTTGTTCTATGGGCGTGGTGGCATAGGGCAGCCGGGAGTCAGCCTGGTAATCCAGCGGCCTGATCTGTTCCGCCGCTTGCCGCGTGCCATTCAGGAAATGTGGCGCGCGCGGGCGTTACGGCCAGCGGTCGCAGCGTGGTTGAAAACTCGAACCCAGAATGTGACTATCTATACGGGACGATGCGTGCATCAGGCGCAAGTTGCAGGAGAACGTCTCCGCGTTCGATGGGATGACGGTACCGACCGCGTTGTGGACCATGTGCTTCTTGGAACCGGCTATCGTATCAATGTGGCCCTGTACCCTTTCCTGTCACCTGAGCTTCTTCGGCGAATTGACGTTGTTGACGGTTATCCACGACTCGACGCGGGATTCGAGACGTCTTTGGCGGGGCTACACTTTCTGGGCGCTCCTGCACAATGGAGTTTCGGACCGCTGATGAGATTCGTCGCGGGCACAGAATTCGCCTCCCGGGCGCTCAGACGGCGAATTTTGCGCGCCAAGGAGCGCCAGCCAGCCTTCCAACCAGTGAACACATTTCAGCTCGAATCACTTGGATTGGAAACCAAAGCCAACCAAGCGAAATCATAGGGCGGACAGGCGCGGCTCTTACCTCGTTTTGTACGTTCGAAGAAGTCGCCTATATCGCGGATGTTTATAGTCGAGTTTCTACCAAACAGATGCTATTCATCTGAATCCCGACGGCGCGGTGCGCTTTACATCCGCCATAGCGGTCGACCTCCTTAAGACGATTCCGGCAGCAGCAAGCCGTGCCGCATTGCCGGTGAGGTCAGAACGTAGACCGAATTCGTAGTGAGCTTCGCTTTAGACACCGTCCGCACTTCATCTCCAAAGGCGCAACACAATGTCAGCTAGCGAAAGCCAGGTCGCGATCTTGAGCGCGCCTTCCAGCGCGCTCCCAAGCAGGCGCGGTAACGCTTGTAAGGGGCAGTCTGGTCACGGGCGCCGACTATCGAGGACTCGGTATTGTCCGCAGCCTGGGCCGCCGGGGAATTCCCGTTTGGGTTATGAAGCAGGATGGCCAAATGCTGGGCGCTGCCTCCCGGTATGCCTCTCGCAGCTTGTCTTGCCCTTCCGTCGCGAACGATCAGCAGCAGCTTGATTTCCTTCTGGAATTAGCGACTGATGGGGGACTAACAGGCTGGGCACTGTTCCCGACGTCGGATGAAACGGTGACACTGATCGCACGTAATCATCAATTACTGGCGGAATGCTACCGGCTCACTACGCCTGCCTGGGACGTAGTGCGTTGGGGTTGTGACAAAAGCCTGTTGCACCGCCTTAGCCGGGATCTCGGGATCAGTCAGCCTTGGACGGTCTGCCCCCGCAATCGCGAAGAGCTTGCCGCGCTCGAATGTCCGTTTCCCGTAATTCTTAAGCCGGCGATGAGGCTAGGGTTCAATCCTCTCAATCGCGACAAGGCGTGGCGGGTCGGGGACCGCGCGTCGTTGTTGGCACGTTATGACGAGGCGTGCCAGTTTCATTCCCCGGAGAACCTGATGGTTCAGGAAGTCTTGCCGGGACGGGGGGAGGCGCAACTCTCTTACGCGGCTCTATGCCGGAATGGCTTTCCGTTGGCCTCAATCGTGGCAAGGCGCATCCGTCAATTCCCAATGGATTTCGGGCGGTTCAGCACGTACGTCGAGTCGGTTGAAGAACCCCAGGTTGTGGAACCCGCCATTCGATTGCTGGCAGCGATGGGCTTCGACGGGCTCGTCGAGGTAGAGTTCAAAAAAGACTCCCGTGACGGTAAGTTCAAGGTCCTCGACGTGAATCCCCGCGTGTGGGGTTGGCACACGCTATGCACGCGCGCGGGAGTTGACTTCCCTTATCTCGCTTGGCTGCTGGCAAGAGGCGAACCGGTGCCAGAGGCACACGGGCGCGCGGGCGAGCGCTGGATACGTATGGGCGCTGATCTGCCGATGGCGATCCAGGAAATCCTGAGCGGGCGGCTTTCACTAGGCAGTTATTTGAAATCCCTTTGCGGCCCTCTGGAGTGCGCCATGTTCGCCTGGGACGATCCCATGCCAGGGCTTTTCGGGTTGCTGCAATTCGCGACTACGGCCGGGCGGCGATTTCTTAAGGGAAGGGGGGTCTAGGCGCCTGGGGCGCCTACATCGGCAAAGAAATTGTGCGGACCCTCGGTCCGCGCGATTTCCGGCTTGGCTCAGCAGACGGGCCACGCGCTGTTCCGATACCACACCCCGCGCAGGTGTCACTCGTTGCCCGGGATAATCAACCGATACCCACCCGTGTTTTAAGCGCCTCGAACCAGCCGGCACGCTCGCGGCTTACGCCCAGTTTCTCCCAGCAGAAATACTCCTGCTTCAGTTGACGCGCAGATGAAGGCCGGCCCGGAGCGGATCGATCTCCTTCCCTGAGCGACGCGAAAAGCGGTCGTCACTCTGAAGCTCCGCCAGTCCACTCACTGTCAATAATTTCCGCACCAAACTAACCTCGTCTTTCATCCTGAGCCCGCCCTGCTCTTGGGCGTCCGAAGGATCTCCTAGTTGTGCTGCGCTCAGCAGGTGCCCTTCCCCTCAACCCCGCGAAAGCCGGAATCTAGCTTCCTTCCTACTGACTACCCCGCTTGCCAGGGGGGATCGTGACGGCGATGTTCATCTCGTTGGGTCGCCTCTGGAGCCGCCGTACGCTCAGCTGACACGGCGTTCGGGACGAAAAACGCCGGGGGGCGCACACCATAGGTGTAAAACGCCCCGGATGAAGCGCATTTGTTCTTGCTAACTCAGTGACCCGTGCAGGTTCCAGCCGTTAAATTGCTGCTGTTGCCGTTTAACACATTGCCGGAGCCCATGTTGGTGCTGCTGTTGGAGGAGATCCCCGAGCCCAGGCTTGATCCGAAGACATTGTTGTTCACACAGGCATTGGTGGTTCCCAGCATGACCCCCTGAGCCCCCGGCCCGTCGATATGGGCCGAGGTCACGTAGGTGTTGGAACCATTGATGTCGAGTACAGGTTCCGAGGTATTGCTGCCAGTATAGGTTCCACCGCTGATCGTGTTACCAATGTCCTGTGCCAGCCGGAGGTCATCGTAGTTGTTAATCAGAAATTGCACATTGCCGTTTCCGGTTACCGTGCAATTGTTGAAGGTATTGTACTGGTTGAAGTTGCCGAAGGTGTTGATCCCGGCGTTTCCTGTTCCGGTTCCGGTCCCCGCGCCGTTGTTGGTAACGACGCAACTGTTATAGGTGTTGCGCGATGAGTAGTATTCCAAGCTGACGCCGTTGAAGGCTCCAGCGCCATTCTCCACGGTGAGAGAGCTGAAGGTATTATAACGGGAGGCGGTGGTTTTGAAGGGGCGCCCCTGGGCGCCGGCTGCATTGACGGTCACGTTGTTGATGGTGCCATTAGCCGATTGAATCATCTCGAAGCCGAAGGCACCGTCACCGAGGCAATTGGAACTAGCCTGGTTCAGGCTCGAGATCGACAAGCCGCTGATCGACAAGTTCCCCTGAGCTTCAAACCACGCCGCACTTCCACATTCCTCGCTGCCCGCGCCGGTGACGGTGATGTTGCTCCATGCCACGTTGAAGTCTCCACGATTCAGAAGCGCTGCGCCCTGCACGTTCTTGACAGTGACGCCGCTGACGGTGGAATCGCCCACTCCCGCCATCGCCAGTCCGTAAACGTTCGAGCTGTTGCCGTCGAGGGTGATGTTCTTGATGGTCACGCCGATGAGGGGACCAGTGATTTTCTGAGCAGTGGCGCTGTTCACCGAGGGGCTATAGGTATCATGGAGAGCGGTCGTGACCGTCACCGTATCTCCCGAGACGGAAGCGACCTTCACAACCTCTCCGCGACAACCGGATGGATCACAACCCGTGTTTCCGCTGCCGTTGGAAGAGTCTTCGCCACCCTGTTGCAGGAGGACGTAATCTCCCGCGCTGACTCCCAGGCTGGAGACGGTGGTAAAGCTGGTGGCCAGTTCATTGGCAGTGGAGCTTAAGGCGAGCGACGAACCGTAGTTGGGATTGCCGTTGCCGGACCCGCCGACGACCATAACGGTTCCCGAGCCGGTGTTATGGATGGTGGCGCAACTGGAGCCATCGACGGTGACATTGGTGACTTTGATGAACAATTGGGAGGAGGTAAGGTAAGTGCCACAGGGGAAGACGAGGGACGCGCCGGGGGTGAGGGCGGCGATAGCGCTATTGATGGCCGCGGTGTCATCGGTGGTTCCGTTGCCGGTGGCCCCATAGTTCTTGGGATTAATTCCGCTCGTGACGGTGGCGTTGATGGTGACGCTGGCCGAGGCCGAGGTGGCGGTGTTGGCTTGACTGGTGGCGGTAACGGTAGCGGTGGTATTGGAAGTGACCGTCGGCGCCGTGTAGAGCCCTGAGGTGGAGATTGATCCGTCGGTGGTCGTCCAGGTAACGGCGGTATTCGTCGAGCCAGTCACCGTCGCGGTGAATTGCTGGGTTCCCGCCGAGGAGACCGTAGCGGAAGTGGGTGAAATGGAGATCGACACCGCTGGGGCAGCCACGCTGACGCTGGCGGAGGCTGACTTGGCGGTGTTGGCTTGGCTGGTGGCGGTAACCGTGACGTTCATATTGGAGGTGCAGGTCGGCGCCGTGAACATCCCCGAACTGGAGATCGAGCCGCCCGAGGCCGACCAGGCAACGGCGGTATTCGTCGAGCCAGTCACTGTCGCGGTGAATTGCTGGATTCCCGCCGAAGAGACAGTACTGGAGCCGGGTGAAATCGAGATCGATACCGCTGGGGCAGCAACGGTGACGCTGGCGGAAACTGACTTGGCGGTGTTGACTTGGCTGGTGGCGGTAACGGTTACGGTGGTATTGGAGCTGACGGTTGGCGCAGTGAAGAGTCCCGAAGTGGAGATTGATCCAGCGGTGGCCGACCAGGTAACGGCCGTATTTGTGGAGCCAGTCACTGTCGCGGTGAATTGCCGAGTTCCCGCCGAGGAGACCGTAGCGGAAGTGGGTGAAATGGAGATCGACACCGCTGGGGCAGCCACGCTGACGCTGGCGGAGGCTGACTTGGCGGTGTTGGCTTGGCTGGTGGCGGTAATGGTTACGGTGGTATTGGAGGTGACCGTCGGCGCCGTGTAGAGCCCTGAGGCGGAGATTGATCCGTCGGTGGCCGACCAGGCAACGGCGGTATTCGTCGAGCCAGTCACTGTCGCGGTGAATTGCTGGGTTCCCGCCGAAGAGACAGTACTGGAGGCGGGTGAAATCGAGATCGATACCGCTGGGGCAGCAACGGTGACGCTGGCGGAAACTGACTTGGCGGTGTTGACTTGGCTGGTGGCGGTAACCGTGACGTTCATATTGGAGGCGCAGGTCGGCGCCGTGAACATCCCCGAACTGGAGATCGAACCGCCCGAGGCTGACCAGGTAACGGCGGTATTCGTCGAGCCAGTGACCGTCGCGGTGAACTGCTGGGTTCCAGCCGAGGAGACCGTAGCGGAAGCGGGTGATATGGAGATCGACATCGCTGACGGAACGACGGTGACGGTGGCCGAGGCCGAGGTGGCGGTGTTGGCTTGACTGGTGGCGGTAACGGTTACGGTGGTATTGGAGCTGACGGCGGGCGCAGTGAAGAGTCCCGAAGTGGAGATTGATCCAGCGGTGGCCGTCCAGGTAACGGCGGTATTCGTCGAGCCAGTGACCGTCGCGGTGAACTGCTGGGTTCCCGCCGAAGAGACCGTACTGGAAGCCGGGTGAAATCGAGATCGATACCGCTGGGGCAGCAACGGTGACGCTGGCGGAGACTGACTTGGCGGTGTTGGCTTGACTGGTGGCGGTAACGGTTACGGTGGTATTGGAGCTGACGGTTGGCGCAGTGAAGAGTCCCGAACTGGAGATTGATCCAGCGGTGGCCGACCAGGTAACGGCCGTATTTGTGGAGCCAGTCACTGTCGCGGTGAATTGCCGAGTTCCCGCCGAGGAGACCGTAGCGGAAGTGGGTGAAATGGAGATCGACACCGCTGGGGCACCACGCTGACGCTGGCGGAGGCTGACTTGGCGGTGTTGGCTTGGCTGGTGGCGGTAATGGTTACGGTGGTATTGGAGGTGACCGTCGGCGCCGTGTAGAGCCCTGAGGCGGAGATTGATCCGTCGGTGGCCGACCAGGCAACGGCGGTATTCGTCGAGCCAGTCACTGTCGCGGTGAATTGCTGGGTTCCCGCCGAAGAGACAGTACTGGAGGCGGGTGAAATCGAGATCGATACCGCTGGGGCAGCAACGGTGACGCTGGCGGAAACTGACTTGGCGGTGTTGACTTGGCTGGTGGCGGTGACGGTTACGGCGGTATTGGAGGTGACGGCGGGCGCAGTGAAGAGTCCCGAAGTGGAGATTGTTCCAGCGGTGGCCGACCAGGTAACGGCGGTATTCGTCGAGCCAGTAACCGTCGCAGTGAATTGCTGGGTTCCGCCGGAGTTGACGGTCGCAGTGCCCGGTGATAGGGAGACTGACACCGCCGGTAGGGAAGTGACGGTGAGGCTGGCCGAGGCCGCCTTGCTAGTATCGACTTGACTGGTGGCCGTAACCGTGACGCTCATATTGCTGCTGCATGGTGGCGCAGTGAAGAGGCCAGAACTGGAAATCGAGCCGGCTGTAGCGCTCCATGTGACGGCTCGGCTGAAACTGCCTGTTCCCAGGACAGTCGGTGTGCATTGCGAACTCTCACCGGTTTGCACTGACGTAGGATTGCAGGAGACTGAAACTGAGTCGACAGCAGGGGTGGATCTGGGGCCGTTGCCTGCATTTCCTGACTGCGCGGGACCGCCGCATGATATATGGATAAGTGCGGTAAGTATAATACTGAGAACGCCACAGACTCGGTTTGTTATTTTCATGTTTTAGACCCGATAGTTGAAATGCGGGCGGGTGGCGTTGGCAATGTCACTGTCCGGCAAAGCATTGCACGCGCCACCCACGATGTGGTAGAGAGCAACCTTAGGGACCCGTACAGGTTCCAGCCGTCAAATTGCTGCTGTTACCGTTTAACACATTGCCGGAGCCCATGTTGGTGCTGCTGTTCGAAGAGATCCCCGAGCCCAGGCTTGATCCAAAGACGTTGTTGTTCACGCAGGCATTGGTGGTCCCCAGGTACAGCCCCTGAGCCCCCGGCCCGTTGATATGCGCCGAGGTCACGTAGGTGTTGGAACCATTGACGTCGAGTACAGGTTCCGAGGTATTGCTGCCAGTATAGGTTCCACCGCTGATCGTGTTACCAATGTCCTGTGCCAGCCGGAGGTCATCGTAGTTGTTAATCAGAAATTGCACATTGCCGTTTCCGGTTACCGTGCAATTGTTGAAGGTATTGTACTGGTTGAAGTTGCCGAAGGTGTTGATCCCGGCGTTTCCTGTTCCGGTTCCGGTCCCCGCGCCATTGTTGGTAACGACGCAACTGTTATAGGTATTGTGCGAGGAGTAATATTCGAGGCTCACGCCGTTGTAAGCTTGGACCCCGTTCTCCACGGTGAGAGAGTTGAAGGTATTATAACGGGAGGCGGTGGTTTTGAAGGGGCGGCCGTCGGCGCCGGCGGCATTGACAGTGACATTTGAAATAGTGCTGTTGGCCGATTGAATCAGCTCGAAGCCGAAGGCGCCGTTGTCGAGGCAACCGGAACCGGACGCTCCCTGGTTCTCGCTAGAGACCGAAAGGCTATTGATTGACAAATTGCCCTGAGCCTGGAACCACGCCGCGCTTCCGCACTGGGCGCTACCCGCGCCGGTGACGGTGATGTTGCTCCATGCCACGTTGAAGTCTCCACGATTCAGAAGCGCTGCGCCCTGCACGTTCTTGACAGTGACGCCGCTGACGGTGGAATCGCCCACTCCCGCCATCGCCAGTCCGTAAACGTTCGAGCTGTTGCCGTCGAGGGTGATGTTCTTGATGGTCACGCCGATGAGGGGACCAGTGATTTTCTGAGCAGTGGCGCTGTTCACCGAGGGGCTATAGGTATCATGGAGAGCGGTCGTGACCGTCACCGTATCTCCCGAGACGGAAGCGACCTTCACAACCTCTCCGCGACAACCGGATGGATCACAACCCGTGTTTCCGCTGCCGTTGGAAGAGTCTTCGCCACCCTGTTGCAGGAGGACGTAATCTCCCGCGCTGACTCCCAGGCTGGAGACGGTGGTAAAGCTGGTGGCCAGTTCATTGGCAGTGGAGCTTAAGGCGAGCGACGAACCGTAGTTGGGATTGCCGTTGCCGGACCCGCCGACGACCATAACGGTTCCCGAGCCGGTGTTATGGATGGTGGCGCAACTGGAGCCATCGACGGTGACATTGGTGACTTTGATGAACAATTGGGAGGAGGTAAGGTAAGTGCCACAGGGGAAGACGAGGGACGCGCCGGGGGTGAGGGCGGCGATAGCGCTATTGATGGCCGCGGTGTCATCGGTGGTTCCGTTGCCGGTGGCCCCATAGTTCTTGGGATTAATTCCGCTCGTGACGGCCGCGTTGATGGTGACGCTGGCCGAGGCCGAGGTGGCGGTGTTGGCTTGACTGGTGGCGGTAACGGTAGCGGTGGTACTGGAGGTGACCGTCGGCGCCGTGTAGAGCCCTGAGGTGGAGATTGATCCGTCGGTGGTCGTCCAGGTAACGCCGGTATTTGTCGAGCCGGTTACCGTCGCGGTGAATTGCCGAGTTCCCGCCGAGGAGACCGTAGCGGAAGTGGGTGAAATGGAGATCGACACCGCTGGGGCAGCCACGCTGACGCTGGCGGAGGCTGACTTGGCGGTGTTGGCTTGGCTGGTGGCGGTAACCGTGACGTTCATATTGGAGGTGCAGGTCGGCGCCGTGAACATCCCCGAACTGGAGATCGAGCCGCCCGAGGCCGACCAGGCAACGGCGGTATTCGTCGAGCCAGTCACTGTCGCGGTGAACTGCTGGGTTCCCGCCGAGGAGACCGTAGCGGAAGTGGGTGATATGGAGATCGACATCGCTGACGGAACGACGGTGACGGTGGCCGAGGCCGAGGTGGCGGTGTTGGCTTGACTGGTGGCGGTAACGGTTACGGTGGTATTGGAGGTGACGGTTGGCGCAGTGAAGAGTCCCGAAGTGGAGATTGATCCAGCGGTGGCCGACCAGGTAACGGCGGTATTCGTCGAGCCAGTGACCGTCGCCGTGAATTGCTGAGTTCCCGCCGAGGAGACCGAAGCGCTGGTCGGTGATATCGAGACCGACACACTTGCCGGAGCGCCAACTTGGAAGAGTTGGCTCGTCGCTCCATTGCAGGTGTTTTGCTTAATCCCCGTTCCCGAAGAATCGATACAACCATTGGACATGTTTCCGGAGAGGATCCTGTATATCCCGGAGCTCGCTTGACTCAGCCCGAAGTATTCGGGCTTAACCGCAGTACAGGTATACTGCTGAATAAGGGCTCCGGCAGAACCGGAACCACCTTGCACATCCCAGCAAAGATTCGAAGCGGCGCTCTTGACATAGGAGTAGCCCGTCGTTGGGCTGGATGTTAAGGTGAAATTCTGGCTGCTCGCCCCGGAACACTTTGCTTGGGAAAGCAAGGAGAAACTCGTGGCCCCGCCCGTATCGACGCAGAGTCCGGTACTGACGTCTTTGATGGTGACCACGGACGCGGACGTGGCTGCGGCTGCGGCTGCGGACGTGGTCGTGGTTGCGGTAGAGTTGGAGACCGGGGCAACAGGGCGGCCCTTTCTGGCGTTGATCTCGGACCCGGCTGCGGTCACAGCCGCAGAATAGGCAAGTCCTGATACTATGAACAAATATAATAGCAGTCTCAAAACGCTGCCTAGCCGCCTTAGGATAGCCTCATCTTTTGAGCCTATGTGTGCTCCGCCGGCGATTCGCCTCCGCCGGAGCGGGTGAGCTTCAATGTGTTTCAGTGTCATTGTCGATCCTCCCGTTAATAGTGGCTTTGCAAATATCTCCGCGCTAGGGAAGCTCGCGGCGGATTTCCAGAATTGAGACTTCGTTACTTCGAAGGAAGGGTTTCAGACAATCTTCTGGATTGACCGGATCAACTCCGGCACTCGGTCAAACTCGTTCGACTTATCCAGAAAATAATCGGCTCCCGCCTCAAGGCATCTACGGCCGTGGGCGCCATTGAAGAAGTTACTCAGAGCGATCAGCACCAACGTAGGCCTTTGGCGTTTGATGTTCTTCAGCAACTTGATTCCTTCTCTGCCCGCGAGGTGCGGGTCCACGATCGCGACATCGGGATGTTGTTCTTCGACTAACAGCAGGATGCCCGCGACATCCGAGGCGTGTGTAATAGTCCCAATGCCGGGCAGCTCACCCAACGTCCTGGTCAGGCGGTCCGCAATCAACAGTGAACTTTCCGCAATGAGAATCTTCATCAGCTCCCGGAGTCTCCTCAGGACGGCTATGAACATTAATCCTTTTGGCATGCACACAAAATCGGCGGAGGGCTTGTTTTGAGGTAGGACTTTGGGAGGGGCGAATGTGAGGGTTTGTCTTACGGGCGATGAGTCAGATCTCGAGCTGTTTAGAGTCTCCGGCTTTTCCCAATGTGAACTTTTGAAAGCGCAGGCCTGTAAAGGACGCGGTCCCCGCTGTTCTGTTCCTGCGCAGGTCGACGTGATTTCGAACGGGATGTATGTGACGGCCAAGGAAGGGTATAATATTCGCGTGTCCCAGCTAAGGGATTGTTACGGCCTCAATCATCCTTAGTGTTAGACTGATGATCACTGTCAACGGCCAATCCGGAGTTTGCCGCGATGCCGCCCAAATCTCTTCAGCGGGACCTGCCGGCCTTCTCTTTGACATCATGCGCTATGCCTTGCACGATGGCCCCGGCATTCGTACCACGGTTTTTTTCAAAGGGTGTCCGCTTTCTTGCTGGTGGTGCCACAATCCGGAGGGCCAGGGCCCCAAGTCAAACCTTATGTACTTCGAGAACCGCTGCTTGCGTTGCGGAGACTGCATCGCGGTTTGTCCCCAGGGGGCGGTCCTGCGCCTGAATGGCGTAATCCACACCACCTCGGCATGTCGGGTCTGCGGAACCTGTGCCGATACGTGCCCTAGTGGAGCCCGAAAAGTAGCTGGGCGCTGGATGACAGTTTCGGAAGTGATGCGTGAAATAGAAAGGGACTTGATTTTCTGGGACGAATCCGGCGGCGGGGTCACCTTCTCCGGCGGGGAGCCTCTGGGGCAGCCGCGCTTCCTTGAGTCACTCCTCGATGCGTGCCGCGAAAAACGCATCAACACGGTTGTTGAAACGTGCGGCCTGGCAAAGAAGGATGTGGTGCTCGAGCTCAGCGAGAAGGCGGGCCTTTTCTTATACGACTTAAAGATTCTCGATCCGTCGAAGCACAAGAAGTATACGGGTGTTCCCAATGACTCCATTCTGGCGAACTTGGAGGCGCTTGCTCAAAGAAAGAGGCCGGTGGTTGTTCGTTTCCCAATTATTCCCGAAATCAACGACGATAGCGAGAACGTCCGGCAGATGATCGCTTTGCTCTCGCGGCTTCACCTCGGGCGAATCCACCTGCTGCCGTACCATCAATCTGGAACCGAGAAGTACAAGCGGCTGGGTTTGGGTTTCCGTCTTGAAAATGTCAAGACCCCTCCTGCAGAGTTGGTGACGAAAATAGCGGGAGAGTTTGAGAGAGCGGGCTTCAATGTGAAAGTAGGGGGCTGACAATGAACGAACGAGTAGCAAGATTACGGCAGAGAAGCCTCGAGGCCGAGCCTGTGCTGTCGTTAGAAAGGGCAGCTCTGATCACCAAGTTCTATCGAGATTGCCGCACAGCGTCGGTCCCCATTCTCCGGGCCGAGGCGCTTCGACGATTGATGGAGAATAAGAACATTTATATCGGCAGCGAAGAGCTGATTGTGGGCGAGCGCGGCCCCGCTCCGAAGGCTACACCAACCTACCCTGAGCCTCTGCTGCCACAGCATGGAAGACCTCGAAATCCTCGATTCGCGGCAGAAGATTTCCTACCATGTTGATGCGGAAGCCAGGAGCGTTCAACGCGAACAAATCATCCCCTACTGGCAAGGCCGCTCAATTCGCGACGTCATTTTTCAGGAAATGTCCGAGGAATGGAAAGATGCCTACGAGGCCGGCATCTTTACGGAGTTCATGGAGCAGCGCGCGCCCGGCCACACCGCCTTGGGAGATGTCATTTACGGAAAGGGGCTGCTTGACCTGAAAGCCGAAGTCAAAGCGAGCCTCAGCAGCCTCGACTTCCTGAATGATCCCGAGGCTTTCCTCAAGCAGGAGGAGCTCAGGGCGATGGAGGTGGCTGCTGACGCCGTCATCCGTCTTGCTGAGCGACATGCTGAGAGAGCTTTGGAAATGTCAGCGCATGAATCGAATCCTGATCGCCAGGCTGAGCTCAGGAAGATCGCGGACGTCTGCCGGCATGTTCCAGCACATGCGCCGCGAGATTTCTGGGAGGCGTTGCAGGCCTACTGGTTCATCCACCTGGGCGTAATAAGCGAACTGAACACCTGGGATTCTTTCTGCCCAGGGCGGTTGGACCAGCATCTCTACCCCTTTTACGAGAAGGGTCTCGCCGACGGAACGCTCACGCGTGACAGAGCCAAAGAATTGCTCGAATGCCTTTGGGTGAAATTCAACAATCAGCCCGCGCCGCCTAAGGTGGGTGTGACGGCGGCGGAGAGCGGCACTTACACTGACTTCGCCAACATCAACAACGGAGGCCTGAAAGCCGATGGCTCGGATGGCGTCAACGAACTCACTTACCTGATCCTTGAGGTAGTCGATGAAATGCGCTTGCTGCAACCGTCCTCGAACTTGCAATTGAGCAAGAAGAGCCCGGACCGCTTCCTCAAGCGCGGCATCGAGATTATCCGCAAAGGTTGGGGACAACCTTCGATTTTCAACGCCGACATGGTAGTTGAGGAACTGCTGCGGCAAGGGAAGTCGATCGAAGACGCGCGCTGCGGCGGGACCTCCGGCTGCGTGGAAACCGGGGCATTTGGCAGGGAAGCCTATATCCTTACCGGGTATTTCAACCTTACGAAAGTGCTTGAAATCACACTCAACAACGGTCTCGATCCTCGCACCGGCAAGCGCCTCGGGTTGGAGACGGGCGAGCCGAGGAACTTTATCTCCTTCGACGAGTTATTTGCCGCGTACCGGAAGCAGTTGCACCGCTTCATTGATATCAAGGTAAGGGGAAACAACATCATTGAGCGTATTTACGCCAGGCAAATGCCGGCTCCGTTCCTCTCTCTGCTGATCGAAGACTGCATCGCCAAAGGCAAGGATTACAATGACGGTGGTCCTCGTTACAACACCACTTACATCATGGCTGTGGGCCCGGGCAGTTGCACCGATAGCTTGGCGGCAATTCGCTGTCACGTCTTCGATCGCAAGGATGTAGGGATGGCGGAAATCCTTGATGCCTTGGCAGCCAATTTCGAGGGCCATGAGAGAACGAGGCAAGTGCTGTTGAACAAGACCCCCAAGTACGGAAACGACGACGAGTATGCGGACGCCATTCTGACGGAGTTGTTCAATGCCTTTTACGCTGAGGTGAACGGCCGGAAGAACACAAAAGGCGGCAGTTACCGCGTGAATTACCTCTCAACCACCTGCCACGTCTATTTTGGGTCCGTGACCGGGGCCACACCGGATGGGAGGAAGGCGTATGAGCCGCTGTCGGACGGCATCTCGCCGGTGCAAGGCGCGGACCGGCGCGGCCCCACTGCGGTATTGAAATCCGCGGCTCGGATGGATCACGCCCGGACCGGCGGCACCCTGTTGAACCAGAAGTTCACGCCGCAACTACTCGAAGGCGAAGAAGGAATCGACAAGCTGACACACTTGGTGCGCTCCTATTTTAAGCTGGACGGGCACCATATCCAGTTCAATGTGATCACGGCAGAAACTCTTCGCGCTGCTCAGCAGAACCCGGAGAAGTACCGAGACCTTATCGTCCGGGTTGCCGGCTACAGCGATTATTTCTGTGACCTAACCACGGCTTTGCAAAACGAGATCATTGCTCGGACTGAACATCAAGTCCTCTAGCTGCAGCCTGCTTAACCTCGCTGCAAAGCCCCCCACTTCTACTTCGTGCTCCCCCTTTACCACTATCGGCGCGTCTCAAAAGTTCGCCAACAAACCTCGTCTTCAGAGCGGGCGAAAGAAAGTAGCCCACGGGCATAGGCGTCGGCCCCGAAAACCTGGAAGAGCTTATTTATCAGCTCAAGGAGCTCACCGTCGATATCGACGACAAGTCGAGCAAGGTGCGGGTCTTCTGCGAGTAAGTCGTCGGCCAGGCCGCCCCGCAGCACTTCACGGGCGACAAATAAAAGACTCGCCGCAGAGTGGGCAGATCAAGGCATTTGCTGATAGGCATGGCGGACGATTTCCACCTGCTCGCGCAGGGAGGGGTTCGGGCGGAAGTCCGGCGTAATTCCGTGCGCGTACCCGAAAAAGTCACATCCCGCCTCGTACCACTTCTTCCAGGTATTCGGATCGCACACCCCTTTACTGTCCGGCCAGGCCGATAATCGTGGTCATGACGCGCTGGTGCGGCTTGCGGATCTTGAGCAGCCAATTTACCACCTCGTCGGAGGACTCGGCGATGAGCTGATCGCATTCATTCAGCATGGGATGGTCAACCCACATCGGCTCTTCCGCCTTGAAAAACGGGACATTGAAATTTGCTTTCGTCTCCGGGTTCCCTTTATGCATTGCCTCCCGAATGCGATAGTACTGCCTCGCCATGATCTCGCGCTTGTACTTCAGGTTTTCCTCCGGCGTAATCTCCGCAGCCTTTTCTGGCATGTCACGCCCGATGATCTCCTTGAACGGTCCTTTCACATAGGGTGAGGGCTGAACCTGAAACTCGTTGGAGTTGTACATGCCGTAATTGAAGCAGTCAAAGTTGATCCATTCCACGGGATAGAGGCGCAGGAATTCCGTGATGCGCGCGCACAGCAAGTCGGTCCAGGGACTCTCGGGCGCCAGCAATCCCTGCTGCATGCGGTTCCTGCTAGTAGGGACCGTCCACTCATTCCGAATGTTGCAGGTAATCAGGTCGGTGCCGGTGCAGAAGTAGCTGGAGAAAGGCAGGCCCGCCTTTCGGGCCATCTTGTATATCTTGGGAAACAGCTCACAGCCGGGGCCCGGAGCGAGGGGGCCCAGCTTAGTAGGGTAGAAGGCGTACCCACACCACGAATATCCTTGCAAGAAAAAGATGTTCGCTCCGAAATCCCGATGCCAGGCGAAATATTGCTCGGGATTAATGTACGCCCAGTCCTGTGGAAGCGCCGGCGTGATGGAGAACTCCCCCGCTTTTTGCGAGATGAAATTGAGGTCGCAGCAGAAGAGTTTGATGGGCCTTCCACCACTCGGGAGACTGCTGGCATTGGGCAAGAGCGGAATTTTGCTTTTTTCCGCGGCGCGTAAGGGAGCGCTCTCCCGGGCGGAACTTCCCAGCGTGACCGCGGCACCGGTGGATGCCGCACTCGCTTTCTTTAGGAACGCTCGGCGGGTCAAATGCGCATTGATCATGATAGCCTCCGTGAAATACGAGGGTGGCGCATTCCCTGCCTTGTGCGTATACGCCTGGCCGGGGCGAGCTGCCGGACGCAGGGTTTGGGACGGCCCTCAAGCGCAGAGCCCCGCTCTGCGCCGGCCACTTAGTTTGGAGTAGCTTGCCCCTTGGGGTGTCTTGAGTGGGGTAAGCCCCCTTACAACTGGAGGTCGTCACCACTCCCGCGCCCGCACTCAGTTTCTTCGTCTCTCCACGGGCTTGATAGGCCCTACCAGCCGGATTGTGCCCCAGGTCGCGTCGTCGTCGCCTTTGCCGTACATGATGATGTGCCCGCCGTAACCCCCACCGTCCGGGTCCGTCTCAACGACTTCCAGACCATACTCGTCGCCGATCTTCGGCGGACGCCAATCGGGGTCGCTCTTGCCCAAGGTTGACGCCATCTCCACCCGCGCCTCCAGGATGAAGTCTCCTTTGCCTGTCTTCCAGGGATCCATTCGGAGCGCGTAGTCTCCGGAGGATTTTGGAAGGGGCTCCTCGATGTAGGTCTTTTCCGCATTCCCATGCCGCCACCAGGCGCCGTACCAGGGCTTGCGCGCGTCAGCCACAAAACAGAACCCATTGTCTCCGCGCCCAAACTTCTGGGACTTTCCGTGCCGGGGAGCCTCGATGAACCAGCACACAGCGTCTCGGTAATACCACTCCTTCGGAAGGCGACCGGGATCGCCCACGTCGTTCACATTGTCATGAACCTCGGCGCCAAAGTAGAGGTACTTGTCATCCCACGCCATGTAATACCGGGAGCTCAGGTCTTCTTCGGGCGGAGGCTCGTTGCCGACATCCGTGAGCCTGTTGATCGCGGGATCGTACCAGGGCGTATGCATGACCCGAAAAATGTCCCACACACCGTCGCTGAAGGCGAAATACTTCCATTCGCTGAGATCTCCGTCGATGACCGGCGGCTTTTCCAGGCGTGGAATCGGCAACGGCAGTGGATAACCACCGTCCCAGCCTGTGGGCACCGAACAGGGCGTGGTGTTGAGGGGTGCGAGACGCGGTTCCTGCGCGAATGCCGCCAAGGCAAGAGCAACGAGAGCGATTCGACATGCAGTCACAGCCTCCCCTTTCTTTCCCGCGGCGACTACTTTGCGCTTCCCGCCTTGGCCTTCCCCGAGGCGGACGTTCTTGGCATCACGTTCCCGGATAACGTGAAGCTGGACGCGGCAGGGCTGATAGCGACTTTGGCCTTCGACAAGTCATTGTCGAGGAGGAGGGCGTCAGTGACCCCGATGTGGCTTAAAAAGATCTGCGTGCCGCCGGCCGCTACTGAGTTTCGGATCGTCACTCCTCTGCCGTCCGACAAGCTGATAGCGCTGCTTTTGCCTTGCGCGTGCGCCTGTCTTCCCTCGAAGCTGTTCACCTCGAGGTTGCGGAAGTTCTCGCACTCGATCCCGTGGGAGAAGAACTCCGGCAGGTTGTCAGCCCATTCCAGTTCCAGCCCGCGAATTTTGAGCCCGTCCACATAACTGCAATACAATCCCGGGATGTCATGCTTGAATACGGAGAGTTCAGGAGAGACGGAGCCCCGCAGGTCGAAGTTGCCCCCATAGCTTTCGCTCAACGGACCGGGCTTAATCTTTAGTTTCACGTGATCCAGCAGGATGTCCTGAATTATGCTCTCCTTGGTGCCGTAAATCAGGATGCCGTTCTCGCTGTCGGCGCTGATGTTGGTGAAACGCAGATTTCGGATAACTCCTGGCGGCTTGGCGTCGGCGCTCGGCAGCGCTGAGATGTGAATTGGCTCCGCCTTGCCCCACCAGTTGCCTGTGAACAACTGCGTCTGGATCACGATATTATCGAACAGCAGGTTCTCAATCACACCGCCGCCACGGACGTTGACATTAATGCCGCGGTTCGACGTGTGGATTACGAGATTGCTGAACACGCCATTGCGAATTTCACCCCCGTCGAACCCGACACGGATGGCGGCTGACCGCGAACTCAGGGTGCAGTTGGTCACGGTGAGATCCTCGACTCCAAACAGGGCGATGCAGTCGTCTCCCTCCCAAATGTTGGTGTCGGCGATATGGACGTATCGGCAATTTCGGATGTCGATCCCGTCATCATTCGGTGTGCGACGGTCGCTGGCGGGGCTTTGAATCGTCACCCCCAGCACATCTACGTACTTGGAATTGGAGATGTACACGGTCCACAACGGCGAGTTCTGGATGGTCACACCGCTGAGGAGAACGTTTTCGCAGTTGCGGACTCGAATCATTTCGCCGGGCCGGTCCGTGGTGCCGAAGGGGCCGTTTTGCGTGCCGAACTTCGCGCTCATAAAGTCTTCACCCTGACGGGTCAGCTTCTTCAGTCCGTAGTCGAGGCCGAGCACCTGATCGGTACGCAAGAAAGCGAGTGCGTTGCCGTCGACGGTACCGCGTCCGGTGATCGCAACGTTCTTGGCGTTCTTGACGCTGATGAGACCGGGACGCCCTCTCTCGCTGCCGCTCCATGGTTCCGTTTCCTGCGGATAATCATTCAAATCCGGGCTGCCTCTCAGGACCGTGCCTTGTTCCAGGCGCAATGTGATGTTGCTCGCCAGCCAGATCGGCCCGCTCAGATAGTCACCCGGCGGCACCACCACCGTTCCGCCGCCGCGTTGCGCGCAAGCCCTGATCGCCTTATTGATCGCTTCGGTGTTCTTCGTCTTGCCGTCGCCGACGGCCCCGTACTTGAGCACATCACACTCTTCGCCTACCGCTAAAGCCACTGGCGGGCTCAGCAACAGCATCGCGATCGCGAGCATGAAAAGAGCAAAACGCCTACCCATGATTGCCATCGCCACCTTCTTATCAGTGTTTTGTCCACTCCAACGTCCACCGGCACCCCGGCGCGCGACGGGCCCTTGCCCCATTGGCCAACCCTTGTGGTTGCCATAGGGCGGCCCCAAGGGCCGCCCCCAACAACCCGGTTTTCAGCTTCCGGGATGGTATGTTCGCTCAGTGTGGCCCTGGAGCTGTGAGCGGTAGAAATAGACGTCCCTCAAATCGCCCGTGCTGTACCGCTTGGCCTCATCATTGAAATGAGGTGAGGCCGGATTGCCGCTCTCGCCGCCAGCCGTCACGGCCTTAGCGCGCACGGTCTTCCCGAATTCAACCACAGCGACGAAGCTGTTCCCACCCGAGCCGTACCACTTCTTTGTTCCCGGGTAAGGGCGCGCCCCAAATGCCGCGAGCGACCCCCACACCGTGTCGGTGAACCCGACGGGAACGCTTGGTTTAGCGTCGTCGAAATGGGGAATGAGGTTGTCGTCAAGGCGCTGAAAGCGGTTAATTGCACCCCAAGGCGTCTTCCATGATCCAAAGTCTGCTGTCAGCTTATCGGAGGCCGCCGAGAGGGATTGCAGTAGCTGCTGGGCAGGCACTTTTCCAAAATCGGGTATGCCCTCGCCTCTCCCAAAGTGCGGCATGTGCCGCAGGACGTCCTCGCCCCAGAACTGCGCCAGCGACATGGGAATCGAATCCACGCCCCACCGGCAATTCCATCCCCGCAACATCTCAATCTGCTCAGCAAGCTTTGCCTTCAGCGGATCCGAATCCGGCGTCTGGTTCCACGCTTGCATCAGCGCCGGGATCACCTTTTCAAAGAACGGCTCGTAGCTATCAAACGCCGCGCCGATGAAAGAATCGAGAGTGAAATCCTTCTTGCTTTGCAGGACCATGACCGCGTGCATCCCGCGCGCCGATGCTCCGCCCATCTCGACATAAGGCGGAAAATCTTCCTTCTTCGGGCTGCTCGGTCCGGCCGCAGACCACGGCGCGTCGTTCGTGTTGTAAAGCCAGCCGCTCTTTGGATTCAGCAGATGTGGCGTCTCGTCAACGGAAAGAAGACCGTCCCAGTCTGTCGCGGGATTGCTGCCGTCGACCGGCTTCGTCCAATCGAATCGGGTATCGCGCCGGGGAATGAAGTTTCCGTGGAAGTATGCGATGTCGCCATCGGAATCGGCGAAAATCGTGTTGTTCGACGAGTTCGTATGCAGTTCCATCGTTTGACGGAATGATTTGTAGTCCGTCGCCTTGGTGCGTGTGTAAGACTGTATGAGCGCTTTTACCGGCTCCTGCATCAGCCGGATGGCTACCCACTTCCCGTTCTGCTCGCCGATCGCCGGCCCGTGCTGGGTGCGATACGTTGAAAACTTGCGTTCGGCCATTCCGTGGTCGGTCATGTACGGCACGGTGATTTCCGTCACTGTGACCGGAAGCTCCTGATTCCCGTACTTGTAATAGTACTGGTCACCCTTTTTCACGATGGTCTCGAGATATCGGCTCATGGCGTTGACGCCGCTGGAGGTGTGCATCCAGCCGACGTGCGGCGTTGAATCCCTGATACAAAAAGAATTGCCCCCAAGTCGCGGCGCCGTAAGCATCCAGCCCTTCATCGCTCACCATTTGCAGCTCGGACCGGAAATAAAATGAAGTGTGCGGGTTGATGAGCAGCAGGGCATGGTGCCCGATTGTGTTCGAGGGCGCGACGGCCATTCCGTTCGATCCGCCCGGTTCGGCAGTTGCTTCCTGGTCCGCCGGCGCGAGCTCGGCCACCTGCTTCTGGCCGTAGAACTTCGCGAGCTGGTTGACGTTCACGCGTTCGATGTCGGTTCCGATGCTCCCTTCGGTAAAGCTCAGCGCCATCCACGGCTCGAATCTCTTAATGACCCTCGGTTTCGCCTCGGGATGTTTGTAGAGGTAGTAGTTCAAACCGTCGGCGAAGGCGTTCATGAGCGTCTTCAACCACGCCGGACTTTCCGCGTATTGCTTCTTCAAGGTCTCGGGATCGACGAATAGCTTCATCCGCAGGTCCTGGTAGATTTTGGACTCACCCTCAGTCTCCGCCAGCCGCCCCATCCCATTGATGTAATTCGTCTCGACGCGATTGAAGTCGTCCTCAGCCTGCGCGTATTCCATGCCGAAGACAGCGTCCGCGTCCGTTTTCCCGTAGACGTGCGCGATGCCCCAATCATCCCGGATTATGGTGACGTTCTGGGCCTCATGCTCCCAGCGCGTGACCTCCGGGTTTTGGGCTCCCCGAGCAACAACAGAAACGCACAAAACAGTAAGGATTAGAACAGGTTTTCTCATAAGCGCCACCTTTACTTGGGTGCCTGCCACTGATCCAGAAATCGGGGACAGGCTGTCAGAATTGGGCTTTCTCGAGGAGTCACGTCATGAAGCACGTCACAAACCCCTTGCCCCCCTTGTCTTAGCTGAGCGTCTCGCGGCGCATCCTGAGCAGGGTGCGGTGCGCTGGCGGACATCCTAGCATTGGGGGGGCTGGGATTACAAGGCTTCATCAGAACCCAAGAATCGCGGTTGAACGATGGAATGGGCGTGTCGGCGGTTGGAAGCGTCGACGGGCGCGCCCCAAAACCTACTCAGCCGGGTTCGCGGCCCGGTTCGGTAGAGGTTTCAGCGGCTCGGGGAGGATCAAGGTGGTTTGAGGCTCTCCGCTGACGACACTCCCGCCCCCTTTTGCCTCTTGCATTCTCTTTTTTTCATCGCGCTCCTCCGTTTCAGGTCCGCAGTTGCGCGCAGCGCAGGCGCGCGGCTTGCAGCAGCAGCCACTTTTCCGTATCCGCTTTGATCTGCAGGATCAGTCCCCGCGCGTGGCGCACCAACTTGCCCGCCAGCCGATACACTTTCCAGCGTAGCGTGGCCACCGTCGCGGTGCGATACGATTCCGGCAGCACACGCCGCTTGAGCAACTGCGCCAGATTGTAGGCCAGTACGCCAATGGCAAAGTACAGGGCGTTGGCCGCCCGTTGCCCACACGGCATCTGCTCCATTCCCATGTCCAGCTTCAGTTCCTTGTGCCAGTTCTCGCTCTGCCCCCGCCCGTTGTGTTTCCAGATAACCTCCGCCGCGCTCTCCTCCCGATTCGAAGCCACGGCGTGATAGCAGTGCCGCTCCGATTCAAACAAGCTGGGCTGCGGATTGAGCCAGCGCAGCACGATCAGCCGGAACGCCTGCTTCGTCTCGTTCATCGTGTGCACAGTCTCGGCGATTTCCCGATCCGTCCCCAGTCCCTCGGCCGTCTGGTAGGGTCGCCACGCGCTCGCCGGCAGGTTCTGGATTTCGCGTTTCACCGCTGCGTCCAAGTCCGCCGTAATGGTGAAGGTGCGCCCCGGCTGGCTGTAATGGTTGATCACCTCCGCCTGATACGCGGCGCTGTCGCTGCGGAAATAAATCCGCTTCCCCGCCGGTAACGCCGCCTCGCACTTCTTCGCGAAGGCCAAAATCCCCCCCCCCGGACTCACGTTGCCGTCGCGGAATTCCTGCCCTACGCAGATCCCGTGCACGTACCCCAGCAGCGGCATGTAGCCCTGCACATGGTGATACGTCCATTGCGCTTCCTGCTTCTCCGCTTCGATCTCGGTGGCATCGACGTCCAGCGTCAACTCCTCGCCTTCCTGCGCCAGCGGCCCCTGGATCAGTTCTCGGTTCACCCGCTCCAGGCCCGCCACGCCGCGCTCGCCTTGCCGCCGTAACCAGTCCCCCACCGTGCCCGCATCCGGCACCGCGCCCAGTCCCAGGTTCTCCAACACCTCTTGCTCGGCCCGCAGTTCCCGTAGGTCTTCCAGCCGCCGCCCGCCGGCGTGCAGCATCCACACCAGGGACTGCACGAACTGGCTAGGCCGATACCCCCGCCCCGAGCTCGGACCTTCCAACTGCTCGTCCACCTCCCTCCATACCCCCAGCGCTTCCGCCATCTCCTCCAACACCAGCAGCCCGCCCAGACTGGTCAGGCGCTCCTCGCTCTTTTCTAACTTGATGGGCAGAATCAGTTCAGGTAACCTCGACTGCATCGTTCACCCTCCCGGTGTGGGTCTAAGAATTCTCGCAAATTCTCTATACCACACATCCGCCGAGGGTGAACGTGTTTATTGCCCTTCTTTCACAAAATCAATCGCGATTCTTGGGCAGAACTGACGTAACTGTGTGAGGCATATGTCGAGCTCGTCGATCTTGCGGAACTCCGCCTCCCAGAAAGCCTGTGACTTCATGTTCTCGAGATATGCAGGGGAGTAGCCGAATGTCGTCCACACTTCCTGCTTGTAGCCGAAGAGGCGGTCTTTTTCCTTTTGAGGGCGCACATCCAGGAAGTCCGCGGCATCGCCGCCCCGAAAGATTTGCTCGAAGCGTTTCTCGACGTCGCGCTCGCCTGGCGATTCGCGGCGCTTTTCGAGATCGGCTAGCACGGATGGGTAACGGTCAAATCCATCCGTGGCGATGGTCACCAGATTCTCTCCGGCGCCGAGCTTGAGAAACCGCGCCATGCGGATGGCGCCCAGGATGTTGCAGACGCCAGAGATGCCAAACAGACCGCTGAGGAATGCGAGAGAGCCCTGCGGCAGGGCGAGGGCTTGTTCGAGTAACGGCTGGCGGCGTTGCAGGAGTTCCAGGCCCATCACGCAATCTTCGTCGTGGATCAGAGCTACAAAATCCGTCGTCAGGACGTTGTGGATGAGCGTGACCATCTTGTCGCCGATGCCTTCGATGCGGTGCGTGCCGCGCCCGTTGTTGTAAAGCGTCGAGCACTCCCTCGGTTCCAGCGCGCAAATGAGACACTCCGGGAAGCGCGCTTTGATTTCGTCGCCTGCCGCCAGCGTCCCCGCTGAACCCGGCGCTGCCACGAAGGCCGCAATTCGGCCCTTGCCATACGTCTGTGCCGCTTCCAGGGCACTCCGCCCCGTGACATAGCGGTGAAAGCGGTAGTTCGGAAGCAGCTCGAATTGCGCGAGAACTTTGTTGCGCGGGTCTTTGCGATATTCTCGCGTGCGCTCGACGACCAGGATGACGTCGCTCTCCGATCCGGGTGTCAAGTCCAATTGCCCGCCGTAGTGGCGAATGAGCTGGTAGCGTTCGGCGCTCATTTTCTCCGGCATGATCACAATGGCCGGGTAACCCTTAAGCTTAGAGACGTAGGCCACTCCGATGCCGAAATTGCCGGTGGAAGGGCCGATCATCGTGCACTGGTCCGGCAGAATTTCGCCCGCCAATTCTCCTTCCATGAGCGTGGCGTAGGCCGGGCCGACTTTGTGGCTGCCGGAAGGGAAGTCGCGCCCAACCAGAACCACGATGTTCGCTTCCACGCCCGTGAGTTCTTTGGGCAGAACTATGTGCCGAACGCCGCCGTCCGGACCCCGCCAGTTGATATTGAAAAGATTGGCCGGGTCAAGCTCGTCGGCCCGGGCAGCCGCGGCTCTGCGGCGGATAGTATCCGGCAACTTCGCGGGGTGAAGCATCTCTTCGTAAGTTGGGCCGGGAGCGAAAGTCTTCATATATCTCCGAAAGACAACGTAGAACCAACCCTCGGGTCGGCCTTCCAAGCGGCCGGGGCAAGTCCCGGCCCTACGCATCTGGCTGAAATCTTTCCCTCAAGGCATTCACCCGCCCACAATCGCGACATCAAGTTTCTATTGTTACGTAATGCTTGGTAGCAGGCTCACTGGCCCGGTGCACGCCAGATTACTCCGCGTGCCTTCGCCCCCTCCAGAGACTTCTCGAGGACTTCGGTGGGGAGGGCTGCGTCGTAAGCGACATCTATTTGGTAATAAACCGTGAAAATTCTCCCATCCTTAAGCTCGACCGAGCTCGGATAGCCAGTGTCCCAGTTGGGAGCATCGTCAGCCAGAATAACCAGATGGTTTTTGTCCCAAGATTTTCCTCCATCATGGCTCACTAGTGCCCTCACCCCATAAGGGCGGTTCCGCTCGCCGTAAGTGAAAACTACCGAACCATCCATGAGCACAATGAGGTCTCCCGGGTGTTCCTGGTCCTCGGTCAACTGATGGGGTTCGCTCCAACTGCGTCCCTTGTCATGCGAATAGGCCACCGCAAGGTGTCCCCCCTTGTCCGACCTCAGAGCTGCCATCAGTCGACCATCAGGGAGGGATGCCAAGGCGGTTTCATTGTAGCGGACGGCGATGCGTGAGGGATCCCCCCAAGTCTTCCCGTTATCGCGGGATCTGTATACGTATGACTCACTGGCTTCAGGCTTATCGATGTAAATCGTCATTAAGGCAGTGCCATCAGCGAGCTGGATGATTTTCCCAAACGGGGAAAATCCCCTCGAACCGACTATGTTGATTTTGTAAGGGGACGTCCAGGTGGCCCCCCCGTCCGACGAGCGGATTACATATACACCATCCGTTATTGCGTCTTTCTCCCTCAACCCGGTCTGGTCGTAGCCCACCGTTACCACCACATAGGCAAGCACAAGAGCACCGTCCGAAAGTTGGCCAAAAGCCGGATTGCGATCATCACCAGGAGTGTCAACGATTGTCCGAGGCGCCAACCATGTTCGCCCGCTATCCTTGGATGTAACGAGGTCCAATCTCCCTCTGATGCCCACGTGAGGCGCACCCCCCCGAAGCACCACCGCCAGATCGCCATTCTTCAAAATGCAGGCTACCGGAAAGTGACCTCCGCCCTCCACCACCGTCATCCTTACCGCAGGCTCCTCTCGGCCTATGAGGACCCGGTCCCGAGAAGCCAATCGTGCGGAGGTGCAAAAGAAGACTGCTAGAACCATCGCAAGATTCGCCTTGTGAGTTCTTAGTCCCATATTCACCTCGCCTGAGCTTATTCTGGGAATCCCTCGAAGCCGCTAGACGCCAGGGCGTAAGATTCTACGCTCACTGCCTTATCCAGGGAATCCGTCGAAGCCATTTCCACCAGAATTTACTTTTTGACATTTCGATCTGCCAGAATATACCACGCACTGCCTCGTTTTAGAGCGATCTGTTTCGGGCTCCATCCAACTGGCGCCAAAGGTCCCCGAAACGGCTCTCACTGCCCCTTGCCACTCGGCACTGCCGCTGCACGGGTCTCGTCCAGTGCGGCGAGCCGGCGATAGCGGTTAGCTTTCTGAATGAGGCTGAGGGACGGCCGCTGACGCCGGTCGCCGTATTCGTGCCGAACCTGTTGGCGAAAGTTCCCCAGGCCCGAAGGGGCGGTCTAGCAGAGCCCAGGCCAACGGCCTATAAGCGTTAACCTAAGCGAAACCGTATCGGCGCCGCTCTCGGGGCGGCTCTGCCAACCCATGGGTGATGGCTCGCCATTGCCGCAGAACCGTGGTCAGACTTTGGGGCAACAGCAGCGCCGCTCCGACCTGACGGTACATGAATTCAACCTCACGCCACCGACTGCGGCGGGACTGCCAAGGCATAGCCCCAGGGGGAAAATGTTTCGGCGCTGCGCACCATCCGTTCGATCAATAGTCCCGTGAACAGTTTGCCTTCCAGCCAGGCTTTCGCGCTGAGAGGGTCCTTCTTGGGTAAGTGACCCAAACCCAGAATCGATTTCATGCGCTTAAACGCCAGTTCAATCTGCCAACGCAGCCGGTACAGATCGAGAATCGCGGCGGCGGGGAAAGCCGCACTCAAGGTGGTCCAGACCATGAAGTAGGCGGCGAATTCCAACGCCTCCGCCACCGCCATCGGTAACTCGGCTGCGCCCCGCATCTGCTGCGCCAGCCAGCGTACCCAAGGTTCGGCAGCGCGCAGCCTCTTGAAAACTCCTACCGCACTGATCTGCGCCAAACCGGAGGCCGAAGCCCGCGCCGCCGATCTACAAAACAAGTCCGGGCTATGCTTGCTCATGCTGGCGCGGTTGATAGCGCGGCCTGGTCGACATGGGCGCGGGCAGTAGGGGGCTTAGCCACGTAGCGCTTAACCTTGATATTCGCCTCCCTCTCGCGAGCCTCGGCAATCTCGAAGGCGGTCTGCATCCGAAGCAGGGTGTCCATCTTGGGGCCGAAAGCCTTCTCCACCCGCAGCGCCATGTCGGGCGAGAGCGCGGCGCGGCCGTTGAGAAGGGCAGAGAGCGCGGGCCTGGTCACGCCAAGGACCTTGGCGGCTTTCGTAACCGAGAGACCGAGTGGCTCGATGACCTCCATCTTGATGAACTGTCCCGGATGGGCCGGGCGTGCCATACGCATCATGGTTTTCGCTTCCTTATCAATGGTAGTCCTCATAATCGAGGTCGAGAACCTCTCCTTCCGTCGAGTCGATTCGGAACGTGATCCGCCAGTTCCGGGTGACCGCGAGGCTCCAAGTTCCCTTTCGATCGCCAGTCAACTGATGCGCTTTCCAACTCGGCACCTCGCGGAGTTCCTGGGCGTCTTCCATCTCTTGCAAGAAGGTCAGAATGTTACGGACCCTCTCCACGACAGCCGCAGCCAAACCGGATGGATCATTGTGCTGCATGAAGCGCCGCAGTCCCCGATGAACCACGTTTCGGATCTTCATCAAGTAAGACTACACTAGAATACGTAGCGTGTAAAGAGACGCTTTACAGTGGGTAGCCACGCTGTCGCTGCGGCGACCTCTTGTGATCGTAGGCTTTTCCTTCGATGACGAACCCACGGTCAATTCCAAAAACGAATTGACCGTGGCTACCTCCTGCCGTGGTCGACGTAATACTGCAAAGTGTCTGTCTGAACGGGCACGCCCAACTCGACCCCGGGTGTCGTGCTTCCTATGCACCACATCTGGCCCCAATGAAAAACCGCTGTCGAACTCCGGGGAATCTGCGGGTTGGCGGGGGGGGGGGGACGAAGTTTTGGCCCTGGACTGAGATATTGTCCGCGAAGAATGATGGCGAGCTGCTTAGAGTTGTGTACCCGCCGGCAGTTGCCTGCGGCCAGTTAGTGCCAGAATAATCGTAATCTACACCAGTCGTCCAGCTCTCATTCAACGGCACGACGTCGGCTGGCGCAGATCGGAGATCTGCGATTCACGAATCCCACCTCGGAATCGCACAGCTTCGCTGTGCGCAAGCCTGCGATCCGTTGCTCGCAACGAAGAGCCGCGGACCGCAGACCCGGCGGTCCGCGCTACGCTTGCTCAGAAAGACCGCCAGGTGGGATACCCACCAAGCCCCGTCGGTGCGTCCGGCTTGAGGACGAAGTCGTACTCCCAGCCTGTGGGGTTCCACCTCGTCGCCTTGCCCGCCAAATCGAAGAATTTCCCCTCCTTGACTACCTGATTAAATGTCTCGATGTCCTTCAGCGAGATCGCGTCGAGAATCTGCCGGACGGTCACGTCCTGCAAGTGCAAGGTAAAGCGCGGAGGCACCATATTACCCGACCAAATAGATCCGGGGGAGCCGCCGGGCTCTCGGCCCGTTCTCTTCATCCATTCCTCGTGCCTCCGGCGCAAGTAGTCCCTGAGCTCCGGGGCATCCTCGTCGATGCGCCTGATCGCCTGACCGGCAGTGACGTTCGCATCGATGCTGTAGTCCCGGACCTTGATGTTGAGGGGGTCATTTGGACTCTCGCCTGCCCCCTTGGGCCTGACATCAATCATGAGGCCCTTGATTGCCTCGCACTCGTACCGCGGGTCGGCTCGGCAAAAGAGTTGGATAATCTGGGGGGCGGTTGCGTTGGCAAAGACGAGGGAGATAGGCTCGCCCTCCTCTCCCTTTGCATGCGGAACCCGCTCGAACCCGATGATGATGTGGTCTGGGTCCTTACTGCGCAGCGCCGCGAGTGCCTCCTCCATGTCGGCATCCACAACCCTCAAGGATGGTACCCGCAAGGCCACAATGGGGCCCTCCGCAGCGCCACCCGCCGAACAAGGGCAACCCTGTTGCTGCAGCCGCGCCCATGTGAGTGCGGTCACGAGCTCAGAAAGAACCAACCCTCCAATCAAAGCGCCATAAAGCGACATGAGTTTCCTCTTGTTCTCCATATCTGCGCACCTCCTACGGGCTCACGGATGCCCCGCTGCACGTCCAGTTCACGCTCTCTGTGGCCACTGTGAAGCCGTTCGCCGTTATCGTCTGCGTCGCTGAAACGTTGCAACTACCCTGGCTTTGGCACGTACTGCTGCAAAAATAGAAGCAGTCCGGGATCGTGTCGCCACTTCCCCCGCCCGTCACCACTGCGTCTGACGCGCACTGTCCTGTCGGTGTCGTATAGGACTCTTCTAAATCCAGGTTGTACCCCGCGATCCAGGTGCCGAACTGATCCATGACGTGGTAGGTGCGGTTTCTCAGATAGCTGGTGTAGCTCCCCGTCCCGGAGAAGTAGCTCTGAGTGCAGGTGTTGGTTCCGGTGCCCCCCACGCACGTGTGGCCGGTGCCATTCGTGGTGTCGCTTTGTAGCAAGGTAGCGCAGAGGTATGCGAATTTCGCGTTCCTCTGGATGTGCCAGGTCAAGCCTGGCTGATCTTGTGAACTGAAAGGAGTTCACCTTGTAGATTACCCGTTCGACAGGTAGCCCGGCAAGCGTGGGCGGGAGTAATCCTGCTGACGAAGCCTTGCAAGGGCGAGCTTGTGAGCCGCAGCGCAAGCGAACTCATTTCGGCCCCGTTATGCAATGGAAGGTGGCCAGCCCGCCAGAGAGTGGTGAAGCCTGACATCGATGGGGAAGTAACGGGTGCGAGCACCCATCGGGCCTTCCGGGGTGGTAGGAGGCGGCGCGCGAGGACAGATCAGCCGAGGAACCTGGGAGGCCCGACGGGGCGGGAGAGAGGCGACTCGACCCCAGGCGCTGGGGGGAATCAATAACCTCCAGGGCTGTTCCGCCGGGAGTCGGAGGGGCTCATAGTAGCGAAGAAGCGGGTAACGACCGTGGAGCGAAGGGGCCTCACAGAAAGTGAACTTCAGTAAGAGGAGGAGAAGGCCGCTTGGAGAAGACCCCCACTACGGAAGAAGGGCGGTGGAGCGCAGGGCCGCTGATGAGCAGCGCGCACGAGGTTCCGCTGCCGGGAAAACTCTCTCTTCTGAGACAGAAGTTGGGCCAAAAGGCCAAGCAGGAACCGAAGTTCCGGTTCTATGCGTTATACGACCGGATCTATCGGCGGGACACGCTGGAAGCGGCGTGGGAGCGGGTGCGTGCCAACCAAGGCGCTCCGGGGGTGGACGAGGTGACGATCGGACAGATCGAGGCCTCTCCTGCCGGGGTGAAGGGATTTCTGGATGAGTTGCAGGAATCCCTACGCACGAAGAGCTACAGGCCGCGAGCGGTACGACGCGTCTACATCGAGAAGGAGAATGGGAAGCTGCGACCGTTGGGGATACCGACGGTGCGGGACCGGGTGGCGCAGATGGCGACCCTGTTGATCCTGGAGCCGATCTTTGAGGCGGACTTCCTGGATTGTTCGTACGGGTTCCGTCCGGGCCGCTCGGCACACCAGGCTCTGGCGGAGATACGCGGGCACTTGCACGCCGGGTATCAGGCGGTGTATGACGCGGATTTAAAGGGCTACTTCGATTCGATTCCTCACGACAAACTGCAGGCGTGCCTGCGCATGCGGATCGCGGACCGCCAGGTCCTGAAGTTGATTGGCATGTGGCTCCAGGTGCCGGTGGTGGAAGCGCCGGAGGAGAAGGGCGGTAAGCCGCAGGTGAGCCGTCCGAAAAAGGGAACGCCGCAGGGCGGAGTTATTTCTCCACTGCTGGCGAATCTGTACTTGCACTGGTTCGATAAGGTGTTCCACGGCCTGCACGGGCCGGCCCGCTGGGCCAAGGCGAAGCTGGTGCGTTATGCCGACGATTTTGTCGTGCTGGCGCGCTATCTGACGCCCAACCTGCGCGGGTATATCGAGGAGAAGTTAGAGACCTGGATGGGGTTGGAGATCAACCGCGAGAAGACGCGCGTGGTCAACCTGATGGAGAAGCAAGCGCACCTGGACTTTCTGGGGTACACGTTCCGATACGACCGCGACTGGAAAGGCCGCGGACATCGTTATTTGAACATTGTGCCGTCGAAGAAAGCGCTGCAACGGGAGCGGAATCGACTGCGGGAAATGACTGGCTATTCGCAAAGTCATAAACCCCTGCCGCGCCTGATTGGGGAGCTGAATCGTCACCTGAAAGGCTGGGGAGGCTACTTCTCGTTTGGGCGCCCGCGCTTGGCTTACGGCAGGATCAACAACTTTGTACTGTGCCGCCTCTATCGTCATGTGGGACGGAGAAGCCAGCGACCTTTTCGCCCACCCCAAGGGAAAACCCACACGCAGCATTTTCTGCGCATGGGCCTGAAGCTATTAATGGTCCCTCGGTGAGCGCCTGCGTCTGCCTGCGGTCAGAAACTTTCCGGAGAGCCGGATGAGGGAAATCTTCACGTCCGGTTCGAGGAGGGGAGAGTGGGTCGCCTCTATCGGGCTCGCCCTCTCTCCTACTCTACCGGCCCCTTCTGAGATAACATCTGAATAGTTGTTATTACGACAATGACATGACCTGGTAAAACCGGCGGAGGAGACCGGAAGACGCCCACTTCCGCGCTACCCAGGCTCCGCCCACAAAAGAGGCGGACCGCGAACGCGGTGGTCCGCCGTACGATTGCTTCACTGCGCTGCGGGCTTCCGTCTCTGGGTCGCAGCCTGGAGATCCTTGATGACAGATGTCTCGAAAGTCGGATCCAGGGGATAGATGTACCAAAAATTCATGGAGATCGTGGACGGCTGCGCAACTCGGGCAATGGGCACCCAGAGCGCCTCCCCATTCTGGGCGACGATATCGTTAAGGATTTCATAAATGCGTTTGTTGGCTAAGTGGAGGGTGATGGTAAGTGGACCCCACTGTCCGCCAGCTACGCTACCGCCACAGCCGCCGCCGTGAAGGGCGCTGATGTCACACAGGAGCTGAGCGTCAGCCATGTGCGTATCCGCCCCCTGAACATCGTATCGCGGGACTATCATGTTGAACGGGTTGGACGGATCCTGACGCGCGGCAGGGCAGTAAACGTCCACGATCCCCTGGCGGAAGTCTACTTGGAACTCGGGAACCGAGGTGACAACCCCAGCGATGATCTCGCGGAGACTGCGCGCCTTGAACTTGAGGTAGAGGGGCTTTCGGAGTGCATCAGCGTCTGTACACTCGAAAGCCATCGGAGTCCTATACTTGTACGCGAGCCGTATGATCAATTCGGCCATGGGCAGGCCTACAGTGTCGAACTCCGCGATTTGCGTCTCCAGCTTCGCGCTGAAGCTGACAGGATGAAAGGGATCATCGTAAACCGAAGCGCGCTCGCCAGCCGACAAGAAACCGGTTTCAGCCAAGAGCCCCGAACTGATTACGACAGCCAGACAGCAACACACTCTCCCCATGTCCCCTCCGTAGCCGGCTCTGTTGTAGACTAAGGCGTAGGAACAACTGCCGGACAGCTACCGCTCCCGTTGTTGCACTGAATGGTTACAACATTGTGTGAACCTACATAGGAGCCGCTCAGAATCTGTACCGCGTAGCCGTTCACTGTGAAACTCTGGTTAAAGGTATAGGTTGCGCTACAAGCCTGGGGTGAACAGCACCACCACCAATAATCTGGGCCGGTCATTGTGCCCGTGCCATCGGTTGTCCACTTTCCGTAATCTTGTAGGCTTCCTGTGCACGTACCTATCTCTCCGCCTGAAACGGCCTCGACAATCTGCATTCCCGCTGTGTTTATCGGAATCTGATTTGCGTCCAGTACCTGGTACCATAGCTCCGCCATGCAGCTCGCACCAGATCACGCTGCCATCCGCAGCGCCGGCGGGAATCGTGTTCTGATTCATATCCGGCTTCTGCGCATCGCGCAGCTTGCGCAGGTCCAGAGCGCGTGTCTCACCCTAATCCGTCGGTAACGACGGGTGAGCCTGGTATGGGCGCACGGCGATGGCCCCTGCGCCCCATCCGGTTTCGCCCGGAGGGTGCTGCCTGTAGGGGCGAGGCGGCGCCTCGCCCCTACCTCCGCGTTGCCGCCCCGCACGTTATCGACGGATTGGGGTCTCATGCGAATTGAGCCGCAGGCTATCCAGGTAGTAAGCCGGGCTGCCGTTAGCCGACGTCTTAAACCCGATGCGCGCCGGCTTGTCGCTTTCATTGGTGAGAAACAGAATCGATTCCGTGTCCTCGTCCAAATGCCAGGGATGGCCGCCCGAGCCCGCCCAGCCATTCCCCTCGTTTTGAACGTGGCTGTCCACCACCAGGTTACCTCTCGACTCGATGCTGGTGACCTGGGCCTGGAGCGATCCCGGCGGCCCACTATATTGGATGCGCACGGAGCAGAAGGGGAGAGGAGCCGGAAACTCATTCGTCACGGCGGCGAGCGAGATATCCTGGCTGCTGTACGGAGCACGGTACGCGTACTTTGCGTTTCTCCGCGGCTGTTGACTCAGGAAGAGCCGGTAGAGTAGGAGAGAGGGCGAGCCCGATAGAGGCGACCCACTCTCCCCTCCTCGAACCGGACGTGAAGATTTCCCTCATCCGGCTCTCCGGAAAGTTTCTGACCGCAGGCAGACGCAGGCGCTCACCGAGGGACCATTAATAGCTTCAGGCCCATGCGCAGAAAATGCTGCGTGTGGGTTTTCCCTTGGGGTGGGCGAAAAGGTCGCTGGCTTCTCCGTCCCACATGACGATAGAGGCGGCACAGTACAAAGTTGTTGATCCTGCCGTAAGCCGAGCGCGGGCGCCCAAACGAGAAGTAGCCTCCCCAGCCTTTCAGGTGACGATTCAGCTCCCCAATCAGGCGCGGCAGGGGTTTATGACTTTGCGAATAGCCAGTCATTTCCCGCAGTCGATTCCGCTCCCGTTGCAGCGCTTTCTTCGACGGCACAATGTTCAAATAACGATGTCCGCGGCCTTTCCAGTCGCGGTCGTATCGGAACGTGTACCCCAGAAAGTCCAGGTGCGCTTGCTTCTCCATCAGGTTGACCACGCGCGTCTTCTCGCGGTTGATCTCCAACCCCATCCAGGTCTCTAACTTCTCCTCGATATACCCGCGCAGGTTGGGCGTCAGATAGCGCGCCAGCACGACAAAATCGTCGGCATAACGCACCAGCTTCGCCTTGGCCCAGCGGGCCGGCCCGTGCAGGCCGTGGAACACCTTATCGAACCAGTGCAAGTACAGATTCGCCAGCAGTGGAGAAATAACTCCGCCCTGCGGCGTTCCCTTTTTCGGACGGCTCACCTGCGGCTTACCGCCCTTCTCCTCCGGCGCTTCCACCACCGGCACCTGGAGCCACATGCCAATCAACTTCAGGACCTGGCGGTCCGCGATCCGCATGCGCAGGCACGCCTGCAGTTTGTCGTGAGGAATCGAATCGAAGTAGCCCTTTAAATCCGCGTCATACACCGCCTGATACCCGGCGTGCAAGTGCCCGCGTATCTCCGCCAGAGCCTGGTGTGCCGAGCGGCCCGGACGGAACCCGTACGAACAATCCAGGAAGTCCGCCTCAAAGATCGGCTCCAGGATCAACAGGGTCGCCATCTGCGCCACCCGGTCCCGCACCGTCGGTATCCCCAACGGTCGCAGCTTCCCATTCTCCTTCTCGATGTAGACGCGTCGTACCGCTCGCGGCCTGTAGCTCTTCGTGCGTAGGGATTCCTGCAACTCATCCAGAAATCCCTTCACCCCGGCAGGAGAGGCCTCGATCTGTCCGATCGTCACCTCGTCCACCCCCGGAGCGCCTTGGTTGGCACGCACCCGCTCCCACGCCGCTTCCAGCGTGTCCCGCCGATAGATCCGGTCGTATAACGCATAGAACCGGAACTTCGGTTCCTGCTTGGCCTTTTGGCCCAACTTCTGTCTCAGAAGAGAGAGTTTTCCCGGCAGCGGAACCTCGTGCGCGCTGCTCATCAGCGGCCCTGCGCTCCACCGCCCTTCTTCCGTAGTGGGGGTCTTCTCCAAGCGGCCTTCTCCTCCTCTTACTGAAGTTCACTTTCTGTGAGGCCCCTTCGCTCCACGGTCGTTACCCGCTTCTTCGCTACTATGAGCCCCTCCGACTCCCGGCGGAACAGCCCTGGAGGTTATTGATTCCCCCCAGCGCCTGGGGTCGAGTCGCCTCTCTCCCGCCCCGTCGGGCCTCCCAGGTTCCTCGGCTGATCTGTCCTCGCGCGCCGCCTCCTACCACCCCGGAAGGCCCGATGGGTGCTCGCACCCGTTACTTCCCCATCGATGTCAGGCTTCACCACTCTCTGGCGGGCTGGCCACCTTCCATTGCATAACGGGGCCGAAATGAGTTCGCTTGCGCTGCGGCTCACAAGCTCGCCCTTGCAAGGCTTCGTCAGCAGGATTACTCCCGCCCACGCTTGCCGGGCTACCTGTCGAACGGGTAATCTACAAGGTGAACTCCTTTCAGTTCACAAGATCAGCCAGGCTTGACCTGGCACATCCAGAGGAGGGCAAAATGCGCCCACCTCTGATGCGCTACCTTGCTTTGGGTCGCATACATCCCGACAAAAACCGTCGTGACGTATGCGCCACCCGCGGCCTGGGTCAAGGGAGCACCAAATGCGTGCAGAACCTGTTGTCGAAAGTTCCCCAGCCCCAAAGGGGCGGTCTAGCAGAGCCCGGCCAACGGCCTGGGTCAAGGGAGCGCCAAATGCGTGCAGAACCTGTTGTCGAGAATTTCCCAGCCCCGAAGGGGCGGTCTAGCATAGCCCAGGCCAACGGCCTGGGTCAAGGGAGCACCAAGCCCCAAGAATCGCGGTTGAACGATGGAATGGGCGTGTCGGCGGTTGGAAGCGTCGACGGGCGCGCCCCAAAACCTACTCAGCCGGGTTCGCGGCCCGGTTCGGTAGAGGTTTCAGCGGCTCGGGGAGGATCAAGGTGGTTTGAGGCTCTCCGCTGACGACACTCCCGCCCCCTTTTGCCTCTTGCATTCTCTTTTTTTCATCGCGCTCCTCCGTTTCAGGTCCGCAGTTGCGCGCAGCGCAGGCGCGCGGCTTGCAGCAGCAGCCACTTTTCCGTATCCGCTTTGATCTGCAGGATCAGTCCCCGCGCGTGGCGCACCAACTTGCCCGCCAGCCGATACACTTTCCAGCGTAGCGTGGCCACCGTCGCGGTGCGATACGATTCCGGCAGCACACGCCGCTTGAGCAACTGCGCCAGATTGTAGGCCAGTACGCCAATGGCAAAGTACAGGGCGTTGGCCGCCCGTTGCCCACACGGCATCTGCTCCATTCCCATGTCCAGCTTCAGTTCCTTGTGCCAGTTCTCGCTCTGCCCCCGCCCGTTGTGTTTCCAGATAACCTCCGCCGCGCTCTCCTCCCGATTCGAAGCCACGGCGTGATAGCAGTGCCGCTCCGATTCAAACAAGCTGGGCTGCGGATTGAGCCAGCGCAGCACGATCAGCCGGAACGCCTGCTTCGTCTCGTTCATCGTGTGCACAGTCTCGGCGATTTCCCGATCCGTCCCCAGTCCCTCGGCCGTCTGGTAGGGTCGCCACGCGCTCGCCGGCAGGTTCTGGATTTCGCGTTTCACCGCTGCGTCCAAGTCCGCCGTAATGGTGAAAGTGCGCCCCGGCTGGCTGTAGTGGTTGATCACGTCCGCCTGGTAGGCCGCGCTGTCGCTGCGAAAATAGATCCGCTTCCCTGCCGGCAACACCGCCTCACACTTCTGCGCGAAAGGTAAAATCCCCGTCCCCGGGCTCACGTTGCCATCTCGAAATTCCTGCCCCACGCAGATGCCGTTCACGTAGCCCACCAGCGGCATGTACCCCCGCGCGTGGTGATACGTCCACTGCGCCTCCCGCTTCTCCGCCTCAATCTCGGTGGCATCGACGTCCAGAGTCAACTCCTCGCCTTCCGGCTCCAGCGCACCCTGGATCAACTCCTGGTTCACCCGCTCCAAACCCGCTACCCCGTCCTTGCCTTGTCGCCGCAACCAGTCCCCTACGGTACCTGCATCCGGCACCGCTCGCAGCCCCAAGTTCTCCAACACCTCTTGCTCGGCCCGCAACTCCCGCAGGTCTTCCAGCCGCCGCCCGCCGGCGTGCAGCATCCACACCAGCGGCTGCACAAATTCGCTGGGCCGATACCCTCGCCCCGAGCCCGGAACCGCCAACTGCTCGTCCACGCGCTTCCACACTTTCAGTGCTTGCGCCATCTCCTCCAACACCATCAGCCCGCCCAAACTCGTCAGACGTTCTGCGCTCTTTTCCAGCTTGATGGGCAGAATCAGTTCAGGTAAGCTCGACTGCATCGTTCACCCTCCCGGTGTGGGTCTAAGAATTCTCGCAAATTCTCTATACCACACATCCCGCGAGGGTGAGCGTGTTTATAGCCCCTTTTTCACAAAATCAATCGCGATTGTCGGGCAAGCCAGTCAGCAGTTTCGCAAAGCTCGTGAGCAGCAGCGTACGGGAGGCGGAATCAGCGCGGTTTCGACGCTTGCAGTGGGGCGGTGCAGAACTGGTGGCATTTTCGAGAGCACTTCGCCGTGGGGCGCAGGTGCCCAGGCGGAGTTCGGTTGTTTGGGGGGCCAGCGGGAGGGGAGAAACACCTAACTGGTATCGTCAGGGACGGGGCGCGACAAGCTAAGCCAGAGGCGTTGACAGAGAAGAGCGGCTTCCAGGATGGGGTGGGTACCACGGTGGAGGTACCGAATGCGGTAGAGCCGTTCGATGGTCAGGGCCAAGCAGGTCAAAAGCCAGACCAACAGCAGGCTATTTTGTTCATGATGGCAGATATGTTCGAAGCCGTAGCGGTTCTTGGCATCGTTAAAGCCTTCGTTCTCGATCTCCCAGCGGCTCTTGGCCATGCGGAAGAGGGCGCGACTGCTGACCCACTGGCGGGGGAAGTTGGTGAACCAGTAGGCCTCACAGATTTCGCCGTTGGGATGGTACTGACGGTAGCGAACCACCCGCACCGTTTCCCAGCGCAGGGTTTCCCAAGGGTCGAAGTCGTCGGCATCCCAGATTTCGACTCGATCCTTGCCGTGACGGAAGACGTGATGGGGAGCTTGGTGGAGAAATCTTTTCTGGGCAGCCGCCAACAATTCGGGGAGATTGTTTTTCAAGCGGGCGACGACGAACAGTCCTAAATCCCCGGCGTCGTGCAGGAAGGGGGCCTTGGCGAAGTTCCCGTCGACCACCACATAATCGGCAAAGCGTCGGCCCAGGTTGCGGGCGGTGCGGCGGAGAAGTCGCCGCCCGGCACGGTACTCGCTATCCCCAGGGCCGTAGGGTTCGATATCCAAGGGTAAGGTTAGGCCGGTTCCCACCACACTGCTCATGACCAACTTATGATGGAAGCCGAGGATCTCCCTTTTCTGGTTGCGGTGGGGACGGCACAGATCGCAAAGATTTTCCTGCGATCGGCCCGCGCCGGTCCCGTCCAAAGCCAGTCCGATGAAACGGCAGTCGTCGAAGGCTTTGTGGCGCTTGGCCTGATGGACAGCAGTGACCGCCGCCTGACGAGTGACGGCCGGGTCGAGCCGTTCGGTGAAATAACCGAGGGCATCATCGCTGAAGCTCCGGGAAACTTCCAGGGCGCGCGCCCGAGCGCCGACCAAGCTTTCAATGGCCAGGAAAGCCGCACGCCGCAGCAGCCTCCCCAGGAGCAAGGCCCACAGCAAAGCCGGGGCCGGAATGCGACCCGCCCTGCGCCCATCGCCGGGCGCTCGCAAGTAGGGCTGCAAGCGCAGACACTTCGAGACGTACTTCTTGAGGCGACGCGGCGTCGGCCCTTTCACCGCGGCTTGCGCCTTTGCTGACGCGCCAGCACCAGGAGTTGGGCGTTGGCGGCCAAGACCTCCCGCACCGCCGCTTGGAGTTCCCGTCCGGCCTCGACCCGGCGGCGGACGTCCTCGACCCAGTCGCTGGGAATGTGCTGCACATGCTTCTTGCCGCGTACCATGAAGGTGAGGGACCAGGCGGGATGCCCCCGCGGGTCCTTGGCACAATGGCAGGTGGGCTTGCCGCAGCGGAGATGGGAGAGGGAAAGTGAGCCGGGCAGTAGATCGTCGGGAAGCTGGAAACGGCGCACCAGTTCAAATTTACGTTGCCGGAGACGCGCAGCTTGAGGGCCGCGAGGTTCGTGTTCGTCAATCATCTTATGGTAGCAATACCATAAGAAACAAAAAAAGTCAAGCGCTTATTGGGAATGCGAAAATAGGAAGGGTTAGGAGAGCAACCGCTGAAAGCCCGCAGGAAGCCTGACTATTGCCTGCCGTCGCAGCAGTCCATCACCGGTTTCCGAAACTGCTGCAAGCCAGTCCTCGAGCCCTGAAAGGGCCCAAAGTTCAATCCCACACATAACGCTCGTCGTATTCAATCCCGTGGCTTTCCAGCAACTTTCGGTATTCATCTTGGAAGCTCACCACCCGGTGGTATCTTTCTTGTTGCGTGATGTACTCCATGACGTCCTTCACGTCCGCCGGGCTCACCGAGAACCCCGTGACGCCTCAAGACCTCCACGCTCTTTGGGTGAGGTGCCACCGCGAACCGTCAAATTCAAACTCCCCATTACGCTTCAAGTATTACTGGGCATTCCGGACGTAGGCGCCCGCCCACTTGCACATTTGCGTCAAGGATAATTTGGGGGCGGGGTCTCGTGTATCAATGGTACGCCTGGCAGGATTCGAACCTGCGACCTGTTGCTCCGGAGGCAACCGCTCTATCCATCTGAGCTACAGGCGCACATTACCGAACAAAAGCGAAAGGTCTGTCAAAAATCATACAGCACAAACGGCGCGTCTGAGAAGCGCTTTTTGATAATTGCGCCATGCCCCCTTTTTCGGATACGAAATATGCAGGACGTCGCGGCGACCCACAACGAGAAGAGAATTGTGGTTTCAATACGCACAGAGGTCCCATCCTGATGCCGCTATCCCAGTGCGGAAAGGATATGGGCGGTCCCGGTGTAGTAAAGTTCCGTGGAAGCCGGAGCCAACGAGGCCTGGAACTTGTCCGTGTTGCGAGCAACGGGCTTCCGCGCAAAGAGATCGTAGACCTCTTCCACCGGCCGGGGCAGACGGAAGGTACGCTGTCCCCCGGACACCGTGTGGACGGCCAACAGGTCGCGAGTCGCGTAGAGGACATCGCCTTCTTCATTGTACAGATGCACCCCGGCAAAGCGGGCGATGCCGCGCAGCACGGGAGCCGGCACGTTGGGAGCGGCGATGTAGATTGAGGTCCAACCGGGGTTAGTCTTGATGCCCATGCCGGGCTTGCAGTTTCCTTGGGAAAACACCACTTGCCCCAGCACGCGGGCTTCCGGATCATCCAAGTAGAAGATCGGGCACAATTTGCTAGTTGTGCCCCAGAACAGGTCCTCCGGAAGGCGGGCGGTGATGGGGTGGGTGAAATCCAGGATGTGCATGAGCGCTCCCCAGGGCTGCCCGCCCATCCCGAATCTGAATCCCGTCAGTTCTTCCATGTTCGCGAGCGATGGGTCATCCTTGATGTAGCCCGGCGCGTAAATCCACACAGCTACGCGGCCGTCGCGTCGCAGTTCGCGGCGCAGGGCTTCTCGCCGCGTGCTGTCCAGCCGGAAACTGTTCAGGAAGATGTAGAGTTTATACGGCCGCAATCGCCCCGCGATGAAATCCTCCAAAAGATAGATGTCAGAAGGTGCGCCCGTGCGCGGAAGTCCCCACAAGCGCTGCTGAAAGACAAGCGGTATATCCAGATTGTATGTGTCAGACTCATAGAAAAAGCTCTCATCGTCCACCAGGACGGCAATCTCGGCGTTGGGGGTGCGGTCCGTCTGGAGAATGAATGTGCCCAATTCCTGAAAGCTCTTGAGCAGGGGCCCGAATGCCGGCTCCGCATCGAGCCGGATTGTTCCGAACGACGTTCCAGACGCCCACCACGTACCTTGGCCATGGGTAGCAAGCTGGGCAAAATTCCGCCGCAGTACGGCTGTGCTATCCGAGAGGGAATAGACGTGGCCGAAGCCTTGATCCAGACTGGTATGCGTCCGGCAGTCGTCTTCGATGATGCATAACTTACCGTGCAGCCTGGCCGATTCAGTCGGCTGCATGGCCGGAGCATGGCCTCCAATTGCCCGGAAGCCGTAGCTACACGGACACACCAGAAAATCGACATCAGAGGATTCGAGCAACTTCCTTAGCCCTAGATGGCCGCTCCGCTGGTAAGTTGAATAGTCGCTATCGGGTCGTTCCTTGAAGAAGCCGCCGTTCCAGGCTAGTTCCATCAAATACCCATAGAAAGCTCCGGCCAACTTCTTCCCGCCGGTCGCCTCCTTGACGGTACGGCAGAGATCAACCACCACGTCGCCGCTCAGTTCGGCGAAACAACGGTAGTAATCGATGACGTTTTGTTCACGTGCCGGATCGCGGAAGGTGTAAAGCTTGGCTTGGAGCTGTTCGTTAGCGGAAGGGACTTCCGCCGTCTCGAAGGTGGCCTGCGGACTATTCCAGGCGGCTCGGAAGGCGCCCACGTCGTCGTTGTATCGTGCGCGCAGCCAGCCGCGGAAATGACGCCGCATGGGCTCGCTGTAATCCCCGCAGTGGCTGTACATGGATGTTTCGCCTTTCACCCATTCTCCCGTGTGACCGCCGCCGGGTTGGAAAGCAATGACGCGATCGATCAGGCCGGTGCGTTGGAGATGATCGATAAACGCTTTCAGGAAATCTTTGGCTTGGTTCCGCCACACTTCCGAGGCGAAAGACTGGCCGAAAGGCACCCCTTCGGAGGTAATTTCACACTCCTCTGGATAGGCCTTCATCCACGAGCTGTCAGGGGGAACTTCGAGGTAGCAGCGCAGGTGGAAGCGCGCCAGAGGGTCCGCGTCGATGATTCGGCCGTATCGGGCCTCGACGGTGGAGAAGTCGAACGGGTCCGGCCGGCCCGGTTTGGGATCAACCCACTCAAACCCTCTTCCTGCTTCAAAGGCGTAAAAATGCATTCCTTGCTTGGCCAGGCGGCGGACTTGATCGGCGTCGTCCCATTTCTCCACGGCAGGTGTGGTGACCCATTGTACCCCGGCAAAAACCGGCTTGCCGTCTAGGAACAGAGTGGGTGTTCCATGGTGTAACTTGACCTGAGAGAGCAAGGGATTGCTTCCTGGGCTTGCATTATCCACCAAGGGCGTCGAGCTTATTCCCCTAATTCCCGACATCCCGGCAATCGAAAAGGGAATCATCTTTAAGGCCTCACGCCTTTTCATAAGTCCTCCTGCGTTGTCTGGGGAAGAGTATTACAAAGAGATTATCCAAACCGGAATTTCCGTTCTCAGTTTCGACCAACCGTTAACATACGCCCGACCTCCTCCGAATGCAATCGACTCATCACTCTAACGGGGAGCCGGGTTTGGTGGCCTCATCGGCGGGGACGCGGTAAAAACTCTACAGGAGTTTCTCCAGGCGAGTCGGATTCGATCTGATTTAGTTTTTCTGCCGGCACGGTTTGTTTTCCCATGGCTGCCCGTGGAGGTCGAACCGTCAAAGTCTTCATTCGTACCGCATCGCCACCATGGGATCGACCTTAGCCGCGCGGGGAAATAACTGGCCAGCAGCGCCACTGGCTACCGGCAACTGGCTACTGCCCCCCGCCGTCTCATCTACAATGCGCCCATCGAAGAGATGAACGGTGCGGTCGGCAAACTCGGCATAGCGAGGATCGTGCGTAACCATGCAGATAGTGGCGCCTTCCCGGTGAAGGTTGCGGAGCAAATCCATCACTGCCTCACCGTTCTTCGAATCCAGGTTCCCTGTCGGCTCGTCAGCCAGCAAGATGGACGGGTTGCCCACCAAGGCGCGGGCTACGGCCGCGCGCTGCTGTTGGCCGCCGGAGAGCTGCGCGGGATAGTGCTTCATGCGGTGCACCATCCCTACCCGTTCGAGCGCCTCTTGCACGCGCTGCTTCCGCTCCGCTGAGGGCATACCCCGGTAGGTCAGCGGTAGTTCCACGTTTTCGTACACGGTCAGGTCGCCTATCAGGTTAAACGCCTGGAAGATGAACCCGATCTCCCGGTTGCGGATGCGGGTGCGCTCGGAAAGCGACAGGTCTTCCAGGGCGTTGCCGTTCAGCCAGTATTTCCCGTCCGTGGGGGAATCCAGAAGCCCAATGATCGAGAGCAGCGTGGACTTGCCGCAGCCCGAAGGGCCACCCACCGACAAGTATTCTCCCTTGCGGACTTCCAAGTACATGCCCGACAGAGCGTGCGTTTCCACCTCTTCAGTGAAGAACACTTTGCTAACGGCCTCCAGCCGAATCAGAGTCTGGCCTGGGCCATTTGGTTTCGGTTTTCCCTCTGCGGCGTTCTGCCTTTGCGTGTTGAGTTCAGCGGATGAATCCATGATTGTCTTTGACGTCTGGTAAGCCTTATGGTTAGCATAATAAGAGGCCCAAACTTCCTCAGGTTACGAGGCACTGTCCGATCTTGGGATTTGCTTGTCCGACCCAACGACGGCCTCCTGATGGTCTCTTCTCCTGTCAGCGTTAGGCGGCACTGCCTACTCGAGGCCTTTGAGCCGACGTCACGGTGTCCCAAAAGGTTAATACGTTAGCTTGTCGGGGAAGTTCCGAGCATGGTGGCGCGTGACCGGGGCCGCGTGGCGCCCCCATTCGCCACCTGCCAAACGAATATATAGTCGGCAATCCGTACCTCTGGTTTGCGCTGTCGTTGCTGGGGGGTCCGGTGCGAGGAAGGCCCCACCAGCGAGCAGCCCCGGACCGTTCAGGAGGTCTGCGGTTCGTCCCCAATCGACACTAGAAGGCGGCGGACGTTCGGAACAGGTCCGTGCTGCGCCGGCTATGGGTCTTCGATGCCTTTCACAAGTTCCCGCAAAAGAGTTCGTAGCGCATCGAACCGATTCTCGCCCTCGAGAGGGAAGGGCGCGGACCACCGCTTTTGTGGTCCGCGTCTTTTCGGCCCCGTCATGGAGCGATCAAATTCGTGCGCGCGGATCGGAGGGCATTCTCACGCGGTCGACGATCAAACCGCAGCGTTCGTTTTGTTCCTCGGCGCTCATGCCGGCGTATTCGTTGTAACTTGACCATCGCCAATCTTCCGGGCGGCTGACCAAACCGGCCCTCACCGGGTTGAGGTGAATGTATTCGACCTTTTCGTTGTATTCCTTGACGGTGCGCAGGGCGCGGTCGAAGAACCTGGGTTGCCAGAGTTCGCCGTCGGCGCCCCGGCGCTGGTTGACCGCGTGCTCAGTAGGGGCGAGGCGGCGCCTCGCCCCTACTTCATGGCCAGTGAAATCGTTACCGGATACACCGGCGCGCAAATGCAGTGCCCCGCCGCGGCGGGTCGGGGAGAAAGACCCAAGCCGTCAGGTAAAAAGGGTGCAGTGCCCGCGCTCGGTTGAAGGCTCGCGCCAACAGGGCGAAATCAGGCTCGGTGAATTTCTCTCGCCGCCTGAGCAGGCGCACGACGATAAAGAAATATCGATCGGAAAGAAAAGGACGCCGGAGTTTCGATCCGTCGGCTGACGGACGATAGAATACGGCACGGTGGCGATGATAGCTACGGAAAAGACGCGGACCGCAAAATCGGCGGTCCGCGCTTGTATCTTCTTTTTCCCATGTATTTGTATTCTGTTCTTCCAACGGTTTCCGAGGGCAATGAATCTCGCGTGTGGGAAGAGGAGCGCCGCTGCCTTGCTGGGGGGGAGAGCAAGGCAGCGGCCGGAATCAACTCGGAGATTCAGTTGGGGTATAACCGTATCCGTGGAGTTAGTGGAGTCCGGCGGCGGAGGCCGATCTGCGCTGAGGCCGGGAAGGCACTTCCCGAGCCTGTCGGGTAGATAGGCCCCCCGCCCTCTTCTCCCACGCCGAGGAGAATCCGAGGCCGTGTGAGCCTGCATATTCAAGCTCGACGGGAGACGGCACAGGGTCGGGGGGACCCGGACCGAAAGCTTAACTCCGGGAGGGTGTTATGAGCAACCTGGACACTTGTGGAATCGAAGTCAGTGCGAAGGAATTGGTGGTGAGCTTGCGCCGGCAGGGGGACTTGGAGCCTTTGCGAAATTTCACCAACACGCCGGAAGGCCATCTGATCATCCTTCGTTACCTGCGGCGAGCGGGCCGCCTGGTGCGCGTTTGCATGGAGTCGACCGGTCTCTACGGTCTGGACCTGGCGCTGGCGCTGAGCGGGCAGGAGGGCATCGAGGTGATGGTAGCCAATCCCCGCGCCGTCCGTCATTTCGCTCATGCCCTGATGAAGCGCAGCAAGAACGATCAGATCGACGCGGGGGTACTGGAACAGTTTGCCGAGCATATGCCCTTTAAACCCTGGCAGCGGCCCTCGGTCGCCGTGCTGGCCTTGCACGCCCTGGCGCGGCGCCTGCGGGAATTGGTGGAGATGCAGACGGCGGAGAAGAATCGTCAGCATGCGGCGGGGCTGTCGCAGGCCATTCCGGCGGTGGTGCGGCGTGATTTGGCGCGCAGCCTGCGGGCCCAGGAACGGGCCATCGAGCGCTTGACCCGCCAGGCGCGCAAGCTGATCGCGCAGGATCCCCAACTGGCGGAGCGCTTTGAACTGCTCGACAGCGTCCCGGGGATCGGTGAAACCAGCGCCGTGCAGCTCTTGGGGGAGTTGGGCGTGCTGGCGCCCGATCTGGAGGCTCGCCAGTGGGTAGCCTACGCCGGACTCGACCCGCGCCAGTACACCTCGGGAACCTCCGTGCATAAGAAGCCGCGTATTAGCAAGGCAGGTAATAAACATCTGCGTCATGCTCTCTTCATGCCCGCCTTGGTCGCCGTCCAGCACGACCCGCACCTGCGCGCCTTCTATCAGCATCTGCTCGCCCAGGGCAAATTCAAAATGCAAGCCTTGGTCGCCGTCATGCGCAAACTCCTGCATGCTCTCCACGCCATGTTCAAAACCCATCAGCCCTACGACGGCTCCAAACTCTTTCGGCTTAAGTCCGCCCCTGCCCAGGAGGTGACCCATGTTCTCGTCGCTTCCTGACCTTCAAAAAGAAAGAGGTTTCCCGCACCCTTCTAGAAAGAAAAAACTCTTGAAATTAAAGAGAGAATCTACCTGCTTGCTTACGTGATGTTCATTATGAATGAACAATAATAGAAAATGAACAGAAGCTTATGGAACCTTGAACCCGAAGGGGCAATCCGAAGTTCTGGGGAGGAGTGAGGTCACACTCGGAAACCATCTTATGTTGGGTATTCCGATGAAGGTGGTCAGTGATTCCGATTTGAATCCGGTCGCTGGTTCCGAGGTGAAGCCGGGCGTTTTCGGAGCGAAGCGACGCTGGCGTTCCTATGGTGCTTGAAGTGACCGGAATCGGTCAACTAGAATCCGGTTTTCTCTTTATCTTTCCTTGGCTCCTTTCTCCATAAATAGGTTCGCCGGCGGCGCTGTGGAAATGTGGGAATCCGGCTGCCTTGTGCCGGATTTCCAAGCCCGGTGGAAAGGGTGGGAAACTCGTTCTGAGAGTTTTCCACGCTTTCCACGGGGCGGCATTTCCACAGCGCCTGCTCGGGTGTTCGGAGCGCAGCGACGCGAGCCGTACGAGGGCCCCTCCCAACGTGATCTCCGCCCGCACACCCTGGCGTGTTCGGAGCGCAGCGACGATGTTCATTCTTTGCCGCCACGCTTTTTGCGCATCGACTCGCCGCGCATCTCGATACGGTGAGCGTTGTGCACCAGTCGGTCGAGAATGCTATCGGCCAGGGTCGGATCACCAATCTGTTCATGCCACTTGGCCACCGGCAGTTGGCTGGTCAAGATCATGGATCGCTGCTGATAGCGATCCTCACAGATTTCCAGGAAGTCGCGACGCTCCGTGTCGGCCAGGGGAGCCATGGCCCAGTCGTCGACGACCAGCACCTGCAGACGAGCCCATCGTGCGAGCAAGGTGCGTAGACTGCCATCGGCGCGGGCCAGCGCCAAGTCACGAAACAGTTGGGCGGCGCGCGTGTATAAGGCCGTAAAGCCATCCCGGCAGGCCTTCTCCGCCAGAGCACAAGCCAAGAAGCTCTTCCCGATCCCCGTGGGGCCGAGCAGAAAAATGTTCTGATGTTCGCGCACCCAAGCGGAGTCCTGGGTGAGCGACCGCAGCAAGGCACGGTCCAGACCCCGCGGGGTGCGGAAGTCCAGGTCCTCCACCGAGGCCCGATGCCGCAGCTTGGCCTGGCTCAAACGACGCTCCAGGGCGCGGTTCTGTCGCCAGTTCCACTGCTGGTCGACCAGCAGGGCGAAGCGTTCCTCGAAGCTCAACTCGCTGATGCCGGTCTGCTCGGACTGGGCGCGAAAGGCCTCGGCCATGCCGTGCAAGCGCAAGGCGCGCAACTTTTCCAGGGTCTGCTGATTCAACATGTGTTCTCCTCTCTGCCGATCGAGTTACTGCACCCTCGACGTATCCGAGGGATCGAAATAAGCCGCGCCCCGCAGATTGTCGTGGGCGAGGGGCGGTCGGGGCGCCGGGGTTTCCAGCGGTTGACGATCCAGTCCGCGTTCCAGCATCGACTTGACACTCTGATAGGAGCAGGCGCCGGTGACCAAGGCCCGTGCCGCCGCCGCTTCCACCCGCTCGGGCGAATAGCGCTGGCCCAGGCGCAGAATCCCCAGACAGGACCGATATCCCATCTCGGGGTGCGGTTTACTCTCCAGGATGGCCTTGAATAACTGTGCCGTCGACGGCCCCACCGACTGCGCCCAGTGCAGCAGGCGCGAGGGCGGCCAGGCCAGGTGTTGCTGATGGCTCTTGGGTCGATGCTCGTTGACGGTCGTGGCTTTATAGTGCTGGTGGCTGCGGACATGCGAAGCCACGCGCTCGCCGCGGTGAAAGATCTCTACCGTGGTCAGCGTCGAGCGGATCTCCACCACCTGCCCGGTCAGCACGTAGGGCACGCTGTAGTAGTGGCGGTCGATCTCGACGTGATAGTCGATGTTGACGCGCGCGGTCGCCCACTGCTGCAGCTCAAAGCGATCCTGCGGAAGCGGGCCCAGCGCCGGTTGGTCTAGTTCCTGGAACAAGCTGGCACGGCAGCCGGGGCGCTTGCGAAACGGCCGTTGGTTGAGTTTATCCAGCAACTCCCGGATCGCCTGATTGAGTTCGGCCAAGCTGAAGAACTTCCGGTGCCGCAGGGCCGCCACGATCCAACGCTGCACGATCTGCACACCGGTTTCGACCTTGGCTTTATCGCGGGGCTTGTAAGGCCGCGTGGGCAGCACCCCCACGCCGTAATGCATGGCCAGTTCGTGATAGGTGCGGTTCAGATCGGGCTCGTAGCGGCAGGCGCGATTCACGCCGGTACGAGTGTTGTCGGGGATGACCAGCTTGGGCACGCCTCCTAAAAACTCGAAGGCACGGATGTGGGAACCAATCCAGTTCTCCAGTTCCTGGCTGTGGGTGGCTTCGGCGTACGTGTAGTTGCTGGCTCCCAGGACGGCAACAAAGATCGCCGCCTGCCGTTCCGGTCCGCCCTCCGAGTCTTGCAAGGGGATCGTCGCCCCGGCGTAATCGACGAAGAGCTTCTCACCGGCTACATGATCCTGGCGCAGCACCACGTCCAACTGCTGTCGCCACCGTTGGTAGAGTTCGCAGAAGCGACTGTAAGCGTAGCCGTCGGGATGCGCCTGCCGGTATTCTTCCCAGGCGAGCTGCAGCGTCAGGTGGGGATGGCGTTGGAGTTCTTCGTGGAGCTTCGCAAAATCGGGCTGGGGCTTGCGGTTTTCGTAGGCGCGCCGCGGGGTTCCTCCAAATACGGCGGCTTCCAGTTGGCGATCATCCCAGCCTTCCGGCAGCGGCCAACGGACCCCAGCCTCCCGGGCACGTTTCAGATACTCATAAACCGTGCCGTGCCCGATCGAGCAACTGCGGGCGATCTGCCGCTGCCCCAACCCCAGCTCATAGCGGAGTCGGAGTACTTCTTTGAGCTTTCGCATGGACAACCTCTGCATGGGCAATGTCGGTTACCTCCACCTTCCAGTGGAGCCGCATTGACCGTAATGTTGTCCAGCGTCCTTCGCCTCCCGTTCACCGTCCCGTCCGGAAGCGTGTGGAAATCTTTCCGAAATGATCCCGGTCAGGGTTCCGACAAGTGCCGGAAACTGACCGGATTAAAATCGGAATCCCTGCCCGGCTTCATCCCGGAATCGTGACCGAATTAATTTCGGAATCCTGACCGGATCAACTTCGGAATCGCGCCCGCCTTGCCCCGGAATCCGCATTATGTGGGCGCTTCGCCGGATTTGGAACGAAAAGGGTTTTACCACAGAGGACACGGAGAACACAGAGAGAAGAGGCAGGACCTAAGCGAACGAAAGGGAACGATTGAGCAGGATTACGGAGGCAATTGTGGCATGAGTAACCCAGTTTATACGCCAGAGATGGACTGTCTCCGCGATCTCCGTGTTCTCTGTGGTTAAACGCCTTTCTATGAAAGTGGGGAACTGCACGATCGCCTGGGGCGGTTGTGCCTGGGTCACGGCGTGCTCGGAAAGCACCGGGAGCAGTTCCCCCCCGTAACCCGACGCCTGGCACCTGCCTTTTTGTCCCCCGCACTTTCCAGGACTTTCCTCATTTTTTGCGGCCGATTTCTGCTAATTACATTGAATCGGAGGAGATATTTCTATTGGAAAGGGGAGGGGGACAAGCTCTAAAGTAGAAGTGGTTTTCGCCAGAAAATCTCGACTACCTCGGAGGAGTCCCCCATGAGTGCTACCGGTCTAGGCTCTCGACTTAAGGCCCAGCTTACGAAGTTTTCGCTCGCGGTGAGCGAAGGGCTCACCCGCCCGCAGCGGAAATTCGTTCACCAGATGCTCTACGGCATCCAGGCCACGCAGGACGTGAAGCTGAGTGCCATCGCCCGTAGTTTGCAGGAAAAGGTCGCTCTGATCAAGGCCGAAGACCGTCTCTCGCGCAATCTTGGCGGCGGAAGCTTTAGATGCCCACCTCCTACAGCGTCTGGCGGAGATGGGCAGTGGTCGTGTGACCTCCCGCACGGTGCTCTGTTTAGACCCGAGCGATGTGCGCAAGGAGTACGCGCGGAAGATGGAATACCTGGATCAGGTTCGCGACGGCAGCAGCGGCGAAGTACATCAGGGTTACTGGTTATGTGAGGTGACAGCGGCGGAGGTGCAGGGCCGCGAGATGGTGCCGCTTTACCAGAAACTCTATTCCACGCGGGCGGACGACTTTGCGGGGGCGAATGCGGAATTGTTGGCAGCCGTGGACTGGGTGGGAACCTTCACGGGGTGGCGCGGGATCTGGGCGATGGATCGCGGGGGTGATCGCCGACACGTGTTGGAGCCGATGCTGGAGCGGGGACTACGCTTTGTGATCCGTTCCACGGGACAACGCACCGTGATCGACCGGCGGCATTTGCTGGGCACGGTGAAGGAAGTGGCGGGTCGTTGCCGACTGCGTTTTGCGGCCCAAGTGATTCGCATCGAAGACGGCAGAGAAAAAATTTACGAAGTGCGCTAGGGGGCGGAACCGATCTGGCTGCCGGGTCGGAAAGAAAAAATGTTGCTGCTGGTGGTGGCCGGCTTGGGGCGAGAACCGTTGATGCTCCTCACCAACCTGGTGGCCCGAGCGCAGGACTCGGAATCGCTATGGTGGATCGTGCAAATCTATCTCACGCGGTGGAAAATTGAGGAAACTTTTCGCTTCCTCAAACAGAGCTATAACCTTGAGGATCTGCGGGTTTTAAGTTATCAACGTTTGCAGAACCTGGTGACGCTGGTGGCGGCAGCCGCCTACTTTGCTGCACCTTCTTGGGGCAGAAGATGAAGCTGCGGCTACTGGCGGAGAAACTCCTGATTATCTCGCTGCGCTTCTTTGGCATCCCGCCCTTCCGCTTCTACGCGCTGGCGGAAGGTATTCGCAAGGTGCTCTCCAAAGCCCCGCCCCCGACCTGTGCTCCTCCGGCTGACACTTGGCCTATGCAATTGTTCCTGGCCTGGCACGGATAAAAAAATGGGGAAACTCCAACTACTTTTTCCTTGACATAGCCGGGCCTAACGAGTAGGCTACACATCTGGCCCTTGGCTTCGACGGTGACGGCGGGTGGCGTCGCAGAGCTGACAGAGTGACCGAGAAGAGACGTGCGGCTGCAAAAAAGATGTTAAATAGTGGGAACAAACCTACCGATGGCGTTGGAAACAAAGGGTGTAGCTTTCTTGGATGGCCAAAAACGAACCCAATTTTGATACATTTTTGGTGCAAAAAACGCCAAACGAACTCGAGAATGGCGCCGTTTTGCATGCTTTTTCCCAAAACGAACTACCCTGGGTGTCAGGTAGAATGTCAAGGTGAAAATGCAGATTTGCCGCGGTCGTGAGCGGGGAACTTTGGCTGATACGTAGTTCTTCTGTCTACATTCCGGTCGCGTAGATCTTGATCAGTCGCAGCCTTGTTGCGTCTAAGCGCTCGTGGATCACCCGCGAAAACCGCTGCAGAAGCTCGTAGCCAAGGTCGTGATCTTCTTCGGATTTTTCGCGAAGGCATTTGCCATCCAAGGCAATGGCCAGCGTGGGTTCGATTGCCCTAGCGGAGAATTTCCAACGGTAAGGAGGAAAGAGCTGCGACCAGCCCAGGACATCTCCTCCACCAAGGGTTTGGATGGTGACGGAACCACGTGGAGGAGCGTCGATCTCCAGGGTCACCTTGCCGTGACGGATGAGATAGCACTGGTTGGCTTCGCCCCCCTCCCGGAAAACGAATTGCCCGGGTTCAAACCGCACGTTGGATGCGCATCCAACCAGGAACTTGAGGTGGCGGGTTTCCAAAGCATTAGAGAACGGATGTTCCGCAATCAGACGGTCAAGTGTCTCCATGTTTATCATTCCTCAACTAAGATCTCCCTTTTTGAATTTCGACCAACCGATAACATACACTCGGCCACGTCTGAATGCAATTACACGGGTTTGGTGACGACTCCCGGGAGTCGCCGCTGGTACCAGATGGTCTCGCTGGCACGTTGCCATAGTCGGGTTCCCAGCCAGCTCAGCAGGATCAATTGAGTAAGAAGGAACGAAGCGCCGATCGATTCCGGCCGCACCAGCCTTACCCAGATCCAGAAGAGCACTGCCATCACCAACCAGGCCACGATGCTGATGCGCAGGTACATCCAGTAGAGCGACCCGAAATTCCCAAAGGTGATCTTGAACGCGCGACCGAGCGCACGGCGCACGGCCCGTTCGTCCTCTGCCACCGCCCGAACCTGTGCCATGTCGAACCAGAGGCGAACCGTCTGCATCAAGAAGAGCACCACGAGCAGCCCGATCAACTGGACCCAGATGCCCGGCGTGGGGCTGGGCGATCTTTCGTCCAAGATGTGCGAAGCGCGCGCCGTGAGGCTGAAAACGATGCCCACCGGAATCAGAACGATCAGCAACATGATGAGCAGGCGCACGAAGCGCCAGAAGAACCGGCCGCTGGCTTCGAGAAACTCGCCCTTGGTCAGCCTGCGGTCGAGCCGGTAAAGCTCGAGAAGACCTCCTTCGACAAACAGCATGAAAATGAAGAAGACCAGAACGAGATAAGCCGAGGCCATCCCCGCAGCAGGAACCCCGTGCGCCTCCATCAGCAGGGCAGAGAAAACAACGGGATTGAAACCGTGCGCCAAAGCTTGACCCTGCAGGCTGTGATCGAGCACCGGGCTAACCTGCGGCATAAACGTACCCGCGCCCATGCACGCCAGCACGAAATTGACCAAGAAGATCCACCACAAGGCCCTCTGGCGCCGCCACACCAGGCCACCGCCGGCAACAAACGGACTGTTCTTGAGGTTGCTCACGTCAGCTCCGCATCCTTGTGTGTCCTGTCGCTCTTAGCCCCTTACATTGCTGCTACCCCCTCCCCCCTGGGCCTCTCCCCCAAGGGGTCGAGGGGAGAAGGTAATAAAGCAGACTCCAGCCCTCTCCCTCTTGGGGGAGAGGGTGGCCCGCGTCCGACGTTCTTACCAGCCGGCGCGGGGCGGGTGAGGGGATCGAGTACGCTGTCCCCCTTGTTCGCTCTAAGCAAGCCATGCGATCAACTGTGCCATGAACTGGACGGCGAACAGCCAATAGGTGGAAAGCTTCCACGTCGCCCTGCGATCAGCTTCCTCCGTCTTGCTGTTGTTGAAAAAGTTCGTATCGAGCCGGACCGTCTGCTGTGGATCGACCTCGGCCGAAACCACCTTGGCCTTCTTATCGTAGCTGAAGCGCACCCAACGATCGCGACCCTCCCACTTCTCGATCGCCTCCTCGCCGTTGTCGAATTTAATCCGGACCTCGACCGGCATGATGAAGTCGCCCTTGCGATGTAAGAGTACGGTATCGCGATACAGCGTCACACCCTTCTTGGGCTTCGGCGCGTCTTTTTGAAACCAGTCGACGCGATCAGAGCGGATGTCGAGCACCTCGTAGTCGAGAACGTTGGTTCCGTAGAGCGCCTGCTCGAAATACCAGTCAAGCTTCTGGCCGGAAACTTCCTCGATGGTCTTGATGAAGTCCGCACCGGTGGGGTGCGCAAAGCGGTAGCGCATGAAGTAGGTGTGCATCGCTCTCTGCATGGTCTCTTCGCCGATGATGCCCTCGAGCGTCAACAGCACAGTAGCCGTCTTGCCGTAGGTGATCCCATGATAGGCGCCGACGTTCATGAACTGCCAGGCGAGGCGGCTCATGGGATCAGTATCCGGGAAGTTGAGGTACTCCAGTCTCAACTCCTCGGCAGCGTCGGCCGCCATGCCCCACAGGCTAAGCGCTGATGTGCCCTTGCCGTAGAGCGACTCCAGCACCCTGGTTTCCGTGTAGCTGTTGATGCCCTCGTCCATCCACGCTTCTTCAAATTCGTTCGTAGCCACCATGCCGTACCAATACTGGTGGCCGAATTCATGCTCGGTGACCAGTTCCACGCCGCGCACGCCCTCGGGCATCCACCAGGTTGTTCCGCAGGTGATGAGGGTGGGATACTCCATCCCCCCTGCATCGTCTGCGCCTTGGGGCGGATCCACCAGGGTAATGCGATCGTAAGGATAAGGTCCGTACCACTTGTCGAAGCGATCCAAGGCGCCCTTGATCACTTCGAGGTAGCGGCGGATGGAGCGCTCGTGCCCGGGCGAAAGCAGCAGGTGGATATGCACGGTGCCCGCCGAGCCCGTCCAGGTGTCTTCAATCAGCGTGTAGTCCGGTGACGCCGTCCACGCGAAGTCGTGGATATCCTCGGCGTGCCAGGTGACGGTCTTGGTGTGATCGCGATTGGTAATAGCCGAAACCAGGTCTCCCGTTGATCCCACGGTGTAGTTCTCCGGCACCGTGGCTTTCACATCGAAGGTGCCGAAGTCGGCAAAGAACTCCGTGCTGCCATGAAACTGATGGCAATTCCAGGCGTCGTGCCACCACACGCCCACCTTGGGGAACCACTGCGCCACCATGAAGAAATTGCGCTTGTAGCCGGTGCGCTCGAGCACTTCGGGAAGTTGGTCGTGAAAGGTGATTTTGAAGACTATGTCCGCGCCCGGAGCAACGGGCTTCGCCAACTTCACCTGGAAAACTGTGTGGTCGTCCAGGTTGTGGTCGTCAGGCTGGATGAACTGCAGGCGCTTTGTGAAGTCCCCCTGTCCGACTACCTCGAACGATTTCACTTCGATGGCACCGTAATGCTTTGCGTCCCATCCGGACTCGGGACCCGTCCCGCGCGTCCCGTGCAGGCGGACCTCGCGCATGAAGGTGGACGTGGGTTGAAAAGCGTTCAAATAAAGGTGGAAAGGAAAAGCGTCCAGGGGCCGGCCAGTGAGGTTGTGGTAGGTCAGGGTTTCCGTTGCGTCAACCGTCTTGCTGACGGGATCGAGTCGCGCCTCAATCCGATACGCAACCACTCGCGTGGAGAGCGTCTGACTCGCATGCGCTTGGGTCTCGACTCCAGCCTCAGCCCCCGCCTGGCCTCCTGCACCTACCACCACAGTCCCGGCCAGAATGGGACCAAGCAGCACAAACCGATGGCGAAAGGCGCGCCCCACCCACCCTCGACCTTCGAGCTTCAACTTTTTGACTGTCTTCACTACGTAGTGAAGTATCAATTCCCGCCCCTTGCTACTGGAGAAGCCTGAGCATAGCGCAAGCGTCGTCCATGTCAAGCCAAAAAGGGAAGCCCCCAATCCGTCGATAACGTGCGGGCAGGCAACGAGGAGGTAGGGGCGAGGCGTCGCCTCGCCCCTACTGGCAGCACCCTCCGGGTGAAACCGGACGGAGCGTGGGGGCAATCGCCGTGCGCCCATACTGGGCTGACCCGTCGTTGTCGATGGATTAGGGGGAAGCCTTGGAAAGGGGGGCGCACTGGTGTTGCGCGAGGGGCACTCAACGAGTCAGCTCCGAGAGTCCTGTCGCTCTTTGCAGTCTCTACAATGCCGTGCCCAGGGCACCGCTGCTAAGCGCGCTATGCCGATCGGCTGGCCACATTCTTCGCAAATGCCGAATCTCTGCTGCCGAATTCGGGTCAAGGCATCCTCAATGGCTCGCTGGAGCTTGCTGTCTGTCTGATCCAGCCGGATCTGTACGGCGGCGCCGGTTTCATTGGCAGCCATATCGACCAGATCCCCGCTGCGCTCGGCGAGAGCGGGAATCGAATTCACCAGACTCTTGCCGGCAGAGAGTTCTCGCTGCTTTGCGAGGAGAAGATTCTTGTAGTGAAGTAGGTCGCTGTCGTCCATAACCGCAGGCTACTCCTTCCCAGAATTTGTGACAAGAGACAGGTTGTCTGGTTGCTATTATCGCATTCACAAAGAGAGAGATATCGGCGAGTTTGGAAAGGGCCATTGTCCCGGGCGAGCCCGAGCGGAGAAGCGAACGCACGCACTTTATATAGAATATAAGTTCACAGGAGGGAGAGAACTAATTTGATGCATTGGAAGGGAACAGTGCTTCCTGATTTACGAATTCCGGCTTACTCGCTACGCAGGTAGTCTTGGGGCCTCTGGAAAACGGGATGGCGGAAGCGATAGCTCATAACGAGCCGCTTCCTCAGTTCAAGTCGAGCTGCTCCTCCACTCTGAGATCCCTTATGCCGGGGATCACGTAAGGATCCGGCAATTCTTTGTAACTTTGAAGTGCGATGGCATCAAGCAGAATCTCGGGCGTCGAGCGGGAGTCCGGCACAGTAAACACAAGGTGGTGTTCACCTTTGCTCAGGCGCATGTGCCATCCCGGATACCAGGAAATGGCAGGCGGGCTGTAAACATCCCGCGTGAGGTGCTGGTTGGCATCGAGGACGGCATAGCTCTCCAGTTCCGCTTTTTTTCCATCAATAAACAAGTCGAACTGGTGAGCTGCTTTACCGGAACTTGCCGATACACGAATGTAGTAATCGCAACTCTCTGGCACGTCTGCCACAAACTCGATTTGTGGCTTGGCGCCTTGCGGAGCCGTTTGCAGAAGTTCGTGACTGTAGGTCCCGCCCTCACTAGTTTGTCTATTTACGCCGCGGATGCTCGTAGCTTGTTCGACGGTTACTAGAACAGCATTGGCGGGCCGGACGGGCGCCAGCGGATAAACCGACGTCAAGAAGGTCTGAACCTCCCAATCGGTGAAGTCGTAGTGATTTTCAGAAAGTACCTTGCCATCCGTATCGGTAACCGTTAGATCGGCGAAGAATCCACCTGGCACGTGCCAAACATCTCCCGCCTCTTCCCTGCTGAGAACGGGCACGGTCGAGTCAGGCGGAAGGTCGAAGGTTCGCGTCAAATCTTTAACTGTCTTGCCGTCGCGCGTGCGCAAGCGGTAACTCAGCTTGGCGCTCTTCCAGGACTTGAACCAGTATTCATTGACCACACGGACATCTTTCGCCCCTTCGAAATCAAAAAACAGAATTGGCAAGACGGCACGATTTGCGTTCTGCATGGCAAAGTATGCGCGTTTGGGGCGTCCTGTAAAGTTCACGGGCGCGCCGGAATAAGCAAGCGGGTAGGCATCGTCGAAACGGCAGTGAATTAAAGCCGTGGATGGCGCAAAGCGCTGGGCGCGAGCGTTTTCATATTGAAATTTGTGGTACTGCGCATAAAAGCGCTCGCTGGGTTTGATTTTGGCCAGCACGTACTGCCGGATTTTCTCGCTCGGCCATACCGCCGGCTTTGGAGCATCCAGAAACACGGGGTCATCCACCCAGCGGTAGGAATCAAAGTTATCCCAAAGAGGATCGACGGAATCAAAATGGAAGTAATCGTCGCCAGCCATTTCTTTGATGGCTTCTTCCGAAGAAAGTCCGTAAGACCCGGTTTCACTGGCGAAATTCAGTGTATAGCCCGTCCACAAGGCGGTGCGTCGTTGCAGTCCGTCATCCATAGTGGGGTAGATGTGAACGTCGAATTCTCCGTTCCCCGAGGCGCGCGTCAAGGGGCGTGTACCATCCAGGTTTCGGATCAGGGCGGTAATCCGATCGGAGAACTCGGCCTGTCCTCCCTCATTCCAGGCTGACCACCCCACCACGGAGGCATGGGGGCGCGTCTGTTCGATGGTCTCGCGCACCACCTCCAAGATTTGTTGCCGGATCGCGTCCGTGCGCGAATACCCCCACTGCAACGGCATCTCCTGCCAGATCATCATTCCCATCTCGTCGCACAGGTCATACATATCCGGCGACGACTGATGGCCGACCATGCGAATGATGTTCAGATTGGCGTCCTTTTGCATCTGGATGCGCTGGGCATAGCCGCGGCGGTCCATCAACGACATCCAGTGGATGTCGTCGTTGAGCACACCTTTCAGGAAGATGCGGTGGTGATTGATGAGCACGTAGTGTTCCCGGTCGTTGAATTCCACCTGCCGCAGGCCAACTCGGATGAACTGCCGGTCCAATACTTCGCCGTTCTGCAACACCTCGACTCTCAGCGTATGCAGATATGGAGTCCCTTGTTCCCACGGATACCACAGCAACGGACTGTCCACGGTCATCGGCAACTCCACGGGTATCATGCCGGAGTCAAGTTTTACTTCAGTGGTCGCGGCAAAACTGCGGGCCGTCCCCTGCGGATGCTCCGGCTCGGCCAAGGTAGCGCGCACCTCCACTGTTCCCGAGGCAACGGAGTTCTCCAGATTCAGCCTCACCTGCACGCCGGCATGCTTCAGATCTTCACTGAGCTGGGGTGCGGCCCACAAGTCGCTTATTCCCACATCTCCCCGGGCGTGCAAAAAGACAGAGCGGAAAATGCCGCCCATGGAGCCCTCTGCGCCGTAGGGCATGATGATGTCATCCACACTATTCCCCTTGATTAGGGTCTTCTCGGTTTCAAACCCTGGATCCAGCGGGCAATCCACGCGGACCACTACGAGATTTGCGCCCCCCTTGTACAAGGCTGAAGTAACGTTGAGCTTGAAATGAGAATAGGCGCCGAAGTGCCGGCCAACGTAAACGCCGTTGACCCAAACACGCGCTTCGTAGTCAACTCCGCCGAAATTGAGTTCCATTACCGGACCAAACGAAGCAGGAACCTGAATCTCCCGCCGGAACCAGACTACGCCGTTGTAATCCAGCCCTTTCACATACCATTGCGAAGGCACTCCCATCGTTTTCCAGGACGACGCGTCATAAGCGGGGCTGAAGAATCCCTTTCGAACACCTTCGTTTCCGGGGTCTGTCGTGTAATTCCAATCACCATCGAGTGAGATCTCGCGGGAGCGGTCTCTCATCGCCTCTAACGGCGAAGGAGACACCGGCGGGGCGTCTTTCGGATAGGGCTTCACCATCTTCCCGCCATAGAAGAGCGGACTGATGCGCGGACCCGATTGCTGCAGCGTAACGGCCGCTAGCAATAACGTAGTGCCGGGCCGCGTGCAGCGGAACTCAACCGACCGCACCGGCCAGTCCGGATGTTCAAGGTGGTGGCTGAAGACCATGAACTGGCTCTTGACTTCCACCTGCAGCATTTGCTCCAGGTGGTAGGCAGCCTCCCCCGGCGCCGGATCGTGCGGCTTCAGTCCGTAGGCGAATTGCGCCTCGGGAACAAAATGCCCATAGCGCACGTCGGCAACATTCTTGCCCGCCACCAGAGGGACGCTTTCTGTCTCGCCGTTCGCGTAATGAACCACATACTCGCCTACCGGAGTTTGCACGTCCGGCGTAACCGGGAAACCAGAACCGACATTCCCAACGAAGTGCAGGTCTGTTCCTGCGTAGTCAGCCATGGGAATGACCACCTGTGAAGGGAATTTGGGAGCAGGAGGAGCCGATACAAATTCGCCTTTCGCCTCCAGTTCATTGATTACCGGCGCATGTTTGCCGTCATTCGAAGAGCGGATGGAAAGATAGATTCCCTTTGCTTTCACTCCCGGAACAGCAAATTCACGCCACGTCCCACCGATGCTGTACTCGCCATTGATCGAAGCAATCTCCTTTTGTGACCCGTCGGGCAAAATCACACCCACCGAGTAGTCACGCGGCGTACGGCGGGGAGTATCGTCCGAAAGAAAGCGAATCTTATTGACGCGGGCAACGGTCGCAAAATTAGCGGTAAGCGTGCCGCTGGGTTTCCCGCCAGCCGGTTCCCAGAAGGTGGATTTGTCCGTGTCGTTGGCGTTTCCTGGTCTGGTCCCCTTGGCTTCCGGTGATTCCGTGGCATCTCCGCCAGCTTCCGCGCTGGAAATATCGTCTCCCAAATCCGGATGCCAGCCTTCTCCAGCGACTCGAACCACACCGGTATTCCGGCGATACCAAAACGGTATTCCCAGCTTTCTCCAGACCTCCATTCGAAATCCCGTGGGCGTCCAGTCACCGACGGTGTAGAGATCCAGATTTGAATCATTCTTCAGCGGCTTGACACTCGCGCAGCGGAACCCCCCCACGCGTAAAAGCCCATTCTCGACCTGCTGGGCGGAAGACACGCACGCTGATGCCAGAAGAACAGTCAAAAGGGTAAATGCAAACCGCCGGGCGCGGATGTGAGCGTGCGTGTTTGAGTGTAGTCCGGGGGGATTTAGGTCATTTTTGCCCCGCAAATCGTGCGCCTGAGAGATATTCATTTCAACCTCATGCTCGATTCTTTATTTAAGACTTACCAAGCCGATACCTTGCGGTTTCCAGCAACTGCCGTACCCCTAATAACTTCGCCCGCGTTATTTGCCTGGCTCGACCTGCTTGTAGACGATGATCGCAGCGCCCGGCTGGTCTTTCACGTTTACCGTAAGCCCATGTTCCATTAGCTCCCAGCCCGTCATGCGCTGCGTCCCTCGAGCATCCACGTCGGACACCTCGTAACGCCCCTCGCGAACCAAACCGCGGAACTTAAACCGTGCAGACTCCCGCGAATTGTGGTGGTGGCAGTTTCCCTCGGGGTCGAGGCAGGTTGTAAGCGAGCATCCACCGCCGCCAGGTGTTCTGCGCCCGCAACCAATCCCCTTTGTAGAACTGCATGACCATCAGCGGGGTACGCACTTCCTCACCGGGTAGCAGTTCGATCTCCTCCAGGATCGGAGTCTCCTTTGTCCCCATGTTCTTGAGATACACCGTCCACTCCACCGTGGGGAAGTCCTGGTAGGCTACCGATACCCCAGCCATGCCGTCTCGCAAGACCCCAGAACGGAAGGGCTCCTTACCGCTTACCTCCACAGATGCGATGATGGTGCCTCGGCCCGCAGTGGAGTAGTAACTCAGGTCGTTACTGTCAACTCCCACGACGGCTTCGAAAGACTCGCCCGCGCTCGGCAAGTGCACCGCAACTCTTCCCACGAAGGGGAAGTACAGGCCCCGATGATGCGCCTTGTCAACAAGGCGAAGCGGATAGCCGTCGATCCCATTCCTCTGCACCGCGCCAGATCGCGTGTACACCATCAGGTAGCCCTCGTCTGGCGGGGCCACCGTCTTCCCCTCCACCTTTGCTGCCATCCACCGGCGCGCTTCGAACAGTTCATCGCTGGTCACCCAGGCCGCCCCGTTAGACGTCACCATTACGCAAAGCAGGAACGACAGCAATAGCATGTAAGGAATGCACAAGAATCCTCTTTGGCCCCCTTATCAGAACTGTTGTTGAGGCGCCACCATCCGTCACTATCGACAGTCAGTGAGTGGCCATCGGGAACTGCTTGTATCCCCCAGCAAGACTCCTTCTCCTCCAGGCATGGAACCAAGCGGTCAAGATGGCCCTACAACGTGACGGATCCAACCTCTTCCATCAACACGTCGACGCTGACTTGGTAGTCAGTCCAAAGTGTCGTTAGTGAATCCCCTTGGACTGCCCCTGGAGCGGCTTCAGTGATTAGCCGGTGAGGGGACCACGTAGTCATTAATACGACCAAAGTGAGTCTCGCCGCCTTGGAAACGATCACAGTTGTAAACCTCCAGTCTTTGAGCCGAAGGCGGCCCGCTGCCGGCGCTTTCACGAGACGGAGCACCGCACCGTCTGGTGCGGGGCGGAGCGGGCCGGGCCTACGCCCGCCGAAGGGAGAGCCGACAGCCGCTGACGATTGACGCTTCGGCCCGCAGGCGGGTGAGGGGTTACTTCAGAGGACTCGACGCCCAGAGTGAAGCAACTCTCAGGGTAAGCATTACTTCAACTCGATTAAGTAGAGTGAGCGCGGCTGCATTACGATTTCCAGCACACCGGGAAGATCAAAATCTTGCGCCTTTTTCTGGTCCCCATTATAAATCACCAGCCGCTTGTTCCCGGCTCCTTCGAGTTCCAGGCGCGGAGTTTCCGGCAGGTCAGCATAGTTCGCCAACACGACGCCCACTCGCCCATCCGGTGCCTGCCAGGTTGCGGATTGCACCAGAAGTTCCTTGCCCCACCCGAAGTCTCTTTCCGTAACTCCGCTCACTTTCCAAGGCCGTAGCATGCGGCCGTAGACGAGATAATCGCGGGCCACCTCGGCTCGGAAGTGGGTGACCCTCTTCGTCCAGTCGACAAACGCCGCCTGATCCGGCACGGCGCGCGTCCACGTCTGGTCCCAGTCATATTCCACAAGTCCCTTGTCTCGTAACGTGAAATTGATGAAATAGCCGTAGACCAAAGCCCTCGCCACCGAGTCTCGGAGAGCTTCATCGTTGACCCGATTGGTATAGAACCCCTGAAAGCCATTGGCGTATTCGTGATACAAAAACGAATACAGAGGTGTCATGTGGAAACGGGAATCCCAAACCTGGAAGTTCTGAAGGTAGGTTTCGGGAGGAGCGCCTTCGCAGGACATGGCAACCGCGGGATTAACCGACCTTGCCGTGGCCACATCGGCCTTCACGAGTCCGTTGAAGGCCTCCGTCATCCACGGCCCAGGCACGGGGGGATGACCATGGTGGGTGGCATAGCATGCCCTGGGGCCTGGTCCCTGATCGAACTGCTGCACCACGTCCGGCCCCAGTTCTGCCATGTGGCGGGTCATGTTCAGGATCATCTGACGCCCCTTCTCCGTCCCCACGCAGGTCACGTAGTTCGTTCGCCAATCCCAAACATCTTCCAGAATGGTTCCGTCCCACTTGCGGCAGACGGCGTTTTCGCCATCGTGCGCCCGGAAATAGGGCATGCCGTCGTAGTTGGTGTTTTTCTGCGATATCACCCAGCAAAGGCCGTCGCCGTAAATCATCGGATGCCAGCCCCGCGCTTTCGCCTTGGACATGAACTCGCGAACCGCCGCTTCCCCTCCCACCGGCGGATAGGCATCGGGCTGAACCCATGGGCCACCATGCTCCCAATTAAAGATGATGGGCAACAGGGGGCTTTCGAGCGCCGCCGCCCACTTGTCCAAATAAGGCAGTGCATTCGTCAAGGGCGTGTACTCGGGATTCTCTGCCGCCGGTGGATCCCAGTCTCCCTGGCCGCGCATCGGGAACGAAATGGCCGGAGGAGAATCGGCGAGCCACTTTGGAATATCCGTCCTTTGCGCCAATTTGGTAGCACAGAAAGGCTGCTGGGATGCCCAATCCCGGTAGATCTCGGCCGCGGCATACCAGTCGCCATGGAACGTACCGAGCACGACGCTGTAGGGGAGTTTTGTCTCACCGGGCCCGCGCGTGCCGGGAAAATGACCAAGCCCCATCGTGACCCCGTCTTCCTCCAGCACCGGTTCGATGAACTTCGGTAACCCATTGGGATCGTCGCACGCCACATAGAGGCCGCCGGCATCATTGTAATAAGCCATTAATTGGGTTGACGTCCACTGGCCGGGGTAGTTGTTGTAGCGCCAGATTTCAGGAGTGTCGGAGCGCTTTCCTCCCCAGGCGGCGGTGGCCATGGTGGGTTCAACGGGGCCCGCCAGCGATCCATCTGCGAAAGACGAGAGGATGTGGCTGTGATTCTGGTTTTCCGGGCTGTCAAAGGGAACTTCAATGACCGGAAATTGAATATGCCCGATCCACATCGACGTCCGATTGTTTAATTCCAGGGTCCAATAGGTTAAGGTCTGGCGGATTGGACAACGGACGGTTACGCGGGCATCGACCGGCAACTGGCCAATCCCCGCATAGTCGATCGTAATTGTCTCTCCTTCCGCATCCCGGTTTCTCGCAACGCTCACCCCTTTGGCTTCCGAGGACGTGACCGTCTTGAACTCGGCATCGGTCATTCATGAACTCGACTTTGAAGAGGGGCAAGCGGGCATGACCGGGAATCAGCAGATCGTGGTCGAGGCCAAAGGTCGATCGCAGTGACGCGATGGTTCCTTTTTCCGAATCGATAACCAGGCGGTAACCGTGATTGATGACCATGACGGCTTGCTTAGCCGGGTTTGCACCAAAAGCTGAAAACCCCATCGGGGCCTTCAGAAATAATCCAAAAAGAAACACGACTGCAAGCACTACGTGGCGGCTCTTTTTTCCCATAGCGATCTTCCCCTGAACCAGTTTTTCTGAATACAAGTTGATCTCTCAAAGCCAATGAGCGCAGCCCTATCCCGCTCTGGCCCGATTAGTCTGCGACTGTTTGCTTTCCGGCGCAAGCCCCAAACGCTTTTCACCTCGGGTCAAAGAGGTGGCACGCGACATGTGGGGCTGGGGCTGGCTCGAGCAACTGATGCAGGACGTTCGCTTCGGCCTGCGGACGCTGGTTAAGAATCCAGGCTTCACCGCGGCGATCTTGACGCTGGCGCTAGGTATCGGCGCGACCATCGCGATTTTCAGCGTGGTGAATGCTGTGCTCCTGCGGCCGCTGCCTTACCCGGAGCCCACGCGGCTCATGATGATCTACGAAACGACCCCGGAGTTGGGAAAAATGTCAGTTGCCTACCCCAATTTTCTCGACTGGTGACGCGAGAATCACTCTCTCACGGACACGGCCACCTTCCGCACGGACGACTTCAACTTCACAGGTTCTGGCCTGCCGGAGCATCTCAGGGGCGGGCTCGTCTCGTCGAGCCTTTTGCCCGTGCGAGGAGCAGGCAGGGGACGGACGGGTGAAGGAAGAATCGGTCGACAGAGAGGCCGTTTCGGACCTTGGCATTCTCTATTCTGGGGAAATTGGCCCTTTCCGCCCACGCTGGAAGCTCCGAAGGCTGAGAATCTGGCTGGCGATTGCACTCGGGGCCGCTCAGGTGTACGTTGTCGGTCGGGCCGGAGTCCGTAAGGGAATCGAATGGAATGCCGGTCACTTGTTCGCCCCGAGCAAGCCGGCCCTTGCGCGCTGGTGGGTCGCGCTGGTGAAGCCCATGTTGCCAGTTTGCCATCGGCTCGGCATTCGAAAGGAAAGCTCGGCATGAAGAATTTCAAAAACACTTGGCACAAGTGGACGTGGTTGGGAGTAGAATCGCCCTATCCGGGAAGGAAAGACGGAAATCCCGGCCCAGGCATTCTGCTTTTCCACGCTGGTCGTTGGGACGGATTGCTGCACAGTTCTGCTTTTGGGAGATGGATCGACTCGTCGCGCTCAGATTCTTCGACGAGGGGTGAAAGGATTGTCTGCTCGCAAGCAACCGCATGCCAATGGACAAACTCCCGATGGGAGTTCGCGAGCAGCGTGAGACTGGAAATTCTGATCATCAAGAGAGGGTCGGTGACAGCAAGCGTCTGTGTTGGCCCCTCGATAGCGGAAAAAATACCTGAATGGGATTGGCTCCATGGAATTCTCCAATGTTGTGAAGGGAAGAAGGTCCATCCGAAAATATCAGGACCAATCCATCCCAGATTCTGAAGTGGAAATATTGGTAGATCTGGCGAGGCATGCGCCATCATCCATGAATGGCCAGCCGTGGCATTTTGTAATTGTGAGGAACGACAGATCTAAAGCCGCGCTCGCCGAGATTAAGAACAGGTTTTGCCCGCCAGAGAAACAAGCATACCAAGCTGATTTCTTACGGACGGCACCCCTGATCATCGTGATTTGCGTGGAGAAACGCCGATCATTCGGACGAGAGATCGAAAATGGCATCCTGGCTGCATCCATCATTATGTTGGGAGCACAGAGCCGCGGGTTGGGGAGTGTCTATATGAGTGCTTACGTATCCGAAGAGCCAAAGCTATCCCAAGCGATTCAGAAGGAGTTGGGAATCCCCGAAACATTTGCGCCCGTCTCGATTGTGCCCTTGGGCTACGCAGATGAAGTTCCCAAGCCCAAAGAGTTGCGTCCATTGAGGGAGATCATCCACTTTGAGCAATTCTGACTCTCATTTCCTTGCATCAATCGATACGAAATACCCGGCGGAGACGAGTATCGTCCTCCGATATCGCAATGCCTTCACGTTCGGGACGCAGGAAGAGGACTCGCGATTCAAAGATTTGCTGAAGAGCACAAGTATTCGAGAAGGGTCCCGGATATTCTTTCTGCTGGAGTACAAGGGCGTGGAAATTTTTGCGATGGACGAGACCTCATTGATGCACACGAATACACTCAAATCCATCGATGGGTGTATAACGACCGCGCGGTGCAAATTGGCAGGATATGACCGCGTTGTCATGGAAACGGGCGGGAACACGGGGTCGGCTCTAACTGCTTACGGCACGCGTGCGGGACTCGAAACGTTTTGTTTTATTCCTCGAGAAAATCTCTGTCTGTTGAATCGTAAATTCTTCACCTCCCCAAAGGCGCATTTGCTTTCGGTCAAGGATCCGGGGATGGTGAAGGCATGTGCGCAGCAGTTCGAGGAGCGCTATGGGTTGAAACACATTCCTGAAACCGCGTGGCGCTTCGAGGCCTCCAGATTCAGGGGACTTCGCATCCTGGAACACATGCTCGAGGGAAGCAAGAAGATCGATTGGATAGCGCAGACCATCAGTGCAGCCTTCGGCCCCATAGGGATTTACTGGTCTTTCCAACACTTGGGGAAAGACATCGGCAGGGTACCCCAATTTCTGGGCATACAGCAGGAGGCGAATTGCCCAATGTATCGAGCCTGGAAGGCCAGGCAGCGCAACCTGCGCCCCCTCAAGATCGACTCGACCTCCGAACTCCTGGCGCCTGTTATGTACGACGTGAAGCCGCACACCTACGGAACGTACCGGGATCTGCTGGGGGTTCTCAAAGAGACGAAGGGGGCGCTGTGCACGATCAACCACTCCGAATTTACCAGCCTCCTGGATCGTGACTTTGGCGGAACGGGAATTCGGGGATTGCTTAATGAACACGGCATTGGGATTGGAGAAGTTAAAGAGAAGACAGGGCTAATTGGCCTGGCGGGAACCTTGAAAGAGATTGATGCTGGCACTATTCGAAAAGGCAGCCGGGTCCTGTGGTGCCTCACCAGTGGGGTCAGCCACGCCGACGGACGGGCAACCGCCGAGTTCGAGGTCACGAACCTGCAGAACATGCTCAAGGATTACGAAGAACATATCTCCTTGGTGGCGCAACATGCTTGACCAAACCAAGAAGATCGGGATCAGGGACTCGACGTTGAGAGAGGGCCTGGACACGCCGGGAGTATCCTTTTCGCCGCAACAAAGACTTCGAATAGCAATGCTGCTGGATGAAGCTGACGTTCCGGAAATCGAGGTTGTCGCGCCGAGCAGGGTACTCCAGGACCTGGAATTTGCCCGGAGAGTCAGGGAGAAAATCCCGCGCTTAATAACCTCGGGCTTGATCTATTCCTATAGTCCTTGCGCTCGCGAGGAAGTAAAAACGGCGAGTGAGTCGCTGCATCGTTTCGACATCTTGATGCCCGTTTCGGAAAGAAGGCAGCCCTTCCGCCTTTCAACCAAACTAACTCTCCTCGCAGAAATTCTGGCATTTTCGCTTGCTCACCATCCCGACGTCGGGGTTGGCTTTCCTCATTCCACCCAAACCGACGTGCAATTTTTGTTGGAGATTTCCCATCGAGCGGTCAAGGAAGGTGCAAGGCGGCTGACGATTTATGATACCAACGGTAGTGCGGATCCTTTCTCAGTCCACGCATTGATCGCTCGACTGCGATGCGAATTTGAGGTGGCTATTTTCTTTCATGGGCATAATGATCTGGGGCTCGCGACTGCAAACTCTTTGGCGGCTGTTCGCGCCGGCGCGGACGGCTTGGACGTAACTGTGAACGGGCTTGGAGACCGAGCCGGCAATGCCTCCCTGGAGCAGGTCGCCCTTGCCTTGCATCTCGGAGGCTTTCAAACCGGAGTCGCATTGAGGAACTTGAAAACGATGTCCGAGATAGTTGAGAAGGAAAGCGGGGTACTACTGTCGAAACTCGCTCCGGTCGTTGGTGAGTTCGTTTTGCATCACAAAGCTCCGAGCCACTTAATGGACCCGGACCTTTTTGAGGCATTTGACCCAAAGCTGGTCGGAATGAAGCGAAAGTATGATTGACGCCACCCAACCCAAAGCAGACTCTTCCTCCCAGTCCCAGGAGCCTGTTGATCGCTGCTCGTCGGGACCGACCCATCGTTTTGTTCTGTTTCACGAGAATGAGACCGAGCATTCCATCCCGGAACGCTTCGAGCAGCAAGTCACCTTGCATCCGGGCCGCATTGCAGTCGATGGGCGGACAGGTTCAATCACCTACGACGCCCTCAATCGATGGGCCAATCGAGTGGGGCGAGCCATCCTTGCCTTGCGCGCCGAGGGAAAGGGAAAGACCTTGGGGCTTCTTCTTCAGAAGGACGCCCCGACGACGGCAGCTCTCATGGGCGCTTTGAAGGCGGGGCAAATTTATGTCCCGCTGGACCCCGCACACCCGCGTGCAAGGGCGTCCAAAATGCTGGAGGATGCGGAAGCTGAACTTATCGTTACCGACAATGCGAACTACAATGTCGCACGCGAGTTGGGATCTGATTCACGAGGGGTATTGAATATCGACCGATTGGATTCAAACCTGTCAGAGCAAAACCTCGGCCTTTCGGCGCCGCCGGACTCCCTGGCTTACATCATTTACACTTCCGGGTCGACCGGAAAACCCAAGGGGGTGGTCCAAAACCACCGCAACGTGCTTCACAACATTAGGAAGCACACGAACAGCCTGCATATTTCGAGTGACGACCGGCTGACATGGCTGGCGTCCGCTGGTACTGGCCAGGCGGTGACCGACATTTACAGCGCCTTATTGAACGGCGCCACCCTCTGTCCCTTTAGTCTCAAAGAAGACGGGCTAGCTCGTCTGGCGGACTGGCTTCAGCAGAAGGAAATTTCCATCTACCATTCGAGCGCGTCCATTTTTCGCCATCTCCTTGACGCGATGGGCAGCAAGGCGGAATATCCAAGTCTTCGGCTGGTCAAATTGGGGAGCGAACAAGTCTTCAAGAAAGATGTGGAACGATGGAGGGACCATTTCTCATCGAGCTGCATCTTCGTCAACACCCTTTCCGCGACCGAGGCAGGGATTATTCGGCAAGTCTTTATTGACAAGGAAACAGTCGTCCGCCAACGCGTGGTTCCAGTGGGATTTGCAGTCGATGGCACGGAGGTTTTGTTGCTCGACGATGCCGGTCGGAGGGTCGGATTCGGCTCCGTTGGCGAGATCGCCGTCAAGGGTCAGTGCTTGGCTCCCGGTTACTGGCAGAGGCCCGAGCTTACGCGGGCGGCGTTTCTTTCCGATCCTGAGGGAGGAGACACGCGGATATTCTTCACAGGAGATCTGGGCCGGATGTCGCCAGGTGGGTGCCTTGAATATCTTGGCCGGAAGGACCTCCAGGTAAAAATCAACGGCTTTGGAGTAGAGATCGCCGAAGTGGAGGCTGCCCTACTCGATGTTTGTCAGCTCAAGCAGGCAGCCGTCGTGGCGCGAGAAGTCAGACCTGGCGTCACGCGGTTGATGGCTTTTGTCATACCGAAAGAGGACTCCGCTCCCACCGTTGAGTCGATTCGGAGCTCGATGAAGGGGCGTCTCCCGGTCCACATGATTCCATCCGAGTTCGGTCTGCTGGAAGAACTTCCCCTTACACCGAGCGGAAAGGTAGATCGCCAGTTACTCGCATCCACAACCTTCCTCCCACTCAGTACAGAGGGCTCCTATGTGAGACCATCCACCCCCTTGGAATGGCAGCTCGCAGAGATCTGGCAAGAGCTTCTCGATGTGCGCCCCATCGGGGTACGACACGACTTTTTCGAGCTGGGAGGCGATTCGCTGCTCGCGGTCCGAATGGTTGACCAGATCGAGGAATGCTTGGGCACGCGGTTTCCACTGGCAGCACTCTATTCCAGGGCGACGGTGGAAAATGTGGCGCAGGCCCTGTTGGACTCAAACCGCGCGGAGTTTCGATCGCCGCTTGTGGCATTGCAGCAAGGAGGCTCCCGGAAGCCCTTTTTCTTTTTGCACGGTGATTACGGGGGGGAGGTTTTTATTGCCGAAGATTGGTCCATCACTTGGGTGAGGAACAGCCTTTTTACGCAATCCTGCCACACGGTTTGGATGGAGGACCAATTCCCAGAAGCATTGAAGCGATGGCAGCCGATCGCCTGCGAGTCATTCTCGATTATCAGCCCATCGGGCCGTATGTGCTGGGTGGCTACTGCAATGGAGGGCTCGTCGCCTTCGAGATAGCAAGACAAATGCAGGAGAAAGGGCTGAAAGTGGACCTGCTGCTCATCATCGATGCGTCGGCCCTCACCGTGCGCTACCGCTGGCTATGGAGTCTGATCGCGTTTCTCGGTTCCGGCCTGCGATTGAATCATGGCACGCTGATCGATGGGTTCAGTTTTACGCGGCGTATGATGATTGCCAGGCAGGAATTATCTCGACGCATGATGATTGCTTGGCAGAAATTATCTCGACAAGGGAAGCGAGCCGCGCTGCACTACGTCATCGGGAGATTGTCCGAGATGTTCAAGCAGCGTTTCATGCCTGCCCATAGAGGCCCTTACGTTGAAGCCGCCATATGCCGCCGGCTGGATCAGCAGGAAAGAACTCGCGCCTACCGCCACGCTATGCGGGGTTATATTCCCGGACCTTATTCCGGGCGCGTGGTCTTGTTGCGCACCAACGACATGCAATCACGAGCACCCGATGACCCAACCGTAGGCTGGCGCGATGTCGCCTCGCATCTGGAGGTTTGCCCGATTCCGGGCGGCCACCAAACCTCCGTGACAGAGCATGTCGAATCTTTAGCAGCTTGCTTGGCGACCTACCTTCGTGATTTATCGTAGAGCATTCGGTCAGACTCCAAACCGGACGGTGCAGATATGACACCTTAAAGGACCTTTGTGTTCTGACAGGCAGGGTCGTGCACTCCGTTGCGCTCCTCACGGCAGCCGCCGGGCTACGACCAATCCCAGTGTGCCGATGACGGCCAGGCGTGAAAGCCAGTCGCAGAAGGGCTTGTGGTCAAATGGCGATTCAAAGGGAGTCGGTCCATCGAGGACCGCAAAGCCAGCCCGGCGGAGTTCCCCTCGGACTTGACTAAAGTTCCAGATGTGCTTCTGGAGAGCCAAATGTTGGGCTCGGGTGTTGCGCCACTTGGGGTACCTTCGCCACAGGCTGAGCCGGTTGGCGTAACTCATAATAAGAACCCCATCCGCCCGAAGAGTTTCTCGGAACGCGGCCAGGAGATCAGCGGCGGATGGCGCATATTGGATCACGCTGGAACAGACCACACAGTCGAAGCCGGCAACCGGCAAAGAGGGGCCTTCTTCGGGCATGAGTGCGAACTCGACGTCGAGACCAGTCAAATCCTGTGCGACAGCCTCCCTCAGCATGCCCGGCGCCGGATCAACGCCTTGAACCCGAAAGCCGGATCGTGCGAGCAAAACGGAAATGCGGCCAGGACCACAGCCGTAGTCCAAAATCTTTGCGCCGGGGCGGACGAAGCGCTTTGCCGCCTTTACGAATACTTGCCCACGAACATACTTCCCCACTTCGATCAGCCTGTCGGTGCCGGCCGCGAATTTGCTTGCCGTTCGAGTGAAGAGTGAAAAGTCTGCGCTCATGACCTTAATCCGGAATTTCGCTTTGGCTTTCCAGTCAACTAGCAACATACCGCTCACCGCTTCTCAATGCAATCGCCAGCCGGGTTCTCAGCCTTCGTTGCTTCCAGTGCGGACGGACGTGGTTTCACGCTGACGTTGGGGAATGAGGACGCCAGAAAGAAGCAGGCCAAGGCTGCATCGGTCGGACGCGGCTACTAGCCCCGCCGCCCCCCTCGACGCGCAGCAGGGAGCGTCGGTAAGTCAGTCCCACACGTTTTCTGGAGTTTACGAACGTGTTCCTTTTGGGAGGCTGGGCCATAGTAGTACGAGCCAGCTTCACAAGGATGTTGACATTCTACTTCCCTGGGGTGTAGATTGCCTATAGCCATGAGACCCAAACGAGAACGCTATCAGAACCGGATCGAATTACTGCAGGGTACCCTCGACCTGCTCATCCTCCAGACGCTACAGTGGGGGCCGCAGCACGGCTACGGGATCAGCCAGTCTATTCAAGGACGATCGGGCGAAGTCTTGCAGGTTGAGACCGGCTCGCTGTACCCCGCGCTCCATCGGCTGGAAAAGCAGGGCTGGGTAACGGCGCAGTGGAAGCAGACAGAGTGCAATCAGCGCGCCAAGTATTACCGCCTGACTCGCGCGGGCAAGAAGCAGTTGCTCTCGGAGCAGGCGCGCTGGACGCAGATCGTCACCGCCATCGCCGGCATCATGAAGCCCGCCGCAAGTGAAGGGCCGTAGGGCCGCGCGGCGCTCGGCCCGTGGGGAGCATTGCGGGCATGATGAATTCCGCACCGAGTGGAGGTCAGGTATGAGTCTTTGGGAATGCTTGTTTCGTCGCAGGCAGCGCGAAGAGGACCTGGATGAGGAGGTCCAGAGTCACCTGCGCATGGCCGTAAAGGAGCGCATGGCGCAAGGTGAAACCGCCGGGGAAGCCCGTGCATCGGCCGCCCGCGAATTCGGCAACGTCGTCTTGGTGAAACAGGTGACACGCGACATGTGGGGCTGGGGCTGGCTCGAGCAACTGATGCAGGACGTTCGCTTCGGCCTGCGGACGCTGGTTAAGAATCCAGGCTTCTCCGCTGTCGCCGTACTGACGCTGGCGCTCGGTATCGGCGCGAACACCGCGACTTTCAGCGTGGTGAATGCTGTGCTGCTGCGGCCGTTGCCTTACCCGGAGCCCACGCGGCTCATGATGATCTACGAGAAGTCTCCGCAGTTTGGGAAGCTTACAGTTGCCTACCCCAATTTTCTCGACTGGCGGCGTGAGAATCATTCTTTCACGGACATAGCCGCTTACGGCGCGGATGACTTCAACTTTACGGGTGTCGGCCAGCCGGAGCATCTCAGGGCCGGGCTCGTCTCGGCGAGCTTCCTGACCGTGGTGGGTGTGAGTCCACTGCTGGGCCGGAATTTCTTGTCTCAGGAGGACGAGCAGGGCGCCGGAGGCGCGGTGATACTCAGCTATGGCCTGTGGAAACGACGATTCGGCGCCGACCCGAACATTCTTGGCAGATCCCTAACTCTGAGTGCCAAGAGTTACACCGTGATTGGCGTTCTGCCCTCGGACTTTCGATTCCGTGAGCAGGCCGAACTCTACGTTCCTTTAGGTCAATGGAACTCCGCTAACCTTCACGACCGAGAGGAGCATCCCGGGCTGCACGTGGTAGGCCGGCTCAAGCCGGGTGTCACCATGACTGCGGCGCAAGCGGAGATGACCGCAATCGCCCGCGCGCTAGCTCAACAGTACCCGAAAACGAATGCAGGGCGCGGGGCCACGGTGGTCGGGATGAGAGACGATATGGTGGGATCTATCCAGCCCACGTTATTGCTGCTGTTGGTTGCGGTAGGATTTGTGCTGCTCATCGCCTGCGCCAATGTCGCGAACCTGCTTCTGGCGCGCTCCAGCGCTCGCAGCCGCGAGTTTGCCATCCGCGCGGCGCTGGGGGCCGACCGCCAGCGTGTGGTGCGCCAGCTTCTGACGGAGAGTATATTGCTGGCCCTGGCGGCCTCCGTATTTGGTTTGCTCCTGGCGGCTTGGGGAACCCGTCTCGTGTTGGCGGCGGCGCCCGACACATTGCCAAGCAGCACTGAGGTCAGGCTCGACCCGTACGTGCTGGTGTTCACGCTGTTGGTCTCGACTCTCACCGGCGTTTTGTTCGGACTCGCCCCAGCCTTCCACAGTTGGAATGTGAGCATGCAGGAGTCGCTGAAGGAGGGTGGGCGCGGCAGTGGTGGGGGGCGTCATCGTGCGGAAGGCATTTTTGTAGTGGTGGAGGTGGGCCTAGCGGTGGTGTTGCTGGCGGGCGCCGGGTTGATGATTCAAAGCATTTGGCGGCTGTGGCGGATTGACCCGGGTTTCAACATCCACCATGTCTTGACGACGCAAGTTGCAGTCTCACCGACGGTCTTGGCCAGTGGGTCGGGAATTGGGCTAGCTTACCAGCGGATGCTCGAACGCGTAGCAAAGGTCCCAGGGGTCCAGCAGGCGTCTCTGACAACTCTGATTCCCCTGAACGGCTATGACATGGAAATTTCATACTGGCTGGGAAGTGGCCCGCAGCCACCGCAGGACCGGATGTCGTTCGGTCTAATGTACATCGTGACTCCCAACTACCTCCGTGCGATGGAGATTCCGTTATTGAAAGGCCGCTTTTTTACGGATCGGGACACGGTTACCTCTTCCCCGGTGGTAGTGATTGACGAGGTTATGGCCAAGCGCCTATTCCCCGGGCAAGATGCAGTCGGCAATCGAATCAACCTGATGGCTGCAGGTCCGGTCCAGATCGTTGGCGTCGTCGGCCACGTGAAGCATTGGGGCCTCGACTCGGACGACACCTCCAAGATCCGGGACGAGATATATTTTCCCTTCCTCCAGGTTCCTGAGAGGTTCATGGTGGGGGGCGTAGCGGGTTTGATACGACTCGTTTTGCGCACCGCTCCCGATCCGTTAAGCGTGGTCTCCGCGGTGCGGGCGCAAGTGGCGGGGCCCACCGAGGACCAGCCAATCTTCGGGGTCCAGACCATGGAGCAAATGATTTCGGTGTCCCTCGCCGAACGGCGCTTCGCCATGCTCCTGCTTATCATCTTCGCTTCCACGGCGCTGGCGCTGGCAGCGGTGGGAATCTATGGCGTGATGTCTTATGCGGTAAGTCGGCGCACGCATGAGTTGGGCGTGCGTATGGCCCTGGGCGCATCGCGACACGAGATCCTGACGTTGGTCGTACGTGAAGGGATGGCGCTGGCGGCGGCCGGGACGGCGGTTGGCCTGGCCGCTGCGCTCGGACTGACGCGATGGATGGCAAGCCTGCTCTACGGTGTGCGGCCAGCGGACCCGGCGACGCTTGCACTCGTGTTGTTGCTGATGGGGGGAACTGCCTTCCTTGCTTGTTACATTCCCGCGTGGCGCGCGACCGAAGTCGATCCTATGGTGGCGCTTCGGCACGAGTAGTTATCCTCCGCGTGAACTGGTTCTAAACGCGACGAATCCGAAATTCAGACGCCTGGAACATAGCCGATGCCAAAGCGGGCTGTTGACTCGCTCCGGAAATCCGTCATCAGCGACATCAGCGCAGCACTTCCTCCATCCACAAGGATGGTTTGACCGACGATGAACTCGGCATCGCTCGAGCAGAGGAAGACGGCCAGACGGGCGACGTCCAGGGGCCGGCCGGCGCGTCCCACGGGAATCATTTTTTCGGCGGTGGCGTTGTACTCCTTCTCGGTTACCCCTTTAATAGCTTTGAAGTGATTCTCCACAGTGACCCAACCTGGAGCAATCGCGTTAAGGCGGATTCCCTTGTGTGCCAGCTCGACGCCAAGGGTTCGAGTGTAGGCAATAATGGCGCCTTTAGTGGCCGCATACACCGAGTGTTCAGGGGCGCCTGCAACCCCATGGATAGACGTCAAGTTGCAGATGGCGCCGCCGCCATGCTGCAACATATGCTCCACGACGCGTTGCGCCAAGAAGAAGGGTGAACGGACGTTGACGTTCATCAGCGTGTCAAACTGCTCGACCGATACCTTGAGAAACGGTTTGTTCATGGTGATGCCCGAGTTGTTCACTAAACAGTCGATTCCGCCCAGAAAATCTGCCGCCTTGTCGGCAAGCGCCGCTGCTTCCTCGACGGCGTTGAAATCCGCCCGGATGGCGGTCGAGCGTCGCCCCAAGCGCCGGATTTCTTCAACGGCTGTTTTCGCTCCGTGCTCGCTGTGTCCGTAGTGCAGGACCACGTCGGCGGACTGGCGGGCGAATTCCAGAGCGATTTCCCGTCCGATGCCCGTGCCGGACCCTGTGACGAGCACCCTCTTCCCTGCGAGTTTCCCCTCGTTGTTCATGCGACCATCCTCCTATTGAATTTTCCTTTCGGACCAGTGATCCGCGCACCCAATAAGCCTCGGCACGCCGTCGCTCCGGAGCATTGTAGAACACCTGATTCGATCAAGCGTGCGAAATGAACCACGCGCCGTTTCGAATGATTAAGCGAAATTGAAGGGGGATTCTACAAGGTGCAGGTTGATGTCGTCAATCAGGTTGTCAATCAGGTTCCAACCTTTACACGGAAAAGAATACAATGTGCAATGGCGGTCGGTTCAGAGATTGTTCACGGCGAAAGGAAAGTGAGCATATGACCTCTCCCGTTTGTAAAGGTCGGTCAAGTGATCGCCGGAAGTGGCCGGTCGCGGTGATTCTGTTCATCGTTTTTGCCAACTTGCCCGGGCGCGGATTGGCCTGGGGGGAACGCGGGCACACCTTGATCAACGCTGCTGCCGTGGAGAATCTGCCCGAACCACTTCGCTCATATTTCCAGGCGCGCAAAGCGTACTGGTTGGAGCACGCCATTGACCCTGATCTGCTCGCGCGTGATGACGCGTCAGAGCGCCCTCACCATTACACTGACCTGGACGCCGATGACATTTTCCCGTTTCTCAACTTTCGGCGGCAATTCGTCGTGGAAAGGGCAGGGCCCACGCACTGGCAGCTCGCGCACGGAGACTCGGTCTGGCAGATTGAGCGCTTTACGCTGCGGCTGGCCGAATCCCTCCGGCGCCGGCGCTGGCATGAAGTGGACCGCGAGGCGATTTTCGCAGCGCATTACGCCGCCGATCTCACCCAACCCCTCCACACGGTCAAAAACTACGACGGCCAATTGACCGGCCAGGCGGGGATTCACGCTCGCTTCGAGACCGACCTGGTGAACGCCCTCGCTGATGCATGGCAACTCAAGCCCCGGCCTGCCACTTTCGAGCCGGACCTGCGCGCGCGGATATTTCAGGAGATGATGGCAAGCTTTTCCTCGAGCAGCATTGTCTTCGCATCCGATCACATCGCGGTTTTCGGCCGGAACTACCTCGATCCCCAGTATACCGCGAAGTTCTATGAACTTGCAGGGCCGCTCGCAGAGAAGCGGCTAGAGGCCGGGGCCTCGTTCGTCAGCACTCTCTGGTATACTGCGTGGGTTCGGGCGGGAAAGCCCTTGCTCCCAGGTACGCCCGTCCATGCGAAAGTGTCTGAGCGGGCGCGTGCTGCTTCGGGGATTTCACGCCCTCTGCCGTGACCCCAAGTGGCGTCCCGAAAAGGTCTCGAGATGAGGCGAAAGCAGATACTCGTGGCGGCGATTGTTCTGGCGGTGTTCTGCTTGGGAATTTTCGTAGGTCGCCGCGCTGGTCGTTCTCCATCGCAGGCATCCTCCTTGGCTTCTCGTTTTTCTTCCCCAGGCAATGCGGCAGGATGCGTGGACTTCCACGACGCTGGTTCGCACGCGGGCGAAACGGGCTGCGTTTCCGGACGCGTCATTAAGGTTTTCACCTCGCGGGGTGGCAATACTTTCCTCGACTTCTGCGAGGACTACCGTGACTGTCCCTTCACCAGCGTGATTTTTTCTTCCGACAAGAACAAATTTGGAGATCTCGAATCCCTGGCGGGAAGGCAAATTGAGATCCACGGACCCATTACCACGTTCCAGGGAAAACCAGAAATCGTAATCCGTGATCCCGAGCAGATTCAAATGGCTCCGTGACACTTCCCGAATCCCGGAGACACCACTGCGCTGTAGCGGCGGTCTATGACCGCCGTATTTTAGAATCGATGACGTCGGCGCTCATAGAGCGCCGCTACAAATGGCCAATCCAATCACCAAGGTTTCTCAGCATCCCGCCAGTGCGAAGAGGCGCATGCTTTGGCTCGTCGGAGCAACTTTAGTCATGGTCGGTTGCCCTTTCTCCCTGAGTAGCTTGCTGCCTGCCCGGACTTCCGCACTGGCGCAGCAGACCGCCTTACCGGCTTCCACTCAGCCCTTGCCGGGAGTCTCCGAGGTGATAAACAAAGGCTTCGACATGCTTTCACGAAATGACGCGGCAGGCGCCGAGGCTGAATTTCGCAAGGCCATCGAGTTGCAACCGGAACTTGAGATGGCGCACCGCGGGCTGGGCCAGGCTCTGCGAGCGCGCGGCCAGGGCGAAGGAGCACTGCGAGAGCTGGACGTGGCTACGCGCCTCGACCCTTCGGATGCGGATGCCCATTATGCGCTGGCAATGACTGCCTGGGCCTTGAGCAACCAGTCTTCGATTCCGAAGCGCGCCGGCGGCACGGCGGTGCAGGACTATCGCGCGCTGGCCGCCGCCGAGTTCAGAAAGCTGGCGGCTCTCAGGCCACAGGATGCATCGGTTCGGCTAATCCTGACGCAGATCGACTTGGAAGGGGGGCGAAAAGAGGAGGCTCGAGGTGATGCCGAGGAGGCTGTGCGACTGGCGCCCGATAATGCGGGAATGCACGTGGCCCTCGGCCGGGCCTACTTTGCCGAAGCAGAAGAAGATAAAGCTGCGGCGGAATACGAAAAAGCAGTGCAACTCAACCCGAAAGAAGGCGAAGCGTACCTGGCGCTCGGGCAAATGCGGTTCTTCCAGCGAAGATATGCCCAGGCGGCAGAAAAGTTCCAGCGAGCCATCCAGGTTTCTCCCAACCTAGCCCCGGCGTATGCGGGCATGGCGCAGATTTTCATTCAACAGGGTCGTTCGACTGACGCGAGAAACATGCTTGAAAAAGTGGTGGCGCTGGATCCGCAAGATTGGCAGAGCCAATATGAGCTTGCAGTTTTGCTGAATGAGACCGGGGATGCCGGACGCGCAACGGAACTGCTGGAGAAAGTCACGCGTCAGCACCCGGATTTTCTACCGGCGCAAGAGCAGCTAGTGATGGGGCTGGTCCGTCGAGAGAATTTGAATCAAGCCACTGCAAAGGCGGGGGCGCTGATTGCAGAGAAGCCCCAGGCGGCCGAGGGGCACCGCCTGATGGCACTAATTCTCTGGAAGCAGCACGACCTCGAGGGCGCCTTGGCGGAATGTGCGATGGCGCTTGGGTCAGAACCGGACTCCGCATCCATGCTGGCCCTTCAGTCTATCTCTTTATGGCAGCTCGATCGCAAGAAGGATGCCCACGTTGCTTTTCGCCAGGTCGCGAAGATCGAGCCCAAGGTGGGGACAGCGGAGGTTTTTTGCCGCTTGGTGCTGTGTGACGCAAGGGAGATCGGCGTCGTGAACGAATTCCTCCGCCGTAATCGTTGGATAATTTCCCCCGGGCCCGAGCCATAGCTGAGCGCGAGCGCTGTCACGCTGAGCTCCGTTCGCTGTCATGCACAGCTAAAGAGCTGGTTCCGTGATGCCAGAAGAGCGGCGCGAATGCACAATGCTGTCATGCTGACCGCAGATTCCATGATCCTTCCGCTCACCATCGTGCATGAAAACGGTGCAGGTAATTCCCCTCCTTGGTTAAGGAGGGGCACGGGGGTGGTTGGCCTGCGCGCCGGGTCTCTTACCCACCCCCCCTGACCCCTCCTCAGCCGAGGAGGGGAGCCATTTTCACGGCAGCGAAGCATCTCATGATGCCCTTTGACAATAGGGCTTGGTGTTGGTAAAGTTGCGCCAGTGCGTACGCGAGACGACTTCACGCGCAGGTGGCTTGTTCTTTTTCGACCCGGCGCGAAGATCCCCATACGCTGTCCGAGGTGGCCATGCGAGGGACTATCAAGCGAATTATCCGTGACCGCGGGTTTGGGTTTATCCGTACTACTGATGGGCAAGAGGTGTTCTTCCATCGTAGCAGCCTTCAGGGGCTTGACTTCGACGCTTTAAAGGAGGGGGCGAGCGTCGAACTCGAAGTGGAAAGAGGGGATAAAGGCCCCCGCGCTGCGAACGTGCGTCCGAGCCAGACCTAGACCTGCCGGAGATTGTAGGACTCCCCAGCAAGCGCGTTTCTTTGGAGCAGGGGGTGGAAGTGCGCGCGGAATCAGGGCGTAGTCTCGCCCTAAGTTCGGACGAGTCCGCCCTTGCTCTGGGGGGATGCCGTGTGATTGTAGCGGTGTTCTATGACCCCCGCATTTTGGAGTCAATGACTTGAGCGCTCATGGAGCGCCGCTACAAGGCAGGAGATGAGGCTAGGCCAAGGCCTGCCACTCTGATCACCTCTGAAGCCGTCGACTGAGATTTATCCAAGAGAGAATGGAGCTATGACAACCGATAAGGGGCAGGGAATTGCGTGCGCCGGGAACTTCGTTCTTGATCTTGTCAAGGTGATCGACCATTATCCGTCCGAGACGTCCATCGCGAACATAACAGCCGAATCCATGGGTGGGGGCGGATGCGGTTTCAATGTGACCCTCAACCTCGCCATATTCGACGACAGCCTTGACGTATACGCTTTGGCGCGAATCGGAAACGACTCGTACGGAGACTTTCTGGTCAGTCAGTTTCGCGGGTACCCCCGCGTCCATCTCGACCAGCTAAGGAGGACGAGTAAGGACGGGACGGCGTACACGGATGTTTTCAACGTTGCTTCCACCGGACGTAGAACCTTTTTCCATTACCGGGGGGCAAACCGCTTGTTTTGTCCTGACGATATTGACCTGGACAAGCTACACGTCGACTTGTTCCATTTGGGCTATCTGAATCTCCTAGATGCGATGTACCAACCTGATGACCAATTCAAGACCGTTGCCGCGAGACTCTTAGCCAAGGTTCAGGAACGGAACATCAAGACTTCCATTGATTTGGTGTCGGAAGACAGCGACCGCTACGACCAGATCGTCTCCCCGGCGCTAAAGTTCACCGCTTATTGCATCATAAACGACTTCGAGGCCGAAAAGCTTTCGGGAGTACCGATTCGAAAGGATCACGCGCTGATCCCAGCTAATCTGAAACGAATTGCCACGGTCATTCTTTCACTCGGAGTAAACGAGCTCGTGGTGATTCATTTTCCAGAAGGAGCTTACCTTCTGACGAAGGACCGGTGTGAGATTCTGCAGCCCTCTTTGGATCTTCCGGAGAGTTATATTGTGGGAAGCACTGGAGCGGGCGACTCATTCTGTGCCGGTATACTTTATGGACTCTACAGAGGGTGGAGCCATGAAAAGACATTGCGTTTTGCTGTATGTGCAGGAGCGATGAACCTCAGTGATTTGACCACGACCGGCGGGATGCGGCCATGGCAGGATGTTTTCAAAATGGAAGAGAGATTCCCATACCGGAAATCGGTCTAAGAGCTGGGTAGGAGGGGCAATTGTGGCTTTGACGTCCATGAAGGACATGCTTGGGAGGGCTCGCCGTGGGCGCTACGCCCTCTGTTATTTCGAGGCCTGGAACCTCGAATCCCTCCAGGCGGTGGTAGAGGCGGCGGAGGAGACGCGCTCCCCGGTGCTTATTGGTTTTGGGGGCGGCTTTCTCATGCGGCCGGAGCGGCCCCATCCGGAACGGCTTGAGTACTATGGGGCGCTCGGCCTCGCGGCAGCCCGCCTCGCCAGTGTGCCCGTTGCTTTGCTGTTGAACGAGACGGATAGTTTCGATCAGATCAAAAAAGCCGTCGACCTCGGGTTCAACGGGGTCATGGTAGAAGATGAGCGATTGAGTGCGGCCGAGTATCACGACCTCGTCCAGCGCGTGGTGAAGTGGTCCCACCGCCGAGGTGTAGCCGTCGAAGCGCAATTCGGCCATTTGCCCGAAGGTGTTTCTGCGCGGGGGCATCAGCGTGGTCTCACGGATCCGGAATCCGCGAGCGAGTTTGCCCAATCAACAGGTGTTGACGCCTTGGCGGTCTCGATTGGGAACGTTCACATCATGGCTCGCGGCCGGGCCGTCATTGATTTAGAACTGCTGGCTGAAATTGACCGGCAGGTCGGGCTACCCCTCGTGGTGCACGGGGGGACCGGGTTTCCCAGAAAGAGCGTTCAGCAGGCTGTCCGCTACGGGGTAGCGAAATTTAATTTTGGAACAGGAATCAAACAGGTGTACCTCCGTGCCCTTCGAGGCAGCCTGCGGAAGTACCACGAACCTATGAGCCCGCATCCATTCGTGGGCATGGGAGGCAAGAACGATATCCTGGTGGCGGCGCGGGAAGCAGTGAAGCGGGAAGTGGTTAAGCTGTTGCAGGCTTTTGGGTCCGCGGGCAAAGCGAAAGGCTGACCGCGTTTTCGTCGCCTCTCGAGGTGAGAGGCTAGTCCGTTTAGCCCGTCACTCCCTGTCCCCGCCTTTGCCGAGGAAGGGAACATTTTCGTGGCAGTCGCTCATACCCGTCGGCTGGCGGGCACCCGGAAACCATGAAATGTACACCGTAGGGCCGGGGCTTGCCCCGGCTTGGCCGACCCAAGGGTCGGCCCTACAACGTCCGTGGCTAATTTCAGAGCAGCGGAAGGTCGGCAGCGGCAGCCACATATTCATAATTCTTGTAACGGGAGTCATCATGGCTATGCGAACAATTGCTGGACTCATTCTTAGCGTCCTTTTGTGCGCGCCCATCGGTGCCGGTGGGCAGGCCGGCAGCGATTCTGTTAGACCGGCAACAGGGGCTGCGGTGAACCAATCGAACAACACTTTTTGGATCATCCCTCACACACACTGGGAAGGCGCCGTCTTCAAGACACGAGAAGAATACCTGGAGATCGGTCTGCCTCACATTCTGACGGCGCTCGAGCTGTTGAAGACCCACCCGGAATACCGTTTTGTGCTCGACCAGGTGGCTTACGTGAAGCCATTCCTGGAGAGGTATCCCGAACAGGAGCCGATTTTCCGGAAACTGGTGTCGGAAGGAAGATTGGAGCTGGTGGGCGCGAACGACGTTATGCTTGACGTGAATATTCCCAGCGGTGAGTCGTGGATTCGACAAGCCCTCTACGGGAAGACCTACTACCGTGAGAAACTAGGCGCGAACGTGACCGTGGGTTGGGCGGTGGACACCTTCGGGCATCATGCCCAGATGCCGCAACTCCTGAAGCTCGCGGGGTACAAGTCCTACTGGTTCCAGCGGGGCCCGCGTGCTAATACCCCCTCCGAATTCCTCTGGGAGGGAATTGACGGCAGCAGAATTTCCGCCATCTGGCTACCGTTAAGCTACTGCATGTTCTACCCCACTCCCCCTAGCTTGTTGGAGTTCGAAGAGTACGCGCGCCAACAATGGGATGCGCTTGGGAATTATTCCCGGTGGCCGGACCGTGTTGCGGCGGCGGGACCCGACGTAACCGATCCTGAAGAAGCTCTGCCGATCAAGGTCGATGAATGCAATCGAGAAGGGAAACAACCCTTTACCTTGCGATTTGGAGTGCCGAGCGATTTCGCGGCCGTGGTTGATAAACGGCCGGACCGGCCGGTGGTGACCGGCGAACTCAACCCCGTCTTTCAAGGTGTGTACAGCTCTCGAATTGAACTCAAGCAGTGGATGAGAAACCTCGAACGCATCCTCACTACCGCCGAAAAATTGAGCGCCTTGGCCTCCTGGCTGGGGTTTCCAGCGGACAGCGGCGGCCTGACCGGGGCTTGGGAGCCGGTGCTCTTCAATCAAGCTCACGATTTGGCCTCCGGGACGATGGTCGACAAGGTTTACGAGGATACGATTCGCGGGTACCAATTCTCCAAGAGCCTTGGGGATGCAACGGTGGAGACGGATATCGACGAGATCGCCTCCAAGGTTGACACTCGAACTGACGGCCTTCCGGTTGTCGTCTTCAACTCTCTCGGGTGGCCGCGAAGCGATATCGTAGAAGTTGACATCGGCTTTTCTGAAGCAGGCAGTAAATTTGTTGAACTCATCGGTCCATCCGGCGAAGCCATTCCGATCCAGTACCTCGAAACGGAACGCTATGGCCAGGGTGGCATCAAGCACGCGAAGATTGCCTTTATTGCTCGTGACGTGCCGGCGCTTGGCTATTCCGTGTACCAAATAACTTCCAAGCACGACGGCTCGATGGGCGCAGCAGGCAGTGCTGCTGCTGCCGGCTTTCCCACTACTGCCCACGAAGACTTCGGGTCCATTGAGAATGAGAATTACCGCGCCGACTTTGACCTTTGGACGGGTGAGATGATCAAACTGCGGGTGAAGGCCGGCGATTGGGAGGCGCTGGGTGGCCGCCCGGCTAACGTGGTGGAACGCGAGCAGGATGGCGGGGACTTTTGGGAGCTATACGGCAACTTGGATGCGGCGAGGTTCACAGCCATGACCCGCAGGCAAGGGCTGTCTACGCTCGGGAATACGCATCTCAGCAAGGAATGGGTCGGCGGCGACGGGACGACTGAGCAGGGGCCGGTATTTTCTCAGTTCCACATCACTCATCCGTTTGGCGGCGGCAGCTTCGAGACAAGCGTAAGGCTCTACCCCGGAATTCATCGAATCGATTTCCGGACAGACATCGTTAATAACGACAAGTTGGTGCGCTACCGAGTCTTGTTCCCAACTTCCATCAAGAACGGGCAGAGGTTCGACGAAATTCCCTTCGGCGCAATCGAACGGCCCCAGGCGCAGGAGTTTCCGGCGCAGAATTGGATCGATTACAGTGACGGGACCAAGGGTGTAGCTCTAATCAATCGCGGGCTTCCCGGAAACAATGTTGCCGATGGGACCCTAATGCTATCTCTGATGCGCTCGGTCGCCAGTTACGAACAAGGCGCTCCTACGGATTACGGGCTCGAGTTGGGGGTTAAGCGAACGTTTGATTACGCTCTCGTGCCCCACGAAGGCGATTGGCGCGCCGCAGAGGTGTATAGGGCGGGGTGGGAGTTCAATAACCCGCTGCTTGTTCGCAAGGTGGCAGTGCACGCAGGTAGCTTGCCGAAGCGCTGGGGATTGCTGGAGGTCTCCCAGCGCGATGCTGTGGTCTCCGCACTGAAGCCAGGACGGGACGGCAGAGTAGTCTTGAGGGTTTACGAGGCGGCAGGGCGCCCGGCCAGCGGTGTGAAGATCAAGCTAAACGCTGCGATCTCTTCACTGCGTGAGGTGAACTTGCTCGAGGACGGCAGCGGGGAACTCAGAGTTGCGAACGATACGTTCCAGTTTTACTTGGGCCCGTACCAGATCAAGACGTTCAGCCTGAAGTTGCGGCCACTGAATGCGAGCAAGTAAGCCTTGTGCCGAAGCGTGCGCTGGCGCGGAGCGCCGCGCTCAACCAGGAACGAGTTGTAGGGCCGAACGGCGTTCGGCCCTGGGGCGAGCGCCGTGCGACTTGGCTCACCGCCCTGAGCTTGTCGAAGGGCGGCTTGCCGCTACAAAACTTCGCGGCGCGACAACGTTCCGGCAAGAGCGGGAGAAAAGCGGGTGACTTCGAAATGGCCGATGTCGTTTGCCTTGGAATCTTAGTTGCCGACATCTTCGGGAACCCTATCGCCTCCATTCCAGCCGCCGGCGAACTGGCGCTCCTCGACCGCTATCTGCTGAGTGTCGGAGGATGCGCTGCCAACGCAGCGGCTGATTTGGGACGTCTGGGCCGAAGCACAAGTGTGCTCGGCAAGGTCGGCAACGATCTTTTCGGGGAGTTTGTTCTGCAGGACGTGAAACGCTTGGGCATCGACAGTTCTTTCATCCGACGGAGCCGGACTCATCCCACATCTTGTACTTTCATTGTCAACGTCCGGGGGCAGGACCGCCGTTACTTCCACTGTTTTGGCGCTAACGCCGATTTTTCGATCACCGACATTGATACCAGGGTGATGGATGGCGCACGCGCACTATACGTGGGAGGGTACCTCGCCATGCCGGCATTCCGGCCCGAACATCTCGTTGGGCTGTTCCGCGAGGCCAAGCGGCGCGGGTTGATGACAGCTTTGGATGTCGTGATTCCCGCAGGGGCCGAGTCCCCTCTGGAAGATGTTAAGCAAGCTCTTCCCTACACGGATTTGTTCTTGCCCAATAACGACGAGGCCCGCGCGCTGACAGGCCGTCGTGACCCACTTGAGCAGGCGGAAATCTTGGCCCGCTTCAATCCTGACGGAACCATCGTGATTACTCAGGGTAAAGCAGGTGCGCTGGCCAGGCGGGGAAGCGAGATTCTGCGCGCGGGCGCTTTCAAGGTCGACTCCATTGACGAATCGGGAAGTGGAGACGCTTTTGACGCCGGCTTCCTGGTTGGGATGCTCGAGGGTTGGTCGCTCGAAGACTCACTGCGCTTTGCCAGTGCTGTGGGCGCCTCCTGCACGCGGGCCTTGGGATGCCACGATGGGGTTTTCCATCTCCAAGAGGCCCTGGGATTTGTCGCGCGAAATCAACTCGAGATCGAGAGAATTGCGTGACTTCTCACACAACGCGCAATGAACTTCTCCGGGTCCTCTGTGCCTCTGAAACCTCAACACAGGGACCACGGAGGTCTCAGTGCCCTCTGCGATGAGTGTTTCGTGCCCACAGAGATCACGGAGAGTCTTCGCAGCTAAACTATCTTGCGGTGTTTAGTGCAAGAGGGTGGAAGGGTTGAGAAGGCTGACGGCTGAAAGTTGATGGCTGACAGCTTCCTTTGGCCGGAGAAGCCGATGAACCATAGAGAGCGTTTGCTGACTGCGATTAACCATGAGGAGCCCGATCGGGTACCGATCTGCGCCTGGTACACACCCGAAGCGGAGAAGACCCTGTTGCGCCATCTGGGTGTGGAATCGGATCGGACGGAGACTTACAAGGCTGCCGGTGGCCCGCTTCCGATCCTCATGGACCACGACTTTCTGATTTCCTGGGTCGGCCCCTGCACAAGCTACTACGCTGATCCCGCCGAGGAATATACCGATGAGTGGGGAATCGGCTGGAAATGGTTCAAGAACGCGGCGGGTGGCTCGTACACGGAAATGGTAAGGCACCCCCTCGAAGACATTGTCGATCCGTCCGCTTTCTCTATGCCGGACTTCAACGAAGATGATCGTTATGGCGGCGCGCGCCAGATGGTCGCCCAATACGGCCACGAGTACGGGATCATGGGCGGATGCGCTTGCACTCTGTTCGAGCTTGCGTGGTATCTGCGCGGGATGGAAAAAGTCTTGATGGATATGGTGACGAACAAAGACTTTATGCACGCATATCTCGACAAACTGATGACCTGGATCGACAAAGCCGGCACCAGAATGGTCGGGCTGGGTGTGGATGTCATCTGGATTGGGGATGACTTTGGCACGCAAGATCGAATGCTGATTTCTCCGCAGCTCTTTCGAGAGTTCTTCAAGCCGCGCTACGCACAGCTTTTTGGCAAATGGAAGGCTATCAACCCCCAAGTAAAGATCGCCTTCCACTCCGACGGCAACATTTATCCCATTATTCCCGATCTCATCGAAGTTGGCCTTGACATCCTGAATCCTGTCCAACCGAAATCGATGGATCCTGCCAGGGTGAAGAAGGACTATGGAGACCACCTCACATTCTGGGGAACTGTGGATATCCAGGAAGTCCTTCCCTTCGGAACCCCTGAGGATGTGGCCAATGAAGTCAGGTTGCGGTTACGAACGGCAGGGAAAGGCGGGGGATTGATCATCTCGCCGGCTCATAATATCCAGCCCGAGGTACCGATCGAAAACATCCTTGCTTTCTACGCGACCGCAAAGACTTACGGACGCTATCCTATCCGTGAGCAGTGAATCCCCCCGCTCCCATCAATCCGGGAGCAGCGCAGACCTGCCTTTTTGAGGAAATCATTGCCAACGCGATACCCTGCGTTTATGATGGCAACCGGCACACCAGGCTCGCACCACCGCCACGTATCGCCAAGGGGAGGTCGTATGGAAATTACAGAGCAGAAAAGAGGCGACGTTAAAATCATCGGCCTGCGCGGCAGGTTAGACGCCGAGACATCCCCCTGTGTGGGTAAGAGGCTGATGAACCTTCTGGATCAAGGTGAACGACGTCTCGTTTTCGATTTCTCGGACCTGACTTATATCAGCAGTTCCGGTCTGCGGTTACTGATTGAGGTGGCAAGGAATTTGCAAAAGGCCAATGGAAAGCTCGCCCTGGCCGCCCTCAGTGATCATATCCGTGAGATTTTCAATATCGCCGGTTTCACCAGCCTATTCTCAATCTATCCCACCTGCGATGAGGCGATCGCCCACGCGCAGAGCGGCAGCCGCGGTGAGAGCAAGGCATCAATGCCCCCTGACGGTTCTATTCCTGGCGGCCCTGTCCGATCCTGAAGAGCCTTAGCTAGGGTCAAGGCAGCCCGGAATGGAATCCGCAAGTCCGCTGGCACGGCCCGGCAGGCCAACGGCCGCTCTCTCCGATTCAACGAAGGCCCCTCCCGATTCTTCCCTTGCGATCCTGGGAAATGCCTTGCTCTATTTTTCGCGCCTTTGTATTATTTCGCGCGGTTGTCAAGCGGGTTGACAAGTGTGAAGAGACCATTCGCGCTGCTGGGTTAGATTCGGAGGCGTCTCATGACAGACACTAAGAATCGGTGGCTCATCGCCGCCTCGGCAGTGGGGATTCATCTATCCATAGGTTCCGTCTATGCCTGGAGTGTTTTTGTCAAGCCCATCGTCCGTCAAAGCGGTTGGGGATTAAGAAACGTCCAATTCACCTTCAGCATTGCCATCCTCTTCCTCGGTCTGTCAGCCGCGACGTTGGGCCATTTCGTCGAGAAGCACGGCCCCCGAAGAGCTGGCACCCTCGCCTCGTTCTTCTTCGGCTTAGGCATCGCGGGAGCCGGCATTGCCTTGAAAACGGACCATATCCTCTTGCTCTATCTCTGTTATGGTGTTCTGGGCGGGATTGGTCTTGGTGTAGGCTATATTGCGCCTGTTTCCACCCTGGTCAAGTGGTTTCCGGACAAGCGAGGACTGGCCACGGGACTGGCGATCATGGGTTTCGGCTTCGCCTCTCTGATCGCCAGCCCGATCATCCAGCGGCTGATCGTTACGCTGGGGCTGGCTAATACATTCTTCTTGCTGGGGGCCGCTTATTTTACAGTTATGTTTCTTTCTTCGCAGTACCTGGCCCCTCCCAAGCCGGGATGGATGCCGGAAGGCTACATGCAGAGGCCCGTCTCCGCCGGTGAGAGGAGGACCGAAGACGAACTTGCTGCCAACGAGGCCGTGAGGACCCGCCGTTTCTACTGGCTCTGGCTCATGCTGTTCATCAATGTGACATGTGGAATCGCCGTCATATCCGTTGCCTCTCCCATGGCGCAAGAGGTCATCGGCATGACGGCTTTTCAGGCGGCGGCCATGGTGGGACTGATCGGGCTCTTCAATGGCGGAGGAAGAATCGCGTGGGCCGCCCTCTCGGATTACGTTGGGAGGCCCAACGTCTATACGGGCTTTTTTGCCATTCAAATCGGAGCCTTCTTCCTGTTGCCAAAGACTTCCAACGCCCTGGTCTTCCAGGGCCTGCTCTTTCTCATCATGACCTGCTACGGCGGGGGATTTTCCTGCATTCCCGCCTTCATCGGCGACCTCTTTGGAACAAAACAACTGGCCGCCATCCACGGGTACATCCTCACGGCATGGGCAGCAGCAGGCCTTGCCGGGCCAATCTTTGCGGCATGGCTCCGGCAAAGGACAGGGAGCTACTCCGGCACCTTATCCGCTTCTCTTGTCATGTTTACGCCGGCCCTGCTCATTTCGTTACTCATCCGCATGGAAGGCAGAAATCCCAGGAAAGAGGTCCCAAGACCCGCCAAGGCATTGCCGGAATTTCTGGGCAGGATAGAGGAGCGCACCTTCCCGGCCGAAGCTGTCTGCACTCACGAATGTCATGGATTTCATTACCGCGCGCGCGGAAAAGGCGGGGCTGCCTGCCAAGATGATCCCTCGCATCCAGTTGGCCGTCGAGGAGGCGGTTGCCAATATCTGCCATTACGCTTACCTCGAAGAAGCGGCTATCAATCTTGTCAACTATCCCTACCATGAGCCAGGTCGCTTCGTGGTCCGGGTAAGGAGTGAAGAAAGAACTTTCGAGGTGGATTTGATTGACCAGGGACTTGCCTTCAACCCGCTCTCGGTTGCCCCCTTGGACCCCAAGTCCCTCCTGGAGCACCCGGAGCTTAAGGGCATCGGAATCCACCTCATTCGGCAAGTAACAGACGAGGTCCACTACAATCGTGTCGCCGACAAGAACGTATTGACCCTTATCATGAAGAACTAAAGTGCGCTCAAGTCCCGGTCGGACTAACAGACTTCCTGTCTCTTGACAAACGAAACAAGATAGGCTACAATTCGATCGTGAAACTAGGCAAGAGGTCAAGGCCTTGCCAGGAACATTATCCTGCAATGCCGTTCTCCCCTATTCCCTGTTCCCTATTTCCGTTCTGTGTTCCACGCCCTGCTGGGGAAACTATGCTGCAATGTTACTACCCACCCCAACCCACTTCCGAGAACGTCCCAAGCGGGACGAAAAGCCCACGAATTGGTTTGCCGCGCGACAGACAAGAAGTCTTTCCTGGCAGGGGAAGCAAAAAAGAATTCTTCAAAATTGAACGATCAACGCGGGAATGTCTATGGAAACAAAGGGCCGCTGTGGAAAACTCGAGGGCAAAGCGCGAATGTATTTGAAAACAAAGGCAGTTAGGCGCGGAAAGCCGGAATGTTATTGAAAAGAAAGGTGGTTAATAGGTGGCAGGTGGTAACCGGTAGGCGGCAGAGCCGCAGCCCGCGTGGATGGGATGGCCGCGCTCTACTGGAGCGCCCCCGCCACTCCGAGTTCGCCGGGAGCCTGCCCGCCGAGCTCTCACTTTGATGCGCACCCCGTTC
>CAVXWN010000006.1:0-160377 GCA_963765485.1 uncultured Acidobacteriota bacterium | reverse complement strand
CAGGTACCTTTTTTCTTCAATCTGCTTTAACAGGCGCTTGAGTTGAAGAAACAAGGCAAGGCGGATGAAGCTCGGCAGAAAGTGCTGGTGGAAGGGGTGCCCCTATGGCTCAAGATCGCGCCTCTGGTGCGGGAAGCTCTAATGGACTTCCAGGAGATTGTCAGCAACAGAAACGAGATTGGGGCGCTGGCCTCCCTGCATAATAAGTACGAGCGCCTGGCGCTGTTCCGGCTGCGCATGTCGATGAAGGAATTTCTGGGCGAATTGCCGCCGGAAACGGAAAAGCTTCTGGTCGAAGTGCGGCGGCCTGAGCCGAACGCGGCTCCACGCGTCTTCATTCCCACGCGACCCACTCTCCTTCGTGCCGGAGAACGCGTGCGGGTCTTGGCCGTGGCGCCGGGGCGTGGAAAAGTCCCACGTGTCTTGCTGTATGTTCGCATGAGTGGATCGGAACAGTGGAGTCAACGCCCGATGACCTTAGCGGGCCGGCGAACTTTCGTGGGCGAACTCACCCATGCCGAATCGGCCTCCCCCCTGCTGGACTATTACGCCGAAGCGGAGTTTCAGTCAGGGGGTGTAAGCTCCGTCGCCACAGCACCCCTGGAGGCGCCGACCCGCTTCTATACGGTCACGCTGGCATAGTGTGGATCGTGTCTACGCCGTGTGCGCGCGGTCCTCACAACCCGCGCAACTCCTCTTCACTGAGCCCAAAGTAGTGCCCCACTTCGTGGAGCAGCGTCGCGCGGATCTGCCGGCGCACGTCCTCCTCGCTGCGCAGATGGCCTCGATGTTTCGCTGGTAAAGAAAAATCCGGTCGGGCGGGCTGGAGTAAAAGACGCTTTTCTCGGTGCGAGGAATGCCGTGAAACAGCCCCAGCAGCAATCCTTGGCTCTCCGCTTGTTCCGGCGGCAAGTCTTCGACGATAACCGCTACGTTGGTGAGCTTCTCACGAAATGCCACGGGCAAGCTATCGAGGGCCTGCGCAACGAGTGCCTGAAACTTGCTTCGCTCCATCTCATTTCAGATTGTAGCCTCTTTGGCGCCTGCTGGCGTAGGGGCGCATTGCCATCGGAGGGTAGGGCCGACATTGCCCTTCATGTCGGCGACCCCAGGCCAGTCCCAGAGGCTTCCCCGGTATCCAGGACGCAGCATCTTTAATCGGCGCATACATAGAAACCAATGTATGCGCCACCCTCGTAGGGGAGCATTGCCATGCGCCCCTGCGATGCTCAGTCGCCGAGGTCAAGCTCGAGGCAGCGTCACAGTGAAAGGCGCGAAGGCATAATCAAAGTCCTTACCGCCGGCAGATGCCGGGCTTGTGACGGTAGTAATCCTGCTGGGGTCGTCCCGGCTATTCATGACTTCGGGAGTGCCGGCTGCTTCGCGATCTCGCAGGACGTAAACCGTGCCGGCTTTGATCGAGGCGGGAAAATCCACGAGATGAAACTTCAGTTGTCTTGCCTCTGCGGTTGAGTTGATGCCGTAGATGCGAAGCGTCCTTCCGTCTTCGCTCAAGGTGACGCTCAAATCCGGTTCCTTAAGATGCCACGGGAGAGCAGTGGTACGTTCGACCCGAAGCGGGTAGGAGCCTGCGGCGCGGGTATAGAGCTTCTGCGAGTAATAGGTCGGTGCAAGATAGAGCCAGCCTGGTCCGGTGAGTATGACGCCCGAGCCAAAGCTGTCCACGAGGTTAGACCGGACGGCAATTTCGGCGGAGTCTGCGTGCCGGTGTAGCAGGTTCTGGTACCGCGAGCAGCTCAGGGCGTTCCCCAGAGTCTGGAGCATTCCCCGAGTAAGCCCAAACTCTCCTCCCGTCGTGTTCCATTCCGTAACGGCTACACGTACGTCCTTTCCCCCACCGTAGCGTGCGATTTCGTTCTCCAGAAACTTGAAATCCTCGTCTTTGCCCACCAAGTCTCCGGATTCGTAGTGGTGAGGACAGAGATAATCGAGGTAGCCGCCGCCCTCACGCAATGTGTCAGCGGAAGGGAAGGAGGAAAGCACTTTGAGGGTGGGATCGACTTTACGCATGGCCTCAGCAAAGGCGCGCACGGAAGCGTCGTACTGGGGCCCGCCAACTTCGTTTCCGATTTGCCAGTATTTCACGCCGTAAGGCGCAGGATGGCCGTTTTGCGCCCGCACCTTCCCCCAATGGGTTTGGGGGCTGCCGTTGAAGTATTCGACTTCGGCCGCGGCATCCGCAGGAGTCTTGCCCGTCCAGCGCATGCAAACCAAAGGCTCTGCGCCAATATATTGGCAAAGCTGAACGAATTCCTCGACCCCAATGAAATTTGGCTCAAGGCTGCGCCAGGGCGTTACGTACGGCACGCGCGTGTCCCATGGACCAATGCATTGGTCCCACTCAAAAATTTCCATCGAGCTCCCGCCAAACCGGACCACTCCCGGCGTCATCGCCTTGAGTGCAGCCACGACATCGGGCCGCCAGATTCCGAGCACCGCGTCCTCGCCGATCAGGTAGATTCGGTCGAGCCACAAGGTTCCCGGGCCTTCAAACTCAATGTTCAGAGTTGCGTTCTGGACGTCCCGTGCCGCCCGGAGCATGGCTTCCGCACCCTGCCAGTTCTCTCGGGTACGACCCAGTAAAGCAGGGCCGGCCACCAGCGCTCCGTCGCCGGATAGGGATGCCCACACCGGAACGTTTCCGCGACCTCTCATGTGCAGTCGAAGCCGGTAACCCATGCCTCTCTTGAGAAAGAAGCCATCTTGCGAAATCCCCGCGCGCGCCCGCTCGACGGGAAGTTCGATCTTTTGCGCGCGTTTGCCGTTGAAGGGATTCTCCGTATCCAGCGAGTACTTCGCCACGTGCGCGGCTCCCGCCGGGTACCAAGGCCGAAAGGGTTTGTCGATTTCCTTCTTGTAAGTGACCCCCCATTCCGGCTCCTCTTCGAAGCTCGTAGATTCGACTTGTTGAGCGAGCATGGAAGGGAGCAGGCGGCATAGGGGCTCGATGAACTGGCCGCACTGCTTGAGGTCAATCGGCAGCTTGCTGACCTTCTGGTTCAGGATGCGAACGTCCTTCTCGACGGGCCGGGAAACGGATTCCAACCGAAGATCATCGAACCAGATTCTGCCCGCGCCCTTTTCGAGCCCTACCAGGACAACGTCCACGTCTTCCGGAGTAGGGGCCTCGAAGACAACCTCCTCCTCCCGCCAAGCCGTCGTGCCGGCCCTCGGGCGGCTTCTGCCCAGAACCCCTTCGCGCGACTCGATCCGGATCTGCCCACCCGCGCCGCCGGGCCCATCCGGGCCCAGGTTCTCAGTCTTGATCCAGATTCGGACCCGCCAAAGTGTGCCGGCCGGAAGAACGATCCATTGATTCAGCGAATAGTTTGCCGGTTCGCGAGCTTCGATAAGCAAGGACTGCTTTCCCTCTTTCGTTCCCCTCGAATCCGCCCGGACTTGCACTCCTGCCCTTTCCTGGGCGGGCGTGTTCACCTCCCAGCCGGCAAGGACTTCGGAGGCTTCGAAGCCCGGATTCTGAAGCTGCGGCGCGCTGAGCGCCATTAATAACAGCAAACCTGGAAGTATCATGTGTATGCTCCGGTCAAAATTTCGGGGGGAATGATAGCACTCCTCGCGGTCAGATCATACAAGGGAACTGCCCGGATTCTTTGGACTTGCCATGGTAGGTCGTACGGGCGTATGGCGATGCGCCTACGATCAATGAGGCGCCAGCGCACAGCGAGATTCCTCGTCCTGCGGCCTGCCTGCGCGAACGCTTCGGAAGGGTTACCCGTGAGAGGCGCGAGCCCGCCGTATTACTGCGGGGAGAACGCGCCTTGATCTTGCCCTGGCGTCATGGTATTTCCCTGGGGTTGCTGGCCGAAGGCGCCTGGCGCGGTTCCCTGGCCCGGCTGGCCAAAGGCACTTGACGCGTCTCCCGCACCCGACTGTCCACCGACGCCTTGCGGGAGCCCTGGGAGGGAGGTTGCGATGCCAAAGGCGCCCATATCCACGCCAATGAACTCCCACTCATCATAGCGTGATTTCTGATTCCAAATTCGGATCGATTGCTTGTGACTGGTACTCGCAACGCCCACAATGAATGTCCCTCCGCCCTGGTTACCCTCGCCAAAGAAAGCGGAATTCTGCTGGGCGTTGGTTGTGCTCCCACCGGCGTTGGAACCGAAAGAGCCTCCCCCAGCGGACTGGCCGAACCCACTCCCACTCATTCCCTGCTGCCCAAATGCGCTTCCACCCATGCTCGAAGTGCCTGACATTCCGAACCCGCCTGCCCCTTGGCCGGCGCTCGTTTGACCCTGCCCTCCCGACTGGGAACCTTGCGTCTTCGAGTCCACCAGAACTCCCATCGCATTGGCGTGGATAAACCGCCACTTCCCATTGGGCGTCATGGGGTCAGCATACTCCTTGCGCAGGAAGCGAAATCCGTTAGTCAGTTTTGTCAAATCCCCGATGCTGGTCGGGTATCTCTGGAACTTCTGGTGGAAGCTCGCGACCGCGCGCGCGTACTGCTTGCCGCGGAAGATGAGTTCCTCTTCGCGCTCGCGCTGGCCCTCTTGATATATCCTGGGCAACACACTAGTCAAGCTGATCAGCAAGACGGTGGCCAGTATCATGACAAACAGCAGCGCGTAACCGGAATCGAGTTCTGGGGCGCCGGCAGATTTACTGCGGAAACGGCAAGTCAACAGTTTGGTGAAGTGTAGCATCTTCGACCGTGACCATTGTGGGTGTTATCTTAATAATCTTGTATCGGGTCCCGACAGAATCACCCTCGTGGACCACGAAAACCTGATCCTCATCGGAAACCATTGCTTCCTTAACTCCCCCCTTCCCCTCGGTATAGCCCATCGGCTTTAGACTCACCGGCGGAGGAGCAGGAGGAGCAGGAGGCTGCGGCGCCGCTGCTCCCGTTGTAGCGCTCCGGGCCGGCGACGCCTTTGATGGAGCCTGAACGAACTCGAACGGGTTCCGGTCCAGTTCTGGGAGCGGGCGGTCTTCAAATTCCTTCAGCAGGTCCAGTTTGACCATAGGGTCGTAGCGGGACAAGTCATCCGTTGCTTTTTGCTTTCCACTCGTAGCCTTTGTATTGGGGGGAGTCGCCGACTTACCCGTAGCGAGAGTCGCTCCCTTAGGGCCGGGGGGCTTCGTTGCATTGCCGGCGGGGGAAGCCGGTACCCGTGGACGGGCCTCCCCATGGCCCAACCGGTTAAATTGCAACACAAGGTTTACGAGCAGGGCGAGGAAGACTACTCCCAAAACTCCCGCACCCCATTTCTGAATGTGTCCAGTTACCTTCATGGCGTTAAATATAGGTCAGTACCCAACCGTAGCGCCAGCTCATCGTCATCCCCCACAGCAATGTTGAAACTCCGGGTCACAATAAAATCACTCGCTGTTTCAAGAGCATGCGCAAACTTCAGAAGAGCGGGGAACGACCCCTCGACATTGATCACCAGACCCAGCCGCTGGACTGGGCCGGAAGCGCTGTTGTCCAATTTGTACCCGACGCTTACAAGATGAGTCGCGGATTGCTCCGCCGCAGCTTGCACGAGCTTGTGAGCCCGCGAGTATCCCTGGCGCCGCGGCGGCGTATGGTCCCGCTCGAACTCTGAGAGCCTTTTGCCTGCCTCCGGCAATGCTTCCTGGAACTGCTTCATCCGTTCGATCCGTGTTTCCCCTTCAAAGATGCGCCGGCGCAGCGTGGTAAACTGTTGTTGCTCCGAAGAAACCAGCGCTTCGACAGGCCGGAACACTACGAAGTACAGCAATACGTCAAGCAGAACCAGCGAAACGCCTATTATCTCGAAAGCGCGACTTACACTTTGGCGGCGAGTCCTTCGCAACTATTCCCCCGATGATTCGCGGCTGCCCGGCAGGTAATGGGCGGTGCACGCGATGTTTTCCAGTTCGGAAGCCTCACCTTGCTGTTCGAACCCCTGGTTGACGATCGCCACGTCTTTAAAGTGGGGCGAGTCCTCGAGGTTGCTCAGAAAACGCTCGATAGCTTCTTCGCTCTTGCTCGTAACCACGAAGCGGGCTGCCAGTTCCTGGCCCTCAGGCGCCAAAGCCAGCCCCGTGAGGCGCATCTCACCCGGTATGAGATCGGTGATGTCTGCGGCCAACTCCGTCAAGGAGAACTGCTTCTTGTCGATCAGGGCGTTGACGAACTGCACGTCATTAAGAAGCTGGCGCGCTTGCGGCTCTTCCAGTCGCCTGCGCAGTGCCGTTTCCTGGGCGCGGAGAGCGTTCTCCTGTACTTGGTGCGCAGCAAACGACTTCTGCACGGCCCTGGACTCGCGGAATGAATGGGCCGTCGACACCAGGAGAAAGGCCAGCCCCACGAGACCCAGGAGGGTAGCCGGGATGGACCAATAGAGCGCGTAGCGCTCGGGAGCGCTGGGCGGAATGGCCAGATTCAGGGCAATCTTCATGGGTTTAGATGCGGTTCTCCAATAGTCCGGCAAACGTCATGCCGAAACCTTCCAAGAGCTGCCTCTCGGCTGGCGGAAGGCTCGCTGCGCGTGAGGCTGAGCTAGCCAGGCGCTGAACGCGCCGACCCGTCGCTTCCCCAACTTCCTTTTCCAGCGAGCGTACTGCCGGGGGCCGGACGTAAATCCATAAGTCCTCGATCTCACTCTTAAGGTGGTCCCGGCAAGTGGCCACCACGCGCGCGACTTCGCGGACCACTTCTCCATCTCCCTCTGCCGCGGGGCGCTCAATGAGCCGATTGCGCCAGAAGCGAATGGCGTCGCCCTCCGTCACCACCGTCGTCACCGAACCTGAACAGAGATGCACCAAGACTTGGCTTCCCTTGCTTCCGGCTGGTAGCAAGGGAAGAAGAGCGGCCGTGGAAGGCAAGATCAGCGCTGGGCCGGCGCTTACATTCTCGAAAACCGACTCGTACTCTGCCACTACGGAATTCCGCAACGCCATGGCCAGCAACTCGACTGATTGATCTCTCTTAAAGAGCAGTTGGTAGCTGAGCCTGGCTTCCTCAGGTGGAAACGGAAGAATGCCCCCCATCTTCCAACGCACTAGCGCCTCAGCTTCCGCACGCTGGTCAGGAAGCGTCTCAAAGCGCAGGATGGCAACGCGCACCGAAGGATCCGGCAAGAGAATGCCCAAGCGACCACTGCCATTACCAACGGTTGCCAGGACTTCGCTCACCGCGCGACGGACAACCTCCTGCTTGGTCAGGTTGGGCCGGCTGGGAAGAGGCTCCAGCGCTCCCGCCTCAAGCTGCCGGACAGCCACCCGGCGCACTTGGCGCGACGAACTATCGATTCGTGCGCCAGCTACAAAACCCGGCTGCATATCGAGAACTATGGAGGGCAAAAGAAAGGACCCGGTTCTTTCCCCCCACTTGGGTAACAGTCTGGATTTTAACGTCTCCCAATTCATCGTTTCTTGTGTCAGGTTGTCATTCCGAGCGAAGCGAGGAATCTCGCTCTGCTGTGACCTCGGGCGACCCGAGCGAGATTCCTCGCTTCGCTCGGAATGACAGCTCTCACGATCGTTTCTGTGGGTACCACCAATTTAATCCACAAAAGTGACCTTGTTGATCTCCTTGAACGTGGTGACTCCAAGCCGGACTTTCTCCAGCGCCGACTCACGCAGCGTCACCATACCTTCCTCCCGTGCCACCCGGCGAATTTCCGACGTCGGCTTCTTGTCGAGAATGAGCTCGCGAACGTGATCCGACAGAGCCAACAGTTCACCGATGGCAGTGCGTCCGCGAAACCCCGCTTGGTTGCACGCTTGGCAGCCAACGTTCTCGTAGAATGTGACGCCGCGCCACGCATCGGGCGACTGGCCTGACTCCTCGAACATTTCTGCCGAGACTTCCAAGGGACGCTTGCACTCCTCGCATAGAGTCCGCAGGAGCCGCTGCGCCAGGATGCAGTTGAGCGCGGAAACAAAGTTATAAGGTTCGACGCCCATGTTCAGAAAGCGACCCAGCACGTCGACCACGTTATTCGCATGCACGGTGGTGAAAACCAAGTGCCCGGTCAAGGCAGATTGGATGGCGATCTGCGCAGTCTCGTTATCGCGGATCTCGCCCACCATGATCTTGTCGGGATCATGACGCAATATGGACCTCAGACCGCGAGCGAAAGTCAGCCCTCGCTTTTCGTTTACCGGAATTTGAGTCACGCCGCGGAGCTGGTACTCGACCGGGTCCTCGATCGTGATGATCTTGTCTTCGTCGCTCTTGATTTCTGAAAGTGCGGCGTAAAGAGTCGTGGTCTTTCCGCTACCCGTCGGTCCCGTTACCAGCACCATACCGTAAGGCTCGCGGATGAATTTTCGCAGCCGCTTGATTTCGCGGTCCGCAAGCCCCAGAACTTCCAGCCGTAACTGGCGAAACTTCTCGTGCAGCGATTCCTTATCCAGGATACGCAGCACCGCGTCCTCACCGTGGATCGAGGGCATAATGGACACGCGGAAATCGATCGGACGCCCACGGTAACGAACCCGGAACCGGCCATCCTGAGGGACGCGGCGTTCTGCGATGTCCAATTCCGCCATCACCTTGATGCGGGTGATGAGATTGGATTGGAATTCCCTCGCCAAGGGCGCCATGGCCTGCTGCAGGACGCCGTCAATCCTGAACTTCACCACCACCGAGTTGTCACGGCTTTCGATGTGAATGTCACTGGCGCGCCGCTCCAGCCCCGCAAAGATGATTGAATCTACCAGCCGGATCATGGGGCTGACGTCCCGCTCCTCAACCAGGTGCTCCAGCGAAAGCCCTTCCCCGGCGGCCTCTTCCTCGCTGATTACGTCCAGCCGGAACTCCTCGGTGGCCTCGTCCAGCACCCTCTGCGAAGGTTCTGTTTTCTTCAGGAAATCACGCACTTGGCTGGGCGGGGCCACGCGAATAATCAATTGCCGGTCGAGCTTCATCTCCAGCTCATCCCACCGGGACAAATCGGTGGGGTCGCCCACCACGATAACCAATTGCTGTCCGTGTTCCTCGAGCGGCAGAAATTGGTAATGAAGCATCGTGTCCAGCGGGATCGTCCGGAGCAAGTCCGCGTCCGGGCGGCAATCGCGCAAATCCACAAAGTCAAACTGATATCGGGCCGCCAATTCGCGAACCTGCTCGAATTCGGCGCTTAACTCCTTGGTCAGTTCTTCCACCTTCGACCTCCCAATAAGTTACTGCTCACCCTGACCTCATGGCGGTTCTCCAGGAACTTCAGGGCTGGGTACGGGCTCGAATCCCGCGGGCCGAGCTTCCCAATTTGGGGAGCGGTTCGCGGACTACCCCTACCACTGCAGCCCAAAGGGGTTGAGGCAGGCGGACGACGCAGAGAGTCAACCTTACCAAGACTCCCGTTTCCTGCCGTTCGGCACAGTCCGCTGGGAAGAGGCATCGCAAAAGCGGTACGTCGCCGAAGAATTGGCACGCTACCCACAGTAACACTTAGGGTGGTCTGAATCAAGCCTCCGAGGACAGGCACTAGGGTCCTAGCCCGTCATTACAGTCATTCCAAGCCGCAGGCGACGAGAAATCTGGCATTGCGTTGAAGATACTCAGAGCGAGATTCCTCGCTCCGCTCGGAATGACAAGGTGGATGGAGTTTTCACACAGACTCTTGGGGCCCACCCATAGACATGAAGGTGCCGGCCCTCGTCACCCCCGCGCAAAGCCTGCCCTGAGCCTGTCGAAGGGCGGGGGGGTCCACGTCAGTCCCAAAAAAGCTGGATTCCCGCTTGCGCGGGAATGACCGGCGGAGGGTGATTTTCAGCAGAGCAGGAAAAAAGCAAAAGAGAATAAACCTGCGATTCAGATGTGGCCCGATGTGGCCTACCGTTCGGTAGGCCGTGAGGCTAACTCATTGAAAAGCTTGGTGGACCTGGAGAGGTTCGAACTCTCGACCTCATGACTGCCAGTCATGCGCGCTCCCAACTGCGCCACAGGCCCACGGTCGGTGTAACTTACGTGTAATCAATACTACCTTATTGGACCTGGGCAGGTAAAGCAGGTTTTTTGGCCCCAGTTTCAGCCTCTGTGAACGAACTGTGAACGTAAAACACCGGCTTGGCCCGCGCCAACCGCTTCTCGTGCTCGTACTGGCAGACCTTCCTCATGGCTTCAGCCACGTCGTTTGTGTCCACGATGTTGTAACGCTCGAAGATTCGGGCGTCCTTGTGGCCGCTGATCTTCATAGCAACGGACTGGGGGACTCCGGCGCGAATCAGATTCCGAACGCCAGTCCGCCGCAAATCGTGAACGAGCTTTCCGGGATACCCCGCGTTCTCACATGCTGTGTTCCACGCCTTGGCGAATGACTGAATGCGCTCGCCGTCGCGGTGGAACACGAACGGGCATCCTTCCACGCGCATTTTGGCTTGGCCCATCATCATCTCATAAAGTTCGTCATTGAGCGGAAGAGTTCGGTCCTCACCATTCTTGGTGCGCTCCAAAAATACCAGCCGGTTGAACAGGTCCACTTGGTCCCACTTCAATCCGAGCATCTCAGCCTTTCGCATCCCTGTCCAATAGCCCATCGTCAAGACGCCCTTGAGGTATTCCGGCAGGCGGGCTATTACCGCTTCGTAATGCTCTTGCTCGAAGAATCCCGTCCGCCGGTTGTTCTCCGGTAGCATCTCGAAGTAGGGCACCATCTCGGGCTTGACCTTGCCAGCTTTGCGCCCGAGGTTGAACGCCAGCCGAAGAAAGCGTTCGCTGGCGCTCTTTGTTGCTAATTTGGATATAATGGCGAACGCCGACCGTCACATCGCGCCAGCGGTCCTGAAGTGGTAGTCAACTCAACGGGAGGTAGACCGGTCATGCAACGAGAAAAACTGAACCGCCGTGATTTTGTCCGGACCGTGGGGTTCTCCGCCGCCGGCATGGCTGTGGGGCGCGCTTTGTCGGCGCATCCCGTACGGGAAGATCGCGCCTTGAATGCCCCGCGGGAGTCGGCAAGGTACTATCAGGCAACCGTTCCTGACACGCTGGATCTGGCGGAGCGCGCCCGCTTGGGGATCAATCACTTCACCGAGAGCATCCGGGAAAACCTCGACTACGAGATGATCATGGGTGTTAAATTCACCCCGGACGGTAGCGTCCGCGCCCTCATGCACATGACCGGCATCGCCTGCTGCCAGGCCAAGTGTATGGAAGCCATGTGCATGGAGCGGATCATGAGCGGCAGCACGCAGGGGCTGGAACGGGAGGCCAAAATGGTGGAAATGATGGTCTCCCACGTGGGGAAGGACGGCACCTGGTGGGTGCCGCGCGACTTTGGCACGGTTGAGAGGCCTTGGCTGGGGCAGGCGGACCTGCGGCCGTATGCCAACACCCACGGTCAAGGCCGGATGTTCCGCGCCATGCTCGCCTGGTACCAATACACGGGAGATGCAACGTGGAAGGTCCTGCTCGACCGGATGGTGGACGGACTGGACCGGCTGTTCGTGGTGCACAAGGACGACTACGCCTACGTGCCCGTCCACGGCTGGATTCCGGACGAATACTACCGCTCCAATTACACGCCCCGTGGCTGGAAGGACACGACGGAGCCGGCCAACGAGAAGTTCGGGGAGGAGGGTTCGCTTTTCAACCATCAGGCGAATATCGCCGGTCCCCTGGCGACCTGGTATCTGCTGTCCGGGAACGAGCAGGCCTTGCGCCTGTCGGGCGAAATGGTGCGTTTCCTCATTAAGCCCAAATTCTGGGCGGATTGGAAGGGCGGGGAGTACCCGGGCGTCATCGGCGCCGAGCACGCCCACTGGGACGGGCACTTTCACGGGTATGCGAACGCGCTACGTTCCATCCTCGATTACGCCGTAGCCACCAACGACGCGCGGCTGAAGGCCTTTGTTCGCGACGGGTACGAGTGGTCGCGACAAGCGAATGGCGCGGTCGCTCGCATCGGGAAGGTGGGCGACGGCCAGGGCTGCGGCCTCGGCAGGCTTACCGGGCTGGCCGTGAAGATGTCATATCACGGTTTGGGCGACTACTGGGAAGATGTCGACCAATACATTCGCAACCACGCCGTGGAGTATCAGTTCACGGCCAGGGACGTTATGCGCTTGCTCGGCAAGGCAGACGTGCCCGTCGATGAATATGAGTTCCCGGACGCGGTCCTCAAGAAGCTGGGCGAGCCCAACCTGCGCCTGGCAAGCGGCCCGCCGGGAGTAACCGCGGCGGACGTCATCCGGGCGGCCATCGGCGAGATCTCCGGCAGTCCGACTAAGGATAATTCCTGGCAGTGCTGCGGCGCCCACGGCAACATGGGCCTGTTCTATGCCTGGGACGGAGCGTTGCGGCATTCCGACGGCGTCGTCCAGGTGAACCTGCTTCTCAACCGAGTATCGAACTGGATGGATGTAGACAGTTATCTTCCCTATCAAGGCAAGGTGGTGCTCAGGAACAAGTCAGCCCGGCAGGCTTTCGTGCGCATTCCTCTGGGGGTCGACAAGAAGACGGTAGACTGCCGCCTGGGAGCGACGGCTGTACGCTCGGAATGGCTTGATCGTTATCTCCGCTTCGAGCAACTCACGCCCGGCGACGCGCTGACCATCGAGTTTCCCGTGCCGGAGACCACCGAGGCGTGGACTACGGACAGTCGGGTGCATACCTGTCGATTCCGCGGCAACACGGTTGTTGAAATCTCGCCACCACTGTCGCCCTTCTACACCGGGCGCGCCGAGAAGTACCAAGCCAGCCAGGCCCCCATGAGGAATGTCACCCGGTTCGTTACGCCCACCGTCCTCAAGTGGTAGCCCCTGAGAAACGAGCTTCAACGCCCGAATCCCGCCTCCCCCAGGGCTACCGAGGTCAGATGATGGGAAGCCGACTTGAACAGGCCAAATCCTGAATTGGGATCGCAACTGTCAAGCCAGCAGCGACTCGCAGCAAATCCAACCGGGCTGCGAGGCCGCGCTGGATTGGAATCACGGTGCGGCGAATGGCGCCTGAACCGACGCCCGGGGACATGCTCCGAGCTCGACCACATCCGTCCCATTTCCGTCTTCTTATTCTTGCGAGCAGAGTCCCGCGCCTTCTTGCGGGTTCAACCGAGTCAATCTCGCTTAACGTGAGTCATACCAGGACAAACTCCCAAGGAAATCCCCCTGGAAATAGCCGCGAATTCGAGGGGAATCCGACATCAAGAAACAATTCGCGGTATCGCCAAGTGACTCGCCAGTCCGAGAACCACCCGAGGGGGTCGGTCCCCCGGTCGGTTGGAGTTCCTAGAAAGGGGGCCGCCCGATGCTGCGTATCTTCAGTGCTAGTCGAAAAGCCAGCAGGGAGTACACTGATGCACGAGGATTGGTTGACGGCAACCGTCAAGCGCGATCAGTATGAAGGAAGGCCCATAGGGAGGGCTGGTGGCGCCCGGATGGCTGCGAGAGAGAGCTTCAAAGGCGATCCAGGTTTTGACTTTTGAAGGTGAGGATATGGACCGTAAAGCAGAGAACCCGGAACCGCAAGATAGCAAGGACAGCGGCGTGACGCTTCTCAGTCGGCGGTTTTTTCTTTCATCTGTGACGGCAACGGGTGCAGCTGTAATCTGGCCTGTGACCGCCCGGAGCGCTAAGGCTTTGCTTCAAGAGAACGCAACTCCTCCAGCGCGTCCGGCGCTTCCGCCGCCAGCGGGCCAGGAGGCCAGCTACCAGTGGTATCTGCGGCAGTACACGGACCCAACGATTTTCACCGCCATTGGCTTGCCGGCAGACCCGGCCGAGACCGCAGTGTCTCCCAACGGGGAGTTGTTGTGTGCCAATGACCTGGTATTCCAGGGGACAAACCTGGACCGACACATTCCGGGGACGCGCTATGCCCGTAACGGCCTGAGCTTTGCTCTCTACGATGGCACGCGGATTGTGCCCATAGGTATAGGGAGCCCCGCACAGCAATCCTTGGAAAAAGCCTGCTTCCCTATAGTCATAACCCGCTGGCAATACGGCGACCTGGAAATCCGCCAGACGACCTTCTCGGAACCATTACGAGGAGTGGACTATCAATCGGGGTTGGAAAGCACGCTGGCCTGGGCTGTCTTTGAGGTAACAAACCACGGCAAGACAGGTTGTCCGGTAACGCTCCTCTCATCATTGATGGGGGACGAAAAGAACCTAAGACGCGACTTGACCTTTGCTGGCGGCGCGGTCATGGAGAAAGGCAGCGCCCTGTTTTCCGCACAGCTTCCGACTGAGTTCGTATCGGAATTCCATTCCGTCTTCCCCGCAGCTGCCGAGGCCGCAGCGGAGGCCGACCAGCTTGGATTCCTGCAGAGCCATCGGGGAGTCTTCAATGCTCTCGCCGTTCAAGGCAGGATTGGAGGAGGAAAGACGGTGCGAATCGTATTCAATCGGAGGCTCGATTTTCCGGGCACCCTCCACTGGGGGCCCACCGCTCAAGCTGCAGTGGCGCCAGGGGAACTCACGTGGAGATCCCCCGAAAAGGCCTTGGTGTCCGCGCGAGCAACATGGGATGCGCTTAGCCAGCAGGTGGTGCGTTTCAAGACGCCTGATGAGCGGCTCAACAACATCGTTAACAAAGCGATGCTTGACGGCTACTTCCTGACCAAGCGGTGGAACGGCAAGTACGTTGTGTTTGATTCTGTCTGTTACCGGTGTCAGTGGGACGACTCTAGCACGAAGTGGTTTTACGCCCTGGACCTAATGGGGGACCACTCCACTTCGGAACGCCTGCTCGACACGGTCTTTGCCCGCCAGGGACAGCGGAAGCCGGCGGGAACGCGGACGCACGAGGGCTGCTTTTCTGACGTGACGAACACCGAGCGCGACGGCAGTGACGCCTCTTGGTCTGCCTGCAACGGCTGGGCTTTGTGGGCCATGACCGAGCACGCACGGCTCGCCAACGACGCCGGTTGGATCAGCAAACACAAGCAGCAGATTCTAGATGGATGCGAGTGGATTCGCCGCGAGCGCCAGTTCTCGAATGAGAAACCGGACAACCCCTGCGCAGGCCTCATCCACGGCAAGTTCGTTTGTGACATGCCGGATCAGGGAGATGTGAGTGGCGTGGGCTACTTCACTTACACGGATGCCATCAGTTACATGGGGTTACATGAAATGGGTGGATTGTTGGCAGAATGGGGTCATGCGGAAGGTGAGCTTTTGTTAAGGGAGGCGGAACTCTATCGGAACGACATCATTACTGCAGTCGACCGTTTGACCGACAAGACACAGGATCCCTGGTATGTCCCATGGATGCTGAGCGCCCCGAAGTATGTCCAGCGTTACTTCTACGATGTCTGCGGACCCATCAACCTTGCTTACGGGGGCGTACTTCCACGCGATGATGAGCGCATCCAGAATGTCATCGAGTGGATCATTGACCGCACTCACCACGGGAGCCTGGAAGAGGCGACTGCGGGCATCAAGGAAGCCGGTGAAGGCGCCATGTTTTACAGCCAGGATCTGGCGATCGTGCTACTGGAACTCGGGCGTGTCGAGGATTTCCTGCGGATTTTCTACACCCTGATGGCGGCGAACATCTCGCACGAAACGCTCACCACGTGCGAGTGGCGGAGCAACACGCAGCCACACGTCCATTCGATTTCGAGCCTGATTCGCATGTTTCGCACCATGATGATCCAGGAACGCGACGGCGGGCTCTACTTGCTTCAGGGCACCCCGCGGCAATGGCTGGACCATGGCAATACGGTAAAGATCACCGAGGCCCCAAGTTGGTACGGTACCCTCAGTCTGGAAACAACATCGAACATGCGAGCTGGGGAGGTAAGGGCCAAGCTTGCGGTTCCCGAGAGGATTGGCTCGCGGTCAGTCCACCTACGGTTGCGCCTTCCCGACGGGCGACGCATCCAGAAGGCCCAAGTCAATGGGCGTGAACACCCGGATGTACAAGGAGAGTGGATTATCCTGAAAGGCCTCACGGGCAAGGCCGACATCGTGGCCTATACGACTTGAGGCAAGAACCGCAGTCGTTGAATCAGAATCGACGAACCGAGCCATTTTCCGAAGCACGGCCGGGGTCTGGGGCCAGGGGAAACGGGAACTGAAATGCACAACGGGCTCATGTTCTGCTTTCTGGGCGTGCTCTCGTTTGGTTTGCTGGGGTGTGCTTCGAAGTTTGCCGCGCAGAAGAACGGCCAAGCTTCCGTGTTGGTGATCCTGCTGTTTGGCTGGGCGGCGCTGGTGATGCTGGTAGGGTCTGCCGGTTTACCCTCCCCGCTATCGGTGCCGCTACGGACGCCAGCAGTAGCTGTGGCCTGCGGCATCTGCGCCGGCCGTGTCCACCTGTCGAGTCATCGACTCCCCCGCCTCAGCATCTCTTTCATGCTGGCGGCCTTGGCTTGGTCGCAGTCCCCTTCCGCGCCACCGCACCCGCCCCGACCGACCAGGACAGCAGCAGCGATCTTCGGCTTTCTCAAGTTCGCCCCGCGCGGGGGCGTGGATTGAAACAAAGCAGACAGTCAGCATACGATCAGAGTGATCAGGTGAGGAGGTACAGGAGAGCGCATGGCCAAAACTAAGACCAAGCCGACGAAGGTCAGTGCAAGGGACTTCATCGCCGCTGTAGTGAATGATACGCGGCGGGAAGACGCCAAAACGCTCCTGAAACTTTTCGAGAAGGTCACCGGCTGGAAAGCGCAGATGTGGGGCCCGACCATCGTTGGCTTCGGCGCTTATCACTACACCTACGACACTGGGCATTCCAGCTCTATCTGTGTTGTCGGGTTCAGCCCCCGCAAGGCTGACTTAGTCGTCTACGTCTTCGATTTCCCCGGCAAGGTGGACCTTCTGCAGAAACTTGGCAAGCATAAGGGAGGTCTCAAGCAATGCTTGTACATCAACAAACTCGCCGATGTAGACATCGCCGTTCTCGAGCGAATCCTTAAGGCGGGCGTGGCCGAAACAAAGAAGACTTGGCCGGTGACGGCGAGCTAGTGGTTCTCTAGTCGGGATGGGTCCTGATTGTCACCATGAGACGCGCTAATCCGACATTAATGCTCGCCACCCCAGATGAAGTAACGGGACCAATACATCCAGTCGCGAAATCCATTCGTGCGGTATCTCCTCTATTCCCTTCAACACTCCCCATAACTGCCCTGCAATCGACGCAGTGCTGTCGCCGTCGTGGTTGCTCGCAATGCGGACGGCCTCGACATACGAGCTTGCTGCCTGGACCGCGTACAGGGCGGGCGAAAATACACTTCTGCCCGACGCGGACGACCATCCGCTATGGTATGGCTGAGGGGACGGTCTCCGCCACAAAGTAGGCAGCCGGAGTCGTCGACATGCATCAAGAAATTGTCGGAACAGCGTTTACCAATGACTTCTTCGGCACTGTACCCAGTAAGGTACTCCGCTGCTTGGTTCCAGTACGTAATCCTGCGTTCCCGATCCGTGAAGTAGACGCCGTCAAGAAGGTTGTCCAGCACCTGCTTGAACAGACTGTTCGCTTCCATTGAGGATGAAGCAGCGAGAAAAGGACCTGGAGACCCCATACCGTTCTCCTCCCCGAATTGCGCACCAAATAAGCTCCCACTTTATGGCGCTTACGTTCCCCTACGGTGGTTTTTTGGAACACCGCTAAGAACCGCCGATTTCGCTAACTTCCCTGCGGGATACTCTAGGTGGGCGAAAAGGGAATCCCCAGGACCTAGGCACCCACGGCAAAGATCGGTCGTCCAGGAAAGGTTGATTGACAGTGTAGCCCCCGACCGAGTATGAGGGGCAATTAAGGCGATCTAGCCGCTCAATGTCATCCAGCCGGGACAAGTGTTAGCAGCCAGGCAGGTTGGGGGCAGGAGACAGACCAGACAGGTGAGTGTAACGGCCAAAGCGAGCCCCAATGCCACCAAGAAGATGCTCCGGTGACCTGAGCTTGAATTGACAGGGTGGCTGGCGTACGATTCTGCGGAGAGATAAAGTTGAAATTGGAAATTCCGAACAAAACCATTTCGACAAAGCGATTCAGGAGTTAAATTCGGCTATTGCGGCCGTGCCTGACCTCGTCAGGGCGTACGAAAATCTCGGCCTCTGTTATGAAGCCAAACAACAAATCGTCCGTGGAGGCCGTTCACCGCGAGAAAATGGGAGGGCGGAAAACGGAGAAACCCTGGTTACTACCGCCGGGTGAGCCCTGTGATCCTTCAGTGGAGGGTTGACACTCTATGAAGATTTCCCGTCGCGATTTCCATGGCACCATGCTTGCAACATTGGCGATATCACCGGTCGCGGAACAAAACACCCCTGCCCCCATGCAGAAGCTCACTCTGCCGGCCAGCCCCAGCGTCGAGGCGGGTGGTGAGCCGTTCGATTTTCCCCTGCCGCCTTCCCCCCGCGTGCATTGGAATGTCACCGGCCAGCCCCGCAAATGCTTCATGGAATGGTTGCCGGCCCTCTTCGAACGAACCCTGATCATCGAAGAATGGAGGACTCCGCAATCCCAGTTGCAATGGATCTTCACCGGCCCCTTGGGAGGTTTCACCGTGGAAGCCGGCGCGGGCCAAGTGCGCGTGTTCCAACGGTATGACGATTCGCCCGCGCTCGCTAAGTTTTCCTTGGTTCGAGATGCTCGACATCCGGAAGCCGTAGTGGAAGAAACGAGCCTGGAATATGGCGGCCAACTGCAATCCATCACCGTAACCCTCGATCACCGGCTGTCGTTGCGACTGGCACTCAACGGCGAGGAAGCGCTCGCGTAGCACTGCCCTCTTGATGTCAATCGCCACCAGTTGGCCATGGTCGGAGAGGAGGGCGGTTTTCGCGGGCGCCTGTTGCCGGCAACCGTGGAAGCCGCAACCATCACGGTCGACTCTACCACCCGCTTCCAGCAAATGGTGGGATGGGGCGGCATCACCACGCCGCCGGCCTTCGCCGAACTCAGCGAAGAGGGCTCGCGCGAGTGGTGGCGCAAACTGGTGGAATATAATCTGCTGCTGCAGCGTGAATATCCTACCGGCGTGCGGCTCAACCCTGAAATGACCAACTGGGATCGCCCGGAGGACGCCTCCCCGCACTACTATGGTGACAATTTCCCGAACTGCGAGACCAGCAATTTCGCCTATAACCGCCGCGTGAGACAACTGGGCGGGAAAGTGATCTTCGAGTTTTGGGAACTGCCGCTGTGGGCCAGGCGTGACGACAGCCAAGGGAAGATGACCGAAGTACCCAAGATGGCTGAGTACGCCAAGGCCATGGTGCGCTATTGCCATGTCGCGCGGAAAAAGGCCGGGGCGCCGCCCGAAATCGTGGGCATTCAGAATGAGGTCAAACAGCCACCGCAGATCTGGCAGCAGATGGCCGTTACGCTGCGCAAGGCTCTGGATGACGCCGGATTCCGTGATGTGAAGATCCACATGCACAATCCGCCTTACCTGAGCGACGGTATTGCCGCTGCCCGAGCGTTCCGCGCAACGGAAGAGGTGTGGAAAACCATCGATTACGCTGCCTCCAACGTCTACGACTATCAGAATTTTTTTTGCGATCCCGATGGCTTCGACGCGCGCGTTCGCGAGATGAAAGAGGTCATCGGGTCCAAGCCATTCCTCGCCTCGGAACTCTGCGTCAACAGCAGCGCATTCCAGACCCGCACCTACCGCACGGCGTTGGCTATGGGCCAGCTCTACCACAAGTTGCTCACCGGCCTCGATGCCTGCGGCGCCATGTACTGCTGGACGCTTCTCAATGTCGCCCAGCCGTCTTACGGCTGGACTCGCACCCTGATGGTGCCGGATTCCGAACACGGGTTTGTGCCCCTGGCCTCCAGCCATCAGTTACGTGTTTTCGGTGCCTACTCTCGCCGTGTCCGCGAAGGCATGAGGCGCGTCCGGACGACGAGTTCGAACCCAAACCTGTTCGTGACGGCCTTCAGCGGTGACGGAGACAAACACACGCTGATCGTGTTGAACCGATCCACCGTTCGCCAGAAAATTTCGCTCACATGGCCTGGCGCGGTATTCCGCTACCAGGAAACCGCCAGCCCGCAACTGGAGAACACTGTCGAGCCAGTGTCCGCCGCGAAGGGCAACGTCTGGGAAGTGACCGTCGAGCCCGGAGCCATCGTGACCCTGACCGGAGTTGAACTCGGCCGTATCCCTGATGATTTCTTTGAAGCCTAAAGGTTGCCACCACCAATTCGGGAGAACGTTCCAATCCCGCGGCCTCCCGATCCTGGTCAGCTTGTCCGCCTGCCGCCGATTTCAAGATTGGCACACTTCGTTGAAGCCTGGGGATCTCTGCCCAGAGTGCTCGAAGGGGAAAGTCTATGCGCGGCAGAGGTGGCGGCGGTGGTGGCGTCCATGACGCTTTCGTGAAGGAGCTTCTTGATCTCGCTCTCAAACGCGAACGCGGGCCCCTCTCCGGAAGGGCGAAGCGCGTCACGCCCGCATCCCACTGTGATATCGGAACTTCAGAGACGCGTCAGAATGCAACATTATGCACGTAGCCAACCTTGAATCCACTCGGCTAAGCCATTGAAAGTGGAAGGGCACCATGGGCGGAAATGCGACAGAAGGGATATTCTGTTGCGTGATTCAGCCCCGCCCTGTTTCAAAGTCATCTCGGAGCTGGTCGGGATAGTGGCGGCTGGCCGGTGGCATTCTTCCACAATTTCGCAGAGTTCAATATGGAACCGGTCCGCAATATAATCAGGTTTGGTCAGTTGGATGAACGGGAGGAGGTGCCGGCGGGACAGTTCCAGGTTGATCTGGTACAAATCCTCTAGACTGAATTGTTCCACTTGGTGGGGGAGTTTCTTTTTCTTTTCCGCCGGTTGTTCGATGAGCGGACTCGATAAGTTCTTTGAACTGCTCGAGTTGCTCGTCGCTGAGTTGGGAGTAGTCAAGCGCTCCCTCCCGCTGCCGAGGCGTGCTTACGTTCATCTGGTCAGCAAACCCAGGATACTGCTTTGAAAGAAAAATGAGAAGCGCCGAATTCCCGCCCAGGGCGTCCTGCCACATCTGCCAGCGGAGCGATATGTGTCCCTGTTTCCTTTTTTGTCTGAAGTCGCAGTGATGCACTGAAATGTAGTGTCGTGGGTTGAATTCTCGCGTAGTGTCCAAAGGCAGGAGTAGCTGGGAGTCTTGCTACGGCTCAGTGGAAAGCATAGCTCCAACAGGGAAACACAATCTCGCATTGTCCGTGGACCGATATTGACAATCTCTGGCGGGAAGAACTATAAAGGGCTAGGGTGAAGAAATCATAATCTTAGGTTCACTGTGTACAAGAACTTTTTCGGGCTTGCCAAGGAGCCGTTCGGTGTCAGTCCCGACCCTTCCTTTCTTTTCAGCACTGCTGAGGCTGAAAAAACCTACGCCTCCCTGCTTTATGGCATAAAATCTCGCAAAGGACTGATTGTTTTGATTGGCGGGGTGGGCACGGGGAAGACACTACTCCTTAGGAAACTGATCGAGGACATACGCGAATTATCTGCGGCCATCGCACTTGTTTTCAATCCCCGCATGAACGCCGAGGAGTTCTTTGATTATGTGTTGTGCGATTTTGGCGTTGAGCACGATCCCCACGACCAACTGCGCAGTTTCGAGATGCTAGAGGAGTGGCTCCTCATACGCAACCGGATGCGCAAACTGTCCGTGCTGATCGTTGACGAAGCACAAAATCTTTCGCCAGAAGCTTTTGAATTCGTGCACGCACTTTCCAAAATTGAAATCCCTAAGGAAAACCTACTGCAAATCATCCTTTCGGGGCAGCGTGAGCTTGCGGGAATGCTGCGACAGCCCAAACTGAGACCCCTCAGCCAAAAAATTGCTCTCCAGCTTCGCACCTGTCCATTGAACCAGGACGAAACCTTGCAATACATCGCTCATCGCCTTCGGGTCGCGGGTGGGGCAGTCGAAACGGTCTTCACCCCTGGGGCAATCAAGGCGGTGGCATCGAGATCGGCGGGCATTCCCCGGCTCATCAACCTGATTTGTGAGCACGCACTGATCACGGGCTATGCTGACCAGCGCAAGCCTGTCGGCGTCAAAACGGTTTTGGAGATAGCGCGGGAGTTTTCCCTCGAGGGGGGCACTTTGGCTGAGGAAGGCTTTGCGGAAGAGGCGTGGGTATCACTCAAGACCACCGCCCTGAGCCTAAAGATCAAGGAGATCACCGATTCTGCCGGTGCCCCCCCAACACCGGCAACCAAGCGCGTCTCCGCTTTGATACCTGAAACCCCGCTGCCCACCAGCGCGGAGGCGAACGCGGGAGTGAGGGCGGAGACCACCTTGACAACATCAGGGGGAGGGAGCGCCAAATCTGTTGCCACGCAGGCGCCGGCCCCACCGTCCACACCACCCCGCGTTCCTGGCGTCCCCTCGCCGCCGAACAAAGAACTGGTTTCCGAGAGGCAAGCCGTGCAGCCTTGTCCGGCCAGTCAGCCGACGGAAGTCACAAAGTTTTCTGAGGCGCAGATCCCGGCCGCGACACAGGTCCCTTCTGCAAGGCAAAGAGTAAACGTGCCAGCCTCCAGAGCGAATAATCTCTCAGGGGAATTCGCGGAGACACAATCTAAGATAGGGCCGGGGCCAAAGGAAATCCCCGCTGGCCTTCCGCTGATTACCGCCCAGTCCCCAGCCGTCGGCGCTCAAGGGTCCGGAGAGAGCGCCAACGTTGCGCCCAGGCAAGCATCGCAGCCACTCTTGCTGAAGAAAGTAGCCGCTCACCGTGGGTTTGGCCCCATCAATAAGGTTTCTCTAGAACCATTGCCCAAATGGCCCGCCCCTCTGCGTTGGGCGCCGTTGGTCCTCATTTCAATGGGTTTGGTTCTAGGAGGCTACTACCTAACAGGGAGTCTTTTGGTGAGAAGAACAAGACGGGGTGAGCCGCTCCATTTGACAAGTCCTTCGCTGAGCTCGGGAAGATCAGCAGCCGACCATCTTGCCGGCCCCCATACCCAAAGCTCGTCGGAGAGTACCGGGGTCATAGAACAAGAACGAGTTCCGACACCGCCTGCCACCTCAGTGCTCGCCGGCAAGGCAGGACATGTTTCCGCACCACCGGCGAGATCGGCCAAGGGAGAACTTCCTTCGAAGTCTCCGAAGCCCCTGTCCCATCTCGGGTCCAAGCGTTTCGAGACGCAAGAGCCACATGAGTTTTCAACCCCTGGGGTGCCCGCCCCTGTCCCGCCTCCTACGCCGGGGCAGCTAGCGGTCACGTCGAATGTACGCGGAGCCACCGTGACTGTGGATGGGCGGAGTGATCCAAACTGGGCTACGCCGCTCACGTTAAAGAACCTTTCCCCCGGCGTGCATAGCATTAGTGTTTCTAAAGATGGGTACAAAGCGGCTAATCAGAGTGTGACGGTGGAGGCGGGAGGGGAGGCTTCCATCAACGCCACGCTTACCCCTCCTCGTGGTGAAATTGACATCTCGACGAGCCCGCCGGGAGCCGAGGTTCTCATCGATGGGAAGTCATATGGTCCCGGCCCCGTCCGTGCGCAGGTCGAGGCGGGTCAGCACACGTTCCTGGTCCGGCAGGCGGGGCGGGAACCCGCGGAAGGAAAGCTCGAGGTACAGGATCAGTCTGTCATCCAGCGAACCATCGACCTGCCACTCAAGCCTCCAACTCCCCCTGCACTGAATATTTCCGTCACCACCCAACCGCCCTCGGCCACGATTTACGCAGATGGCGCGCCGATGAATGGCAAAACTCCCCTTTCATTTCACTTATCACCAGGACACCACACACTCATCATTTTCACTGAGGGTTATCGGCCAGTCCGGCGCGAGATCGACCTCCCCGAAGGCGGAGCGCTGACGGTCGATGTGATACTCTCTCGGCAGTGAAAAGCAGAAAGCTTTCTCCCAAGGCAGACCCATCTTGCGGAAGGAGAATGCGAAGTCATGACGACCTCGATCCGAGCTACCTTAGCGGCTAGCTGCATTATTCCTGCACTTGTGTGCGTCTATGGCGCCGCGCAGCAAAGTACTAACTCTTTCAGTGAAGAAGAACTGATTAGACTGATAAGGATGGGGGTAACCGCCAGCACAATAGTTAGCCTCGTGCAAAAATGGGGCATTGACTTTAAGCCCGACGGGCCTACATTGGCGCGCCTGAAAAAGAAAGGGGCTCCCGATGCCTTGCTAGAAGCTATTCGGCGCGCAGCCCCACATGGCCAGCCGAAGGCGCCAGCAGTGCCCGAGACTGTTCGGCCTGCGCCGCCTAGCCAGCGGGAAACGCCCGCAATCGCCCCTCCCGAAGAGACTGCCAAAAGGCTAGTAGCAGAACGACATTTGAGGCTGAGCCAGCTAAAGGCGCACGACAAGGACTTTGATGGTGCTTTGGCTGAGCTTGCAGAAGCCGAGAAAGTCAGACCGCAGTGGGGTCAAGTCTTCTATCGACGTGGCCTGGTCTTCGCGGACCTGCGCCGCTACGCCGAGGCTGCGAATGAGTGGAAAAAATACTTGACTGTTGCAGGAGCCGAAGCTGACGTGAAAACAGTCCAGGACAAGATTGTCGAATGGGGATTCCAAGGCGAAAAGGATGAAAAAGAACGGCGGCTCAAGGGGGAAGGCGAGCGAAATTTCAAGGACTTCAATGCCGCAGGAGCCAAGGATCAGCCTGTCGTCCAGCGAACCATCGACCTACCACTCAAGCCTCCAACTCCCCCTGCACTGAATATTTCCGTCACCACCCAACCGCCCTCGGCCACGATTTACGCAGATAGCGCGCCGATGAATGGCAAAACTCCCCTTTCATTTCACTTATCACCAGGACACCACACACTCATCATTTTCGCTGAGGGTTATCGGCCAGTCCGGCGCGAGATCGACCTTCCCGAAGACGGAGTGCTCACGGTCAATGTGACACTCTCTCGGCAGTGAAAAGCGGAAAGCTCCCAAGGCAGACCCATCCCTGCAGAAATTATGGAATTGTAATTTGTCGATCGGAAAGACGATTAGCCGGCCTAGGGCCCGAAGGGCGGGGCTTTACAGTCCCGCGGAAAGACGCTTGAGGCTGCCATCCTGAGGAGTCCGCCATTCTTATTGGCGGACGACGGAGGATCTCGCATTGTCTTGAAAAAACTCGGAGCGAGATTCTTCGCTTCGCCCTGGACCGTCCGGCCCAGGGCGAAGCTCAGAATGACAGCGCCTGCCGAAACAGAAACCGAGCCTAAGGGGCAGAAGGGCTTACGGTGCCATGCCCCCCTCCCTCCGACACGGCGACAGCTACCGCAGCGCCGATTCCACCCGCGACCCCGAGAATGATGATGGGCGTATGGGAACGCGATTTGATGATCGGAGGCTGCGGGTTGCCGGCCGGTGTAGTTGGGGGGGGAGTCGGGGTGGGAGCCGGGGCGACAGCGGCTGGCAGTGGCTGTAATCCTGGGACGCCCGAGGCGTTCTGTGGGACCATCGTGTTCTGTCCCGCCGGCAAGAGGTATGACTGTTGTGACTGGAGATCCTCGATTCTTGCATCGCCGGCAAGGGACTCGATATAGGTGCTACTGTCGCTGAAAACCCCCACGTAAATCTTGGAAGGTCCAGGCGCGTTTGCGTCGATGTGAAACCTCGAAGTCGTGATCAGGGCATAGGTCTCGCCTTTACTCTCCGTTACAACGGTGCCCTTCTCCAGTCGCAGCCAGACTCGTTGGACAGCTTTCGCAAAGTGGGCCGAGGTGTTTTCGTTGAGGGTGGCTTGGGTAGTAGGGGATATTTGAACAACCACGCGGCCAGATGCGCCGGTCGAAATCAAGTCGTTGTCAACCACCGTGTCGCCGGTGGAAAGAGGGCTCCCATTCCGCGTCGCTGCCGCGGCAGTGACGGCTTTGCCGATCACATTGGCTGACTCCTCATTTTGAGGCGGGAATCCTGAGGCGGAGGCAGGGATCTCAGCGAGGAGGCCCTCGGCAAGGGTGTAACGCTCACCAGAACGGGTCTCGGTAATCGCGACTTGGCCATGCTGGGTTTCGATAAGCGTTCCTTTGTCGGGCAAGAGCGCGACCCGGAACTCCGCTTTTCCCTCGCCCTGTGGCTCGAATCGGTAGGTAGAAGTCTTCACCACGAAAGTATCCTTACTCTCCCTTTCGACGGACAGGGTTCCCGCAAGAAGATGCGCTTCAATATTTCCCCTGGCGGTACTGAAACGTACATGGGTTGCCGCAGCAAGAGATGCCCGGCTGGTGGGAGAAAAGCTGAGGAGCACCGACCCGCCCTCTCCAACATTGACGGCGTCCCCCGAAAGGATGGTACCGTTGGATAACAACGCGCTCCCTTCCACGGTCGCGTTGGACGAACTAACCACCTTGCCGACGACATCTGGAGTTCGACCCATCGCGAGAGTCAGAGCGGAGACCCCCGTTAACATGACGAGCCCGAAAAACGTCAGTCTCCGGTTTCGTGTTCGCATAATTTCCTCCTGGGAAGTTTTCCCATTGCACTGTACGCGGCGCTCTATGAGCGCCGCAGATCGGCGTTACATCGAGGTTGTCACCGTATTTCGCCAACCTCAATAAGTTGGTGGCCATCTTCAAATCTCTTGATCGACGGAAAATTGATGGCGGGGACGAAGCCGCAAGTTCCAGCGTCAGGTTCATTCGAGCGCTCACCCTCGGTGCGCGACAAAGGGCGAAGGCACGTGCACAAACAGTGGCAGATCGCTCTCATCCCGAAGTACCCGGTCCAGGCTGGGGAGCATGTGGACCTTGACCCTGAGGGCCTCACAGCGTCGATAGAGTTCCAGCCGCCGCTCAGGATCAATCGACTTGGCGCAAATCACCAAGTCGGTCACCTTGTGGCGGGCACAAAGAATTTCCAGGTTTGCCGAGTTTCCCAAAACCCGGCATCCCGCCATAAGCCTTCGGTCCTTTGCCGGGTCGTCGTCCAGGAACCCCACCAGGCTCATGTGCGGGTACTGACGGATGTCCTGGGCGGTCGTCAAACCCAGCAGGCCGGCGCCGAGAATCAGGACGCGGCGCGCTCCTTCGGGAAGGGGTTGGTAATGATGGTGCAGCATATAGAGCATGCGGCGCAAACTGCGCAATCCCAGGCCGGCGCCCAGGGCGAGCAAGTATTCGAGGGTGATGATGCTCAACGGGACGAGGAACATGACCGCTTGCCACGAGCGCGCGGGCAGCCCCAGGCGGAGCCCGTACAGGACCAGCGTGACGGGGGCAAGTGCCACCGCCAGGAAGGAAGCGTCCTCAAGGGTGACGTACCGCCACATCATGTCGTAAATCCCCAGGCAGCGGTTCACCACCACCCGCAAGGGCGGGATGAAGGCCATGTACAACCACATCTGCCGGCGATAGAAATCCAGGAACCCAGCTTCATATCGGAAGGTATAGGCTAACCACGCCGCACCCATGTATACCGCCAGGTCAAGCAACATCTGCGCACCGCGGGTGTAAGGCCGACACTTCCCGCCCAAATGTATTGAGCCCTCTGGCCAGAGACTTTCCCGGAACACAGACCAGCACCAAGGTCAGCAAGAGCAGTTTCAAGTCCAGCCGGAAGGTCAGGTTCTGCACATACTCGCAATCGAGAGAACGTTTTTGCGGCAGGAGGTTCGTGCGATAGACCGCCTGCGGGTTGGCTTGCCGGGCACAGTAGTCAGCCTCCATGCGATGGTGAATGGAAGCATAGGAAGTTACCCCCGGCCGGACGCCTTAGCAGGATGTGTTCCCTGGGATCGTTCAGATCGACCTCACTGCGGCACCCGGGGCCGCGGCCCCACAAAACTCATCTCCCCCCGCAGCACGTTGATGAATTGCGGTAATTCGTCCAGCTTGGTGCGGCGCAGGAAGGTTCCCACCGGGGTCAGGCGCGGATCACGGATAACCACCACGGATGAACCCAGACGCTTCGGCTCCCTGCACCATCGTTCGAAACTTGATCAGCGTAAACGGGCGCCCGCGATACCCGACGCGAGTCTGGCGGAAGAGCACCGGCCCGCGGGAGGTCAGGCGCACCAGCAGCGCACAAACGATCAGCAGGGGGCTGGAGATCACCAGGCCGGCAAAAGCTGCAGCAATATCGAAAAGACGTTTCCCCCGGCGCACATAGAGGGAGGAGCCCTCAGCACCGGAAAGAACCGCCCCGGGGGCGATGAACTTACCGAGCCCGGTGGTGATGGTAGCCATGGTTTCTGGGTGGATTCCCGCCGCTACGTCTGATCCGGGTAATCGGATGGAGCGGGTCTATTGGTCATCGTCGCGCCAAGTCTATCCGTCAGGTGACGAACCCCTGGTGCTGTAAAGCCGCCTCTACGTCAAGTTGTTCCACTACTCTTTTCACCGCCAGGAGGACCAGCGAAGCCTTGGCTTGGTGCTGCCATGCATCGCGAGAGAAATCCCTTTCGTCCAGGGCCGCGAAGTGCGCTGCGTTCAGAACCGATTGCCACTGCTGCTCTGCGAAGCGGTTTCGCGAAAGCCGCAGATAGGCGGCATACGAGTCGAGCCACTGAACTTTGCGCAGCACCGGCGAAAGTCGGTGGTGCAATCGCATCGACCGAAGCCAAGCCTCGAGTTTGCGCACAACATTGCACGGATTGGGAACGGTAAACAGCATAATGCCCTCAGGCCGCAGGACCCTTGCCAGTTCCGCCGCCATACCCTGAACATCGTTGAGGTATTCAAAGACGCCGGAGGCCACAACGCCGTCGAAACTGCCGTCGGCGAAGGGAAGTGCTTCCCTGCCGGGATCGAGACAAACCCACTTCACCGCGGTTCCGGAGTAGCTGTGGCGCGCAATATCATTCATTTCTTCCGCCAAGTCGCACGCCGTGACCTGGTAACCCATTTGGTCAATGGCTGCGGCAATCTCGCCCGTCCCGAAGCCCAGATCAAGGATGTTGGCGGGAGGAGGACACAGCTCGGCGAGCCGAGCCGTAAACTGTTCCACGCGTGAGTTCAGCTTTCCTTTCGGGCCGTATTTACTCCACCAGCGGCGCGCCTTCTGGTTGAACCGGATCCGAACGTCGTACGCCACCGCCGCTTCTAGAGACCCCTTTTCACGCAAGCTATCCGCAGGTTGAAACCTGCGGCTATTCACGTTTGGCCCCGGCAGGGGCCGCACCGAGGCCAGCATCCCGCGCATCTCCCGATCCGAGAGAACTGGCGCGTAGCGATTCTCGGTTTCATATTCAGATTCGGAATGAACCGGAGGCTCTCCGTGAGCCGTGCGTTCCAGCACCTCAACGAAACGATCTGCAATCTCGTCCCAGGTGGGAGCTTGTGCCAGCATCCGCCGGCCATTCTCCACCAGGATTTGGCGCAGGCCGGAATCTTCCATCACCCCTGCCATCGCCCGAGCGACGCTGTCGGCATCCAAAGGGTCGAAATAGATCGCGGCATTCCCGGCAAAGATGATGGGCAAAGTCCCGGTCGCTTGTGAGGATCGGCAATCCGAAATACATGGCTTCGAGGTAAGTCCGCGAAAAGGATTCCAGCAACGTGGGAAAAATCAGGGCATCGGCGCTCTGGTAGACCTGCGGGCAGCATTTCGCTCGGGACCGGACCGATATTCTCAATTTTCCCCGCCAGCTCGCCTTGACCCAATCGCTCCAGCAGTCGCCGGGCGCCGGGGTGTTGCTCGGGAGCAACGGTGATAACGCACTTGGCGGGCTTGCCGGTGTATTTCGGCAGTTTCCGGACGGCGTCGATCAGGATATCGATATTCTTGTGCGCGTAGTAGTGAGCGAGGCAGAGAAACGTAAAGGGCCTTGCGCCCTCGTTCGCGATCGGAAGGGGCGCGATCGCGGTTTCCGCCCAACTTCGCGAGCGAAAGCGTATTGGGGATAATCGCCACCCGCCCGCGGTCGATGCCATACCGCCGGCAGAGATGGTCTTTCATGACCGGCGTTTGGGTGATGATCGTGATGTCGCGGCGCAGGTGGCGATACGCCTGCCTGCCGTAGGCCGTGATCAAGTTTTCCCGCAGTGTCCGGCGCGACTCGGCCACCGTGTCACGATAAACGATCCAGGGATTTTGCAGAAGCACCGCCGTCGGGCACACTCGCTTCCAGGGAACAAAGTTTCCCAGGCAAAGCAGTGCGTCCGCTCGTTCCTCGCGGCAGATTCTGGGCACTTCGTGATTCAGCAGGCGCGCCCGGTGCAACAGGCCAGACCCTTTCTTGCAAACGATCGTGCGGATATTGCTGCCGGAAATGGCCTTGTAAGCGGCCAGATCCGGCACGATGAAAGTGAATTGGTGCTCCGCGTGGCCGGCAAGGTGCGTCATCAGATCGAGGGCGAGTTCCTTGCCACCCGCCACAATTAAACCCGCTGCCTCGATGACGAACTTCAAACCCGCACTCCTCGTGCCGCTCCCAGCAAGCCTTCGGCGCACGCCTGGGGGGAGTATTTGTGGGCGATTGAACCGCCATTGGACCTCGTTCGCATATGCTGGATAGAGCCTTTGAGTATTGGACGACTTCTATCGGCGGGCCACACCCAACTCCTGCTTGAGTCCGATAGGGCAGTACACCCTGCGAGAAGTCTTCTTCTCGTAAGCCGGTCAAGTTGATTGAATACAGGTTTCATTGACAGAGTTTGAATCTTCGTTAGCGGCAAGCTTGTTTTTGCAGGCAATTTCCTGCTAGATTCGACTGGCTGATGCAGGGTCAGTTTGGCCGCAGCTGCTGCGGCTTGAGGTAACGCAAAGTTGAGGATCTTTGCGCAGATTCTCCCCTTGCAGGGCCCGTTTGTAAAGATCTTGCCACCGTGACGCGAGCCTGTGGGAGTCGTATTTCTCCAGGGCATATTCTTGAGCCCTTCGCCCCAATGCCTGTCGAAGTGGCTTGTTACCCAACAAAAAGGAGATCTTCTCGGCCATAGCTTCTGGATTCCGGGGCGGAACTAAAAAACCAACCTCTCCTTCCAAAACGATTTCTGGGACCGCATCCACTGCGGTGGCAACGACAGGCTTTGCCAAGGCCATCGCTTCGATAAGCACATTGCCAAACGACTCCGTAAGGGAGGAACACACAAAGACATCGAAGGTTGACAGGAGCGGGGCAACGTTTTCAACCCTGCCATGGAAGTCAACCCGCCCGGCGAGCGGCGGGACCCCTGCAAGGCGGCATATCCGGCGAAAATATTCAGTTTGCTCGCTGATGGGTTCGGGACCTCCGATGATCGAAAATCGAACCCTCGGATGAGAGGTCGAAACAATCCTTGCGGCTTCGAGAAACGTCTCATAATCCTTCAGGGGAACCATCCGACCTATTACTCCTACTCGGAGAGGCCGTTCGTCTGCTGCCTGTGAGTGTGGACGGATATCAAGAATCCGGTGATGTATGTCGGTCCCGTTGGGTAGGCACTCGCCTTTGGAGGGGTCTAGACCCTCGGCAACCAACTGCTTCAGCCGCTTCTGGCTTGGGGTGACAACGTACGTTACGCGTTTAAGAAGCCAGCGTATCAGCTTCCGGGAATGCCAGCGATAGTAGAGGCCGTGCTCCTGCCAAATCACCGCCAAGGCTGGAACCAGTGGCTTTATCGCGCATGCAGCGGACGTATCCAACAGAGAATTCGTGTGGATCACTTTAATCCCATGCTCTTGGACTAGACTGCGGATCCTTTGGGCAACTCTCACCCAATCCGTGGCAGTAGCAAACGGGTGGCCGGGAGCAAAATGCCACGACTCTCCCCTCCCGACTGTAACAAGGTTGATCCGTGAGCAGGGAACAAGACGGACAATCTCCCCGTCCGGCGGGCACATTAGCCACGGTTCCCATCGTCGTCTGTCCAACTCGCGCGCATTGAGGAGGGTGTTTCGCTGGACTCCACCTGCAAGCGTTGACCACTGCAGGGTGTAAAGAATGGGCTCTGGCACTCGTTTCAGTTGGGTCATTCTTTTCTCAGAGAGAGTTGAAATTGGCGGCCCCGGTGTGGGTGAGCTAAGGAAATCTGCCAGGCCAGGACGCCGACAGCAAGCCAGTATATGGCGACGGAGGTCGTCGCCTCCATATAGTCGACGGTGCATAGGATTGCCAGAAGCGCCACAAAACTGGCAGAGGCCCAGATGACCACATCCTTGAGCCAAGGGTCGTGTACGGCTTGTGAAAGGATAAAAACCAAGCGAATGACTAAGGCGAATAAAACTAGGAAGGCCGCGCAAAGGGGGAATCCGCCCTGCACGAGCAGTTTCAAATAGGCGTTATCCGTAACTAAAAGCAGGTTCTGTTGGGGCTTCAGGTCCCTCCCGGGAGTTTCAATTACCAAGTCTCCCCCCACCGTCCCTAGCCCGTATCCGAGAGGATGCATGCCCACCAGCCGAAATGCCTCTCCCCAGACTTGCTTACGTTCAATAACAGACCCATAATCCGTTGTGGCATCCTGGGTGGTCTCAGAGATTTGTGCAAAGTGCGCGGTGTAAAACCAGGCGACCATCACTCCAATGACCAGCACCCCAGCCGCAGCCTTCACCCTGTTCCTAAGCAGAAGCACCACGCTTACCCCAACGAGGAGAGCTATCCAGCTCGTCCGGCTGTAGGTCCATGCCAGGCAGGTTAGAGTCCCTGCCAAAAGCAGTGCCCTGAACAAGCCTCCGGGGATGGACGTCTTCCATAGGCGAACTTGCCAGATCAATAGAGTTACCGCGACGAGATACCCGCCGAAATCCGGACGGTCTGGGAACGTGGAGGTGACGCCGTAGGATTCGAAACGGAACTGCCGCAGAGACAGGTCGGACCAAGAACTTCTGAACGTCTGATCAAAAGCATAGTAGTGCTGAAGAATTCCGTAGATGGTCGTTAGCGCACCGACGAAGACAACGACGCGGAGGAGATTGCGCAAGTCCTTGGGGCCTTCCAAACAGTACATAACCGTTAAGGCAATAGCGGGATAGAGCGCTACTCCCCGTAAGGCCAAGACGGCCCGCAGGAGGTCGGGACCGACCAGGACATAGATCGCTGCCACGCTGGCAATGACCATCAGGCAAGGTGCAATTCCGCCGGAGCGCCTCGTGGGACGGCCCGCTGCGATACGCAATAGCACTACAACCAAGGCCCACACCACAAAGATGTCCTTACAAATGGCGACCCACCCTGCCTGCGCAGAGAACATGTCCGTCAGAAGACTCTGGAATGGGAGGAACGCGAACAGAAACGACAAGACAAAGAACGGCCGATAGGAGAGGGCCATCAGAGAACAAGCCACAAACAGGGCCACCAATTCCGACCATTTTTGGTTGGCCACCAGATATGAGGAGGCCAGGGCCAAGATGGCTGTAAGCAGAGGTATTACAAGTCGGTCATACAACTGGGTCATGCCACCACAACCGTGCCCTCGGGCAATGCTGAACATCATGCCGGCCTCCAAGGGGACTCAACGGCACATGCTTCTGCCGTGGCCCTGCGGAGCTCTGACCGATGGGCCACACGGGCCTCACGCAGAACGTTCTCATAAACCTCGATGGTCCTCTCAGCAATGCGCTCCCAGGAAAATTCCCCGAGTACCTTTCTATGCCCCGCTTCCCCCATGATTCGCCTGCGGTCGGTGTCGCGGAGAAGCGTCAGGATTGAGTTTGCTAACTCAGCGGAATCCCTTGGAGGAACCAACAATCCGCTCACCTCGTGTGTGACGAGCTCCGGGCAAACCTCCTACACTGGTGGCGACCACTGGAGTTCCTGAGGCCATGGACTCAAGACAGGTCAGGCTCGTTGCTTCCCGCAGAGAGGGGATTACGGAGACATCCGCGGCAGCGTAATAGGCCGGCATTTCGTGGTTTGGAACGGCCCCAGTGAACTTGACCCTAGACGCAACACCCGCCGACCTGATGCACTCGAAAATGCGCTGTTTCTCTTCAGGGTCTCCGTCGCCCACGAATAGAATTTGCGCTGTGGGAGACTCTCGCAGAATTTTGGGGATTGCTTCCGCGAAGTAAATGAGCCCGTTCTTAGGGTCGAACCTCCGGGCGGATAAGATTATGGGCGCTTGAGGCTTGATTCTGAATCGCTCCCGAATCTTGTTTCCGCCAGTGTGGCCATCGTATGCCTCGATATCGACTCCGTTCGGAATATAGTGGATGTCTGCGGGCCGCACTCGCAGGAACCTCGATTTTTCGGCAAGCTCGCGGCTGGGAGCAATAACGGCATGGCAGGGCGGGATGAGCGCCCGTAACTTCAGCCTACCCAGCGGTCTCTCCCACATTTCCAGGTATTGAGAGGTATGGTTTGTGAACACCCGTGGGAGGTTTCGCGATCCCCAACGAAGGATCAGCCCATCAACATTGCAGGTGTGAAAGTGCACAAGGTCAGGTTGCGCCTTCGCGAAGATGTTCTTGACCTGCTGAGCGAGGCAATAGATTTCTCCCCATCGCCGCCAGCGACTGGCCATATGCCTCTGCGTGAATCGGAAAATCCGAATACCAGCATCTTCCTCCGCACTTTGGAGATGACTCTGATCCGTAAAATTGTATATCGCCACTTTGAGGCCTTTTTGCGACAAGGCCCGTGCCAAGTGGCCAATATGGGCCGCAATGCCGCCAATGTTAGGCCAATAATCGGCAGTCAAGATGGCCAGTTTCATTCGCAATCACTCTTGAGGACGCTTCCCTTTTCGGGGGAGACTACCCTGATATCGAAAGTGAATCTCCGGACTTTATGCGCTAACCTTTCCTGATGATGCTCAGCTTTAGGTAGCCGTCCAAGAACCACCCATCGAGTGCTAAGACCATCAAGAAAACTGGCTGGCGACGCGTCGCGCCTTCTGAAAACAAGAGACTCTCAGGATGGCACGCTCCTCTTCGCGGCACACGCTCGCCCATAGGGCCAAGGTGAGGCAAAATATGAACAAGAGATAGAGGAAGGATTCGCCATGGACTTTGGGCAGGAAGAAGGCAACGCCAACACCTGCTGCTGCAACGGAGGTTAGCAGCACCAAGCGCCGCAGCCGCTCGTAAACGACCCCCAGGAATCTACGTGAATAGAACCAGACGCCGACTGTGAAGAACAAGTAGGACAGGGCAAAGTTTATGGACAGGCCCCAGGAACCCCACCGGGGAATAAGAAAATACCCGAAAAGCACAAACATTCCTAGCCAGAACAGATTGATAACGAATGCGTGCCACATTCTTCCCGATCCGGCGATAGCATTCCCGACCATTCCGTTGATGACCATCAGGAGGGCGACAAAGCTCATGGGAAAGACCAGGGGGGTGGCAGCGCGGTAGGCCGGACCGAAGCAGATGGGCACGAGCAAAGGCGCGAACAATGCGCACCCCACCGCCATCGGCAACGTAAGCGCCCAGATGAGGCGAAGATTCGTGCCGACCAGCCGACTGAATTCTTCGCGCCGCTCGGACACATATGCTTCCGACATGAAGCTAACAGCGGGAATAGACAGGTTCAACGGAATCAACATGATGAGCTGCGCCAATGCAAACGCGACGGCGAAAAGCCCCACTTGTTCAAAGCCCCCATGGCGGGCGAGCAAGGTATTTGCCCACCAATATGCGGGGGCAACAAGCAGCCCCGCGAGAAATGCGGGGAACGCAAACGAGAAGATCTCTTTCAGGATTTCACCCGATAATTGGGGGCGAAAAGGGCCCGGGAAACGTTGGCGAGCGAGATCGAGTGCGTGGGCCGTGAGGAGGGCCAGACCGAGGACACTCGCCAGCAATTGGCCGAGAACAGCCCCATAGAGGCCGAGCAGCCAAACGCCCAGCCAGCCGAGGCCGAGAAAGGCGGCACTACGCAAGATCATGGCATGGCTAAAGGTTTTGAAGTCCTGAAGGCCGGCGGTCACGCTCGATGCAAGATTGAACAAGCTGAGGGTCAGTACCAGGAGCGCTGAGAACTGAAAGACGGCAGCGAGAGAGCGGTCATGGTATATGTCTGAGGCTATCCAATTTGACGCGAAGAAGAAAGTGGCGCACAGCACTGCCAGCGAACCTGAAATCACGATGACCGTATTCGCCAGGATGGCTCCGCCGCGCAAGGGATTCTTCACGGAGTACTCAGGCAGGAGCTTTTGGAGTGCAGCATTCTGGCCCAAATGTGAGACTCCTGCCACGATATTAACCAGTGAGAGCACGAGGGCATAAACCCCGTACTCCTTGGGCCCCAGATAACGGGCAAGAATTATGGGGGTAAAACCTTGCAACATCCGGCTGACGATGCCGCCAATGCCGGTCTGAACCGCCGCCGCAACGTAGCGGCGGCCTACGTCGGACCGCGCCGCGGGTTTAAGCGTGGTGGGGGTCGAGATTAAGGTGGCGGAGACGGACATTGCCGAGCTGGAAGAACAGGTCAAAAGGCAAAAGTGAAGGACAAACAGCGAGTCAACAGTCGACAGTTAACAGTTAAGGGCAAAAGGCAAAAGTAAAGGGCCTGTGCCCACACCTGTCTTCACCGCCGAGGCGCTGAGGCGCAGAGAAAGGCCCTCTATTTCTTCAGCCTTTGTGCCTCTGTGCCTCTGCGGTGATAAGAACTTGTCGCCAGGGCCGCGCACACCGCGAACCACGCGGCGTTGGCGGGGATGTGGAGGTTGAAGTCCGCGAAGCTATGGACGAGAATTCCACAGCAGCCCAGGGCGGCGGCGAACTGCATCCATCCGGCGGGGTGGCGGAGCCGCTCGCGCAGGTTCCGGAAGGCCAGCCAGAAGAACAATCCGAGGGCGCACAAGATCGCCGCTCCGCCCGCCAGGCCCGTTTCCGCCAGGGCCTCCGCGTAGTCGTTGTGGGCGTGGTCCCAACGGAAGTCGCTCGGGAAGCTCTGGTAACGGGGGAAGGCCGTCTCAAAACTGCCCAGTCCCGCGCCCAGCCAGGGATGATCGCGGAGAATCCCCAGAGAGTCTCGGGCGGCCACCAGCCGGTCGCCCAATTCCACTTCCGGCGGATGCGTGCCGTCCCCCATCCGTCGCCAGGCGCTCGGCGATGTGGCGCGGCGCCATCCAGAAGAACAGCAGCGCGGCGGCAAGGAGCGCAGCCCCTCCCACCAGAGCCGTGACTTTGCGCGCGTGCCGAGGTCCACACCAGAAAACCAGCACCGCTGCCAGAAGGACCTCCACCAGCAGGGAGATAAAGCCTCCGCGAGAACCCGAGAGCAGCAGCGACGCGATCGGGATCAGAAGGACGCAGCCGAGCACCGCCGCCGAGGGGTGCTTCCGCAGCGCCGGCAAGGCGCTCGCCACCGAGAGCGGAATCAACATTTCCATCAGCCCGGCGTAATGGTTGTGGTTGACGTAGGGACCAAAAGTCCAACCGGGGCTTTTCACCATCCAGTAAATCAGCCCCTGGCTCGAGAAGAACTGGAAGATGGCAAAAAGCGCCAGCAGAAATGTGTACAGCGACGAGGGTCCAGCGGAGGGGCGGAGGCGGACAGAATGTCAGCTCTGCTTGTCTGACGCGCCCCGTCGCCGAAGCGGCTTGGCGGCCGTGTCCCACCTTCGGAGAGCGCGGCGCGCCGGAAGCCAGTGCGGCGAAAAGCTGTCCCGCCAGGAAGAAGAGAATGAGGTCGGTGGCGAGCTTGAGCAGCGCTTCCCGCGTGGCAATGGGATCCATCGTGAGGCGCCCGGCGAATTGGATCATCCCCAAGAGGAAAAAGAGCCCGGCAGGCAGGTAGAGCGGCGACCAGAGAATCTTCAGACTACCTTGCCGCACGCCGGCAATCGACCACAAAAGGAGCAAGAGAAATGCCACCACCGCCATCGCTCCCCAGGCCCATGCTTGGACAGCGCCAAACGCCAACGGCGCCGCCAGCAAAGTGGCAATCAGGAAGTGCGGACCAAGGGCGTAGGACGCGGCAGCTCGCAGGCTGCGAGCGCTCTTCCACGTGCGTCAGCCGGTGAGGCAGGAAAAAATCGTGGTGTCAAGCGTGAGTTGTGACGCCATGATCTGTGAGGTCGTGGCAGATTACGGCTGTTCCGCGCGGACGGAAACGGCATCGAGCCAAAAGCTTCCCGAAATTTCCATGGGGAAAACTCGGCTGCGTGGGCGCCAAACGGAAACCCGCACCGCCTGCGTTTGTGGGCCGGCAGAGAACCTCAGTGTGACCGTGTGCCAGGGAGTGCTGCCCACCGTTGTATCCGTCGAGGCATCCAGGCAGCTTGGGCAGTCCGGATCCGTCACTCGCAAGCGCGGCCCGCTGTCGGAGGTGATGTCCCTGCTGCGGACGTAAGCCGCGAGCGTGTAGGCCTGGTTAGGGACCACAGGAAGGATCTGGTAAACCGGCTCGAATTCATCGTTCTGGCCGACGGGGAAATCGACGCGAAGGCAATGCGCCCCTTCGTAGGGTGACGCGTCGGCGAAATCAACGGAAACGTAGGACGACGGCTGTGAGCGCCAATCGAATCCTGCGCCTAAGGGCGGTTGTTCAAAGCCGCCGTTGAACACCAAATTGCCCTGCTCGCTATCCGCAGGTTTGGCGATGACGCCCCGCTGCCTCGAGATTCAACCAAATGGCCTGAGCTTCCTGATACCGCCCGTGACCCAATAAGCGCTCGAGGTAGGGCTGTACGGCCACAAAGGGGAACGGCGCGACTCCCGCCGGCGATCTGCGTCCAAGCTTGATGCGCAGCGTCGAACTCGTTATTCGCGCTCATGAAGTCCGCAAAGGCCAGCCCCAGCTGGGGATCTTTCTCATCGCCCACGACCTTTTCGAGAATCATCTTCGGGTTGCCGTAAGCACGCAGGGTAAGATCGAAGGTTGGCGCCGCGTAGTCAGGGCTCAGCTCCAGCAGGCGGTGGAAGCAGGGCAAAGCGGCCTCCGGCCGGTCCGTGCGCAAATAGTGGTTGCCAGCAACCCACCAAACCTGCGGCACCATGGGGGAAAGACCCAGCGCGCGCTGAAGCGCCTGGTCTGCGCAAGCGTTGTCACGGACGGATTCACAAGCGGAGGCGAGGGTCAGCCAGTAGTCGGATTTGTTGGGATTCGAGCGCCGTGGCTCGACGCGCCTCCTGCAACGGCTTCGGCGAGATTCGAGAGTTCCAGAGAATCGCCATAGAGCTGGGCTAAGCCGGCTATGAAGGACCGGGTTGCCGGGATCCAAGGCAAGCGCCTTCTGAACATCAGAAACCTCGGCCGATTTCCCGAGCGCTGTGACCACCGCAATCTTTATTGCTTCTGCGCTCCCCACGAGCGTCACCAGCGCCGCCAGGGAAAGAAATAATCCTGAACGCCAGCGAGACTTCAGCGAGAACTCAACATAATTTACAGAGAGAGGGCGCATGACGGGAAAGAAGTCAGTAGGCAGCAGGCAGAAGATCAGAAGCACCAGCCTGCAACCAGTATCTCCTGCCGCGGAGTTCAGTTACCCGGGAAGGGTTGGACTGACCACTTCTGGATTCGCGGTTGGCCCTTTGTCATCGGAGCGGTAATAGTAATGACCGTATCCGTAATGCCATAATATCCGTCATGGCGCACGTCCACCTTATTGAGGACGATGCCCAGAACGTTGGCTCCGACATTTTGCAGAATCTTGCGGGCCCGCGTCACCGCTCCTCGGACGGTCGCTCCACTTTCGACGACAAAAACCACTCCGTCCACCAAGGTCGAGAGGATCATCGCATCCGTGACGGGAAGCACGGGAGGGGAATCAATCACCACGAACTTGAACCGCTTGCGTAATTCCCGGAGCATTGATTCCATGGCAGAGGAGGAAAGCAGTTGCGCCGGATTGGGGGGCGTGGGACCGGCGGGGAGCGCCCAAAGAGTGGGTACCGGAGGAAACTCTCGCAGCGCCGTCTCGATGCTCGTGCGCTCCCGTCAGGAAGGTTGCGAGACCTGTTCCATTAACCAGATTGAGTGACTTACCGATGCTGGGATGGCGAAGGTCCGCATCGATGAGCAGGGTTGGCTCTCCCCTCTGGGCGAGGGCTATCGCCAGGTTGAGAGAGGTGACCGTCTTCCCCTCGCCCGCCGTAGAGCTGGTCATCAATAACACCTGGGGCGGCTGCGGGGCCGTGGAGAGCACCACCGAGGTCAGGAGAGTTCGGAAGGATTCTGCCACGGCCGAAGAGGGATGACTCAAAAGCGCTAATCCCTGCGTTGCGGCCGGCTTGCCGTTGTTTCCCGGAAGCGATGGAGTTGGTCGCCGATGCGTATCACGGGCGAGGGGGACAACCGCCAAGGCCGGAGCGTTCGCCAATCTCTCCGCCTCATCGACGCTCTTGATGGAAGTGTCCACCGCTTCTCTTACAAAGGCGAGCGCCAGACCGAGAACCAGTCCAACCATCAGGCCGATGAGGATATTCAGAAGCTTTTGAGGACGAACCGGCGACCGGGGAGGTTTTGCCGGGTCAATCACATGGATATTCGTTGCGCGCAGACCCGCCGAAACCGTCGCATCCTTGAGCCGCTGCAGCAGGTTGTCATAAAGCTGCTGATTCGTTTCCGACTCACGCTTCAGGAGATTGTGTTGGATCAGGAGTTGGTTGAGTGACCCCCACCTCGACCTTTTCTTTGGCGACGGCAGCCGCGAGGAGCCTCTCCCGCCCCAAGGCGGCCATGTAGTCATTCCGCATCCTCTCCACGATCCGTCTTCGCTCCCTCGTCGATCAGCGACTGGATCTCATCCACCTGACTCTGCAGCCGCTCAGCTTTGGGGTGTTTCGGCCCCGATTGCTCCAGGGCATCAACGTATTGCGACTTCAGATCGGCATACTTTTCTTCCAGATGCTGCAAGAGGTCGTTTTGCGCCACGAAGGCAACTTGCGATTCGTTCGAGCGCACGAGTTCATAGACCGACTCCTTTTGCAGCCGATCGCTTTGGGCGTTCGTCAGGTCGCGACTCAGATCCGCCATTCTCTGCTCGACGACACTTTCTTTGTCGCTGATATTGACAATCGCGTTTTGCCTCTCGTAATCGACCAGCGCCTGCTGGGACTTTTCGACTTTGGCTTTCAATTCATCGAGCTGCTGTTCCATCCACCCTGACGCCTGACGAGTGGCATCGTACTTCTGCCGAAAGTTGTATTCGATATAGTTGTCCGCCAGCGAGTTGGCGACTTTGGGCGGAGAGATTGGGGTCCGCGCTCTCGAAACTGACATTGACCACGTGACTGTCGCGCACTTTCTGGACGTGCAGACAGCGCCGGAATGGCCCGAGCAAGCTCGTCCGGCGAGGTAGCGAGTTCCGATGAAAACGGGCCGCTGCTCTGCTGGATGGCGGCGACCCACTTCGGGTCTTTCAGCAGTCCGACTTGCTCGATGGTGCGCTCGGCCAGGCTAACGCCTTCGAGAACCTGGATTTGCGTTCCAATGAAGGCCTCGTCGGTTGGGACCTGACGAAAGAAGTCGTTCAGGGATTGAATCTGCAGCGTGTCGGCCTCGATGTCCAGGCGCACCGTGGCTTCATAGATCGGCGTCATCTTAAAAGAGGCGATCGCGACCAGCAGGGTCACGATGAAGGCGGCGCTGATGATGGTCCAGCGGCGCTTGCTGATGATGTTCCAATAAATTCGCAGATAGCTGAAGCTGTCGAACTCTTGTGCCTCGATATCGAAGACTTGGCCGGCGGGTGAGTGTGCCACTTCTGGCAACCTTGGTCCGCGCGGCGACAGAGCTTGATTCTCAGGCATGTCCTTCACCCCAGAAACTGATGATCGTCAGCGAGAGTCGGATGGGCATTGCGCATTCTCAATAATGATAGATAAGTCCCCAAGTGGCTGCGGTGATGGCGGCCTCGGCGCCCCGGTGCAATGCTTTTTTCCCGGCACTATCGGGAACAAAGAGAATGTCATTGGCCTGCAGTTGAGCATCCTGCTCGTGGCCTGCCAGCACCTTCGTCAGGTTTACCGCAATTTCTTCGCGTCCGTCCGTCGTCGCCGGGTTTTTCCGAATGATCATGGCTTTCGTTTGGGCGGCGGTTGGCTTCAGATCTTCAGCTAACGCCAGCGCCTGAATGACCGTCATCTTCTCCTGACCGGTCTTCAAGGGGAACCCTCCCGGCCGATTCACCGCGCCCACCACATAAACGATCCCGGCGCGTTGCACGGTGACTCGGTCGCCAGGGTACAGATCGACGTTGAGAAGCGGGTCGCCAGTCTCCGTCAGCCGGTTGAGGTCCACACTGAAGGTGCTGTCGCAAAAGGCCGGTTTGCTTGCGCTCCCACAGGCTTCATGTGACTTGATGATCTGCATGGCGATATCCCCGCGGGTTACAATCGCCAAACTGCCAGCGTCATCCGCCAGGCCTTCTGCCTGTGACAAGAGATCCAATAATGTGGTCTTTCCAAATACGGGATAGATTTGGGGCTTCTTCACCGCCCCGGCGATGGTGATGGCATGGACGCGAGATTCCTTGATGGCCACGGTCACGCGGGGATGGGTGTAGATTTCTGACTGGCGGTATCTCTCGCTGATCAGCTCCGCAAGCTGAGCGGTCGTCCGTCCTGCGGCTTCGATCGGCTGCGGAGAGCAGAGGGATCTCGATTTGGCCGGTGGGGCTCACACGGTACTCTCCGGTAACATCAGGAGCATCATAGACGTTGATGGTCAGGACATCGTCCGGACTAATCATGCAGTCCGGGAGTGCCGGGGAAGGAGCCGCCGAGGGGGTTGTTGCCGATACAACTTCTGAAGGGGCGGCTCGATGCCCGCAGGCGTCTGCGCAGCCAGACGCGCACAGCAGGCCAAGGACAAGTGCACAGACGGCCACTCGCTTGCCTCCGTGGAGCTTCCGCCGAGGGCTTCGCGTCATGCCAGCCGACACGATCATTTCGGGTCTCCTGATCATAGGGTCTTTGGGGGACTGTTCCGCTTGCTTCCTGCGTCAGGACATTCGGGGACAGAATCCCACATCCGTCACGCAGGGGCGAGGGTTGAAAGTGTAGGTATCGCCACTCCCGCGCCATTCGAGTTTTGGCGCGCGCTCTACCATCCACGCGTCCACTTCCACGGCCACGGACTTCTGAAGCAGTTGGACGGACAAGACCAGTCGGAATTGCGTCTTGTTGCGAACCAGGATCCCTTCAATGCCTTCCAACGGTCCACTCTTGACCCGAACCAAATCCCCATACTTCAGGAACGGATAGGGTTCGACCTGCAGCGAGCGCGCAATGGTTTGGCGCACGGCCTCGATTTCCACATCGGGAATGATTGCGGGTACGCCAGCAAATCCCACCAGACCCAGCACGCCGGGCGTGGTTAGGATTCCGATCTGCTGTTTAAGTTCCCCGCGCAGGAACACGTAGCCGGGAAACAGGGGCGCGGAGAGTTCCTTGGTTCGATCACTCCACCGGCGAACGCGGCGGTAAACAGGCAGGAATACCTCAAGACCTTTATAGGACAGAGAGCGCGATGCCAAGTTCTCGTGCTGGTGTCGCGTGTGGACTGCCAGCCAACCCGTGCTCCCTTGTCCGTGACCTTCAATTGTTTTGGTGCCGTTGGTCAACATAAAGCTCCGCCATTTGACTCCCAGGACCCATCCCCTGTCTGAGCCGCGTCTTACGAATGCCCCCCGCCGTTCAAGGGCACATTGCCTACTGCCATCCCGCCCGCCGGGTCAAACCATTAACGCCGACAATTGATTCCCGGCTTCCTTCCGACTCTACCTTCAGCTTCCTTCATCGGGGCTGGCAGATTTGCCCGCGTGGAGATCAACGAGCTGCTTTTGCAGGAACCGGCCCGTCCCGTGGAAGTCAACGGCAACTTCGAATCGTGGCTCCTCTCGGAGACGCTGAACGACTCCTTCGAAGCGAACTGTCGTGACTTGTTCTTCCGGCGCCCGAAAGTGTACAAACAGAGTAATCTTGGTGCCCGGTGGCACGGGTTGCTTCAACGCCACTCGCGCCCCGTCAAGTCCAATGTTGTAGAGCACTCCTTGCACTTTCACCTTGTGGTTCAGCCCATTGGAAACTTGGATGGTGACAGGACAGCGAATCTCAAATCGTTTCGCATCGCGCATAGAGGATGGCCTTTCTAATTCCGTTGAGGCAGCCACGATAAGGGTTTGAAGCAGGAATGGCAATCGCCTCTCCGCATGAGTTTGCAGCCTAAATGGTGTGAGGTAGGCCGCCCATCTTATCCCCCGATTTCCCTATACCGAGGCCGGGCAGAGACTATGGCAGGCGAAAAATGGATTAGGAAAAATGGCCTGTACATTGCCACCATTTCCTAACCCTTTGTGATGAGGCTGATCTTGTGGGTCCACGAGTTCCATTCGCTACGTTCTAGTAGTCGAAGGGCTTCCAGACATATTCGCAAAGGATCAAGGACATAACCTGCGAGGCGTGGAAGCACGACTCGAAGAACCGCGGAAGGAGAAGACCCCGCGAAGCCCCGCCAACCCCAAATGACGTCCGTCAAGCCTCAGAATCACTCGGCCGACGAATTCTCTCGATCAGAGCGGAACTCATCGTTGGTCTTCGGCTTTGCCCGGGGCGCAGCGGGTTTGTATTCTCCGTTTGACTTTACATTTTGGAAATAATAAAGCGTAGCCGCAAGCCGGCAATCCACATTGATCTTCCGGTAGATGGTGTAAAGGTGGGTTTTTACCGTATTCTCTGAAACGGAAAGACGGTTGGCAATTTCCTTGTTGCGGGAGCCACTGGCAAGCAGTCCCAGGACTTTCCATTCCCGGGGCGTCAGCCCGATTGAGGTAGGGCTATCCGGGGTCTCCGACTGCAAGAGCTTCCGGATGAGCCGCGACGCTACGCGGCGGCTGACCCAGATTTCTCCCCGTCCGACAGCTCCTATGGCTTTGAGTAAGGTGTTCAAGTCGGAGGCATTTGATATGCATCCGCAGCCCCCCGCCCGGATCGCTTGAAACTCGATCTCCTCGTCGGCCGAGTCCATTAACAGCAGGGTCTTGATTTCGGGCGTGCGATTGCAGAGTCGGGAGACGATTTCAAAATCCGCAGCAGCGCCGCCTGCGTGAAAGAGCAGAACCTCCGGCTGTGCCTTGCGGAGGACTTCCACATCCTCCGGAATGGTTGGAAGTTCCAATACGATAGAGCAATTCTTGCTTGAGGCGAGCAAGGCACATAGTCCCGTTCTGGACAACGAAAGGCGGCTGATGACCCCCAACCTCATGTGACCTAAACCTCAAATAGTATTTGGGCCGACGGTCGTCCAGCTATATTGCCACTGGCGGTCTTTATTGTCGACCGAAAAATACCAAATGGTTGTTAGCATATCATCTATAGAACCCACCATGGGAGTTTCAGCAAGCATCGGGGACTGTGGCAATGTGAAACTTCACGCGATTGGTGCTTTTCTGGTGTACTGACTCCTCGCATGAATCGGACCTGGCTGCGAGTTCGGTGGCGCACGATAATTGTTATCTTCTGCACCATTTCTCTTATGTGGTTTTGGGATGGCTGTCGCCAAAAGGGGGAACCCGGATAACCGAGGAGATGGCCATCCACTTTTTTTGCCGACTTGCCTCAATGATGGTCGACTCAAAGTGTTGTTCTATGGCCCTTTCTTGTCCGAGATTTTGTGGGTAGGCAGAAGGGATCGTACTAAGTTCGCCACAATTTTGGCCCGTTCTGCCCCTGCTTTTCCACCCGCCCGAAGCCCTCGTGAAGCACCGCGAGCAATTTCAGTCGTCGCCTCGTTTTTCGTGGTCCAAGGCCGGTTTGCACCCAGGCGTTTCCGTGGACCGTCGGTGCCCGCCTGACTATCTCAAGGAAGTGTGTCTAGGCGGAGGTGACGGCAAATTGATCACGGTATCGGATCGCGTCCTCGGATTACGCAAATTCGTCACGCCAACGCCGCAGGTTGGCCCCGCAAATGAGGATGCATGTGGTCCCGGTTCTTAAGTCACTGGACGCTTTCGTCGATCCGGCCATCGAGGCTGTAATGGCCCGGACCGGCAATAAGGATCGCGAGGAATCCTACCAGGTACACTACTACAAGCTCCACGTGGCCACTGCCGAAGAACGCCATATGGTGAACTAGCGTGAAGACGACAGCTAAGTTGACTACGATCACCAACGCTGCCCAACGAGTAGCTAGACCCAACATCACCAGCACGGAGCAAATCCCATCGGCAAGCAGTGCATACGCGAGGCCCGCGTGCGGCCCGATGCCCAAAGGATTGGGAAAATGGCTGACCATATGTGAGTATCCCGTGAGCTTCTCGAAACCGTGCTTCAGGAACAGGCTGAGCCCAAACCCCACTCTCATCACGAGAAGAGCCGCATCTCTACTTTGGGGTAAGATGCGGAGCGTCAGAGTGTTTTGCCATCGCATCGCGCCATACCTCCGACCAAGAATCTAGATCTGCCAACTGCCCTACGGTTTAGGTTTACAGCCGGAATTTTCATGATCGACTCCGGCCCGACGAACAACTTACACCTGACCGCCTCCGCATACAATGGCCAGTCAGGTTTTCACCAACCCGGCCCGCCCATAGGCACCTCGGTAGAATGCCGCTAGGGGCCCGCATTTACCCCAGGAGGCGTCGCGAAGCGTAACGTAAGGGAAGAATACGCCCTCTTGGCACCTTGCTCTCCGTTCGCTGTGACGTACTTTGTGACGTAACCCCCTCGAAATCGCCGTAGTATGCGCCCGTGTGCCGAAGTCGGCAGGATTCCGCCCAGACCGACGGCAGTCTGGGAAACGAGAGCGGCAAACGCAGAGCGCCGTCACGAGCGCTTTGGATAACGACGAGTATCGAGACGGCGAGAAAGAAGGCGGGAGCGATTCCCGTCCAAGTGTGAATGAATGTGAATGCAAAATTGGTTGGTAGCACCCCGGATTACGCCGGTCTATGGTGGGCTACGCTTGATGACAAGTTCCTTATAGTTGAATAGGATGTAGCACAGAGTAGACCGCCAGAGCACTCATTTCTTAGACTGCCAGTCATGCGCGCTCCCAACTGCGCCACAGGCCCTTGAGTCTTACACTCAGTTTTTTGTCATGGCGGGAAGCGCCTGTCAATGAAGGGATTACTTTTGCTAGTATGCGGATTTTGTGTGTAGGGGCGGCTTGCCCCCGGCCAGGCTGTCCCGCCACGGCGGGAAGCGGCCCGAAGTCATACCAGGTCGGTATTATTGGAACAAAGAGCTCTCGCCTGGTGTCTATCCCAATGGGCAGCAAGGCATGCGCGGTCTTGCAGTTGAAGCCGGGAACTGGTATGGTAGGAGCGTGATGGATACCGCGCGAACGGTTGGGATGGCGCTTGAGGGGGCGCTTCCCGCGACCAATGAGGAGGCGGCCTTCGTTGCGGAGTTGCAGGCAGGCTCCGAAGATGCGTTCGCATATTTGCTGGCAGTTTACCAGAACCCAGTATACAACTTCGTCTCGCACATTCTAGAGAACCCGGCTGAGGCGGCCGATGTCTTGCAAGATGTGTTCATAAAGGTCTTCAAAGGCATTGGACAGTTTCACGGTGACAGTAGTCTGAAGACGTGGATATACAGGATAGCGGTCCACGAAGCTTCGAATCACCGCCGAGGCTGGATGCGGCGGCATTGGCGCGAGCCCTTCTCGATCGACGACATGGATGCTAAAGCTTCATTGTCGGCGGCAGAAGCGCGAGTCAGTTCTGAAACTCCCTACCAACTCCTCGAGCAGGCGGAGCGAGCAAGAAATGCTAAGGCGGGCGTTGGGGAGCTTGACTCAACCTTATCGCGCCGTGGTGGTTTTGCGAGATGTCGAAGGGATGTCGTACGACGAAATTGCGCGGCTGACGGGGATGGCAGAGGGAACGGTGAAGTCCCGTTTGATGCGGGGCCGCGAATTGCTTCGCCAGGAAACTTGTCGAATCGTCTTGGAAAAGCCCATGTTTGAAGGATGCGTTGAAATTCGGATTCACTTTTCGGATTACCTGGATGGTCTGTGTGACCCCCAGGTAATGAAGTCGATCCGGTTTCATCTGAACTACTGCGGGTCCTGCCGGGAAGAGCTTGAAGTGTGGGAGACCATACATGAGGACCTGCGTGCCATGCCGCGTCTTCAAGTTCCTTCCGCACTGGCCTTACAATTGCGCGTTCGGCTATCCCAGGGCCTCCACACAGATTTGCTCAGGCGGCTACGCGTATGGATGGATAATGTCCTTCAGCCGCTGCTCCTGCCCGCCTCGGCTGGGGTCCTGACGGCGATTATCTGCTTTTGCTTGATCATGGGTTCGCTGGTAGTCCCCGTAACGAGCATTCCTGATGTTCCCCTCGCATTTGTGACTCCGCCCCGCGTTCGCGAGATGGCGCCCATTGATTTCTGCACCGGCGACAAGCCGGTGGTAGTGGTCACCCGGATCGACGCCGTTGGCCGCGTCATGGGGTATCGAATTTTGTCCGGCGTGAGTTCCCCGGAGCTCACCCAGCAACTGGACCGGGTTATTTACTTCAGTGTTTTCCAGCCAGCGACTTCGTTTGGCAGGCCAACCGATGGCCAAGTGGTTCTCTCCCTACGGCGAATCACGGTCCAGGGTTAATCTCTTTGGTCGCAATCATTTTGGAGGCTGTCCCTTCAATTCTCGCGCGTCCCTTCTCCGGACTTGAGTGGGTCGCTCTTGCCTCGCTCAGGCTCATGCAGCAGAAGCGTGTCTGGCCGGGCATAGTTGGGCTGGGGATGCTCCTGGCTGTACCGTCGTCCAACGCTCAACAAGGGGGCGTCACTCTGGAGCCGAGTGAGCAAGTCTTTTGCGTCATGGCAGCCCTCAATGCCGGCGGATATGATGCCGGTCTGGGCCAAGCAACGGGAGACAATACCCGCGAGGAAGCAAGGAACTACCTGAACCAAGTCAATGCGCCCGTGGCAAAAGAGCTGGAGAAGTTTTACCAGGAGCACCGCGTGGAGGGTGACCCGGGGACAGATCTTGGTCAATACGTTTCATTCGCCCTTTTGCTCGGGCCGCCTCCGGACTTCAAATTCGTGGTTCCCCAAACGGACCTTCCCCCGGACGCCAGAGGAGTTTCCGGGCTGGTTCCGCTCTTAAAGACCTATTACCAACAAGCAAGACTTCATGAGCTCTGGTCTCGACTTCAGGGCCGCTACCAGACAGCGGAGCTTCGGTACTCCGGATTAGTGCGCCAAAGCATTTTCATGACGGATGTGTACTTCCGCTTTCCAGTTGGCGGGTACCTGGGGCGGACCTGCCGAATCGACCTTGACCTCTTAGGAGCCCCGGGACAGGTGCAGGCACGGATTTACGGGATGAATTACTATCTGGTTGTTACGGCTTCCAGGCAGCCGAAGATTGATGAAATCCGCCACCAGTACCTGCACTTCCTGCTGGATCCTCTCGCTGCCAAATACGCGCTGGAGATCAATGAAAAGGCCAAGCTACGCGCCGTGGCCTACCACGCCCCTGCTCTCGCCTCTTCCTTCAGGGAGGATTTTCCCTTGCTGGTCACCGAATGCCTGATCCGCGCCGCCGAGCTGCGCCTGGACAAGCGCCCACAGGCGGAAGCCGAGAAAAGTCTGACGGAGATGACGGCGTCTGGTCTGATCCTGGTCCGCTATTTCTACGAGTCTCTTCTGGTCTTTGAAAAACAAGTGGAGTCCATGACCGTCTTTTACAAGCCAATGATCCAGCGGATCGACCCCGCTGACGAGGAGAAGAGGCTCGAGAAAGTTACCTTTGCGCCTGCGCCGGCTCCTGCCGCGCAGGCTTCGGCGCCGCCTGCTAAGACAGAGGAAGAACGGTTGCTCAATCAAGGCGACAACCTCTTTTACCAAGGCCGGTACAGCGATGCGAAGTTGGCTTACCAGGAGGTGCTTGAGAAAATCGACCCCAAGAGCGAGCGCGCCCTGTTCGGGTTGGCTGTCGTAGAGAGCAACACGCGTAAGCCGGATCTTGCCGAAGAATATTTCCAAAAGACTTTGGAATCAGCTCGCGATCTTCGTCTCGTAACTTGGTCGCATATTTATCTTGGAAGGCTATACGACCTTCGGGGAAAACGTAATGAGGCACTGGCCCAATATCGCGCGGCGGCCTTGACTGCCGCCGCCTATCCAATGGCCTTGCGGGCTGTCCAGACCGGCGAGGTACAACAGTTCGGCGCCAAGGAAGAGACTCATAAGTGAGAAGAACTGAAACCTTTGTCTGTGTCCGCTGATGTGTGTTGGGTGTACGAGATAAAAGTGGGGGCTATGGAGCACGCGAGGCCCAAAAGTCTTCAAATCGACCGGAGAGAATGCAACAGCGCAGGGCAATGATACGTTGATTGACACAAAGGCGCCGTTCTTGTACGCTGAGCGCTTTGGATGTGATCTGCAAGCGAGCAGCATAAATTTAGAGAGTTGGGAGTTATCATGATAACCAGACGAATTCTTTGGGTATTGGCAGCATTCGCTTTCAGCAGCGTTCTATACGCTCAACGCGGATCGACAACGACCCCGCCGCCATCGCAACCCCAGGGCCAGACACCAGAGCAGACGCAGATTCAGGCCCAGATGCGACAGGGAGGATCGAAGTCAAAAGCTCAGCCTCAAGCTAGCGGGATGAGCGAGAAGGACGTGTTGAAGGAACTCAAGACTGCCAAGCCGGAAGCAGTCATTAAAGACGTGACCGACCAGGGAGTGAATTTTGACATGACTCCGGCCATCGAGAAGAAGCTGCGCAAGGCGAACGCTACAGACGAGGTCGTCGAGGCCGTCCGGAAAGCAGGGCCGACGGTCCGCTCGCACATGGCAAGGCTGGTTTTCGGATCGGGCGAGGCCGGGACTAAGGATGTCCCGATTGAGCAAGCCAAGGCGTACGACGCAATGAAGAGCGAGGTGGACCCGGATAAGGCTATTGCGCTTGTCAATGACTTTATAACGAAGTATCCCGATAGCCCCTTACTCAGCTATGTGTACTCTATTGGCGCAAGCGGTTATCAACAAAAGGGCGATGCCGAGAAAGTAATCGAATACACTGATAAGGGGCTGAAGTTGAAACCTGATGACCTCCTGTGCTTGATTCTGAGGGTTGGGATATTGCCCCAGCCACAGTACATCAAGAACCACGAGGCCGACAAGGAAAAGATCCTGACGGAAACACAGACCGACGCCAACCGTGCCCTTGAGCTGATCTCAAAGCTTCCGAAGCAGCCCGGTGAGACGGATGCGGATTATCAGAAGCGCCTGGCAAGTATCGGCTCTCAAGCTCACGGAGCTCTCGGCATGGTCCACCTTGAGCAGGCGTACGCTTCCCTGTCCGGAGTGGATAAAGATGAACTGGCGAAGGCCGAGCTGGAGTTAAAGACTGCCGCGTCCACGACCGACCATCCCGATCCCCGTGACTATTACCGGTTGGGCGAGGCTTACACGGCGGATGGCAAGTTGGACGATGCCATTGAAGCGTTCACGAAAGCCGGCGACCTTGGGCAGGGTACAATGATTAAGACTTACGCTGATCAGCGGGTCGCGGACCTGAAAAAGAAGAAGGCGCAGGGTCCGGCTGCTCAAAAGTAGCTGCAAGCCGCAAACCTGCAAAAGACGCAGGCTGCGTGACCCTCCACCAATGCTGTTCCCGGAAATTCGAAAGTTCGGGGAGTTGGCGGGGGATCGGGGATTCGCCGGTGCGCACACCGTCGTGTAACGCCTGAAGGCATGACTGAGAATCCATTGGATCGTTTGCAAGACTTGATCGGCTACCGGTTCCAGAATTCCCAACTTCTCCTGGATGCGCTCACTCACTCTTCTTTCGCGCAGGAAACTTCCGGCCGTTGTCGAGACAACGAGCAACTTGAGTTCCTTGGTGATGCGGTCCTGAATTTCTTGGTGAGCGTTGCCTTGGTAAATGCTTTCCCTGAGTGGGGGGAGGGAAAGCTGACCCGGGCGCGGTCGCGCTTGGTGGGGGCAGCGCATCTCAGCACAGTTGGGGCGCGTCTAGAACTCGGAAGCTACCTACGGCTGGGCCGCGGGGAAGAGAAGACCGGTGGGCGGAACAAGTCCGCGCTCTTTGTGAACGCGTTGGAAGCGCTTATAGCCGCGCTCTTCGGAGATGGTGGGCTGGAGGCCGCACGCGGGTTTGTCGCTCACTTTATTCTGCCGACGGATTTGGCCGCGTGCAGGGACGAGCTATTTTCGATCGATTATAAATCTGCGCTTCAAGAATACCTTCAGGCGGTCCACAAGTTGCCGGCAGAGTACGAGGTTGTGGAGGAAGCAGGGCCCGAACACCAAAAAACCTTCACCGTGGAAGTCGTGGCGGGTGAAAACCTGATAGCGCGTGGGCGAGGGACGAGCAAAAAGGCCGCCGAACAAGAGGCTGCACGAATCGTGCTCGAACGCCTGGGGCAGAAGGCCGTAGGTAATGGCTGAACCTTTTAAGAAATCGTCGACGCGGGACACCTTCGAGTCGTTGGTGGTCACGGTCATTCTCGCGATCTTCGGAACTACCTTCGTCGTCCAGGCTTTCAAGATCCCCACCGGCTCGATGGAGAACACCCTGCTGATCGGCGACCACCTTCTGGTTAACAAGTTTGTCTTTGCTTACCATTCCGGCTGGCTTGCTCGCCTTCTGCCCTATCGGGACGTTCATCGCAACGACATCATTGTCTTCAAGTTCCCGGCATCATCGGAAGAGCAATCGGAGCCCGGTGAACACTTCGTGAAGCGGGTCATTGGCTTGCCCGGCGATCGGGTTCGAATCTTCCATCGGCAGGTCTACGTAAACGGTCAGCGCGTCTCAGAACCTTTTGTCCACCACACTCTTACGGACATGCTCCGGCCGGGTGATGATTTCCCGCCTTCTGACTCGGAGTATGTCCGCGGAGCGACGGCGCTTTGGAGCGCCGAAATGGCAAGTTATGTCAAAGATGGGGAGATCGTGGTTCCTCCGGGCAAGTATTTCGTCATGGGAGATAATCGCGAGCAGAGTTGGGACAGCCGATTCTGGGGATTTGTTCCCCGCGAGTTGATTGCAGGCCGCCCACTGCTGATTTACTGGTCGTATGAGACTTCCCATGACGAGTACATGCGCACTTTATGGAGCGACAGGATCTCTCAGACCTTTGACTTGATAATTCACTTCCCGACGAAGACGCGCTGGCGACGCACCTTAATGATTGCACGCTGATGAGTCTTCGGACCCACCGACGCGTTCGGCATGCCTTCTTGGTCCTCCTGCTGGGCGGAACCGCAGTGTGGTTCATTCCCTCTTATTTCAGTGCAGAACGGTACCGCCGCCGTCTGGAGGCGGGGATAGAGCGCGCCTTGCACCGCCAGGTCACCTTTGGCGAGGTGTCCGTTTGTCTGCTGCCGAGGCCGGGGTTCGTCATTGAAAATGCTGTCATCGAGGAAGACCCCGCTTTCGGGTCCGAACCTTTCGCCCGGGTCGATCGAATCGAGTGCGACCTGCGGTGGCAGACTTTGCTGGGCTCGCGGCTGGAATTCTCTCATTTTCGACTTCAATCATCCGAACATCAACCTGGTCCGAAAGGCGGGAGGAGGCTGGAATGTTGGACGACTTCTCCTCCAAAGCTCAGTGCCTTCCCGCGCGGAGGGGATGGCCTCGTCTTCCTTCCACGGAACCTCCGGTCCGCTGGATTTCGAAGTGGAAAGACGGTCGCGTCGATTTCAAGGAGGGAGAAAACAAGAAACCCTTTGCGATTACTGATTTGAGCGCTCAATTGAGTTTTGATCCGGCCCGTGACTATCTGCGATTCCGGCTGGTGGGCTACCCTATTCGCTCCGACCTTCCTTTGCCCACGCCGGGCGCCGTGGAAGTCGACTGGGGAGTGGACTCCTGGGAGAGATTTGCGCGGTCCGCTGAATGCCGTGGTTCGCACCCGAGAGGCACTGGTGTACGACTGGGTGCCGCTGTTGATTGGTCGCAATACGGGATTGTACGGCGTTATGGATGCCGAGTTGCGCATCGCCGGGTCGATTCACACATTAAATTTCGAAGGCAGTGGGCGGCTCAGTAGATCTGCATCGGTGGGAACAGATTCCGCCTTCCGATCCCATGCCGTGGACGATAAACTTCCGCGGACTACTCGATCGGGATCGGGGAGCGCGTTGTACTGGAAACCGTGGAGACGTCGTTCTCGGGTTCTCATGTTCACATTTCCGGAGCCATCGATCATTTCACGAGCTCGCCAGAGCTGGATTTGGTTGTTGCACTCGAACGTTCCCGCTTGGAGGACCTGGCGGCCCTGGCCGGGAGGCTTTGGACGCTCAAAGGAGGCTTTGGAATCAGAGGACAAGTCGACGGAATGCTTGCGATCCAAGGAACGTGGGCACAGCGGCGTTACGGAGGGTTTGTTGGGGCGCGAGATGTTGTGCTCCGCACCCGCTCCGCAAATTTCCCTGTCTCCGAAGTCGCGGTACGAATTGATAATCGTGGGGCACGACTCGCCCCTGTACGTATTACTCTTGCGCCGCGGGTGGCCCTTGAAGCCGAGGGCTCACTCGAACGAGGGACAACGCCTCTGCGCTACGAGCTGACTCTCTCCACGAGAGCCGTGCCGCTCCGAGATGTCTTGAACTTCGGCCGGGCGCTCGGTATGCGTGCGCTGCAGGGATGGGACGCTGTTGGTTCGGGCACCGCATCATTCCGTCTCATGGGCTCACTCCGCTTGCCCTCCCGTCCGGTCCTGAAGGGCCAAGCGGAACTTCGAGCTGCGCGATTGGTCATTCCTGGTGTCACTGAGCCGATTAACGTACCTCGCGCGAGCGTCCAAGTTAATGGTGATCACATTGTCGTTGACCGCATGCTGGCTGTCCTTGGGACGAGTGTCTTTTCCGGGCGGCTCGAACACCAAGGTGACTGGCATAGTCCCTGGAGTTTCGACTTGCGTGGTGACAAACTTAACCTCGCGCAGGGGACATCATGGTTCACTGCTTTTGGACGCCGCAAGCCGATACCGCTATTCCAACGCTTCCCTGGTCTAAGTTCGTTTGCCGCCGGGGGTGCGGCAGCGTCCAATTTGTTTGCTTCCTTGAACGCCCACGGGAGCTTCTCGGCATCCAAGGTCACTTATCCGGGACATTACGCTGAGCAACCTCCACACAAATGTGGAAGTGGCTGGCCGTGTGGTCCAAGTCCTAAACGCGACTTTCCGGACTGGGGGTGGGCAGGGTCGTTTAATCGGGCGAATGGACCTTGCTGGTGCGCCAGCTCACCTCGCCGCGGATGTCTCCTTATCGGGCGTTGGAGTTCAGTCCATTGTGTCTCATCTGCCACCTGCTCTTAGGGGAGCTCGCGGGTTAATGTCAGTCGACGGCCACTTCGAGACGACGGGGTTGAGTCAAGAAGAAACGAGCGGGAATCTGGACGGGCATGTCGCGGTCGTGGCCAGCAATCTCTCTCTGGGTGGTTTTGACCCTATCGGAGCATTTGTACGCCTTGCCGTTGACGGGACCTTGGAGCCGCTTCGAACACCACTTACGTACCGCTCAGTAGCGCTGAATTTTCAGGTCAAAGACCGCCGCGTCGTCTTGAAGAAAACCACGTTGGAATCTTCGGGCGCCAAATTAAGCCTATCGGGCGCCTACAGATTCGATGGGATCAGCGAATTTGCAAGTGGCCGCCGATCTTCGGCGTCTTCGGCGTCGATGGCTTACACGGGCTGATGAAGTTGATGCGGATACAGCACGTCGCGAACTGAATTTCTCCGGGCCGCTGAGCAAACTGGCGCCGATTTCTGATGCTGGGGCTTCGCATGCCACACGCTGATACGTAAAAGTGTGGGGGCGTCTTCCGCCGCACCGCAGAGTGGCGCCTCCTAGCGGCTTCTGACTCCTGCCTTCTGATTTTGCTTTAGCTATGTCTCGTCGCTACAAGTCGTATGCGGCTGATACGGGGACGTTTTACCGGTATTTCTTTGAATCGCGACGAAGCATAGTCCGTCCCACGGGGCTTGGGCCGGGCAGCGACTACATTTTTGTGGTGAGTGCGGACCAAGGGCCGCCCTTTGCATTGCGTGTTTTCGTTTCACAAAGGGCGGTGGCTGCCTGGCACGAGCTCCGCGGCAGGCAACTCGACCCCAGCGAACAATATGCCGCTGCGAAGATGCGGCTTTTTCGCGCCTTTGATGAGATCGAGAACCTTCGCGAAGAGAGCTTGGGCCTTGTGGTGGACGAAACGAACTTGGAGGAATTGCTCGAAGCTCTGGATGTGACGTAACCCGGGTTTCTCACTACGCAGTTGTCACTCGACGATGGTTTCGAGTGTCACGATGTGGCCCCTGCAGGAAAAGATTTGGACGAGGAAGAGGCTGCGCTCACTTCTTTTCAAGCGCGGGCAAGAGCCACTGTCCAACGTAGGTTTCGTATTCTTTTCGAGCCTCGTCCGTGATTGGAACTGTGGCGAGAGCGCGATCCCCGGAGGCTTGAAAGTAAAGGTCCCCACTCCTGCCGAAGGGCCCAGGGTCATTCTTCGTGAACTTCTCCACATCGGAATCGCCATATTCGTAGACTTGCTTGGGGGTGTAATCCTTCAATTGGGCCGGCGTGAGCTTGTCGACGCTGCGGACGTAGAGCTTGAATTTCATGAAGGCGCTGCCCTTATCATATTCAGCTTTGAGAATCTGCTGGAGTTCGCGATCGGGATTCTTCGGGTCCTTGAAAATGTCGGCGACGACGTAGAACTCCGACAGCTTCCCTCCGTAAGAATTGTCGAGGAGTTGGAAAAGGCGCAGAGTCAAGTCGTCCGGACTTACCGCCTGGGTCTTCTTTTCTTTGGCAAGGTGGAGAGCCGGAAGGCCCACGGTCGCCAGAAGAGTGCAGAATGCGGCAATCAATGAGAACGAAGGTCTGGACGTTCGCACATTCCCTCCTATGCTGCCGCTCCAGCATCCAAAGAATGCGGAGCTGACTCTCATAATTTCAGATCAGGACTTCCGCATACTATAACGCCTAAAAAGCGAAAACAATAGCTCTAAAGGGTCTAAAGGGCAGGGTAGCGTCAAAGTCCGATGCTGTGCGAAGTGTGATGGCATGGCGGAATGGAGGCCATGGCAAGGTTTTCAGCGGGATTGCAGATACCCAGCCCTCAAGGGACGAGGGAGGCGCGCGGATCGGTGGGCGGAGTGTTTGCGGTGAGCGGGTGATGTCGAGGTCCTCCCTGGGGGAAGTTGGCGTCGGTAATCAGACGCTGGCCAGACCAATCAAACGCAAAGCGCGGTGTTGACGGTGAGCGCAGAAGCGAAGCGCGGCGGCGATGTTGACGGCCCCGGCCAGGCGCAACAAGCTGATGGCCAAGTTGCGCAGCGAGGCCATGACCTGAGCTCCGGCCTGGGTGCGAATGCGGCAGCGGTCTTCGTCAAAGCTCATGTCGCGCACATAATGCAAGCCATTTTCAATGCTCCAGTGGCGGCGGTTGAGGAACAAGAGGCGGCTCGGACCGGCGTTGTGCGAATTCAAGCTGGTGAGGCCTTGCACGGTTTCCCTGTGCAATTCGCCCCTGACCAGATTCGTTCTCTCGCGCTGGATGACGAAAACTTGAGCGACGTAGGGAAAATCCAGATAGTCGTTCAGTTCGGTGCTCGTCCAGATGCGCCGTACTTCCAAACGACCGTGGCCTTTATCGCAGGTTTCGTGCTGAGGGGGGAAACGCTTCCAGATGCAGATCCGCGATGTCTTGTTTGAGGGTGGGTTGGTTGTCCTTCACGGTGAAGAGATAATCGGCCTTCTTCACTTCCACCAGGTAGCGAGCCGTCTGTTTTTGGGCGTGCAGGGCATCGCCGGTGACCACGGCCCCTGCGATGGAGAGGGGAGCCAGCAGGTGGGGCAGTTCGGGGATTTCGTTGGTTTTCTCACCCACCGCCCGCTGCGCCACCACCACGCCTTCCTGGTGCAGGATGGCGCTGAGCAAGTGGGGAGCGGTTTTCCCGGCGTCGTGAGCGCCGCGCAAGGTTTTACCGTCCACGCTCAGGCCCTGGCCGGCGACCCGGCAGTGGGAAATCAGCCAGCGACCGATCTCCACATCCAGACGGTCGGCGTCAAGCTTTTGCAAGACGCGCCGAATGGTCGGTTCCGAAGGCGGGCGCCAACGCTGCGAACCCAAACGTCGCAGCGTGTCCCGGCTCAGATCCTTAGCCCACTCCGCAATGGCCTTGAAGCTGCGCGCCCCAGCCAGCGCCGCGCAGACGCTAATCGCCACCACGGTCGCCAGCGGGTGACGCACCCCGCGCCGTCGGCGCGGGTCCACCAGGGTGCACAACATCTCCATCAATCCGCCTTCACCCTCCAAGGGGAGGCGGTTCAGGTCGATCATCGTCAAGGTCTCCTTTCCGGGGAAGTGGCAGGGAGGCAAGAAAGCCGCCCGCAAACTCTCGCGCGCCTGCGGGCGCAGCGCACGAATCCACACCTGCTTGGGCTGGCCGTGGGCCACATAACCGGGACCGTGCTTGGCGAAACCACGCGTGCTGCCCAGCATCTGCCAACCGGCGGCCCGATAACAGGTCCCGCGAAAGCGGGAGGCGTCCACAAAAGTTTCCGCCAGCAGGACAGGGTGACCATAGTAGCGTTCCCAATCCTGACTGAGGCGTTGCAGATTGAGAGCTAATACCCGCGAGGCCAGGTTCGGCAGATGCCACTCGGGCAAAATCAGAAAGCGGACGTTGTTGGCAATCAGATGCAGGCGGCGAAATTTCAAGGCGGGCGTCCAGCCGATCCAGGCGTCCCGCGGACCGCACTTCAGAGCGGCGGCACCCCAGCCCAGCAGTGCCACCCACTGCTCCGCGCAGGTGGCCACATAGCCGAGGGACTGTCCTACCAGGGACCGGAATCCCAGGTAATGATGGGCGTTCATCAACTCTCGCCAGCGCGCTCGCTCCTCGCAACGCACCGGACGAACCATGAGACTGGCGAGGTTCGCATAACTGACGGCTTCTGCCACGAGAGAAAGCTAACAAATCCAAAAGAAAATTGCCAGCACAAAATTGAGTTGTTTTAGATTGCTATACTTCTGGGACTTTGACGCAGCCCTAGGTCTAAAGGGTCGGTAGTGTCCGAATATCGGGTGTAGGGCGGGGGCTTGCCCCGGCCAAGCCCCCAAGGGGCAGCCCGATAGTGTGCGCAGACCTGCACCCGCGTGAATGAAACGTAGCCCTCGCCCCCTTGGGGGAGCAGGTGGCCCGCCGCCGGCGCTTTCTTCAGCCGGGGCGGGACGGGCCTGCGCCCGCCGAAGGGACACCCGGCAGCCGCTGACGATTGGCGCTTCGGCCCGCAGGCGGGTGAGAGAGTCGCCGGCTGGCCGCCGCTCCGCTTGCGGAGCCACGCTTATCAGCCTATGGGTACAGCATGAATTTCGAGCGTAGGGCTCGGAAATGTTCCAGTGCGTCTTGCCACTCGTAAGCGATCCGGCGAGGGTCCTTCCCTGCCTCGATTGCCTGCAGGACCCAGCGGGCGCCAACCAGAGGGAGCGTTTTGTCGAGCTCGAAAACGTCCGGATACAGCTTCCAGAGGGCCGCTGCGAGTTCGACTCCGAGTTCAGCGGAATCAAGAGCCTGACGGTCAAGCAAGAGGATCTGGACTCCGTGACACACACGATCCGCAAAAGAACTACTCAAGGGCTTGAAATCAACGGGCACAAAGCGCACTCCCTGGATGTCTCTCGCGTTCAGATACGCCGAGAGATTCCGCGAGTCTATCCAAGGAGCGCCGAGCGACTCGAAAGGGGTATCAGTGCCGCGGCCTACGCTGACGTTCGCCCCCTCCACCATGGCTACGCCAGGATAAAGGACCTCCTCCGTGGTGTTGCGAATGTTGGGCGAAGGGTCCACCCAAGCGAGACCAGTCTCGTCGTACCAGTCCGTGCGCTCCCAGTCCCGCATTTTGATAACTTGCAGCTTAGCGCCGAGGTGGTTTTCGTTGTTGAACATCCCGGCCAACTCTCCCACCGTCATGCCGTGGCGAATGGGTAGGGGGTAGTAAGCAACGAAGGATCGCAAGTCGTCATCGAGAATGGGCCCTTCCACTTCGTGCCCGTTGATGGGATTGGGCCGGTCCAACACGTAAAACTCTATTCCCTTCTTTGCGGCAGCCTCCAGGCAGTAACCCAGGGTGGTGATGTAGGTGTAGAAGCGGACTCCAGTATCCTGGATATCAATTACCAACGCATCCAGCCCCTCCAGCATTCGCTCCGTTGGCCGTACCACGTCTCCGTAAAGGCTGTACACCGGTAATCCGCTGGCCGCATCTTTGCCGGCGGGGACTCGACGGTCTTCCTGGCCCTCGATCCCGTGCTCTGGGCTGAACAAGGCAAGGAGTTTCACCCCCGGCGCATGGTCAAGGAGGTCAATGGTCCGTCGGCCGCCCGAGTCAAGGCCTGTCGAGTTGGTGATCAAACCAACCCGCCGCCCTTGCAAGGGCGCGAAGTTTTCTGCTTCCAGGACGTCGATGCCCGTGCGTACCTTGCCATTTCTAAGGCCTTGCACCCGATAGCTTTTCATCAATTCGAAATAACCCGTAAGCGAGCGGCGGCTGGCAAGCACCTGCTGAGCGGAGGCAGGTCCCAGCGCAGCAGCCACCAGCGTGGCAATCTTCGTGCGCATGGGGCCCACATCACCTTTTCCGTCAGGGTGCACGCGATTGGTCAAAATGATGACGTAGGTTTGCGTCACCGGGTCAATCCAGATGCTTGTTCCAGTAAATCCGGTATGCCCGAAGGACCCGACGTCGAACAGTTCGCCTCGGTTGGAAGCCAAAGGCGAATCCAGGTCCCAGCCGAGCCCGCGAACAACCATCCTGTCAGGAGGATTCTGGGGCGAGGTCATCTTCTCCACAGTCAATGGGCTTAGGATGCGAACACTGCGGTAACTGCCCCCATCGAGAAGCATCTGGGCAAAAACGGCGAGATCGTCAGCCGTCGAGAAAAGTCCCGCGTGGCCCGCCACGCCCCCCATGTTGTAAGCGGTGGGATCGTGGACCTCACCCCAGAGCATTTTCCCCCTGTCACCGTACTGGTACTGAGTGGGCGCAATGCGGTCACGCATGGTGGCAGGAGGCTTGAAGCGCGTTTCCTTGATACCCAGCGGCCTAAAGATATGTTCAATGCAATAGACGTCCAGAGGCTCGCCCGAGACGAGGCGCACCAGTTCGCCCAACGTCTCATAGTTAATATCACTGTAGATGAAGCGCGTCCCGGGCGGGACAATCGGCTTCTCACCCGCGATCATCTTCATCGCAGTTTCGTAACCCGACCAGTCCGGCTTCAGATCGAGGTCCGGAGGCAGCCCTGAATAATGGGTCATGAGCTGCCGCACGGTGATAGCTTCTTTTTCATTGGCCTTGAATTCCGGCCAATAGTCGGCAACCGGCGCATTCAAACTTATCTTCCCTTGCTCGACAAGCTGCATAATAGCCGTTGTCGTGGCAACCACCTTGGTCAGCGAAGCCACGTCGAAGATCGTGTCAACGGTCATCGGCAGCTCTTTCGGGACCAATGCGCGATGTCCGAAGGCCTCCCGGTAAATAACCCTCCCTCCCTGCCCGACGGCCACTACCGCGCCAGGACATTTCCCGGTGCGGATTGCTTCCTCAGCAACGGGAGCGATGGCCGCCAGCTTTTCTTCGGTTAAACCCACCATCGGGCTGGCTGTCACTTGGCCCGGAGAAGCTGGGGCCCGTAATGTCCCAGCGAGCATACACGCTGCCAGATAAATGCCCGTTATCCGCAAACCACTCACCGTTTCTTACCTCCCGTGACGTAGTGTCCTAATGCGCGGCGTAGGGCCGGGGCTTGCCCCTACTTCGCCATCCCCAGGGGTGGCCCTACACTACAGTGACGTTACCTTCCAATTGAAGAGGCTTTTGCTATATACTCCCCGCTTCTTCCTGTCAATAACCGACTGAAGGATAATCTTTAGAGGTCCGGACATCCATGAAAATCACTCCGATTGACTGGTTAGTCGTTGCTGCGTATTTCGCGATCAATTTGCTGATCGGGCTCTACTATCGCAAGAAGGCAAGCGCCAGCACGGGCGACTTTTTTGTTTCCGGCCAAAGGTCACTTGGTGGCTGGCGGGGACGTCCATGGTGGCCGCGACGTTTGCCGCCGATACTCCGCTGGCGGTCACCGGCTTTGTGGCGCGACAGGGAATTGCCGGCAACTGGTTCTGGTGGAGCTTTCTTCTCAGCGGCATGATGACCGTCTTCTTCTTTGCCCGCTTGTGGCGGCGCGCGGAAATCATTACTGATGCGGAGTTCGTCGAATTGCGTTACGCCGGCAAGCCTGCCGCCTTTCTGCGTGGCTTCCGGGCATTGTACTTCGGCGTCCTCATGAACTGCCTGATCGTCGGCTGGGTGATTCTCGCCATGCAGAAGATCCTCGAGACCGCCCTGGGCATTCCCAGGAGCCTGGCGATTATAGTCATCTTTGGTATCATCGCGTTCACCAGCTTCTACACCTCAATATCGGGGCTGTGGGGCGTGCTTTGGACGAATGCCGTTCAGTTTGTTCTCAAGATGACGATGGTGACCGTGCTCGCCTATTACGGCATCAAGGCTGTTGGCGGATTAGCATCAATGAAGCAGAAACTTGCCTTGGTGGACGCGGAACGCCACGCCGCCACGGGCGGCACAGGTTCTATTCTCTCTTTCATACCTGATATGAATTCGGCTTGGATGCCGCTACTGATGTTTTTCGTGTACCTGGGAATGAATTGGTGGGCCAATTGGTATCCGGGCGCCGAACCGGGCGGCGGCAGCTACGTGGCCCAGACCATCTTCTCCGCCAAGGATGAAAAGAACTCTCTTTGGGCCACCATGTGGTTCAACATCGCGCACTACGCGGTGCGTACGTGGCCCTGGGTGCTGACCGCCCTGGCGTCCGTAGTCCTATACCCAAAGCTCAAAGACCCCGAGATCGGCTTCATCAAAGTCTGGGTGGATTATCTGCCGGGCGCGCTCCGCGGCTTCATGCTGGCCGCCTTTGCTGCTGCCTTCATGTCCACGATTGCCACCCAGCTCAATTGGGGCTCCTCCTACATTGTTAACGACTTCTACCGGCGGTTCGCAGTGCGAGGAAGGAGTGAGCGGCACTACGTGATCACGGCCAAATTTGTAACCGCCTTTCTGGCCGTCCTAGGCGCCTCGGTTTCGCTGGTCATGACCAGCGTCGGTGGAGCATGGCAACTCTTGCTCGGCGTCGGCGCGGGCACGGGAGCGGTTTACCTGTTGCGCTGGTACTGGTGGCGCATTAACGCCTGGTCGGAAGTCTCCGCGATGTCTGCCGCCGCAATTACAACAGTACTGCTTCACACGGTGATTCACATTCAGGGCACTGAGGCAGTTGTTTTTGCGAAGTCTATCCTGCTCACCGTTGCGGTAACAAGCGCCGTGTGGCTGGCGGTCACATATCTAACGCCCCCGGAACCCGAATCCAAACTTCTTCAGTTCTACCTGCGCGTCAGACCCGGGGTGGCCGGCTGGAAGCAAATTGCTCGACTGGCCCCCGAAGTCCCGGCCAGCCGTGATGGCTGGTATAATCTCATGGATTGGCTGCTTGGATGCCTGATGGTGTACATGGCATTGTTTGGGATTGGTAACCTGTTGCTGGGCTCGACTGGTTTGGGAATTCTCTTTCTGGCTGTCTCGGCAACCGCCGGTTACGCCATCTACTTCGACTTCTCAAAGCGCGGCTGGGAAACGCTTTCGAAATAGTGACGAGTGACGAGCAGGAGTCAGGAGAAGAGGGGCCGGGCGCAAGTGGGCGGGGACGGTCCGTCAGTTGACGGATCCCCCTACAAGTTGTAGGGGTAGGGCTTGCCCTACCCTGACAACGCCAGCCCCAGTCCCCAAGCCCCAGCCCTTTCGTTGCGTTTAGGGATGAAGCAAAACAAGATTCACAAATCAGAATCGCCCCAGCCCCCAGCCCCTAGCCCCCAGTCCCTTCTTCGTATCACCGAACGCGAGAACCCGGCTTCAGTAGCGCTGCATACAAAACCCACCAGAGAGATCCTTCGCATCATCAACCGGGAAGATCGGCGCGTTGCTCCCGCTGTGGCCAGGACCATACCGCAAATGGCCCGCGCGGTGGATATGGCCGTTGAAGCCATCAGGAACGGCGGGCGAATGGTCTACCTGGGCGCGGGAACCAGTGGGAGGCTAGGGGTGCTGGACGCTGCCGAGTGCGTTCCCACTTTCGGAAGCAACCGTGTGATGGCGGTGATGGCAGGCGGCCGTGGGGCGATGTTTGAATCCAAGGAAGTGGCGGAGGATAACCCCCGGGAGGCCGAGCGGGCCTTACGCCTTATCAAGCTCAGCGACAGGGACGTCTTAGTGGGAATTTCCGCCAGCGGGCGTACGCCATACGTACTCGGAGGGATGCGGTATGCACGGCGAGTCGGCGCAAAGACGGTGGGCTTGACGGCCAACCCTGCGGCCCCTGTGAAGCCGCTTGCGGACGTTTTCATCGCTCCTGTTGTCGGACCGGAGGTCATTGCTGGCTCGAGCCGGATGAAGGCCGGCACGGTCGAAAAACTCGTGCTCAACATGCTTTCTACAGCCACCATGGTGCGCCTGGGGCGAGTGTTCTCCAATTGGATGATCAATGTTCAGTTAACAAATCAAAAGTTGCGCCAGCGCGGCCAAAGAATTCTAATGAGAGCCACGGGCGCAAGCGCTACCCGCGCCGCCCGAGCGTTGAAGGCAGCCGAGGGAAATTTGCCGGTCGCGCTCGTGATGCTTCGCACAGGAATTAAACGCGACGAAGCCCAACAACTTCTGGCGAAGGGAAGGAGCATTGCTTCAGCTCTCCGCTCTCGATCAGCCCGGATTTCCGATATGAGTCTCGGCTGCTAGACCTTTGCTGAGCTCCTGCACCTTTGTTCATGTGGCTTTCAACATGCTGAAGATGCTCTGGAGGTCCGCACCCTATGGGTGAGAAACCAAACCAGCCCTTTCAGCTCTCCTTCAACGCTTCCTTGACGGAACTGCTGACCCAAGAAGGGAACCTCAATGGGCTGACCTTGATCAAGCTGAGAATGATCGCGGCATTGCCCCTGCCCGACGGCTAGCGAACCAGGAGAGGAGAAATCCACCGCCCAGAAGTCATCCAGGGGGATAGGTGTTAGCAGCGAGGCAAGTTGGAGGCGGGAAACAAACCAGACAACTCAGCAGAACGGCCAAAACGAGCCGCGGTGCGAGCCGAGGGCGGCCATGTCAATCTGAACTTGACACGAGAGGGCGGAAGGCCTGCGTTTTTCGCGCACAGAAAAAGTTGAAATCGGACATTCCGGTTGATGCTGTTTTGGCCGTCGCGTTGGTTGAGAAATATTGGGTTCATGACCCAATTCTGTGAATGCAAGGAGGAAACAGAAATGACATTGTTCGCCAAGCACTTCTTGGCTCTGCTCGTTCTCATCCTGTCCATCCCCATCCTTTCAGCTGGGCAGGGAGCCAGCCTCGACTTGACTTATGGTTCTCATTCCGTGGGATTCAGTCTTCTCCAGACTACTGACTTTTCCCGCTCTTTTCCGTCGGTCGATATGGCGAGTTACCAGGGCCGACCCATGCGTGTGTATTTGTGGTATCCCTCTGAAGCACGGGAAGGGCCAGCGATGAAGTTGGGCGATTTTATCCAGATGGCAGCGGACGATTTTCGACGCACGGGACAATCGAGGGTCGGGCTGCCCGTGCCGCTCATGAAGGGCCTGGAGCCGCCGCAACTCCAAGCGTTGCGCGAGAGTCCGCTGAAGGCGATCCGTGACGCAAAACGTCTGCCAGGCACATTCCCTCTCCTGGTCTTGGGGCAGGGGCTCTATTATGAGTCCCCCTTATCCGAGGTCTTTTTGTGTGAGTATCTGGCCAGCCGGGGTTACATCGTCGTGACCTGTCCACTTCTCGGTACGCAGTCTCGCTTAGTTAACTTGAAGGCTGAGGATCTGGAAACCGAGGTGCGGGATATGGAATTCGCCCTCGCGACGGCCCGGTCCAGACCGGACGTGGATCCCCATGAGTTGGGGGTGATCGGCTTCGATCTGGGCGGGATGGCTGGACTCCTCCTGTGCATGCGGAACCCTGACGTGAGTGCTTTCATATCAATGAGCTCAGGAATCCTGACACCCCACTTCTCCGGGCTGCCTGGCAACCATCCAAGTTACCAGGAGAACAGGTTTACTATTCCCTGGATGCACATGGACAGGGCGCACTTCCTGCAAGAATTCCCCAAAGATGCCACCTCCAAGACACTCTTTGATCGGAAGGCGTTCGGCGACAGTTTTCTAGTCTCCGTTCCGATGGCCAATCACGCGAGTTACTCGTCTTATGCTCTCTTCGGAATCCGGAAGCAGATCCCTGGGTATTGGGGGCCGGTCGAGGGCGACCAGCGTGCAATCTACAGCGAAATCTGCAAGCTGTCGGGAGTGTTTTTCGACACGTACTTGAAAAAGGATGAAATCGCAGTGGCGGATTTGCGGGGGGCTGTGGCTCCCGGCCCCGGCCAGCGGCTTTTATCGATCCAGAGAAAGCAGGGCACTCCGGCGCCACCCTCCTCTGCATCCTTGATCAACATGATAATCGAGAAGGGCATCGCCGAGGTCCGGCCTGTCATCGAGAAAGCCAGGGCAACCAACCCGGACCTGAAAATAGTCGAGGAACGCGAGCTCAACTGGCTGGGCTACCATTTCGCACTGTGGTGGGGACGTGAAAAGGAGGCTCTCGACATTTTTCAGTTGAATGTAGAGTTGTACCCGGGCTCAGCCGATGTTTACGACAGCCTGGGCGAGGCCTATCTTTTATCCGGTCGGACCGAGGAGGCCATCGCCGCCTACCGCAAGTCCCTAGAGCTCGATCCCAAGAACCAACACGCAGCAGGTGTCCTGGCGAGGCTGACAAAGAAATAGATCTTTTCTTGAACCAAGATGTGCCCCTGCCCATGCGCCAGTAGATAACGCATCCAGACAGGGTTCGTCAAAGACTTGTCGGACAAATCTCTCAAGACCCTAGTGGCGCAGGTTCATACCTCAGTTGGGCAGACGGTGGAAGTTTACCATTAGGAGAGCGCGACTAAAGAGAAGTTGAACCATCGAGTGAGTAGGCAATTAAAGGCACCGGGACAACTCCTTCCTCGCCGCCTGCGGCTCCTCGGGATGACGGGTGGGTCGGTTCTTGCTCGGTAGATGAAAGTGAGGACCGGGGGCGACAGCCGGCGTAGCGCGGGCGAGACGCTCTCCCACGAAACAACTCTTAACGTCGCAGGAAAAAAGGGGCGAGACCGAAGGTGCACTCCACGAGGTCGCGGCCAGGATGCCCGCGCTACGACGCCGGGTAGCGGAGGAAGCAGACGAAGTGGTATTCTGACATTCAATGAATCGATGAGCAAATGAAACAATGGACAAATTCTTAATTGAGGGCGGACATCCTCTCGAAGGCCAGGTAACAATCAGCGGGGCGAAAAACGCCGCCTTGCCGGCGATGGCGGCAGCGCTGCTCACGGAGCAGCGCGTCATCCTTCGCAATGTTCCACGGGTTCGCGACATCAGCACGCTGCGCAGCTTGCTGGAGGATTTGGGCGTGGACTCTTCGATCACTCATGAGGACCACGGCAACCGGGTAGAAATTGAGGCTCGTCGTCTGACCGAACCCGTAGCCCCCTACGATTTCGTGAAGCAGATGCGCGCTTCGATCCTTGTGCTCGGCCCGCTGGTGGCAAGGTTCGGCCGCGCGCGCGTCTCGCTTCCCGGAGGTTGTGCGATCGGACTGCGTCCCGTCAATTTGCACATCAAAGGGTTGGCAAAGCTCGGCGCAACTCTCACCATTGACCACGGCTACATCGAGGCTCGGGCAGAGAGGCTCAAAGCGGCGAGCATTTACTTCGATACAATATCGGTGACCGGCACGGAAAACCTGATGATGGCGGCCACGCTGGCCGAAGGCACCACGGTGCTGGAGAATGCGGCGCGGGAGCCTGAGGTCCAGGACTTGGCTGCGCTGCTCAATAAAATGGGCGCGCGTATCGAGGGCGCCGGAACCGACCGGATTGTCATTCAAGGGGTCAGCCGTCTGCACGGAGCGGAACACCGGATTATCCCCGACCGGATTGAAACCGGCACGTTCCTCGTCGCTGCCGCTATCACGGGCGGTTGCCTCAAGCTCGCCGACTGCAGCGACCCGAGCCAACTCACCGCCGTCACGGCCAAGTTGGCCGAGGTGGGTGTGCAAGTCGAAAAGCTGCCGTCAAGCTCGACACGGGGCTCCGACGCGAGCGTGCTCGAGGTGCAAGTGCGTGAGCCGATGCGCGCCTCCGATATGACCACGCACGAGTACCCGGGCTTTCCTACCGATATGCAGGCGCAATACATGGCGCTGATGACGCAAGCTCGGGGGTCTTCCGTCATCATGGAGACGATCTTCGAAAACAGGTTCCTCCACGCCCTGGAACTTGCCCGCATGGGCGCAGACATCTCCGTCAGCGGCCGCAGGGCAGTGGTCCGAGGGGGAACGAATCTCAGCGGCGCAAACGTACAAGCTTCCGATCTTCGAGCCAGCGCTTCGCTCGTCATTGCCGGCCTGGCCGCTCAGGGCGAGACGCTCATCGATCGCGTTTACCACATTGATCGCGGCTACGAACGAATCGAAGAAAAACTCAACAAAGTCGGGGCCAAGATCCGCCGCGTTTCGGAAGGATAGGCGGAAGGCAGTAGGCAGTAGACAGGTAATGTCGCCAATTGATAAGGCTGTAGCGCGATTCGTCTCACCTTCTGGGCACATTCACTAGAGCCTTTTTAATTTAAGTGTATACATTTATGTGCGATAATGCCTCTGCCGGTTTAGGGGAGGCAGAGGATGCAATCCTATTCACAAGATTTGCGGGATCGGGTGTTATGGGCATTGGATCGCGGCGAACGTCCGACGGCGATTGCGCGGCGACTGGAAGTCAGTCGCGTCTGGGTTTACCAGGTGCGGGGTCGGGAGCAGAAGACCGGACAACGCACCAGCTTTCAGATTGGAGGCCATCGCCGTTCGCGGATCGCGGAGCTGGAGCCCGTGCTGCGCGCCTGGATCGAACAAGCGCCGGGTCTGAGCTTGGCCGAGTTAGCTGAACGTCTCGCCGAGCAGGGCATCTCGATCAAGATCGGTGCCTTGTGGCATCAGTTGGACAAATGGAACCTTACCTTCAAAAAAAACCCTGCACGCCAGCGAGCAAGAACGCGAAGACGTGCAGCGGGCAAGAAAAGCCTGGCAGCGGGCACTGCCCACGATGGAATTCGAAAAGCTCGTCTTCATCGATGAAACATGGATATCGACGAGCATGACGCGACGCTACGGACGCGCTCCCCGAGGTCAGCGTTGCCTCGACTCGGCACCGCACGGGCATTGGGAGACGACGACCTTTGTAGGCGCTCTGCGCCGCCGCCGGTTGACCGCACCGATGGTTACCGACGGGCCCATGGACGGCGAGACGTTTCTGGCTTATGTGCATCAATTCCTGTGCCCCACGCTCCAACCGGGAGAGACCGTGATCCTCGACAACCTCAGCAGTCACAAGGTGACCGGAGTCGCGAAAGCAATCACCGCGACCGGAGCTACCCTACTCTATCTGCCCCCTTACTCTCCGGACCTGAACCCGATCGAAAAGTTCTTTTCCAAACTCAAGGCGCTGCTTCGCAAAGCCGCCAGGCGCGATATCGATACCCTCTGGAAGGAAATCGGGGAGTTGCTCAATACGGTCTCCCCAAGCGAATGCACAAATTACTTCGCCTCTTGTGGATATGTAACTACTTAAATCGAAACAGCTCTAACTGTATGAGCAGAGCAAGATTCCTCGCCCGCGACTGCGGGATCGGAATGACAAGCCATGACGCGTTCTTCAGGCCGCCCCTCTGCCTGTCGAGTGCAAGATGCTTTCTGCCTTCTGCTTTCTGCTTTCTGCCTTCTGATTTCTGCCGACTGTTCTTCCCTAGCCCCGAGCCCCCAGTGCCTACTGCCCTCTAAACCACTCGACAAACAAGCGGATGCCATCTTCGAAGGAGACCTTGGGACTGTAACCCAATAGCCTTCGCGATTTTTCCAGGCTGGCGAAGGTCACCGGCATGTCTCCCGGCGGCGTGGGGAGGAATCGTTTCCTCGCTTTCTTGCCCAAGGAACTTTCCAGCGTCTCGATCATGTAATCCAGCCGCACCGGGCGGGAATTGCCGACATTGAAGACCTCGAATGGATAGCTGAGCTCAAGGGCCTTGTCGATAGCCGATACCACGTCGGTAATATAAGTGTAATCGCGGCTCATGCTACCGTCGCCAAAGACAGGCAATTCCTTCCCTTCTTGAATGAGCTGCGCAAATTTCCGGATGGCCAAATCGGGGCGTTGTCGAGGCCCAAAGACAGTGAAGATACGGAGACAAATGATAGGAATCTGATACAGGTGCGAATAAGTGAAAGCCAGGCCTTCGCCGGCCGCCTTTGTGGCGGCATACACTGAAAGCGGCTTACTTATGGGATCGTCTTCGGAAAACGGCACGCGATTGAACTGCCCATACACCGAGCTCGAGGAGGCGAAAACAAACCGCTGCACCTGGTATTTCCGGCTGAGTTCCAAGAGGCACAGCGTGCCCTCAATATTTACTGAAGCATACAGTGCCGGGTGAAGCAGCGAAGGCTGCACGCCCGCCTTGGCGGCAAGGTGAATCACCGCCTCCGGCTGTGCCGTCTGAAAGACTTCCTCAAGTCGTCCGGAATCGCGGATATCCACGGGATAGAAATCGCAGTCACCGGCTGTTCGGATCGCTTCGAGATTGGCGCGCTTAAGCTGCGGGTCATAGAAATCGTCCAAATTATCAACGACGACAACACGCCTTCCCGACCGCAATAGATATTCACATAAATGCGATCCAATAAACCCCGCTCCCCCGGTCACCAACACCCTATCCATGGTTATTACGATCTACCCCGACTTCAAAAGCGCCTACACTCCACTCGTTTTCTTGCACAAAATCTGGCGCTCGATATAAGGCACCAGCCGCGCCGGACCAACCCAGCCGTTAAGTTCAATCGCATTCAAATTACCAATGGATAAGCCAACGGCACGAGCATTGCCTTCAGTATTGACGACGCGGATTTTGATTTGATTTCGCCCGGGGCGCATCGGAGCGGTCACATCAAAGACGTACGGTTGCCAGGGGCGGGCGCCAACATACGTGCCGTTCACCCAGGCTTCTGCGGCCACGCCCACCTGCCCGCAGTCCAGCAGCAACCGCTCCGTCAACAACTCAGCGGGGACATCAACGGTCTTTTCGTATGTCATGCTCCCGGAGAAGTGCTCCAGACCAGGGATATTCCAGGGGCCCAGAGGCATGCCGGCTGGGGTTGCAGCAAACTCAAAAGACTGGGCGAGAGTCTCGCTCGCTTCTACCCGCAGCGTCACGGTGCGTGAACCTCGTGAGATAGCGATTTCTCTGTCCGGCGGCGCCGCGTTGCCATCCACGAAAGCCAACCACGGGCCTTTCAAAACCGGAACGCGCAGCGCCCTTGCCAGCGGAGGAACCGGGAAGCGCAGCCAGCGAAAACCCTGGGAAGTTTGCGTCCTCTCGTGGGGTACTTCGCGGAGGCTCGAGATCAACCCTGGGATGAGGCTGCCTCTGCTGTCCTCCAAGCGACAAGTGAATTGGCCGGCCCTGCCGTTATTCGAATCGTGCAGGAATTTCAGCAGCAGGCTGTTCCAACCGGCTTCAAGCTTGACTGGAATGCGGAAGGCGAACCCGTCAGTAAGTTCGTTATACAGAGGCCGCAACCACCGCGAGTAAACCTGCCGGCGATTTACCCATGCCGCGCAGGGGCTAGGCGTAGCCAGCACGAGCACGGCTTCCTGCGCTTGGCTTGCGTAAAGGTTTGTTTGAGCGAAGAAGGCGCCCTGCAAAGGCTCATCCGCGTGGAGCGCCTTTCCGTAGTTGACGACAAAGCTGTCAGGGTCGTAAAGTCCCCCCTCCACGTGCACGAGAAAGAAATTCCAACTCCCGGGGTCGCGGGCAACTCTTTCGCGACCCGCATCGTACGCCTCCCATTTGATGAGCCGGCCCGTATCGCCTTCGTAGGACGCCAGATAATCCGTCGCGTGCTCGGGAGGATAGTCTTTCTCAAGTCCGCCGTCGCCGGGGTTGGGAAACGGGCCCAGCAGATTCCACTGCCGAATGGACCAGTTCATCGGAGAAAGCCACAGTCGTTGCCACTCCGGACCTGAATCCTCCCTGCCGAACCATCGCTCTTTCATACCCCGATCGAAGGGGTCGTCCCTGACTTGCGCATAGGGCTGCGGGATCGTCGGAGATCCAACGCTGACCGTCCAATTGCCAGTAAGCTCGAGCGGAGCCAGCGGAGTCGGATGGTACTCACCGCGGTAGACCTGTCCACCCTCGCGTAACTCCACGAAGGCCGGTTCCTTCCGAATCAGCGTGCGCGCCTGGACCGCAACGCCGGCGGGCGTGGGCTGAAGAACGAAATCGTCGACATTCGTCGTGCTGAGTTGCAGAGACTGCTCAGGTCCTGAAGGATCGAAGACGAGGTAGGCTGCATCCCAAGGGCCGAGCGCCAACCGCACGACGGTATGTTCACCATCCGTCTGGTAGAAAACGCCCTGCCGTTTCCCGGACTGGGCATCCCAGCGCTCGGGCCGGCCTGTCGCGTGCAAACGTAATACGTTAGTGCGAGGCTCGGCCGAGTCGTTCACGACCCAGTAGAAATCCACCCCCTCCTTCTTCTTGTGCAGGAAATAGAGATGGTCAGCGGAGCCGTCTAGAATCTTCAGATCGGGATCGGAGATTTGAAGCAGCAGGTCAACCACTTTCGCCACCGAAGTAGGAACGAAATAAGCCCGTCCGCCGGCGGCATTGGAACGTAAGGGATAGAGCTCGAGCGTGGGAGAAGTATCGAATACTGAATCCCACAGCTTTTTCAGCCGCTCATCATCTCTCCCCTGTTCGGCTGAAATAAGGGGCAGCCGGCCGATGGCAATCACGGTGCCGCCCGCCTGGTAAAACTCACGGATGCGTTCCGCTGTGGCGTGGCGGATGGTGGACATGGGGGGCAGAACCAGGGTATGGAATCGTGAGTGGGAGATGACAAGCGTCTTGCCATCTAGCCGGCTTTCGGCAAGATAGGAATCGTCGGCAACCTTGTAGTCCAGGCGATTCTCGGTGAGGCGCAATTTGAGCTCGGTGTATTGCGATTGCGTCTGTGCCGCGTCGGCACTCCAGGTGGCAGGGTCGATGATGTCGTTAAAGCCCTCCCCCCTGAACGCCGGAGCTCCTTGTCCCCAAACGGAAACCTGGGGGTAGTAGAGCAGAATGTCGGCGACGTGATGGCTCTCCGAGTTCATAAAACTAATGCGCCGCATCTGGTCAGCGTAGGAGCGGAAGTAAGGGAGAAACGGCTGGCTCAAGAACCAATCGGGCGGAAAGTTGATGCGATTCAGGTCGTAATCGAAGGCATGCGGAATGAACTCGCTCACGTTCCACGCCCCCAGGCAATTCGAAACGCGTCGCATGCGCTCGGGGGAAAGGTAAGAGTCGCTGCCCTGCACGCCCTGATTTTCGCAGACCACACGGCGTCCCTCGAAGTCGGCGACCGAGGCGACTTCCTTGAGCCAAACCGACTGTCGCCCCCACTCAACCAGGGTGTCGCATCCAGGATTGCTCATGGCGCGAAGGATGCGGAAGAAGTCGCCCTGAACCCAGGGATCGAAAAACAAGGATTCCTCCCAAACATGGCCGGAGTGGTCGATCTTGTGCGCCCTGCACCAGTCAGTCACCTGTTTGAAGAAACTGTCGGAATAAAGAGCGCTCACCACGTCGAGGTAATCGCACCGGACTTTCTCCGTTTTCGGACCAACATCGTAGGCGAGAGCCGGCAAGTGGGATTCGAGGTCATAGCCGGCTTTGCGACGGAAGGCCTCAAACAGGCGCGGAGTCCAACCGATGGTGCCTCCGTAGGAGCCTTCATGATCGGCAAAGGTCGCGGGCAAGGTATTCCCAAAATACTCGCCATACCTGCGGTGAAATTCTTCGTAATAGATCTCGATGAAATTTCGGACGGCATCAGGGTTCATCAGATCAACGGTGCCACCATCGGGCGTCTGCGATGGCTCCAGACTATACGTAATGACGAGCCACTGCCCGCTTGGCGCCGGCCACGACAGAGTCCGGGCGTTGCGCTCGAATGGGAGTACCTGAAGGCTTTCACCCTCGATCCGGCCTGGGCCCAGGCGCCTGCCTGCCACCACCACAGCAGTCTCCGGCGGCAGCGCAATCTCGACCTGACGGGGGCCTTGCACTTGCGTTTCGGTAGACCGCAATGCGCCGAATGCGGAACTCAGGGTGGGCGGCAACCACCCGGCTCTTATTAATCCCTGGCAGCCAGTAGTCGCGGGCTTCGCCGCTCGGCCATTCAAACTCATCGACCATGCATAATGAAAATCCCGCCTGCCGCGCGGACTTGAGCGCCGCACCCACGGCCTGCCACCATTCTTCCGAAAGATATGGGGTTTCCAAGCCATCGCGGTTGTGGACGTAGGCGCCGTACACGCCGTGCTCCACCATGAGGCGAATTTGACGGTCAAGCTCTTGGCCGTCGAGTTTTCCATTCCAGAACCAGAACGGCCGGATGCTGTGTTTCCGGTCGGGATCTTGGAAGGCCTTGTACAGTGAGTCCAGACTGCTGAGAGCTGAAGAAGAGTCGGCGTCCAATGGCCGCCCATTCTCGAGCCACAAGGCCCCCAGGCCCGTCGCCGTAATGCCGAGGAAAGTCCTACGTGAAACAGTAGCCATTATCGTGACCTCAAAAAGTCCAACTCGGGATTCTTGCTGTTGGAATCCCGAGTGGCGCAACTTTAACCCAAACTGCCTGATTCATCAAGACGCCCTGAATGGCTCCCCTTCTCGGCGGAGGAGGAGGTCAGGAGGTGGTGGACGGGACCCAGCGCACGCGAACCACCGCTTTGCCCCTCCTCAACCAAGGACGGGAATTAACTGGGGCGATTTCAGGCACAGTGGCGGGCCGAAGGATCATGGAATCTTCGCTACCATCGTCATTGAGGAACTCGCCGCGCGCCCACCCGAGCTTCGAAATGAACCGTCCCGTGAGGACTGTCCCATTCCAGCGCGCTGCCATCCGCGGCCAGAGAAGCTCGCGAAGCCTTGTCTACGGCGACTACACTGAGGTTTGCAGGCAATCGACAATGCAAAATGGCTGTGTAGGGTGTCCTGCTTTCGGGGAAATCTATTTCACCCGTCAACTTTGATTTCGTTTGATCGAGTGAGAATTGGTAGGAAAGGAGCCCAAAGTGCGTGGGTGCATCTTTAATCCCGACGGCATGGCCGGAGGCAAGCCAACTGCGCTCAATGCCTCGGGCGAGATGCAGATGATCGTTTTCTTCCATCACTAGTGCATCCCGCAAAAAGCGGACTACGGCAACGGGGGTCCATAAATGTTGCCGGTCACCGCTGGTTTTTTGCGTGTTTGGCTCCTGGCCCCGCTCTTCGCACCAGGTAAAGAGAGGCGTCCCATGATTCAGTGTGGCGTAAAGCAATTTGATGGCGGCATCCCCTTCATCGCGGGCCAAGTGGGCTTCAGCCACGTTATCCAGAGCAATTGCCACCCACATGCCATCCTTCATCCATCCGGTGTGAACGGGAATCCCTCCCGGACTCATATTCCGCTCGATGTATTTGAGCGTGCCATCGATCAGCTTGTCGGCGGGGGCAAGCAATCCGGTGGGGAATAGCGCGTTCAGAACGCCGTAGCGGCTTCCCGTAGCCTTTCCGGGGACGGCTGAAATCCACCGCGTTCCATCGCTTTCGGTGATTGCTCCCCGATCGAGCGCCACGAGCAGATCGTTCTTGCCTCGAGTGTAGATTTCATCCAATTCTTTCGCGTCTTGGGTTCGGTTTAGAATTCTGGCTGCTTCCAAGGCAAGTCTATCCGCATAAACGGGCCAGATGTTCCAGGGGTAGAAAACCCCGTACATGTCGTCTCCGTCCACCAGCCCAGCGTCTCCAAAACCACGTGGCATCAGCCCGTAGGTCAGCGGCCGTTGCCCACTTGCGTCGGTCTTGCGGGTCCGGACGCGTTGTCTTTCCTGCCATCGCGAACAGGCCAGCATCTGGGGGAAGCGTCTTTCCAAAAAAGCTATGTCGCCAGTAAGCAGGTAATGCTCCATGACGACCCACGCCTTAAATCCCGATGCACCCCACATCAAGTGCCCCCAGTTCTTGCTCTCCGTCCAGTCGCCGTCAGGGTTCTGGAGGTCAAGGTCCACTCGATATCCGAGCTCCGACAGGTAATGAAGCCCTACCTCATCCAGGGCTACTGCTACGATCGCCGTCTCGTACGGATTCGGAGCAGACCGGTATTCTTCCGTGCCCGGGGTAGTGGCGATGTAACCCTTCGCAATCGGCTCACGCATGATGAACAGATCTGCCAGGCAAGCATAGAATGCGTTGCTGACCTCTTGATCCGGAATAATCACCCGGCTCGCGCGGTCAAGCAGATCAACCCATTCTTTCTTGGCGCGTTCGAACTCATCCGCCCAGTTCTTCTTCCGTAACGCCGTAACCTCGCTCTCCTCGTTTTTGTACGGCCGGATCAGCCAACCGCCTTTGCGTTCTCCCGGCTTCAGATTCCATTTCATGGTCAGAACCGTGCTTCCCAAGAGTGGATTCTCGTCGGCTCCGATCCCCAGAATAACGACTTGATCCGCGGGGGCCTGCCAGCCGGCCAGCAGATGGTCGGCAGCCTTCTCGTTATCCACCCAGGCGGGGTTGTAGCCGGTCCATCCGCCTGGCACTTCACAGCGAAGAGCCATCGTCTGATTATGATCGCTAGAGTTGGCGAGCGTGATTTTCGCTATCGCAGCCGTATCTCCTCCTCCGATCTCCAGCACCAGATCGCCGCCAATGTCGTGGTAGCTGTTTCGCAATATGGGCAGATACCCTTCGGACCGCCCCCATTTGCTCTGGGAAAAAGGACGGCCATCAATCTGCGGTTGTATTACGACTTTCCACTTTGTCGGGGGTGTCCAGAAGGACTTGAATGAATAATAAATGAGGTCCTCGTACGTCCAGGACATCTCGAGTTTCCCCGGTATGGCGTCGAGCAGCGTCTTGTTGCTGCTGTCGGGCAAGGCCACGGTAATACGATGCGGCGTAGCAAAAGCATACTTAAAATCGACAGATGGAGCCGCGTCTTTACCTAGACACACAACGATGGAAAGAACCGATACAAGGGCACATTGCGGAATGCGCGTCGACAAAGTCCGTTTCATATGCGTGTCTCCTGGATTAAGTTCGTCTGCAAGCAGGCCTTGCAGAAAAAATGATCACACCTTTCCCCGGTAAATCCTCACTCGGCCCGCTCCGCCCTGCTCCGGACGGTGCGGGGCTCCGGCTGGGGAAAGCGCCCACAGCGGGCCACCGTCTCCCCTCGCGAGAGGGCCGGCGCCGAAAACACATGGATAGCAATCCTCTCCCTGGGAGGTAGGGTGGCGCGTGTAGCGAGCCGGGTAAAGGGCGCCGTCCGCGGCCGGACGGGGATCAATCACTCCGGCAGAGGTGCATCCTTCGCCCACTCTTTATTGGGCGTCGGGCCCAGCTCCAGAACCAGGTGACCGCCCTCCAGAATGTCTTTCTGCCGAACCCACCACCTGTTGAACGGGGTCCCATTGAGCGTGGCCGACTGGATGTAGCAGTTCGTTCGAGAGGCATTCCGGGCGTCGACGGTGAATGTTTTTCCGCCGTAGTGCTGCTCAGAGAGGTGGATGACAACCTTTCGATAAAGGGGACTACCGATCTCATAAATTGGATTGACCCGGCATCCGCCATCCATTTGGAACAGACCCAGCGACGACATCACGAACCACGAGCTCATCTGCCCCTGATCCTCGTCACCAAGATAAGCGTCAGCGGGATTGTGGCCGTAATAGGCCTCTAGAATGGCGCGGGCCCATTTTTGAGTGAGCCACGGCTGCCCGGCCCAGTTGAAGAGCCACGCCACCTGCATGGTCGGCTGGTTGCCGTGATTGAGCGGGTAGTCCTGTTTTTCGTCCGCAGCATTGAAGCGCGTCGGGGTCATTTTTTCAAACGCCTCGTTGCAGCCGGCTGACAAACCGGTCTCGGCCCATGGCATTCACCAAGCCCGGCACATCCTGCGGCACGAACCAAGTGTAGTGCCAAGCATTGCCCTCCACGAAGCCGGGCGTGTGCAAGGGGTCAAAGGGCGTAATCCATTCACCGTTCGCCTTGCGTGGCCGGGCGAATCCCGTGCTCGGATCGAAAACATTTCGCCAGCTCTCGGATCGTCTGAGGAACTGGCCGGCAACCTCCTTGTGCCCGAGCGCCAGTGCAAGCTGTGCCACGCACCAATCGTCATAGGCATACTCATAGGTGTTGGAAACCCAGGCTTTCGCGCCCTCCATGTCTTTCGGGACGGGGCCATCATCTGCGACGTAGCCATACTTGAGATAATTGTCCAGGTTTTCGTTCCCCACCGCTCCGCCGCCGTGGCCGAGCTCCTGACGGGGCGTAGTCTGCATCTTGATAGCCGCCGCGAGCACTCTTTCAGCATCCACGCCTTTCACCCCATGCTGGTACGCGGCGACGAGCAGCGGGATTTCATGCTCGGCCACCATAATGGGGACGTACATCAAGCCAGCGGGACCTTTCGCCAACCAGCCGCATTTGTCGTAGAGTTGAAGTTCCGATTTCACCCATCGCTCCGACCACTCGGGCGCTATCAAGTTCATCACCTGGTTCATGTTCCAAAAAGTAGTCCACAACGCGTCAGAGCCAAGCATCACGGCGTCGGCATCGTCAAGCTTCTGCGGGCGCTTGTAAGAATCGATCCACTCTCCATTGACATCGCTCCAGGTGTTCCGGCCTGACAGGGAGCGGTAGAAATTTGAATAGAAGCGCACTCTTTCACGAGCGTCGGGAGTTTCAATTTCGACGCGGTTGAACAGCTCGTTCCATACCCGCCGCTGGTTACCGACCACAGCGCCGAAATCCCATCCGAATGGCGCTGCCAGTTCGTGTTCCAGATTCAGGCGGGCGTTCGCGACGCTCACCAGCGAGATGCCCGTGCGAACCTGGATCTTTTCGTTGGCCGCAGTCTTGAAATCCACAAATACGCCGCAGTCTTCGGCCAAATCCAACTCCTGCGCGTCGGGCACGATTCGTTTCCCTTGCCAGCCGCCCAAGGTTTCAAAAGGTCGGCTGAATTGCGCGACAAAGTGCAGGTCAAACCGCTGGTCGGAGTTCTCGGCCACTTGGGGGAGAAGCGACCGGATGGTGCCGACGATCTCGTTGGGACTGGTGCGAAGCACTTTCGCGCCGAGTACCTGCATCACGTACTCGGTTGGAAGAAGGAAACTAAAGGTCACCCTCGCCTGATCGCTGGCCGGAAAGGTATATCGCTGAAGTGCGGCGCGCGTCGTGGCAGTCAGCTCCGCTTTAATGCTGCTGTCCTTAAGGAACACTTCGTAAAATCCGATGCCGCCACGCTCGGTGCACCTATCGAACCGCGAGCTGTAGCCGGCGCCGTCCAGACCCGGCGTCGTACGAAGCGGCCCGACCGTCGGCATCATGCCGAGCCCCGCCATGGTCCATTCATGGACGTGGCTGAAGCAGTCGATCTGCTCGATGCCGTAGTCGTAGCCGGCGGACCACCCCTGTGTTTGATTGTCGGGAGAAATCTTGACCATGCTAAACGGCATCCACGGCCCGGGCGCGATCATCCAGCGCGAGTGCGCTGTCCCTTTGAATACGTCTACGTAATCAGCCGGCGTAGCGGGTGGAGAAGGCCGCAGAGTCAGCCGCGCTTCGTGCAGCAATTCGCCCTCAGCGCTCAGACGAACCGGAGTTGTCCTGCCTGCGGCGGAAGCCGGCGCGGGAATTTCGAAAACCTGCAGGCCCGGCTCCATCGTTAACTCAGGAGTTTCTCCTTTCGCAATTTCCGCTTTGAGTATTCCGGGGGCGCCGGCGCGGAACACCTCTACCCGGATGGTGGCTGGCGTCTTCTTGTTGTCGGACACCGCGTAGGGTGCTGTGGAGACCGAGCGGATCACGGTATCTGTCACCGCGGCCAGTCTCGCCTCGCCGCTCGTTTCCAGCCGGAGAGCGTCGAAAATGAGCCAACTGCCGCGCGAGATTCGCAGGGAGATCTCGTTGTAGCCGCGCCGCAGCAGTGAGGGCGGGAAATCAATCTGGACCGATTGCTTTTTGGCGGACTGCAAATTGCCGGAGAGCGAATCCTCGCTTCCTCCTGCGGCGAGGTCGCGATCGAAGCAGGCGTCATTGATCGTAATGCGCAGCCTGGGCGGATGCTGCGGGTGCGTATCGCAGAAGTCAATCGTCAGCACGCACTGGCCCTTGGCCGGAGCCTGCTTCAGAACGAATCCGATGGGCAGAGTGTTCATCTGGTCCCAGCGGCCGTCCTCGCCGCTGCCCGCCCAGGTGTCCAACGGTCCGGGCAGGACGTAGGGCCAGTCGCTCTCCGGCTTGGAGAGTCCAATGTAATAGGCGTGATCCGGACTGCCAAATTGCTGGAAGAATCGCCTGTAGTCGCCGGGGGCTAGAGCAAAGTCCGCGAAACTCCCATCGGACTTGCCGATTTGCCAGAGCGGCAGGACGGTTTCTGTCTCTGCACCCAAGCCCAAATCGCGTGATCGACCTATGGTCGCGACCCCCGCAGCAATCGCCGTATTCTTCAAGAATTTTCGCCGATTCATTTGAACCTCCAAGGATGCAAGAGTCTGTCATCGACTTTGGCCGGCTGTCAAGCGGTCCATAATGTTCCAATTCAGTTACATGTCGGCCCGTGCCCTTCGCTGTCATTACTCGCTCCGTCCCGGACCAGACGGTCCACGGCGAGGCGAGTAATCTGGCTCTGGTCCGTCGCGAACGCGTCGCACGGGTTGCAATGGCGCATGGTAATGCGCCCCTTCCGTCCAATCTCGCAATGGTCTGTTGCCGAACGCGCGGACGAGAACAGAAGGGGCGGCGGCGCCAGCGTTGCAGAGGGACTGAAGGAAATCGCGATTTATGGTAAATAGAGTACTTCGCTCCGCCGAGTACAGACGTCCGGCTAGAGAGAATGAAGCCCCCTCGTTGGCGTTGCGAGAGCACGGGGATCGTCACAGGGCATGGAGGAAACCCAAATGGAGCAAAACCGAAGAGAATTCCTACAGACGGTTCTGAGCGTGCCGGTGGCGTATTCAGCCTCTGGGACGACATCGCCACTGAGGACGACTATGGCTGCGTTGCCCGAGCAGTTCCTTTTTGGCGCCGACGTTTACCCGGAACTGCAAACGAAAACCGAGTGGAACAAGATGCTTGACCACTTCCAACGCGCCCACATGAACGCGGTGCGGGTTTCTGAGTCTTCCTGGGGAAACCTCGAGACCGCTTCGGGAAAATACAATTTTGCTTGGCTGCACAGTTTCCTGGACGACCTGGAGAAGCGGAATATGAAAGCCGTCCTTGGCACGGGTTCCTTCATTCCTCCGCAGTGGCTCGCCGCCGGCCAGCCCGAGATACTGGTGCAACTTCACCCCGGTGTGAAGGCGCATCCAATGGCGCGGCATGCGCCATGTTTGAATCATCGGCTGTACCGTGCGGCCCTTCGCGAGTACATCCTGGCTCTGGGGAAGGAATTCAAGGATCACCCCACGGTTCTTGCATGGCAGTTGGGCAACGAGATGGAAGGCAGCGTGACCAGGATTTGCTACAACCCTGCTTGCGAAAAAGCCTGGGCGGAGTGGTTAAAGAAGACTTATGACTCTCCAGAGGAATTCAACCGCCGGTTGAATCTGGTCAGTTGGGGAATGGAGGTGCGATCGCTCGAGGAGGTGCCCCAACCGGGCGAAGGAGTCGAGGAGAGCGGAAAGGAGATCGCAGCTCTCACGCTGGCGCACCGCCACTTTCGTCGCGACGTCCTTCTGAATTTCTTCGCCATGCAAGCCGAGGCTCTGCACGAGGCGGGCGTGACGCAGTGGATCACCACGGATTGGAACGCCGTGTGGGACGCGGTGGCGGATGATCCCCAAGCCGCCAAAATCATGGATATTGCCAGCTTGAACTACTATCAGCCCTGGGCTGACAACCCGGAATACTGGTCAGTGCTCACCTGGCACCAGGACATGCACCGGTCAGCCTATGGGCAGAAGCATTTCATTACCACTGAGAACCGCTACGGAGTGACGGGCGAGACCTTCATCGATGATCCGTTTCCGAGTCGGGAACAGTTCCGCATGTGGGGACTGGAGGCTGCCGCCTTCGGAACCTGTGGGTTATTTTACTGGACCGGCAACCGTTGGCGAGGGGGGCACTGGCCCCATTGGGGTGGGTTGCTCGACTGGTCCGGCCATCCGGAGCCGGATTTCGATTGGGCAGTCGAGTTAGGGGAGGTTTTCCAAAAATGGGGAAAATGCCTCATGGCAAACCCGGTGAAAGCCACGGCAGCAGCTCTCACGGACTTCGAGCAGCGTGCTGCCTTGGAGATTTACCCTCACATTAAATCCAGCCTTTCCGTGTTGCCACAAAGCCTCGACGCGCTGCATAGACTCGGCATCGGGGTTGATTGCTTGAATCTGACTAGGGCGCAAAGCCCTTCCAATCTTGAAAAATATTCGCTGGTGCTGATACCCGCGGCCACCGCGTTGGATGACCCGCGTGTCACGATGGCTCTCAAGGCGTTCGCCCAAGGCGGAGGCGTGGTGATCATCACCCCTTTCACGGCATACACCGATGAAAACGGAATATTCCGCGGGGATGGATTTGCGGCTAACTTGAAGGAGCTTACAGGAGGCTTGGTGCGGACAGTCCGGTGGATGGGTTCGGGGGAGGCAAGCGGAAGGAAAGGCCCCGAAGTCGAATGGACGGGCGCAGGAATGACCGGAACCTCTCCTGTCGGTTTGGAGGGCTACTGTGAGTACTTGGAAGTGAATCCCGAGGCACAGTTGATCGCCACCTTCAAGAGCGAACAAGCTATTTTGGACGGTAGGCCTGCCGTGACGCAGAGAAAATTGGGGAGCGGAGTTGTAGTCAAATTGGGTTTCTGGCCAGGAGATGACAGCTTGCTGCGACTCATTCGGCAACTTCTTCCGGACAGCGAAGGATTCCTCAGCGCACCGGTTCCTGCGGGCGTGCTGGCGGTTCCGCACACCGATCATAGTATGTTCATCGTTAACACGACAGGTAGGGAAATGGCGATTGAGCTTCATAGGGCTGCCTCGGACCGGCTTTCTGACACAAAGTTAAGTGGCGGCAAGGCGCCACTGAAACCCTTCCAGGTTCTGTGGCTGGAAACATAGCGAGTTGTTGAGTGTCGGTATGTTGAGGAGGTCCGACGTTCGATGGCAGTCACGACAACACGACGTTCTTCTGGGTAGACGTCGAAGAAGATTCGGCCTTGGGGGTTCTCGCGAAAGGCACGAACGGCCCGTCCCGTGGCCCGTGTAAGCACCTGGCAGTGCAAACCAGACTACAAGTTGTGTTCAACTGGGGTTGGGTGTATGTTGCAGGTCGGGCCGGAGGTCTACAACGGAAATTCCGGGTAATAACCACCCGTAAGGAGAACACATGGTGAATCGACGTGAGTTTCTGGCTGCGGCAATGGCATCGACCAGCGTGGCAACGCTTGCGGACGGAGGCGCGGGAACGCCACCGCCATCGGCGCTGAATGCGCATGCTCCATCCTTGTCCTACGGGCAAGCCCGGCGATTGCCCCCAGGTTCCGTTAAGGTCGGCGGGGAGATCGGGCGGCGCATCGACGCTACCGTGAAGAACAATCTCCTAGCCCTGAACGCCGAGGAAGACTTTCTTCAGCCGCTTCGGGAACATAAACAGAACGACGGCTACTACGGATTAGGCAAACTCATTGATGCCTCCGTGCAATTCTCCCAGGTCACGGGCGACCCTGGTGTTTTGAAATTCAAGAAATGGCTGGTCGCCGAGACTCTTAAAACCCAGGCGGAGGATGGCTACATCGGTTATCTCACTCCTGAGAAACGAATGTGGGAACTGTGGGACCTTTCTGAAATGGCCTACCTTGTTTTTGGTCTCAGCATGGACCATCAGCTTTACGGTGAGGCGGGCTCACGAGAGGGAGCAAGGAAGCTTGCCGACTACATTATCGCCCGCTGGACCGCGGCGCCCTCTCACGTCTTCGGAGACGATAGCATCTCCCCTGCCATGCCCATGGTGGGAATTCACAACGCGATGTTAGCCCTTTACCAGGAAACGCAGGACGCGAAGTATCTCTCCTTTGTTCGCGACTTTCTGAAAACGCCGGAATGGGATGGCCGCATAGTTCTTGGCCGCTGGGGAAAAATTGAGGGCCACGCTTACACTTACCTGGCCCATTGTGTTGGTCAGCTCCGTCTGGATCGATTGAGCCCTGATCCGCGGCTGATAAAACCCACAAACCATATCATGGACTTCCTGCTAAACCACGACGGCATGGTGATTACCGGCGCCTGCGGCGATCACGAATGTTGGCACGACACGCAGGAAGGGACTATCAACCTGGGGGAGACGTGCGCTACGGCCTATGCGATCTTCTGGCTGGACGAGCTGATGCGGCGCCAACCCAACCCGCAATACGGCGATCTGATGGAGCGCGTGATTCATAATACCCTCTTCGGCGCCCAGTCCCCGGAAGGCCGCCGCCTTCGCTACTACACCGCCTTTGATGGCCCACGGCACTATTTTGAAAGGGACACTTACTGCTGCCCGAACAACTATCGCCGAGCGGTGGCGATGCTCCCCAACTTCATCTATTATCGCCTCGAGAATGGGGTGGCCGTGAATCTCTACACGGCGTCGAACACCAGCGTCACGTTGGACGGCGGCTTGACCCTGAAGCTGGAGCAAGAAACCAACTACCCGGCTTCAGGCCAAGTGGCCTTGAAAGTGAATCCTTCCCGCCCCGCGAGTTTCCCACTGTGGCTGCGCATCCCGGCCTGGTGCCGGGAGCCGCGCGTCATCGTGAACGAGCAATCAATTGGAGCGTCGGTGGCCGGGCAATTTCTCGTGCTCAATCGCGAATGGAAGCCGGGCGACCAAGTGAGCCTGGACTTACCTATGGTCGCGCGCTGGGTGATGGGCCGCCGCTCGCAAGTGGGCCACGTGGCCTTGATGCACGGTCCACAGCTTTTCTGCCTCAATCGCAGCCGGCACCCCGAGTTGAAGGAAATTGACCTGAGACTCCTGGTGATCGACCCCGCGACACTGGAAGGCCCTATCCCCGATGATGCTGTGCATCCGGGTGGCTTGGCATTTCGCGTGAAAGCCTGGAAGCCGGGAGCATGGTACCCCATGGAAAAAATCGACTTCACGCTGACCCTCTCGGAGTTTGCTGACCCGCATGGCGAGGCGACATTCTTCAAAGTGCCCAATCCTGGCAATAGCCGCTTCGTCGCAGACGAATTGTTGAAATCTGCGTAGGGGTGACCCTTGTGGTTGCGTATGGAGTGGGGCACGCCAGGGCGTGCCTCTACGGCCGCGCGCTCAAATCGTAGCTCCCTTTGGTTGCGGCTGTGAGCAGCCCTGCGTTACCGGAACCTTCTCATGATAACCTAGTGTTGCGATACCGCGAGGACACTATGAGTGGCAAAATTCAGCCAAGGACTCATGCGATCAAGGTCAGTGAGGCGACCTACAAAGATGTGCGAAGCCTCGTGTTGGAGAGTGATGAGCTGCGAGTGACCATCCTGCCCGACCATGGGTCAAAGATGGCTTCTCTGTTGCACAAGAGAACCGGAGTCGAGCATCTGTATCAACTCCCCGGCAAGAGTTTTCGCAAGGCCGCATATGGAGCCGCCTACGAGAAAGGGGAACCCTCTGGATTCGATGAGATGTTCCCAACCATCACAGAGTGCTATTGTGACACCTATCCCTGGGAGGGCACGCTGATGCCGGACCATGGAGAGGTTTGGAGCCTTCCCTGGCAGTTCCAGGTAACAGAGGACGACGTTCGACTTTCAGTTCACGGCGTTCGATTCCCCTACCTTCTCTCCAAGCAAGTCTCCTTCGAGACTCCCAAAACGGTGCTTCTTCGCTACCGGGTCGATAATCCTTGCGCTTGCGCCTTTCCCGCCATGTGGGCGGCGCACCCGTTATTCAACACAACCCCTGGTTCGTACGTTGTCCTCCCCCAATCAGTCCGTAATATTATGAACACTGTGGCAGGGCCGGCGTTAGGCGGGTACGGCGGCCGTTTCAGTTATCCTGTGGCCCGAACCGCCGATGGGAAGGAATGGGATTTGTCCCGAATTGGACCAAACGAAGGCAAGTACTACTTCAAGTACTTTTGCGTGGACGACTTGGACGAAGGGTTCGCCCTCATCCACGATCCGAAATCGCGCGAAACCGTTGCCCTGGCCTGGCCGGTGAATCAGATTCCATACCTCGGGATGTGGGTCAACGAAGGCGCCTGGCAAGGTCAATTTAATGTCGCGCCAGAGCCTTCCACTGCCCCCTTTGACCGTTGGGACACGGCTCGACAATGGGGCAAGCTTCCGGTGGTTCACGCGTACGGCAGCCTCGAATGGGAACTGCGCTTGGCCGTAGACTTGACGGACGAACCCCGACGTGTCGAACAGGACGGCACGATCAGGTGAGGGATTGGCTGACGTGCGGCTGCCATGAAAATATCTCCCCTCCTCGGCTGAAGAGGGGGTAGGGGGTGGCGGGTTCGGAAGCCAGCGCCCAAGCCAACCACCCCCTGGTCCCCTCGTTAACCCAGGAGGGGAATTACCTGGAGCATTTTCATGCGCGGTGGCGAGCCGAAAGCTAATGACGCCTGCGCTCTCAGCCCCCGCCGCGACACGGCGGCACTCGAAAGGAAGGAAGAAACCGCGATGCGACACAGGGATAGGATCCTCATGGCCCTCAGCCGCGAAAAGCCCGACAGGTGCCCGATGCAGATCAGCTTTACTCCCGAGTTCGCTTCCAGGCTTCGCATGGACTTGCTTCATAAGACCGGTTCCATGCATAACCCGCATGGCGGCGGCAACACCTATGAACTCGAACGAGCCTTGGGTGACGATATGTTGCTGACCTCGGTGGGTTGGGCCAACTCGTATTACAGGGAAGCAGGTAATTATACTGACGAATGGGGCATTGGGTGGAAGCATTGCGAGTACACCACAAGATACGGCAAAGGCGTTTACACGGAGATTTCCAGCCGTCCCCTCGCGAGCGATGAGGCGCTTGAAAGCTACCGGCCCCCGGACCCCAACCGTCCCGAACTTTATGAAGACGCCGCGCGCACCCTCCGGACCTTCAAGGAGGAATACTGGATTGTGGGTGTTACAGTCACCACGATCTTTGAAACCGCATGGGCATTGCGAGGGTTGGAGCAACTCATGATGGACTTCGCATTCAACCCCGAAATCGCGGAGAGGATCCTCGACATTCCTTATCAATTCCATCTGGCTGCGGCCAAGAAGCTCGTGCAAATGGGCGTGGATATGATTTGGGTGGGTGACGATGTGGGCGCACAGAGCGCTATGATGATCTCTCCGCAACACTGGCGGAGGTTTCTAAAACCCCGGATGGCGACTTTCATTTCTGAGATTAAGGTTCTTAACCCGCAACTCAAAGTTGCCTATCACTCCGACGGAATGATTAGCCCCATCATTCCCGAGCTGATTGAAATCGGTGTGGATATCCTGAACCCGATTCAGCCTGCCTGTATGGATCCCGCACAGATCAAGCGCCAGTTCGGGGATAAGCTCTGCTTCTGGGGATCCATTGACGAGCAGTACACACTGCCCTTCGGAACGCCTGCCGATGTCCAAAGGGAGGTGCTTGAACGGCTCAATACGATTGGGAAAGACGGCGGGCTGATTCTGGCCCCAACCCATAATGTTCAGTTGGACACACCACTCGAAAACTTCTGGGCCATGCAAAGGAGCATTACGGAAACGCCGTACGCGAGTCTGAAAAACTAACCCACATCCCTTTCATATGACCAACCTTGAACGATTTATCAGAACCATAAATTGGGAGATTCCCGACCGGCTCATGACCTATGACCTCGTTGACCACCGCGCGCTTTTCGAGAACTATGGGGGTGGCGGAGATTTGATCGAGCGCAACGCGCGCATGGCGAGCAGGATTGGGCTGGACATCACACGCTACGTCTATGACCCTGACCACCACTGGATGGGCGCCAAGATTCAGAACTGGATCCGCTTCTTCGGCGTCGATCCTTCAAGCTGGGAAGTCTCTGAAGCCGGAGGAACGGCATGGATCTCGAAACGGCCCTTCAATGACCTCAAAGGACTCGAGAAAAACATGCCCAACATGCCCCAAAAGAGCGAGGTTGAAGAATGGTTTAAGCCGGCCATAAGGACCATCAAAGAGGTTTATGATGCGTTTGACGTTGTCTTCATCGGCGCCGTGGAAGGTCCGCTCACCGACTCTTATACCTACTCCGATATGACGCTCTTCTGCGAGGCGATCTACGAAGCTCCAGAACTGGTTGATCGCCTGATCGAGGTTTGCGGAACCTTCTCCCAGTACATCGCGGAGGTGTTCGCGGAAAATCCCTCCGCTCCGCTGATGTTCATGGGTGAGGACGTGGCGGGCAGCCAAGGGCCGATCTTCAGCCTCGACTTCATTCGCAAGAAAGCCCTGCCCATGTGGAGGAAAATCGCCAAGCCGATAAAGGACAAAGGCTTCAAGTTCCTCTACCACACCGATGGCAAGGCCGAGAAGATCCTCCCCCTGGTCGTGAATGAGCTCGGTGCTGACGGCTTTAACCCTATCGAGCGAAACGGCTGCAACGACATCTTCCAGATTCGGCGGAACTATCCCCACACCCTGCTCTTCGGCAATGTTTGCTGCGAGACCACGCTGCCTTATGGCACGCCCGAGGACGTGGAAAAGGAAACTCGGGAACTGGTGGAGAAACTTGGGCCGCAAGGCGGCATCCTCGTTGGCTCTTCCAGCGAGGTCCATGATTTGATTCCCGCCGAGAACGCCTTGCGCATGTACGAGACGGTCAGAAAGTATGGGAGCTACCCCATCAAGGTTGGAGCTTCCTGAGTCAGGCTGGCTGCTGCTGCGCAATGGCGGGCTCCGCGTGGAGGCGCCTCAGGGGGTCTGTTACGGTCGGTTGAGGGTCGCGATCTCCAAAACACGCATAAGAAGGCTTGCCAGTGCAAGGTAGTCGAGCGCCCGATAGGGGTCGTTGAACAGCGTATTGCTGTACCCATGGCCTGACGCCGGAGGACGACCCCTTTGCCCCAGAGTTTGACGGAAACCTCGCGGTAGCCTGCGTCGAGACGGAGATCAATCCGTTCCTCTGATGGCGTGAGGATATCTCCCAGCGGTACCAGTGGCCAAGGGTTGGGCATAATGTTCAAGGCGCCCGGCGACGGCGCACGAAGCGCCTTGGAGTGCGGTAGCAGCAGCTACTGCCTTTCGACTTCGGTAAATACTGCAAAGCCGCAAGAGCCAGAACAAAAATGGCGGCAGCGGTCGGTGGGGTACTCTCTGCCGGAAATATCAGAAGGTGGCAACCTCTTTACCGCAGTTCAAAGCTGCACATCACAGCAGTGCACGACCAACCAAGGCGGTAGCTGCTGCTACCGCACTCCAAGGCGCTTCTCTAGGCTTTCCTTCGACGGGAGATGTTACCATAAACCTGAAAGATAGGCGTGAGACAGGCAACTTCTTGTCGAACTCGGAAAGTTGACGCCGGGTGAAATTCCGCATACTATTGCGGCCAGCCAGCAGCTCGAAACGGGCAGGCCGGCTCAAGTCTTTAACATTGTTGGGAGAGAACCCATGGGAAGAGAGATTGACCGGCGCGAATTCTTTCGAAGCAGCGGTGCTAGCTTGCTGACCGTGGGGGCGGCACTTTACCCGCGAGACGGAGTGTCGGCGGCGGGGAGAGGCCCCGCACACAGCGAGGCTTCCGGCGACTACAAAGTGAAATGGTACGAATTCACCGAGCACAAAGTTTCCGACACTTGCTGGTCTCTTTCCGTCGGGCCGGACGGGCGTATTTATGCAGCCGCGTGCGCCGAGGGAGTGCCGGGCGGTGTGGTGAAGGTGGTTCGTTACAACGAGGCGAAGGATGGCCTGGACTATCTCTTCGATGTCGATAAAATGGTGGATGATCCGGGTACTTCCGGCCGGGCCACGCAGTGCAAGATCCATTACAGCTTCGCGCCCTCCATGCATGACGGCATTCTGTACATGGCGACGCACCTCTCCGGCCCTCCCATTGATCAGCCGGCTTATTCCCCCTGGCTTTCCTGGCACGACGAGAAGCGTTGCTTCCGCGGCAGCGCGCTGCTGGCTTTCGACACCAAGACCGATGAGGTGAAATGGTGGGAAACCCTGATTCCTAAAGAGGGTTGCCGGTGCCTGCTTCACGACGAGGAGCGAAGCCTGCTCTACGCCCTCAGCTATCCTCGAGATCACTTCATCATTTTCGATTTGAAGACGCGCAAGCGGAGGGATGTGGGCCGCCTCGGTTCCATAAACGCGCAGACGCTTTTCCTCGACAAGAAGCACCGCGTGTGGACTACGAACGACTACGGCCATCTGGTGCGCTACGATCCGGAGAAGGACCGCCTGGAGGCTTCACCCTTCGTCCTGCCCCACAACCCCGAGTTCCAAAGCGGCTGGCACAGCGTCTTTTACGACGTCGCCCCCTCGCCCGACCGCGAATGCGTTTACGCGGCCACCTGGATCGCCAACTCCTACATGATGCGCATTTGGCCGAACGAGGGAGACTGGCCGCGGGTCGAAAACCTGGGTCCGACCACCCAAAAGCGAGACCCAACCGTATCGGTAAACACGTTCTATGACCATTGCGGCGGCCTGACCTTCGCGGGCGACGGCCAGTTGTACTTCGTGGCGTCGCGCTGGCGCGATCCGGTGTACAACCCCATGGGCCCCGAGCATAAAGAACGGGAAGGGGTGGTGTGGCGATTAAATCCGGCCACGCTCGAAAAAGAGGAAGTGACCTGCCTCGTACACCCGCGAGAGCTTGCCCAGTATGTATCGCGCGGGGCAGTGGATCACAATGGCGATCTCTTTTTCGGCCACGTAGGTTCGCGGCCCTCGGGCATTTTCAAAGTTGAGATGCCGGCGAGCCGCAAAAGAGAAAATGCTCACCTGCCAATTCGGATGTGGGGATGAGGATCCATGATGAGCGATACAAAGACAAAGAAGAAAATCGACTTCAATTCGCCGGACGTTCAGGACGAGATTGAACGAATATCGTCCACGGAACGTTTGTGAAGCAGGGAACCATGGTGGCGTTTCCCACCGGTTTCCCGGGCGCGACAGTTCCCATCCTGGCGGATGAAAGCCACATCACCGCTCTCGATACAACCCTCCAAGGGTTCGTCTACGGCGGCACCAGTGGCAAGCGGTCCCATATTTTCGTTGGCATGTTTCACGGCGTTACCGGCATGATTTTCGATATGAAGGCCGTGGAAGGCGCCACGCATTGCCCCGCGGTCTGTTGCGGAAAAACCAAGTTCCTGGCGTGTGTGAACGGGCCGAGCGGCGGAGGCCGTCTTCTCACCAGCGGGCTGCAGCCCTGGCCTTATGACCTGATCCAGGAATGGGGCTTCGAACGGCCCGCGTTCGATGACCTGGGAGAATGCGTAGCCGGCGAGCCCATCGTCCATGCCGTGGCCGATGCATCCAAGGATCACGTGGTGGGCGTTACTACGCATCACCTCTTCAGCGTTGACTTTGGGGCCCCGAAGATTCAAGTCGTGGCGGAGGTTCCCGGCTCCGGCCGCCTCGCCGTGGGTTCAAAAGGCAGCATCCTCGGCCCCGACGGCGCGGGCCACCTGTGGCGGTTTGACCCGCAAACACGCAACCTCGAGCGTGCAGCCTTCAAGCTGCCTGACGGCCGGTGGGACAAGGCGCCTGGGGTTTGGGCCAGGTCGGGGCAGACCGGTTTGCTCTACACGGCAGACGATGACGGCCAACTGTTTTCGTTCGACGAGAAACGCGGCTTCAGCCCCTCCCTCGGCAAGACCCTGCTGGCCCCCGTTTATTGTATGGCGGTCACGTTCGATGGCCGAGTCTTCGGATCCTGCGGGTCCGGAATAGCCAAGATGTTTTGCTACGACCCCGGCCGTCGAGAGATTACTAATCTCGGCGTGGCGGTCTCCCTCTTCGAACGCCGCCGTTACGGATACGCCTTCGGCGACGCAGTCACGGGCCGTGATGGCGAGATCGTCTTCGGTGAGGATGACGACGGCGGGCACCTGTGGCTGTATTTCCCCAGAATTCAAGCGGCCAAGGTTTAGTGTCGCCTGGTCCGTTTTCGAATCTGCCAAACCTTGCATCCCTGGTACCGCACCCCAGGAGTGTATTCACTGGGCATTTCTTGTGGATGGGCCGGATTCTTGCGAGGGGGCTCCCCTTTCCTATTTCCGGCTTCTTTTCTCCAGCACCTCTTCAATGCGACGCAGCATGAAGACGTCTTCCCGGTTGTAGGTCAGCAGTTCTTTCAGGAAGCGCTCTGTTCGAGTGGCCGCATATTTCCTCCAGGTCTCGTCGGCCCACTTTCCGTCCTTGCCGGGAAGCTCGCGTTTCAGGCCCAGCATCTCCTCGACGGCCTTCTGGCCTCCCCACAGGCCCGCCTTCCAGCACGCCGGGCAGAGGTCCAGGTGCTTGAATGTCTTGTCCAGCACCACGCCCAGTTGCGCGGCAATCACCGGGAAGTCGAACCCCGTATAACCCTTCACATTGTCCGGAATCGAGCGCCCGTTGTAAGTGACAATGCGCTCCACTCCGGCGAGCACGGTCAACAGCGCCTCTCGGGTGGCTTTCTCGCCCACGAGCTGGACGAAGGCGTCCTTCTCCCCGTCCATGATCCGCACGCCGATCACCGTGATTTTGTGGTTCTTGCAGTCCCGGAAAAGACGCTGGTCGGTGAACGATCCAACGTAGCTGGTTTCGATATCGAGGTAAGCTGTTTTCACGTTTTGACTCCTGACTTCCTCTCGTCACCCGTCACTCCCGCCCCAGGAACTCCCGGCGCTTGCGGGGTTTCGGCTGCTTGCCGGTCTCGAGAGACCGCGCCAGTTGCACCGCTTCGAAGCCAAACCTTTCGCGCAGCTTATCGGCGGCTTTCAGAATCTTATCAAGTCTTTCGCGCTGCGAGGCCTCGAGCAAATTACGTTGGAACACAGCGCGTTCGAGGTTCGACGCGCGGACCCCCACCAGGCGGACTTTCTTCTTCGCTTCGTAGGCGCTTTCAAAGAGATGCAGCACGTTTTCAAAGATGACCGAATCGAGGTTGGTGGGCTCGTCGATGGTGACGTCGCGAGTGAGGGTCTTAAACGGCGCATAGCGAAGTTTCAACCCTAGCGTGTGCGCAAACAAGTTGTGGTCGCGCAATCGCCGCGCCACGAGTTGGGCAAGATAAGAAAGCGTGCGCTCCAATTCCTCGAGGTCGTCGATATCCTCATCAAAAGTGGTTTCGTGGCTGATGGATTTGGGTTCTTCCTCATAGGCATAGGCGTCAATGTCCCGGCCGCGTGACTTCGTATAAAGCCACTCGCCGAATTTGCCGAACTGCTCCCGCAACTTCTCCTCACCCATCTGCTGGAGGTCGCCGATGGTGGTGATGCCGAGCGAGCGCAGTTCCGGCTCCGTCACCTTCCCGATGCCGGGCATACGGCGGATGGGGAGGGGGGCAAGAAACGTCGCCTCACAACCCGGAAAAATGTAAAGTAGGCCGTGCGGTTTGGCCTGGTCGGAGGCAATCTTGGAAACGAGGTGGGAGGTTGAAAGGCCGATAGAGCAATTGAGTCCGGTACGCTCCTTCACGGTGCGAATCAGCTTATCCGCCCCACGAAACGCGGAGCCGTGAAGGCGCTCGCAGCCGGTGAGGTCGAGGTAAGCCTCGTCGATTGACACCATCTCGACCACCGGAGTGAATTCGCCGAAGATTTGGTAAATCTTATGGGAATATTCGCTGTACTTGCGGTGTTGGCCGCGCAAGAAGATAGCGTGTGGGCAGAGCTTCTTGGCGGTTCGGATCGGCAGGGCGGAGTGGACGCCGAACTTGCGCGCTTCGTAGCTGGCCGCAGCCACCACGCCGCGCCCGTCCGGGTCTGCGCCGACAATAACTGCCTTTCCCTTGAGCGAGGGATTCTCCAGCTCCTCGACGGAAACGAAGAAAGCGTCCATGTCGATGTGCAGGATTTGGCTTAGCATCTAGGCACATGCAGGGGCTGGGTGCTAGGGGCTGGGGGCGGGGCAGTCCTGAACTTTGAATTCCGAATTGCGCCCACCCACCACCTACTACCTGCCTTCTGACCTCTGACTTCTGACTCCTTCTTCCTCAGCGGAAACAAAAAAGGCGTAGATGTCAACGTGCAAGATTTGGCTCGGCATCTGGGAACAAGTGGGGGCTAGGGGCTGGGGCGATTTTGGATTTTAGATCTTGGATTGCCCCCGACCCCCAGCACCCAGTCTCCCGTGGGCGACGGACCACGGACAGCCTCTCCCCAGCCCCTAGCCCTCAGCACCTAGTCACGAGTCCCTAGCCCCCAGTCCCTAGCCCCTGTCTTTCTGGCGCTCACCACTCGCGGAATGCCGGCCAAATCGTGCATGACGTCGATTTCCGTCCAATTCTGGTCGAGCAGGGCAAGCACCGTGTCGCGCATATTGTAGCCAATCTCCACCACCACGAAGCCGCCGGGCTTGAGCGCCCGCAAAACCTGCGGGAATAGGCGAGCATAGATTTCGTCTCCCCGCTCGAGGTCGCCGCCCCAGGCGATGCGCGGCTCGAATTGCCGGACCTCCCGTTGGACCATTTCGATGTCCCCCTTCCCGACATAGGGCGGGTTCGAAATCACAAAATCAAGAGTAGCGAGAAAGTCTTTATCGAGAAAACGCGCAAGGAGGTCGCTCTCGAGGAATTTAACGCGGTCCGGCATTTCCAAGCGAACCGCGTTGCGCGACGCCACGACCAGGGCCGGCCTGGAAATGTCTGCGCCGAAAAGAATGGCGTGCGGAAACTCCGAAGCGAGCGCCAAGGCAATGCACCCGGAGCCGGTCCCTACGTCCACGATGCGCAGGCGTGCTTCTTTCGAGAATCCGCTCCGGCGAGCCAGTTCCAGCACGCGTTCGACTACGTGTTCAGTTTCAGGCCGGGGAATCAAGACGTCGGGGGTGACCTCGAAGTCGAGCCCCCAGAATTCCTGGTGGCCGGTGATGTATTGGGTCGGTTTGCCTGTGGTTCGCTCGTCAATCAGGAGGAAGTAGCGCTCGATCGTCTTGGGCGGCAAATCCATCTCGGCGTTGGTGTGAAGAAAAGCGCGGTCGCAGTGGAGAACGTGCATCAGCAACAGTTCAGTGGCGAGCTGCGCGGAAGGCACCTGGTGGTGAAGAAGGGTTCCAAGGCCGGTCTTGAGAGCTGTGCGGAGCTGCATGGGCAAACCAGAAAGCAGAAGGCAGAAAGCAGAAACCTCGTCAATGAAGAACGACGCTGCCTCCTTACGAGTGAAGACTGGCGCCTTCCCCCAAAACAAGACGCTCAACCGCATTCTGGTTCTGTTTTCTGCCTTCTGCTTTCTAGTTTCTGCTTTCTGCCTTCACGCTGCCACGGTCACTTGTTTCAACTTCTCAGCCTGGTAGTATGCGCTAAGCGCATCAATGACACCCTCCAGCTTTCCGTCCATGACACGATCAAGCTGGTGAAGGGTGAGGCCGATGCGGTGGTCGGTAAGGCGATTTTGAGGGAAGTTGTATGTTCGGATTTTCTCGCTGCGGTCGCCGGTGCCGATCTGGGAGCGGCGCTCATCGGTGATCTGCTTCTGCTGCTCCTGAAGCTTCATTTCGTAGAGCCGGGAGCGGAGCACGCGGAGCCCTTTGGCGCGATTCTTGATCTGCGACTTTTCGTCCTGGCAGGAAACGACCATACCGGTCGGCAGATGCGTGATGCGCACCGCGGAGTAAGTGGTATTCACCGATTGGCCGCCCGGCCCCGAAGAGCAGAACGTATCGATGCGGATATCCTTGGGGTCGATCTCGATTTCCACTTCGTCGGCTTCGGGGAGCACCGCTACCGTGACCGCCGATGTATGGATGCGCCCCTGCTGCTCGGTGGCCGGAACACGCTGCACGCGGTGCACGCCGCTCTCATACTTGAGCTTGCTGTAAACCTTCTCCCCTTCGATCAGGGCGATGACTTCCTTCAAGCCGCCGATGCCTGAGAGGCTCGTAGAAAGCACTTCCACTCGCCAGCCGTGTGATTCGGCGTAACGACCGTACATGCGGAAGATTTCCTGCGCAAAGAGAGTGGCCTCGTCGCCGCCCGTACCGGCGCGGATTTCCAACACCACGTTCTTTGCGTCGTTGGGGTCTTTGGGAAGCAGCAGGATTCTGAGTTCCTCTTCCACCTTTGCCCGCCGCTTCCCGAGGTCTTCCAATTCCTCATACGCCAGGCCTTTCATTTCTGCGTCGGTGGAAGCTTCCTCGAGCAGCGCATTGGTCTCTTCGAGCGACTTCTGCAGACCTTTCCACTCGCGGTACTTTTCGATAACGTCGCTGAGCTCGGAGTGCGCCTTGGCGGCCTTCTGATAGAGGGCTTGGTCCCCCAACACCGCGGGCTCGCCGAGTTGCGCCGTCAACTCGTCATATTTCGCTTCAATTTCTGCTAGTTTCCCTAAGAAATCCATGGTCCACCGAAAAGATAGTAGGCAGCAAGCAGGCGGCCGTAGACAGCGGCGAAAAGGAAGGAGCAGCCTGCGACGAACTGCAGAGATGCTTCGCTGCACTCAGCATGACAGCGTGGCACTGCCTTCCGCCTTCTGCTTACTGCCTACTGCCTTCTTGCCTGCCAACCCTAATCACGCCACCACCAACTCACCTCCACGTGCTTTCTCAAGGTCCATCGTGGTCTCGATGGCCTTGATGGCAGTCTCAAGCTGGCTGTCGTTTGGCTCGCGAGTGGTGACACGTTGCAACCAGAGTCCGGGCTGCGCCGCCCAGCGCCAGAGCCTTCCCTGCGATTTTGCTGCAAAACGGATGAATTCGTAAGAGACTCCGGCAATCACGGGTAGCAGCGCGAGCCGGCCCACGAATCGCATGGTAAAGGAGCGAAACGGCAGAAACATGTAAATGACCATGGCGATTGCCATCACCACCAGCAGAAAACTGGTCCCGCAACGAGGATGAAAACGCGTACACGCGCGAGCCGTTGCCACATCCATTGTGCCTCGCTTCTCAAACGCCCACACGACCTTGTGTTCGGCGCCGTGGTACTCAAACAACCTCCGGATTTCCTTCCATTGCGAGATGACGAAGAGGAACCCAAGGAACAGGAAGATGCGAATTGTTCCGTCCAGCAGATTAAAAATGATGAGCTTCCCAGTTACCGGGTAGCGCCGGCTGATGAGCGTGGCCGTGTAAAGCGGCAAATATTTGTAGAAAAATACGAAGAAGCCCAGCGAGAGGGCCAGGTTCGCCGCCATGACCCAGTTGCTCAACTCTGCTTTCTTTTCCGTCGCGGCCGGCTTCCCCTCTTCCTCGAGCGCTTGTTCAGCGGAGTAGCGCAGTGCCCGGATTCCGAGCACCAGTGCTTGCCCCAAGCTTCCCAGCCCGCGCAGCACCGGGTATTTCAGCCAGGGGTGCTTCTCAGAAGGCATTACCAAATAGTCTTTTGCAACGGCCAGCCCGCCACTTGGCTGACGCACCGCCACGGCATAGCTGTGCGGGGAGCGCATCATGACGCCCTCGATGACCGCCTGCCCTCCCATCAACACCTCTTCCGGCGCCTGAAAAAGCGGCAGGACAACGAGGCGAAGCAAGTGTCGTAAACGTGACCTCACGCTGGTTGAAAACAGAATCATAGGCCGTTAGACTCCTCGCCCTACCACATCCACCTTCGCCGAAACCGTTGTTGTGAAGGCTAGTCGGGAGAAGCGGCCGGGAAGCGTAACCGGCCGCGTCAGATTAGATGCGCGGTGGCGAGCCAAGGCTCAGAATAACCGCAAAGAAAGGGGGTGTCAAATCAGGCACTTCGCGTACTTGGAGGCAACATTCAGGTTGTGATTTGGTTTCGCCGTTGTCGGAGAAAGGCCAAGGCCACGGCCGGGGCAAGCCCCGGCCCTACACGGTCCCGAATTTGAACGCGGGGGCAAGCCGCCGCACTCCAACGCGCTTCGCGCCAGCGGTGTTTTTTGACAGCAGTGGAGGGTGCCAAGTAGGAAGGTTTCATCATCACTTTGGAACTGTACGAGGCGGAAGGAGGAAATACCAGTTTCGTCCCCGTAGTTTTCTTCCCCCGACATGGGCAACACATTTCCCTCGAACTGCGGCGCTCGGCGGCCAGAGAATTGGAAGCCCGCGCCCAGGCCATTCGCGCGGCACAGGCCAAGAACAATTCCCCAAGTAAGGCCCAATCCACCTTTGCTTCCACACCTACTCCGTTGTCCACTTGTAACCCTATGGATAGGAGTGTCGTCAAAGTAGAATATACCCTCCTATAATGACATGCGGCCAACAGAAAGGGGGGAATCATGCAACGTAAATGCCAGCCCATGAGCGACATTCGTATCCCTTCTTCTTTTGGCCGTCGCACCATCCCCGCGCCGGATCCCTCTCCTCCGATTCAGTTCGAAGAAGCCACGTCGGTTCCTCGCGGGCATCAAGAAGAAAGCAGGGTTTTGCGCCACATCGACACGACCCTGCGCGTCCTTGTGTTGGTGATGACAATCACCCTGCTGGCGCTGGCAGCACAAGCTCAACAACCGCCCTCACCAAGTTCGCAGGCGCCTTCGCCGGACGGAAAAGTCATTACCGTCTGGAGGGTCGGCAGCCCCTATGAAAACGGCTTGCCCAGCAAGACGGTCTCCCCGGATCTAAAGCGGGGCGCGGAAGCATTAGGATACGAGATAAGAGTTGAAACCATCTCAGCAGTGAATTTCCCCGATGAGTTCTTTGCTGCCCTCCAGAAAAACCAGGAGCCGGACATTCTCGCCGCCCGAAACAGGGGAGTGATTTCCGGCATTACGATGCGATCCGGCTGTATTTATCGTCATGGAGGTCTGGTACGGAGGACTCCGGCCACAATTGTAGGGATAGGGAGCAGCGAGAAGGTTCGTCAGGCAATGGAGAATGTCCCAGATTCGCTCGCTGGTCTGCAAGAGGTTCGCGGTTGGGAGTACCTGATTCGGACATCCCGGAACCATAAAGCCGCGAGATCACTCGCGCTTCGTCCCCCGGTATGTGGCGCTAGTCGCGGGGGGCAATCCTTACCCGAAGATCTCCAAGGCCTGATCGGGCCGGTCATTCAGGCGTATCTAGGGGGCACGGGGGCGATCAAGGGTTTTGAGGACGTCGATCGCCTTCGCACTGTGGTGACGGATCCCTGGCAATCTCTCGTCGGTGAGACCAAAGTTTGTGGATACTGGGGTAGCGACCACTTGGCATTCGTTCAAACGGCCTCAACTTACCAAGCCTTGGACTCGCTTGGATGGGTTACAGTGTTGCTGATATTTCGGAAACCGCAAAGCCAATGGGAGTTCCTGGCGGGCAGCGCCGACCCAGTCTGCAACGATGAGTTTGTAAAGGAAGTCCCGAAGATCGTGTCCCAAATCACGAAGCCATGGACACCGGGCGAGCAGCCTATGCCGGCCAAGTTGCAGGCGCCGGATGAAACCAAGAATCCTGTGGCCGCTGGAAAACCATTGCGAGAATTCCGTTGGCAACCGAGTGCTTCCACCGACGTGGTGGTGGAAATCACCGAGTTCGCCAGAAACGATGATGTGCGTCTTTTCGCATGGTTGAGGTCTGGGCATCGTTCCCTGACCGCGCGAACATCGGCCGGGAAACTTCCAATGGTCCACGGTCAGTGGCGGTGGCGGGTTTGGTCTATTTCGGACTCGGGTGCGATCGCGTTCTCTCAATCCAGATCGTTCTCCTATTAAGCTAACTGCTGATAACTGACGACTGAAGGCTGGTCGGAGCGCGGTCACAAGAGCACAAGAACAGCGCGCGCTGCCAGGCTGATGCCCACCGCCAACACCAGCAACGCTGTGGCGGCGGCGGCGGTAAGGCGCCAGCCCAGCTCGCGAATCATGGAAGCGAGCGTCGCCATGCAGGGAAGGTAGAACGTTACGAAGAGGGTGAAGATGAGGATCTGAGCAACACTCATCACGGAAGCCACATGTGTGGTTCCCAAGGCCTGCATGAGCATCAGGAGTGAAAGTTCTTTTCTCAGCACGCCGAAAATCAGAGTCAAGCCCACGGCGCGCGGCAGGCCGAGCAAAGCGGTCAGAGGCGAGAGCGCGGCATTGATAACGTGTTGCCATCCATACAATTCAATCAGGCTTAGAACGGCGCTGCCTGCGACCAGCAGCGGGAACGCCACCATCACGAACTCGCGCAGCCGCCACCAAGTCTTCATGATGACCACTTTCGGCGCGGGAACGCGGAAGGCCGGCACTTCCATCAGCATCCCCGGCGAAATCTCCGGCCAGATCAGGGCCAGGGCGTGGCCGGCGAGCACCACCACCAACAGATTCAAAACATAGATGCCCAGCGCGTAATAGGCGCCCAGGTAGACACCTACCAGCGCCAGAATCACCGTCATACGTGCGGAGCAAGGGACCAGGACCGCGAGGAACGCCGCAATGAAGCGGTCCCGCCGGGAACTGAGGATACGCGTTGCCATCACTGCCGGAACGCTGCACCCGTAACCGAGAAGCAGGGGTAGCGTTGCTGTGCCATGCAGGCCGAGCCGGTGCATGAGCACGTCCATCAGATAACCCACTCGCGACAAGTACCCCAGGTCTTCAAGCACGGCCAGGCAAACCAAAAAGGGCAACAAGTAGGGCAGAACAATGGCCACGGCGCCTGCCGTTCCCAGCAGGGCGCCTTTGGACACTGCGAACAGCACGCTCTGCGGGTCCATGTGCCGGGATAGTAAGGCGATGAGGCCGCTGAACGCGCCCAGGATGCGGTCCTCACCAAACTTGCCCACCGTGAAGATCAACTGGAAGATGCCCAGGAAAACCAGGACCAGCATCGCATATCCCCAGACTGGATGCATCAGCAGCCGGTCAACATGATCCCGCCAGTCGCGCCGAGGATGAGTAACCCGAGCAGTGCGCTCGAAGAGGTTCAGGCAGGCGGCGTGCCGGGCCGAAGAAATCGCCACATCCGCAGGCTGGCCCAGAAGCCGCGCGATCTCGTCCTGCGCCTCGGAAACAGCCGCAGCCACCGAAGGGGCAGTAGGGAGTTGAGCCTGCGCGCGGGGATCGCTCAGGACAAGCTGCAATGCCTCGAAACGGGCTGGCGGGAATACCGGTGTGGATTCAAAAGGGGCTGTCGCAGTGGCGATGGATCTGGAAGGTGCGGGACGAACGCCTTCGGGGGCAGCGCTGGAAGCTATCTTCCCCACCGCTTGCTGTCCCGGTTCGATGGTGGCAGTTCCAGGATCTAGATGGTCGCCAGCGGTCACAGCGACAGGGAGCTTCCGCGCGAGCCGCGCGACCGTGTCTTCGACCTCCGGCGCATAAATGAACGGCTGGGGAAGAATCCGCCGCACTTGGCGTGAAAGAGCCAAAGCGGCTCGGAATGACTCGAGGATGCCCTGCCCGCGGGCGGCAATCGTCTCCACTACCGGAACTCCAAGCGCGGCGGAGAGGGCCTTGGAATCGATGACAATGCCTTTTCGCACTGCCTCGTCCATCATATTCAGGCAGACGACAAGCGGCGCTTGCAGGTCCTTGAGCTCTAAAGTCAATTCCAGGCTTCGCGCCAGTTGCGAAGCGTCAATGACGTTTACGATCACATCCCATTCGCCGCGGAGGAGACATTCCCGGCCGACGGTTTCAACGGGGTTTGTGGGGGTGAGCGAATAGAGGCCGGGCAAATCAACCAAGTCGACGACCACACCGTCCACCCGCGCTTGGCCACAAGTGTACTCGACAGTGGTGCCGGCAAAGTTGGAGGTGAGGGATCGGTAACCCGCGACGGCATTAAACAGCGTGCTTTTGCCGCAATTGGGCTGGCCGACGAGAGCGACCTTCACGGCAGGACTTCTACCTTGATCTTCTCGGCCAGTTGCTTTCCGACTGCAACATGCGTTCCTCGGTTGTCAATGACCAGCGGGCCACCGAACGGCGCGCGGCGCAGCACCCGGATCCGGTCACCGGCGTGAATGCCAATCTGATTGAACGAACGACGCGTTTCCCAACCGCCAAGAATTGTGCGAACCTTGAGGTAGGCTTGACCGTTAGCTTCGTAAAGGTTTAGGGGTGAGTCAATTTTCGCCATATTTAACATCGTACCTATTATAGGGCAAAATGCGTTCCAGACCAGCCAAAAAAAGCCCCACGGCCTAGTCTCAGGAATCGGCTTATCGCAAAAGAGTTGCATGTAACTCAGGTTGGGCTCATGGTTGGAGGGCGGACAACCTGCCGCACGCCAAATAGAGGGATTTCACGCAGGGGCGATTAGGTGTCAGGTATTAGGGGGGAGGATTCGGAGCTGCCAATCTGTTCGCACCACCTGGAACCCGAAATCTGCCCTTCCGTCTCCTGACTTCAGGCGCGGGGCTCGTCACCGGCACCTGAAAACCTGACACCTGTTCACACTTGGCGGCTGTGGGCGGGGAGCTTCCGCGCTTCTTGGCGAGTATAGGCAATGCGGTGGATCACCGTCACATTGGAGAGCACGGCGATCAGCCAGAGCACCGGCGCCATGCGGTCAAACAATGCGCCGATGATGATCAGCACCACACGCTCTGGCCGCTCCAGGAAGCCCACCTTGCAGGATGGGATGACATTTTCGGCTCGAGCGCGGCTGTAACTCACCATCACGGAGCCGATCATAACCACGGCGACGAGGGATACATAAAAGAACCGGTTGATGCGGCCGTAATAAATCAGCAGGCCGATCAACAAGCAGAGGTCGGAGTAACGATCCATGACTGAGTCGTAGAAACCTCCAAAGGGCGTCACGCGGCCCTGGAGGCGTGCCACGCGACCGTCTGCCATGTCAAAAATCCCGGCCAAGATGATGGTGAGGCCCGCCCAGCGAAAATAACCGTAGGCGAATAGGTAAGCGGCCAGGACGTTGATGCCGAACCCCAGAAAGGTAAGGAAATTAGGATTGATGCCGGTCGCCGCAAAGCCGCGGACAATTGCATCGAGTGCGTACCCAACCGTGTCACCGATCTTCCTAGTAATCACGCGTATGCTAGCCTTCTAGTTCCGCCTGCTCGTGGATGGTTTGTACCGCCCGGACCTCGAACTCCCGAACGCCCTTCGGGGTGGCAACCCTGACCGAATCCCCCAGCTTTCGTCCCATCAAGCTACGGCCAATAGGGGAGGTCGTGGAAATTAGGCCCTTGCTGACATCCGCTTCTTCGCTTGTGACCAGTTTGTAGTTGATCTCGGAATCCCGGTCAACATCGTACAAAACCACCTTGGAACCGAAGGCGATCCTATCCTTTGGGATATTGGCAAAATTGATCAGCGAGAACTCTGCCAGCCTCTTCTTAAGCTGGCTAAGCCGTGCACCGACGTAGTCCTGGCGCTGCTTCGCCATGTGGAACTCGGCGTTTTCACTCAAGTCGCCGAGGGCACGGGCTCGCTTCAACTCCCGCGGGAGGTCGTGGTTAAGCTCATGTTCCAACGCCTGAATTTCTTCCTGAAGTTTCTGAACAACAGATGGGGGCATATCAAAAACCCTGCCTTCAGAGGTGAGCCTTCATTATAGGAGAAAGGGTTTCAATGCGCAATTGGCCTGGGCGGCGGTTCAGTCTGCTGTTGTAGCGGCGAGCCCGCATCTGAGGGATCGCCAAGCGGCGGCGCAAACTACATTAAACTAACCCACTTCCCGGTAGTCTACCCATTTCGAGTGTAGAGCCGCCGCTTGGAACGGCCTGGCCGGTCATCCGGCACGCTCTCTCACGGACAACTGCTGCCCGCAGGGGGAGTGTAAGAGCTGACGTCCAGACCTTCACTGTGAGCGAGGTTGTTTAATGCACATCCCACGGCGTTCCAGCCCGACCCCAGGTTACTAAGACCGTTGAAAGCGCCGCTCGGAAAACTGAAACTCGTGCTTTTTAGCACATTCGAGGCATTTCCTAACTGCACAACGGCTACACTCGAAACTCCGACTGTACCTCCGGCGGCTGCGATACTTGCGAATGAGGTAAACGATGTGAGTCCGCCGTGCACCGCGTGTACTGCGCCGGTTTGGAGGAGGCTAGTCTGATTTATCAGGGCCTGCAAGGTTTGGGGGGAAACGAGCGCTGCGGGGCTCGGTGGCCCATTCGCAGGCACGGTCGTGGACTGGCCCGCCTGCAAGGTCACGGAGCCGGGAATGGAGGCATCCACATTGGTGATGGTAACCGACCCTTCCAGACAGATCACCGTAGTGTTTCCAGGCTCACAAATGATGATGAGCTCCGTGCCGACCACGCCGATCACCGCCGTTTGAGTCTTTATCTTAAAGCTCGCGCCGGGTTTTGTCAGCTTCACGATTTGTCCGCGAAGCTGCCCTGCGGTCAATTCCAATTCGGTCTGCTCAGTCGCCATGTCATGTCTAACGATGCGCATTTGGGAACGGGCGCCGATGTTCAACACCGAACCGCCGGTGAGCTCGATCCTGACTCGACCCGTATCCTCCGTTCTAACCAAGTCTTGCCAATACACTGGGTCGGCCACATGGAGAGCCACTGCAGCGGCTCCCTGCCTTTCTACCACCTCGACAGGCATGGCCGCGACCACTTTCCCGGCCGTTGCCAAGCCGCCTTGGGGTTTTCCAGCCTGTAAGACAACATACTTCCCAGGAGGCAACAGAGCCGGCGCGCCCGCACCGTGAATCTCCACTCGTCCCTTCTCGCTCCAGACGGCCACCTGAGAACCGCTCGATGCGACCCTGCACAACGCGGGAAAGCCGTCCGCGCTCCGCAACACGAACGGAAGGTCCGAATCTTGTGTTGACTTGGCTGGCTTGTCCGGCGCCCGTCGCGACCACCAACGCGCCATCGCGGAGTTCCAAGCGTGTCGGCGACTTCGTCATAAGGCAGGGCAACCTCAGTTTTTTCACCGACCGATACCTTGGTCCCTGACCGCAGGTCGATTATAGCGCTTGATTTCGATCCAGTCGTGATAACGTCCCCCTCGAAAACTGCGGTTCCAGGGATGGCGGTCACGTTGTCCACTCGAACTTCGCCGCCCACAACGGCCATCGAGCCCAATACGGCGTTATTAGCCCGCGCATCAATGGACCAGAAATGCAACCCGAGCAACAGCGTCGCGACTACTTTCACGACTTCTGTCCAACGATCACTCATGCTGATTCCTCCCGGAGAGACGTTCCTCGGAATTCCTAGTCGAAAAGGGGACAGCATAGCTACGCTCCATAAGCATCCGTGAAATAATTCGAGCCCCCCTCTCGCCGAATATAGCCTCTTGAACAAGCTATAGCTCAAATTGCCTATCGGGCCTATTGTACAGCTTCTTGAACTTTGCACAAGTAAATCCATCGAATGGTAGCGGGCTAATCTAAGTACTTTGGTACTCCTAAAGTAGTGTCCTGATGGGCCACCCACTTGCTCCCGCCCGTTCGCGTTCGCCAGGCGTTGTGGTATGCTTGCGTACTGAACACTGACCACAGCGGGTCGAGTTCCAACCAGCTCAAGGATGAGAGTTCAGAGCAAGTCATGCTGAACCGGCTTGCAATACTCCGATCATCAGTACTCCAACGCGCCAAGCAATACTACGTTGGCATTCTAGTGAGCATTGCTGTCTGCCTTATCAGCCTGAGCTTCTACGTCGCAATCTATATCGTCTCCCACCCGAGTCCCCTGCTTCAGTTTCTGGCCGATGCTTGAGTTGAAAACTCTCGATATGCGGTTCCAATTGCGAGGGAGGTGGAGCCTGGGTCCCCGGTGGTGATTGTGGCGATCGACCAGAAAAGTGAAGACGTGCTCGGGCGCTGGCCTTTTCCGCGTAAATACTTCGCCGAAGCCGTGGACGCCTTGGGGGAAGCTGGCACCCGCGTGATCGCATTTGACGTCAATTTTCCCGAACCCGATCAGAACTCGGCAGTAGACGCGCTTCAGCAAGTGCGAAAAGTTTATGAGAAGAAAGTCAAACCTGGAAACAGCGATCCAGAATTCGAAGCCAGGCTCAAGTCAATGGAGGAGGACTCCGATAACGACAAGAAGTTTGCCGATTCCCTCTCCCGTTTTGACAATGCCGTTCTAGGTTACTTCTATCTGAGAGGCAGTGAAGCAAGGAGCGTGAATGCGCGAACGATTGAATGAGTTCCTCAACTATCTTTCCTTCCAGGCCTATCCAAGCATCGTGCACCCCGAGTATGCAAAAGACTCCGAACTCCTGATCAATCCGCAACTCAAATTCGATAGCCTGTCTCCAAATCTGGGCCAGTTTGCGGCATATGCGAAGAACTTCGGCTATTTCAATATCATTCCTGACCCGGATGGAACGGACCGCAGAGAACCCGTCATCATCCCTTTTCACGGAAGTTTTTACCCCTCGCTCGATGTAGCGGCTGCCCTGGCTTACGCCAACCTTCCCCTCGACCAGGTGAATGTAGTCTTCAATCCGAATGGCCTGGAGCGAATCGATTTCGGTAAGGTGAGCATTCCGACTGACCCTGCAGGATTTGTCCAGATCGACTACTACGGCCCCGGAGGAGCTTTTCCTACTTACTCGCTTTCCGACATTATCGAACACAAGATCTCACCCAGTAAGCTGAAAGACCGTTTGGTACTGATTGGTCCTACCGCAGTCGGCATCGGGGACGCGGCGGTCACCCCCTTCCAGCAAATGAACTTTTTCGGAGTCGAGGTGCACGCCAATTTCATTGCCAACATTCTTCATGGGCGCTTCATCCATCGGGGAATTCGTGAGAACCTCATCGACATCCTTTTCCTTCTGCTCTTCAGCCTGCCTGCCGGGATGGTATTGAGCGTAGCCTCTCCACGGCGCGCAACTGCGATCACGGTAGTCTTGTTGGGGGCCTTCTTGCTCTTGGCCTGCTACCTCTTTGCATACCATCGCATCTGGATCGTCATCTTGCTGCCCGCAGCAACCCTGGGAGTGAACTACCTCGTGATCATCAGCTACCGTTTCTTTTTCGAAGAGCGGCAGAAAAGGAAAGTTCGTGCAGCCTTCACTCAGTATGTCCCGCCGGGAGTCATTGCGCAGGTTCTTCAGCATCCCGAATTCCTGAGGTTGGGTGGCGAAGAAAAAGAACTCACGGCGATGTTCAGTGACATCCGCGGGTTTACGACACTCTCTGAGGGACTCTCACCCTCTGCTTTGGTGGAACTGCTAAACGAGTATCTTTCCGCGATGACCGATGTGATCTTCGACAACTGGGGCACTCTGGATAAATACATCGGGGATGCCATCATGGCGTTCTGGGGAGCACCCTACCCGCAGAGCGATCATGCCGTGCGGGCCTGTCGCGCCGCGCTGGAAATGATTGATGTCCTCAACAAACTGCAGGCCAAGTGGGAGACCCAGGGCCGGCCCCGTATCGACATTGGCATAGGCATTAACACCGGCCCCATGGTGGTGGGCAACATGGGCTCGACAAAACGTTTCAATTTCACGATCATGGGGGACAACGTAAACCTCGCCTCGCGCCTGGAGGGGATCAACAAGCAATTCGGCACACGCGTCATCATCAGCGAGGCCACCTACCTGGAAGTCGAAGAGCACTTCGTCGCCCGTGAACTCGATTTAATCCGGGTGAAGGGGAAGATGAAGCCCGTCAAGATCTTCGAACTTCTTGGTCCAGCCTCGGACCTCGAAATCCATCGCGACCGGGTCGAACGCTTCCATAAGGGCCTGGAGGAATACAGGGGCGGACAGTGGGAAAAAGCCCTTGAAACCTTCGAGGAGTTGACGATCAACTACTCCCGAGACGCTCCCAGCCACGTCTTCATCAAACGCTGCCACGACTTGCTGCAACAGCCGCCCGAAGGCGCGTGGGATGGAGTCTACGTTATGAAGACCAAGTAGGCATGCGCCCGCTTCCCCCACATCTTCTGACGGATGGCTCCACAACGTATGCGGCGAGAGTACTCCCGGCCCCATTCAGAGAGGAGGGCAGTTGGTGAGCTAACTCCCCTCCTTGGTAAGGAGGGGAATGGGTGGTTGTTGGGGTTGAATCTGAACCAAGTTTTGCTTCCCAACGCCGAAGGAGAGCGTGTCCATTGGGCAGACGCTGACGCAGATGCCGCAACCAATGCAAGAACTCGTCGCGTTATCCAGAACCTGCTGCTTGAGCGCATAGCTCATCACGTCGATTCCGACCTGGCAATTGCGTGAACATTCGGTGCAAGCGATGCACTTATCATTGGCGACGATGGCAAAGCGGCTGATTCCCAACTTTGCGTATGCCTTGCTCATCAGATGCATGAGCTTTGCCAGGGGGCACCAGTAGCGGCACCAGACCTTCCCGCCCAAAAACGGATAAAGCGTGACTGGAAAGATGCCCACCAGCCATACGTCCGCCAAGAGGTGATAGGTGTCCAGGCCCCAGGCCGCAGGATGGCGCAGGAAGCTGACGCTGTCTTTGAGCAGCACTATCGCGGTGACGACGGTGGCGGCGATGAGCACTGCCAGGTTCATCCATTCCCACTTGATGCTAGTTCGCCCCTTGGGAGCCAAATGGCGCCAGCGGTCCCCGAAGGTCTCCGCCAGTCCGCCACACCCGCAAATCCACGAGCAATACCGCTTGCCATGGAATAGAACAAAGATGGGTATGACGACGAAGCTTAGCAGCACGCCCCAGGCAATCCAGATCTCGTGGGGGTTGTTAAAGAAAGTGTAAAAGAACAACGGCCACGCATAGATGATCCCGTAAGCGCGCCAGGCTTGTTGGGCGAATACCGGGTCAGAGGCCAGGCGAGCGCCCACCCATTGGTACCTCACCGCCCACTGAAAAAGGAACTCGGGAATCAGAAAAAAGAAGATCCACTGGAAGGAAATGAGGCTGATGTACCGCCAAATCTGGAACTTGTCTTTGCGGTCGAGTCCCCAACGTTTCAGCGCCTGAAAGCCGAAAACGGTCATGATGACTGTGTAAAGAACGGTGTACCAGAAGGACCAAGGGCGGTGGAAAAATGAGAGCGCCTTGTAACCCCAATCACGAAATGGCCAGAATTCGTTCCCAGAACCTACCTTGGCTCCATACACGGTGTAGCAGCAAAGGAACGAAACTCCCAGCCAAGCGTATCGGTCATGGCGAAGGCCGGCTGCGATGAGCGCACCCACAGCACAGGCAGCCGCGAGCGCGCCCAACCAAGCGGGAATAGAAGTCAGAGTGTGTCCGGCGAGTTGGGCGTGGCCACCGAAAACCCAAAGGCCCGCCAGGGTCACGGAAACCAGGGCAGCGGCGCGCCACAGGTTGCCATTCCACTCATTTTCCATCTTGATGCCCAGCGATCTCAGGAATGTGACGGGCAACTCTGCGCCGATCAGAACGAAGGCATGATCGTAAGCCGCCTCCACGAATTCCTGCCGCCCACCGTGGTCGATCTCAATTCGCGCCGCGCGCTCTCCAAACTCCGCCACCTTCGAGTTGAGCAAGAGCTTCGATGCGCTTTTGCGCGACAGCCTGGTTGAGTCTCCGCTCGTTGTCCTTGAAAAGCCGTGAGAACTCGCTGCCCCGGTACGAAATTCGGACGTGGTTCTGCTCCGCAAGCGTCAATGCCGCTTCGACGGCGCTGTTCCCACCCCCCACCACCAGGATGTCCTGGTCCTTGTAGTGGCGCGGGGCATAAAGCCGGTGGTAAACCCGCTCGCGCTCCTCTCCCTTCACGCGCAGCGTTCGAGGATTACCACGCTGACCGGTGGCGAGAATGATCCGGCGCGCGCGATACTCAGCTTTGTCGCTGACGACTCGGAACGCGCCGTCCTTCTGGCGCTCGAGCGACTTCAGCCCTTCTTCCGTTTTCACCTCCAGCCCATTCTCACGCACGATCTGATGCCAGCGTTCGATCAAGTCTTCCTTGCGTGCGCCATCCAGCCAAAGCTTCCCCTTTGGAGGAGTAGCATCCGGTTCCGCATACACCCACTTGCCTTCGGGGAAGTCTTCAATGGTGTTGGCAATCTTCGCTTTCTCAAGAACCAGAACTCGCAGGCGCTTTTCTTTGGCGGCAAGCGCGGCGTTCAAGCCGGCGGCGCCAGCTCCCACGATCAGCAGATCGAATACAGATGAGTCACGCGCACGGGCGTCCGGCAGGCCGGCGATATGTTCCACAACCTCAAAACCCTGTGCCATAGCCAGCTTGATCACCGGCGCACCTGCCAGATCCCCAATGATATAAAGCCCTGGGATATTGCTCTCATTGTGCGACTTCAGCGCCGGGCGGCGTTGAGGCATGTCACCGCTGGTGAGAATCGCATCGATGTGCCGCTTGAGTTTGTTGAGCAAGTGGCTCCTCAGCCATTCGTACCCCGGGCCGCAGAGCCGCCCCGGAGACCCGCTCGCGTAACCTCGGAAGTAACGAGAGGGTCGATCTTATTTCCGCACCCAATGCAGGCCGCCGCAGAAGGATGGTTCGTTGTTCCACACCGCGGACAAACCCTCGGGGAATAGGTGGTGGGAACTTTGACCAAGCCCGGAGGTAATCCCGCCATGCTGCTTGCGCCCACCGACCATGAAATTAGAGCCAGAAAGCCCAAAAGGTTCAAGAAAAAGCCAGCCAGGAACCACGGCAATGGCCGGAGCGCATGATTAATAGCGCGATAAGCGCACAACGCCCCAAACACCAGGCCCAGAAGAACGTAGCTTCCAAAGGCAAACCATCCCCAGGAGACGTTGGGTCCGAGGTTTGGCTCCGCTCCCAAGAACGCCCCGCGAGGTTTCAAGCGGGCAAGGAAATACCCGGGGTTGCGTCTGAAGGCATTGTCACAAGCTCCCGTGTGTAGGGGCACGCGCTGACCCTCGACCTCGTATACTCGATCCGTTGCCCCAATTGCTTTACCGCAAACAACGCAACTTTCTCCCTTGCGCGGTTCAACCACGGGATATGTCGGAGCTCCCCTCCCCACCCCCTGGCCGAGAAGCGAGTAAGATGCGGTGAGAATCAGAGCCAGGCCGATTGGCCACAACCATGCGAAGAGTGGCAACAAGGCCCGGCTCAAACCCGCTCGCGTGTCGGCGCTCACTAAGGGTTCCTCAGTTGTAGATTCCGCCCTGAACAATCGGCAGCACCTGTCGAGATCCATCGAGGTTCAGCAATCAGAATAGCAGACTTCTCTCCCGGACGTCAGCGCGCTGATCGCTGGACGGCGCCAACGCAGATGCGAAGGCTCACCCGCCTGACCAATGCGTTCTCGACGGGAATGGCCGTCCGATGAGAATGCCAACGACGAGGAACATGCTCCACTTATGTACACGTTCATATACACCTGTATATTAACTCCGTCGGTCAATAAGGTTTTCCTTCAGATGTGCTACATTGAATGCCTTTTATGACGTCTCAAATATGTCCCCATTGCGGATCGTCTCGGGTTACTACATCGCCGAGTGGCCAACACCTGCAGTGTCTCGACTGTCACCGAATCGTTGTTCAGGAGCGCGCCAAGAAGAGGCCGCGCGGTCCGAAGATTCACGGCACACTCCAACGTTCAGATTTAGAAACCCGTCCCGCAACGGCAAATTGAACTCCCGCGTTTTGCTGTGTACGCCCAGAGAGCCTCGCGCTATTCCTCTGGGCAACAAAGCCGTTTGACACGCTTCCATGGCTATGCCAGCCTTGGCAGGTTACCGAAATAAGCCATCCACGCGGCATGCTGAGCATCGTGACAATGCCGGAGGGGCGCCGGGCAATGGCATCAGCGAGCTCTAAATCCGGGATGTTTGCTCAATTCTTGCTGGTGTTCTTTGCCTTTGCACTGGGTGCTCAAGCCACAGGGAACCTCCAACATTTCTTGAACGATTACATGCAGAAACGGAGAGGGACAGTCCTTGTCTCGGACCCCCAGACGGGACGTCTGCTCGCGGTGTGGAATTCGCAGGAGGCGTTTGAGGACGCGTACCCTCCAGGATCAACAGCCAAGCTGTTTACAAGCGCTGCCGCGCTGGAGGAAGGCCTGGTTTTGCCATCGGAACAGATTTTCTGCCGAAGGATTCCAGAACTCCTCGGCGAGTCCTTCCACTGTTCTCACCCTGCGGCGGACGGGCCGTTCACCCTGGTTTCGGCGCTTGCGAATTCCTGTAACTATTTCTTTACAAGACTAAGCCTCAGGCTCTCGTCAGCCCAGCTAGCGCACTGGTTCGCAGCCTTTGGGCTGGGCGCTAATCCCGGCCAACTCCGAATAGAAGTGGACGATGCCGGCAAAGCCCGCGCAGCGCTGGGTGAGGGAGGGGTAACGGTTTCGCCCGCTCAGCTCCTGACGGCTTATTCGGCTTTTGCGAACGGGGGAAAGGCCTATCGCTTGACCTTACCAAAAGACCATGGAGATCCCCCCGCACTTGCCTTTGAGTTCCGGTTGCGCCGGGAAACTTTGGAAGTCCTGTCCGCTGGTCTGGAAGGATGCCTTCGGTTTGGGACTTGCCAGAGGAGTGCGGTGGAGGGACTTCGAATTGCCGGAAAGACGGGCACGGCGGCGGCGCTCGATGGAAGCGGGGTGACCCACGCCTGGTTTGTCGGCTACGCGCCGGTAAATAAACCGGAAATTGCCCTGGTGGTTTTTCTTGAGCGCGGCACAGGCCAACACGACGCGGCTGCGCTCGCGGGCACAATCCTTAAATTCTATTTCAAAGAGAAGAAGCTAAGGCCGTGAGAGGACTTCCCCTTGGACTGGCGGCGGTTTGCGCTTTCGGCTTGCATGGTTCGATCGTAGCCCAAGACTTTAGAGTCGAACTTTTTTCTGGACGAGGTCTCAGAGCTCTGGCGTTGCAGGCTGGAGGGGCGGGGACAAACCTCTGCGACCTTCGTCGCCCGAGATACTGCCTGGCTTTAGAGCCACGGACGAAAGCAAGCTGCGTTCGTACTGGCGCGGGGGTTCGGTGCAGCTCTCCGAACGCTTCCCGAGAGTTCCAAGGGCTATCTGCCTACTCCACCATGCCCTTCCAGGTGACCGCGGAGTTTTTGAAGGCGCAAGCGCCGAATCCGGTCATGCTCAGCAAACTAGAGATCAAGCGCTCGCGCTCCGGGCTGATTGCTGTTCTCCCCACTGATCTCGAATCCTACGTGGCAGGGGTTCTTGCAGGTGAGGCTGCCATCCTCCGGTCTCCGGCGGCGCGCGAGGCCATGGCAATCCTCGCGCGCACCTGGGCCATTCGCTGGCGCGGCCGTCACCAAGCTGAGGGATTCGATTTTTGCTCCCTCACGCATTGCCAGGCCTTCCGCCCCCCCGTTGTCCCCGAGATCGATCCTACCTCTGAAGCTGTTGCCCGAGAGACCCGAGGCCAAATCCTGCAGTTCCGCGGTGAACTCGTTGATCCGTATTTCAGCGCTGCCTGCGGTGGCATGACTGAAGCGGCTGGAAATGTGTGGCCGGACCGTGCGCAGCCGTACCTGGTCAGCATCCACGACCCTTATTGCGCCGGCAGCGAGCATGCCTCCTGGCAAAGGGTGTTGCCGCTCGAGGAAGCTGAACGGATTGTCCGCACCGATATGCACGTGCCGCTCCGCGGCCCGCTTACCAGGGTCACCATCGCGAAAACCGACTCCTCCGGGCGCGCGCAAATTCTGCTCGCGCAGGCAGGAGTGGCAATGCAGATTGATGCCAATGAGTTCCGCTACGCAGCCAACCGCCGTCTCGGCTGGGCCACGCTCAAAAGTAACCTCTACACAATTGACCTGCGCGGCGACTCACTGATATTCAGCGGGCGTGGACTGGGCCACGGCGTGGGCCTTTGCCAGGCAGGCGCCGAGCAGATGGGCCGGATGGGTTACTCAGCGCAACAAATCCTCGCCTACTATTTTCCCAGAGACCATGGTGGTTCGCCTCGGTCACGCACAGGCCGACCCCATAGCCTCCAGCGAGCACTTCGAAATCGTCTTCCCGGACACTCAGCAGAAATGGGTGCCGCAAACACTGGAGGCGCTTGAGCGCATGCGAAGGGAACTGGGCGCGCGGGCCGGCGTCATCACCGGGCGCATTCGAGTCCGAACCTGGGAAACAACTTTGGAGTTCGTCCGCGCCACGGGACAACCAGGCTGGGTGGCGGCGACTAATGACAGTGAATCAATCGCCCTACAACCACTCGGCTTGCTCAAACAGAAGGGGATTCTAGAAGCGACTCTTGCGTCATGAACTGACTCACTTGGTTGTCCACCGCTCGTGCGCATCCAGCGTTCCTCACTGGTATGAGGAAGGTTTAGTCCTTTACCTGACGCACGAGAAAATCGAACCCCTTCGCAGCGAGTCTTCCCTGGGCCGGAATCTCGAGGAAGCGATTTCCAAGCCGCGCTCCGAAGAGGAAATGAAAGCGGCGTACGCGCTGGCACTTGAGCGCGTGCGAAAGATCGCGGCTCAGCAAGGAGAGGAAGCACTCTGGCGGATCTTGCACGACCCGTCAGCCAAAGATCTGCACCGGCTCGTCGAATAATGACGCCGGAGCAGGAACCCATCGAAGCGTCATTCCCGCGAAAGCGGGAATCCAGCGGCGGCGAATGCGCGTAGGTCGGCCGGCGAGGCGTGGCCGCTCGTGTGGATACCGTCAAGCCCACTTGGGTTTGCGTTTGGTCGTAGCGCACTCCACCAGGTACCAGTTCATCAGACTCTGATACGGAATTCCCCGCTCTTCTGCCATCACCTTGAAATAAGCAATGGCTGTTTCGTCGATGCGGATGGTGATCTGTTTCTTCATCCGCCGGGCGTAGGGATTTCTGACGGATTTTGAGAAATCGTAGCTCTTACGCATTCTTGTATCCTTCATACCGGGTTCGTTCCGAACGGTCGGCTTTGCGGGCTGAGATGATTCTGATCGTGTCTGCATGACGGTAGCAGTGACACACGATCAGAAGACGCAGCCGGGTGCTCATTCCCATAAGGATGAAACGGTCCTCTTGGTCCGAGTGATCCGGGTCAGCGATGAGACGGCCATACTCGTCTGCGAAGGCTGATTCGGCTTCCTCAAATGAAACGCCGTGCTTGCGCTGGTTCGAGGCGTTTTTTGTCTCATCCCACTCGAATCTTAACCCGTTCACGATGATCATTGTAGCATAATTACGTTGTATGGACGGTTCAGGCCTCGCCCGTTCCCCAGCGTGGGGGTATCCCGATCGGTTGCGACCATGTGGACGATTACCACAGCCGGCAAGGCATCGACCTGCGCACCGTGGAGTGCGGGCTCCGCCCCTACCCGAATTACGACCGCAACTTCCAGGAATCTGCACGCCAAAGCCTCAGCGTGCCGGCGTCGTCGTGAACTGGTAGCGCAGAAGCGCATACATCAAAATCTATGCATGCGCCACCCACGAATTCGCACTCGCTCGGCTTTTGGCCCCAAGGGAAGAACTCCATGGGGTGGCGCCGACATCCTTCTCCATGTTGGCGAGCCGTGAGCGCCTCGTCGATTGAAACCCCTTGAATGTGCGCGCCCGCTGGATCAAACTCAGCGTGCGACTGCTTCAGCTTGATGGTGTTTTCGCCGAATCGCCGGTCCTGCCTTCTTGTCTTCACTAGTGCACAGCAGGTGTGTGAGCTTGACCGTCCTGTTCTGAAGCACAGCGTACGGTTCAAGTTTTCCACCAAGCGCCTCAATATAGTTTGCGATGCTTTCCAGAAGAACATTGGGACGCCGTTCCAGCCGGGAGATGGCCACTTGGGTCACCTTCAATTTCTTAGCCAGCATCTCTTGGCTGACCTGAAGCGCCTCGCGTAACTCGGCAAGCTCCATCTCCGCAAGATCGCGCACCGCGAGCATGTGTGCCTGCCGCCGTTCGTCCTCGGTCATCGTCCCGTTCTTTATCTGTGTCCACGTCCTTCGCATAAGTCGATCTTCGCCCCAACTGAGACACGTTCGGCCGAAGTTAGCCCGGGGAACCAGGCGCGAAACTCCTCCGCCGGCTGGCGCAGAGCGCAACTCTGCGTTTCAGCGAATTCCCACACCACGCACAGTCGGTCGCGGTAGGGGCAGCGGTTACCCGCTGCCCCCCGTACAGACCCGTGCGGGCGCTTCTAACGCACACGGTTCTTACCTCGGATCGAGGGATGCTTGGCATCGAACCGCACATTCGGGCTGGTCTTTCTGCCGGACGCAATCCGACCTAGTCTGCGGCAGTGGCCCGCAGCAGGAATAAGCTCGCGGGCTTTCTCTATTGCGCGGCGGGGGATGGGGCACAACGGCCTCTCACGGCAGCAACCCCGCTGCATCGGCCAGCTCACCCTTGCGGGGGTGAGGTGGATTCCGGCATTCCCGGGAATGATGCGCCGTCGAGAGGGGGGACGTGAAAATGGTCCGTCCCTGTTGGCGAATTCAGCCGCGCCAGGGAGAGCAACCAGAAGAGCCATCCGGCTGCGAGGAGGATTAGCACCAAACCGACGCGCACAGCCAACTGCGAATAATCCCAAAAGCCAACAGAAACCTTAGGCCGCCAGTTCGCCAATACGTAAGCTGAACCGCCGAACACAATCACACTGAGAAGGCCGGCAAAGAATCGCCCTTTAGAACAACTGCTCATCAGAACCTTCCCAAACTGTTCGCGTGTGTGTTGCCAACCGCTGCTGAACAGACCCATAACGAAGCTAAGAAGCGAACCCGCGACGGCAATCCATAACAGACACTCAACCACCATTAAACATTTATCAATTATCAAATAGCTGACCGGCTTTTCTGAATGGAAGGTCAATAAAGATGCGACTTCAACTGAATGTTTGTTAACCCAGGCGAAGGTCTCCGCCAGTGCCAACCCGATCGCCAATGCTGGGATGAGCAACAAAAGGCTAGCGCCAAAACGCTTACGACTGAAACGGAAGAAGTGAAAGCAAGGAGAGTCGTTGAGCGTTTGCATCGGCAAGCCTGCATTGCGCTTGTGAAGGTTCCAGTGAGCGCTGCCGCTGCCACGAGCACTTGCGCAATGGCCCAAACGAGACTGAGCAGAAGGACCAGGACCGACGACTCAGGAATCCACAGCCACTCATAAGCAGCCAGCGCCCACAGGCCGAGAAAGGCTGCAAACACGATAAGCGAAGAAGGACTGTGCGCCAGAACAGTGGCGCTCCAGCCCCACACTTCAAAGGCCTTCTTCATCTCGCTCAACTCTCCAATCCTTGCATGTCCTGACAGGTGAGCCCCTCCTCGGCGGAGGAGGGGGTTGGGGGTGGTGGGTATGGAATCAAGCGCGCCAGTCAACCACCCCCGCCCCCTCCTTAACCAAGGAGGGGATTACACAGTCCTGGCGAGTTCCGTACCCTGCTAATCAAACTGCTGCGCACAAGGATCTTGCAACACCAAGCCGCGTCAGCGCGGTGCCGTAATCGCGATGGCTGTGGCTCTTGTGGAGGCTTGTCTTGCCGGCTCGTACATGGGCAAGACCCTCGCGGGAGTCGCCTGGAACGAGCCGGGCGTGACGGCCTTCAAGAGATAATGGAATTGCCCCTGACCGCGCCGAAAGTTAGTGGAGAAAAGCGCGGCCCGGTCGTCATGAAATTCACGCCGGGTGTAGTAGAAATCCCACCAGGAGGGCTTCTCCCTCAGCTCGTACAAACCTTCCTGCTCGATGAACTCAAACCCGGCAGGAATAGGGTCCTCGATTTCCAGATATTGCTCGTCGCGCGTGCTGCTGACCGTCAAGCGCACCACCACGACGTCACCCGTTTGAACCGGACCGTCTAGGGGCTTCTCTTCATAGACGATTCGGTCCCCCTGCCGTTGTGGGACCAGCTTGAAGTACTCACGTACAACATTCAGCGCCATGCCGCCCACGGGAGCCGGCTTGGGCTCGCGGGAATAATAAGTGGCCGCCGCTGACCAGTAGAGAACGCCAGGGCCGGACTTCACCACCCGGACCTCATTCTCCCCCGGGTGGACGGCCGGCGAATCAGCCGTAATCGTGATCGGAAGCGGATTGTTGACGTCCTTCTCGGTCACCTGTCGCTCGGTTAGTTTCTGGCCGTTCAAGAAAACCGTGAACGTGTAGTTGGCTTTGAGTTCCCCCGACACCTTGAGGTAATCGATCAAGCCATAAATCGCCGTAGCAGTCTGCTCCGTCGAGACCCAGTAGTAGCCGTCGGAGCGGTGGTCAATCAACCAACGAGCGGCCTTGGGCAACAGTTCATTCTTGGGATCGATGTCGGCCAGGGCCTTCACGGCGTAAGCTGTCGTCTCAAAGGAGTTGTCCGAGGAGAAGTCGAGCATTTCCTGCCGCTCGGATTTCCACCACGCATAGGGTCCTTGAGTTTGGACGGACTGCGCCAGCATTTTGGTGAACTCCTGCGCGCGCGCGTCCTTTCGATGCGCCATCAGCAGGGCCATCAGAGCAACGCCGTGCGGTGAGAGCTTTTCTCGAGAAGCGTAGAGGCCCTCCACCAAGCTCAAATCCACCTCGCCGCTCAGCTCCAGCGCATACACCAGATACAGCCCGAATGTCAGCCAGCGCGCGCGGATTCTCTTTGATCTGGTGAAGCAACGATTCCCGTCCTCGCTGCAGCTTCGCGTCATCCACCGGATAGCCTGCCTGCTTTGCCTCTGCCAGTCCCGCCACCACGTAAGCGGTCATAAAAGGATGTGTCTGGTCGGTTTCCCACCAGCCCCAGCCTCCGTCCTCGTGCTGGAACTGGTAGAGCCGCTGAAGGCCCGCAGCGATTTTCTTTTCAAGTTCGATGTTTTCCGAAGGCGGCCGTCAGTCCCAATTCTTTGTGTCGCCTGCGCCACCAGAATGTTGGGCAGGAAGCTGGACATGGTCTGCTCGACGCAACCATAGGGATAAGTGGCAAGGAAATCGAGGGCGGACATCAAGGTTCCGGCAATTGAGGGAGTGAGATCAAAACGCAGTGAGGATGCCTCGGCATTGATATCCTGCGGCAAGACCACTGTCTGCGTCGCTTCCTCTTTGTCTCCCCGCAGAGTCGCCGGACACCGCCGCGTTCATCTGCAATCCCCAGGGACGCACAGGAGTCTCCAGTTCCAGGGCGTCTGACTCCTCATCCGTAAGAGCCTTGGCCAGGAATTTCGCCTGTCCGATCTTTGGCGCTCGGACCGTCCAGGTAACCGTGGCTTCCCCAGTTCTGGGGAATGTTGACGGAGCTTTTCGCAGGGCTGGCCAGTTCAACTCCCTCAGCTTCGAGAGACACCTGCGCCGCCTTGTCTGACTGCAAGTAGTTGTGGACGATGGCGCTCACGATGGCGGTGTCACCTTGGGTCAGGAAACGCGGCGTCTCCAATCGCAAGATGAGGTTCTTGCGTGTGATCACCTTGGAAGTGATTTGGCCCACCAGAGTGTCGCGGGTGACAGCCCGAACGGTGGCGCGCCATGTGGTAAGCGAGTCCGGGAAGCTGAAGCTGGCCTGCGCCTTGCCGGCGGAATCTGTCACCACCGCCGGCAGCCACGCCATGGTGTCGGGGAAATACTTCCGCACTGTGGGTTGAACCATTTGGCCGGGATTCTTGAAGTCGGCAAACCGCGTAGCCGGACGGAGAAAGCTCAACTGCATCTTCTGCTTTCCCGAGTAGCCCATGAACCAGTAGGTGGTGGAAAACTGGGTAAAGACCTTGTTCCACTGCTTGGCGTAAAAGGTCTTCTCGGGCGGCAGGACAGTATCCGGCTGGATAGCGTAGATCGCCTCGTCCACAACGCCAAGACTCACTTCCGCGCTCACCGGATGGCCTTGCTCATCCTGCGTAGTCAGCGCATAGGTCACCTTATCGTTGGGCCGGTACTGGGCCTTGTCCGTTTCCACGGTAACCTTCAGGACTTTCTCAGCGGCGGGGACCGATATATTCTTCGTGCTCTCGAAGAGTTGCTCGTTCTTCAAAAACGTCACGCCCACGAAGAAATTCGGCTCGTAGCGCTCCTCGATGGGTATGTCCACGGTGAGGGAGTCTGTCGTGGCCTCGTGCAAAGCATACGAATACACCTGCTGGCCTTCCGTGGTCACCAGAACCCGAGCTCCTGGTTCATGCGTCACGATGAGCAGGTGAGCTGTCTCGCCCGGCTTGTAAGATCGTTTGTCAGGATAAATTTCGACGCGCCGGTACTGGACTTCGACTTCCCCGTAGGAAGCGCCTGCCACCCATAAGTTGCTCTCGAAGGTTGCCGGTCGACGCTGCTGGTAAGTTGTGCTCGCTCGTACCGTGAGCCAAGGGACGCTGGGCACCGTATAAGTGTATTGGGCCGAGCCGTTCGAATCGGTGGAGACTTCTGCCACGGAAAAATGGCTGAGCGCTCTCCGGTCGTTCCAGTGCTGGTGGCCCTCAAAGGCAAGCTGAACACCCGTGGAAACAGGGTGAGAATCGTAGTCCAGCGTTCGAACAGTGATCACGGCCTGATCGCCAGGCTTGTAAACGTACCGGTCTGTCTCCAACAAGACCACAATGCTCGAGAATGTTGCGAGGACTGCGCGGCCTCCCATGATCTCGCGATTGCTCGCATCCGTCACGTGCGCTTCAATGCGATAACGATAATCCTGCCCTTGGGGGTTGATTTCTGTTGGTATGCTGGCGCGCAGCACGCCCTCAGCGTCCAGTTGGCTGGTTCCCTGACTAATCTCCTGACCAAAGTAATCTTGGCTGTAGCCCCCTTCACCCTCCTCGCCCTCGTATTCGTCGGTTCCCCAAAGGATTTGCCAATAAGGGAAGAAGTAACGGGACCTGTAAACGGAATACTTCACGCGGCCGTTCGCAACCGGCGCTCCGAAATAGTAACGGGCGCTAATAGTGGTTTGGATCGGTTCGCCTTGCAGGTACCGGGCCTTATCCATGGCTACGGTGACTTCAAATTCCGGCTTCTTGTATTCCTTCACTTCGAAGTTTCCGTAGACACTCTTATCCCCAATGTGGCCGATGATCTGGTACATTCCGAGAGCCGCCAGGGGGCTGAGCGTGAGCTTGCCGTTGAACGATCCGAAACGGGAAAGTCCCAGCTTCTGCTGATAAACCACCCTTTGGGTGGGGTCAGTGACTTCGACGGTGATCGGGCTGGGAATGTCGAGAGTGTATTGTCCCCCGCGCCGGGCGCGCACAATGCCTTTGAAATTAACCTCGTGGGTGGGGCGATAGACCGGCCGGTCCGTGTAAATGTATCCGACATACTCGGTTGCGGAGGAATCATAAAAGAAGAAGGGCTCCACGCTTGTGGCGACGACGTCCTGCCCGGCTTGCGCCACCATGATGGAGTCTTCCACTTTTATGTCCTTGAAGCTGGTTTGGAAAACCCCGGAATCGTCAGTTTTGCCGCGGGCCAATTCCTGGTGATTGTTGAAGATCACTGCACTCGAGCCGCTGACCGGGGCGCCCGAACGGCGGTCCGCGACGTAAAGAAAGACTTGCCCCGGCGCGGTCTTCGAGACCAGTGCAAGTTCCGTGACCATCAATAAGGTGTACGCCCGGAGATCCTGATGCGCCACCTCAACCAGAAACAAACCCTTCTGGTGCAGGTCGACGGGTATATCCTGGTACTCCGAACCTCGGGTCTTCGGCAAGAGCTCGCGCCACCCCAACACCAGTTGCTGGCGGTTGAGCAAAGGCACCTGTGCGTACGCGGCCACGTCGAGCGGTATGCGCGTGAGTTTCTGCTTGTGCTCTCGCACCACGTGGTAGCGCCAACGCGTTTCGTATCGCACCTGCCGCCGGAAGAAATCACGAATGCTCAGGCGCAGGTCGCGTTTCCACTCGTGGAAACGTTCCAGCCATGTCTTTTCCCTCGCCAATTCGGCTTTCTCGCTGCCGAAGGAGTGCGCATCGCGCAATTTCGCGAAGAACAGGACAGGGTCCATGACCCGGTAAACCCGGAAATCCAGGTGATCCACCTGCCGAAACTGAACCAGGACTTTCGGCTGCTGAGAAGGCGAATAGGTCTGGTGCGATGACACTGAGAAGGAGGGCTCGCCCGATTCAGCCTCTTGACCGGAAGCGAGAACTTGGGTGGCCCCCCAACTTACGGCGAGGACGATAACCACACGAGTTATGAAGCGCATCCTCCGTGCGGCTTTGCCCGGAATCAGCCTGTAACGAGAATCAAAGGCTTGCGAATTCATGCTGCAGGTAATGCTTCCCATGGTGCCTCAACGCAGGATTTCGAGCCGATAGACTCCCAAAAAGCATGGGTTAATCGCCAGGGGCCTCCAGCGCGGTTCTGGGTAAGCAAGCAACTGCCCCACCTCGACCTCGCGGATTTCGCCGCGTCGGCCGTCGAGGTCGCCTGTGTGATAGACCACCCAATCCGCTCCTGCCGGCTGGAAATAAGAGCTCCCAACAAAAAGCATAGAGTGGAAAGGCTCGCGCTGTGTGGGCTGGCGGAAGAAAATCAAGTCGCCTGGCTTGGCCGCGCGGATGTCCTTGGAAACGAAAAATGTGTTGTAATTGAGCAAAGTGGCGGCATCCGCGAACTCCGAGAAGGCCCCTTGGCCGAGATCGTCAGGACGTAACGGCCCCGGCCGGGTACGAAACAGCGCCCGTTCGAGTGGCCATCGGGGGTATGCGAACTTCGAAATGTCGCCAAAGCCCGGCTCGAAAGGAAGTGCGGCGCTCCGCCTCCAGACCGCCGTGTGCGGCGCGAGGGCGTTCCGGTACGCATAGCGAATCAGCGCGGCGCAATCGTGAACTTCCTCTTGAGCGTGGCGAGAGGGAACGTAGTATGGTGCTTCCGCCAGGAATGTGAACCAGTGGGCAAAATTATGACGGTCCTGGCTGTTTTCAAGTCGAACGGCGTCGGGAAAACCATCGCCAAGGCTGTCGTTCCAAACCTGCGAGGGGATGTTCCGGACTTCTGCGGCAGGACCTGGCGAATCTCCCGGGAATGCGGCCTCGCGCGACAATCGTCCCGCCATTGTCCCTTTCCTTTGGCCGATCGCTAAGCTGAAGAGGAACAGCGCCAAGAGAATAAGCACGCTGAGGAAACGGTTAGCGCGAAACCGGGGGGCGAAACGCACAATTGACTCGATTGGGGCCGGTGATTTTCCGAGAGCACATTCTATGGTTTTCGTTCCAATTCTGCAAGGGCGCCTGCGGACCAGGACTGCGTCAAAGTCCATGAAGGGTAACATCCCAAAACGGGTCTGCCGCCTGCTGTATACACGCTGGCCGTCGTAAAGCGCGACTCTGCGTTTGGTGGACCACACCGAACGGGGGCTGGCCTGCCCGTGCGCAAGCGGGATGAATCATTAGGAACTGAAGCTCGACCACGCCCGGTGAAACCCAGTGCTGCGCTATGGGCCAGCCAGCGGAAAAACGGAATTGCTGTGAACGGACTTGATCTGCACATGGATCACGGCATAATAAGCGAGACTCTTGTGGAGGGCAGACAGACTATGCGAAACCTCTTCTTGCTGCTGTTGATTGCAATGTTGCTTTGGCCCTGCCGAGCGGCGCTCAGTGATGAGATCTCCGTCGAGGGCGCCCCTGCTGATGGCGGTTTCAACGTTGGCTCGGTGGCCACGCTCCGCGCCACGGTGAAGGGAATCGCGGGCGCCGCGAGCCGTTACGCCGTGTTTGCGGAGATTCAATATGCCGGCACCACTTCCACAACCAGCGTTCAAATGGATCGAGTAGCAGAACCCCGGCAGGGGGAAGCTCGATACGAAGTCGGCTGGCCTATCCCGACCGAAGCCCCCACTGGACTCTACACGGTTGCCGTCCAGGTGCAAGACCGCACGGCCCATCGCACTGTCGCCGTCAAGGCTCTGCGAGGCTTCGCGGCGTACAAGAAGCTGATTCAAATCTCTCGCGTGGCCTTGGACAAGAACTTTTATGACGTTGGCGAACCGATTCAATGCGAAGTGGCGCTCGAAAACCTGACCGACAATGAGTTTAAGAACCTTAGCGTCGAGTTTTCGAACGCCAACTATCCCTGGATCTCCCCCGATTCGAGAGAGGCCGGCGCGAACCCCGCCCTTGCCCTAAAAGTCTTGCGAAACCATTTGACCTTGGCTGCCCGGGGGATGGCGACAATTCCCATGATGAGCGCGGGGGTTGCCTCTTCTCTCCAGGGGAAACAAAAAGAGGTCATGGGAGTCGGCGCTCCCGAGCGGCACGAGAGAATCCCGCCGCCGGAAGTGGATACCTACACGGTGGCCGTCTGGAACGCTGAGCACACGATTCTTTACGATATGCAATTCACTGTGCCCACCATTGTGAGGCCGCCTGGACGCGACTCCCCCACGCCTTACAGCAGGAATTACACCCATCTGTACAACTCGGATATCGACTTCACTAAGTACCGCGAGTTTTACGCGCCGGGGCAGGTCTCTCCCGGTATTACTCTGGATCATTCTCGAACCCTCTACCGCCCGGGGGACCGGTTCAGAATCGTGGGGACGCTGAAGAATTCAGGGGATGAAACTTGGAGCGGGACGGAACTTCGGGCTACCATCTCCGATCCGGCCGGGAAAGCCGTCCAGAAGGCAACTCTCCTCTCCGGCGTCAATGTTGGCGCTGGACAAACGCAGGCAGTTGTCGCGGACGCTTGGACGATCCCTGCCAATCAGGCGCCCGGTACGTTTCGCGTAAGGCTGGAGTTACTGGGCGCGGGTGGAAGACGGCTGGCCGAGACCAGTACAGAAATCGCAGTGAATCACCTGCCGGCTTCGCTGCTGGTCGTGTGCGCGCATGAGGATGATGAGCATGCTTATGCGGGCCTGATGCGCGCCGCTGTCGAGGCGGGCATTCCGGTCGGCCTGGTGTTCCTCACGGGTGGCGACGTTGGCGAGTGTGAGCGCTACTACGACAAGCCTTGCGGGCCGAATGAAGCGCGTGAGTTCGGGATAGTCCGCATGGAGGAAAGCCGCGAAGCGCTGGAACACATCGGCCTCGCGCGCGACAAGACCCATTTCCTGGGTCTGCCGGATGGCGGCTCGGGAGCCATCTGGTCGCAACACATTAAACCCTCGGATCCGTATATGTCTGTGTATCTCGCCTGCGATCACGCACCCTATGAGCAAGTCATCGAGCCCAACTTACCGTATGCGCGTGATTCCGTGGTCAGCGTGATCGAACAGATCGTTACCGATTTCCATCCTGCTCTGATCGCTTTGCCTCATCCTGACGAGCGCCACGTGGATCACCGAACCACGAATTGGTTCGTCGTCAAGGCTTGCCAGGAATTACTCCGCCAGCAGAGAATAGATCCGCAGACCATCATTTGGGGCGATCAAAGCTACGGAGCCGGTGGTTTCAAGCCTGCCCCCTACAAGTATGACGAAGCTGTGGTTTACCTGAGCGGCGAGGCGGCGGCGCTCAAACAGGAGATGGGCTGGATTTACCAGTCGCAGGATGGCAACCTGGACGAGGGGATGAAGAAGACCTTTGCAGAGCTCCCTCGCCAGGAAAAACACGTTCGCATCCTGGATTGGCAAGGACACGAAGGCTGGAACGAATAAGAGCGGGGCGAGGGGCTGGGGGCTGAAATTGCCGATTGACGATTGCTCGTTGGCCTGCCGTTCGTTCGCTGACGGCTGAGAGCTGACGGCTTTCCCCTAGCCCCCAGCGCGAAGTGCTTCCTCACGGGCGCGCCGGAGGCTTTCGACGGCGTCACGGGTGGGAATGAACTCCATGGCCACGTAGCGGTCGTATTTCAGCATCGCGAGCTTCTTATAAATATTGGCGTAGTTAATTTCTCCCGTGCCGGGCTCGTGCCGCCCGGGAACGTCCGCCACGTGAATCAACCCTACGTTATCAATATTTTTCTCCAGTTTCTCGATCAGGTTGCCTTCGGAGATCTGCTCGTGGAAAAAATCGTCGAGGAATTTCACCCGTGGGTGGCCCACCCGGCTAATGATCTCGAAGCCCTCTGCCACCGACCAGAGGTAGTAGCGCGGATTCTCCTCGAGGTCGATATTTTCGAGCAGAATTGTGATGTCCTTTTTCTCCGCAATTTCCGCCGCTCTCTTCAACCCCTCAATGCAGCTCTGGTGCTGGTCCCGACGCGACATTCCAGGCACGGAGTTGCCCGACATGACAATGATGGCGCGGCATTCGATCTTATCCATAGCCGGGAGGGCCTGGCGCAGATCGGAGAGGAATGCTTGCCGCGCGTCCGGATCTGCTACGCCATGCGCAAGGCCAGCCGTTACGTCGAACGTGATTCCAAGTTCACGTCGCTTGCGGTTGGCTCTGCGAAAGTCCTCATCGGACCAGTTCTTATACTCACCACCTGTCAATTCCACAGCGTGGTAGCCGGCCTCCGCCACCTTTTCAAGCCGCGCTTCAAACGACAGCTCTTGAAATACGGTCCAAAGCATCACGGAAATCTTGAACGGCACGCCGGGGACTTCTCCTTCCGGCGCCGCCGATCTTGCGTGCACCGGCAAGGCGGCCAAGGCTGGCACAGCCAAAGCCGTGCCGGCAAGAGTACGACCGAATTGACGTCGATTCATGGGTGTGACCTCGGTTTCATGGACAGGGTTGCTTCTCACACGCAGACGAAAAAACTCAGGCGCTATCATGACGGGTGCGATATGCTGACGGCGTGAGGATACAAGATAACAACCTCGATGACAAACAGATTCTCGTGCTGGCGCTATTTGCGAGGCGTCGGCGCAAAAGCGGCCACGCCCAATCGACGCCGGCGCCCAAATTCTGCGGCCACGACCGCGCCCGTACTGATTGAGCTGGAAACGACAGGGCGGCTCGCGTATGCTTTGGCGGAGAGATCAAGGTTGAAATTGACGCAATGGGAAGATGCTAAAGGATAGGGTACATGTCTGATAACACTATGGCGGCTGTCGTCCAATATGCGTTGAAGGCGGGAGCGGTTGAACTGCGAGACGTGCCGGTACCGGATGAGCTGGCAGACGATGAAGTCCTGCTTCGCACCCGCGCGGTCTGTGTGTGCGGCAGCGATATTCACCAATATCACAACAGCCAGAGCTGGCGCGTCGATGTTCCGGTAATTCTCGGCCATGAATTCGCGGGCCTCGTAGTTCGCGCGGGCAAGGCAGTGAGGGGGTTCCGCGAGGGGGATCGTGTGGTTTCCGAAACCGCGGCCAGGATTTGCGGCCAGTGTCTTTACTGCCGCAGCGGCGACTACAACCTCTGCCCGGAGCGGCGAGGTTTCGGCTACGGCGTCGACGGTGCCATGGCGGATTTCGTGAAGGCGCCCGCGCGCTGCCTGCATCACCTTCCGGATTCGGTCCCCTTCGAAAAAGCGGGCCTTGCGGAACCTTGTTGTGTGGCCTACAACGCCACCTGCGTCACCACTCGAATCCGGCCGGGTGACGCGGTGTTGGTCTTCGGCCCTGGGCCGATTGGCCTCCTTTCTCTGGCCCTGGCAAGACTCTCCGGCGCCGGCTGGCTTGGTGTGGTCGGGCTGAGGCAGGACGAAAAGCGTCTGGCCATCGCGAAATCTATCGGGGCCGACAGGATCATGACGGGAGGCGATGCGGAACTTCTCGAAGTGGTCCGCTCGCTTGGCGACGGATTGGGAGTGGACGTGGTGATCGACGCTTCCGGCGCATCATCCGCGCTCAAGCCCGCCATGACTGCTGTTCGACCGGGCGGGCAGATCGGCAAAGTGGGCTGGGGACGGCAACCCCTGGAGCTATCCCTGGACCCACTGGTTCAGAAAGCCGTGCAGTTGCGAGGTAGTTTCAGCCACAACTTCGAGATGTGGGAAAGAGTCATCTCGCTTCTGGCCTGCGGCAAGCTGGATCCCACACCGCTCGTGGGCCGTGTGGAGCCGCTCACCGGTTGGCGCGTCTGCTTTGAGGAGATGGACGAAGGGAAGATTGCTAAGGCGCTTTTGATGCCGGAATAGCCACTAGAGTTCGTAAGGCCGGCGGATTGGGGTTCTATGAATTCGAAGCATCCAGCCCTGGCTGGACAAGTGGCCGTGGTGACCGGCTCGACACAGGGCATCGGAGCCGGAATCGCGCGGAAGTTTGCAGAGCAGGGCGCTCGCATCGTGGTGCACGGTCTGGCAAGTCATCAACGGCAAGCCGAAGGTCTGGTCGCGGACATCCAAAGTAACGGCGGAGAGGCGCTCATTGTGGTTGGCGACCTGAAACAAGAGGCCCACTGCCGCGACGTGATCCGGCAAACGATCGAGCGCTTCGGCCGGCTTGATATCCTGGTGAACAACGCCGGAATCTATACTCGCGCGAGCATCGAAGACACTTCGATGGCGCTGTGGGATGAGATCCTTGCCGTCAACCTTCGCGCGCCTTTCATCCTTTGCCAGGAAGCCGTAATTCACATGAAGCAGCGTCTGAGCGGGTGCATCATCAACATCGGCTCCCTCAACGCTTACGTCGGCCTTCAGAGGCTCTGTGCATATTCGGCCTCGAAGGGCGGTCTGACCACCCTGACGAGGAATTTGGCCAATTACCTTACCAAGTACCGGATCCGGGTTAACCAGATCAATCCGGGCTGGGTGCTGACCGAGGGCGAGCATCACATGAGATCAGTGGAGGAAGGCCAGGGCAAGGATTGGCTGGAAGACGCTCTCAAGACCCGGCCTTTCGGCCGCATGATCTCGCCAGCGGACATCGCCAACGCCGTACTTTTTTTCGCCACCAACGAATTGGTTACCGGAGCCGTCCTCGATTACGAACAAGTCGTAGTAAACGCAATGCGCGAGCTCTAACAAATTGCGTCAAATTGAGAGGGCGATATGGAGTACCGAACTCTTTCCACCACTGATTTAAGGGTCTCACGGCTCTGCTTCGGCACCATGACCTTCGGCTCGCAGGCTGACGAGAGCGCTGCCGCGAGGATCGCCGACCGGTGCATCGATGCAGGAATAAACTTCTTCGATACCGCCAACGCTTACAACCAGGGCGTAGCCGAAACCATCCTCGGCAGGGCGCTGGCCGGCAGGCGGCAGAAAATGATCCTGGCCACCAAGGTAGGTTTCAAGATGGGCGACGTCCCCGACGAGAGCGGACTCTCACGCGCCGCCCTCCGCAAAGCACTGGAGGCAAGCCTGAAGCGGCTGCAAACCGATTATGTGGATCTTTACTACCTCCACTTGCCGGATTACGGTGTGCCGATTGAAGAAACTTTGGCTGCCATGGATGAGGCGGTTCGCGCGGGCAAGGTGCGCTACCCGGCGGTGTCGAACTACGCCGCCTGGCAGGTCTGCGAAATTCACTGGATCGCGGAGAAGCACGGATTCAGACCGCCCCCCGTTTCGCAACCCATGTATAACGTCCTGGCGCGCGGCATCGAAGAAGAATACCTGCCCTTCTGCAAGCGATTCAACGTCGCAGTGGTGCCGTACAATCCGCTGGCCGGTGGGCTGCTGGCCGGCAAGCACTCCAAGTCGCTCGGGCCGGTTGCGGGAACACGCTTCGATGGAAACAAAATGTATCTGGATCGCTACTGGCACGACGACTACTTTGCCGCCGTCGAGGAACTGGCGGGCATAGCGCGCCATGTTGGGAAAACTCTGGTCGAACTGGCGTTTCAATGGCTGCTCAGCCAGGCGCAGGTGGACTCGATCATTCTGGGCGCCTCGCAAATCGGGCAGCTCGATGAAAACCTGAAAGCCTGCCAAGGCGGCAAACTCGATGAAACTCTCCTGGCCCGCTGCGATGAAATCTGGAAACGGCTAAGAGGCAGTACTCCGAAGTACAACAGGTAGTCCGCTCGAAGGATGGTGGTCGCATGTCAGAGGAGCATCGGCTTCTGGCTACTGAATTCACAGGTTACTGAATTCACATTGACAGATTTCATGGCCGGATGTAAGCTGAGGTTTAATGTCGCGCGCATTGGCACACTCTCATCCTCATTCGGTCCTGAACGCGAAGTGTCAGCGGGCGAATTTATAAGAGTTACAACGAACTGATAGAAAGTGGCCCGCTGGCGAGGAAACCCAGCGGGCCTTTTAGTTTTGACTGACCAGGAGTGGCGTTTAATGGACTTGAATTATAAAGAGGGGTTGATTCCGGCGATTATCCAGGACAGGCAAAGCGGCAAGGTCCTGATGCTGGGTTACATGAACGACGAAGCTTTTGAGAAAACTCTGAAGTCCGGCTACGTGACCTTTTTCAGCCGCAGCCGGCAGAAGCTCTGGACCAAGGGTGAAACATCCGGTCACCGCTTGCGAGTTTGTGAAGTCCGGGTGGACTGCGACCACGATGCATTGCTCGTCCAGGCGGACCTTACGGGTCCGGGATGTTGCCACATGGGTTACAAGTCTTGTTTCTTCCGCAAACTAACGGGATCCGGCGAGGAGGTCTTCCTGCAACGGGAGTTTGACCCTGCCAAAGTATACGGTGAGACAAGCCGGGAGAATCAAACATGAACCGACTGAAATTGGGCCTTCCGAAGGGGAGCCTGCAAGAGGCGTCGCTCCAACTCTTTCGTCGCGCCGGCTATGAAATTGCGGTCAATCCGCGGTCCTACTTTCCCGCCATTGATGACGATGAGATTGACTGCATGCTGATCCGCGCCCAGGAGATGGCGCGCTACGTGGAGGATGGAGTCCTTGACGCCGGGCTCACCGGTAAAGATTGGATCCTCGAGAACGACGCTAAGATCGTGGAAGTCGCGGACCTGATCTACGCCAAACAGACCTTCGGAAAAGTCCGATGGGTGCTCGCGGTACCGGAGAAATCTCCGTTTCAAAACGTGAAGGATCTGGAAGGAAAGGTCATCGCCACGGAACTCGTGGGCGTGACCAAGCGGTACCTCGCCCAGAACGGGGTCGAGGCCAAAGTGGAATTCTCCTGGGGCGCCACAGAAGTCAAGCCTCCGGTACTGGCCGATGCGATCGTGGAGGTCACTGAGACAGGCTCCTCCCTGCGGGCCAACGGCCTGCGCATCCTGGAGACGGTGTTGGAATCCAACACCAAGTTGATCGCCAATCAGGCCGCCTGGGACGATTCCTGGAGGCGCCAGAAGATAGAGATGCTCGTTATGCTTCTAAAAGGGGCGATTGAGGCCGCCGGCAAAGTGGGATTGATGCTAAACGTCCTGCGCAAGGACCTCGAACAGGTGCTGGCGGCCCTGCCTGCCTTGAAACGGCCGACGATTTCGCAGCTCAGCGATCCGGAATGGGTGGCTGTGAACACGGTCATCGAAGAGAGGACGGTGCGCGAAATCATTCCGCGACTCAAAGCCGCCAACGCCCAGGGCATCGTGGAGTATCCACTGAACAAGATCGTGCTGTAGATTGCCGATGGTCGATTGTCGATTGCCGATTGACAGCGGAGCAATTTGTCAGGGAGCTTCTTCAATCTACAATCGACAATCGGCAATTCCCTATGCTTGACATTATTCGCAGCAACGATAAGGCAGCCGTTAATCGGCTGTTAAGCGCACAAGCTGCAAACTTGGGCGCCGCCGAGGTCGTTGCCCGCCGCATTCTTGCCAATGTTCGCCGCCAGGGGGACCGAGCGCTGGTTCGCTATTCACGGCAGTTTGACGGTGTCGACCTGCGCAAAGTCGGCATGACGGTTACGCCCGATGAACTGGATCACGCCGTCACAACCCTCCCACAGAATCTCATCGCGGCCTTACGGGAAGCGGCGAAGAACATCCGCGCTGCGGCGCGCCGCCAACTTCCGCGCGCCATGGCAGTTTCAAAGAATCCAGGGCGTAAAAGTAAGCCAGGTGCTTCGTCCTCTCGAACGGGTGGTGTGCTATATTCCGGGCGGCCGTTTCCCTTTGCCCTCAACCGTCCTCATGAGCGTCATCCCCGCGCAAGTTGCGGGAGTGCGGGAGATCCTGATCACCTCGCCAAAGCCTGCCCCGGCGGTTCTTGTAGCCGCTCACCTGCTGGGCGTGCACAAGATCTACCGGCTCGGGGGAGCGCAGGCTGTCGCAGCGTTTGCCTACGGAACGGAAAGCATCCCACGCGTGGAGAAGATTGTTGGCCCTGGAAACCGCTATGTGGCCGCTGCCAAGAAGCTGGTTGCGGGCGAGTGCGGAATTGATTTCATCGCCGGTCCGTCGGAACTCGTCGTGGTGGGCGCAGAGGGCAATCCCGAGTGGATCGCGGCCGACCTCGTGGCCCAGGCTGAGCACGACCCGGACGCGGTGGCCCTGCTCATCACGCCCTCGCGTCGCCTGGCTCTGCGGGTTCGAGCCTGTGCTGCTCAGATTGTCGCCCAACTTCACCTGCCAGTCGCAGAGAAATCGCTCGCCGGGCAGGGATGCATCGTCCTCACCCGCGATTTAGCGGAGGCCGCCGATTTCGTCGGCCTCATTGCTCCCGAGCATCTCACGCTGCTTGAGGATGCTGAGGGTTTGCTCGATCGAATCCAGTCTGCCGGTTCGATTTTCGTGGGCGGTTACAGTCCTGTCGCAGCGGGGGATTATGCGTCGGGCACAAATCACATTCTGCCCACCAGTGGAGTGGCGCGTATGCGTGGCGGCCTGAGTGCGGCGGATTTTGTAAAGTGCATCTCGGTTCAGCAAATCACGCGGAAGGGCCTTTCGAGCCTTCGCAAGTCGATCCTGACGCTTGCCCGCACGGAAGGGCTCAAGGCGCACGCGCATTCGGTAGAAGCGAGGTTCAAGAGACGATGATTCGACCCCGCGAGGCCGTGGAACGTCTAAAGAAGTACCGCCCCCCCATGGAAGGGCGGGCGGGGAAACTGCGCCTGGACTTCAACGAGAACACGGTTGGGTGTGCTCCGGAAGTCGTCCGCGCCGTGCGACACGCTCTTACCCCTGAAATGCTAACGCGCTACCCGGAGTACGGGGAAAGCAGGGAGACCCTGGCACGCTATTTCGGAGTCAAACCGGAAGAGATGCTCCTCACTAACGGCACCGACGACGCCATCAAGGCGATCTGCGACGCCTTTGTCGATCCAGGCGACGTGCTCCTGGTGCCTGCCCCGACCTTTCCGGTTTACGAATTCTTCCATAACGTGGCCGGTGGCAGTATCGAGCGCGTCCGTTACGACGAACGGTTCCATCTTCCGGTGGAAAGCATCGTGGCTGCGATCAGCAAGAAAACTCGCTGGGTGGCTCTGGCTAGCCCCAATAACCCCACGGGGACGCAGATTCCGAAACCTGCTCTGCGCACCCTTCTCGAGGCCGCGCCGCACGTGCTGGTGTTAATGGACGAAGCCTATTACGACTATTCCGGCCAGACGGTTTTGCCCTGGATCAAGAAGTATGAAAACCTTGTGGTGACGAGGACGTTTTCTAAGGCATTTGGATTGGCCGCGCTACGAATGGGCTTTATTTTTGGCAACCCGAAACTTGTGGAACTGATGCACCGCGCGCAAAATCCCTTTCAGGTGAATTCACTGGCCCTGCTGGCGGCGTCGATCGCCATCCAGTATGAGGGGTATGTGAAGAAATACGTTACGGAAGTTCGCGCCAACCGCGAGCGCGTCTATCGCTGGCTCAAGTCTCGGGGAATTCCCTACGTGCGCAGTTCTGCCAATTTCATCCTGAGCCGCGTCGGGGAGCGCGCGCCGGAAATCGCCCAGCGCCTCCGTGCTGAGGGGACCTTGGTGCGCGATTGGAGCTACGATCCGCATCTGAAGGGCTACTTGCGCTTCACGATCGGTTCTAACGCTCAGACGCGCCGCTTGCTCGAAGAACTGGAAAGGCAGGAGCACTTGATCGAGACAAGAAATGCGACAAAAGCCTGGCGGAACTTTGTCAGCTATTCCCAGACAGGATGGTTCGCATGAAAGCGCGCACAGCAGACCTCCGCCGCCAGACCACGGAGACCGACATCCGTATCCGGCTGAACCTGGACGGGCGCGGACGTTACAAGGTTTCGACCGGCATACGCTTTCTCGACCACATGTTGGAGCTGTTTGCGCGTCATGGCGGATTCGATTTGGAAGTCGAGGCGCGCGGGGATTTGGATGTTGACCAGCACCATACGGTCGAAGATATTGGCATTGTCTTGGGACAGGTGTTACGACAAGCCCTGGGGGCGAAGAAAGGCATTAATCGTGCGGGTTATTTCCTGATGCCCATGGATGAAACACTGGCCGTCGCCGCCATTGACTTAAGCGGTCGGCCGTATCTGGTGCTCAACGCTCCGATCAAGGCGAGGTATGTCGGCGACCTCCAAACAGAGCTGTTGGAAGATTTCTTCAACGGATTTGCGACCAGCGCCGGCGCCAACCTGCATCTGAAACTTGCCTACGGCCGTTCGAGCCACCATGCCGTCGAGGCGTTATTCAAAGCTTTGGCGCGCGCATTGCGCTATGCCTGTTCGCGCGACGCACGCCTAAGGGCGCAACTCCCCAGCACCAAAGGCCTGCTGTGATCGCACTACTCAACTACGGGGGTGGCAACGTTGGCTCGGTGCTCAAGGCGGTTGAGCACCTCGGATACTCGGCCGAGGTGACGGACAGACCCGAATCGCTCCAAGCCGCCGAGAAGATCGTATTCCCCGGTCAGGGTCACTTCGGCGCGATGATGAAAGCCCTCGAAGAGCGCCGGCTTCTGAGACCCCTTCGCGACCTTCTTGTCGGCGGCAGGCCGTTCCTTGGGATCTGTTTGGGCCTTCAGGCCCTCTACGAAGCGAGCGATGAAGCGCCGGAGGTTGCCGGGCTTGGATTGCTCCCCGGCCGCGTAAGCCGGTTCGAAGGGATCTTCAAGGTTCCACACGTCGGCTGGAGCCAACTGGAGATTCGAAACAGCGACGGGCTCTTCAGAGGCGTTGCGGACGGCAGTTTCGTTTACTACTGCCACTCTTACTACGGGCCGGCTACCAAAGAAAGCTCGGCAGTAACTCACTATGGGCAGACCTTCACAGCAGGCCTGGAGATGAAGAACATCCGGGCAGTGCAGTTTCACCCGGAAAAGTCGGGGGAAGCAGGGCTGAAAGTGTTGGGGAACTTCTTGAGCTTGTGAAGCGACTGTCCGTTGTCCGTGGTCAGTAGTCCGTTGCAGAAAGGGACCACTGACAACTAACCACTGACGACTGCCAACTTCTTATGTTCGCAAAGCGTATCATTCCGTGCCTGGATTGTAAGAACGGCCGAGTGGTCAAAGGCATCAAGTTTGTGAATCTCAGGGACGCCGGAGACCCGGGTGAACTGGCCGAGGCGTATAACCGTGTGGGCGCGGACGAGTTGGTCATGCTGGATATATCGGCTTCCCGCGAGGGGCGCGCAACCCTGATGGACACCGTACACCGGGTGGCGCGCAGGCTCTTTATACCGCTGACCGTAGGCGGCGGCGTGAGGACCGTGGAGGATGCGCAACGGCTCCTCTCCGCCGGGGCCGATAAGGTGGCCGTGAACACCGCGGCGGTTGAATCTCCCGAAGTCGTGAACCAGATTGCGGAGCATTTTGGGCGGCAAGCACTCGTTGTGGCCATCGACGCGCGTCGGCGGGCAGCAGCGCCCATTGAGGGGGCCCTGTCGGGCCGGCAGAACGGGGCCGCAGCCGCTCCGCGCTGGATCGTATCGACTTACGGTGGCACAAGACAGACAGAGCTGGATGCCGTGGCTTGGGCTCGCCAAGTCGAAGCGCGCGGCGCAGGCGAAATCCTGCTGACTTCCATGGATGCTGACGGCACGCAGGCAGGCTTTGATTGTGAATTGACCAAGGCAATTGCCGACGCCCTCCACATTCCCGTCATCGCTTCGGGCGGCGCCGGCGGCCCAGAACATTTTGCAGAGGTCTTCTTGAAAGGTCATGCGGATGCCGCCTTAGCTGCCTCGATTTTCCATTTTGAGACATACACGATGCGCAGCCTTAAAGAGTACTTGCAGTCACAGGGCGTGCCCGTGCGGCTGTAGGAAAGTCGAGAGTTAAGAGTCGAGAGTCAAGAGTCAAACGTCGCAAATCCAGACCATGGTAGGGTTCTTTCATTTTATCCTTTAGACTTAAACTTTTGACTCTCGACTCTTGACTGTCGACTGGTTCTCACCATGATCATTCCGTGCATCGACTTAATGGGTCGTAAGGTGGTTCAACTCGTCCAGGGGAAGGCAAAGTTTCTGGAGTTGCCGGACCCACTTGCCGTGCTGGAGAAGTTTGCAGCCTATCCCGAACTCCAGGTCATTGACCTTGATGGGGCGATGGGTCGAGGAGACCAGAGCGACATTATCCGTGAACTTTGCAAGCGAAAGCCCTGCCGCGTCGGGGGAGGCATTCGCACGGTCGAAAAAGCAGTCCGGGCGGTGCAGGGGGGTGCGCATAAGGTGATCGTCGGCAGCAGCGCGTTTACCTCCTGCGGTATCAACTCCGAGTTCCTCCGGTCTCTCCTTGCCGCCGTTCCTCGCCAGAAGCTCATGGTCGCGGTTGACTGCCTGGGCGACCGCGTGGCGATTCGGGGCTGGCGAGAGATGCTGCCGCTCGCTTCGGCGGAGGCGCTGGCACAGCTCGAGCCTTACTGCTCGGAGTTCCTCTGCACCTACATCGACGCCGAAGGTAAACTTCAGGGAACCAATCTGGCGTGGTTTAGAAGGTTGCGCTCCGTTACGCAGTTACCCATTACTGCCGCGGGAGGCATCACGACCGAGGAAGAGATGAAGGCCCTTGAAGAGATGGGCATGAATGCCGCCCTCGGCATGGCCATTTATCGCAAAGTCTTCCCCGAATTGTTCAAGAAGCAGGCAGAGTCGCCATCGTGCCTGTGATGCTGAATTCTGCAGCCCCGCACACTCCTCGCGCCGCGACCCCCAAAGAATAGGATTGCGCCTGCTTCCGCTATTTCTTCGCCCGGCGGGCAGCGCTGAACTCTTGCTCAAGGGCCTCCTTGACTTCGGCGCTCCAGGGCGCAGTGACGAAAGTGCCGTGTTCAAACAGGAAGTCGATTCGATAAACGTTCGCTGCCGGAGGGGCAAAATCTCCGGCGCACACGCCCATCTTTCCTCCGTGCTCTTCCCGGAGGACCTCCGTCGTGACGCTCAGGTCGGGTCTGCCGTCATGATTCAAGTCGCGCAGCTCGAATCGCGGGATGGACCCGACGATGGCGGTAGAACCGCAAGCGCCCCAGGTGTTGGTGACTGCGAATAGCTCGATCTCGCGCCAGCCCCTGGAGCCTTGAAATTCGAAAGAGAAGATCCACTCCTCCGGCTCTTCAGCGTGGCCCGTCAATCCTTTGCAGACGAGAATGTCCCGGCCGCTCGGCAGGCGGCCGACCTTGCACTGAGTGGTCTCGGTCCGCGCGTAGTCCAGCATTTGCCACCTGCCAGCTCTTTTTCGATAGAGCACGCTCCCCTGGAAGTTCGCCGTGGTGGCGTGGTCCTCGCAGCCCCGAAAGTCAGCGGCGGCTTCCAGGACGCCGGGCGCCGAGAAGCTGCCGTATACAACCGTTTGAAGAGCGAAGTGGTCCTTTAGCAGCGGGTCAGAAGCCCCCCATGTGGTGAAAGGCGGACATGAGCTGCAGGCTTGGTAGGTGAACGGCCCGACGAGGTCAGTTCGGATTCCGTCAGGGCAAATGGCCTTAAGTAGTTCCCGTGCCTCTTTATATGTCGGAGAGTGTGAAACCCCGCTTGGGCTCTGGCCAACTGCGAACAGCGCGACCGCCAGAATCCACGCGACCAAAAATGTAATTCGCAGCGTCGGTCTCATGGCAGCGCAACTGTAGAGGTCCTCCGCCCGCGCAACAGCACGGGGGGCTCAGTCGACAGTCACGCTCCGTCATTCCCGCGAAAGCGGGAATCCAGCTCGTTCTGGCGCACTGGACCCCCGCTTGCGCGGGGGTGACGACGACCGTGACTTTCATTTCATTGGCTGGGCCGCCGGCCCATAACCACTCAGGATGACAGATGACTTTGGAACTCGCTTGAGCTTACCGGTTCAGTTCACTCCACGTACAGCCGGGGCACGCGTTTGCCGATCAAGCACAAAACCTCATACGGAACTGTGTCGAGCATCTGAGCGATGTCGAGCGCGGTAATCGAGGCCTCCCCGGACCTGCCCAGGAGCATGACTTCGTCTCCGACGTTGACGCCAGGAATGTCCGTCACATCCAAAAGCGAGAGGTCCATGCTGATGATGCCAACCAACCGCGCAGGTCTGCCGCGTACGATGGCATGACCCCGATTCGAGAGAGCCCGGTTGAGGCCGTCCGCGTAGCCCACCGGAACCGTCGCGATGCGGGAGGGACGCCGGGTATAGAAGGCAGCCCCGTAACCAAGTGGCGTCTCGCTGGGAACGTCCTTCAAGTACACTACTCGGGATTTGAAGGTGAGTATCGGTTCAAACTCCGGGAGATCCGGAAGGGCCTTCCCTTCCGGCACAACGAGCGGCATGCAGTACCCGTAAAGCAAGCCTCCGATGCGAACCATGTTTTCAGGAAACACGCGCCGTGCAAGCAGCGCACCACTGTTGGAAACGTGAGCCCACGCGGGTTCAATTCCGGCTGAACTCAGTTGCGCGAGTACAGCCCTGAACCGTTCACCTTGCTGTTCAGCCTGCGTGGCAAGCAAATCCTCGCCGGAAGCGAGGTGCGTGAGCAGGCCTGTCAAGCGCACGCCTTCGAGGGCCTGGTAATGTTCCAGGAACGCCGCCAGCCGGTCCGGCGGCACCCCGAGACGGCCTAGGCCGGTGTCGACTTTGAGATGGAACTCGATGGGGCGGCCGTAGCGGCGGGCGCACTCGGCGTAGGTGTCAAGACGGGCAGTGGAAGAAACGGAAGGCGTGAGCTGAAACTCGATGAGATCCGCAGGGTCACTCATATAGAGGCCACCCAGCAACAGGATGGGCTGCGTGATCCCGGCGGCTCTCAATTCGCAAGCTTCCTCGACGCTGGCCACCCCGAACCAATCCACGCCGCGCTCGGCAAGGCAATTGGCAACCGTGCCGGCGCCGTGGCCGTAGGCGTCCGCCTTGACGACCGCCATCACTTTGCGCCCGCCGGCAAGGCGCCGGACTCGGTCGTAATTCCGGCGTAGTTTTGAAAGCGAGATTTCGACCCACGTGGGCCGCAGCAGTCTGTCAATCGGAGCATTCACAAGCTTCTCAGGTTTGTTGCGGGTGAAGCTGTCGAAAGGCCGCCTCGCCGGCCTGAATTTCCAAACACAAATGGAGAAGAGCGGGGTTTTGACCCGCCCTTCCAGCCGCGACGGCCGGCGTCCGCGGGATCGCCTCATTCCATCTGCGTATCCTGGTCGGGAGCCCTGCTCTCAAACTTCGCCCACGGTCGCATGAATACGACTGGGATATCACCAGTCGGGCCATTGCGCTGCTTGCCTACTATCAATTTCATCTCGTGTCCACGCCTGTCTATCTCGCCTTCCGCTTCGGCTTCTTCAGCCGCCTTGCGCTCCCGGAAGATGAAGATCACCACGTCGGCGTCCTGCTCGATCGATCCGGATTCACGCAGATCAGACAACTGAGGCCGCTGGCCGGGCCGCTGCTCGGGGGCACGGCTCAACTGTGAAAGAGCAAGGACCGGGACCTTTAACTCCTTGGCGATGCTCTTCAAGCTCCGGGAAATGTAACTGACCTCTTGCGTGCGGTTCTCAAAGCGCCCCTGACCTGACACGAGCTGAAGGTAATCCACGATCATCAGGTCCAGTCCCTTTTCCATCTTCAGGCGCCGCGCCTTGGCGCGGATCTGCATGATGCTCAGGGCAGGAGTATCTTCGATAAAGAGCCTCGCGTCCCCGAGCCGGCCCAAAGCGCGGGTCAATTTCTTCCAATCTTCGCGGCTCGAGAATCCGCTGCGAAGTTTGTGGCTGTCGGTTTCGGATTCGGAGCACAAGAGACGGATGACTAACGACTCTTTGCTCATTTCGAGTGAGAAGAGCCCAACCGTCTTATGGTTCTTGATAGCGGCATGGGCGGCGATGTTGAGCGCCAAGGCGGTCTTTCCCAGGGAAGGCCGCGCGGCCACTACCACCAGCTCCCCGGGCTGGAGTCCCGAGGTCATTTCGTCGAGGTCTTTGAACCCGGTTTCAATGCCCGTGACGCGCTGGCCGCGGTCGAGGAGATCGTCAATCGTCCCGAAACTCGACTTCACGATGTCGCGAATGTTTGTGAACCCGGACTGGACCTTCTGCTCGGCGATGTCGAAGACCTGGCTTTGAGCCAAGTCGATCAGCGTGTCGGGGTCGTCGGTGCCCTCAAGACAGCGTGAAATAACGTTGTTCGACGCATTGATAAGGCGGCGCACAAGCGACTTTTCTTTAACGATGCGCGAGTACTCTGAAGCCGCAACCGACGTTCCAATCGGCACGCCGTCCGTGAGGGCGGCAAGGTAGGCGGCTCCACCCGCCTTCTCGATCAGTCCGTCCTTGGAGAGTTCTTCGGAGAGCGTGACGAGATCAATGGTGCGGTTCTTCTCCGAGATGCCGACCATTTTTTCGAAAGTGATGCGGTGGGCTTCAGAGAAAAAGTCGTCCTTTGCAACCACTTCCAGAGCCATGTTAAGGGCCGAATTGTCCAAGAGAATGGAACCGAGCAATGCCCGCTCGGCTTCCAAATTGTGAGGTACAGCTCGGTCACTGGCGGTAGTGGTTGGCATGGTAGGAAAGGGCTACGAGGAATTCCGAAAAAGGGATTATACCAGTTGGGAGAAAGTACAAACGAGATTTTCGCTCGGCGTAATACGTCAGTTTCAAGCGCCGCCGGGGGGAGCCTCGTGCCTGCCCATTCCGCGGCACCCCACGTGGGGCGCCCCACGACGAGTAGCGCCGTACGCCGATCCTGTCACTGGGCTGGCTGCTTTGCTTCCGCTTCAGGGGGTTGCGGTTCGGGCTGCGCCTGAGTCTGAGCCTTTGGTTCCCCTTCGCCTTCCACCCTCACTTTGATGGAGGCCGTTACTTCCCTGTGCAGTCTTATCGGCACATCGTATTCACCCAAGACCTTCAGGGGTGTATCGAGAACGATCTTCCGCCTATCGATGTTGTAGCCTTGGAGCGCCAGTTTCTCGGCAATGTCAATCGCCGTGACAGAACCGAAGAGCGTTCCTTTTTCTCCGGATTTTCGAGTCAAGGTTACGCTGACACCCTCGAGCAGTGTCGCCAGGTCCTGCGCGTCGCCCCTTTCCTTCGCCTCCAGCTTCAAAAACCGGACGCGCTGATGTTCCATCATCTTACGGTTCTGGGGCGTAGCGGTGACTGCCAACTTCTTGGGCAGAAGATAGTTGCGGCCGTAGCCATCCGCCACCTTCACCACCTGCCCTCGTGATCCGAGCTTGTCAATATTCTCCAGTAGAATCACTTCCATCTTTAGACTCCATGCTGACGGTCGCGGGCACTCCGTGCGCTGTCGGCCATCGGCCGCCAACTCTCGGGTTACGCCGAGGGACCAAGGCAATTCACAATTTCCCCGAGCCCCTGCCTTCTTGCTAGACGCCGGTAGCAAACGGCAACAGCGCGATGTTGCGTGCACGTTTGATCGCCAGGCTCAAGGATCGTTGGTGGATTGAGCACGTTCCGGTCAGGCGGCGAGGGAGGATCTTGCCCCGCTCGGAAATGAACCCTCCCACCAGTCGGGCGTCCTTGTAGTCGATGACGTCGATCTTCTCCTCGCAGAACTTGCAAACCTTTCGCCGGCGAAAGAACTGCTTCTTGGGGCCTGAAGGCCCGCCTTCCCGCCGTTGTTGCGGGCCGTTCTGACTCTCCAGCGTTGTTTCTGGAAACTGGCATATTAATCCGCTCCTTCATCCGTGAGGTGCTTCCGCTGCCGGCTGCGCAGCCGGTGGGACGGCTGGCTTGGAGCGGCGCTTTTTGTACTCTTGCTTTGCCCGGAGGGCTTTAAACTTCTCGGCGCGCTCTAAGTCTTCGTCAATCCGAACGGTCAGGTATTTGATCACCGTGTCGATAACCTTCAAGCGGCGTTCGAACTCTTTAACGGTATCACCAGATCCCTGCAGCCGGAAGAGAACATAAATGCCCTCACGTTGCTTCCGCACGCGATAAGCGAGCCGGCGGCGGCCTACCTTTTCCACTTTCTCAACCTTGCCGCCCGCGCCCGTAGCCACCCCTTCCATTTGCGCGATCAGCTTGTCGACATCTTCTTCGGTTACGTCTGGCCGGACGATAAATGTGATCTCGTAATTACGCATGGAACCTCACAACTATTGGGTTGAAACGCGCCGGTTAAAGCGGTTCATCGCCTTTTGCGAACCTTCTCTAAGAAGAACGTGCACAGCTTCACAGGCCTGGTCAAGCATTTCAGTGACTGTTTCCAGATCGGCCGCATGGAATCGGCTGAGGAGGTGCGAAACCATATCGTCGATCGGCTCATCCGGTCTGACGCCCATTCGCACGCGAACGAAATCGCCCGAATCGAGCGCGCCAATAATGGACTTCAAACCATTGTGGCCGCCGGCGCTGCCTCGGGGCCGGATGCGCAAGCTGCCAAGAGGAAGGTCGATGTCATCCACCAGAACAATCAAATCGCCTACATCCAGCCCATATTTCTCGACCAGCCTGGCCACGGCCATCCCACTCAAATTCATATACGTCTGGGGCTTGGCCAACAGAACATCCACGCCATCGATCCGCGTTGAAGCCGTCATTGCCTGAGCTTCGCGGCGCGTCAATTCCACCCCACAGTCACCGGCGAGAAGGTCCACTGCCATAAAACCCAGGTTATGGGGCGTCAGGCAGTACTCGCAGCCGGGGTTTCCTAAGCCCGCGATCAGTCTCATTTCGAAAGCCAAAGATCGAAAAGACGAAAGCCGAAAATCCAAAGACATTTTCAAGTTTCGATTTTCCAGTTTCGAAACCCTAGCTCTCCTTTTTGCCTTCCTTCTTAGCTTCCTTCTTGGCTTCGGGCGCCCCCGCTTCGCCTTCTTCCTCCGCCTTGCCCTTGCGGATAACTTCGGGTTCGCTCTGGTGCGGCCGCTACTTCTTCAGCGGCCGGTTTCACTTCTTCTTCCGCTCGCAACTCCACCACGTGCGCAACCACGTGCGCGGGATCCGTCAGGATCTTGACCTTCGGATCCACCGGCAGGTCTGAAACCCGGAAGTTCTTCCCGAGTTCGAGCCCGCTCACATCGGCGATAAAATTCTCCGGAATATCGTCGGGCAGGCATTCCACTTCCACCGCGCGCAGCACAAACTCGAAGATTCCGCCCTGCACCTTTACGCCCACCGGCTCCCCGGTCACGTGAATTGGGACTTGAAGCTTCAGCTTTGTATCGCGCGCGATACGGACCAGGTCTACGTGAAGAAGGTCGCCGCGGACGGGCTCCGTTTGCCATTCGCGGACCATGACTCGAGTCGGAGCCTTCCCTTGAATCTCCAGAGTGAAGATGGCATTGTGACCAGACTCAGAGTGGAGAATCTGCAAGATTCTCTTGGGATCCACCGCCACGGGAATTGCGGGGCCTCCACCGCCATAAACCACCGCAGGGATCCGGCCCCCACGCCGCATGCGCCGCGAGGCATTCTTCCCGAAATCCTCACGCGCCTCGGCGTCGACAGTTAAAACCTGGGTCATGACTTTGTACTCCTCAATTCAAATGCGCCAGTCGATGTGCAGTCGCGATTTCTCCACCACTTCAGATGAAGAGTCTGCTGACTGACGTTTCTTCGTGGATCGACTGGATGGCTTCCGCAAGCAACTTGCCCACGCTCAGCACTTTGATCCTTCCGCATTGCTCAGCCGCTGGCGGGAGCGGAATGGAATTTGTCGTCACCACCTGCTCGAGGGGAGCCGCGCAAATCCTCTCGACGGCGTTTTCAGCAAACACGCCATGCGAACAACACGCGTAGACTTTGGCGGCGCCCTGCTCTTTCAGCGCCTGGGCGCTTTTCGCCAGGGTGCCGGCGGTATCGACCATGTCATCGACGATTAGACACGTCTTGGCCTCAACCTCGCCCACCACGTTGAACATTTCCACAACGTTGGCATCTTCCCGCCGCTTGTCAATGATCGCCAGAGGCACATTGAGCCTCTTCGCAAAGGCTCGCGCTCTTTCCACTCCTCCGGTGTCGGGGGAAACCACCACGGGGTCCTTCAGCTTCAGTCGCCGGAAATAACGCACCGTCACCGGCGTAGCGTAGAGGTGGTCCACCGGGATGTTGAAGAAGCCCTGGATCTGCCCGGCATGTAGGTCAAGCGCCAGCACACGGTTCGCGCCCGCGGAAGTCAACAAGTCGGCAACAAGCTTAGAGGAAATGGGCACTCGTGGGCGGTCCTTTCGATCCTGCCGGGCGTATCCGTAATAGGGAATTACTGCGGTAGTCCGCTCCGCCGAGGCGCGCCGCAGGGCGTCCAGCATAACCAGCAGTTCCATCAGGTTGTCGTTAACGGGGAAGCAAGTGGGCTGGATCACAAAGACGTCAGCCCCGCGCACGTTCTCGAGGATCTGGAGGCGGACCTCCCCATCGGGAAACCGTCCTACTTGAGCTTGGCCCAACGGCACCTTGAGTTGTGCGCATATCTCTTTGGCCAGAGCGGGATGAGCATTCCCGGTAAAAACCTTTAGTTTGTGCTGAACTGGGTCCATCGTTCTCTTGTCCTCACCATCGCAATGACGGTTATGCAAGATCGAAGTTTGGCTGGGAGGCCTGGATTCGAACCAGGGTTCCATGCTCCAAAGGCATGTGTCCTACCACTGGACGACCTCCCAAGAGCCCTGAGCGCAGACAAGTCAGCGCTCCTGAGCTCGTCCTGCTCGTCACTTTTCACGGGCCGATCAGCCGTCGCCGGTAATCAACCCGCGACAACGTACTTGTCCGGAATGTGAGCCACCCTTTGGGGATTAGCGCAGATGCGCGGAGCAACTGATGCGTCGATTCAAAGATCGAGTAAACAGCAGAACCGCTACCTGTCAAGGAGGTTATCTCGGCTCCGGCCCGGATGAGTTGCCGCTTCAGGCGCGCCAACTCAGGCCATCTTGCGAAAACGACACGCTCGAAATCGCTTTCTGCCGGTCCCCAATCCAGCAAGGGAAATTGTGGCCACACACCGAAACTATCGATGCTACGAACTTTGCGTTCCCTTGTCAACAGCAAACTCGCTTCCCGGTAGGCATCTGAGGTGGAGCTGGAGAATCCAGGGAAAACCACCAGGCATTTACGAGGGGGAAGATCGGGAAGGGGATAAATCTCCTCACCTCGCCCGCACCCGAGAATCCTGCCACCCCACAGAAAGAGGGGGACGTCCGAACCCAGTTGGGCCGCCAGGGAAAATCGAACCCTCGCCGACAACTTCACACCGGCAAGCCGTTCCAATCCTTCGATCGTCGCTGCGGCGTCACTGCTGGCTCCGCCAAGGCCGCTTCCCGCAGGAATCCTCTTCTCCAGCCGCACGCGAATTCCGCCTCGAAAGCCTCGCGCCCGCCGCCAGAGATCGCAGGCCCCATAAACGAGGTTTTGGCGCCCCGAGGGAATCTCCGGATTATCGCACTCGAGGTGAATTCCTTCTCCGGCCTTGCGCAACGAAATCTCCAGCCGGTCGTGAAGTGAGATTGTCTGGTAAATGGTCCGGATTTCGTGATAACCGTCAGGGCGCTTCGCCAAAATCTTAAGCCCCAGGTTAATTTTTGCGAAGGCGCGGAGGCAGATGGACTTTTCCAAGTTATTCTTGGGCGGAACGCCGCTTAGCGAGGCGGAGCTTCAGATCGTCGAGCTCTTTTTGGAGTTTTGCCGCCTGGTCGGCATCGAAATCACTCGATTCCGCCTGGGGCCATCCCTTAAGGGCGCGTTCCCATTCCTGCTCGGCCAGGGTTTCTTTACCCATCCTCAAATATACGTGGCCAAGATGATCATGGATCGTCGGATCGTTGGACATCAACCGTGCGGCCTTTTCCAGGTGCGCCTCGGCGAGCTCCCAGCGATCCATCTTATAGTACGCCCAGCCCAGGCTATCCAGGTAAGCTCCGTTGTTCGGCTCCAGTTCCAAGGCCTTCTGGATGTATTTCACCGACTCATCAAGACGCACTCCCCGGTCCGCGAGCATGTACCCGAGATAATTAGCCGCCGAGGCATTGAACGGATCAACCGCAAGGACTTTCTTGAATTGCTCTTCAGCCAGATCGTATTTCTTCTGACGCTCATAGATGGAACCGAGCATGAAGCGTGAGTACTCTTGCTCCGCGGGCTTTGAGCTGCGCCCAAGAGCCTTGTTAACGGCCTGTTCCGCCTCGGCAAACTGCTTCGCTTGAGAGTACACTTGCGCGATGGAGAGGTAAGCCTCCCGGTCAGCAGGTGTATTGTTCATAAGCGCCTGAAGTTGCTGTACAGCTTCTTCAACTCGCCCTAGTTCACCGACCACGTAGGCGCGGAGAATGCGAAGTGAGCGCTCGTCGGGAAACTTCTGCACCGCCGAATTGACTTCATCCAAAGCCTTCGGCAGTTGGTGATTCTGGCGCATCGTATCAACGATAAGCTGTTCGCCTTTTGGCACCTGCGCCTTACCGAGCGCCGCAATCTGTTTGAAGGCCTCCAGGGCGGGCTCGTATTTCTGTTGCGAGCGATATATCAAACCCAGCCGCTCCAGGAAGATTGCTCGATTGTTCGCCTCGGCAGAAGTGTACTGGCCCCCGTTCCGCTCAGAACTCTTAACAAGTCCTCGCAAGAGCTCGATGGCTTTGTCCTGATTTCCGACAGCATCTTCAAGCAACGCCTGCTGATACGGGACTTCCGTGTTATTGGGCTGCAGCGTTCGGGCGCGGTCGAGCTCTTTTCGGGCTTGCTCGTATCGTCCTTCCTGCAGGTCGAGTTGCGCCAGCCGCAGACATGTTGATATGTCATCCGGGTCGGCCTTCAAGAGCTTCTCGAATTCCGCCCGCGCGGCAGGAGTGTTCCCCATACCCATCAACGCGTCCGCATATGCCCGAAGAAGGTCTTGGTTTTCGGCGTCCTGCGCCAAAGCCTTCTCGTAAGTGGCCACGGCAGACTCGTAGTCGTGCGTCTGGCTGTACGCATAGCCCAGCATTCCAAGCAGTGGCGGATCGAGATCAGCCTCGGGAATTCTCTTTAGCAGTTCCAGAGCCGCTTCATAGTCGCCTTGCTCGAAATAAAGTTGCGCAAGACTGCTTAGGCCACCTTTCGAATCAGGACTCACATTCAGGACCTTCTTATAGGCTTCCTCAGCCTTTTGGCCCTGATTGTCCATTTTGTAAAGGCGTCCGAGCACCAGCCATGAATCCGTATCCGCGGCTTCCACACGGGTAAGGGCCTCCATGTGTTCGATGGCCTTGTGGAGGCTCTCCTTGTTGGCCTGATCGGTCTGGTTCTCCCCTAGCATGTGCCAGTAAATTCGGGCCAGCAGCCGGTGGGCATCGGGGTAGTCGGGGTCGGACTTCAAAACCCCTTCCGCCTCATGAATCGCCTCGCCGACACGCGTAACACGCCAGTAAAGTTCCGCCAGCTCGACCCGCAGGAATAATGATTGAGGGTCGGCTGCGATGGCTTGTTTGTACTCGGAAATAGCCCGGTCGATATAGTCGGTGCGGTTGTACACACCGGCCAGCTCCTTGTATCGCCTCGCCAGCATGAAGTGGTAGTAAGCCTGGGCATGGTCCACGACTGCCGGAGCCGATTCGCCGGACGGTTTGGCCGCACCCGATGGGCCGGAATCCTGGGCCGCAAAAAGCGCCATGGCCCCCACCAAGAAAACGCCGATTCCAATCCCAAATCTCTTGCCAAGTTTACACATAATCCCTTCCGGCCCCAGCTAGTCTCTCAAGGTTAGATGCATAATTATCGCATAGGGGTATCAGAGTGTCAAAGATAGGAAAACGTTGACACTTTTCCGACGCTTGTGCTAGTTTGAGTAGTCTGTGCTGCCCACTCTACATTCTTTCATAGGCATAAAGGAGGCTCTGCGTGTCTGGGCTGAAGCAACACCATCTGTTCACCTCTGAATCCGTCACCGAGGGGCATCCCGACAAGATTTGTGATCAGATTTCCGATGCTGTCCTGGATGCTGTCCTGACTGAGGATCCGTCGGGACGCGTCGCCTGTGAGACCGTGGTCAAGGACCAGGACGTCTATGTGGTCGGCGAGGTAACGACCAAGGCAAAGCTCGAGATCGATCCATTGGTTCGGCAGACGATTCGCAAGATCGGGTACACCCAATCTGATGCCGGGTTTACGGCGGATTCATGCAGAGTAATCTCGAACCTGACCCGACAGAGCCCCGATATTGCCATGGGCGTGGACACGGGCGGCGCCGGAGACCAGGGTCTGATGTTCGGGTATGCGTGCGACGAGACCGAAGAGTTGATGCCGTTCGCCATCATGATGGCTCACAAGCTTTGCCTGCGTCTTGCTGAGGCCCGCCGGAAGGGAATTCTCGATTTTCTCCGTCCGGACGGCAAGTCCCAGGTCACCGTTGAGTACGAAGGAGCCAAGCCCGTGCGCGTGGAAGCTCTCGTTGTTTCCACCCAGCATTCTGACAAAGTGGCGATTGAAACGGTGCGCGAGGGCGTGTTGGAGTGCATCATCAAGCCGGTAATTCCCGCCGACATGCTCGATCCGAATACCAAGTACCACATTAATCCTACTGGGCGTTTTGTAACTGGCGGGCCGGTCGGTGACTCTGGACTTACCGGGCGAAAGATTATCGTGGACACTTACGGGGGCTCGGCGCATCACGGGGGTGGGTGTTTTTCGGGTAAGGATCCCACCAAGGTGGACCGATCCGCCACTTACATGGCCCGTTACATCGCGAAGAACGTTGTCGCGTCCGGACACGCGAAGCGCGCGGAGGTGCAATTGGCCTACGCCATAGGAGTCGCGGAACCGGTTTCCGTAATGGTGGATACCTTCGGGACAGGCAAGGTCGATAACTGCAAGCTGGAAGCTTTGATTCGTCAGTACTTCAGATTGACCCCGAAGGGAATCATTGCGTCCTTGGACCTGCTGCGCCCGATTTACAAGAAAACCGCCGCCTACGGCCACTTTGGCCTGCGGATCCCGACTTTACATGGGAGCGGACCGATAGAGCAGAGGCGTTGCGAAAGGAGCTTGGAGCCTAGATGCCAATCACCCAGAAACTTGCTTGTGACGTGAAAGACCTCGGTTTGGCCGGCAAGGGCAAGACGCGCATCGAGTGGGCCCGCCAATGGATGCCTGTCCTGAACCTGATCCGGAAGAGGTTCGTCGAGGAACAGCCGCTGAAGGGCATAAGAATTGCCGCCTGCCTTCACGTGACCACGGAAACCGCAAACTTGGCCATCACGCTGAGGGATGGCGGCGCGGACGTAGTGGTCTGCGCGTCTAATCCGTTGAGCACTCAAGATGACGTTGCGGCCTCCCTGGTGGCGGATTTTCTCATTCCCGTCTTTGCCATCAAGGGGGAAGATAAGGATACGTACTATTCGCACATTGCTTCGGCGCTGGATCACAGACCGCAAATCACCATGGACGACGGCGCCGACCTTGTCACTACAATTCTGAGCAAGCGGCAGGAACTGGTTTCGGGCGTTCTTGGCGGGACGGAGGAGACCACCACGGGGGTGATCCGGCTGCGCAGCATGGCGAAAGACGGCGTGCTCAGGTATCCCATCATTGCCGTGAACGACGCTGACACCAAGCACCTCTTCGATAACCGCTACGGCACGGGACAATCCACAGTTGACGGCGTGATCCGTGCGACAAACCTTCTGTTCGCCGGCCTGCACGTCGTAGTGGCCGGCTACGGCTGGTGCGGACGGGGCGTGGCGATGCGTGCCAAGGGGCTCGGAGCCCACGTCGCCGTCACCGAGATCAACCCTACGCGGGCGATCGAGGCTGTCATGGACGGCCTACAGGTGATGCCCATGGCGGAAGCTGCCAAGTGGGGGGACGTTTTCATCACCGTCACCGGGAATAAGTCGGTCATCCGGGGCGAGCATTTCCAAGCGATGAAGGATGGCGCGGTGGTGGCGAACTCCGGGCACTTCAATGTTGAGTTGGACATTCCTGCGATCGAGGAAATGTCCATCGGCAAGCGCCAGACTCGCGAGTTTGTGGATGAATACACTCTGCCCGACAAACGCAAAATCTATGTCCTCGGCGAAGGCAGGTTGATCAACCTGGTGGCGGCCGAAGGGCATCCCGCGGTCGTGATGGACATGAGCTTTGCCGACCAGGCGCTTTCAGCGGAATACATAGTCAAGAATGCCCATCAACTCACGCCGAAGGTTTATCCGGTTCCGACGGATATTGATCGGAAGGTTGCGCGGCTCAAGCTCGAATCGTTGGGTCTGACCATCGACAAGCTTACCCCCGAACAGGAGGAATACCTGGCCTCCTGGTCGGAAGGAACCTAGACGAATTGACTCATTGGCTCATTGAGTCGCTGATTCATTGACGGTTGGAAGACCGCGAGCGCGAGGGATAGTCTGCACAGGGCTCCGTGGAGCCCATGATTCAATGAATCAATGGATCAATTGTTGGCCCAGTTGTTCCCGAGGATAATAAGAGAATGAGGGACATCGCCCGATGGGCGCTGGACACCGCGAAGGCGCGGGGCGCAAATTATGCCGATGTCCGCGCTGTTGACCTCCGGCAGCGTTACCTTTCAACCAAGAACGGCCAGGCAGCACAGGTGAGAGAATCCCAATCCATGGGAGTGGGGGTCCGCGTACTCGCAGATGGCGCCTGGGGTTTCGCCGCCACTGACGACCTCACGCGAGCCAGTATCGACCGCGTAGCAGCCCAGGCGGTCCAGATCGCGCGCGCCAGCGCCACAGCGAAAAAACATGATGTTCAGTTGGCCAAAGAGCGAAAGGTCCTCGATCACTGGAAATCCCCGTGCCGGATTGATCCCTTCTCGATTCCTGTGTCAGCCTGCCTGGAGTTGATGCTGAAGGTGGATGCAGAGCTGCGGCGGGTGAAAGGTGTGACCCTAGCCGAAGCGTCCATGGATTTTCGCCGCATTGAACAGCTCTTCCTCTCCAGCGCCGGTTCTGAAATCTACCAGGAAAAGACCCAGACGGGAGCAGGTTTCGTCGCCACTTCCTTCGCGGAGGGCGCAATTCAAAGGCGTTCTTATCCGAATTCCTTCGGCGGTCAGCACCAGACGCGGGGATACGAACTCGTAGAGGAACTTGACCTGCTTGGAAACGCGCCGCGCATAGCCGAAGAAGCGGTGGCGCTCCACAAAGCCGACCAGTGCCCGGCCGGAGTTAAGGACATCATCCTTGGTGGCTCGCAGGTGGGGTTGCAGGTCCACGAGTCGATTGGTCACCCCATCGAGCTCGACCGGGTGCTGGGATCCGAGGCGAACTTCGCCGGCATGAGCTTCTTGACCCTCGAAAAGCTGGGGAGTCTTAAGTACGCTTCTGAAATCGTAAATGTTGTAGCGGATGCCACGTCTGCCCACGGGCCAGGTCTGGGGACGTTTGCCTACGACGACGAAGGCGTGCCGGCTCAGTGCACTCCCATTATCAAGGATGGATTGTTCGTGGGCTATCTGACCTCGCGGGAGACCGCCGCGGCCATCGGGCAGAGGCGCTCCGGCGGTGCCATGCGCGCCGAAAGTTGGCACCGTATTCCCCTCATCCGCATGACCAACGTCAGCCTCCTCCCCGGCGCCTGGAAGCTGGATGATCTGATTGCCGACACCGACGATGGCATTTACATGGAGACGAACCGCAGTTGGTCCATTGACGACCGGCGCTACAACTTTCAGTTCGGGACCGAAATTGCCTGGGAAATCCGCCATGGCAAGAAGACGCGCATACTCAAGAATCCCAGTTACGCGGGGATCACTACCGAATTCTGGAATTCCTGCGACGGGATTTGCGGCCCCGAATACTGGACGCTATGGGGCACGCCCAATTGCGGCAAAGGGCAGCCCATGCAGACTATGGGGACCGGCCACGGCGCCTCCCCGGCGCGCTTCCGCAGGGTGCAGGTCGGCGTCGCCTATCCGGAGAATTGAATCATTGAATCATCGGTTCATTGATTCATTGCACCATTGACGATGGAAGAGACATTACTGGGGAGAGTGCTTCGCGCTGGGTCGGCATCCCAATCCCTTCATCACGTAGGCCTGGAATAGATCAATGAGCTAATGAATCAATTCTGAGGCGGCCCCCATTCAGTCAATGGCTCAATGAATCAATGAGTAAATTCTACAATGGCTTTGTCCCGTCAACGCGCAGAACAAATCTTCGATAAAGTCCTTAAATACTCCACAGCCGATGAGACGGAGGCGATGGTTTCCTCCTCCACTTTCGCGCTGACTCGGTTTGCGAACAACATCATCCATCAGAACGTTGCAGAAGAGATCACCACGCTTTCGGTGCGCCTGGTGACGGATGGCCGCATGGCGCGCGCCAGTACGAACAAGTTCGACGAAGCGTCCACTCGACAGCTCTGCGAAGGCGCGCTGGCACTGGCACGATTGCAACCGCCCGACCCGGACCTTCTCCGAATGCCCGGCCCGCAAACTTACCGCGCCGTCAACCGCTTTTTCGCTGAGACCGCGGATTTGAGTCCCGCCGCTCGCGCCAAGACTGTGGCGACCGCGATCGAGCGCGCCGAAAAGGACCACCTGACCGCGGCGGGCGTGTTTTCCAGCGGGGCCCACGCCTACGCAATTTTTAATTCCCGCGGACTTTCTTCCTTCCATGAGGAGACGCAGTCGGAGTTTTCCGTCACCATGATGGGCGGGGACGGGTCGGGCTGGGCCAAGAAGACTTCCCCCTACTGGGCCGAGTTGGAGCCGCAGGAATTGGCGGAGCGAGCGGCTCAAAAAGCTCTCAACAGCAGCCAACCGCAGGAAATCGAGCCGGGGAAATACACCGTCATCCTCGAGCCCGCAGCCCTTCTCGACCTCCTGGGCTTCCTGGTTCTCGATTTCAGCGGCCTGGCAGTGCATGAGCAGCGGAGTTGCCTGACTGGGCGTGTAGGAGAGAAGGTGTTCGGCGGTAACATCAACCTCCGTGATGATGTTTTTCACCCCTCTCAAACCGGAGCTCCGTTTGACGGCGAAGGCGTTCCCCGGCAGCGCGTCACCATCATTGAAGAGGGCGTGGTGAAGAACCTGGTTTACGCCCGCCAGACCGCACACAAGATGGGGACGCAACCGACGGGTCATGGTTTCCCGCTACCCAATGAATATGGTGAAGCCCCATTGAACATCGTCATGGATGGCGAGCGCGCCAGCATCGAGGACATGGTCCGGTCGACTCCAAGAGGTTTGCTCATTTCCCGCTTCTGGTATATTCGTGAGGTGGATCCTTATCAGAAAATTCTGACGGGCATGACGCGTGACGGCACCTTCTGGATCGAGGATGGCGAGGTTCGGCACGGAGTCAAGAACCTGCGATTCAATCAGAGTGTCGTGGAAATGCTTTGCCAGGTGGAAGCCATGGGCCCGCCTCAAAGGACAGCAGGGGAAGAGTCCTTCGAGATGGTTGTTCCAGCCGTGAAGATTCGCGAGTTCAATTTTTCATCTCTCACCAAGTATTAAGGTGAGTCGACGGTCGACAGTCCAAGGCGGGTAGCGAGTGGAGCAGCGCTGTCCTCGGCCGCAATCAAGGCGGTAGCGCGGGCATCCTGCCAGCGCTCCACAGCCGGCGAGACGCCCGCGCTACGAACGTTTGTGCCCGGTGATTGAAGAGATGACCACTCTGTCCTCCGCCCACACGGATCGATGGCCAAGTCTACCGCTGGAGGCTTGGAACGAGACGTGCGCGACGTTGCACCTGTGGACGCAGATCGTCGGCAAGGTTCGGCTCGCCCAAAGTCTCTGGGTGAATCATTCCTGGCACGTCACGTTGTACGTTACAGCCCGAGGGCTGACCACATCGCCCATTCCGTACGGCAGCCGGACCTTTCAGATCGATTTCGACTTCATCGACCATCGAGTGTTAGTGCAGTCGAGCGACGGCGGCCTCGGCGTCCTTGCGCTCCAACCGCAATCGGTGGCAGCCTTCTATGTGCGCCTCATGGAAGAAATGGGTAAGCTCGACCTTCACGTGAATATATGCCGGCTGCCCAATGAAGTTCTCGAGCCTATCCGATTCGACCAGGACGAAACTCACCGGGCGTATGACCGGGAGTACGCCCATCGCTTCTGGCGCGTCCTCGTGCAGGCGGACCAGGTCTTCAAAGAGTTTCGGGCTCGGTACATCGGCAAGTGCAGTCCCGTGCATTTCTTCTGGGGCGCCCCTGATCTGGCCGTCACTCGGTTTTCCGGCCGAAAAGCTCCTCTACATCCCGGCGGCATTCCCAACCTGCCGGATCGGGTGACCCGAGACGCGTACTCGCACGAAGTCAGTAGCTGCGGCTTTTGGCCCGGCGGCGGGGCGATTCGCTATCCCGCATTCTATTCCTATGCCTACCCGGAACCGGCTGGGTTCTCGAACGCGCTCATCAAGCCCGAAGGCTCGTTCTACAGTACCGATTTTCGAGAATTCATTCTGGCGTATGATGTCGTCCGGCAATCAGAGTCACCAGACCACACGCTTCTCGACTTTTTGCAGACGACGTATGAGGCCGCAGCCAATTTGGGCGGGTGGGATCGCGGCTCGCTGGAACGTGACCACGACCCTAAGGGCGGCCCGTCAGGATGATCGGGGAGCAAAGCCTCACTTGACACAGCTTGCGAGCGAATGCTAGAAGAACTGAGTACCCATGGCGCTATCGTCTAGGGGTTAGGACGTCAGATTCTCAATCTGAAAACCCGGGTTCGATTCCCGGTAGCGCTACCAAATCTTCAAGTTAGCAAATAATACAAATGGATTGAATGAATTACAAAGGAAACAAGACAATTCTCTTCTGTCTCTCCGCGTCTCCTACGTCTGTACCTTCCACTACAAAAGTGGACAGTAAATGGACAGTAGGGGGCGACTTCAACACTCATCATTCTTGCCCCCGAAAATAAACGGTCGGTTTGCGCCGCCTAAACTGTCTGCTTTACATCTTGGCGCAAATGGACGAAGCCGACTCAGACGAAAGCTGAGTGCAATTAGCAGCGATTTGCGTTTTGGAGACTATCTGGAAGCGTCATTCGTAAGGTAGGCAGTCGCCCAGCAGCCTAGCGGCAGGGAGGAACGACCGTTCTTGCGCATTCGGTTCGCGGCACGACTTCAAATCTCAGTAATCTCATCATCCGAAGACCTGTTCCAGTCCATAATGGCAAGCCTCTCGAATGGTTTCTGGCGTAAGTTTCCTCCCGCCTGCCATCCGCGCGGCTTCTCGCACGAAGTCGTTCATTTCTCCGAAAAGTTCTTCCCTCCCGCGCTCGACGGTGCGCACGGCGCGTGGGTGAAGGAGGAGCCTTACGTGCTCCTGCCATTCGCGATGCAAATCGGCCAACCACGCACCGAAAGTTTCCAGGGTGTCATGGATGTATAGAATATCCTTCGCAACCTTCTCGCGGCTTCGCCTTTTATGGATCAGAACCTTATGTGCGAGGAAACCTGCCGGGTTCGCCACCCGAATTGTCCTTCGGCCCGGCAAAGGAAAGCCATTTGCCTTGTCTAGATCTAGGCTCCATGGGAACTCCAGGAGGATCTCAAGATACCGAAGCTGCTGACTAACGACGCCCGAAATCTGTTTAGTAGCTCTTCGGCTCCCGCCCCGGTGATACTCGCTTCCCTTAAGCGGAGTGAGAAATTCCGCAAAGAAATCGGTCCGTGCTTCTAAGAGGTGGTAATGAGTTGCGGGAGGATTGTCGTCCCCGAACCGCTGCTCGGAAAAGCCGTGGGCGAGCAGACGGTTCCGCACATCCTCCCCGCTCGCCGTGAGCTGGGTGGGCAGGACGACGTCCGTATCTAAAGTCATCAGCGGTACATAGTAGAGCGCTTGAGCGTTGGGGTGAAGGCGATAAAGTCGGTGGGCCCAGCCGCCGATAATCACGACCTCTCCGAGCCACGGCTCAATCGCGACAATGAGCCGCGCAAAGGCGTCATTATCAGCTTGGCCGTTCATAGGCCTCGCTTCGCAGAGCAGGACCCAGCACACTTCTCCATATTTGCCGCGCCTGCTCTTTGCCTCGTGCCGGGTGGTTGGCGACATCAAGCCATATTTGGACGACGTCCGCGACGGGTAGACCGGCGTGCCAGACCACCGGGCGAAAGACGGATTCCCTATTCTCGGGGATCCGTATCTGCACGTCGGGATTTCGATCTGCGTCCTCAAGAGTAAGACCGAGCTGCTTTAAAACCCCTGCATCCAGTCGTTCAAGATAAAGATATGGAGCAACGCCACGAACGAAACCAACGCCGAGCAATTCCGCGGCTCCAAAGAGGCCAACACAAATGCGGGGGAGAGATATCATCTGTTGAGGTATCCGAACACGCTTCGCAGGTGAGAATTTCGCATGCATACGAGAGGCGTAAGCCTCCACGGCAGAAGTAAGTTGCTTGTCCCCACCGCGGATGATCCACCGTGCGCTTATCTGACGCGCAGTTATGTGGCTGGTGCCTCGCCATCGTTCCAACAATTCTTCGTGGCGTACCAATTCCAAGCAGTCTTTTCGGCTGTCCAGGAACCCCTCGTTCGATAAACGGCGGACGAGACGAGAAGTGCTCATGACCGAAACATCTGCGGCACGCGCAAACTGCGCGGCGTTTTGGTATCGCTCTCGCGGGGCTGAAAGCATGGACACAGGAATCTTGGGTGCCAGTAGAACCTTCAACATCCACTGGTTAAGGTCGGAGAACAGGTTCACCGGCAGGCGGGTCTCGGGAAGCGATCCAAGGGAGGGAGGTGCCGCTCGCTCCGCATTGAAACGTTCCAGGCCGAAGCCTTGAAAAGCGCGGAGCCCTTCCAAATCGATAATTCCAACGGCAACATCCGGCGCATGCTGTCTTGCGAACCCCTTGAGCTGGCCAGCAACTAAGTCAGAAATACGGTCCGCCGCGACGACCGCTACCGGAACTGACGACTTTGATAACTGCTGCTTGGCCGCTCGCACCTCTAGAATGGCCTGGGAAAGAAGCGGGATCAGCCGATCACGCCGCCCCTCTGAGGATCGCTTGCACTCAATGACGTATTCTCTTTGGCCAGAATCAACGATTAGGTCTGCCTGGTGGCCCTGGCCCAGTGGTTGACGTACAATCCTCCACCCGGCGCGGCGGAATAAATCCCCCACCAGAGACTCGAAGTCAGCCTCTCTGGGCCGCGATGCGTGTTGGCTTGGAGATGACATCTTATCACCATGGCCAAGATATATATCCTGGCCGTGTTATTTATCATGGCCATGTTAGGACACTGGCCGAGCCATGTCAAGAATTCTCGGGACATTGTTTTCTAGGTATCGTGTACGGGTTTGTTGCCCCAAGTTCGGCCTGAATCTCTATCAGCGCCAGCAATGCACCAAACTCACCCGAGTTCTGTACCGCAAATAGACCGGCGCGGTTGAAAGTACCTTGGTGCAGTGAGGGAAGTCGGGGCCACTTTGCTGGACGGGGTCAGCGGAGGATGGGAAGTCTCCTGGCTCTCACAATCGACAAACTGCGAAAATAATACTGGATTGGCCTACATCCTACATACCAACTGATGGGGCAATCGGCGAAACTGGTTCGCTCCAAGTTTATTCAGTCTCCCCCGTCCATACCGTCTCTATAGGACGTCAGATTCTCAATCTGAAAACCCGGGTTCGATTCCCGGTAGCGCTACCAAACCTTCCAGTTATAAATTAAGCCTAATAAAATTAACTAAATAGAGGAAAGTCACTGCGATTCTTTTCTGTCTATCACATCCTCTAGTGCTCCATGCACTCGCGCCAGCTCTCCCGCTGGAGAAAGCTGCCGTCAACGTTTTCTTCCATCTTCAGGAAGACGGGCCACGGCGCGGTGAACGACATGATGTTCCTGCCCAAGACCGCGCGTACCGTGTTTCGCGCGGAGATATCGGTCAGCCCGATGACGGCGCGCGGGTGCTCGCGCTCCAGTTCGCGATAGGCAAATGAACCGATTGACTGGCATCCGGCGCACCAGGGAATGGTCACGTTCTCCTTCTGCGGGGTAGCGTAATTGGCAAGGATCACCAGGGCAGAGAGCCGGTCAGGATCAACAAAGAAGGTAACGCTCTTGACGTCGTCGCTGCCGGGGTCGACCTGCTCGAGCGGCTTAACCACGACACATTTAGCAGGAATGTCGCGGAAGGGGAAGACGCTCAGCCAAGCCTCGACGCTGGCCGGGTCTTTCAGATAGCGCTCGCCCTGCAGGAAATCGTCAGTCATCTTCCGATTGCGCCAGGAGGCGACCATTTCGCCTACCTTGCGGCCTTTTTCCGTGCGTTCATTGCCGTCAGCCAGAGAAGCTGCAAAAGCAATCTTCGCCGCCGGGAAAGGTCTGGTAGCACCTGCCGAAGCCCAGCCCGGTGCCGCCGCCCCAGCAACCGTAAGTCTGGCGGTCAAAGGCGCCCACGCGCGCCTTGGCGGCGGCCGCCGCAAACAGTGCCATGACGCAGCCCCAGCGCCCCGGCTTAAAGGAGACGGCACCTTTGGGAGCGGCGTCTGCCCAGAGCAGCGCGACCGGATGGTTGGTCAGAGCGATAGCATTGGCGATTTTGGAATCCATGAGCGCCTCCAGTTACAGGTCACCATTTCCTATAATTATAGTTCAGTACCCGGGTACAACCGACGACCGAACGCCATTATACCTCTCAGAACCCTGCGACTGTGCCCAGTGTCATCCCGGAACTAGATCCGGGAAGAAAAGAGAAACGCCTGCAAGAACCTCCAATAAACAAGCTGATTTGCTTGGTGAAAGGAAATCGCCATGAAAGCATCTGCCGTATCAGACGCCTTGCGTGTCCTTGTGGTAGCCCGGAGACCAGTATTTATCTGGGGAGGACCTAGCGTAGGCAAGAGCGCTATCGTCCGCCAACTTGCCGAAGCTTTGAAAATCACGCTCCAGGACGTACGGGCACTCTTGCTCGATCCGGTCGACCTACGCGGCCTGCCATTTCTGGGAAGTCACGGTCGTTCAAAGTGGGCGACGCCGGAATTCTTGCCGCAGAACGGAACGGGCATTCTCTTCCTGGACGAGCTGAATGCGGCGCCGGCCATGGCACAGGCCAGTTGCTATCAGTTGGTCCTCGATCGCAAATTGGGTGAATACGTCTTGCCTGATGGGTTGGGCCATTATCGCCGCCGGGAACCGCGATTCGGACCGGGCAGTGACGACACGGATGCCGACTCCGCTCCGGAATCGTTTCGTGCATTTGGAGTTTGAGGTAGATGTACAGGAATGGTCGGAATGGGCGATCCAAGCGGGGATTCGTCCTGAGGTAATTGCTTTCCTTCGCTTCCGGCCGGAATTGCTTAGTGCCTTCGACCGCGACGCCAACGCCTTCCCCTCACCACGTTCCTGGGAGTTTGTCTCCCGCATTCTCGATTCCCTCGACTCGCAGTCGAACCCAGCGATTGAGCACGAAGTCATCGCGGGAGCGGTGGGCACGGGCGCGGCCACGGAATTCTCGGCCTTTTTGCGGATGTTCCGGGAATTGCCCAACATTGATGCCATTCTGCTGAACCCGACCCAGGAACCGGTCCCGGAGAACGCGGCCGCGCAGTACGCGGTGGCTTCGGCCTTGGCGCGTTGCGCCTCCGACACCAACTTCGACCGCATCTGCCTGTATCTGAATCGCCTGCCTACCGAGTTTCGGGTGCTCTGTGTGCGCGACGCCACCCTCCGCGCAGCCAGCCATTCGCTGTACCGCTGGCTACACCAAGTGGGCCGTGGAGAACCACCACGCGATCGCCTAGCGACGGTCTAAACTACGGCGTTACCAAGCCGCCAGCCATTTTCCAGGTAACCGACTTTACAGGCCGAATCCCTAACAACGCCGGAACTATCTGAGCGGCCGCAACCTGCGTTGGGACGAGCGCTTGAATTCCTGCTCATCCCACAGTACGGGAAGCCCAGATGTATCAGCCGAACACGGATTCGAAGCAGGAAGTGATAAAGGGCGGGCAGGACCCCGGCTGGTTCGGGAGGAGGTTTGGATTTCGGCGGACCTTACTCGTCGAACTTTCTCAAAGTGACCACGACTATGGACCTCATGGTGGTCCTCCAGTGTTTCCAAATGGCTGATCACTTCGGTTCTCATCCTCGAATCTTGTTGGATCCTCTCTTCAATTTTGGTGGCCAGAGAATGCGCAGATTCCAAAGATGTGTCTTTGGGAAAAAGCAGATGGAATTCCACCCAATTCGTATTGCCAGCATTGCGATGCCGCAGCCCATGAAACTCAACCCCGGCTTCGGAAGTCATCTCGATGAGCAGTCGCCGGATTTGAGCTTGGGTCATCGGATCGACTTCATCCATCAACCCACCGATTGATTGGCGAATCAACTTGCTCCCCATCCAAAGGATATCCAGGGCGACAAGAATCGCAGCAATAGGATCAAAACGCAGCCAGCCCGTGAGGATGGTCAAACCAAGTCCCACGAGGACACCGAGACTGGTCAAGCAGTCGGTGAGTACGTGTCTACCATCGGCCTCGAGGATCAAAGACCCATACTTTTTTCCAACCCATACGAGATAGCCGCCAAGAGCTCCATTGATGAGACCAGCGGCCAAAACGAGCAAGGCCCCTGTCCCAGGTTTTCCAGTTTCGGGACTGCGATCAACCTGTGAATTGACTCGAAGACGATAAAAACTGCCGCCAGCACAATCATGGCACCCTCGAACCCCGCCGAAAAGAAGGCGATCTTGTCATGACCGTATAGATGGCTGGGATCAGGAGGCTTGCGGCTCAACCAGAGACTGTAGGCGGCAAAGGAAACAGCCACCACGTGGACGACCGATTCGGCAGCGTCGGAGAGGATCGCCGCGGATCCGGTCATCCAATAGGCAAGTACTTTTGTCCCGAGCATGAGGAAGCCGACCGCCAGGGAAACCCGCATGGCGAGTTGGGGTGCGCGCGATTCTTGGGGGTTCGGGATGTCCGCCGC